>NZ_JBMJAF010000001.1:1143118-2446879 GCF_049099505.1 Microbacterium sp. IO18
CCGGGGTGCCGGCACCCCGCACGCCGAGGTCGACGCGCTCTCGAAGCTCGACCCCCTCGAGGCCCGCGGCGCCACGGCCGTCGTCACCCTGGAACCCTGCAACCACACCGGCCGCACGGGTCCGTGCGCCGTCGCGCTGATCGAGGCCGGCATCGCCCGCGTCGTCTACGCACTCGACGACCCGGGCGCCGTCTCCGGTGGCGGGGCCGATCGGCTGCGTGCGTCCGGGGTCGACGTCGAGTCGGGAGAACAGGCCGAGGCCGCGCACGCCGTGATCGACGGGTGGCTCACCGCGCAGCGGCTCGGACGCCCGCACGTCACGGTCAAGTGGGCGCAGAGTCTGGACGGGCGCGCCGCTGCGGACGACGGTTCGAGCATGTGGATCACGGGCCCGGAGGCGCGCGCCGATGTGCACCGACGCCGTGGAGAGGCCGACGCCATCGCGGTCGGCACCGGCACCGTGCTCGCCGACGACCCCTCCCTCACCGCCCGCGACGGCGACGCCCTGCTGCCCCACCAGCCGATCCCGGTGGTCATCGGCGCGCGGGTCACTCCGGACGATGCCGCAGTGCGTCGGCATCCCCACACGCCGCTGTTCTTCGACACCCATGATCTGCACGCGATCCTGGCCGATCTGCATTCCCGTGGTGTGCAGAGCCTGTTCGTCGAAGGCGGTCCGACCCTCGCCAGCGCTTTCCTCGCGGCCGGGCTCGCCGACCGCATCCTCGCGTACATCGCGCCCGTGCTGCTCGGCGGCCGGCGACTCGCGCTGACCGACATCGGGGTCGGTTCCCTCACCGAGGCCCGGCGCCTCACCATCGACGAGTGGGTGCCCCTCGGGGGCGACCTCCTCGCGATCGCACACCCCGTGGAAGAGACCGACCCGCAGCACGAAGACCCGCAGCACGAAGGAGCCGCCTGATGTTCACCGGAATCATCGAGGAGATGGGCGAGATCACCGCGATCGCCCCGTCCGGAGACGGCTGGCGCCTGACCGTGCGCGCCCCCCGAGCCACCGCGGATGCCGTGCACGGCGAGTCGATCGCCGTCTCGGGAGTCTGCCTGACCGTGGTCGGCTCGACAGCGGACACCTTCGACGCCGACGTGATGAAGCAGACGCTCGACGTCTCGGCCATCGGGTCGGCGACGGTCGGCACCCGGGTGAACATCGAGAAGGCCATGCCCGTCGGCGCCCGGCTCGGCGGTCACATCGTCCAGGGCCATGTCGACGGCACCGGCGACGTGCTCGCGGTGCGCCCGGGGGTCGAGTGGAGCGTGCTGCGCATCAGCCTCCCCGCCGACCTCGCGCCGCTGGTCGTCGACAAGGGGTCGATCTCGGTCGACGGCACTTCGTTGACCGTCAGCGCCGTCAGCGCCCCCGCCGACCCCTCCCCGTGGTTCGAGATCTCGCTGATCCCGGAGACCCTGGCCGCGACGACCCTCGGCGTCCGCGCCGTCGGGGACCGCGTGAACCTGGAGACCGACATCCTCGCCCGGCACGTCGAGCGCTTGCTCGCGTTCCGCGCCGCACCGGAAGGAGGCTCTCGATGAGCCTTTCCACGATCGCCGAGGCCCTGGACGCACTGCGCGCCGGGCGACCCGTCCTCGTCGCCGACGACGAGAACCGTGAGAACGAAGGCGATGTCATCCTCTCGGCAGAGCTCGCCACCCCCGAGTGGGTGGCGTGGACCGTGCGCTGGTCGTCCGGATTCATCTGCGCCCCGATGCCCGCCGACCTCGCCGATCACCTGAACCTGCCGCCGATGGTCGCCGCCAGCGAAGACGCCCGCTCCACCGCATACACCGTCAGCGTCGACGCCGCCCAGGGCGTCACGACCGGCATCAGCGCGCATGATCGCGCACACACCCTGAACGTGCTGTCGGATCCGGAGTCGACGTCGACCAGCATCATCCGCCCCGGACACGTCCTGCCGCTCCGCGCCGTGGACGGCGGCGTGCGCGAGCGCAGCGGGCACACCGAGGCCGCTGTCGAGCTGATGAAGCTGGCCGGGCTCCGCCCCGTCGGAGCGATCGCCGAGGTCGTCGCGGAGGACGGCAGCATGATGCGCCTTCCGGGCCTGATCGAACTCGGCGCCCGCGACGGGGTGCCGGTCATCACGATCGAACAGCTCATCGACCACCTCAACGAGATCGACCCCGACGGCGCGACGCCGAGCGCGCACCGCGGTCGTCGCGTGAGCCTGCGCGCCGACGCCACGGTGCCGACGACCCACGGCAGCTTCCGATTCCTGGCGTACAAGGACCGCATCACCGGCACCGACCACATCGCCGTCGTCTCCGGTGAGCCCGGCGAGACGGCGCTCGTGCGGGTGCACTCCGAGTGCCTGACGGGTGAGGCGTTCGGGTCGCTGAAGTGCGAGTGCGGTCCGCAGCTCGACTCCGCCCTCGACGCGATCGAGAAGGAGAGCGGCGTCGTCATTTACATGCGCGGGCACGAGGGGCGCGGGATCGGGCTCATCAACAAGCTGCGCGCGTACAGCCTGCAGGAAGAGGGGCTCGACACGGTCGACGCCAACCTCGCGCTGGGTCTGCCCGCCGACGCCCGTGACTACGCGGCAGCGGCCGGGATCCTCGCCGACCTGGGTGTGTCGAAGGTGCGCCTCCTGACGAACAACACCGACAAGGTCGCACAGTTGCGCGAACTCGGCCTCGACGTCGTCGAGCAGGTACCGCTGATCGTCGGCGTCGGGCCCAACAACCACCAGTACCTGGAGACCAAGCGTGACCGGATGGGTCACATCATCGGCGAAGCAGAGCTCGCAGAAGCTCTCGCCACGGGAGAGGACGAGAAATGAGCGGCGCAGGAGCACCCGAGACCGGCAACATCGACGGGCGGGGACTGAATGTCGTGATCGTGGCCGGCACGTGGCACGAGACGATCTCGAACGGCCTGATCGCCGGAGCCGAGCGTGTGCTGTCGGCGGCGCAGGCCACGCACCGACTGGTACGCGTGCCCGGATCCTTCGAGCTCGCGATCGCTGCGCAGGCGGCCTTCGCCGGTGGTGCGGATGCGGTCGTCGCGCTGGGCGTCATCATCCGCGGCGGGACCCCTCACTTCGAGTACGTGTCGGCGGCGACCACCGACGGCCTCACCCGGGTCGCGCTCGATGCCGGCAAGCCGGTCGGGTTCGGTGTGCTGACCCTCGACGACGAGCAGCAGGGACTCGACCGCGCGGGCCTCGAAGGCTCGAAGGAGGACAAGGGCGCCGAAGCTGCGGACGCTGCCCTGCGCACCGCCCTCGTGACCCGGGAGCTGCGCGGCTGAGGCGGGCGCGTGCACCTGTCGGGAGAATGACCGGGCGAAGGGGCGAGACCGACGTTTCCGCCCGACTTCCGTGCAATCTCCCGACAGGTGAACACAGGCGCACGTCGATAGCCCGTGCCTGAGGTCAGCCTGCCCTTGCTAGCGCAGAAGGGCGCCGCACTCGTACGGTGAAGCCATGGAGACCCTCCGTCACATCGTGCTGTTCGTCCACCTCATCGGATTCGCCGTGCTCTTCGGCGCCTGGGCGGCGCAGGCATTCGGGGGCAAGGGCCAGATCACGAAGATCATGGACTACGGCCTCGCCATCGCCGGTGTCGCCGGCCTCGCTCTCGCCGCACCGTGGGGTATCGATCATCCGCTCAACTACGTCAAGATCGGCGTCAAGCTGGTCGTGCTGCTGATCATCGGCGCCCTGCTCGGCATCGGCTCCGCCCGTCAGAAGCGCGGCGCCGCTGTGCCGCCCGCCGTCTTCTGGCTGATCGGCATCCTGGCGCTCCTGAACGCGGGTCTCGCCGTCATCTGGCGCTGACCGGCAGCTCTCCTCAGCGCTTCTGCGGAGGTGCCGTGCTCGCGCGCACGATGAGTTCGCAGCTCACGAGCGGCGTCTGCTGACGTCCGGTGCCGTCGAGCTCGGCGAGCAGCGCGTCCACCGCGAGGGCTCCCACGCGTTCCGGGTGCTGCTGCACGGTGGTCAGGGGCGGCCACAGCTGTGCAGCGTCGGGCAGCCCGTCGAACCCGACGATGCTGACGTCGCCCGGCACCTCGCGGCCGACCTCGCGAAAGGCCCTCAGCACACCGATCGCCATCTGGTCGTTCGCGGCGAAGACGGCAGTGACCTCGCCGCGCTCGCGCAGTTCGACACCGGCTTCGTAACCCGAAGCGGCGGACCAGTCCCCCGGCAGCGGCTCCGGCACGCGACGCCCGTGCTGCTCCAGCGTCTCCCTCCAGGCCTCCCTGCGTCGCTCCGCGGAGTAGGAACGGGCGGGACCGGCGACGTGCCAGACGGTCTCGTGGCCGAGTTCGAGCAGGTGCTCGGTCGCCAAGCGGGCACCCTGCGCCTGATCCGTGTCGACGAACGGATGGGTCTCGCCGCGGTTCGAGTCGACGAACACGACGGGGAGGGCCTCGGGGATCTCGATGTCGGCCTCGTCGAGCTGGTGCGCCTCGATCACGATGATGATGCCGTCGACGGCATGCTCTTCGAGCCTCCGGAACGCACCGGCCACGGTCTCACCGGCACTCGACTCCACCGGGATGAGGGTGAGGGCATAGCCGAGCTGGGCGGCGCGCACCGCGATCGCGTCGAGCGTGCGCTGGTTTCCGTACGAGCTGAACGAGAACATCACGACGCCGATGGTGCGGAAGCGTCCTGATCGCAGAGCACGCGCCGCGCTGTTGGGCCGGTAGCCGAGACGGTGCATCGCGGCTTCGACGCGCTCACGGGTGGTCGCACCGACGTAGCCCCGGGCGTTCACGACGCGGGACACGGTCTGCCCTGAGACTCCGGCCTCCCGGGCGACGTCCTCCATGGAGGGCTCACGACGACGCGTCGACGTCTCGGTCGGATGCTCTGGGCTCACGATCACCCATCCCCTCATGTGTTGACGTTGACACACTAGCAGTCCATCGAATATGTTGACGTTGACACACGGCGCAGCAAGCGCCCGGATCGTAAGAAGGACTCGTCGATGACGACTGAAATCCCCGCACCCCTGGGCGCCCCCGGCGTCCGACGGCGCGACTGGAAGGGCTGGTCCTTCGTCGGCCCGTTCATGGTCGTGTTCGCCCTGGTGTTCCTGACACCGCTCGCCTACGCGCTGTATCTCAGCTTCTTCCAGGAGAAGCTGATCGGCGGAACCGCCTTCGTCGGCCTGGACAACTACGTCCGCGCGCTCACCGACCCGCAGTTCTGGGAGGCGTTCGGCCGCGTGCTCATCTTCCTGGTGGTGCAGGTGCCGATCATGCTCCTCCTCGCGCTCGGCGCCGCCCTCGCCCTCGACAGCGCACGCCTGCGCGGAGCGTCGTTCTTCCGCATCCTGATCTTCCTCCCCTACGCGGTTCCCGCCGTCGTCGCGGTCCTCATGTGGGGCTACATCTACGGCGACCAGTTCGGCCTCACCAGCAACATCAACGACTTCCTCGGCATCGACGCGATCACGCCGTTCGCCAAGGAATGGATGCTCGTCTCGATCGGCAACATCGTCACCTGGGAGTTCGTCGGCTACAACATGCTGATCTTCTACTCCTCGCTCAAGACCATCCCGACCGACATGTACGAGGCGGCCGCCCTGGACGGCGCGGGCGCCTGGCGCACGATCTTCTCCATCAAGATCCCCTCCGTGCGCGGGGCGCTCGTGATCGCGACGATCTTCTCGATCATCGGCAGCTTCCAGCTGTTCAACGAGCCCAACATCCTGCGCCCGCTGGCTCCGAACGTGATCACCACGTTCTTCACCCCGAACATGTACGCGTACAACCTGTCGTTCGCCGGTCAGCAGTTCAACTACGCCGCGACGATCGCCATCATCATGGGCGTGATCACGGCCGTCATCGCCTACGTCGTGCAGCTGCGCGGCTCGACATCGGAGGTGCGCTGACATGGCACTCCCCCTCGCCCGCCCCTCGCGCCGACGCGACGATCCGCTGAAGCCCCGCAAGTCCAACACGCTGCTGATCGTGATGGTCATCTACGCGCTGTACACGCTCGTCCCGCTGGTGTGGCTGCTCTTCAGCTCGACCAAGACGCAGGCCGGACTCTTCAGCTCCTTCGGCCTCTGGTTCGCCGACGACTTCGCATTCTTCGACAACCTCGTCGCCACGTTCTCCTACCGCGACGGCATCTTCCTCCGCTGGCTGGGCAACACCCTGCTCTACGTGGTGGTCGGCGCCGGCGGTGCGACACTGCTCGCCACGATGGCCGGCTACGGACTCGCGAAGTTCCGCTTCCCCGGGCGGCGCGCGGTGTTCGCCGTGGTCCTCGGCGCCGTGGCGGTGCCGGGTACGGCACTGGCCGTGCCGACCTTCCTGCTCTTCAGCGAGCTCGGGCTGACGAACACGCCCTGGGCCGTGATCATCCCCTCGCTCATCAGCCCGTTCGGGCTCTACCTGATCTGGGTGTTCGCCTCCGAATCGGTGCCGACCGAACTCCTCGAGGCCGCACGCATCGACGGAGCCGGCGAGTTCCGGACGTTCTTCACGATCTCGATGCGGCTTCTCGCCCCGGGCATCGTCACGGTCGCGCTCTTCACGGTCGTCGCCACCTGGAACAACTACTTCCTGCCGCTGATCATGCTGTCGGACCCCGCCTGGTACCCCCTGACCGTCGGCCTGAACCAGTGGAGTGCTCAGGCCATCGGCGCGGGATCCCAGCCGATCTACAACCTCGTGATCATGGGCTCGCTCCTCACGATCATCCCGATCGTCATCGCCTTCCTGCTGCTGCAGCGCTTCTGGCAGTCAGGTCTCACCGCGGGAAGCGTCAAGCAATAGCTCCCCGCATCTTCTGCAACGCCCCCGCGATCCGATGCTGGACCGCACCTCCCGAAAGGACACAGCAATGAAGCACCTTCCCTCACCGACCCGGCGCAGCCTCGCCGTGCTCGCCGCCGGAACCGTGGCAGCACTGGCGCTGGCCGGCTGCAGCACCGGCGGCACGACCGACTCCGGTTCCGGCACCGATGCGGGCTCCGGCTCCTTCGACGCCGTCGAAGCCGCCCTCGAGAAGGGCGGCGAGATCACGTACTGGTCCTGGACCCCGTCCGCCCAGGCGCAGGTCGAGGCCTTCCAGAAGGAGTACCCGAACGTCACCGTCAATCTGGTCAACGCCGGGACGAACAACGAGGAGTACACCAAGCTGCAGAACGCGATCAAGGCGGGCTCCGGCGCCCCCGACGTCGTGCAGATCGAGTACTACGCCTTCCCGCAGTTCGCCCTCACCGACGCCTTCGCCGACCTCTCGGCCTACGGGTTCGCCGACTTCGAGGACGACTACACCGCCTCGACCTGGAACTCCGTCACGAACGGCGACGCGATCTACGGTCTGCCGCAGGACTCCGGCCCCATGGCCCTGTTCTACAACAAGACCGTGTTCGACGCCGCGGGTGTCGCGGTGCCCACCACGTGGGACGAGTACTACGAGGCCGCCAAGAAGATCCACGCGGCGAACCCCGACGCGTACATCACCAACGACGCCGGGGACGCGGGCTTCGCGACCTCGATGATCTGGCAGGCCGGCGGAAAGCCGTTCGAGACCTCGGGCACCGACGTCACGATCGACCTGCAGGACGCGGGCTCGAAGAAGTGGACCGAGAACTGGAACCGCCTCGTCGAGGAGGACCTGATCGCGCCCTACGGCAGCTGGAGCGACGAGTGGTTCCGTGCCCTCGGCGACGGCAGCCTCGCCAGCCTCGTGATCGGCGCCTGGATGCCCGGAAACCTCATCTCGGGCGCACCCGACGGCGCAGGCGACTGGCGCGTCGCCCCCATGCCGACGTATGACGGCACCCCGGCGAGCGCGGAGAACGGCGGTGGCGGCCAGGCCGTCACGACGCAGAGCGAGAACCCCGAGCTGGCGGCCGGCTTCCTGTGGTGGCTGAACAACTCCGAGGAGAGCATCTCGATCTTCCTCGAGAGCGGCGGGTTCCCGTCCACGACCGCCGAGCTGTCCAGCGAGGAGTTCCTCTCCGACGCTCCCGAGTACTTCGGCGGCCAGAAGATCAACGAGGTGCTCGCCGCCGCGGCCGATGACGTCGTCGAAGGCTGGAACTACCTGCCCTACCAGGTGTACGCGAACAGCATCTTCGGCGACACCGTCGGCCAGTCGTACCAGAACGGCACCGATCTGAACGACGGCCTGACCGCCTGGCAGGACGCGCTGGTCGAGTACGGCAACGCGCAGGGCTTCACCGTCAACAAGTAATACCCGCGAGCTGTGCCGGTCCCGGATCCCCCGTCACGGGATCGGCACAGCTCGCCTCATCGAAAGCACCACGACTCGTGACCTCCTTCTCCCTCGGTGACACCGACTTCCTCCGCGACGGACGATCGCACCAGGTCATCTCCGGCGCGATCCACTACTTCCGCGTGCACCCGGATCAGTGGCAGGACCGCATCCGCAAAGCCCGACTGATGGGGTTGAACACGATCGAGACGTACGTGGCCTGGAACGCGCACGAACCTCGACGTGGCGAGTGGGACGCGAGTGGATGGAACGATCTCGGGCGCTTCCTCGACCTGATCCACGCGGAGGGTCTGGACGCGATCGTCCGCCCCGGTCCGTACATCTGCGCGGAGTGGCACAACGGCGGGCTGCCGGTCTGGCTCACCGGGGGCACGGGTGAGCTGCGCTCCTCGGCACCGGAGTACCTCGTGGAGGTGAGCGCGTACCTCCGCCGCGTGTACGACATCGTCGGACCGCGCCAGATCGATCGCGGCGGTCCGGTCGTGCTCGTGCAGATCGAGAACGAATACGGAGCCTACGGCTCCGACGCGGCGTATCTCGAGACGCTGGTCACGGTCACCCGCGAGGCCGGGATCACGGTGCCGCTGACGACCGTCGACCAGCCGGTCGACCGGATGCTGACGAACGGGAGTCTCCCCGGGCTGCACAAGACGGGGTCCTTCGGCTCGCGCAGCACCGAGCGCCTCGCAACGCTGCGCCGGCATCAGCCCACCGGCCCCCTGATGTGCTCGGAGTTCTGGGACGGATGGTTCGACTGGTGGGGCGGCGTGCACCACACGACGGACGTCGCGACCACGGCCGCCGACCTGGATGCGCTCCTGTCCGCCGGTGCCTCGGTCAACATCTACATGTTCCACGGCGGCACGAACTTCGCACTCACGAACGGCGCGAACGACAAGGGACGCTATCTGCCGCTCGTGACCTCCTACGACTACGACGCCCCGCTCGACGAGGCGGGCAACCCGACGGAGAAGTTCTTCGCCTTCCGCGACGTGATCGCGCGCCATGCGCCCGTGCCGGACGAGCTGCCCGCGAGCGCGACCCCCGCCCCCGCGCTCGAGGTCCCCCTCGTCGCCGGAGGTGCCTGGACGACGACCGCGGGATCGGCGGAACCGACGGCCCACCCCGAGACCTTCGATGCGCTCGGACACCAGAGCGCGTTGATGCGCTACGACGTCGACCTCCCCCACGGCAACGGCGGGGTGCTCCTCGTCGATGAACTCCGGGACCTGGGCTGGGTCAGTGTCGACGGGCGCACGGTCGGCACGATCTCCCGCACCCGCCACGACCGCGCGATCCGGATCCCCGGTGGCCGCACCCTGAGCATCCTGGTGGAGGACCAGGGGCGGGTGAACTACGACCACCGGCTCGGCGAGGAGAAGGGACTCATCGGGGCGGTCACCCTCGACGGGGCACCGCTGAGCGGATGGCGCTCCACGCCGTTGGACGTCGCCGCCATCGCCGCGGGGATCGGGAGGAACGCTGTCGCGGACGCCGAGGCAACAGCTGCCGGAGATGGTCCGACCGCATGGACCGCCGAGTTCGAGCTGGATGCCCGCGCCGATCTCTTCCTCGACACCGCGAGCTGGAGCAAGGGCTACGCGTTCGTGAACGGGTTCTTCCTCGGCCGCTACTGGCGCAACGGACCGCAGCGCACGCTCTACGTGCCCGCCCCCGCCACCGTCGCCGGGACGAATCGCCTCGTCGTCCTGGAGCTCGAGCAGCTCATCGAGCGCCGGGCCGCTTTCGTTCCTTCCCCGTCGCTCGGCGCCACGGAGGAGTGACCCTCGAATCGCGCAGACGGCTGCATCCGGTACGCAGATGCATCCGTCTGCGCGACTCGAACGGGTCGCGGCGCACACAGGCAACACTCAGGAAGGCGTAAACTCGCCCAGGTCCCCGGCAGACCGGGGCTGATCGGAGAAGCGTCATGAGTACTGCCACTGCGCCCGCGAATCCCCGCTCGCGCGTCATCACCGCGAGCCTGGTCGGCACCACGATCGAGTTCTACGACTTCTACGCGTATGCCACGGCGGCCGTGCTCGTCTTCCCGGTGCTGTTCTTCCCCACGGGCAACGACACCACCTCGCTCCTCTCCTCGTTCGCGGTCTTCGGCGCCGCGATGGTGGCCCGCCCGATCGGCGCCGTGGTCTTCGGACACTTCGGCGACAAGTTCGGCCGCAAGGCCACGCTGGTGGCGTCGCTGCTGACGATGGGCATCGCGACCTTCGTGATCGGGCTGCTGCCGACCTTCCAGCAGATCGGCTGGTGGGCGGCGCTCCTGCTGCTCATCCTGCGTCTCGCGCAGGGCTTCGCGCTCGGCGGCGAGTGGTCCGGCGCGGCGCTGGTGGCCACGGAGAACGCCCCGAAGGGCAAGCGCGCCTGGTACGGCACCTTCCCTCAGCTGGGCGCCCCGCTCGGCTTCATCATCGCCAACTTCCTCTTCCTCACGATCAACTGGCTGCTGCCACACTCCGAGAACCCGGCCCTGAAGTCCGAGGCGTTCCTGGCGTGGGGCTGGCGCATCCCGTTCCTGTTCTCCGCGGTGATGGTCATCATCGGCCTGTGGGTGCGGCTCAAGCTCGTCGAGTCCGACACCTTCAAGAAGGCCGAGACGAAGGGCGCGATCCGCAAGCTTCCCCTCGCGACCGTGTTCCGTCACCACTGGAAGCAGCTCATCCTCGGCACGTTCATCATGTTGGCGACGTATGTGCTCTTCTACCTGATGACCAACTTCACGCTCGCGTACGGCACCAAGCCCGCATCGCTGGAGACCGCCTCGGCCGCGGCGAAAGCTGCAGCAGAGGCGACCGGTGCCTCCTTCGACCCGAGCGAATTCGCGGCGCAGTTCTACCCGGGGCTCGGCTTCGGATACACCGACTTCGTGCTGATGCAGATCATCGGCGTGGTGTTCTTCGGCATCTTCACGCTCCTGTCCGGCCCGATCGCCGATGCGGTGGGCCGCAGGAAGTTGCTGCTGTGGGTGACCGGGGCGATCATCGTCTTCGGCTTCACCTTCAACACGTTCCTCCTCCCCGCGGTCGACCCGAAGTTCACCGGTGCGCTCGCCCAGGCGTTCCTCGTGTTCGGGTTCCTGCTCATGGGGGCCACGTTCGGTCCGATGGGCGCGCTGCTGCCGGAGCTCTTCCCGACCAACGTGCGGTACACGGGATCGGCGATCGCCTACAACGTGTCCTCCATCCTCGGTGCGGCCGTGGCCCCATTGATCGCCCTGTGGCTGTGGGCGCTCGGCGACGGCGCCCCGTGGCTGGTCGGCCTGTACCTGTCGGCCATGGGCGTCCTGACCTTCATCGCGCTGCTGTTGAGCCCGGAGACGAAGGACCACGACTACGACGGCGACCTCGGCGTCGCCGCCGCCGTCGAGCTCTGATCAGTACGCGGCGGTGATCGTGCGCGCAGCGCCGTCCACGATCATCGTCCCGCCGTAGGGCAGGATCCACTGCGGTCGGGTGTGCCCGAACGGCGGGCCGACACAGATCACGGCGTCGGGGCTGTAGTGGCTCACGACGTCGATCACTGCATCCCGCTGCGCCGCACGCAGCGCTGCAGCCTCGGCGTGAGACGGGTGGTATTCGAAGTCGCTCACGGGCGGGCGGGCGACGACCACGGCTGCCGCAGCCGCGAGGATGCCGCGCTCCCCCAGTCCGCGCAACCACCGGGCCACCCAGCCCGCGGACGGCCGCTCCTCGCTGGTCTCGAGCAGCAGGACAACTCCTTCCAGGTCCGCCGCGCGCGGCAGCCGGTCGGCGAAGGCCAGGCCGTCGATCACCTCGAGACAGCCGCCCCAGGTCACGCCTTCCACCCGTGATGCGGGCCCTGCCCAGGCCCACGGCTCGGTCGGGACGCGGTCGCCGAACTCGAGGAGCGCCCGGGGGTCGTGCCACCGTCGCCCGACGTCTTCCGACTCGCCCGGCTCGGTGATGTCGAGCACACCACCGGTCAGGAGCAGGGCACGCAGGGAGCGCAGGTGGATGTCGTCGACGAACGGTCCGGGCCCGAGATGCACGGCGGTCGAGCCGCCGTAGTAGCCCCGAACCCCGAGGCCCCAGAGCCAGTTGAGGATGTTCGTGTTGTCGCTGTACCCGACGAACGGCTTGGGGTCGGCCACGGGCAGCGCCGGGTCGAGGTGCGGGACGACGAGGAGCTGGTCGTCTCCGCCGATCGTGGCGAGGATCGCACGGATGCTCGGGTCGGCGAACGCCGCGTTCACGTCGGCGGCGCGCGCCTGTGGACTCGCGCCGAGCTCACGCGTGGTCGGATACTCGATCGGGATCAGCCCCGTGAGGTCCTCGAGCCGGTGCATCGCCTGTGCATGCAGGTCCGGTGCGACGGCCGGTGCAGCGAATGACGGGGAGAGGACCGCGACACGGTCTCCCGGGGTGAGGCGGGGTGCGGACAGCATCCGCCCAGTCTGGCACGTCAACATATATTGACAGCGCGTACCGCGTCAACGATGATTGACGCAGGAGGACATCATGACAATGCCGACCGCGATCGCACAGGACGACGGAAGCGAGCCGCTGGCCGCCTTGCACAGACTCGCCGAGCTGCGCACGGAAATCGCCCGCGCCGAGGAGGCCAACGTGCGCCGCGCACGGAACCTCGGATATTCCTGGCAGGCGATCGCCAGCGCCCTCGGCGTGAGCAAGCAGGCCGCGCATCGGCGATTCGGCCGCTTCTGATCCGCATACAGCCCCTCCATAGGATTCGTCCACGCACGAAGTACGGTCGAAGTACCATCTCCAGATAGAGGTCCCGCATGTCCGGTTCGGCGACAGCACGCCGCCGCGGACGGGGCGCGCAGCCCGAAGGCCCGCGCGCCACCTTCCGCCAGCTCCTCCCCTTCCTGTTCGAGCACAAGCACACGCTGATCGTGGTCGCGGTGCTCAGCGTCGTCGGTGCCGCGACCTCGCTCGTGCAACCTCTGCTCGTGGGACAGGTCATCGAAGCGGTGCAGTCCGATGCCGGGATCGGGATCCTCGTGTGGCTGCTGGTCGGGTTCGTGATCGTGTCGTCGATCATCTCCGGTTTCCAGCACTATCTGCTGCAGCGCACGGGAACCGCGGTCGTGTACTCGAGCCGGCGCAAGCTCATCGCGCGCATCCTGCATCTGCCCACCTCCGAGTTCGACGCCCGCCGGACCGGCGACCTCGTCTCGCGCGTGGGCACCGACACGACTCTGCTCTACGCCGTCCTCACCCAGGGGCTCGCGGACGCCGTCGGCAGTGCCGTCCTGTTCCTGGGCGCCCTGATCGCGATGCTCGTGATCGACCCCGTGCTGCTGCTGATGATCGTGCTCGTGATCGGCCTCTCGGTCACGGTCGTCGTGCTGCTGAGCGGCCGGATCCGCACGGCCTCGACCGCCCAGCAGATGAAGGTCGGCGAGCTGGCGTCCGGCGTGGAGCGGGCGATCGGCTCGATCCGCACCATCCGCGCCTCGGGAGCTACTGAGCGCGAAGCGGACACCGTGACGACGCTCGCCTCCGAGACCTACGGCATCGGCGTGCGCATCGCCAAGATCTCCTCGCTGGTGGTCCCGGTCTCCGGCATCGCTCTGCAGCTCTCGCTTCTGGTGGTCCTCGGCGTGGGCGGGTTCCGCGTCGCCGCCGGTGCCGTCACGATCGCGTCGCTGATCTCGTTCATCATGTTCCTCTTCCTGCTCGTGATGCCGTTGGCGACCACTTTCGGGGCGATCACCTCGGTGAACCAGGCGCTCGGCGCGCTCGGGCGCATCCAGGAAGTGCTCGATCTTCCCACCGAGTCGCAGGACGACGAGAAGATCGCCGCCTCGTTGCCGCGTGAGGCCGCAGCGGCGGATGCCCCGGCGATCGAGTTCCGTGACGTGCGCTTCCACTACCCCGCGAACGTGGTGGCCGCCCGCCAGGCGGCGGCGAAGGAGGCGCGATCCCTGCTCGCGGACGCCCACCTGGAATCCACCGAAGATGCTGCCGACGCCCCACAGGACCACGAGGTGCTCCGCGGCGTGTCGTTCGCCGTCCCGCACGGCTCCCGCGTCGCCCTGGTCGGGCCCAGTGGCGCGGGCAAGAGCACGATCCTGTCGCTGATCGAGCGGTTCTACGACCCGACCGGAGGGTCGATCCGCGTGCACGGCCATGATGCCCGCACCTACCCGCGCGACGACCTGCGCGCCCACTTCGGCTACGTCGAGCAGGACGCGCCGACGCTGGCGGGCACGCTCGCCGAGAATCTGCGACTCGCATCCCCCGACGCGACCGATGCCGACTGCGAACGCGTGCTGCGCGCCGTGAACCTGGGCGATGTGCTCGAGCGCAATCCGCTCGGCATCGAGGCCCCCGTGGGCGAGGACGGCGTGATGCTGTCGGGCGGCGAGCGCCAGCGCCTCGCGATCGCCCGCGCACTACTCACGGACGCCCCGATCCTGTTGCTCGACGAGTCGACATCCTCCCTCGACGGCGTGAACGAGCAACGGATGCGCGAGGCCATCGACGCCGTGTCCACGGACCGCACGCTCATCGTGATCGCGCACCGCCTCTCTACGGTGGTGGACAGCGACCTGATCGTGGTGCTGCAGGACGGCGTCGTGGTCGGCCAGGGAACGCATGCGGAGCTCGTGGAGTCGACGCCCCTCTACCGCGACCTCGCCCGCCACCAGCTGCTCGCCTGACGGGCACCCCGCCCCCGCCCCGGGTCCGCGTCCGACACCCAGCGCCGACACCCCCGCCCAGCGTCCACACCCCCGCCCAGCGTCCACGCCCCCGTTTCTTGGCGTCCCTGCGGAGGGGTGTGGACGAGCAGGAGGGGCATCGACAAGCAGGAGCGGTGTGGACGAGCAGGAGGGGCATCGACGAGAAGGCGGGTGGACGACACGAAGGCTGGCGCCGACACCCCCGTCCAGCGTCCACACCCCCGTCTCCTGGCGTCCCTGCGGAGGGGTGTGGATGAACAGGAGGGGCGGACGACACGAAGGCGGGACGTCGGAGACCACTCAGCCATGGGTTCGTCTCTGATGTCCCGCCTTCGCGGGTCTGCAGGGCACGAGGCCCTGAGGGTGCCGGCTCCCCCGAACCGGCACCGGTCTGGGGGCTACGCCTTGTCGAGGCGGTAGCGGAGCGAGGCGAGTTCCGCGCGCAGCGCCGCGGGGACCTTGTCGCCGAAGGTGTCGTAGAACGCCTCCGTCAGGTCAGCCTCGGTCTTCCAGGCCTCGGCGTCGACGGAGAACAGCTCATCGAGGTCTGCGGCCGGGATGTCGAGGCCGTCGAGGTTGAGGTCCTCCACGCGCGGTAGGCGTCCGATCGGGCTGTCGACCGCCGGGACGTCGCCCGCGATGCGCCGGATGATCCAGTCCACGACGCGGGAGTTGTCGCCGAACCCGGGCCACAGGAAGCGGCCGTCCTCCCCGCGACGGAACCAGTTCACCTGGAAGATGCGCGGTGCACGGTCGAAACGCAGGCCACGGCCGACCTTCAGCCAGTGCCCGAAGTAGTCGGCCATGTTGTAGCCGCAGAACGGCAGCATCGCGAACGGGTCGCGGCGCAGTTCCCCGACCGTGCCCTCGGCGGCAGCGGTGCGCTCCGACGAGATGTTCGAGCCGAGGAAGACGCCGTGCGTCCAGTCGGTGGCCTCGACCACGAGCGGAACGTTGCTGGCGCGGCGTCCACCGAAGAGGATGACGTCGAGCGGGACGGCCTCTTCCCAGTCCTCGGAGATCTGCGGGCACTGCGCCGCCGACACCGTGAAGCGGGAGTTCGGGTGCGCTGCGGGCCGGCCGGACTCGGGCGTCCAGTCGTTGCCCTCCCAGTCGATCAGGTTCGCGGGCGGCGCGTCGGTCAGGCCTTCCCACCACACATCTCCATCGGGGCGGAGCGCGACGTTCGTGAAGATCGTGTTGCCCCACAGTGTCTCGACGGCCGTGACGTTGGTCGACTCACCGGTTCCGGGCGCGACCCCGAAGAAGCCGGCCTCGGGGTTGATCGCCCACATGCGACCGTCTTCTCCCGGACGGATCCAGGCGATGTCGTCGCCGAGGGTCTCGACCCGCCACCCGGGGATGGTCGGCCGCAGCATGGCGAGGTTCGTCTTGCCGCACGCCGAGGGGAACGCGGCGGCGACGTGGTAGGCCTTGCCCTGCGGGTCGATCACGCGGATCAACAGCATGTGCTCGGCGAGCCATCCCTCGTCGCGGGCGATGACGGAGGCGATACGCAGGGCGAAGCACTTCTTCGCCAGGATCGCATTGCCGCCGTAGCCCGAGCCGTAGGAGTAGACCTCCAGGGTCTCCGGGAAGTGCACGATGTACTTGTCGTCGTTGCAGGGCCACTCGACGTCCTGCTCACCCGGAGCGAGGGGCGCGCCGACCGAGTGCACGGTCTTGACCCACGGGGCCCCCTCGGCGATCTGACGGGTCACCGCATCGCCGACCCGGGTCATGATGCCGATCGAGGCGACGGCGTAGGCGCTGTCGGTGATCTGGACGCCGATGTGCGAGAGGGGACCGCCGACGCGTCCCAGCGAGAACGGCACGACGTACATCGTGCGGCCGCGCATCGAGCCCGCGAAGATCTCGTTCATCTTCGCGTGCATCTCGGCCGGAGCGGCCCAGTTGTTCGTCGGACCGGCATCCTCCTCGCGCTCGGAGGCGATGAAGGTGCGTCCCTCGGTCCGCGCGACGTCGCTGGGGTGCGAACGCGCGAGGTAGGAGCCGGGACGCCACTCGGGGTTGAGCTTGATCAGCTTGCCCTCGTCGACGAGATCGCGCAGGAGCCGGTCGTTCTCGGCCCGCGAACCGTCGACCCAGTGCACGGCGTCGGGCTGGGTGAGCTCGCGGATCTCCTCGACCCAGGCGGCCAGCTCGGCCATGGCAGGAGTGTCGTACGTGGGGGCGGCGCCGTACGTACGCGTCGCGGCGACCGGAGACGTGCGGGGGGTGAAGACTTCGGCGATGGCCATGACGTGTGCTCCTTCGAAGTGTGGGGCGTTGCACCTATCTTCTTCCGATTCAGGCGCAACTTTCGGGCGAATCGAGCGATAAGAAATGCGATTCTTTCGCTACACTCAAGGAATGGCGTCCTCCGGCATCCACCTCACGACCCTCGGCCACCGCATCCGTCACCACCGGCTGGAGAACGGCTTCACGCTCGATGAGCTCGGCGCGCTCGTCGGTGTGGCCGGCTCGCAGCTGAGTCTGATCGAGAACGGCAAGCGCGAGCCGAAGCTGTCCCTCCTCCAGGCGATCGCGCAGGCCACGAGCACGGAGGTCACCGACCTGATCTCCGGCGAACCGCCGAACCGACGGGCGGCTCTCGAGATCGAGCTCGAGCGCGCACAGGAGAGCCCCGTCTTCCGGCAGCTCGGCGTCGCGCCCGTGCGCGTGACCAAGGGCATGAGCGATGAGACGATCGAGTCGGTCCTCGGTCTGCACCGCGAGCTCGAGCGTCGGGAGCGCGAGGCGATCGCGACACCGGAAGAAGCGCGTCGTGCGAACACCGAGCTGCGGCTGCGGATGCGCGCGCAGAACAACTACCTCCCCGAGATCGAGAAGCTCGCCGAGAAGCACCTCAAGGCGGCCGGTCACGTCCAGGGCGCACTCACGCACCGCACCGTGAGCATCATGGCCGAGAAGCTCGGGTTCGAGCTGATCTACGCCAACGACCTCCCCCACTCCACTCGTTCGGTCACCGACCTCGAGAACGGACGGATCTACCTGCCGCCGGCTTCCATCCCCGGCGGCCATGGACTGCGCTCGATGGCTCTGCAGGCCATGGCGCACCGCCTGCTCGGACACACGCCGCCGACCGACTACGCCGACTTCCTCCAGCAGCGCCTGGAGATCAACTACTTCGCCGCGTGCTGCCTGATGCCCGAGACCGCCGCCGTGGCCTTCCTGCAGCAGGCCAAGAAGGACCGCAACCTCGCGGTCGAGGACTTCCGCGACGGCTTCGGCGTGACGCACGAGGCCGCGGGCATGCGCATGACCAACCTGCTGACCCAGCATCTCGGGATGGCGCTGCACTTCCTGCGCGTCGACTCCACCGGGGCGATCACCCGGGTCTACGAGAACGATGACCTGCCGTTGCCGATGGACGTGACCGGCGCGGTGGAGGGCCAGCGGGTGTGCCGCAAGTTCCAGGCGCGCGCGGCGTTCACGCAGCAGAACCGCACGGTCGAGCACCACCAGTACACCGACACACCCTCCGGCACGTTCTGGTGCTCGACCCAGACCGGATCGTCGAGCGACGGCGAGTTCTCGGTAACCGTCGGAGTGCCGTTCGACGATGCCCGGTGGTGGCGTGGACGGGAGACCAACGACCGGGCCGTCTCCACGTGCCCGGACGAGTCGTGCTGCCGCCGCCCGTCGGCCGAGCTGAGCGAGCGCTGGAGCGGACGGGCGTGGCCGAGTGCACGCGTGCACACGCACATGTTCTCGCCACTCCCCCGCGGCGCCTTCCCCGGCGTGGACGACAACGAGGTGTACAGCTTCCTCGCACGGCACGCCGGAGAGTAGTCGCGACCGTCCTCGCGGCGAGGGGGATCAGTCGTCGAGGAACCGTGCGAATCGCCCCAGAGCGGCGGTCATCTCTGCGGGATCGGCCGGGTCCGCGAAGAACTCGGGAGGCGCGTCGCGCGTCGCGGTGGCGTGCGACCAGGTTCCGATCACGCGGCCCTGCTCGATGAGCGTCGCGCGCACCATCCCGTTCTTGCCCGGACCGACAGCCGCCAGATGCTCCGGGGCGCACACGTCCGTGCGGTCGGCGTAGGAGATGTAGTACTCGTCGAACGCACCGAGCGCGTGGACGGCGGACACATCCGTCATCCGTCGCGGTCGCCGGACAGCCGTGAACAGTCCCTCCTCGACCTCGACGACGCGCTCTGCCGCGCGTGCGGCGGCCTCGCGGGACTGCCCGAGCGTGAGTCCGGACCACCAGGAGAAGTCCGCGACACCCGCCGGACCGTGGCCGTCGATGTAGCGCACGAACAGCTCGGCGAGTGGGTCGTCGGGGCGCGCCGGGTCGGGGATGTGGTCCTCGACGAGGACGAACCGCTGCTCCCGCGTCACGCCGGCGCGCGGGGCGACGGGGCCCTGGCAGATGAGTCCGTCGATCGTGAGGGTGAAGAGCACGTGGATCCCGCGTTGCCCCGCGGGATCGATGCCGATTCCCTCGAGGATGTCGAAGAGCTCGGCGCGGGTGCGGCCGCCGTCGCGCAGCGCCGGTGTCACGGCCCGCACGACCGCGGCGATCATGTCGTCGTCGATGCTGAGCTGTCGATGACGCGTCGCCGCCTGCTGGCGCTGCCGCGCGGCCGTGACCTCCAGCATCCAGCCGAGGTCACGCGCCGGAACCGTGTGCAGCGTGCCGCGCATGGTCCAGCCCCGCACGAGATCACCGCGGTCGAAGGCGCGATCGACGTCGCGCACGGTCACGTCTCCGCGGGTGCGTACCGCGAGGGCCCACCGACCGGCGGTGAAGTCCTGGCTCTGCACCGCCAGCATGTGGTGCGCGGCAGCGGAGACCGTGGGCGTCGGCGCGGTGAGGCGATGCGAGCGGAGGCGCTCGGCGAGCAGGGTCGCGGACTTCATGACCCCATCATGCCGGGCGCCTCCGACGCCGCGCACGAGCGACGTCAGCCCTGCAGCGTCACCTCACGGCGCTCCGGGAGCACGATCGGGTGCGAGCCCGCCATGACCTCGAGCACGCGGATCACCTGGCAGGAGTAGCCGAACTCGTTGTCGTACCAGACGTAGAGGATGAGGGTGTCCTCGTCGGCGATCGTGGCGAGTCCATCGACGATGCCGGCCCGGTGCGAGCCGACGAAGTCGGTGGAGACCACGTCGGGGCTCTCGACGTAGTCGATCTGCTGACGCAGCTTCGAGTGCAGGGAGACGCGGCGCAGGTAGTCGTTGACCTGGTCCTTGGTCGCCGGACGCTCGATCGTCAGATGCAGCACCGCGAGCGAGACATCGGGAGTGGGGACGCGGATCGAGCTGCCCGTGAGCTTTCCCTCGAGCTGCGGGAGCGCCTTCGCGACGGCCTTCGCCGCACCGGTCTCGGTGATGACCATGTTGAGCACCGCCGAACGCCCGCGCCGGTCGCCCTTGTGGAAGTTGTCGATCAGGTTCTGATCGTTCGTGAACGAGTGCACCGTCTCGACGTGTCCCTTGACGACGCCGTAGGCCTCGTCGATCGCCGCGAGCACCGGTGTGATGGCGTTCGTCGTGCACGAGGCCGCGGAGACGATGCGGTCGGAGTCGGTGATGGTGTCGTCGTTGATCCCGTGCACGATGTTCTTGAGCGGGCTCTTGCCCGGAGCGGTGAGCAGGACCCGGGCGACCCCCTTCGACCGCAGATGCTGCGAGAGCCCCGCCTCGTCACGCCAGCGGCCCGTGTTGTCGACCACGATGGCGTCGTCGATCCCGTGGGCGGTGTAGTCGATGGTGGCGGGGTCGTCGGAGTAGATCACCTGGATGCGAGTGCCGTTCGCGATGATCTGCTCGGCCTCCTCGTCGACCGTGACGGATCCGGCGAAGCGCCCGTGCACGGAATCGCGCAGCAGCAGCGATGCCCGCTTGACGAGGTCGTTCTCGGAGCCGCGCCGCACCACGATCGCGCGCAGCCGCAGACCGCTGCCGCCACCGGTGTGGGCGATGAGGATGCGGGCCAGCAGACGGCCGATGCGTCCGAAGCCGTAGAGCACGACGTCGGTGGGTTCGGCGGCGACGGCACCCATCGCGGGTGCCAGCACGTCGGCGAGGTAGGTCTCCAAGGACTCGCCGCTGGAGGCATGCCCGGCCACGAGACGGGCGACATCGAGCGAGGAGGCGCCGGGCGCGAGAGCGTGGATCGCTTCCAGCACGGCCAGGCTGTCTTCGATCGGGAGACGCTCGTGTCCGAGCTGGGCCACGCGCTCGTGCACCTCGACGAGCCCGGTCGCCGACAGGCCGAGCAGGCGGTGCCCGTGGAGGGAGGTGACCACATCGTGCTCGCGTCGAAGCGCCCCGATGAGCGGGATCATCCGCTCCGCCAGTTCTTCGCTCGCCGTCCAGTCTTCGCGGTGTGCCGCGGAATCGTTCATCTGCGTCCTTGCATGTGTGAGCGCGCACCGAGGTCACCGGCGCGCGGGTTGCCGGGTGATCGGGGGATGGCTCCAGCGTACAAGCCCCGGAACCGCGCGCCGAATCCAGGTCTTTCCGGTCTCACCGCGGGTCCCGTTTTACGTCTACACTGGTGGAATAATGAGTGAGACACTGCCCGGCGACGACGCCGACCTGATCATCCGCGGCGGCCGCATCCACACCCTCGACGGGACGGACTCCATCGCCCACACCCTCGCCGTGCGAAACGGCGTGATCGTCGCCGTCGACGAAGCCGTCGCACCGCTCCGAGCGCGCACCACCCTCGAACTCGACGGGCGCACCGCGATCCCCGGCATCAACGACGCCCATCTGCACGCCGCCTGGCTCGGCGCGCGCTGGCCGCACCTGTTCTTCTCCGACACGTCATCCGCGGAGCAGCCGTCCGGGCGTCTCGTATCGAGCCGGGAAGAGCGGCGCACCGCCCTTCTCCGCGCGTGGAGCCTCCTCGCCGAACGCGGCATCACGAGCTACACCGAGCCCGGGATCGGCCCGGGAGAGGACGCCGGCGAGACCGGCTGCTTCGGCACGGTCATGCTCGACACCTACGGCGAGCTGCACCGCGAAGGCGCCCAGACCTCGCGCGTGACCCTGCTTCGGCTGTTCGGCACGATCGACGGCGAGAGCACACTGGAGGACTTCGAGCGCGGGATCCGCACCCCTGCGCCGACACACGACCCCCGGTGGCTCGCGATCCCCGGGGTCAAGATCTTCGCCGACGGCATCCCGCCGATGGCCACCGCCTGGGTCGAGGAGCCCTACACGGACGGCAGCACCGGCGCCCTGCTCACGCGGGGCGGGGATGATCCGCTCTCCGCGTTCCAGCGGATGGTGGAGCTCGCCGCCTCCCGGGGTATGCAGATCGCCGTGCATGCGACCGGCGACCGATCGATCTCGGAGTTCCTCGCCGTCCTGGAACGCCTCCCCGACGCGCCCCGGCCGGCCGCGCCCCACTACGTCGTCCACGGAGACCTGGCCACGCCCGAGCAGATCGCCCGGATGGGAAGGGTCGACGCCGGATTCGCCGTGCAACCGTTGATCGCCGCGCACACGCACTCCTGGGCGGCGCTCCAGCTCGGCGAAGCACGCCTCGCCGCCGCCTGGCCCCTGGCGGCGATGCTCACCTCCGGAACACTCACGACGGTGACGAGCGACTCGCCGATCGCGAGCCCGGACTGGCGGCTCGGCCTCGACGCCTCGCTCGGCCTGCTCGGCGACGCCGGCGTCGCCGATGACGCGCGATCGCGCCGCCGCCTGCTGCGTTCGATGACGGTGGATGCCGCGCGACAGGACGGCGCGTCCGCCTGGAAGGGAACGCTCGAGATCGGGAAGGTCGCCGATCTGACGATCCTCGATGAGGATCCCCTGACTCCCGGGCGTCCGTTCTCCTCCCTCGAGGTCGAGCGCACGATGGTCGACGGCCGCACGGTGTTCACCCGCGAGTGAGCTCTCGCACGACCGAACCCGGGTACGCACGGAAACGGCGGGCGGCATGTTCACGCATGCCGCCCGCCTCTGATCCCCCTCGGACCAGTCCATGACCCCGGCGCCGGTCCCCCGACGCCGGGGTGGCCTCACACCGCGGTCGCCACGAGCACCCGGGGACTCCCCGGCAGAGCGACCTTCTCGCGCACCTCCCAGCCGGCATCACTCAGCCAGCCGCGCACCTGGGCCTCCGGATACACGACGGTCCCGTCGATGACGAGGTACTCTCCCGCATGCAGGGCGTCGATCCCGCGCTGCGCCGGATCGTCGTCGAGGAAGAAGTCGAGCACGGTCAGGGTCGCCCCCGGCGCCGCCGCCGCTCGCAGATTGCGGAAGATCCGGGCGTTCTCCTCGGCGCCGAAGCGGTGGATGACGTGGTTCGCGAAGATCGCGTCGTAGGCGCCCTCCGGCGCGGCGGTCGCGGTGTCGGCGACCCCCACCACGGCACGATCGGCGACCCCGGCCGCGTCGACCGCCTCGGCGACACCGTCTTCGAAGCCGGGCGCATACAGGAACGTCGTCCGCAGCTCGGGATTGCGCGCCATCACGGACAGCGCGAAGTCGGCCGAGAGGCCGCCGAAGTCGAGCGCGTGGGTGGCACCGGAGAGGTCGAGGTGACGGCCGAACTCCTGCGCGTGCAGGCGGTTGTACGTCATCACCCCCGCCATGAACGTCGCCCAGCGGGCGTCGTCCATCTGCAGATCGCCGGGCTCGGTGGTGTCGACCGTGTGCGCGAACTGGAGCCAGTGCGGGTAGCTGATCTCATCGAGGAACGTCAGGAAGGGCGCGAGGTCGATCGCGGCATCGGCACCGGTCAGATACGCGGCGGCGTCCGGGGCGACGGCGTAGCGCCCATCCGTGCGCACCAGGAGGCCCTTGGCGGCCATCGCATCGGCGAGCAGACGGGCGATGCGCTCGCTCACCCCGCACGCCTCGGCGATCGCCGACACCGTGTCCGCTCCGCCGTCGACGGCACGGAAGAGGCCGATGCGACTGGCGTGGAAGAGCTGCTTGGACGCCATGTACCCCGTGGCGATGTCGAGGATCCGTGCCGCATCCGCGGTGGGCGTGTCGGTCATGTGTGGGCCTTTCCCTATATTTCTACGATTGTTGGAATTAAACGGCAGAGGTGTTCCCGGTCGCGGTGTGGCTCAGTCCGCCAGGAAGTCCCGCACGGCGGCACGGAACTCCGCCGTGTGCAGGGCGGAGAGGTGATCGCCGGGGACGCGCTGCACACGGGCGCTCGGGAGCAGCCGCGCGAGGTCGTCGACCCCGGCCGCCATCGGGTCGTCGGTGCCGCCCAGCAGCAGCACGGGCACGGCGATGCCCTCGGCCCGTGGCGCGAACGGCTCTGCGGCGAGGCCCTCGATCAGGTCGATCAGATCGTGCGGACGGTTGCCGGACGACGACGCCATGTGCACGATCATGCCCGTGAGGGGATCCGTCGGCATGGCGCCACCGTCGACCGCGGCGCGCGCGGCCGCGAGGTCGACCTGCGCGAACGGCTCCCCCGCGCTGAGACCGCCGAGCACCAGGCGGTGCACGGAGACGCGCGGATGCGCCGCCAGATCCCACGCGAGGCGAGCCCCGAGTGAGTATCCGACCAGGTCGATCTCGTCGCTGCCGACGGCCGAGGCGAGTGCGTCCAGCACTGCGGTCGTGGGCGCCGTGCCGAGTGCCGGGCTCTCACCGTGCGCCGGGAGGTCGACCACGAGGCGGGGACGGTCGCCGACGACGCCGGCCCACTCGTGATCCGGCCAATCCTGCGCTCCGCGCGACGCGAGGCCGTGCAGGAACACGACAGGACGCCCGGTGCCCTGGTGGCGCTCGATGAACAGGGATGAGGTCATGACGCGCCGTCCTCTCGGACCCGGCGCGCCGCGCTCAGCGCAGGCGTGCCAGGAACTGGTCGATGTAGGTCTCGTAGTCGGCGATCCGCTCGCCGTCGGGGTACATGAGGTTGATGACGGTCGCACCGACCGCCGCCGAGATGTACTCGTTCGCGAGCGGGCCGTAGTCCTGATCGCGGATCGACCCCTCGTCCCGCGCGGCCTCCATGCGCTCGATGAGAGAAGCGCGCCAGGACGCCAGGTGTCCGCGATACAGCTCGGCCAGCGACTCGTTCGCCATGGCGTACTCCCACAGCGCGAGCAGCACCCGCCCCGCGGCGATCTGCTCCTGATCGCGAGGGATCGTCGCCTGCAGGAACCCCCGCAGCGCGGCATCCGCGGACGCCGGCTCCTCGCCGGCGGCCTGCACCCCCTCGGACATCTGCTGGAGTATCGTCTCGAACGTCGCCGCGACGATGCTCTCCTTGCCCGGGAAGTAGTGCTTCAGCGCACCGTTCGCGAAGCCGGCCTCCGCCGCGATGCTGCGCATGGTCGCGGCCTCGAAGCCACCCTTCAGGATGATGCTCTTGGCGACCTCGACGATGTCCCGTCGACGCTGGTCGTGATCGATGATCTTCGGCATGAGGTCCTTCCGGCCGATTCCGAGGCGTGGGGTGATCAGGCCTGGAGCTACCGTACCGCCGCATCGCGCACCTCCCGCAGAGCGAGCCACTGGGCACGTCGCTGACGCTGCGCGACCGGGTCGGCGACGGGCGAGGCGAGGCGCAGCCGCTCGGAGTAGGGATGCTGCGGGGCACGGGTGACCTGCTCCCCCTCGCCGACCTCGACGAGCTCCCCGCGATACATGACCGCCACGCGGTGACAGACGCGGCGCACGACACCGAGGTCATGAGAGACGAAGAGGTAGGCCACGCCGGTGTCGCGCTGCAGCTCGATGAACAGATCGAGGATCGTCGCCTGCGTGGTGAGGTCGAGGGCGCTGACGGGCTCGTCGCACACGATGAGGCGCGGCCCGCGGACGAGGGCGCGGGCGATCGCGATGCGCTGACGCTGGCCGCCGGAGAACTCGCTCGGGTAGCGATCCATGGCCGATTCGGGCAGGCGCACGCGGTCGAGCATCTCGCGCACCTTCGTCTCGGCGGATCTCGTGCCGATACCGGTGGTGAGCAGCGGTTCGGCGAGGATGTCGCCGATCGTCATCGCGGGGTTGAGCGATCCGTACGGGTCTTGGAAGACGACCTGCACGTCATCGGCGAGCGCACGCCGGGCACGGCCGCCGAGCCTGCTGATCTCCTTGCCGTCGAAGCGGATGCTCCCACCCGTGACGGGTGCGAGGCCGAGGATCGCCTTGCCGAGCGTCGACTTCCCCGAGCCGGATTCTCCGACGAGGCCCAGGCACTCGCCCGGCGCGATGTCGAGGGAGACGCCGTGCAGCGCGCGGAAGGCGTGTCGGCCACGGCCGTACTCCACGACCAGGTCGTCGACTTCGAGCAGGGCGCTCATGCGGTCACCTCCGTTCCGGTGCGGTCGAGTTCGGCGCGGCCCTCCGCATCGTCCAGGGACGCGGCGATCAGTTCGCGTGTGTATTCCTCGGCGGGTGACGCGAACAGCGAGTCGACCGGTCCTGTCTCGACGACGTCACCGCCGCGCATCACGATCACCCGGTCGCAGATGTCGGCCACGACGCCGAAGTTGTGGGTCACGATCAGCAGAGCCATGCCGTATTCGGCCTGCAGCTCTCGCAGGAGCTCGAGTACCTCGGCCTGCACCGTCACGTCGAGCGCCGTGGTCGGCTCGTCGGCCACGAGCAGAGACGGCTTGCCCGCGATCGCGCCGGCGATGAGCACGCGCTGCGCCATGCCGCCCGAGACCTGGTGGGGGTAGCTGCGCATGACACGGTCGGGGTCGGTGAGGCCGACGCGCAGGAGCATCGCACGCGCCCGCTGCCTGGCCTCCGCCTTGCGGAGCCCGTGGGTGCGGCGCAGCGGCTCGATGAGCTGGTGGCCGATCGTGTACGACGGGTCGAGGTTGCTCATCGGTTCCTGGGGCACGTAGCCGATCTCACGTCCGAGCAGAGCGTGTCGCTGCTTCGGGGTCGCTTTCGTCACGTCGGCCCCGCCCACCCAGATGGCGTCGGCGGTCGCGCGCCCGCTGGACGGCAGCAGGTCGAGCACCGAGAACACGGTCTGCGACTTGCCGGAACCCGACTCGCCCACGATGCCGACGACCTCGCCTGGTGCCACGTCGAGGGTGACGCCGTGCACGACCTCGGTCTCGCCGGTCGGGGTGGCGTGCACGACCCGCAGGTTCTCGACGCGCAGCGCGGACTCCTCTGCGGTGTGCTGCGCGCTTCCGGTCGCGGGGGCGAGCGGCGTCGCGGCCCCGGCGGTGGTACCGGCGGTGGTACCGGCAGCCGTGCCTGCACCGGTGCCGGACCGGCGGGAGACGCGCGGCGTGCGCACCTGCACCAGCTCGGCGAGCGTGGATCCCATGATCGCGAGCACCGCGATCGTGAGTCCGAGGGCGGCCGACGGCCACAACAGCATGAGCGGGTAGGTGAGCATCAGGCGGAAGCCCTCGAGCATCATCGCGCCCCAGCTGGGCACGTTGGAGTCGCCGATGCCGAGGAACTGGAGGCCGGCCTGCATGCCCATCGCGATGCCGGCGGTGAGGGCGGTCTGGATGATGACCGGCGGATACACGGCCTTGATGACGTGGCGGAAGATGATGCGTCCGGCGGACAAGCCCGACACGCGAGCGGCGTCGATGTAGGGCTCGCCGCGCACGGCCAGGGTCTGAGAGCGCGCGATGCGGAAGTAGCCGGGAACCATGAACACGCCGACGGTGGCCATGAGCAGTTCGAAGTTGTTGCGGCTGCCCGCGGCGACCACGAGCAGGATGATCATTCCGGGGATCGACTGGAGAGCATCGCTGATCCAGGTGGCGATGCGGTCGAACGCGCCGCCGAAGTAACCGGCTGCGACGCCGGACGGCACACCGATCACGAGCGCGGTGACGATCGTGATGAGCGCGCCCCACAGGGTCGTTCGTGTGCCGTAGATGAGTCGGCTCAGGATGTCCCGGCCGGTCGAGTCGCCGCCCAGGAGGTGCTCGGGCCCGGGAGGCGCCTTGGCCGCGGCGAGGTCGACGAAGTTCGGGTCCATCGGCGCGAGCAGGGGTGCGAAGACCCCGACGAGCACGATGAGCAGGAAGATCGCCAGCGGGATGTATCCGCCGGGGTGACGGAGGAAGCGGCGGAAGAGGCTCGAGCGTCGCTTCTGCGCCGCTCGGTCGAAGGCGACCCGGATGTCTGTGGTGGTCATGCGACGCGCACCTTCGGGTTGATCCAGCCGAGCACGAGGTCGAGCAGGAGGTTGATGAGGACGACGAAGACGATCGAGATGACCGTGATGCCGAGGAGCATCGGGATGTCGCCGTTCTGCGAGGACTGGTTGGTGAGCTGTCCGAGACCGGGGAGGCTGAAGATCTGCTCGACCACGATCGCGCCGGACAGCAGCCCCACGAACATCAGGGCGATGACGGTGAGGGCGGCGGGCGAGGCGTTGCGGAGGATGTGCAGGTTGACCCGGGTGGCGGAGAGACCCCGGCTGCGAAGCGTGCGCACCCAGTCCTGGCGGCTCTGCGCGATCACGGCGTTGCGCAGCTGCTCGGCGACGGCAACGATGCCGCCGAGGGCGAGCGAGATCGCCGGGAGGGTGATGGAGCGCAGCCATCCGTCCACGGATTGCGTCGGCGGCACGTAGCCGACGGCCGGGAACCACTTCAGCTGCACCGCGAGCCACATCACGAGCACGAGGCTCACCCAGAAGCCGGGGAGAGCGAAGAGCACGACCGAGATGCCCTTGATGACGCGGTCGAACCAGGTGCCGGGACGGAGTCCGGTGATCATCCCGAACGTGACACCGACGACCGCGGTGATCAGCGTCGCGAACGTCACCACCGACAGGGTCACGGGGACCTTGATCGCGAGCTGTGCGCTGACGGGCTGGAAGTTGCGCCAGGAGACGCCGAAGTCGAGCAGAACCGCGTGTGAGAGCCAGTCCCAGAACTGCACGAGGAGCGGACGGTCGAGGCCGATCTTCTCGGCGAGCGCCGCCTGCTGAGCCGGACTCGCCGTGGTGCCCAGAAGCGAGGCCGTCGGGTCGCTGATGGCGAGATGGGCCAGGAAGAAGGTGCCGATCGAGACCGCGACGAGCAGGAGGATGCCGGACAGCACCCGCTTCGCCGTGAACAGGAACATGGGGGCCTCTCGGAGGATGGGGTCGGAGGGGGAAGGTTGCCGGGGCGGCCGGTGTCGCGGCCGCCCCGGCGGGCGTCAGCCCTGGGTGATGTAGCGGAGCGTCGGGAACATCATGCCCACGACGGGCTGCAGCTGGATGCCGGGCGCCGTGTAGTAGATGTTGTTCGCCTGGTACCAGACCGACCACCATGCCTGGTCGACGAGAGCCTTGTTGAGCTCCTTGACGGCGTCGGTCTGCGCGTCGCCGCGCTCGGTCTGCACCTTCTCGACGAGAGGAGCGATGACCTCGTTCTCCGCATAGTCGGGCGCGGGGTTGAACCACTGCACGCTGGTCACCTGGCGGGCGACGGTGGCGACGTCGTTGCCGTCCATCGCGAGGAACGAGATGAACATCGGGTAGTTCGGCGCGTTCAACTGGTAGTCGGGCATCTGCATGTTGTCCCAGGTGACCTTCACGCCGAGCTCGTTGAGCGCCTGCTCGGCCGAGGGCTTCCACATCTCGAAGATGGGAGACATCGGCATCGAGATCTCGAAGCCGTCGGGGTAGCCGGCGTCCGCCAGCAATTGCTTGGCCTTGTCCATGTTGTAGGCGTAGGTGTCGTTGAGCGACGGATCGTTGATGGGGCCGCCGTCGGGGAACACCTGGTTGGTGGCGACGCCCGCTCCGCTGCCGACCGCGGCGAGGACCGCCGCTCCGTCGAACGCGTAGTTCAGCGCCTGCCGCACCTCGAGCTTGCCGAGCGGCTCGCTCTTCACGCCGGTGTGGTCGGTGATGACGAGGCCCGCCCATCCCGAAACGCGTTCGGCGGTGTTCCACCCCTGCTGCTTCGCCTGCTCGAGGTTGGCGACATCGCCGTACTGCACGTTGATCTGGCCGCTGAGCATGGCGTTGTGACGGGCGGTGGCATCGGTGATCGGGAAGATCGCGAGCTCGGAGAAGGGATACGCGTCGGCGTCCCAGTGGTCGGCGGTCTTGGTGAAGTGGTACTCGGCACCGGCGACGCTCGTCGTGCTGTCGAGGACGTAGGGGCCGGAGCCGATGGGCTCGCTGCCCAGCGTGCCCGCTTCGATGGCGGCCGGGGAGGCGACGTAGCTGCGTCCGAGACCCATGAAGTAGAGGATCGTGTCGTCGCGCTGCGTGAGGGCGATGCGGACGGTGTCGTCGTCAACCTTCTCGAAGGAGGCGACGTTGACGTAGGCCTCACCCGAGCGCGCACCCGCCTTGAGGTACTCGAGGCTCGTGATCACGGCGTCGACATCGACCGGGGTGCCGTCGCTGAACACGGCGTCGGTGCGGATGTCGAGGTCGATGCTGAGGTCGTCGTCGGCGACGGTCCACTCGGTGGCGAGTGAGGGGATCGGTTCGCCGTCGGCGTCGAGGGCGATCAGAGCGTCGTAGACGGCGGAGAGATACGGGCCGTCGAAGCCGATGTCGGCGAGCGAGGGATCCCACGACGTGACGTCGAGGAAGTTCCCGATGTTGAGGGCGTCGGGGCTGTCGACCCCGCTGCCGTCGGACGGCGAGGGCGAGGCGCCGCCGCTGCAGCTGGTGAGGGCGAGCGTCACGGCGACAGCCGCGGCGAGCGCGAGGGGCATTCGTTTCATGATTCCTTCTCTCGGGTGCAGGGGGTGGTGAAGAAGGGTCGAGGTGCCGCTGATCGGAAGCCGGGTCCGACGTCACTTCGATGTGTCGTGCTGGTTAGTCTACATGCGTGGAAAAAGAGCGCAAGGGCGATTCTCCCCCGCGGTGTGCCGGACCATGCCCGGGGGCGCACCGGGCTTGACCGAGCGCGCAGGCATGAGCGCATGGACATGGGCGCGCGAGTACGAGCGCGCGCCCATGAGCAGACCAGCACATCCCGAGCCGCACACGCAGGCAGCGGTATCAGGCGTCGATGTCAGGCAGCGGCATCAGGCGTCGATGTCAGCCGTCGACGTCAGGCACCGGCATCAGACGTCGATGTCAGCCGTCGATGCCAGGCACCGATGTCAGGCGGCGATGTCAGGCGGCGATGTCGAAGCGCGCTCGACCGCCGAGGCGCGGGCTGCGCGCAGGGTCGATCGAGGCGGGAGGGATGAACCACACCCGCCCCACCGGACCGCCCCCATCGATACGGATGTCCCACCCGTTGTCATGCACTCGGTGGTGGCAGGTCTCGCACAGCAGCACGCCGTTCGACAGATCCGTCGGCCCGCGGTCACGACTCCACCACCGGATGTGATGCGCCTTCGTCATCTCCGGCGGCAACCCGCACATCGCGCAGCCCCCATCGCGCTCCACCAGCGCCAACCGTTGCGATCGCGTGAACAAGCGCTTCTCGCGCCCCCAGTCGAGCACTTCACTCGCGGCGCCGAGCACACACGGAATCACACCCCCGCCGGCGGCCATTCGTCGCGCGGCTCCGATGCTGATCGGCTGCTCGACCCCGTCGATCTCCGCAGAGCCGGTGCCGGCCTCGAGATCATCGAGGCTCATTCTCACCACGATCGTCGCTCCTGCCAGCGGCACCCTCGCTTCGCACCCGAGCACGTGGGCGGCGAACACAGCGAGCGCATCAGCCTGCAGCATCGGCACGGTGCGACGGTCGGCGTCGGGCGCGTCGGGAGCGGCCGCATCCTTCCGAGCGGCGAACGCGGCCGTCACGTAGCCACGGATCGCCGTCATGACAGGGGCAGCCGTCTCGGCATCGAGGACCGCGTTCAGATGCACCATCCCCTCACGCTCGTGGATGGTGAGTGATCGACGGGAACGCTGCTCCTCGAGTCGCGGCTCCACCCCATCCGGGTCCAGCCACGCCTCCGCCCGCACCACCAGCTTCCGCACATCGTCCAGCGCGAGCCCGCACGCTTTCTCCACCAGCACACGCTCTGCCTCGGCGACGCGCGTCAGGCCCACCGCGACGCGACATCTATCGAGCAATGAGATGATCACCGCCGCCGACTGAGCGCTCAGCATTCCCGCGCCGAGCGCCTCCCGCACGACCGGGTATCTCGCCGGCAGCGGCGCCCCCAGGAGGTCTGCACGCGGAGCAACGGCCTCCCCCACCTTCACGAGCCGCGTCGCATCACCGCGTGACACACCCACGGTCGCCGCGATCAGCGTCGCCGGATTGCGGAACCCCTGCTGCTTCGCGAGACTCTCGGCCCCGAGTTCGGGGCGGGACTCGCGAGAGATGCACGCGGCCACTTCGACGTGCACAGCATCCAGCCGGCGCTGGAGCACCCCGAGGGACGCGCTGACCGCGATGAGCTGCTCTCGCGACAACTCACCCGAGTCGTCGGCATCAGCCCACGCCGCGTCGAGACGGGACATCGCCTCATGCAACACGGCCAACTTCGACATACCCAGATTCTATCGAAGAACCGCCCTACTTTCGTAGATTTGTTCGAATGAATGCCAGCATATCGCAGACCGCCCGGGCTCCTTCAGACGAAGTCCTGCGACTGCGAAGCATCAGCCACTCGCAGCTCCACGTCTTCAGCGTCGGCTTCAGCGTCGCCAGGCTTCGCATCGGTCAAGCCACCGTCCTCCTCGACAGCCCGGCGTCTCGCATCAGCGCGTCTGTCGAGAATCAGCTACCAGCCGACGAAGAAGACCACCAGAAAGAGGAATCCACCGAAGACCACGGCCATGAGCAGCGTGGGCTCCGGGCTCATCTCATCTCCGCTCCCCCGACATCCACGGCGGATCTCGGCGCGCCTCATGTTCCCACACCGGCAGCACGCAGCCCCCAGAACCCCAGCCCCCTTCACCACGCCCCGTCGGCGCGCACCTCCCGGTCGACCCAGCAGTCGGCGAGCGCAGTCCGCACCTCGGCTCCGTGGTCTCGCGCGAGGGCGAGCGCCGCATGGTTCTCCTCGAGTTGCGCGAGGCGCGAGGCACCGAACAGCACGTTCGCGGTGGCGGGGTTCGACAGGCAGAAGGCGACGCCGAGCGCGGCCGGCGTGACCCCGAACTCTCCCGCAACCCGCGCGACCTCGGGGTACACGGCGGCGATCTGCTCCCGGATGCCTCCCACGTCGGCACCGATCTTCCGCTCGGGCATGCGTCCGGTGGCGAGGATTCCACCCTCGAACACGTCCGACGCCTGGAGCGTGAGAGTCCCCTCGGCGAACAGCGGACCATAGGCGTCCCCCTCCGCCATCGATCGCCGAGCGATCCCGTACTTCAGCTGCGCGAACACCGGACCAGCCATGCCCTGCGCCGCGGCAACGGCGAGCGCCTCCCGCGTGTGCTCGATCCGCCAGTTGTTGATGCCCCAGGAGCCCACGAGCCCCTCGGCGATCAGCTCGTTCACCTCGGCGACGAGGCGCGGCAGGTCCGGAGCGTCGAGGTAGTCCCCCACGACGAGGGTGTCGAACCGGTCGAGGCCCGCTCGCTCCAGGGACTCGACCAGTTGCGCGCGGAAGCCCTGGTTCGGCCAGTCCCACAGCCAGAGCTTGCCGCACAGCACGATGTCATCGCGGTCGACGCCGCTCACTCTCAGAGCCTGCCCGAAGAGGATGTCGGTCTTCGAGTTCTCGGAGTGCGGACCCATGTTGTAGTACGCGACGTCGAAGAAGCCGGCGTCCAGCTCGACCGCCCGGCGGATCAGCGCCACCGCGTCGTCGGGCGCCATCCGATCCCAGGTGTTCCAGGATCCGAGCGCCAGCGGGGACACCGGGGCGCTCCGGGAATCCAGCGGCTTCCAGGGATATGTCGTTTCGGGCATGAAGGCTCCTTCGCCGTCTCGAGACACGGGGTTGTGTTTTTCTATGTTTGTAGAATATAACGGAGACATCCCGTCAGAACCGCCGTCAGTGAGGACGAACATGACCGTATCCCCCCGCCGCATCCTGGTCACCGGCGGCGCGTCCGGCCTCGGCCGCGGCATCGCCACCGCATTCCGTGACCGTGGAGACGAGGTCTTCATCGGCGATGTGAACGCGGACGCCGCCACGGCAGTCGCCGCCGAGATCGGCGCCACGGCGCTCACCCTCGACATCGGCGACGAGTCCTCCGTGCGCGCCGCAGCCGAACGACTCACTGCCGACGGCGGCATCGATGTCCTGGTCAACAACGCCGGCATCGTCGCCGGCGGCGGCACCCTGCAGGAAGTCCCGGTCGACGTCGTCGACGCGGCCCTGCGGGTCAACGTGCGCGGAACCTTCCTCATGCTCCGGATCTTCGGCGCGCTGCTCGCCGACGCAGGACGCGGCGCGATCGTCAACATCTCGTCCATCGGCGCACGGCAGCCCACCCCCGGACTGGGGCACTACGAGGCGACGAAGGCCGCGGTCGACGCCCTCACCCGCACCGCGGCGATCGAGCTCGCCGCCTCGGGTGTCCGGGTCAACGCGGTCGCCCCCGGTCCCGTGCTCACGCCTCTCACCGCGGACTTTGCCTCGAACCCGCAAGCCCGTGCGGCGTGGGAGTCCCGCATCCCGCTTGGCTCCATCGCCGAGGTCGACCAGATCACCCCGCTCGTGCTGTTCCTCGCGAGCGACGCCGCCAGCCACATCACCGGAGTCTCCGTCCCCGTCGATGGCGGACAGCTCCTGGTCTGACGCGGGATCGATTCCGCGCCTTCCCGTCCCCTCCGAGGCCCCTTTCTGATCCGCCACCCGCCCCGCTGCTCCGCCACCCGCCCGCGACTGGAGAACCGCATGCCCCTCCCCACCCGCACCCAGGCCGCCGTGCTCACCGCGCACGGCGAGCCGCTCACCCTGCAGGACCTGCCTCTCCCCGCCGAGATCGAAGCGGGCGCCGCGCTCGTGCGCATCGCCTGCACCACGCTGTGCGGCACCGACATCGAGATCTGGGAGGGACGGATGACCTTCCCCGGCATGCTCCCGATGGTGCTCGGCCACGAGATGGTCGGCGAGATCGTCGCCACCGGCCCTGACACGAAGGACGCCCTGGGCCGCCCCCTCTCCCCCGGCGATCGCATCGGCTGGTCCGAGTCGACCTGCGGCGAGTGCTACGGCTGCGTGGTGCTGCGCGAGCCCGTCGCCTGCTCCCGCCGCGGGTACGGCTTCCTGCAGCGTGCGGACGTGCCTCCGTTCGCCACCGCGGGACTCTCGGAGTACGCCTATGTGACCCCGGGGGCGGCCAAGTTGCTGCTCCCGTCATCCGTCAAAGACACCTGGGCCTCGATGGCCGGATGCGCGGCCAAGACCGTGTTGCGGGCCTTCGAGCGGGCAGGGCGCATCCGCCCCGGCTCGACCGTGGTCGTGCAGGGCGCCGGGGCGCTCGGCATCTTCGCCACGGCCGTCGCGAAGATCTCCGGTGCGGGCCAGGTCATCACGGTGGGCGCCCCCGCCTCCCGGCTCGAACTCGCCGGCCGCTTCGGCGCCGATGCGGTCGTCGACTTCCGCGACGGCCCGGTGGTCGATCAGGTGATGGCGCTCACGGGAGGGCGCGGCGCCGACCACGTGTTCGACTTCGCGGGTGCGCCCAGCGTCGGCCCTGACGCGATCGCGATGGCCGCTCAGCGCGGGACCGTCACGATCGTCGGCTCGACCGGTCCCGCGGGCGACGGCTTCCCGCTCAGCACCATCATGGGCAAGGAGCTCACGGTGGTCGGCTCGCTCAACGGCGACATCTCCGACTACTCCCGTGCGATCGACTTCTTCACCGCGTTCGCGGATCGCTACCCCTGGGACGACCTCTTCAGCGCCCCGGTCGGCCTCGCCGAAGCCTCCGCGAAGATCGCCCACATGCACGACCTCGATGAGGTCAAAGCCGTCATCGACCCGAGACTGTGAGGACTCCATGACCACTCCCCTCCTGCCCCGACGCGAGATCGGCCGCAGCGGCATCGACGCCTCGCTGTTCTCTCTCGGCTCCTGGCACACCTACGACCGGATGGACTTCGCCGACGCGGTCGCGATGCTCCGTGAAGCCGTGGACCGCGGTGTGAACCTCTTCGACGTGGGCGTGTACTCCGCGCCGGGAGCGCCACCGGTCTTCACCGACGTAATCTTCTCAGCGATGGTGCGCGCTGCAGGCCTCCGGCGCGACGACTGGCTGCTCTCGTCGAAGCTGTGGCTCGAGGCCTTCGGCGACGACGGCTTCCGCCCCCAGCTCGAGAACGCGCTGATGCGGGTCGGCGTCGAGCACGCAGACCTCGTGATCCTCGGAGACCTGCGGCGCGACGACCTCGACCTGCGTGACCTCGTGCTCGACCTCGCCCGCCTCGCGGAGGCCGGCCTCATCCGCACCTGGGGTGTGAACAACTGGTCGGCATCGAGCATCCAGTCCCTGATCGACATCGCCGCGGCGGAGGGCGTGGCCGGACCGCAGATCGCGCAGTTGAAGTACAGCGTCTCCCGGCGCTCGATCCCCGACGGCGGCCCCTTCGCCCGGCTGTGGGAACAGGGGCTCACTCTGCAGGCCTCCGACTGCCTCGAGGGCGGCGTGCTCGCCGGCAAGATCAACGGCGACCGGCAGATCGGCCGCGACCCCGGTGACATCCGAGAGCGGATCATCAACACGGTGCCCGCCTTCACCGAGGTCGCCGCATCCCTCGACGTCTCACCCGCGCAGCTCGGGATCGCGTTCACCCTCACCCATCCGGCGCTCACCACGACGCTGTTCGGCGCCTCCAGCGGGGAACAGCTGCGCGCCAACCTCGACGCTGCAGCCCTGGTCGATCGGGTCGGCGGCGATGAGCTGCGCCGCCTGGTCGAACCGTTCTGGGCCGATCGCGGTGTCGTCGACCCCGAAGGCCCCTGACCCGCCGCTTCGCCCTTCCATCCAAGGAGAACCATGACCGCCACCGCCGCCGGACGCCCGACCGTCACCCCCGTGCCCTTCGACCCCGAGGTGCAGGCCGTGCTCGACGAGCTCGCGAAGAACCCACAGCCGGCGCTCACCCGCGATACTCTTCCGCGTGACGGCGTCGACCGGATGTTCCCCGACAACGACTCCGTGATCGCCGGGCGCGACATCGAGTGGGAGGACCGCGTCATCCCCGGTCCCGCCGGAGCACCCGACCTCGAGATCACGGTGTTCCGCCCCGCCGGCGTCCACGGCGAGGTGCTCCCCGGTTTCGTGAACATCCACGGCGGCGGCATGATCGTCGGCCACCGCTCGTGGGAGACCGGCCGCGTGGTCGACATCGTCGACGAACACCGGGTCGTCGCCGTCAACGTCGAGTATCGCCTCGCTCCGGAGAATCCCTACCCCGCGGGCGTCGAGGACTGCTACGCCGCCTTCGTATGGGTTCATGAGCACGCCGCGGAACTCGGCATCGACCCGGAGCGCCTCATCGTCGGAGGAGGCAGTGCGGGCGGAGGGCTGACAGCCGCTGTCGCCCTGATGGCGCGCGACCGACAGGGGCCCGTCATGGCCGGGCAGCTCTTGCTGTGCCCGATGATCGACAACACCAACACCAGCGTCGCGAGCCGCCAGTACGACGGCATCGGCACCTGGCAGCGCGAGATGAACCTGCTGGCGTGGTCGTGCGTGCTGGGCGACGACCTCGCCTTCCACCCGGACGCTCCCGCCTACGCCGCCCCCAGCCGCGCGACCGATGTGTCGGGGCTCCCGCCCGCTTTCATCGAAGTCGGCGAGGCCGAGGCCTTCCGCGATGAGGACACGGAGTACGCGCTGCGCATCTGGGCCACCGGAGGACAGGCCGAACTGCATGTCTGGGGCGGCGGAGCGCACGGCTTCGACATGTACATGCCGGAGGCTGAGATCTCCCGAGCCGCTCTCGCCGCTCGCGCCTCGTGGTTGCGTCGCATCTGGCGGGCGGACCGATGACCGCGCCGCTGCCGGTCCCGTATGACCCGGAGCTCGTCGCCGGCCTCGACGCGTTCGTCGGGATGGTGGAGATCATCCCGCTGCGTGCCGACACGATCCATGCCAACCGCGACCACTTCGCGACGATCATCCCGCCCATGGCCGCACAGGCCGCGGGTCGGGAGGTCGTCTGGGAGGACCGCGTCATCCCCGGACCGGCCGGGGCGCCGGACATCGAGATCACGATCGTCCGGCCGGCGCGCGCGACTTCCGTGCCCGCCCCCGCGGTCCTGTCGATCCACGGTGGCGGGATGGTGCTCGGCACCCGGTTCTTCGGCACCGCCGAGCTCATCGACCTCGCCGAGCGGCACGGCGTCGTCGGAGTGGCCGTCGAATACCGGCTGGCACCCGAGCATCCCGGTCCCGCGCAGGCGGAGGACTGCTACGCCGCGCTGGAGTGGATGGCCGCCCACGCCGACGAGCTCGGCATCGATCCCGCCCGCATCATCGCCTCGGGGATGAGCGCCGGCGGGGGCCTGTCGGCTGCCGTCGCGCTGATCGCCCGGGATCGCGGCGGTCCACACCTGGCCGGCCAGCTGCTCGGCTGTCCGATGCTCGACGACCGCAACGAGACCGCCTCCAGTCGGCAGTACGACGGCTTCGGCGCGTGGGATCGGAACAACAACGACACCGCGTGGGATGCCATCGCCGGGGACGACCGGTTCACCGACCGCGTCTCCCCGTACACCGCGCCCGCCCGCGCCACAGACCTCGCCGGTCTCGCACCCGCGTTCATCGAGGTGGGCGCTGCCGAGACGTTCCGCGACGAAGCCGTCGACTACGCCCTGCGCATCTGGGCGACCGGCGGACAAGCGGAGCTGCACGTGTGGGCCGGCGGGTACCACGGCTTCTCCGGATTCTCGCCCGAGGCCGAGGTCTCGAAGGCCGCCGTCGCCGCGCGGGAGAGCTGGCTGCGCCGCATCCTGCGCCTGGGCGGATGAGTCTCCCCGTTCCCGAAGAGCCGGCTCGCCCGCGCATGAGCACCCTGCGGGCGATGCTGGTGCTCGGGATGCTGGAGGCTTTCGGGCCATTGTCGATGGACCTCTACCTGCCGCAGTTGCCGCAGCTCGCCGCGTCTCTCGGCACGACGGAGGCTCTGGCGCAGGTGACGATGTCGGCGTGCATGATCGGTCTCGGGCTCGGACAACTCATCGCGGGACCGCTGAGCGATCGACTCGGAAGGCGACTGCCGTTGATGGTCGGAGTCTCGGCCTTCGCGGTGCTGTCGCTGGTGTGCGCCCTCGCCCCGAACATCGAGCTGCTGCTGATCGCCCGCTTCCTGCAGGGGCTCGCGGGCTCGGCGGGGATCGTGATCTGCCTGGCCATCGCACGAGACCAGTTCGAGGGTGTCGAGCTGTCGCGGATGCTGTCGCTGCTGTTCCTCGTCTCCGGAACCGCACCGATCATCGCGCCGGTCGTCGGTGGGCAACTCGCCCGGGTCATGGACTGGCGGGGCATCTTCGGCGTGCTCAGCGCCGTCGGGGTCGTGCTGCTCCTCATCGTCGTGTTCGCCCTGCCCGAGACGCTGCCCGCCTCGGCGCGGCACGGCGGCGGCCTCGTGGTGCTGCGGAATCATGCCCGTGCCGTGATCCGCGACCGCCTGTTCGTCGCGGTGCTGTGCGCGGCGGCGGGAGGCGGCGTCGCGTTCTTCACCTACCTGTCGATGTCATCGTTCGTCCTGCAAGACCAGTTCGGCCTCACCCCGCAGACCTTCAGTCTCGCGTTCGCGGCGGGGGCGCTGGCGAGCATCGTCGGCAGCCAGACCAGCAGGCTCGTCGTGCGGCGGTGGGGACCGTTGCGCGTCTATCTGGGTGGCATCACGGCGACGCTGCTCGCCACGACGACGTTCCTCGTGCTGACGCTGACCGGCACCGGCGTCTACGGAGTGATCGCTGCGCTGATCGGGTTCATGCTCTGCTCGGGAGTGGGTGGCCCGAACGGTCAGACCCTCGCCCTCGCGCACCACGGCAGCCGCGCGGGCACAGCCTCCGCCCTGCTCGGCATGGCGACCTTCCTGTTCGGGCCCGTCGTGGCGCCGATCGCGGCCGGATTGGGTGGCACGAACGCGGTCACGATGGCCGTCACCATGACGCTCGCAGCGGCCGCCGCCGCGGTCGCGGCCTGGGTGTTCGTGCGGCCGGCCGCAGCGCCTCAGTAGCCCGCAGCGCTCAGTAGCGAGCCGAGAACGCCCCGTCCGACTGGAGCAGCTGACCGGAGATCCAACGCCCCTCATCCGACACGAGGAACTCCACGACCGCGGCGACATCCGCCGGACGCCCCAGACGCCCCAGAGGGGTCATCGCCCCGAGCGAGGCCCGCGTCTCGTCGTCCATCCAGCCGGTGTCGATCGGTCCCGGGTTCAGCACGTTCGCGGAGATCCCACGAGGACCGAGCTCGCGAGCGGCCGAGATCACGAGCCGGTCGAGTGCGCCCTTCGATGCACCGTAGGGCAGGTTCCCGGTCACGTGGTCGCTGGTGAGCGCCACGATCACTCCCCCGTCGTCGCCGATCTGACGCGCGAAGGCCGCGATCAGCAGCAGACTCGCCCGCGCGTTCACGGCGACGTGCCTGTCGAAACTCCCCGCGGTGGTGTCGAGGATGCCGGACTCGACGTCGTGGGCGTGGCTCAGGATGAGCGCGGTGATGGGCCCGTGCGCGGCGACGACCGCGTCCACGAGCGCGCCGGGTCCGTCGGGGGTCGCGAGGTCGGCGAGGTGGTCAGCGTCGTGGAGATCGCTGGTCACGACCGTCCATCCGGCCGCACGCAGACGAGGGACGATGCCGGCGGCGATGCTGTTCGCCCGGGCAGCGCCGGTGATCAGAGCGAGGGGCATCCGGCCACCGTACCGGAACGCACACGCGTCCCGCTGCCCTCAGAACCCCACGCACATGATCACGACGCCCGCTGCCATGGCCCACGATTCCGTCGCCAGCAACCGTGCCGTCCTGCCACGATGCACGGAAGGGAGGAACCACTCCGAGACGACGGTCCACACGACGACCCCGGCTACCCCGACCAGCATCACAACGGAGAGGACGCCGTTCATCCCGTGTCCGCCGTGGCCCGAGACCGCGATCTCTGCGCCCGCACCGGCTGACTGCACCCCGCGCGTCGACGCGCTCTGGAACGCGCAGACGGCCATCACGAGCGACCCGAGCGCCCGGTGACAGCACGCGGCGGCCGCCGCGGTTCCCCGAACGCCCATCGTTCCGAGCATCGCCGAAACCAGCAGCAGCACCCCGAGCAGGAGTCCCGCGAGCGCGTCGCCGGGTGAGACCGCGAGCGCCAGCATCGCCGCCGCCATGATCAGCGCCGCCTGCCGCCCCTGCCACGGCACCGCACGCCACGCACCGATGCAGGCGACCGCAGCGACGATCGCCGCCACAGCCATCAGCCACGGTGCTGCAGGGAGGAGGAGCTCCATCCGGGAAGTATATTGATCGATCGCTCAATAACGCTAGACCTAGGTCGGATGCGACAAGATGGGCACGTGCCCCGCATCGTCGACCATGATGAGCGCCGCCGGCAGATCGCCGAGGCGCTGCTCGCCGTCGCCGCTCGCGATGGACACGAAAGCGTCTCCTCGCGCGCCGTCGCCAAGGAACTCGGTGTCGCGACCGGCTCGCTCTGGCACTACTTCGACGGATTCGACGAGGTCGTGCGCGCCGCAGCCGCTGAGGTGACGCGCCGCACCGACGCGCGCATCGCCGCCGCCACAGACGGCCTCCGGGGACTGGACCGGCTGCACGCACTGATGCGCGAGGTCCTTCCGATCGATGACGACACCCGCACGGAAGCGCATGTGGTCGTCGGCTTCTGGGGGCGCCTGGCCGCCCTCGCGCCGACTCCCGACGCGGGCGCCCCGACCCTCGCGACCTGGCAGGACAGCATCCGTCTCGCCCTGGCCGAGGCCGTGGACGACGGAGAGCTGCGCGCCGACACCCCCGCCGACGCCGTGATGGCCTTGCTGCGCTCGATCACGTACGGACAGCAGATCGTCGAGGTCACCGAACCTCAGCCCGCGGCGGCGCATCTCGCCGTCCTGGACAGCATCCTCGCCCCCTGGCGCGCCTGAGCCCCGCGAAAACGGCGCTTGTGGACCTGCGGCGAGCCGTCGTATCATCATCGCAACCCGTTTATTGAGCACCTGCTCGAAAATAGTGAGGTCGATGATGTCCCACCACGCACCGCAGCCCGTCTCCGTCGACAAGATCGCGGCCCCGCACCCGCACGATCCGCTCTCGAGCGAGGAGATCGCCGCCGCCCGAGCCATCCTCGACGCGGCCGGACTCCTGACCGAGACCACCCGCGTGCCGATGCTGCTGCCCGATGAGCCCACGAAGCAGGAGTTCGCCGCCTGGACTCCCGGCTCCCCCATCGACCGCCGCGTCGACGTGACACTGCTCGACACGGCGACCGGCGTCGCGACCGAAGCCATCGTGTCGATCACCCGCGGCGAGGTCCTGCGCACCGAACGCGTGCCGAATGACGCCCCGCCCTACGGCCAGCCGCAGTACCTGTTCGAGGAGTACGAACGCGCCGAGGCGATCGCGAAGGCCTCCCCCGAGTGGCAGGCGGCCATGACGCGCCGCGGCCTCGCCGACCACATGGACCTCGCGTTCTGCGGACCGCTCGCCCCGGGCTACACCGGTCGTGCCGATGAAGTCGGTCGCCGCGTGATCCGCTCCCTGACGTTCCTCAAGTACGACGAGCAGGACTCCCCGTGGGCGCACCCCGTCGAAGGACTCGTCGTGCACATCGACCTCACCTCGAACAGCGTCATCCGCGTCGAGGACCACGGCGACGTGCCCGTGCCCGCCGGCCACGGCAACTACTACCCCGAGGTGCAGGGCAAGGCGCGCACCTCGCTCAAGCCCATCGAGATCACGCAGCCCGAGGGACCGAGCTTCGCCGTCACCGGCTCGCTCGTCGAGTGGGAGGGCTGGTCGATGCGTGTCGACTTCAACGCCCGCGAAGGCCTCGTGCTGCACGACGTCACCTTCCAGGACCGCTCCGTGCTCAGCCGCGCCAGCGTTCCCGAGATGGTGGTCCCCTACGGCGACACCGCCCCCGGCCGCTTCTGGATCAGCTATTTCGATGCCGGCGAATATCTCCTCGGCAAGAACGCCAACCACCTCGAACTCGGCTGCGACTGCCTGGGCGTGATCCGCTACCTCGACGGCTACGTGGCCGACGACCACGGCAACCCGGTGCGCATCCCGAACGTGGTCTGCATGCACGAGGAGGACGACGGGATCCTCTGGAAGCACACCGACCTCGCGGGCCGCGCCGACGTGCGCCGCTCCCGCCGGTTCGTGGTCTCGTACTTCTCCACGATCGGCAACTACGACTACGGCTTCTACTGGTACTTCGGCCTGGACGGTTCGATCGAGGTCGTCGCCAAGGCCACCGGCATCGTGTTCGTGGGCGGCGGCGAGCCCGGCGTCCGACAGCGCCACGCGACCGAACTCGCCCCTGGCGTCTTCGCGCCCGTGCACCAGCACCTGTTCTGCGCGCGACTCGACGTCGCCATCGACGGCGACCGGAATCGGCTCGTCGAGGTGGACGCACAGCGCGTGCCGATGGGGCCGGACAACCCGTTCGGCAACGCGTTCAGCTGGTCCGAGACCCCGCTGACGACCGAGACCGCCGCGCAGCGTGACGCAGACTCCTCCGTCGCGCGCGTCTGGGAGGTGCAGAGCACGTCCCGCATGAATCACGTCGGGCGACCGACCGCGTACCACCTCGTCCCCGAGCCCACCGCGCTGCTCATGGCCGATCCGGAGTCCTCGGTCGCCGCGCGCGCCGCGTTCGCCACCAAGCACCTCTGGGCGACACGCTACGAACACGGTCAGATCTGGCCTGCGGGGCGGTATCCCAACGCACACCAGGGCGGCGGCGGACTCCCCGCCTACACGGCAGGCGACCGATCGATCGACGGCGAGGACATGGTGCTGTGGCACACGTTCGGCCTCACGCACTTCCCGCGCACGGAGGACTGGCCGATCATGCCCGTCGACACCGCCGGGTTCCGGTTCAAGCCCAACGGCTTCCTCGACCAGAACCCCGCGATGGATGTGCCCGAATCCTCGCAGGCACACGCGGTCTCATCCGGCAGCTGCTGCGGCGGAGGCACCTGCACCTGCGAGCACTGAGCGCGAATTACTCCGCTCCGGTCGCATAAAGGTCGTGAATCCGAGCGAATAGCGTGCGAATTCGCGACCGGAGCGGAGGGGCCGATGCGAGTTCGCGACCGGAGCGGACTGGCCGGTGCGAATTCGCGACCGGAGCGAACCAAGAGGTGCGAGTTCGCGGCCAGAGCGGACGCAGGAGCGAGCGGAGGGAAGGTCAGGCGAGCGCGGCGATGGCGTCGCGGAGGATGCCGTCGGCACCCTCGAGAGCCGAGGCCGCGGACTGCGGCGACGCACCGCTGGCGAGCATCAACAGGGCGAGCTTGACGGAGCCGTCCGCCCCCTCCAGAGCGGCGGCGGCTTCGTCGATCCCGACGCCGGCGAGCTGCGAGACCGTGCGGATCGACCGCGCACGCAGCTTCTCGTTGGTCGCGAGCAGGTCGACCATCACGCCGCGGTAGGTCTTGCCGAGGTTGATCATCGAGAGCGTCGTGAGCATGTTGACCACGAGCTTCTGCGCGGTCCCGGACTTCAGGCGCGTGGAGCCGGAGATGAACTCGGGCCCGGTGACGACCTCGATCGCGATCTCCGCGACGGCACCGATCTCGGATGCGGCGTTGGACGCGATCGCGACCGTGAGCGCCCCGACACTTCGGGCGTACTCCAGGCCCCCGACGACGTAGGGCGTGCGTCCGGAGGCGGAGATGCCCACGACGGTGTCGCTCTCCGACAGGTCGAGCTCGCGCAGGGAGACACCCGCCGCGTCGGCGTCGTCCTCGGCATTCTCGACGGCCGAGCGGATCGCGGTCTCCCCGCCGGCGATCAGGCCGACGACCAGCGAAGGATCCGTGCCGAACGTGGGCGGGCACTCGCTCGCGTCGAGCACGCCGATGCGCCCCGCGGTCCCGGCTCCGATGTAGATGAGTCGTCCCCCGCGCCGGAACCGCGCGGTGATGCCGTCGACGGCGGCGGCGATCTCCTCAGCGCGCTCGGCGACGGCTTCGGGTACGCGGCGGTCCTCGGCGTTCATCCTCCGCACGAGCTCGGCGGTGCCGAGGAGGTCCAGGTCGCCGCGCTCGGTCGTGGAGGCCTCGGTGTCGAGGTTCTCCAGCACCGAGAGGAGAGCGGCGAGGCGGGGGGCGTCATTCGGCACGGTGCACGAACCTTTCATGGGGGAGATCATCACGACGCGCGAGCAACTGCGCGCCGTCGAGGGCGTCGCCCGCAGCGGGTACGACACGGCGACCGGCGGCGAGGAGGGCGGATCCGAGGGCGGCGCGGAACCAGGAGTGTTCGGCGAGCCCTCCGTGCACCACCACGTCGCAGGTCACGGCTGAGGCGGCGACCGCGGTCGCGGTGAGCAGCCGGACCCCCTCGGTCACGATGCCCGAGGCGACCGGGTCGCCCGCTTCCGCCGTGTCGAGGACGAGAGGCGCCAGCGTGGCGAGATGGCGGGCCAGCGGCGCGCTCCGGGCGAGCCAGCCCTGGATGTCGGAGGCAGCGCCGACCGGATCCGCGAGTGCGGCGGTGAGCGCGGTCGCCGGGCCGAGTCCGTCGTCCGCACGCAGCACGGCGCGAAGCCCCTCGCGGCCGAGCCACGATCCACTGCCGAGATCTCCGAGCTCGGGACCCCAGCCGTCGACGAGTCTGACGCCATCGGCGTCGATCCCGAGTGCCGCGGCACCGGTGCCGGCGATCAGGAGCACACCGGGCGCCCCCTCGAGGGCACCGGCATGGGCGGTGACGACATCGGAGGCGACGGCGACCCGCGCCGCGGTCGCCGCGGCCAGGCGCCCCGCGAGTTCACGGGCGGCTTCCGGGGCGAGCCAGCCCCCGGCGGCACCGACCCCGATGCTGTCGAGGACCGGTGCATCGGCGAGCAGCGGGAGGATCGCATCGAGGGCGGCATCGACGCCGCCTGCCGCGGCGAGCCCGGGCGCTCCCGTCCCCGAGCGCTCGATACGCGTAGCGTCGTGGATGACGACTCGGCACCGTGACTTGCCGAGATCGACGGATGCGGTCGACTGCGCGGTCATCGGCTCTCCTCGGGACTCGGTCGGGACGTAACGAAAAGAGACTACATGCGACATAGACTCTCTGAAAAGAATTTACCATCCTTGTCGTGAGCCCCGTCACGACATACTGAGAATCCCACACCCCCGGAGGACTGATTGAGCATCCAGTCGACGATCGAAGCCGCCGCCTCGACCCTGCCGCCGTCGCTCGCACGCATCGCCGCGGTGGTCCGAGAGAACCCCTCGATCGTCATCGACAAGACCATCAACGAACTGGCGGACGAGTGCCGGACCTCGGTCGCCTCCGTGGTGCGGTTCTGCCGGGCGATCGGATTCAGCGGCTACGCCCCGCTGCGCATGGCGCTGGCGACCGAGCTCGGCAAGGAAGCAGCCCAGTTCTCCGCCCGCGGTGCCTTCGGATCGGAGATCTCCGATGAGGACACCCTGCAGGAGGCGGTGTCGAAGCTCGCCGCACTCGAACTGCTGGCCATCGAGGAGACCGTCGCGAAGCTCGACTTCGACGTGCTCGAAGCCGCGATCGACGCGATCGACAGCGCCGACCGCATCCTGCTCTACGGCATCGGGGCGAGCCAGTTCGTGGCCGAAGACCTCGCACACAAGCTTCTGCGCGTCGGACGCAATGCGCACGTGCTCTCGGACTCCCACGAGGCGGTCGCCGCCAGCGTGCTGCAGTCAGCGCCCACCGTCGCGATCGGGTTCTCCCACGCGGGCTCGACGATCGAGACCGTCCGCTTCCTCGAGACCGCCCGCGCCAACGGCTCCGCCACGGTGGCGGTGACGTCGGCGAAGGACTCCCCCCTCGCGCGTGCGGCCGACCACGCCCTGTTCACCGAGGTGCGCGAATCGACCTTCCGCGCCGGCGCGATGGTCAGCAGGATCGCACAGCTCGCCCTCGTCGACTGCCTGTTCATCGGTGTGGCGAAGCGACGGTTCACCGAGACCGTCGACGCTCTGCAGCGCACCCGCGAGGCGACGCGCGCGCTCCGCGACTGAGGCCGGACGACCGACCGCTCACGTGGTCGCGCGCGCTCCGATCGAGCCTGCGGTGCGCAGGAACACGATGATCCAGCTGAAGATCAGCACGGCCGCGATCAGCTCGACGGCGGTGAGGTTGTAATAGCCGACGGCGAAGAAGGCGGCGAGCAGGATGATCACGAGCACGTAGGCCCACCCCAGACCCACGAAGACCCGCGGGATCGTGCGGAGGAACCAGGGCAGACCCACCACGATGACCGCGAACACCACGCACATCCCGGTCGCCACGGTGTTGTGCAGCAGGAAGAACTCGTCGACGGGGAAGAGGCCGACGCAGGCGAGCAGGATCCCGAGCAGGATCAGGCCTCCCCTCACCATGAACCGCCCGCGGCGATCCACCGGATCCTCCGCGGGCAGACCCGCCGTCGCGTAGCGGGAGATCGTCGTCACCATGATCCCGGCGATGACCAGCGTGGTGTTGAACGCGATCGAGGAGCTGTTGCTGCTCATGCCCAGCGCCGAGAGGTTGTCGCGCCACCAGTGCACATCGCTGGAGGCGAGCATGCTCGCGAACGCCCCCACGACCAGGAACACCGCGAGCACGAGGGAGAGCACCATCGGCGTGAGGGCGACCGCGCTCAGGAACGAGACGTATCCGGTCAGCGCGAACGCCACGGCCACCAGCACGGCACCGGGGAACGCGTAGACCGGGGCGTCCGTGAAGCTCCGCTCGAGGAGCTCGGCGACCCCGAGCCATCCCAGGTACGCGATCGCCGCGTGCGCGAAGGCGATGGCGGCCAGGTCGTACCAGCGCAGCCGATCACCCGGAACGCTGAAGCCGTCGCGCGCAGCCCCGGGATCGACCTCCTCCGGACGGACGGCGAGGCGTCCGAGCGCGAAGGCGATCGCGGCGGCGAGCGCACCCCCGAAGGCGGCGAAGACGCCGATGGAGCCGGAACCGCTGATCGCCAGCTCGTGACCCCAGAACACCGGCAGTGCCACCAGGAAACCGATCACGAGGAAGGCACTGCCCACGATGAGGGCCGTGGCCTCGAACACCGCATCGGAGGCGTCCGGCCCGCGGACCTGTCGCAGCACCTGCAGCACACGGTCGGCGAGCGTCTTCATCGGTCGTTCGGTCACGGTCCACATCCTAGAAGTCGCCCACGCGGGCGGAGCCGGTGATACCATCGCGGAACGGATCGTATACAACGTCGTCGTTCCACCATCCCGAGGTGATCAGTAATGAACGGTGCACCCGCCGCCACCGCCGAATCGGTTTCCACGCTCGTCGCGCGCAACATCAGCGACTTCCGCGCGGCCGTCTCCGAGTCGTTCGTCCCGTTGCAGGTCACGACCGAGGGCCCCGACCACTTCCGCGGGGTGATCCGCGGTGCCTCCGTCGACGAGGTGCACGTGAGCGACGTGCGCGCGACCTCGCACATCGTCGAGCGCACCCCCGAGCTCATCGCCCGTGGCGACCGCTCGTACTTCAAGGTCAGCCTGATGCTCGCCGGCACCGGTCTGCTGATCCAAGACGACCGCGAGGCCGTGCTGCAGGCCGGCGACCTCGCCGTGTACGACACGGACCGCCCGTACTCCCTGGTGTTCGACGAGGACTTCCGCACCATGGTCGTGATGTTCCCGAAGCATCTCATCAGCCTCCCCGCGGACATGGTCGGACAGCTCACCGCGGTGCGGATCTCCGGTCACGAAGGCCTCGGCGGCATGGTCGTGCCGTATCTCACGCAACTCGCCGGCAACCTGGATCAGCTCGCCGGCACGACCGGCGCACGCCTCGCGCACAGCGGGCTCGACCTCGTGACCACCGTCTTCACCCGCGAACTCGGACTCGACCAGGTGTCGGCCGACCCGCATCGCGCCCTCGTGCAGCGCATCCGCGCCCACATCGACCGCAACCTGGCCTCGACGGACCTCGGCCCCGCATCGATCGCCGCCGCGCACTTCATCTCCACGCGCCACCTGCACGGGCTCTTCCAGGAGCAGGGAGTCACCGTCTCGACCTGGATCCGCACCCGCCGCCTCGAACAGTGCCGCCGGGATCTGCTCGACCCGATGCTCGCCGACCGTCCGGTCGCAGCGATCGCCGCCCGGTGGGGCTTCGTCGACGCCGCGCACTTCAGCCGTGCGTTCAAGTCGACCTTCGGGGTCTCCCCCAGCGAGTACCGCGCCGGCCACTGAGCCCCGGCCCCGCTGCGGGATCGATAACGCTCCTCGGCGAGCGCCGTGGCGCACGTTTTCGATCCCGCACCGCGCTTGCCCCGGAGGGCACGCCGGTTGACTCTCGGCGCGCGATGGCGGCTGCGACCTTGAGGGGATGACGGGCGCGGACACAGCATGAGGCAAGCGCACCGCGATGATGCGGTGCCCGGGGCGATGCGGCCCCGCCGCGTGCGACGTCAGGACCCCGATGACCGACATCTCCGCCGACCCCGCCCTCGACCAGTGGCGCACCTATGACGAGTTCGCCGCGGGAATCGACACGTTCCGGCTGCCGAACACGACGCTCACCGGAACCGACCTCGCCCTCACGCTCGACGACGGATCGGCGCTGACCCTGCGGTTCGCCGACGACACCGTCTCCTGGAACGGCCTCGAGGCATCCGGAACCGACCCATACGATGCCGTGCGGGTGCGGGAGGACGTGGTGTTCGTCAACGTCCCGCTGCAGAGCCGCCCCCGTGAAGCGATCACCGTCGTGTTCGCGACCGGCACGAACCGGGCCACCGTCATCCGCTCCCGGATCGCCGCCGAACCCGTCGAGGGGATGCCTCAGGTCGGCCAGGATTTCTGGGCGGCGACGATCGACGGGGCTCCTGTGAGCGGGGAGGCCCCCGGCCCGAGCCGCGACCTCATCGGCAAGCGCAACCTCTACCGCTACAGCCCGCACCATCTGTACGAGCACGTGTACATCTCCAGCCAGCGCTACGCCTGGCAGTGCGTGGAGGGCGTGCAGCAGGGCCACGGAGACATGGACCTGTCGACCGTGTGGAAGTTCGCCGACGGCCTGTACCTGTTCTGCTTCCGCGAGTTCCGCATCGCCGTCGCCAGCGTGTGGTTGCACGACCTCGGCTATCAGCTCATGACCACGGGGATCTTCCTCGGACTCAACGGGGACGGCGACGCCGAGCACTCCCGTGGTGGCGGCCACATCTATCCGCTGGGCTCCGTCGTCTACCCCGACGCACAGCCCGTCTGACCTCCGGCATCCGAGGAGACCCCATGAGCAACGCAGACCTGATCCGAGAGCACTACGCCGCCAACGACCGCGGTGACCTCGACGGGATGCTGGCCCCTTTCGCCGCCGACATCCAGTGGACGGAGGCCGCCGGCTTCCCGTACGCCGGCACCTACATCGGCCCCGATGCCGTGGCCCGGAACGTGTTCGGCCGCATCCAGGAGGAGTGGGACGACTACACCGTCGCGATCGACGAGGTCGTCGACGGCGGCGATGTCGTCGTGGGCATCGGCACCTACTCCGGCACATACAGGCAGACCGGGCGGTTCTTCGCCGCGCGTGTCGCACACGTGTGGCGGGTCTCCGACGGCCAGGTCGTCGCCTTCGAGCAGTTCACCGACACGGAACTCGTCAACCGCGCGCTGCGCAGCTGAACACCGCACCATCCCCGCACCGCACCACCTGACACAGCACCACCTGACACAGCACCACCTGAACACGAGAGGCAGGAAGCACATGAATACACGAGCATCCGGCACTGCGGCGCTCCTCGCCGTGGCCGCCCTCATCCTCGCCGGCTGCGCCGGTGGAGACGGCGGCGCCGGCGGAGGCGGGGGCGACCCGATCGTCGTCGGCTCCGTCAACACCATCAGTGGCCCGGCGACCTTCCCGGAGGCCTCTCAGGCCGCTGCGGCCGTGTTCGACGCGTTCAACGACGCGGGCGGGCTCGACGGACGCACGATCGACTACAAGATGCTGGACGACAAGGGCGACCCGGCCACGGCCACGGCCTCCGCCCGGGAACTGGTCGGCAGTGACGGCGCGGTCGCGCTCGTCGGCTCCGCCAGCCTGATCGAGTGCGAGATCAACGCCAAGTACTACGAGCAGGAGGGCATCCTCTCGATGCCCGGCATCGGGGTGGACACGGGCTGCTTCGCCAGTGACAACATCTCTCCGGCGAACGTCGGACCGTTCAACGACATGACCCTCACGCTGCAGTACGGCTCCGAGGTGCTCGGCATGGACGACATCTGCATCCTGCTCGAGATCGCCGGCTCGACCCGTCCGACCTACCAGGCCGCGATCGACAAGTGGACCGAGATCACCGGCAAGGAGCCGAAGTACGTCGACGACACCGTCCCGTACGGCGCTTCCGACTACACGCCCTACATCGTCAAGGCGCGGGACCAGGGCTGCAAGGCGCTGGCGATCAACCCGGTGGAGCCCGACGCGATCGGCCAGGTCAAGGCCGCGAACGCCCAGGGCTGGGATGACGTGACCTGGCTGTACCTCACCAGCGTCTACAGCGAGAACTTCGCCGACGCGATCGACAACGCGGGCGCCGGCATCTACGTCCCGGCCGAGTTCTACCCGTTCACCGACGACGACGAGATCAACGCCGACTGGCGCGAGCTGATGGAGGCCAACGACATCCCGCTCACCTCGTTCAGCCAGGGCGGCTACCTCGCCGCGAAGTACTTCATCGAGGTGCTCGAGGGCATGGACGGCGACATCACCCGCGAGACCGTCTCCGAGGCCCTGAAGAGCATGGAGCCGATCGAGAACCCGATGGTCGGGACGCCCTACGCGTTCGGCACGCAGAACACCGCGGGCTGGCCCATCGTCCTCGAGTCCGGCACCAACGCCTGGGAGAAGGTCGCCGACGACTGGCTCCGCATCGGCGAGTAGCCACCCCTCGCCTGCCGCCGGGCGCATTCCCGGCGGCAGGCCCCCCTCCCCTCGGAACAGAAAGGACGCCTCATGCTGCAAGGCGCCATCGCCGGTCTCGGCGCCGGCGGCCTCTATGCCCTTCTCGGCGTGTGCCTGCCGTTGATGTCACGCCTGTTGCGCTTCCTCCCCCCCCCCCCCCTCCCCCCCCCCAGGCCCCCCCACGCTCGGAACAGAAAGGACGCCTCATGCTGCAAGGCGCCATCGCCGGTCTCGCCGCCGGCGGCCTCTATGCCGTTCTCGGCGTGTGCCTGACGTTGATGTCACGCCTGGTGCGGGTGGTGAACTTCGCTCAAGCCGCGACCGGGATGTTCGGCGCCTTCACGGCGGTGTGGTTCGTGCGCGAGCTCGGTCTGCCGATCTGGCTGGGATCCGTCCTCGGTGTCCTGGTCGCCGGGCTCCTCGCCGCGGCGATCGGCTTCATCGCCGCCACCTGGCTCTCCGAGGCGTCGACCACCACGCGCTCGGCGATGACCGTGAGCCCGCTCCTGCTGCTCATCTCGATGTCGTTCATCCTGTTCGGGAACAAGCCGCAGCCGTTCACGCCGATCATCGCGGGCCCGGCCTTCTCGTTCGGCGGCGTCGTGATCAGCCAGGTCACGGTCGCGACCGTGGCGATGGCGATCATCACGGCCGTCGTCGTCCACATCGTCCTGCGCCGCACGAGGGTCGGCACCCAGCTGCGGGCGCTCTCGGAGCGCCCGACCACCGCCGAGCTCCTCGGCATCCGCTCACGCCCGTTGTCGATCGCGGTCTGGTTCGTCACGGGCGTCATCAGCGCGATCGCGATCATCATCGTCGCCCCCTCGCAGTCCAACGACGCGACCAGCCTGTCGATGCTCATCGTCCCCGCAGCGGCGGCCGCCCTGCTCGGCGGCTTCCGCCGACTCGACCTCGCCGTCGTCGGCGGCATCGTCCTGGGCGTCTTGGGCGGCCTCGTCGCCCAGATCGACGAAGTGGCGCTGGTGCGCAACTTCCTCCCGTTCCTGTTCATCGTCGTCCTGTTGCTCTGGACGCAGCGCAAGGAGGTGTGGGATGCCGCTCGCTGACCGTCCCTGGTTCCGGACCACCTGGCCGTTCGCGGTCGCCCTCGCCGGCATCGGCGTGGGCGCGATCCTCAGCGCCGCCCTGCCGGGGTACTTCGTCTTCCTCGCGATCAGTGCCGTCACCGCCGCGATCGCCATCCTCGGCCTCGGCATCGTCACCGGCTCGGCCGGGATGATCGCGCTCTGCCAGCTCACCTTCGCCGCCGTCGGAGCCTGGATCGTCTCGTTGCTGAACGTCATGCAGGCCCCGGGCGGGTTCATCGTCTGGCTCATCCTCGGGGGGATCGCGGCGGGACTGGTCGGCATCCTCGTCGGCCTCCCGGCACTGCGGTTGCGCGGCGTGAACCTCGCCGTCGTCACCCTGGGCTTCGCGGCGGCGGCCGGCGTGACCCTCGTGCAGATCCAGTTCCCCGGCTCGGCCGACGGGATCGCGGTCGAACGCCCCGAGATGTTCTCCAACGACCGGCAGTTCTTCTTCCTCTCGATCATCGTCCTCGCCGTCTGCGCGCTCGGCGCCTTCTTCCTGCAGCGGGGCCGCTGGGGGTCGAGCTGGAAGGCCGTCGCATTCTCCGAGCGCGGTACGGCCGCAGCGGGGCAGAGCGTGCGGACCGCGAAGCTCACCGCCTTCGCGGTCTCGGCCGCGCTCGGCGGCATCTCAGGCGGGCTGCTCGCCGGCCAGGTGCAGCTTCCGTTCGCGTCGAGCTTCACCCCGTTGCAGTCGCTCGCGCTCTACGTGCTCGCGATCATGTCCGGCGCCCATCTGATCGACATGGCGATCTTCGGCGGGATCCTCTGGGTGCTGGTCCCCGAGCTCCTCAAGCGCTGGGGCGTCCCCCAGGACTGGGCCTTCGTCGTCTTCGGCGTGCTCGGCGTGCAGGCGCTCACCAGCGGCACGAACCTCGGACAGGGCATCCGCAACCTGATCTGGCGTCGCGCGGACCGCAAGACGGCCGCAGCCGCACTGTCGGCGCTTCCTCCGGATGCCGGTCCGGACGCCACGGAGATCACCACCACGACCACGGCGACCGTCGACGAAGCGATGCTCGACGGCGCACCCGTGCTGACCGTCGAGGGCCTGACCGTGCAGTTCGGTGCCCTCAAAGCCCTGGACGACGTGTCCTTCCAGGTTCCGCCCGCCTCGATCATGGGACTCATCGGTCCCAACGGTGCGGGGAAGTCGACCTTCGTCGATGCGATCAGCGGTTTCCTCCCGAAGCACGGCGGACGCGTTCTGCTCGGGGACCGCGACCTCGCCGGCCTGTCCCCCACCCGACGCGCCCGCCTGGGTCTGCGCCGGACGTTCCAGCAGGACCGGGTGCCTCCCTCGCTCACGGTCGGCGCGTACGTGAGGTTCGTGGCCCGGCGCCGACTCGCGGCCGCCGACATCGACGAGGTGCTCGAGTTCTTCGGCTGCCCTCCCGCGCGAGCGCGGCTGTCGAGCGTCGACGTCGGCACGCGGAGGCTCGTGGAGGTCGCCGCGAACGTGGTCTCCCGCCCCCGGCTGCTGATCCTCGACGAGCCGGCTGCCGGCCTGTCCCACGAAGAGCATCTGGCGCTCGCGGCGCGGTTGCGGGAACTGCCGGCGCGTTACGGTGTGGCGCTGATCATCATCGAGCACGATCTCGATCTCGTCCGCTCCGTCTGCCCCACCCTCACGGTGCTCGACTTCGGCCGCGTGCTGGCGAGCGGACCGCAGGCCGAGGTCCTCGCGAACCCCGACGTCGTCAAGGCGTACATGGGAGAGACGGAGCTGCTGAAATGAGCGAACTCGTCCTGGACTCCGTGACCGTCCGCCGCGGCGCCGGGCCCGTGATCTCCGACGTCTCGTTGCGGGTCGCCGGTGGCGAGGTGCTGGCCCTCGTGGGTCCGAACGGCGCGGGCAAGACCAGCCTGATCGAGTCGGTGTCGGGCGTCACCGCTCACTCGGCAGGCACGATGACCCTCGACGGCGAACCGATCGACAAGCTGTCGCGCGTCACGCGAGCCCGCCGTGGGATCGTCCACATCGAGCAGGGGCGCGCCGTGTTCCCCTCACTGACCGTGCGCGAGAACATCTCCCTCACCGCACGGACCGCCGGTGAACTCGACGCCGCGCTCACGCCGTTCCCCGAGCTCCAGAAGCGCATCGATGCGCCGACCGCCCTGCTCTCCGGGGGCGAGCAGCAGATGGTGGTGCTCGCGCGCGCCTTCGCCGCGAAGCCGCGCATCCTGTTGATCGACGAGATGTCTCTCGGCCTCGCGCCCGTGGTGTTCATGCGGCTGATGCCGATCGTGAAGTCGATCGCGGACTCCGGGGTGGGCGTGCTGCTGGTCGAGCAGTTCACCCAGCTCGCGCTCGGCCTCGCGCAGGAAGCGGTGGTCGTCGCCGGCGGCCGGGTCTCGTTCCAGGGGACCTCCGAGGCCCTGCAGGCGGATCCGGAGCTGCTGCACCGCGCCTACCTCGGCGGCTGACCCGGCACTCGCGGGGCCTCCGGGCGTTAGCCTGAAGAGGTGACCCAGACGATCTCCGCCCGCGCCGCCCTCCTCGACATGGACGGCACCCTCGTCGACTCGACCGCGGTGGTGGAACGGCTGTGGCTCGCGTGGGCCGAGCCGCACGGGATCGCGCCGGAGACCGTGCTCAGCGTGGTCCACGGCCGACAGGGTCACCAGAGCATGGCGATCCTGCTGCCGGAGCGCGACCACGAGATCAACCTCCGCGAGAACGACGTGATGCTCGCCACCGAGGCCGACGACGTCGACGGCGTGATCCGGATCGCCGGCGCCGACGCCCTGCTCGAGGCCCTGCGCCCCCACCCGCACGCGATCGTCACCTCCGCGAACGTGGCCCTGATGACCGCGCGCATGGGAGAGGCCGGGCTCACGATCCCCGAGCTCACCGTGACCGCCGAGAACGTCACGGCGTCGAAGCCGGATCCCGAGGGCTTCCTCCGCGCGGCGGAGCTGCTGGGAGTCGATCCCGCCGACTGCGTCGTTTTCGAAGACTCCGGCGCCGGGATCCAGGCCGGTCTCGCCGCAGGTATGCGGGTGATCGGGGTGGGCTGCCACGCCGCCGCCCACGAGCCCACCTACCGGGTGGACGACCTCACCGCGGTGCGCATCGTCCCGACCGCCCAGGGCTTCGACCTCACCATCGGCTGACCTCGCGCCGGGTCACATCCCGGCATGGTCGAAGGCGATCGTAGGCACATCGACCACGTGCGACCCCCCGTCGGCGACGATCACCGCACCGGTGATGTACGACGACTCGCCCGAGCCGAGGAACCGCACGACCGACGCGATCTCCGCGGGGCGCGCCGGTCGGCGCAGCGGAACATCGGCGGTGACCTTGGCGTAGGCCTCCTCCCGGGAGTCGAGCCCGGCGTGCGAGGCGAACTCGTCCATCTCCTCGTCGGCCATCGGCGTCTGCACCCAGCCGGGGCAGATCGCGTTCACACGCACACCGTGGCGACCGTAGTCCCGCGCGAGCGTGCGGGTGAGGCCGACCAGGGCGTGCTTGCCGACGGTGTACCCGGCCACCGACGGCCCGGCGAACAACCCGGCGAGCGACGAGACGATCACGATCTGCCCCTTCGCCTCGATCAGAGCGGGAAGCGCCTCCCTCGCCATCGTGAACGCCGTCGTGAGGTTGGCGCGGATCGCCGCGTCCCAGCTCTCGTCGTCGGTCTCCCCCACCGGAGAGAAGCCGTGGCCACCGGCGTTCGCGACCAGCACGTCGATGCGGCCGAACCGCGCCAGCACCTCGGCCACGGCGGACTTCGCCGAAGCGGTGTCCGCCGCATCGGCGATGATCGGCAGAGCACCGACCGCGCGCTCCACCTCGTGCAGCGGCTCCGGGCGACGCCCGACGACCACGACGTGCGCCCCCTCGGCCGCGTACCGTTCGGCGATGGCGGCGCCGATGCCCGTGCCGCCCCCGGTGATGACGACGACGCGTCCGGAGACGGTCGATCCGACCACGAGTCCCATGTGTGCTCCTGTGTGTTGGCGCGCGTGCGCGGTGGGTGCCCGATGCGGTCGCGTCAGGCGGGGAATCCGGATCGGGCGGTGTACCCGAAGTCACTGAGGATGCTGGTGCCGTTGATGGCCCCGGCCCGCGGCGACACGAGGTAGGTCACGTGCGCGGCGACCTCCGCCGCGCTCTGCACCGGGAAGTCCGGCTCGTCGAACGCGTCGGCCCCGAGGTCGCCCCGGCTCATCGGGGTGTCGACGATCGACGGAGCGACCGCGTTCACCCGGATGCGCGTGTCGGCGAGGTCGACCGAGAGGGCACGCCCGAACTGCAGCAGGGCCGCCTTCGACGTGCAGTAGGGCACCATGCCGGGTGAGGCGACGAACGCCGAATCACTCGCGAGCAGCACGACCGCGGCGGCCTCCGCCTCGCGCAACGCGGGCAGCGCGTGCTTGAGCACCAGGAACGCCCCGGTCACGTTGACGGCGAGCACCCGGTTCCAGGCGTCGAGCGCGGTGTCTTCGAGAGACGAGCCCACCGGACCGGACACCCCGGCGCAGCAGACGACGGCGTCGAGTCGGCCCAGCGCGGCGACGCCGGTGCGCACAGCGAGTTCGACCTGCACCTCGTCGGTGACATCCGCGACGAGGAGCACGGCATCCGGGCAGGCGTCCGCCACGTCCTGGAGCGCGGCTTCGTCGCGGTCCAGGAGGGCGACCCTGACCCCTTCGGCGGCGAGCGCGAGCGCGGTCGCGCGGCCGATACCGCCGGCCGCCCCGGTGATGAGGGCGGTCGTCCCGTGCAGCTGCAGATCCATGTCGTCCTTCGTGCGCCGTCCGGCACCCGGTGGTGCAGGGGGAGGACGGCGGTGTCGTCTCGGTCATCCTGCTCTCCCTCTCCGGCCGTGCGAACCTCCGTCCGCGGGCTGTGCACGGTGACACCACCGTCTTTCGCTCAGGGTCAAGCGCAGGGGCGACGGCGCGAGCAGACTCGCTCTATCGATGATTCCCCTCGTCGTCGATGCCGTGTCCGCACGGCCGTCACCCAGCAAAGGAGCCGACGTGGCAGAACCGACATCTGCGTCCACGACGACGCAGAACCACACCTCCCTCCGTCCGGGCGCCCTCGGCGTCGCCGGCATCGTCTTCCTCGTCCTCGCCGCGGTCGCGCCCCTGACGGGCATCGTCGTCGTCGCTTCCCTGGCCATCGCCCTCGGCAACGGCGGCGGCACGCCGATGTCCTTCTTCCTCGTCGCGGCGATCCTGCTGCTCTTCGCGATCGGCTACGCCCAGATGTCGAAGCAGCTGGTCAACGCCGGGGGCTTCTACGCCTTCGTGGTGAAGGGCCTCGGGCGCACGGGAGGGCTGATCGCCGGGCTGATCGCGACGCTCGGGTACAACTTCTTCGTCGTCGGCACGATCGGCACGAGCGGCTTCTTCATGCAGACGATCATCCGCGACCTCACCGGGCTCGACGTCAACTGGCTGGTCTGGGGCCTCCTCTCGATCGTGGTGTGCTTCGTGCTCGCTCGGATCGGTGTCGACTTCAGCTCCAAGGTGCTGGGCGTGTGCCTCGTGCTGGAGGTGCTGATGCTGGTCGTGTTCGACATCTCGGTGCTCGTGCAGACCGGCTACGACGTGGCGGCGTTCAGCCCCGAAGCCGTGTTCTCCGGGTCGCTGCCGATCGGCCTGCTGCTCGCGGCCACCGGATTCCTCGGGTTCGAGGCGACGGCGCTGTTCAGCGAAGAGGCGAAGCAGCCGCTGCGCACGATCCCGCGGGCCACCTACACCTCGATCATCGCGATCGGCGTCATCCTCGGTGTCACCACGTGGGCCGTGGTGAGTGCGACCGGCGTCGCGCAGGCGCAAGCGACCGCTCTCGAGCATCTGCCCACCGGCGACCTGATCTTCTCGCTCTCGCAGCAGTATCTCGGCGGTCCGCTCACGACCGTGATGATGGTCCTGCTGCTGGTGAGCCTGTTCGCGGCGATGCTCGCCTTCCACAACTCCGCGACCCGATACCTGTACTCCCTCGGGCGCGCGAAGATCCTGCCGCAGGCGCTGGCCCGTACCCGCGCGAACGGCGCCCCGCAACTCGCCGGTATCGTGCAGGCCTCGTTCGCCGGCATCGTCGCGATCATCTTCGCGATCGCCGGAGCGGACCCGATCCTCACCCTGGTGCCCGCCATGCTGGGCTTCGGCACCCTGAGCGTGCTCATCCTGCAGGGCCTCGCGGCGATCTCGATCGTCGTGTACTTCCGCCGCCGCCGTGACCCGCGCTGGTGGAGCACCTTCATCGCCCCCGGCATCGGATTCCTCGGGATCGCCGCGATCTCGATCCTCGCCGTCGTGAACTTCAACATCGTGGCGGGCTCCGAAGAACTGGCCATTCGGCTGATGCCGCTGCTGCTGGTGGTCGCCCTGATCGGCGGCATCGTCTACGGCGCGTATCTCAAGCGATCCCGGCCCGCCGTGTACGAGGGCCTCGCCACCGACCTGGAGAGGTTCAGCACGCGCTGACCGCTCCCCCGCACCCCGCACCCCGCACCGACCGAAGGAACGAACCACACCATGACGACGCTGAACCCCGCCGACACCTCCACCTGGCTGCCGCTCGAGGGCCTCGCCCCCGGCTTCGACGCCAACAAGGCTCCGCACAGCACCGCGCTGAGCGGCCGCGAGATCACGGTCGTCGACGGCCGTGGCACGCGGATCGTGCACCGCTTCGCCGACGACACCGTGACCTGGGACTACCAGCCGGGGACCGACGATGCGACGGAAGCGGCTACCGACACCGACGACTACGAGGCGTTCGAGGTCGATCGCGACCTCTACTTCGTGCAGTTCCACCACCGGTACCTGCCGAACGAGGCGGTCTCGCTGGTCCTCGACCTGCGCGACGGTCGCGCGCTGGCCGTGATCTCCGACATCCTCCCCGCTCCCGAGAAGGGACGCACGCGCGTGCAGCACCACTTCGCGCCGGGCGTGATCGAGGGGATCGAGGTCACCGGCACCGAACCCGCCCCCACGACGACGCTCATCGGACGCCGGGTGGAGTGGGTCTACAGCACCGAGCACGCGTACGAGCACGTGTACCTCTCGCCGCGGTGGTACTCGTGGCAGTGCCTCGCCGGCCCCGAGCGCGGGCTGGCCGACACCGACGAGAACAGCGTCTGGGAGGTGCGTCCCGGCATCTACGTGTTCGCCTGGCGCGAGAAGGTGATCCCCTGCGCCTCGGTGACGATCGCCGACCACCGCGACGTCAACGCGATCCGCTCCCACGGCGTGCTCTTCGGCCTCGACGAGAGCGGCGAGGTCCCCACGCACTTCACCTTCGGCGCACACGGACGTCTGCTCTCGACCACGATGCACACGCCCGAGCTCGAGCCCGCGACGTTCGGAGACCGCTGACATGACCGACGTCGCCGACCTCATCGTCACCGGCACCGTGATCCGCACCGCGGACCGGACGAACCCGATCGTCGAGGCCTTCGCCGTGCGCGACGGGCGGATCCTCGCGGTCGGATCCCGGTCCGACATCGAATCGTTCCGCGGACGCCGGACGCAGTCGCTCGAGGTCGGCGACGCAGCGGTGTACCCCGGTTTCGTCGATGTGCACAACCACCACGCCCTCGCGGGGCGGACCGAGCTGTTCGAGCTGTCGCTGGCTCCCGCGCTGACGCTGGACGAGATCCTCGACCGGGTCCGGGAGAAGGCCGCCGAGCTCCCCGAGGACGCATGGATCGTGGGTGGCGCCGTGGCCACCACCCTGCTGCCCGCGCTCGCGGACACCGCGAGCCGACTCCGCCTGGACGAGGCGGGCGGCGGGCGTCCCGTCATGCTGATGGAGGACTCGCGTCACAACCGGTGGGCGAACAGCCGGGCACTGGAGCTCGCCGGGATCACCGCCGACCGGCTCCCCCCGTCCGGGACCGCCCTTCTCGATCCGGATGACGGCACGCCGACCGGTGTGCTCCTCGAAGCGGCGGGCATCCCCGTGCAAGAGGCCTACGACCACAGCGGCGGACTCACTCCTGCGCAGCACGCCGCCGCATCACGCCGCGGAATCGAGATCCTCAACTCGTTCGGCGTCACGGCCTTCCAAGACGCGGGGGTGTCGGTCGAGATCCTCGGCGCGCTGGCCGACCTCGACCGGGCCGACGAGCTCGACGCCTGGGTCGTGTCCTCGCTGCTGATCAACGACGAGATCTTCGGCTTCGACCCGATCGGCGAACCGCTGCTCGACCGCGGCGAGGAGTTCCGCACCGCGCACCACCGTCCCGACTTCGTGAAGATCTTCCTCGACGGAGTCCCCCCGGCACGCACGGCGTCGTTCCTCGAGCCGTATCTGGCCGACGCCGCGCACGGCGCGCACTTCCACGGCGAGACCACCATGACCCTCGACGAGCTCACCGGGTGGCTGCGCTCCGTGTCGCGGCGCGGCCTGGGGGCGAAGGTGCACTGCACGGGGGACGGCTCCGCGCGCCTCGTGCTCGACGCCACGGAGCGGGTGCGCCGCGAGGGCTTCACCACCCCTGTTCAGATCGCGCACGGTCAGTTCCTGGCGGAGTCGGACATCCCCCGACTGGAGGCCCTCGACGTCTCGGCCGACATCTCTCCGTTCATCTGGTATCCGGGCGTCATCCCCCAGGCTTTGGCCGAGGTGCTCGGCGAACGCGCGGAGCACTCCCAGCCGAACCGGGCGCTGATCGACGCGGGTGCCCGGGTCGCCGGCGGTTCGGACTGGCCCGTGAGCGAGTCGCCGAACACGCTGGAGGGCCTGCAGGGTCTCGTGACGCGAGCGGACCCGCTCGGGCGCGCCCCCGGCGCCTTATGGCCCGAACAGGCCATCACCGCCGAGGAGGCACTGGAGGTCTTCACGATCAACGCCGCCGCGGCGATGGGCCTCGACGCCGAGACCGGGTCGCTGACGCCCGGGAAGTCCGCGGACTTCGTCGTGCTCGCCCGTGACGCCATCGCCGGCCCGGCGGACGAGATCGTGCACACCGAGGTCGTGTCGACCTGGTTCGCCGGCCGTCGAGTCCACGGCGACTGAGCGGTGCCGCGCGGATACGATGAGGCGATGAAGCGTTTCCCGGCATCCGTCTACTCCCTCGGCGAGGAGCCCGATCCGCGCTTCTCGCTCGCCAACGAACGGACGTTCCTGGCGTGGACGCGGACCGGACTCGCCCTGATCGCCGGTGGCGTGGCGCTCGAGGTCCTCGGCCTCGACCTCCATCCCGGTTTCCGGCTCGCCGCGTCGCTGCTGCTCATGATCGCGGGGACCGCGGTCGCACCGCTCGCCTGGTGGGAGTGGATGCGGGCGGAGCGGGCGCTGCGCCAGTCGCGGCCACTTCCGGGCGCTTTCTCCGCCGTGGCCCTCGCCGTGGTCGTCGTCCTGGTCGGACTGCTCGTGCTGGCCGGCATCCTGTGGCGCTGACAGAGCCCCGGTCATGAGAAGACGTCCGGCCGCGGAGCCCGACCGCCTGTACGATCCCGGGTTGCAGCCCGAACGCACGGAGCTCGCCTGGCGCCGCACGGCCCTCGCGATCGCCGTCGGGTCCCTGATCTCCCTGCGGATCCTGCCGTTGGTCCTCCCCGCCGGCGCCGGGACCTGGGGGCTCGCTCCCGGCGCGATCGGGCTGGGGACCGCATGCCTGCTCTGGTTCGCCGCACGTCGCCGCCAACGGCGGGTCACCGCCGTGTTGACGGGCGCCGCAGCGGGTCTCCCTCCGGGCGGCGGGCTGCTCCTCGTCCTGACGGTTTTCGGCACGGGGTTCGGCGTCGTCGCCCTCGCTCTCGTGGCGATCGCTCTGGGCGCGAACAGCCCGGTCTGACCGCAACGGATCGACAGGGCGAGCGGCTGATGTCGGCGACCCCTCAGACACCGACCTCAGCCGCTCACCGGATCAGTCGGCGACCGCCAGAACCGCCTGTCCGACGGCGCGCAGCACGGTCGGATCGTGCGGCGAGCGCTCACCGGGCACGTAGCGCACGCGGTGCAGCTCGCCGCCCCGGAACGGGAACGAGCGATGCTGCTCGTGCAGCTCCCAATCGACCGGGCCACCGAAGTCGTACCCCACGCTGATGCCCGTGAACGGTGACATTCCGATGAGCATGGGCACGCTGTCGATCACCGCCGCGCGGTCGCCGTCCACCTCGACCGTCAGGCTCCAGCGCAGTCCGGGGTGCTCGTCGACGCGCAGCACGATCCGGTGCTCCCCCGGAGACAGCTGCGCTCCGCGGGCACGGTGCATCGCGCCGTAGGCGTTGTAGGCGATGAGAGGCGCCCCGTGGTCCAGGGCGAGCAGGTAACCGCCGCCCTGATCGCCGTGGGCCACGATCACGCCTGCCGCGTCGGCCTCGGTCGTGAGGTCGACCTCGACCGCGAAGGAGCGGAGGACCGTGAGCTTCGCCGAACGGAAGCGCTCCAGAGGAGGACGGAAGGGCACCAGGTCTATCGCCGCGGAGAGCGGTTCCTCGGTGTCGGGGCGCAGGCGGAACAGCACGCCGTCGTCATCGAGGGGGAACACGGTGTTGCGCCAGGCTTCCGCGTGCCAGCGTGCCGCCATCGCCGCGACGCGTTCGGGGTGATCGGCGGAGACGTCCTCGGTCTCGGTCGGGTCGGACGCGAGGTCGTAGAGTTCCCAGACGCCGCCCGCGGGGCCCTCGTCCTTCGTCGGGGGCACGGTCGAGAGGGCCTTCCACGTCCCGTCGACGAGGGCCCGTCGTCCCACGCACTCGAAGTACTGAGCCTCCCGGCCCGGCGCGGTGGGGTGGGCGAGCACGTCGACGACGCTCCCGCCGTCCATCTCGAGTGCCGGTCGGCCGCGCCGCTGGTCCAGGGACGGCACGCCGCACAGTTCCAGGATCGTCGGTGCGAGGTCCGAGACGAACACGAACTGGTCGCGCAGACCGCCCGCCATCGGGGCGTCCGGCCACGAGATGATCAGCGGGGCGTGGACGCCGCCCTCGTACGTCGTGGCCTTGAACGAGCGGAACGGCGTGTTGGACACCCGCGCCCATCCGGTCGGGTACTGGCCGAACACGCGCGGACCACCGAGGTCCTCCAGTGGACGCGGCACGTCGGTGATCCACCCCTCGGGCATCGCACCGTTCGCGCCGAACTGGGCGAAGTAGCTCCGGGTTCCGGTCGGTCCCCCCTCGGCCGTCCCTCCGTTGTCGCTGGCGAGCACGACGATGGTGTTCTCGCGCTCGCCGCTGCGGTCGAGTCGATCGAGCAGTCGCCCCACACTCTGGTCGATCTCGTCCACGGCCGCGGCGTACACCTCCATGTGTCGGGCGAACAACCGTCTCTCCTCGACCGAGAGGTCGTCCCACGCGGGGATCCGGTCGCCGTCGGCGATCGCCTCCCCGGGGAGCTCCGCGTGATCCGGGACGATGCCGCGCGCACGCTGGCGGGCGAACCGCTCGGCCCGCAGGGCGTTCCACCCGGCCTCGTAGCGGCCGCGGTACTTCTCGATGTCGGCGTCCTTCGCCTGGATGGGCCCGTGCACGGAGGTGTGCGCGTAGTACAGGAAGAAGGGCTTGTCCGGATCGTTCACCCGCAGGTCGTCGATCATGCCGATGGCGCGGTCGGTCAACTCGTCCGTGAGGAAGAAGCCCTCGGGGTACTCGCGGAGGTCGACGACGGAGTTGTCCTGCACCAGCCGATGCGGATGGTGCAGCGACGTGAAGCCGTCCATGCTCCCGAAATACCGGTCGAATCCGCGCTGCAGCGGCCACGTGCTCCGGTCGGCACCGTCGTGCAGGCGCGATTCGAGCGTGAGGTGCCACTTCCCGACCATGAAGGTCGCGTACCCTCCGGCGCGCAGCGACTCCGCCAGTGTCGGCGCGTCCTCCGGGAGCTCGCAGCTGAATCCCGGATAGCCGGGGTCGATGTGCGCGACGAAGCCGAAGCCGGCCCGATGCGGGTTCAGCCCGGTGAGCAGTGCCGCCCGGGCCGGCGAGCACATCGGCGCGGTGCGGTAGTTCGTGAACACCCACCCCTCGTCGGCGAGACCGTCGATGCGCGGTGTCTCGATCTCACTCCCGAACGGCCCGAGGTCGCTGAACCCGAGGTCGTCGATCAGCATCACGATCACGTTGGGCGCCTTCGGCCCGGGCCGCTGCGGCTCCGGCCACCAGGGCTCGGACTCGGAGGTGAATTCCGCCGCGTGCCCCGCGAAGCTCTCATAGCCGCGCGCATCCGTCGGCATCGACATCTAGCCCGCCTTCCGGATCAGGCCGAAGATCTGCGTGCGCAGCTCCGCGAACGCCGGAAGCGCCCGCGTCGTCAGCTGGTCGCGCGGGGCCCCGAAGTCGATCTCGACGATCTCGGTCACCTTCGCCGGGCGCTCCCCCAGCACCGCGACCCGGTCCGACAGGTAGACGGCCTCGTCGATGTCGTGTGTGACGACCACGATCGTCATCCCGAACTGCTCGCGGATGCGCAGGCAGAGGTCCTCCAGCTCGAACCGCGTCTGCGCATCGACCGAGGCGAACGGCTCATCCATCACGAGCACCTCGGGCCGATAGGCGATGGCACGCGCGATCGCGACGCGCTGCTGCATGCCACCGGACAACTGCCACGGGAACTTGGACTCGGCCCCGGAGAGCCCGACCGCGGTGAGCGCGGAGGCGACCCGCTCCTCGCGTTCCGCGGCCGGCAGGTGCAGGTGCTTGAGCGGCAACCGCACGTTCTTCTCGACGGTGAGCCAGGGCATCAGCGACCGGGTGTACTCCTGGAACACGAGCGCCATCTCCTCGGGCGGGCCCTCGATGACGTTCCCGTCGATCGCCGCGCTGCCCGCCGTGATGCTCTGCAACCCGGTGAGACACTTCAGCAACGTGGTCTTGCCGATGCCGGACGGCCCGACGATGCAGCACACCTCGCCCACGCGCACATCGAAGGTGAGGTCGGCGATCACGGGGACGAGACCGTTCTTCGTCGGATAGGACTTCGCGAGCCCGCGCACACTGAGCCGGACGGGGGCCTGTTCGATGGTGGTCATGCGTTCTTCTCCTGTTGCTGGGAGGCGATGTACCAGCGCAGCACGCGGCGCCGGAAGAGGGTGAACACGGCGGTGGCCGCGTAGCCGATGACCCCGAGGACGAGGATGCCCGCCCACATGTCGGGGATCGCGAAGGACTGCTGGGCGAGCAGGGTCGCGGCACCGAGTCCGGTGGAGGACCCGAGCATCTCGCTGGCGATCATGACCACGAACGCGGTGATGAGACTGACCTGCATCCCGGAGAGGATGCGCGGGCCCGCAGAGGGCAGCACCACGGAGAACAGCCGCTCCGGTCCACTCAGTCGGTAGACGCGACTCACCATCCCGAGCGTCGGCTCGCCGGCGCGCACACCGTCGATCGTCGAGATGAGGATGGGGAAGACGGCGGCGAGGGTGATCGACAGGATCCGGGTCTCGTTGCCGAACCCGATGAGCGATACGAAGATCGGCACGAGCGCCACCGGCGGGATCGCACGGAAGAAGTGGATGGTCGGCTCGACCAACCAGCTCAGCGGACGGATCAGTCCGAGCACCAGGCCGAGCAGCACGCCGATCACGGTCGCCAGCAGGAAGGAGACCACGAGATTCCCGGCCGACGAGGCGACGTCCACCAGGAAGGCGGGCGTCTGCACGAGCTGCCACAGCCGCTGCAGGATCACCTGGAGCGGCGGGAAGAAGGCGTTGGTGGAAGCGGCGGAGACGAACCACCACAGCGCCAGCAGCAGCACCGGGACCGCGATCTCGGCGCCGACGAGGACGCCGCGGGGAAGCGCGCCCTGCCCGCGACGGCGCGCGAGACGTGCAGGGGTCTGGATCGAGGTGGTGAGCGTCATCAGAGGACCTGCTTCCGGTATTGCGGATGCCAGTGCAGCAGTCGCCGCTCGCCCCATTGACTGAGTCCCTGGACGAGGAGTCCCAGGGTGCCCAGGATGAGCACGTAGGCGAAGAGCTGGGCCTGGTTGCCGGAGATCTGAGAGAGCAGCAGGCTCTGTCCGAGCCCGGGCCCGCCACCGAGGAGTCCGGCGACGACGGCCACGACGAGCGAGGTCGGCGCGGCGACGCGGATCGCGGTTCCGATGTAGGGCAGTGCGCTGGGGAGCACGATGCGCCCCAGGATCGCGGCGCGCCCCATGCCGTACGACCGCCCCGTCGCCCGTGCGACCGGGTCCGTGTCGAAGACGCCGGCGGAGGACTGGACGGCGATCGCGATGAAGCAGCCGAAGAACACCAGGAAGATCCCCATGGCCTGTGTGGGGCCGAGCACGAGGACCACGATCGGCAGGATGACGATCGGCGGGATGGGCTTGAGGAACTCCAGCGGCACGCGGGTCGCGTGCATCGCCAGCGGTGAGGTGCCGATGGCCACCCCGAGCACGACGCCGATGACGATGGCGAGTAGGAGCCCGGTCAACGCCATCGTCAGCGTGTCGCCGACGGCCGTCCAGGTGGCCGGGGTCCCGAGCAGGCGCACAGCCTCGCCGATCGCCTCGGTCGCCGCCGGGAGCGGTGACCCGGCGAGCGGCCCCGTCGTCGCCGACCACTCCCAGAGCGCCAGCGCCGAGACAACGCCGACGGCCCCGATCAGCGGAGGAAGGAGCGTGGAACGGATCATGGTGGTCACTCGACTCCGACGATGACGCCCTCGAGGTCGACCGGTGCAGGCAGGTACCCGAGGGCGACGAGCTTCTCGTTGACCCGGTCGAGGTCAATCGGAGCGACCTCCGCGGGCCAGAAGGGCAGCTTCACGTCGTCGACGCTCAGGGTCGAGCCGGTGGCATCGATGCCGGCCTGGATGGCTTCCTCCGGGTGCTCGTTCGCGTAGGCGTTGCTCTTCGCCACGGCACGCTGGAACCCGGCGATCGCATCCGCCTTCGCGGCGATCGTGCTGTCGCCGGCCGTCCAGAGCCCGACGGCGCCTTCTTCGAAGAATCCGACCGACGGCGCGGCGAGGAAGACGGCACCGGCGGCGTCCGCCTCGCCCGTGAACGGGCTGACGAGACCCGCTGCATCGACGTTGCCGCTCTGGAGCGCGGCCACGGCGGAGGTGAAGTCCAGGACGACCCACTCCACGGAGGCGGGGTCGACGCCTTCCCGGTCGAGCGTGTCGGAGATGACGACCTCGAGCTGCGCCTTGCGCGCGGGCACCGCGATGGTCGCCCCTTCCAGATCGGCGACCGAGGTGATGCCGCTCGCGGCGGACGCATACAGTCCGGTGTCATCCATCGAGGCGGGGTCCTCCCCCTCCGCGGCCCCGCCCACGAAACCGTCGGCCGGGGCGATGACCTTCAACGGGACGCCGCTGGAGAGGGCGTTGAGCAGCGGGATGCTCGGCGCGTACGCCACGTCGACCTGTCCGCTCTGGGCTGCAGCGAGGCCGGCGGGCGGGTTCGCCACGACCGAGGTCTCGAGCGCGATCCCCTCCTCCTCGAAGAACCCCTGCTCCTGACCGACGATCAGGGCGCCGTCGGAGACGAGGCCGATCGTCGCCACTGTGAGCGTCGTCAGCTCACCGCCGCCACCCGATGGCGAGGAGGCGGGTGCAGACGTGCAGGCGGCGAGGGCGAGCACGCCGGCCGCCACGGCGACTCCGGATGCCCGACGTGCGAGACGTGTGACGTTCATGAGAACTCCTCTGCGAGTTAGTCACCAGTTGGTGATTTTAAAGATCGTACTCGTGCCTTGCTTTTGATTGATTACGATCGGGTTACATTAGTCACCAGATGGTGACTAAAAACAGCAAACAGATATTTTGAGAGGTGAGGGGGAAACAGCATGCCGAAGATCGTCGACCATGAGGAGCGGCGCACGCACATCGCGGACGCTGCGACGCAGGTGATCATCCGGGTGGGGTTCGACAGCCTCACGATGCGGGAGATCGCCACGGAAGCGGGCTACGCCCACGGCGCGATCGCGCGATACTTCCCCGACAAGAGAAGCATCCTCACCGCCGCATTCCTGCGCCTGTACACGCTCGCGAACGACCGCATCCACGCCCGCATCGAAGGCGTGCGCGGGCTGGAGGCACTCGAACGGATCTGCCGCGAGATCCTCCCCTACAGCCCGAACGGACCGCTGTACGCCAAGGTGGTGATCGCCTTCTGGGACCACGCGTCGCAGGATGACGAGGTCACCCGCATCCACCGGGTGAACAACCTGCACTGGCGCGATCTGTTCCGCCAGTGCCTGGTCGAGGCGCGGGACGACGGCGAGCTCGCCGACGACGTCGACATCGAGACCGCGGTCAACGAGATCGCCTCGCGCAACGCGGGCTGGCAGATGATCTCGGTGCTGATGCCGGATTCGGCGGGTGACGGCCGGCTGAACGACGGACTCGACGCCCTGCTGTCGACGCTCCGCCGCCCTTCCCCTCCACGCCCGAGCTGAGCGGTCGACGCCCCCGCTCATCGTCGACACCCCGCGCTGCAGGCGACCGCAACCGGGGGTCTCGACGACGAGCGGGGGTCTCGACATCACACTCAGCCCTCCAGGAAGAACTGGGCGCCGCGTTCGCCGATCATCGCGGCGGGGGCGTTCGTGTTGCCGGTGGGCACGGTCGGCATCACCGAGGCATCGATCACCCGCAGCCCCGCGACACCGTGGACGCGCAACCGGGGATCGACGACAGCCTCCGGGTCCGTCCCCATGCGGCACGTGCCGACCTGGTGGTGGTAGGTGATGGCGGTGCGTCGCACCCAGTCCTCGACGCCGGAGTCCGACACCTCGGGCCCGGGATAGGCCTCGACCGCACCCCAGTCCTCGGCGAGTGCCGGGCGTGCTCCGATCCGACGCGCCTGCCGCACGGACGCGGCGAGGGAGGCCACATCGCGATCGTCTTCGAGCGCCGCCAGGTCGATCTCCGGAAGGTCGGCGAGCCCCGGGCCGGACAGGCGGAGGGCTCCGCGGCTGTGCGGCGTCACCAGCCCGGCCATCAGGGTGAACCCGTCGTCGCCGCGCGGCTCGAGTTCCCCCCACATGGGAACGGAGAAGTGGATCGGCTGGGTGTCGGGCTCCGCGAGGTCGTCGCGGCTGCGCCAAAAGAGGTGGCTCTGCGTGACCGACACCCCGGCCTGCGGAGGCCCGACCGGACGCCCCGTCGTGAAGATCACCGGTGAGAGCAGATGGTCGTGGAGGTTCTGCCCGACCCCGGGCGAGTCCTGCACGACCGGAATGCCGAGCGCGGTGAGGTCGGCCGCGGGGCCGATTCCCGAACGGAGCAGGATCACGGGCGAGCCGATCGCGCCGGCTGCGAGGATCACCTCGTCGGCGAGGACCTCCTCGGACGCCTCCCCCTCCCCCAGCTGCACGCCGACCGCCTTTCCGTCCCGGATGATCACCGAGTGCACCTCGCGTCCGGTGAGGATCGTCAGCCGGTCGGCGATGGGCTGCGCGTAGGCCGTCCAGGTGTTCACCCGGCGACCGTCGTGCATGGTCACCTGCTCTTGCGAGACCCCGTCGAGCGTGCCGCTGTTGTAGTCCGGATTGCGCGGAAGCCCCTCCTGCACCGCAGCATCGATGATCGAGGCCTGGATCGGCGAGAGCGCGTAGTCGTCGGTCACCGGGAGCAGATCGTTCTCGATCGCGTCGTAGACGGGCTCGACGTCGGCCCAGCTCCACCCGGTCGCACCTCCGCGTTCCCAGGCGTCGTAGTCGGACGCCGCGCCACGCACCCAAATCATCGCGTTCAACGCGTGCGATCCCCCGGTGACCTTGCCGCGAGGCAGGTGCAACCGACGGCCGCCCGCGTGCTCCTGCGGCACGGTGAAGTAGTCCCAGTCCTCCGCGGAATGCCAGAGCTCGCCCGCCCGGGAGGGGTCGTGGATGGCCGGGTTGGTGTCGTATCCGCCGGCCTCGACCAGGGTCACCGCGACACCGGCATCCACGAGGCGACGCGCGACGATCGATCCCGAGGTTCCTGCTCCGACGACGATGGCAGAGCGCACGGGTCAGCCCTTCCGGCCGGGTCCCGACACGACCTGGGTCACGGCGACGGACTTGAGTCCCTCGACCCCGAACTCCAGCCCGTAGCCCGAGCTCTTCACTCCACCAAACGGCACCATCGGGTGCAGCCCGCCGTGGGAGTTGATCCACACCGTGCCGGACTGCATCCGCGAGGCCGCCTCCCGTGCCGCCTCGGGGTCGCTCGACCAGACGGAGGCGCCGAGCCCCGCGTCCAGGGCATTCGCCCAGGTGAAGGCCTCGTCCACGTCGGTGTAGCGGATCACCGGGAGCGCGGGACCGAACTGCTCCTCCTGCACCAGTGCCGCGTCATTGTCGATGTCGGCGACGATGGTGGGCCGGTAGAAGAGCTCACCCAGCTCAGGGGCGGACTCGCCACCGGTGACGATGCGGGCGCCGCGGCTCTTCGCATCGTCGACCAAGCGGCTGACGATGTCGAACTGGGCGCGGTTCTGCAGCGGACCCAGGACGTTGTTCTCGTCGAGCCCGTTCCCCATCGGCACCGATCCGGCGATGGCGGAGAGCGCGGCGACGACCTCGTCGTAGACCGAGTCGTGCACGTACAGGCGCTTCATCGCGGCGCAGGTCTGCCCGGTGTTGATGAACGCGCCCCAGAAGAGGTCTTCCGCGATCGCTGCCGGGTCGGTGCCCGGGAGCACGATGCCGGCGTCGTTGCCACCGAGCTCGAGCGTCAGGCGCGCCAGGTTGCCGGCGGAACTCTCGATGATGCGACGCCCGGTCGCGGTCGAGCCGGTGAACATGATCTTGGCGATGTCGGGGTGCGAGGCGAGCCGGGCGCCGACCTCACGGTCGCCGGAGACGCCGATCAGGACATCCGCGGGCAGCACGTCGTTGATCACCGCGATCATCGCGAGCACGCTCAACGGCGTGTACTCGCTCGGCTTCGCGACGACGGTGTTGCCCATCCGCAGGGAGGGCCCGATCTGCCAGACCGTGATCATGAGCGGCCAGTTCCACGGGCCGATGGCACCGACGACGCCGGCTGCCTTGTAGACGAGCTCGGCATGCAGCGTCTCGTCGTCGACCAGGATCTGCGGCTCGATCGTCGTCGTGGCGTTCGTGCGCAGCCAGGCGGAGCAGGCTCCGAGCTCGAAGCGGGCGTTCGGGCCGTTCAGCGGCTTCCCCTGCTCGCGCGAGAGCAGGTACGCCAGTCCCTCGGCATTCGCGTCGATGGCGTCGGCCGCGGCGAGGAGCAGCGCGCTGCGCTCCTCGTGCCCGAGGGCCTCCCACGCCGGCTGGGCCGCCTTCGCACGGGCGATCGCTGCGTCGAGGTCGTCGACCGTGGCGACAGGTGCACGACCGATGACCTCCCGGGTCGCGGCGTCCGGGATCTCCCGGCCTGCGCCTTCCGGCGCCTGGATGCGGTCGAGCAGCGCAGCGGCTGCGGAAGCGGCGGAATCGGACATCGGGGACTCTCCTTCGAGCGTGACGCGGGCCAGCGACGGTCGAGAAGCTGGTCGTCCTCTCATTCTCGACCGGCGTTCCTCCCGGCACTTGTCGCGGAGCGCGCCGCAGATGTCCGAGTGCGAAGGATGCCGTGCCCCCGCGCCTGCCCCGCGCCTGTCCCGCACGAAGGAGAACCCACGCCCTGAAGGAGCACTCACACCCTGAAGGAAAACTCACACCCTGAAGGAAAACTCACGCCTCGAAGGAGGACTCACACCCTGAAGGAAAACTCACGTCTTGAAGGAGGACTCACACCCTGAAGGAAAACTCACGTCTTGAAGGAGGACTCACACCCTGAAGGAAAACTCACGTCTTGAAGGAGGACTCACACCCTGAAGGAAAACTCACGTCTTGAAGGAGGACTCACACCCTGAAGGAAAACTCACGTCTTGAAGGAGGACTCACACCCTGAAGGAAAACTCACGCCTTGAAGGAGGACTCACACCCTGAAGGAAAACTCACGCTTTGAAGGAGCATCCACGGGATTCAGTCCTTCGAAACGTGAGTTCTCCTTCATTTCGAGCGGGGCGGACCGGGCGGGGCGGGGCGGACCGGGCGGGCCGGACCCGGGCGGGCCGGACCCGGGCGGCACGGACATGCGTGAGACGCTCAGGCCCGCGGGTAGTCCTCGAAGATCAGTGTGGTCCTGGTCGAACGGATCGACGGGATCGCCTGGATGTCCTCCAGCACGATGCGACGCAGATCGCGGGCATCGTTGGCCCGAACGAGCAGGATCACGTCGAAGTCGCCGCCGACCAACGCCATGTGCTCGATCTCAGGGATCGCGCGCAGCCGCTCACTCACCGCCTGCCAGGTGGCCTGCTCGATGGCGAGCGTGACGTACGCACTCGCATGGTGCCCGAGGAGGACGGGATCGGTGCGCACCGAGTACCCGATGATCACCCCCGCGTCGGTGAGCCGTTTGATCCGCGCGTGCGCGCCGGCGCGCGAGATGTGCACGGCGTCCGCGATCGCCGTCATCGAGGAGCGCGCATCGCGGCGCAGTTCCTCGAGGATCGCTCGATCCGTGTCGTCCAACGCGATCATGTGACCCCTTCCGCCGGCGGGAGAATCCTGACACTTCGTTCAAGAATGCCCTATTCGATGCGCTTTCATCCAGGATTCGGCGAATGATCTTGGATGACTGTCGCACGCGGAGGCATGCTGTCTCCAACGAGTTCGGCAAGGAGGGCGAACGCATGCTGCACACCGACCTGCTCCCGCGAGACACCGCGGTGCAACTGATCGACGAGAACGGCACCCCCATCGCGGACGCGCCCTACCCGCTCCCCGACGGCGAGACCCTTCTGGCCGCCTACCGCGGACTCGTCGAGGGACGACGGATCAACGATCAGGCCGGCGCGCTCGTGCGCCAGGGGCGTCTCGCCGTCTACCCCTCTTCCCAAGGCCAGGAAGCGTGCCAGGTCGGAGCCGCGATGGTCCTCGGAGCCGAGGACTGGCTGTTCCCGACGTACCGCGATTCGGTCGCCGTCATCGCCCGCGGAGTCGAACCCGCTGACGCGCTCGTGCTCCTCAAGGGCGACTGGCACTCGGGGTACGACGTCAGCGCCCACCGCGTCGCCCCTCAGGCGACCCCGTTGGCGACCCAGCTGCTGCACGCGGTCGGCTTCGCGCAGGCCGCGAAGCATCGGGGAGAGGACACCGTGGTGCTCGCCCTCTGCGGCGACGGGGCCACGAGCGAGGGCGACTTCCACGAAGCCATGAACTTCGCGGCCGTGTTCCACGTCCCCGTCGTGTTCTTCGTGCAGAACAACGAGTTCGCCATCTCCGTCCCGCTCTCCCGGCAGACCGCCGCCCCCTCCCTCGCGCACAAGGCGATCGGCTACGGGATGCCCGGTCAGCGGGTCGACGGAAACGACGTCGCCGCGGTGCTGGCCGTGCTCGGCGAGGCCGTGGAGCGAGCCCGCACCGGCGGAGGGCCCTCGCTGGTCGAGGCCCACACGTACCGGATGCAGGCGCACACCAATGCCGACGACGACACCCGCTACCGCGAGCGGGCCGAGGTCCAGGCCTGGGTCGCCCGCGATCCCCTCACCCGCTTGCGCGCGCACCTCACCGCCACGGGCGCTCTCGACGCGGACGCCGAGGAGCGCTTCGCCGCCGGCGCCGAGGAGATCGCGACCGCCATGCGCGCCGCTCTGAACACCGACGCCGAGCTCGACCCCGAAGACCTGTTCCGCCACGTGACCGCGACCCGATCGCCGCAGTTGGACGAGCAGTGGCACCTGCTGCGCGACGAGATCGAACGCTCACGGCTCGCCGACGCGGGCACCGCCACGAACGGAGGCCACCGATGACCATCGCGCAGGACGACACCACGACGCACAGCGACGTCGGGACGACGACCACCATGACGATGGCTGCCGCCCTCAACCGCGCTCTCGCCGATGCGATCGAGTCCGATCCGGACGTGGTGGTCTTCGGCGAGGACGTGGGAGCGCTCGGCGGTGTCTTCCGCATCACCGACGGCCTCACGGCCCGCTACGGCGAGGATCGCTGCTTCGACACCCCGCTCGCCGAATCCGGCATCGTGGGAACCGCCGTCGGCATGGCGATGAACGGCCTGCGCCCCGTCGTCGAGTTGCAGTTCGACGCGTTCGCGCTCCCCGCGTTCGAGCAGATCGTCAGCCACGTCGCCAAGCTCGGGAACCGCACGCGCGGTGGCCTGCGGATGCCGCTGGTGATCCGCATTCCGTTCGGCGGCGGCATCGGCGGTGTCGAGCACCACTGCGACTCCTCCGAGGCGTACTACGCGCACACCCCCGGCCTTACGGTCGTCAGTCCCTCGACGCCGCAGGACGCGTACTCGTTGCTGCGCGCGGCCATCTCCTCGCCCGACCCCGTGATCTTCCTGGAACCGAAGAAGCTCTACTGGGCCAAGGGCGAGGTCGACACCACGCAGACCACCCAGCTCGGCACCGCCCGTGTCGCCCGGGCCGGGACGGACGTGACACTCCTCGCCTACGGCTCCTCCGTTCCCCTCGCGCTCGAGGTCGCCGACGTCGCCGCCACGGAAGGACGCAGTGTGCAGGTCGTCGACGTCCGCTCGCTCTCCCCCTTCGACGACGCGACCGTCACCGCGGCCGTGAAGTCGACGGGCCGCGCCGTGGTCATCGCCGAAGCCCCGGGCTATGTGAGCGTCGCATCCGAGATCCAGGCGCGCGTGTTCGAGCGCTGCTTCGAGTATCTCGCCGCCCCCGTGCGCAGGGTCACCGGCTTCGACACCCCCTATGCGCCGCCGAAGTTCGAGCACTGGTATCTGCCCGACGTTGACCGCGTGCTCGATGCGATCGACACGCTGCACTGGGAGGACGAGGCATGAGCACCCCGACGACGTCCGCGCAGGCCACTCACGTGTTCCGCCTGCCCGACCTGGGCGAGGGACTGACCGAGGCGGGCCTCGTGCAATGGCTCGTCGCGGTCGGCGACACGATCGTCACCGACCAGCCCATCGCCGAGGTGGAGACGGCCAAGAGCGTCGTCGAGTTGCCGTCCCCGTTCGCCGGTGTCGTGACCGCACTGCACGGCACGGTCGGCGAAACGATCGACGTCGGCGCCCCGGTGCTCGAGGTCGTCGACCCGACAGCCGCCCCGCACGCCGGCGACGTCTCCGCCCCCGAGGAACAGGAGACCACCCCGCCGGAGAGCGAGCACGAGGCGTACCGGGAGGAGGAGCGCGCCGGCTCGGGCAACGTCCTGATCGGCTATGGCACCACGGCCCCCGCTGCGAAGGGGCGGCGCCGTCCATCCGCCGCGGCCACGCCCACTCCGCCCGCTCCCCCCGCCCCCGAGCGCACGACGCCGGGGTCTGCGCGCGACCGTCGCCCGGTCGCGGTCCGGTCACCGCTCGTGCGTCGACTCGCCCGGGATCTGGGACTCGACGTGCACTCGATCACCGCGACCGGTCCGGACGGGGCGATCACCCGCGCCGACGTGCTGCAGGCCGCGGTCGAGAACGCCGTGGACGGCGCCGCGGCACATCACCGCGTGACCACCGGGAGCGACGAGACCGTCGACGGACTGGGCGTGGTGTCGCGCGAGCGGATGTCGCCCCTTCGTCGAGCCGTCAGCGCCACGCTCACCCGCAGCCGGTCCGAGATTCCCGAGGCGACCGTCTGGGTCGATGTCGATGCGACGGAGCTGTGGGACCTCCGTGCACGGATGGCGCCGGAGGGAGGCAGAGCCCCGTCGGTGACGGCCCTGCTCGCGCGCTTCGTCCTGCTCGCGCTCGAAGACTTCCCCGTGCTGGCATCGCGGCTCAGCGAGAGCGGCGAGGAGGTGATCTCGTTCGACGGCGTGAACCTCGGCATCGCGGCGGACACCGAGCGCGGCCTGCTGGTGCCCGTCCTCCCGCGGGCGCACGCGCTGACCGTGGATCAGCTCGACACCGCTCTGCGAGAGCTCGCCGCCACAGCGCGAGCCGGATCGATGCCGCCGGAGCGCCTGCGCGGTTCGACCTTCACCCTCAACAACTACGGCGGCCTCGGCGTCGACGGCTCGGCCGCGATCATCAACCACCCGGACGTCGCGATCCTCGGCATCGGCCGGATCATCGAGCGCCCGTGGGTCGTGGAGGGTGCGATCGTCGTCCGGCGCATCGCGCAGCTGTCGCTCGTGTTCGACCACCGCGTGTGCGATGGCGGATACGCCGCAGGGTTCCTGCGCCGCGTGACCGAGCTCATCGAGCATCCGCTGCGCGCCTACGGGAGGATCTGACCCGAATACCGCTTCCCCTACACGGCGGCGGCTCTGATGCGATACGCTCGGCGATTAACTGACCGACCATTCGGTCATGAATGCTCGACGGCACCCGGCCGTCGAACCCGAATCGCAGAACAACGGAGTTCGCATGACGACAGCAGTTTCCGGTCCCACTCAGAAGAGCAGGATGCCCGCCGAAGAACGGCGAGTACTCGCCGGCACCCTCGTCGGGACGTCGATCGAGTGGTACGACTTCTTCATCTACGCGCAGGCCGCGGGGCTGGTGCTCGCTCCCCTCTTCCTCGCCCCCATCGCGGAGTCCAGCCCCGGCTTCGCACAGGTGCTCTCGTTCGCCACGATCGGCATCTCCTTCCTCTTCCGCCCCCTGGGCGCCATCGTCGCGGGGCATCTCGGTGACAAGCTCGGCCGCAAGAAGATGCTCGTCTTCACCCTCATCATGATGGGACTGTCGACCTCGCTGATCGGCGTCCTCCCCACCTACGCGGCGATCGGCGTCGCTGCACCGATCCTGCTGATCCTGCTCCGCATCCTGCAGGGCTTCTCCGCGGGCGGCGAGTGGGGTGGCGCGGCCCTGATGGCCGTCGAGCACGCTCCGCGCGGGCGTCGCGGGCTGTTCGGCGCCTTCCCGCAGATCGGCGTGCCGGTCGGCATGATCCTCGCGACCTTCACGCTGTGGGTGCTCACGAGCTCGATGTCCCCCGAGGCGTTCCTCGAGTGGGGCTGGCGCATCCCGTTCCTGCTGTCGATCGTGCTGATCGGAGTCGGGTACGTCATCCGCCGCGCGGTCGATGAGAGCCCGATCTTCGAAGACCTGGTGCGTCGCCGCAAGGAGGCCTCCGCGCCGCTCGGCCGCCTGTTCCGCCAGAACACCAAGCAGGTCATCCTGACCGCCGTCATCTTCATCGCGAACAATGCCGCCGGCTACCTGCTGATCGCGTTCTTCGCCACCTACGCGGTCACGGCGCTCGGCATGGACCGCCCTCCGGTGCTGCTGGCGACGACACTCGCCTCGTTCGGCTGGCTCATCTTCACCCTGTGGGGCGGACACCTCTCCGATCGGCTCGGTCGCATCCGCACCTTCCAGATCGGCTACGTGGCGCTCGCTCTGTGGGCGGTCCCGATGTGGTTCCTGATCGACACCGCGAACATCCTCTGGTACTTCGTGGCGCTCTTCGTGATGACGTTCGCGCTCGGCCTCTCCTACGGCCCGCAGGCGGCGCTGTACGCCGAGATGTTCCCGGCGAACGTGCGGTACTCGGGCGTCTCGATCGGGTACGCGCTCGGCGCCATCCTCGGCGGGGCGTTCGCGCCGATGATCGCCGAGGCCCTGTTGAACCAGTTCCAGGCGGCATGGACGATCGGCGTCTACATCGCCGTGGCATCCGTGATCTCGCTCATCGGGGTGTCCTTGGTGAAGGAGACCAAGGGCATCGATCTGTCGGTCTGACCACGGATCGGCCCGCCGGCATCGCGGCGGACTCCGCGCCTGTGCCATAATTACCATACGATCGGTCAGTAATTCACTGGCCGATCGTATGGCACGGCCAGCACCGAGACGACGCAGTCAGGAGATCCGCATGACCGAGGCATTCCTCGTCGGAGGTGCACGCACCCCCGTCGGCCGATACGGAGGCTCCCTCGCTTCCGTCCGCCCCGACGACCTCGCTGCGATCGTCGTCGCGGAAGCCGTGCGTCGGGCGGGCATCGACGCCACCTCGATCGAGATCGACGAGGTGATCCTCGGTGCGGCGAACCAGGCCGGTGAGGACAACCGCAACGTCGCGCGGATGGCGGTGCTGCTCGCCGGACTCCCCGACACGGTCCCCGGCATCACGGTGAACCGGCTGTGCGCCTCGGGGATGTCCGCCGTCACGATGGCCGCGCAGGCGATCCGTGCCGGTGACGCCGACATCATCGTCGCGGGCGGCGTCGAATCCATGACGCGAGCACCCTGGGTGCAGGCCAAGCCGGAGAAGGCATGGGCCAAGCCCGGGGCCGCCTTCGACACCTCGATCGGCTGGCGCTTCCCGAACCCCCGGCTCCAGGCTCGGGACAAGGCGACCTTCACGATGCCCGAGACCGCGGAAGAGGTCGCCCGCGTCGACGGGATCACCCGCGACGAGGCGGATGCCTTCGCTCTGCGCTCCCAGCAGCGCGCCATCGCGGCGATCGCCGCGGGCCGCTTCGCCCCCGAGATCGTCGGCGTCCCGGTCGGCACCGCAGAGGTGCTGGTCGACGAAGGCCCGCGCCCCGAGACCACCCTCGACGCACTCGCGCGGCTGCGTCCCGTCGTCGCCGGAGGCACGGTCGTGACCGCCGGCAACTCGAGTGCGCTCAACGACGGCGCCTCAGCGGTGGTGGTGGCGAGCGCCGCCGCGGTCGAACGCTACGGCCTCGTGCCGCGCGCCCGGATCGTCGTCGGCACGAGCGCCGGCCTCGCCCCCGAGGTCATGGGCCTGGGCCCGGTCCCGGCGACGCAGAAAGCGCTGCACCGCGCCGGCCTGTCGATCGACGACATCGGCTCGATCGAGCTCAATGAGGCGTTCGCGACGCAGTCGGTCGCGTGCATCCGCCGGCTCGGCCTCGATGAGGAACGGGTCAACGCCGACGGGGGCGCCATCGCGCTCGGCCATCCGCTCGGTTCGTCCGGCTCACGGCTGCTCCTCACGCTGCTCGGTCGCATGGAGCGCGAAGGTTCTGTGCACGGACTCGCGACGATGTGCGTCGGCGTCGGCCAGGGCGCTGCCGTGATCCTGGAGAAGGTCTGATGCACGCCGAGATCAACCCGGAGACGCCCGTGCTCATCGAACGCCGCCCCGACCGCGTGATCGCCACGCTGCATCGGCCGCATAAACGGAACGCGATCGACCAGGCGACCATCGATGCGCTGCACCTCCTCTGCGCCGAGCTCGAGGAGACGCCGCGGACCCTGATCCTCACCGGAGCCGACGGCGTCTTCGCCGCAGGTGCCGACATCGCCCAGCTGCGCGAGCGCCGGGCCGCCGACGCGCTGCGCGGCATCAACGCGAACGCCTTCGTGCGCATCGCCGAGCTGCCGATGCCGGTCATCGCGGCGATCGACGGTTACGCCCTGGGCGGCGGCGCCGAACTCGCCTATGCCGCGGACATCCGGATCGCGACGCCCGCCCTCGCGATCGGCAACCCGGAGACGGGTCTCGGCATCATCGCCGCGGCCGGCGCGAGCTGGCGGTTGAAGGAGATCGTCGGCGAGGCCAGGGCCATCGAGCTGCTCCTCACCGGACGCACCGTGAAGGCGGAGGAGGCCCTGCGCATCGGCCTCGTCTCGGCGATCCACGAGAGCGCCGACCTGCTGACCGCGGCCGAGGCGATCGCCGATCGGATCGGCCGCAACGATCCTGCGGCGACCATCGCGACCAAGCGCGTGTTCCGCGCTCCCCGCGACCGCCACCCCGCCGTCGACCTGGAAGCGCAGGCCGAGCTCTTCGAGAGCCCGGAGAAGTTCCGACGGATGACCGACTTCCTGGAACGGAGAGACCGATGACCCAGAGCAGCAGCAGCGCTCCCGCCCATGTCGGAGTGCTCGGCGGTGGGCGCATGGGCGCCGGCATCGCCCACGCGTTCCTCCTCGCGGGCTCCCGGGTCACCGTGATCGAGCGCGATGAGATCGCCGCCGACGCCGCCGCCGCGCGCGTGCTCGCGTCCGTGGATGCATCGATCTCCCGCGGCACGGCGCACGAGGCCAGCGATGCCTACCGGGCACGCTTCGAGACCGGGACGGACACCGCGCTGTTCGCTCCCTGCGACCTCGTCGTGGAAGCCGTGCCCGAGGATCTCGCCCTCAAGATCGACGCGCTCACCCGCGTCGAGGCCGCGATCAGCCCCGAGGCCGCACTCGCCTCCAACACCTCGTCGATCTCGATCGACGAGCTCGCGGCGACATTGGACCGCCCCGAGCGCTTCCTCGGCATGCACTTCTTCAATCCGGTGCCGGCCTCGACGCTGGTCGAGATCGTCCGCGGCGCGGCGACCGCCCCCACGCGGGTGGACTCCGCCCGCGGCTGGATTCACGCCCTCGACAAGACCCCGATCGTGGTGACCGATGCCCCCGGCTTCGCGTCGTCGAGACTCGGCGTCGCGATCGGACTCGAGGCGATCCGGATGCTGGAAGAGGGGGTCGCCTCCGCCGAGGACATCGATGCCGCGATGACTCTGGGCTACAAGCATCCGGTCGGTCCGCTGCGCCTGACCGACATCGTCGGGCTCGATGTCCGACTCGGCATCGCCGAGTACCTCGCCGCCCACCTCGGCGAGCGCTTCGAGCCACCGACTCTGCTGCGACGCCTCGTCGCCGAAGGACACCTGGGCCGCAAGAGTGGACGCGGCTTCTACGAATGGGACGCCTGATGAAGGGAACAGACATGACGGAGATCCTCCCCAGCTATCTGCAGGGAGCCTGGTGGACGCCCGGCACCGATACCGACGCGGCCGAGGTGCGCGATGCATCGACCGGCCGGGTCGTCGCCCGCGTCTCGACGGAGGGCATCGACCTCGAGGGCGCGCTCACCTATGCCCGCCGGGCAGGACAGGCCTCGCTCGGTGAGCTCACGTTCCATCAGCGCGCCGTGCTCCTCAAGCAGCTCGCCCTCGCCCTCACCGCGCGCAAGGAGGAGCTGTACGAGATCTCGAGCCGCACCGGCGCCACCCGCCAGGACTCGTGGGTCGACATCGACGGCGGGATCGGGGTGTTGTTCGCGTACTCCAGCAAGGGACGCCGGGAGCTCCCGAACGCGAAGGTCTATGTCGACGGCGGCATCGAGAACCTCTCCAAGGACGGCTCCTTCCTCGGTCGGCACATCTACACCCGACTCCCCGGTGTCGCGGTACAGATCAACGCGTTCAACTTCCCGGTCTGGGGGGCGCTGGAGAAGTTCGCCCCCGCCTTCCTCGCGGGCGTGCCGACGGTGGTGAAGCCGGCCACCCCGACCGGGTATCTGGCAGAGGCCATGGTGCGGATCATGGTCGAATCGGAGCTCCTGCCCGAGGGCTCGCTGCAACTCGTCTCCGGCGGCGTCCCCGGACTCTTCGAGGCGCTCCGGCTGGGAGACCTCGTGGCCTTCACCGGGTCCGCATCGACCGCCGAACGGCTGCGCGCCCACGATGCGGTGCAGACCGGCGGCGTGCGCTTCACGAGCGAGACCGACTCGATCAACGCCTCGATCCTGGGGACGGACGCGGTCTCCGGGACCCCCGAGTTCGAGGCCTACGTCCGACAGCTCGTGGCCGAGATGACCACGAAGGCCGGGCAGAAGTGCACCGCGATCCGACGCGCGATCGTGCCGGCCGAAGCTGTCGACGACGTCATCCGCGCCGTGCAGGCCCGCCTTTCGGAGCGCGTCGTCCTCGGCGACCCGCGCGCCGAGGGGGTCACGATGGGACCGCTCGCCTCGACCGCCCAGCGCGACGAGGTGCTGCGCCAGGTGTCGCGCCTGCAGGAGGGCGGCGGCGAGCTGGTGGTCGGATCGACCGACGCACCGAACGTCCGTCACGACGACGGCAGTGAGGGACCAGCTCCGGACGGCGCATTCGTCGCGCCGATGCTGCTCCGCTTCGCCGATCCCGAGAGCGCGGCGGTCAACGAGATCGAAGCGTTCGGCCCGGTCTCGAGCATCCTCGGCTATCGCACCCTCGACGAAGCGAGTGCTCTGGTCGCCCGCGGTGGCGGATCGCTGGTGACGAGTGTGGCGACGCACGACCCCGAGGTCGCTGTCGCCCTGACCACCGGAATGGCCGCCTACAACGGTCGTGTCCTGTTCCTCGACCGCGATGACGCCCGAAGCTCGACGGGTCATGGCTCCCCGCTCCCGAACCTCGTCCACGGAGGGCCGGGGCGGGCCGGCGGCGGCGAGGAGCTCGGGGGCATCCGCGCCGTCCTCCATCACATGCAGCGCACCGCCGTGCAGGGCTCTCCCACCATGATGACGGCCCTGACCGGGGTGTGGCACCAGGGGGCGGACGCGCGTCCGTACCAGGAGAGCGGCGGTATCCACCCGTTCCGCAAGTCCCTGGCCGAGCTCAGCATCGGGGACCAGGTCGTGAGCGGTTCCCGCACCGTGACCCTCGACGACATCGAGACGTTCGCCGCTTTCACGGGCGACACCTTCTACGCGCACATGGACGAGACCTCGGCGGCGGCGAACCCGTTCTTCCCCGGTCGTGTCGCCCACGGGTACCTGCTCGTGTCGTGGGCGGCGGGGCTCTTCGTCGATCCGGCACCCGGCCCCGTGCTCGCGAACTCCGGGCTGGAGAACCTGCGCTTCGTGACGCCCGTCTCCCCCGGCGACGAGATCCGTGTCGAGCTCACCGCGAAGCAGATCACCCCGCGCGAGACCGACGAGTACGGCGAGGTGCGCTGGGACTCGGTGCTGAAGAACCAGCGTGATGAGATCGTCGCCACCTACGACGTGCTCACCCTCGTCGCGAAGCAGCAGGCGGAGGCTGCCTGAGTCCGCTCGACACCCTCTCCCGCCCCGAGGCCCCCTTCCCCCTTCCGTCGTCGAGGCCCCCTTCCGTCGTCGAGGCCCCCTTCCCGCTTCCGTCGTCGAGACCCCCTTCCGTCGTCGAGGCCCCCTTCCGTCGTCGACGCCCCCTCGAGTCCGCGTCGCCCCAGCGGGGCGTCGACGACAGGACGGGGCGTCGACGACAGGACGGGGCGGCGGGGTGGCGGGGCGGCGCGGGTGGCGGGGTGGCGGGGTGGCGGGGTGGCGGGAGTCAGCGACGACGCAGTCCGTCGAGCGCGATGGCCACGACGTCGTCCGCCAGCCGATCCGCGCCTTCCCTGCCCCCGGGTCGGTACCACTCGACGATCGAGTTGATCATGCCGAAGGTCAGGCGGGCGACGACGCTGGCGTCCATGTCGGCGCGCAGCGCGCCCTCAGCCTGCGCCTCGGACACCAACGCCGTGATCCGACGATCGAAAGCGCGACGACGGGTCAGCGCTCGGCGCTCCACCTCGGTGTTGCCGCGCACCCGGAGCAGCAGCGTGACCGCCGGCAGCTGCGCGATCAGGACGTGCACGGCGCCGCGGAGCACATGCTCGAGTCGTGCCACGGCGCTGGCCTCGACCGCCGAGGCAGGAAGCGGGTCGTCCACCACGGCCTCGAGTCCGCTGAGCGCCGCATCGAGAGCGAGGTCGAGGATCTGGTCCTTGGACCCGAAGTGGTGGTAGATCGCGGACTTCGACAGTCCGAGCCGCTCGGCGAGCATGCCGATCGACGTGGCGTCATAACCGTGCTCGTTGAAAGCGGCGACCGCGACCGCGAGGATGCCCTGCTGGTCGTATCCCGGGCGGCCGCGTCGTGTGCTCTGCATCTCTGACATCATGCACAGTCTCGCATCCGATCGTGCCGTGCGGCGGGAGCGGTGGCCGCGAGGCGTGCTCGGCCACCGCTCCCCCCGCGTCAGCGCAGGTCGTAGACCCGCTTGTACTTGCCCTCGCTCCGCGGCAGGGTGCCCGGCTCCTCGAGCTGGACGGCGACCGTGGAGCCGACGAACACCTTGATCCGCTGCGCCAGCACCTTCGCCGCGCTGGTGCAGGTCTCGACCGAGAGGTCGGGGTGCCGCTCGATACGCACGGTCATCGTGTCCATCCGGCCCTCCTTGGAGAGCTCCAGGATGAAGTGCGGGGTCAACTGCTCGATGCCGAGCACCAGTTCCTCGATCTGCGTCGGGAAGAGGTTCACGCCCCGCAGGATGATCATGTCGTCGTTGCGCCCGGTCACCTTCTCCATGCGCCGCATGCCGGGCCGAGCGGTCCCGCGCAGGAGCCGGGTGAGATCGCGGGTGCGGTAGCGGATGACCGGGAAGGCCTCCTTGGTGAGGGAGGTGAACACGAGTTCTCCGAGTTCGCCGTCCGGGAGCGCGGCCCGGGTCTCGGCGTCGATGACCTCCGGCAGGAAGTGGTCCTCCCACAGGTGCGGGCCGTCCTTGGTCTCGAGGCACTCGTTGCCCACACCCGGTCCCATCACCTCGCTGAGCCCGTAGATGTCGAGGGCGTCGATGCCGAGTCGCAGTTCGAGCTCCTGCCGCATCTCGTTCGTCCACGGCTCCGCTCCGAGCACCGCGACCCGGAGCGAGGTCGAGCGCGGGTCGATGCCCTGCGCGACCATCGCGTCCGCGATCGTCAGGAGATAGCTCGGCGTGCAGAGGATCGCGTCCGGCTCGAAGTCGCGGATGAGCTGCACCTGTCGCGCGGTCTGGCCGCCGGACATCGGGATGACCGTGGCTCCGAGCGCTTCGATTCCTGCGTGCGCACCGAGCCCACCGGTGAAGAGGCCGTAGCCGTAGGCGTTGTGCACCTTCATCCCCCGGCGGATGCCGCTGGCGCGCAGTGACCGAGCGACGAGCGATCCCCAGCGATCGAGGTCGCCGCGGGTGTAGCCCACGACGGTCGGACGCCCCGTGGTGCCACTGGACGCGTGGATGCGAGCGACGTCCTCCATCGGAACGGCGAACATGCCGAACGGGTAGGTCTCGCGCAGATCGTCCTTCGTCGTGAACGGCAGCCGCTCGACATCGGCGAGGGTGCGGATGTCGTCGGGGTGTACTCCGGCGTCATCGAACTTGCGCGTGTACAGGGGCACGTTCGCGTAGGCGTGCCGCACGGTCTGCTGCAGGCGGGTGAGCTGCAGGTGCTCGATCTCCGCTCGACTCATGCGTTCCTCGGCGTCGAGCTCGTCGGCCGAGGGCGGGTGGATGCGGGTGGATGCGGCGGTCGTCATCGACACGGGAGACTCCATCGGATCGGGGGGTCAGAAGGTCTGGTTGGTGGTGCGCGAACGGCCACGGAACTCCGCGACCGTGTCGCCGAGCTCATCGACCACGGTGACGTCGTAGATGCCGGAGCGGCCGGTGCGGGTGCGGCGGACGGCCGTCGCGGTCAGCGTCTGCCCGGCGACCGTGGACTTCAGGAACGAGATGTCGGCGCCCGCGGCGACCGTGACCCGGTCGTCCTCGTTGCAGGCGATCGCGAACGCGGTGTCGGCCAAGGCGAACACGAAGCCCCCGTGCGTGATGTGGAACCCGTTCGTCATGTCGTCGCGCACGCGCATCGAGACCACGGCGTGACCGGGGTCGTCGCGCTCGACGACGAGTCCGAGTGCGGCCGAGGCCTGATCGCGCTCCATCATCGCGCGGTTCGCCCGCACCGCATCCGTGGTGCGCGCCATCGCTTCCGTCATCGTCGACCTCCTCGTCGCGTGGTGTCGCGGCAGCGGTGCCCCGACAGGCTCATACTAACTGAACGATCGGTTAGTAATGAAGCCCGACGCGAAGATCGATCGGCGGAAGCGTCTCAGCCGAAGATCAGTGCGGTGCGCAACGTGGCATCCTCCAGTGTGATCCCGGTGATCACGGCGCCGTCGTCGCCGACCGAGTCACGGTCGAGACGGAAGCGCAGCGTCACACCCTCTCGGGTCGACCACTCGTAGAAGTACTCCCCCGACGAGACGATACGAAGGTCCGTGCCTTCCGGGAATGCGGCGACGGCGACGGAGACGGGATCCCCGACCTTCACACCCTCCGCGGAAGGAAGTGCCGCTGCGTCATCCGCCCGATCGCCGACGGTGTTCGCGATCCCCACGGTGAGGGCGGAGACCAGCGTCCCGCCTTCCTGCGTTTCGAGCAGCAGCGACGCGGAATCATCTGCGGCGATCAGTCGCGTCGGTCCCCCTTCCCACTCGGATTCCTGGATGCGGGCTCCGGGCACCGCCGCGATCGCCTCGTCGAGGTCGACGCCCAGCCGCACCGGCCCGACACCCGCCGAAGTGATCTCCCAGGCGCTCCACGGCGCGGCCGGGTCGGCTGCCGCGGGCGTGTCGACGGGCGCAGGAGGGTTCGCCGTCAGCTCGTCGATCAGCATCCGCCGCGCTTCTTCCGCCCGGTCGCGCAACAGTGCGGCGGCGGCCTCGGTGTCGAACGCCGGCTCGCCGGTGAACGGCTGCCACACCTCGACGATCACGTTCCCGACCGAGACGTAGCTCTTGTAGAGGCTGTGGCCACCACCGGTCGAGTAGGTGATGATCAGCGAGCCGGCAAGGGCTCGGATGCCGCCGTCGCCTTCTGCTGTCGAAGACGCGAAAGTGGCCGGTCCGCCGAACTCGAATTCGACGCACTGCGCCGCCGCATCGACATACTGATCCATTCGGGCCTTCGCGGCCTCTTCGTCGGCGAACTGGAGCACGTGGAGCCACCCGTCACTCCCCTCCTCCGCCGTCGTCCAGGTGACGGAGCGCGCACCGATCGACCCCAACGAGGTCTCGGCCGCGAGCGCGCTGCAGATCGCGGGAACAGGCTCGGGGCCACCTCCATCGGAGACCTGGATCAGGGAGGAGACCGCCGGGCTGACCTCTCCGACATCGGGGAGCATGGCCGCGATCTCGTCGGCACTCAGGAGGAACCAGTCCAGCTCGTCTCCGACGAAGGCGATCGGCCCCGCATAGGGATCGGGTGTCGGAGCGACCGGAGCGGTGCTGGGCTCCGGCGTCGATTGCGGAGTGGGCGCGCAGCCGGCGAGCGCCACCAGGACACCCGCCGCCAGAGCACCGATCACGCTCTTTCCGACCGACAGCTTCTGCGACATGTGTCCCCTCCGACTCCTCTTCGGCGTCCGATCCGACACCCTGTTTCCGACGAGCCTAGGGCGAGGCCGCCGACCGGCGACGAGCGCCCGGGATGTCGATATCGGAATGAGACGGTGAACATTCCCCGCCGGGCATGAATCCGGGGTCAGAGAAGCTCGGCGTGGGTCTCCCCCGTCCTCGCCACCGCCCTCGCCTCGTCGACGGTGCGTGCGCCGAGCACCGCTTCGGCAGCCCGGCGGCAGTCCTCCTCGCTCACCACGGAGAGGGCCTCGGCGACGCGGCCGAGCGACCGCGGAGTCATCGACAGCGAGGTCGCACCCAGGCCCACGAGAACCGGGGCGAGTGCGGGGTCGCTCGCGGCTTCCCCGCACACTCCGACGGACTTCCCGGCCGCCCTCCCCGCCTCGCCGACGATGCCGATCAGGCGCAGGACGGCCGGCTGCCACGGGTCGTTCAAGTCGCCGAGATCACTCAGGAGGCGGTCGGCCGCGAGCGTGTACTGGGCCAGGTCGTTCGTTCCCAGACTCACGAAGTCGACCACCTCGAACAGCTCCGCGGCGAGCAGCGCGGCCGAGGGAGTCTCGATCATGATGCCCACGCGCTCGATCCCCGCAGCGCGAGCCCGCTCGGCGAACTCCCGCGCTTCTTCGACCGTCGCGACCATCGGAGCCATCACGTCGACCTGCGCCGACTCCGCTTCTGCGGCCCGGGCGAGCGCCCGCAACTGATCGTCGAGGAGCTGCGGACGACGACGCGCGATCCTCAGACCGCGGACCCCCAGGGCCGGGTTGTCCTCGTGATCCGCATTCGCGAACGGGAGAGGCTTGTCACTTCCGGCATCCAGCGTCCGAACGACCACCTTGCGGCCGGGGAAGGCAGCGAGCACGCCGCGGTATGCGGCGGTCTGTTCCTCGACCGACGGGGCGTCCGCCCTGTCCAGGAAGCAGAACTCCGTCCGGAACAGCCCCACGCCCTCCGCGCGCGCTGCCGCCGCGTTCACGGCGTCCGCGGCCCCTCCGACGTTCGCGAGCAGCGCGACGCGGTGTCCGTCTGCGAGACGCCCGGTCCCGTCGAAATCCACCGCGGTCGCCGCTGCCGCAGCTTCCGCGACCCGTGACTCCGGCGGGTCGACCTCGACCGTGCCGCGGCCGCCGTCGACGAGAAGCGTCGCCCCGACAGGAATGCCGACGGCGCCGGCCACACCGACCACCGCGGGAAGCCCGAGCGAGCGAGCGATGATCGCCGTATGGGAGGTCGGACCTCCCTGCTCTGTCACGAGGCCGACGCACCGCCCCTCGCCGAGCGTCGCCGTGTCGGCAGGCGACAGGTCGGTCGCGACGAGCACGAACGGCTCCTCACGCTCCGGCACCCCCGGCATATCGACTTGGAGGATCTCGGCGATGATCCTGTCGCGCACGTCACGGATGTCCGCCGCGCGCTCCGCCATGCGACCGCCCAGTGCCGTGAGGCCCTTCTCGTGCGCCAGGCCGGTCTCCCACACGGCGCGCGCGGCACTGCGCCCCTTCGCGCGGACCAGCGCGGTCGCCTCGGAGACCAGCTCGGGATCGGAGGCGAGCAGCCGCGACGCATCGAGGATCGCCCGCGCCTCCCCCGTGGCCTGCGCGGTGCGCGTCCGCAGCTGATCCGCCACCGCCACGGCCGCCCATTCGATCGCCGACACTTCGGCATCGCGCTCCTCCACCGCGATGACGGTGTCCGCATCGGGTTCGGCGACGGCCGGCGCGAGGTGCACGACGGGGGCCGCGACCCGACCGGGGCTCACCCCGCGTCCGCGCAGCACGGCACCGGAGGCGATCGTGACCGGGGCGTCCTCGACAGCGGCGGAGCCTTCGGTGGGGGCAGCCGGGGCGGGGGCGGGCGCTGCCGCGTCGGTTCCCTCGCCGAACCCGTCGTCGAACAGCGCGGACAGCCGCTCCGCCACGGTGGCGGCCTGCGCCCCTCTCACCGTCAGTTCGATCTCATCGCCCTGCCGCGCGCCGAGGATGAGGAGACGCGAGAGGCTCGCCGCCGACGCATCGGGTCCGTCGGGAAGTCGTCGCAGCCGCACCTCCGCCCCTGCGGACGCCTCGGCGATCAGGGCGGCGGGGCGTGCGTGGAGCCCTTGCGGATTGCGCACCCGCACACGACGAACGAGCGCCTCGCCTGCGTCCTCGACCGTGGAGGACGACGCAGCATCCGATGAATCCGTCGCGGAATCGGGTGCGGGCGCGGCGTTTTCCGGGACCCCGAGCTGCCCGGTCTTCGCCCCGAGCGCGGAGGTCGCCTCGGAAGCCACCGCATCCAGGTCGCTCCCCGCCGCGGCCGAGACGACGGCGGCGAGCAGCCCCTCCACGAACGGCGCGGGAGCGAGCCGGACCGGTACGTCGCTCGCGCGCAGTTCGAGCGCGAGTTCCGCACTCAGCACCGCCGACCCGAGGTCCATCAGGACCAGGACTCCCTCGCAGTCCGCAGCCAGCTCGTCGATCGCCGCGGCCACCGCCACGGCATCCGTTCCGAGGACCGGCACGCCGTCGCCGTCCAAGCCAGCGCCCGCGGCCACCCGCACGCGCACAGCGGGCCCCTGGACCATCTGCAGGGCAAGCTCCAGTGCCGCCTCCCCGAGCCGTGCGCTGTGGGAGACGGCGACGATACCGATCATCAGGCGCTGCCCGCGACCGCCGCGGCGAGCGTGTCGAAGAGGATCGCCGTGGACGCCGCCCCGGGGTCGAGGTGACCGGCGCTGCGCTCGCCGAGATAACTCGCCCGTCCCTTGCGTGCGACCAGCGGCAACGTGGCGTCTCGGCCCTTCTCTGCGGCATCGGCCGCGGCGGTGACGGCGTCCGCGACGGTCGAGCCCTCGGCGAGCGCGGCGTCCATCGCGTCGACGGCCGGTGCCATCGCATCGAACATCGTCTTGTCCCCCGCTTCGGCCTTGCCCCGCGCGACGATGCCGTCGAGCCCCGCACGCAGCGCGGTCGCGAGGGCAGGGCCGTCGAGCTCGGACACCGCGCCCGCGGTCATCCCCATCCGCAGGAAGAAGGTGCCGTAGAGCGGCCCACTGGCCCCACCGACGGAACTCACCAGGGTCATGCCGACCGTCTTCAGCAGCTCATCGATCGTTCCGGGTGCGCCCCCTGCGAGCTTCTCGCCGACGGCACTCATCCCTCGGGCCATGTTCGCACCGTGATCGGCGTCGCCGATGGCCGAGTCGAGTTCCGTGAGCCAGTCACGCTTCTCGGTGACGGCCGTGCCGAACCGCGAGACCCAGTCGGCGAGGACGGCGGTGTCGACAGCAGCCATCAGGCGCCCCACCGCAGACCGGGGGTGTTGACCGGCGCGTCCCACAGACGCAGCAGCTCGTCGTCCGCCTTGAGCACGGTGACCGAGCATCCCGCCATGTCGAGCGAGGTGATGTAGTTGCCCACGAGGTTCCTGGCGATCTGGACCCCGGACTTCTCGAGGATCGCCGCCACCTCGCCGTACATCAGGTAGAGCTCGATGAGGGGTGTCGCGCCCATGCCGTTGAGCATCACGATCGAGGGGCCGGTGGCGTCGAGGTCGGCGAGGATCGGCTCGACGAGCTGCCGCGCGATGTCCGCCGCGGGAGCCAGCGGTTCACGGTGACGGCCCGGCTCGCCGTGGATGCCGATGCCGATCTCCATCTGGTCGTCCGGCAGATCGAAGGTGGGCTTCCCTGCCGCGGGCACGGTGCAGCTGGTGAGCGCCATGCCCATCGAGCGGCCCTGCCCGTTGATCTTCTCGGCCAGCGCGACGACGGCGGCGAGATCGCGGCCCTCCTCCGCAGCGGCTCCGACGAGCTTCTCGAGCAGCACGGTCAGACCGACACCGCGACGCCCCGCCGTGTACAGGGAGTCCTGCACCGCGACGTCGTCGTCCACGGTGATGCTGCCGACCTCGATCCCCTCCATCGAGGCGAGCTCGGCGGCCATCTCGAAGTTCAGCACGTCACCCGTGTAGTTCTTCACGATGTGGAGCACACCGGCCCCGCGATCCACGGCCTTGGTGGCCACCTGCACGCGGTCCGGCGTCGGGGAGGTGAACACCTCTCCGGCGACCGCGGCATCCAGCATCCCGGTTCCGACGAAGCCGCCGTGCAGCGGCTCGTGACCGGAGCCGCCCCCGGAGACGATCGCGACCTTGCCCTGTGCCTTCGGCGTCGCGCGAGTGATCACGTGGTTCTCGAGGTCGACGGAGAGCTCGGGATGAGCGAGCGCGACCCCTCTCAGAGATTCGACGAGAACATCTTGCGGGGCGTTGATGAGCTTCTTCATCATTCGATCTCCTTTGATCCTTCGTGGTCTCTTTCGCAAAATCCGAAAGGAATTCGTTAATGTCGAATATGCTCGGAGCCAGCCGGGTTGTCAAGATCATTCGTGAAGCCCGGCTCCACTGACACCGGCTCGACGACGCACCGGAAGGAGGGCTCCCCGTGATCCAGGCGATCGACCGCGCGGCGAAGATCCTCGAACTGCTCCAAGGAGCACGCCATCTCGGCATCACCGACCTCGCCGCAGCGCTCAGCCTGCCGCCGTCGACCGTGCACGGGATCGTCAAGTCGTTGCGCGCGCACGGGCTCGTCGCGAAGGAACGCGGGGGCCAGCGCTACATGCTCGGGCCGACGCTCCTGCGCCTGAGCAACGTGTACCTCGACACCCTCGATGTGCGCGCGCGGGCGATGCGATGGACGCAGGAACTCGCACGGCGCACGAACCTCTCGGTGCGGCTGGGTGCCCCGCACTTCACCGATGTGCTCGTGATCCACCACAACCTGCGCCCCGACGACAGCCAGCAGATGCTGGAGACCGGGGTCGCGATTCCCGCGCACGCCTCGGCGATGGGCAAGGTCCTGCTCGCCTACGACCAGGGCTTCCAGCAGAGCGTCTTCGAACAGCCACTGCGCAGCCTCACCGGCGACACGATCACCGATGTCGCACGGTTGACCCTGGAACTGCCGTCGATCGCCGAGCGCGGGACCGCCGGTGAGTTCGACGAAGCCGTGCTCGGGGAATCCTCGCTCGCCGCACCGGTCGCCGATGCCTCGAACGACATCGTCGCAGCCGTCGCCGTGGTGCTGCCCACCTCGCAGACCCCGGCCTCGGACGCGATCCTCAACGCCCTCCGGGAGACGGCCCGCAACATCTCACGCGAACTCGGTGCCACCACCTGGCCGCCGCGCGTCGCGCCCGCCGACGACTGACCGCCGCCGACGGGCCCGCGTCATCCGCGCAGCGCCAGCGCGAAGGGCAGCACCTCGGTCGCCCCGGCCTGTCGGAGCACGCGGGCCGCGACCGTCATCGTCCACCGGCTGTCCACCAGGTCATCCACGACCAGCACGGGCCCCGACGGCACCTCGAGGTGCTGAGCGCTCAAGCGATCCCAGAGTCCGGCGAGACGGAAGACACTGTTCCCGCCCGGTCCGCCGGAGGGACCGCCGCCGAGGGGCTCGAGCGCACCGAGGTACGGCAGGCGCCCGACCTGGGCGAGACCGCGGGCGAGTGAATCGACCATCACGGGGTGCGAGCGCGATGGCAGAGCGACGACGGCGACCGGCCGCTCGGCCCACCCCCACCCCGCGAGCACACGGATGCACGCCTGGAGCAGCTGAGGAGTGACCTCGGTGTCGGGGGCGCCCGCGGCGAAGATCTCACGCAGAGCCCCTCCCCAACCCAGATCGGTGAGGCGCGCCAGCGCCCGCCCCTCACTCGCCTGCTCGTCGGCGGGGATCCTCCCCTTGACCGGCACCTCGAGCCGGTCGGCGCCAGTCGGCCAGGCACGACGGGGCTCGATCGGGACACCCACCCGGTCGAGGGACTCCGCGGCCTGCGAGCTCGCGGACTCCCCGACCTCCTTCGGGAACCATCCGCCTGCACAGTTGTCGCACCGCCCGCACGGCGCAGCCGTGTCATCGTCCAGCGCCCGCTGCAGGAACTCCATGCGGCACCCGTCGGTCTGCTCGTACTCGATCATGTGCTGCTGCTCGGCGAGACGCTCGGCGGCGATCCGTTCGTAGCGCTCCGCGTCATAGCTCCATGGTTCGCCCGTGGACACCCACCCGCCCTGCACGCGCCGGACCGCTCCGTCGACGTCGAGCACCTTGAGCAGCAGTTCGAGAGGCGTGCGGCGGATGTCGACCATCGCCTCGAGCGCCGGTGTCGAGATCGGGGTGTCTCCGAGGGCGCCGATGACCCGCTCCGCGCGCTCACGGTCGGGCATCGACGCCGTCGCGAAGTAGTGCCAGATGTCGCGGTCTTCGACGCCGGGCAGCAGCAGCACGTCGGCGCTCTCACTCGCACGACCGGCACGGCCGACCTGCTGGTAGTACGCCACGGGTGACGACGGAGCACCGAGGTGCAGCACGAAGCCCAGATCGGGCTTGTCGAACCCCATGCCCAGTGCACTCGTGGCCACCAGCGCCTTGACCTCGTTGCGCTTGAGCAGGCCTTCGGATTCGGCGCGTTCCTCGGTGTCGGTCTGCCCGGTGTAGGCGCGCACGTCGTGACCGTGGTCGCGCAGCAGGCGGGCGGTGTCGACGGCGGCCGCGACGGTCAGCGTGTAGATGATGCCGGAGCCGGGGAGGTCATCGAGGTGGCTCAGCAGCCAGGCGAGGCGGCTCGTCGAATCGCGTAGGCGCAGCACACCCAACCGCAGCGATGTGCGCGCGAGCGGTCCGCGGATCGTGAGCACCGGTTCGGCGGCCGCTTCGCCCGAGGGCTGGAGGGCGCCGAGCTGCTCGGCGACGTCGGCGACGACGCGGCTGTTCGCCGTGGCGGTGGTCGCGAGCACCGGCACATCGGCGGGCATCTGCGCGATGAGGTCACGCAGGCGTCGGTAGTCGGGACGGAAGTCGTGCCCCCAGTCGCTGATGCAGTGCGCCTCGTCGACCACGAGCATGCCGATGCGACGCACCAGCGCGGGGAGCTGCTGCTCGCGGAACGCGGGATTGTTGAGCCGCTCGGGTGAGACCAGCAGCACGTCGACCTCGTCGCGGTCGAGCTGCGCGAGCACATCGGTCCATTCATGGGCGTTCGTGGAGTTGATCGCGACGGCCCGGACGCCGGCCCGTTCGGCGGCGGCGATCTGGTCGCGCATGAGTGCCAGCAGCGGCGAGACGAGCACCGTCGGTCCGGCCCCCTGCCTGCGCAGCAGAAGCGTCGCGACGAAGTACACCGCCGACTTCCCCCACCCCGTGCGCTGGACCACGAGCGCCCGACGGCGCGCCTCGACCAAGGCCTCGATCGCCTCGTACTGGCCGTCGTGGAAATCGGCGTCGGGGCGGCCGACGAGTTCGCGCAGGGCGGCGAGTGCGGCCTCGCGGGTGTCGGCGGAGACGGAGGAGGTCATATCCCCCACTCTGCCCCACGCCGCCGACACGGTCGGCGGTCCCGTCGTCTAGCGTGGGGAGATGATCACACGCGAGCTCGCCGTCGCCCTGCGAGAGGCCGGGCTCGTCTGGCATCCCGCCGAGGGTGACCGCTTCCAACTCGACCTGCCGGACGAGGTCGAACTCGACGCCGAGGCCGACGTCTTCACGGTCAGCGAGATGACGATCGAGGCCCGACAGACGCCGAGTGGCACGGATCTGGCGTTCAACGGCACGACGGAGTGGGCGCTCGATGCGGTAACGCTCGCGGACGCCGTGTGGCTGCCGAGGGAGGACCAGCTGCGCGAGCTGCTGCGTGGCACGTTCCGCGCGCTGGTGCGCCTCGACGACGCTTTCCGCGTCGACATCGAGATCGCCGACGCCGCGCTCTCGTTCGAGCATCCGGATCCGGCCGAGGCGTACGGGCGCGCACTGCTCACGTTGATCTCGCGCTCGCACTGAGCACCGTCTTGAATCCGATGCTCCTCTGTGTCAGAATTACCTAACGATCGGTCAGTAAAGATGACCGGATGTTGAGGAGTCGACGATGACCAGTCCTGCAGACCTGTCCCTGGTGGGCGACCTCTCCGATGAGGAGCGTCTTTTCGACGAACTCATCGCGAACGAACAGCGCATCGAACCGCGCGACTGGATGCCGGACGCCTACCGCAAGACTCTCGTCCGCCAGATCTCGCAGCACGCGCACTCCGAGATCATCGGGATGCAGCCCGAGGGCAACTGGATCACCCGCGCCCCGAGTCTGAAGCGCAAGGCGATCCTGATGGCGAAGGTCCAGGACGAAGCCGGCCACGGTCTCTACCTGTACTCCGCCGCCCAGACCCTGGGCACCACCCGCGACGAGATGATGGATCAGCTCATCAGCGGCAAGGCCAAGTACTCCTCGATCTTCAACTACCCCACGCCGACCTGGGCCGACATGGGCGCGATCGGCTGGCTGGTCGACGGTGCCGCGATCTGCAACCAGGTGCCACTGTGCCGCGCATCCTACGGCCCCTACGGCCGTGCGATGGTGCGCGTGTGCAAGGAGGAGTCCTTCCACCAGCGGCAGGGCTTCGAGATCCTGCTCACCCTGATGCAGGGGTCCGAGGAGCAGCGCGAGATGGCCCAGGACGCCGTGAACCGGTGGTACTGGCCGAGTCTCGCGATGTTCGGACCGCCCGACGACCAGTCCCCCAACTCGGCCCAGTCGATGAAGTGGAAGATCAAGCGGTTCTCGAACGATGAGCTGCGCCAGCGCTTCGTCGGGATGCTCGTGCCTCAGGCCGAGATCCTCGGAGTGACCCTGCCCGACCCCGACCTGCGCTTCGACGAGGAGACCGGCCAGTACGTGATCGGCGAGATCGACTGGGACGAGTTCTTCGAGGTCGTGCGCGGCAACGGCCCGTGCAATGCCGAGCGCCTCGAGCGCCGGCGCACCGCGCACGAAGAGGGCGCATGGGTCCGTGAGGCCGCGGCGGAGTACGCACGCAAGCAGGCTCTCAAGACCAAGGCGGTGGCATGATGGCGACGCCGGGAGCGGACGAGCGGGAGCCGTGGCCGCTGTGGGAGGTGTTCGTCCGCGCGAACCGCGGGCTGAGCCACGTGCACGTCGGCTCACTCCATGCGCCGGATGCCGAGATGGCGATCCGCAACGCGCGTGACCTGTACACGCGCCGCGGGGAGGGCGTCTCGATCTGGGTCGCACCGGCGGAGGCGATCACCACGAGCGACCCCGACGCCAAGGGCGCCTACTTCGAGAGCCCGGCCGGCAAGAACTACCGGCACGCCGTGTACTACACGGCTTCCGAAGGAGTGCCGCACCTGTGAGCGCCCCGCACCCGGAAACCGCGCACGAGGAGATCGACGTCCACGGCGACGTCTCGGTCGACGAGCTCCGCCTTTCGCAGGAGCTCTCCGGCACAGGCGCGATCGCCGCCTCCGCCGACATCGCCGAGTACGCGCTCCGCCTCGGCGACGACGCGCTCATCCTGTCGCAGCAGCTCGGCGCCTGGATCTCCCGGGCGCCGGAGCTGGAGGAGGATGTCGCGCTGGGCAACATCGCCCTCGACCTCCTCGGCCACGCGCGGTCTTTCCTTCACTACGCGGGGTCGTACGACGGCCGCAGCGAAGACGAGCTCGCCTTCTTCCGCGATGAGCCCGAGTTCCGCTGTGCGTGGATCGTGCAGCAGCCCAACGGTGACTTCGCCCAGACGATCGCCCGGCAGTTCGTCGTCGCCACCTTCATGTTCGAGCTCTACTCCGCACTGCGCGCCAGCAGCGACGAGACCTTCGCGGCGATCGCCGAGAAGTCCCTCAAAGAGGTCGACTACCATCGCGATCACGCCGTCCAGTGGGTCCTGCGCCTCGCCGGCGGCACCGAGGAGTCGCGCGCCAGGATCATCCGGGCACTCGGGGATGTCTGGCCGTATGTCGACGAGCTGTTCCGCGACGACGACCTGATCGACCGGCTCGGCGCTGCGGCCGTGCGTCCGTCGAGTCTCCGTGCCGGTTTCGACGGCGTGGTCGACACCGTCTTCGCCGAGGCGGAACTGTCGGTCCCTGCCGTCATGCCGTCCTCGGCCGGCGGGAGGCACGGCGCCCACGCCACCCCGCTCGGTCACATCCTCGCCGAGATGCAGGTGCTCGCACGACGGCATCCGGGGGCGACATGGTGACGCTCACTCCGACGCAGGCTGCCTGGCGCATCGCCGCCGCCGTCCCCGACCCCGAGGTGCCCGTCCTCACGATCGAGGACCTCGGTGTGCTCCGTGCGGTCGAGGTCGACGGCACGCGGGTCCACGTCGACATCACCCCGACCTACAGCGGGTGCCCTGCGATGGACACGATCCGCGACGACGTGGTGCTCGCCCTCACCGCGGCCGGCTTCGAGGAGGTCGAGGTGCGCCTGGTCCTCTCCCCCGCCTGGACGACGGACTGGATGACGGATGCCGGCAAGACCAAGCTCGCGGAATACGGCATCGCGCCGCCCTCCGGCCGCGCCGCCGTGTCGACCGGTCCCATCCGCGTCTCGCTGAGCGTGCGCTGCCCCCGGTGCGGCTCGCTCGACACCCGTGAGGTCTCGCATTTCGGCTCGACCTCGTGCAAGGCACTGTTCGAATGCCGTGCCTGCCTCGAGCCCTTCGACCATTTCAAGGTGCACTGACATGTCGCTCTTCACCTCCGCTCCGCCGCCCGTTCCGCGCGCAGCTGCGCCCCGCGCCGCCGCACCCCGCACGCGCGCCCGGTTCCACACGCTCGTCGTCGAAGACGTGCGTCCGCTCACTGACGACTCGGTCGAGGTGACCTTCACCGTGCCGGCGGCCCTCGCCGACGAGTACGACCACCTTCCCGGTCAGTACGTGGCGCTGCGCACGACCCTCGACGGCACCGAGGTGCGGCGCTCCTACTCGCTGTGCCGCGCCCCGGAGCACCGTGACGACGGACAGGACACCCGGCTGAGCGTCGCCGTGAAGCGTGACGAGGGCGGGCTCTTCTCCACCTGGGCCCAGACCGGCCTGCACGCCGGATTCGAGATCGACGTGATGAGCCCCCAGGGCACCTTCACCTCGGCGCTCGACGACCTCGATGACCGTCACGTGGTGGGGATCGCCGCCGGTTCCGGCATCACACCGCTGATGGCGCTCGCGCACACGGTGCTGAACCGGTCCGACTCGTCGCGGTTCACCCTGCTGTACACGAACCGGGCGACGCTCGACGTGATGTTCTTGGAAGACCTCGCCGACCTCAAGGACCGCTACCCGACCCGGCTCGTACTGCACCACGTGCTGTCCCGTGAGCAGCGCGCGGCGCCGGTGCTCTCCGGGCGGATCGACGAAGAGAAGCTCCGCACGATCCTCGGCACGCTCATCCCGCCCTCGACCGTCGACGAGTGGTTCCTGTGCGGGCCGCTCGCCCTGGTCGATCTCTGTCGCGAGGTGCTCGCCGACGTCGGAGTCGATCGCTCCCACATCCGGTTCGAACTGTTCACGACCGGTGACGAACCGGCACGTGCGGCCCGGCCAGTGCAGGTGCGTGCCGGTGAGAAGACCGTACGCATCGAAGTCACCCTCGACGGCGTCTCCTCGACGGTGGAGAGTCCGGTGGATGCGCATGAGTCGGTGCTCAACGCGGCGTTGCGCGTGCGCCCCGATGCCCCGTTCGCCTGCGCGGGCGGCGTCTGCGGGACCTGCCGCGCCCGGGTGCTCGAGGGCAGCGTCACCATGACCGAGAACTACGCCTTGGAGCCCGACGAACTCGAGCGCGGATTCGTGCTCACCTGCCAGTCCCATCCGACCAGCGACCGCGTGGTCGTGGACTACGACGTCTGACCCGGAGGCCCCCATGATCGACCTCGCCATCGCCGACGACGTCGCGACGATCGTGCTGAACGCGCCGTCGAAGCTGAATGCGCTCGACGAGCGGGCCCTCTCCGAACTGGAATCCGCATACATCGAGGCGGAAGGCGCAGGGGTGCGGGCGCTCGTGCTCCGCGGAGAGGGGCGCGCCTTCTGCGCCGGCCGTGACATCTCCGGGGTCGACCCCCGGGACGACGATGTGCTCGGTTACCTCGGCGGCCTCGTGACGCCGCTGCTGCAGCGCATGTCCCGGTTCCCCGCCCCGACGTTCGCGGTCGCCCACGGCGCCTGCCTCGGCGTGGGGCTCGGTCTCCTGATCGCGACCGATGTCGTGTACGTGGCCGAGTCGGCGAAGGTCGGCTCCCCGTTCGCGGCGCTCGGTGCGACGCTCGACTCCGGCGGCCACGCACTCTTCCTCGACCGGCTCGGCGCGCACAAGACGCTCGACCTGATCTACACGGGGCGCCTGATGAGCGGGGCCGAGGCCGTGGCGTCCGGCCTCTTCGCCCGCGTCTTCCCCGACGACGAGGTCGTGCAGGCGACGACCGATGCCGCTGCCGCCGCCGCGCGCGGAGCCACCGCAGCCTTCCTCGCGAGCAAGGAGCTGGTCGCCCGCATCCGAGACGAGCGGCTCACGCTGTGGGATGCGGTGGGCATCGAGAACGCCGCGCAGGCCGCCCTCTGCGACACCTCCGACTACCGTGAAGGGTTCGCCGCCTTCCAGGAGAAGCGGAAGCCGGAGTTCCGCGGGTACTGAGCGCGCCGGTCAGCGCGGACTCGGAACGTCGTGACCGACCGGCACCGATGTCGGACGCCGGTGCGAGAATGCCCAGATGATGCTCGCAGAGCTGGTCACCACGGCCGATCGCGTCGGGGCCACGTCGTCGAGGCTCGCCAAGATCGACGCCCTGGCCGAGCTGCTCGCGCGCGCGGATCCATCCGAGCTGCCCGCGCTGATGGGACTGCTGCTCGCCTCGCCGCGGCAGGGCCGGCTCGGCGTCGGATGGCGCGGACTCACGGCTCTCGACATCACGCATGCCGACGATCCCTCGCTGAGCGTCGGAGACGTCGATGCCGCGCTCGACGTGCTCGCCACGACCTCCGGTTCCGGTTCGGCCGCCGCCCGCACCGGCATCCTCGTCGATCTGGCTGCGCGTGCCACCGCCGCCGAGTGGGACTTCCTGGTTCGCGCGATGCTCGGCGAGCTGCGCACCGGGGCCCTGTCGGGAGTGCTCCTCGATGCGATCGCGCGGGCCTCCGACCGTCCGGCCGCCGTCGTGCGCCGCGCGGCGATGTTGTCGGGCGACCTCGGTGAGACCGCCCGCATCGCCCTCACGGGAAGCGCAGAAGACCTCGAGTCCGTCGGACTGCAGGTTGGGCGCCCCGTGCTCCCGATGCTCGCGGCGACCGCGGCGACGACGACTGCGGCGCTCGAGATCACGGGTGAGGCGTCGGTCGAGTACAAGCTCGACGGCGCCCGCATCCAAGTGCACCGTCAGGGAGACGACGTCGGCGTCTACACCCGGAGTCTGGCCGACATCACGCACCGTGTGCCGGAGCTCGTCGAGATCGTGCGTGCGCTTCCGGTGAACGATGTCATCCTCGACGGCGAGACGCTCTCGCTCGACGAAGACGGAGGGCCGCGCCCGTTCCAAGAGACGATGTCGCGGTTCGGGGCCGAGGTGTCGAGAGACCTCGTGCTGCGGCCGTGGTTCTTCGACGTGCTGCACGTGGACGGGCGCGACCTGCTCGACGAGCCGCTCTCCGTGCGGCTGGCCGAGCTGGAACGCGTGGCCGGCGACTGGCGGATGCCCGGGCTCGTCACCGCCGATCCGGAGGCCGCCGAGCGTCTCTCGCGCGACGCCCTCGCCGCGGGCCATGAGGGAGTCGTGGTCAAGGCGATCGACGCCCCCTACGCGGCCGGTCGCCGAGGCAAGTCCTGGGTCAAGGTCAAACCCGTGCTGACCTTCGATCTGGTGGTCCTCGGCGCGGAGTGGGGTTCCGGCCGCCGTCGCGGTTGGCTCTCGAACCTGCACCTGGGCGCCCGCGACCCGGAAGGCGAGTTCGGCGACCCCGGCGGGTTCGTCATGGTCGGCAAGACGTTCAAGGGCCTCACCGATGAGCTGCTGAAGTGGCAGACCGAGCACTTCCCCGAGCATGAATCGCACCGCACGGCGTCGACCGTGTTCCTGCGCCCGGAGATCGTCGTGGAGATCGCGATCGACGGCGTGCAGCGCTCCCCGCGCTATCCGGGGGGTCTCGCCCTGCGCTTCGCACGGGTCAAGGGGTACCGGGACGACAAGTCGCCGAGTGAAGCCGACACGATCCAGGCGCTTCGGGCGCTGCTGCGCGGGTGACGCGCGATCAGGCCGAGGGCGCCAGCCCGAGATCCTCTTCGCGCACGGTGCCGCGGAAAGACCACGGGAAGTTGATCCAGAGGTCGGTGTCCTTCCAGGCGAAGTCAGGCTGGATGATGGTCGACGGCTTGGTGTAGATCGTGACGGACCGCACGTCGGCACCCTTGTCCTTCAGCAGTTGCACGGCGAGCGCGAGCGTACGCCCGGAGTCGGCGACGTCGTCCACGAGCAGCACCCGGCGTCCGTCGAGGTACGCCATGTCGAGCTCCGGCGGAAGCACCTCGGGCGCATCGAGCACGGTGCCGATCCCGGTGTAGAACTCGACGTTGATCGCACCACAGTTCTTCGCGCCGAGACCATAGGCGATGGCACCGGCCGGAAGCAGACCGCCTCGCGCGATGGCCACGATCACCTCCGGCTCGAAGCCGCTGGCGAGGATGTCCCGTGCCAGATCACGCGTCGCCGCTCCGAAGCCATCCCAGGTGAGCGTCTCGCGCTCGATCGATGCATCTGTCATCTGAGCATTCTCCCGCATCGGCCGGCACCCCTCCGCCGGTAGAATGGGCGGGTCCGGCCACGCCGGTGCCTGAAAAAGAGGCACGAAGCACTCCACGACGACGCGGAGGCGAGACACATACGGATCCCGCAGTTCCTCCGTCCCTGTCTCGAAAGGCTTTCGCATGCCCACCGTGTCCGCGCACGTCGCCCTCACCCTCGCCCAGCACATCGACGCCGTCTTCGGGGTGATGGGAAACGGCAACGCCTACTTCCTCGATGCGCTCGAGAAGCAGACGGAGGCCACGTTCACCGCCGTCCGCCACGAGCAGGGCGCCGTGGTCGCCGCCGATGCCCACTTCCGCGCATCCGGGCGGATCGCCGCGGGCACCTCGACGTACGGTGCCGGCTTCACCAACACGCTCACCGCCCTCGCCGAGTCCGTGCAGGCGCACGTGCCGCTCGTGCTCGTGGTCGGCGATGAACCCACCTCGGGCCCCCGTCCGTGGGACGTCGATCAGATCGCGCTCGCGTCGGCCGTCGGTGCGCGCACGTATACCGTCGGTCGTGCGGACGCCGCGGCCACCACCGTCATCGCGATCGAGCATGCCCTCACGTATCGGGTTCCCGTCGTGCTGGCGATCCCCTATGACGTGGCCTCTCTCGAAGCCGGAGAGGTGCCCGCTGCTCCGTCGCCGCGCGTTCCGGCACCCCTCGCGCCGCGCGGGGCGTTCGCCGAGGGGATGCTCGACGAGATCGCCGCCGCCCTGGCCGGTGCCGAACGCCCGTTCCTGCTCGCCGGCCGCGGTGCCTGGCTCTCCGGCGCGAGCACGGCCCTGGGCGAGCTCGCCGAGGCCACCGGAGCGCTGACCGCGTCGTCCGCCCTCGGTCGTGGAGTGTTCCCCGAGACGCAGTACGACCTGGGTGTGACCGGCGGCTTCGGTGCGGACGGCGCGATGGAACTGATTCACACTGCCGACGTCGCCGTCGTGTTCGGCGCGTCGCTGAACCAGTTCACGATGCGATTCGGAGAGCTGTTCGCGCCGGGCACGACGGTGTTCCAGATCGACATCGCGCCTGCGGCGACGCACGCACACGTCGGCGGCTTCGTCCGCGCGGACGCACGAGTCGCTGCCGAAGCACTCGTGGACCGCATCGGCACGATCACGGTCGCGGCCCCCTGGCGGGAGAGCGTCGATGTCGCCTCCGCCCGCGCCTATGACGACGGGGACGACCTCGCTCCCGACGGGCGCCTCGACCCGCGCTCCGCGGCGCGGCGCATCGCCGAGATGCTCCCCGAAGATCGGATCGTGGTCTCCGACGGCGGGCACTTCATCGGATGGGCGAACATGTACTGGCCGGTCGCCGCGCCCGATCGCATGATGATGGTCGGCACCGCATTCCAGTCGATCGGTCAGGGCTGGCCGAGCGTCGTCGGTGCCGCACTGGCACGGCGCGAGTCGACCATCGTCCTCACCTCCGGGGACGGCGGCGGACTGATGGCGATCGCCGATCTGGAATCCGCGGTCCGCGCAGCCGGCGGCCGGGGGATGGCCGTCGTGTGGAACGACGCGGCGTACGGTGCCGAGGTGAACCTGTACGGCCTCAAGGGGCTGGCAGAGGCCCCGATGCGCATCCCGGAGGTCGACTTCGCCGCGTTCGGTGCCGCCGTCGGCGCAGAAGGTGTCGTCGTGCGCACCCTCGCCGACCTCGATCGACTCGGGGCATGGACCGCCGAAGACCCCTCGTCGCGTCGGTTCCTGCTGCTCGACCTGCGCATCTCCGGGGATGTCATCGCCCCGTACCAGCAGGAGATCATCCGCGTGAACTCCTGACCACGGCGGTCCAGTAGGCTCCTCGCCATGCCCGATCACACGCAGGTCCTGCGATACAGCGCCTTCGCAGCCACGCCCGGCGGCGGAAACCCCGCCGGAGTCGTCCTCGACGCATCTGCCCTCGACGACGACACGATGCAGCGGATCGCCGCGGACGTCGGGTTCTCCGAGACGGCGTTCCTGGTGGGCACCGACTCACACGACGGCGCACCTCGGGTTCGGGTGCGGTACTGGTCCCCGGCTGCGGAGGTGCCCTTCTGCGGTCATGCGACCGTGGCGACCGCGGTTGCTCTCGCTGAACGGGATGGGCCGGGAACCGTGGTCTTCGACACCGCGGCGGGGAGGGTGACGCTGCACTCGGAGACGGATGCGAACGGAACCGTCACCGTGTCGTTCACGAGCGTGGAGCCGGAGGTGCGTGATCTCGAAGTGGGCGTGCGCGACCGGCTGCTGGCGCTGCTCGGGCTCCTCCCCTCCGACCTGGATCCGCGATTCCCGGTGCAGGAGGCGTTCGCGGGCAACTGGCATCCGATCGTCTTCCTGGCGGACCGGGAGCTGTTCCATCAGTTCCGCTTCGCCCCGGCCGACGTCGCTGCCCTCATGCGGGATCAGGGCTGGCTCGGGACAGTGACGGTGCTCCATGCCGACGACCCCGCCGAGATCGAGGCGAGGAACCTCTTCCCGGTCGGACGCATCACCGAGGATCCGGCTACCGGTTCCGCGGCCGCAGCGACAGGAGCCTATCTGAGGCACCGAGGCGTCCCCCTGTCCACGACACGCATCCGCCAGGGCGCGCACGTCGGGCGCCCCAGCGAACTCCTGGTCACGATCCCGGAGTGGGGCGGCATCGTCGTCTCCGGAGGCGCCACCCGCATCGAGTGATCCGAGAGCTCTGGTGGTCGCGGAACGCTAGGCGCCGTAGTCGGGCAGCTCCTGCAACGTCCAGGAGTTGCCGTCGGGATCGTCGAAGGACACGAAACGCCCCCACGCGAGTTCGTCGACCCCTCGCGCCTCGACGCCGAGCCCCTTGAGGTGAGCAAGAGCCTCGTCCGCATCCGGGATCACGACCTGGATCGTGTTCTGCTTCCCGGGCTCGAGGTCGATGCCCAATCCCGTGCCGAAAGCGATCGAGCACGCCGATCCGGGCGGCGTCATCTGCACGAAGCGGAGTCCTTCGACCGGAGTCTGGTCCCAGTCGGCGTGGAAGCCGACCTTTTCGTAGAAGGCCTTCGACCGGTCCACATCGGTCACCGGCACGAAGATGAGTTCGATCTTCCAGTCCATCACACCCTCCTCTCGGGCACCTTCGCCCGTCGGCATCCACGGTACGCGCGGGCACCGACATCGCCGCAGAGCAGGGTCCGGCTCGTCAGATCCATCCTTTGTCGAGTGCGATCCGCACCGCCTGGGCCCGGTTGCCCGCCCCGGTCTTCCCGATCGCCGCGGACAGGTGGTTGCGCACGGTGCCCGCAGAGAGGAACACCTCGGCGGCGATCGCCGCCGCCGAGCGTCCGTCCGCCGCGAGGCGGAGCACCTGCTGCTCCCGATCGCTCAGCGGGTTGGCTCCCTCGAACAGGCTGTCCGCCGCGAGCACGGGATCGAGCACGCGAAGCCCGGCATGCACCCGACGCACGGCCTCCGCGAGCTGTTCTGCTGGCGTGTCCTTCACGATGAAGCCGCTCGCCCCGGCGTCCAACGCCGAGCGCAGGTAGCCCGGTCGGGCGAAGGTCGTGACGACGAGCACCCGCGTCCCGGCACTCGCCTCGCGGATGCGGCGCGTCGCCTCCACACCGTCCATCCCCGGCATCTGGATGTCCATCAGGCACACATCCGGTCGCAGCTCCGTCGCGAGCCGCACCGCGTCTGCTCCCTCGGAGGCCATGCCGATCACGTCGAGGTCGGGCTCCAGATCCAGCAGAGCTCCGAGCGCCCCGCGCACCAGCGCCTGATCGTCGGCGATCAGCAGACGGATCGTGCCGCCGTCCTGCGACGTGCTCACCACGTCACCTCCACCCGTGTGCCGGAGCCTCCGGAGGCACCCGCCGGCCCGATGACGAATCCTGCGCCCGCGGCCGCCGCGCGCTCGCGCATTCCGTGGATGCCGTTCCCTTCGCTCCCGCTGATGCCCACCCCGTCGTCCTCCACGATCATGCGTCCGGGCGCGAGTCGTACCAGCACCGTGCGCGCCCGCGAATGGCGGAGCGTGTTGGTGGTCGCCTCGCGCAGGATCCAACTCGCGGTGAGCGCCTGGGCGGGAGACAGCGCGCCGGGCTCACCGTCGACCCGCACCTCGATGTCGGCCGCGCGGAAGGAATCCTGCGACGACGCGAGCTGCTCCACGAGCGTCGTCGCACGCGCTCCCGCCACCGTCGAACGCACACCCGCGATCGCCTCGGCAGTGAGTCGCTCGATGTCGGCGAGCTCGACCTTCGCCCGCTCCGGATCGGAGTCCATCAGGCGCCGCACCAGCTGCGCCTTGAGCCCGACGACCGTCAGCGAATGGCCGATCAGGTCGTGCACATCGCGGGCGACGGCTTCGCGTCCTTCGCTGGTCGCCAACTCGAGGCCCAGTCGCTCCGCCTCCGCGGAACGGATGATGAGCCAGGTCGACACGGTGTTCACGACACCGAGCAGGACCACGATGGCAAGCACGGAGAGGTAGGTGAAGCCGCCGGGGATGAGGAAGACGCAGGCCACGGTGACCACGACGGCGCCGATCGTCGTGATCCAGTGCCAGACACGGGTCAGGCCATAGGAGGCGAACGACATGATGAACGGCAGGAAGCTCAGGGCCGATCCACCCTCAGCCGGGACGGAGATCAGCGCGCAACCGATCAGCGCGGCGAAGGTGGCCCACTGCCGCCTCGACGGTGGGCGTCCCAGTCCCCCGCCCCCGCGCATGCCGTGGATGAAGCCGGTGATGTAGAGGACGACGAAGACGAACAGAGCGATCCAGCCGACGACGACCCAGGCCGGTGCCGCCTCGGAGTGCACCAGCGCTATGACCGGGTACACGAGGAACACGAGCCAGATCACGGCCATCAGCCAGCCGAACCGCGCCCACGGGTCCTTCCCGGTGGCGCGGCGTGCGCCGGGAGCCGACCAGGCCGCCGGGGCCGCACCCGCCGCCGCGAAGGTCGCGGCTTCGTGGGAGGGCCCCGGTGACTCCGGGCGATCCGGATTCGTGTGCTGCGTCATCCGTCCAACCTACTGTCGGTGCGCACCGCTACTGGCGCGCCCGCGAGCGCTTGATTCCCATCGTCACCAGCAGGACGAACAGCGCGAGCCACACGGCGACGTTGAGGAACAGCATCCACAGTTCATCGGTCTGCCCCGTGGTGAGCACGCCCTCCGTGAGCGGCCAGCGACTCAGCGCGACGAAACCGTACAGCGGGGTGAACCGAGCGATGTCGAGCATCACGCCGTCGAGCGGCATGAAGACGTTGCCGAAGAACGCGAAGAACGTCATCGAGATGGAGGCGAGCGCCGCCGCGGAGTCCGAGCTGAAGAAGAGCCCGACACCGAGGCCGAACAGTCCGTAGATCAAGCCGATCCCGAGGATGATGCCGGCGGTCGCGACCCAGCGCCAGGCATCCTCGACCTGAGCCCCCGTCATCATGCCTGCGGTGAAGACCGCCAGCAGGGCCAGCGTCGCGAAGGAGACGGCGGTGAGGAGCTTGGTCACCGCGTAGCCGGCAGTGGTGAGCGGGGTCATCGCCAGCTGGCGCCCCCACCCCTGCTTCGCCTCGGTCGCGGCGAGGGAGGTGAGCGAACTCATCGCCACGGCGGTGCCGTAGGCGGCCATCGACGTCATCACGTAGAAGGAGACGTTGCCGTTGCCGGCGGACAGGGAGCCGTAGCCCATGCCAGCACCGAACAGCAGGTACATCGCGACCGGCATGGCCAGAGTGAACGCGAGCGTGTAGGGATTGCGCAGCTGGCGGACGCCTTCGATGCGCAGCATGGTGGGTGAGACGAGCATGTCAGTTCTCCGTCAGCGCCGTGAAGGCGGTTTCGAGGGTGGGAGCGGCGATCTCGAGATCGTGAGCGCCGTGGTCGAGGAGGAGGCGGGCGACGGCATCGGAGTCCGCGGCTCGCAGGCTCACCCGGTCACCGTCCAGGCGCACGTCCGCGATGCCCTCCGTGGCCACCAACGTGGCGACGAGGGCCGTCGAGGTCTCGGCGACGGTCGCCGACACGGTGCGCTCTCCGAGGCTTGCACGCAGCAGCGCGGTGGGAGCGTCCGCGACGACCGTGCCGCGGTGCATCACCACGGTCCGACGAGCGAACTGCTCTGCCTCTTCGAGGTAGTGGGTGGCGAAGATGATCGTGCGACCGGCATCCGCATCCGCCCTCATCACGTCCCAGAAGTGACGACGTGCGGTGACGTCCATGCCCGCCGTGGGCTCGTCGAGCACGAGGATGTCCGGGTCGGAGACCATCGCGAGCGCGAACTTCACCCGCTGCTGCTCGCCGCCGGAGCACTTCGCGACGCGGCGACGGGAGAGGTGATCCAGATCGGCGCGAGCCATCACCTCGGGAACCCGTCCCAGCGCGTCGGATCCGTGCAAGGAGGCGATGAGGCGCACGGTCTCCCCCACGGTCAGGTCGCCGAGCAGGCCGCCGGTCTGCAGCACGGCCCCGATCGCCCCACTCGACGTCGCGCGTTCGGGCGTGACACCGAGCACCCGCACGGTACCGCTGCTGGGCTCGGTGAGTCCGAGCAGCATGTCGAGTGTGGTCGTCTTGCCCGCGCCGTTGGGGCCGAGCAGCGCGACCACCTCACCGCGTCGGATCGACAGGTCCACGCCGTCGACCGCGTGCACGCGGCGGTCGCCCACGCCGAAGTGTCGCTTCACGGCGCGCAGTTCGAGCACCACGGGATCATCGTTCGGGACCTCGGATGCCGGTCGCGCGGTGACCCGCGTCGCCGACTCGTCCACGGAGGAGTTGTTCATGCCTCCAGCCTCGCCCGTCGCGGCAACGGAGTCCGGAGGGCAGTGTCATCTCCTGGACATGACACGTGTCATGTCCACGCCCCGTCCCTGCACCCGTACCCGCTCCCGCTCGCCGTCCCCGCTCGCCCCCGCCCCCCTTCCCTCACGCCCCCGTCCCCGCTCGCCCCCGCCCCCCCCGGAATGAAGGAGAACTCACGACATGAAGGAGCAGATGGCCTGAACGCTCCTTCTTTTCGTGTGTTCTCCTTCAGGAGGAGCGGCCCGCCCTGCCGCTGGAGCCTGCCGCTGGAGGCGGAGAGGGAGGCGGAGAGGGCAACGGAGCGCAAGGCTCCGGTGCCTCACCCCGCGGGAAGGAACGCGCCGTCGAGGAAGTCCGCCAACGCAGCCGTGTCATCGAGCGGGAAGATCGCCGCGACGTACTGGTCGGGTCGCACGACGACCACCACTCCGTCGCGCGACAGCTCACGCGCCGCGAAGATGTCGGTCTCGCACCACTTGCTGGGGCCCGCTGCGTAGACCTTCTCCCAGTCGGTGAGCCCGAGGGGGCCGGTCTTCGGCTGGAACAGCGCGGGAGCCGAAGTCACTTCCACCTCTTCGAACGGCTGCTGGTAGACCGCCTTGACGTCGAAGAGTGCATCCACGTCGGCATCGGCCGGGGTGAAGCGGGCGAACAGCGGCTCGGCCTTCTCCGCCCAGGCGGCGAGCGCGTCACCGGTGCGGTCGCCGAACGCATAGACACGCCAGCGTCCGTCGGCCTTCGCGTGATGCCCCAGGTGGATGACGTTGCCGTCGCCGACCCGCACGACCTCGGCCGACTTGAAGCGCTTGCCGAGCGGATAGCCGGTCGCGAGCGCCTGATGGGCGTCTATTCCGGTGATCATGGACGAGGTGTACTGCGTCATGAACCCGGAGGGGAACTCGGCGGTGGCGAGGTAGTAGGTCGCCAGCTCGTTGGGGTCGGAGATCTCCTCCGGCTTGCGCGCCATCAGTGTCGACCATTCCCGATCGAAGTCGATGAGCTGCTGTGCCACCGGTCGCCGTTCCGCCCCGTACGTCGCCAGCAGCGTCTCGGGGGCGCGCCCCGTGAGGACCGAGCCGAGCTTCCAGCCGAGGTTGAAGCCGTCCTGCATCGAGACGTTCATGCCCTGGCCTGCTTTGGCGCTGTGGGTGTGGCAGGCGTCACCGGTCAGGAACACCCGCGGGGTGCGTCCCGATTCGTCGATCACGTCGTCGAAGCCGTCCGTGACCCGGTGACCGACCTCGTACACGCTGTGCCAGGCGACCTCGCGTACGTCGAGCGTGTACGGGTGCAGGATCTCGTTGGCCCGGCGGATGATCTCCTCGATGGGCGTCTGCCGCACCCGGTGGTCATCGTCGTCGGCGACTTCACCCAGATCGATGTACATGCGCGAGAGGTACCCGCCCTCACGCGGGATGTGGAGGATGTTGCCCGCTTCGGAGTTGATCGCGCACTTGGTGCGCCAGTCCGGGAAGTCGGTGTTGACGAGGACGTCCATCACGCCCCATGCGTGCGCCGAGGACGCTCCCACGTGCGTCCGCCCGATCGCCTGTCGCACACCGCTGCGCGCGCCGTCGCAGCCGACGACGAACCGGGCACGGATGGTCCGTTCCTCGCCGACGCGCTCCCCCGCGACGTAGCGGATTCCCACCTCGACCGGGTACGCGCCGTCGTCGTGGACGGTGAGGCCGGTGAACTCCACGCCGTAGTCGGGGACGATCCTGCCGGGGCCGTGCGCAGCGGACTCGGCGAAGTAGTCGAGGACGCGCGCCTGGTTGACGATCAGGTGCGGGAACTCGCAGATGTCGTAGGCGTAGTCGGACGTCCGGGAGGTGCGGACGATCTCGTCGCGCTTGTCAGGATTCGGGCCCCAGAAGTTCATCCAGCCGATGTTGTACGCCTCGGCGATGATCCGCTCGGCGAATCCGAACGCCTGGAACGTCTCGACGCTGCGGGGCTGGATGCCGTCCGCCTGACCGAGCGGGAGACGTCCGCCGCGCTTCTCGATGATCCGGGTGGAGATGCCGGGGTACTGCGACATCTGAGCGGCGAGCAGCATGCCTGCGGGACCGGAGCCGACGATGAGCACGTCGATCTCGTCCGGGATGTCGGCGGGCCGGTCTGCACCGATTCCGGCGGCGTCCTGCACGCGCGGGTCAGCGGAGACATAGCCGTGGTGGTGGAACTGCATCGTCGTCGATTCCTTCCGGACTTCTTCGTCGGTCTTGCCTGCGGGTCTTGCTTTCGTCGAACGCTGTGTTCTATATTAGAACATCCTGTTCTACTATTGAACACAGCGTAGCCCGCGGCGCCGCACATCGCAAGGGAGCACCCGCATGCCCGAGAACACGAAGACCTCCCCCGCCTCGCAGACCCTGAGCCGCGGCATCCGCATCCTCGAAGTCCTGGCCGACGCGCGCGGGGCGCTCACGATCGACGAGATCTCCGCCCGCCTCGGGGTGCACCGCTCGATCGCCTACCGCCTGGTGCGCACACTCGAAGACCACCGCCTGGTGACGCGCGATGCCGCGGGGGCCGTGGGTCTCGGCGCCCGGATGGCGGCGCTCGCGGCCGGTGTCGCGCATGACCTCCAGGCCGAAGCGCTCCCCGAGCTCACCGCGATCGCCAACGAGCTGGGCATGACATGCTTCCTCGCCGTGCTCGACGGCGGGGAGTGCATCACGCTGGCGAGTGTCGAGCCCCGCCATGCGGTCGCCAGTGTCGCGCAGCGCCCCGGCGCCCGGCATCCCGTCACCGTCGGCGCACCGGGCAAGGCCATCCTGGCGCAGCTCCCGCCTGCCGAGTGGCCGGCGGGCGCCCCCTCCTCCCTCCCCGCAGACGTCGAGACGACGAAGGACCGCGGCTTCGCGACCAGCCACGACGAGGTCATCCCCACCGTGCAGTCGGTGGCGGTACCGCTCGCGCTCCGAGGTCAGCGCCCCGCCGCGATCGCCGTCGTGCACGTGGCGACCGCGCTCGATGATGCCGCGATCGCCGCGCGCCTCCAGCGTTCGGCCGAGGCCATCCGCGACTCCCTCGCCGGCTGACCTCCCCTCCCGACCACAACAGCGCGTGCGGGATCAAAAACGCGCGCCTACGAGTGAGTAGACGCGCGTTTTCGATCCCGCAACGGGGCGAAGAGCGAGACCGGGGCGAAGAGCGAGACGGGGCGAAGAGCGAGACCGGAGCGGGTCAGGCCTTCGCGAGTCCGTGGATGGGGCTGACGGACTGCTCCGCCTCGTGGTCCGGTCCGAGCGGAATGCCGGAGCGATCGCGCAGCAGCAGCGTGGCGATCAGTCCGAGAACCGTCATCCCGGCGAGGTACCACGTGACGGCGTCCGTCGAGCCGGTCGCGCTCACGATGGCGGTGGCGATCGTCGGTGCGAACGCCCCTCCGGCGATCGCGCCGATCGCGTAGGAGATCGACACTCCCGAGAAGCGGATGCTCGCAGGGAACAGTTCGGCGTACAGCGCCGCCTGCGGGCCGTAGGTGAAGCCGAGACCGATGGTCAGGATCGCGAGACCGGCGAACAGCAGACCGATCTCGCCGGTGTTCACGAGCGGGAACAGGGTGAACACACCGATCAGCTGCAACACCCATCCGATGACGTACGTCGTACGACGGCCGATGCGGTCGGACAGCCATCCGGCGAGAAGGGTCGTGAGCAGCCAGGTGACGGCAGAACCCGCGACAGCCCAGAGGACCGGTCCGCGCTCGAGACCGATGGAGCCCTCGGGGTTGGTCGCATAGCCCTGGATGTATCCGCCGGTGGTCATGTAGCCGACGGCGTTGTTGCCGGCGAAGACCAAGGCCGCGATGATGACGAGCAGCAGGTGCTTGCGGAACAGCTGCGCGATCGGCATCTGCGCCTTCTCCTTGCGCGCGGCGAGTTCGGTGAAGACCGGGCTCTCCTCGACCTTGCGACGCACGTAGTAGCCGACGAGGATCAGCACCACGCTGAGCAGGAACGGCACCCGCCAGCCCCAGGCCATGAACTGCTCGCCGGGAGCGATCACGGTCATCAGCGCCATCACGCCCGAGGCGAGGAGCAGGCCGAGGGGAACACCGATCTGCGGCGACGCGCCGAAGATGCCGCGCTTCTTGCGCGGAGCGTGCTCGACGGCCATCAGCACCGCGCCGCCCCACTCACCACCGGCGGAGATGCCCTGGATGATGCGGAGCAGCACCAGCAGGATCGGCGCCGTGATCCCGATCGTCTCATACGTGGGCAGGATCCCGATGAGCGCGGTCGCGGCGCCCATCAGGATGAGTGTCCACATGAGCACGGCCTTGCGCCCGAGCTTGTCGCCGTAGTGCCCCGCGAGGAAGGCGCCGAGCGGGCGGAAGAGGAAGCTGACGCCGACCGTCGCGAAGGCGACCAGCGCGCTGTTCGCACCCAGAGGCTCGAAGAACAGCTGCCCGAACACGAGTCCGACCGCTGTGGCGTAGATGAAGAAGTCGTACCACTCGACGGTGGTTCCGACGACGGTTGCGAAGACGACGCGGCGCCGATCGGCCGATGTCGCGATGGTTCCGGTGGGCGTGAACCCATCCTGTGACTGCCCGCTCATGGGGTGTCTCCTTCTGGTTGTGACCGCATTGTCACGGCGCGCAGCGGGACGGATCCAAATGCTTGCCGAGGGGTGAACCGATGATATATGATTTCGAATACGACGCACAAGGCGTCGCAGACGAGCGCGAGGAGGCGCCCCGTGACGGAGACCATCAGCCGCCCCGGCAAGATCATCGCGATCCATCTGAGCTACGCGTCCCGTGCTGATCAGCGCGGCAGGCGCCCCGCCTCCCCCTCCTACTTCTTCAAGCCGGCGAGTTCCGTCGCCGCCTCGGGAGGCACGGTCGAACGCCCTGCCGGCACCGAGCTGCTCGCCTTCGAAGGGGAGATCGCCCTCGTGATCGGCACGGCGGCGCGTCGGGTCCCGCTCGCCGAGGCCTGGTCGCACGTCAGCGGGGTCACCGCATCGAACGACCTCGGCCTGTACGATCTCCGCGCGAACGACAAGGGCTCGAACGTCCGCTCCAAGGGCGGCGACGGCTACACACCGCTCGGCCCGGACGTCATCGACGCCCGCTCGGTCGACCCCGAAGCCCTCCGCGTGCGCACCTGGGTCAACGGCGAACTCCGCCAGGACGACACCACGGCGGGCCTCATCTTCCCCCTCGCGCAGCTCGTGGCCGACCTCTCCCAGCACTTCACCCTCGAACCCGGCGACGTGATCCTCACCGGCACCCCCGCCGGCTCCTCCGTCATCGTCCCCGGCGACGTCGTCGAGGTCGAGGTGGACGCCCCTACCGCTCCCGGCGCCCCGACCTCGGGCCGACTCATCACCACCGTGACGCAGGGCGATGTCCCGTTCGACGGCGACCTCGGCTCACTCCCCGCCGTGGACGATCTGCAGCGCACCGAGGCCTGGGGGTCACGCGAGGAAGCCGGCCTCCCCCCTGTCGAGAAGGCTCCCGCGCTCTCGCCCGAGCTGCGGACGCTGCTCCTCGAAGCCCCGACCGCCGGGCTCTCGGCGCAGCTCCGCAAGCGTGGCCACCACTCCTGCTTCATCGACGGGGTGTCGGTCAACATCCCGGGTCGCAAGATCGTCGGCACCGCGAAGACGCTGCGGTTCGTGCCGTTCCGCGAAGATCTCTTCACGACCCACGGCGGCGGGTACAACGCCCAGAAGCGCGCCTTCGACGCGGTCGACGAAGATGAGGTCATCGTCATCGAGGCACGGGGCGACGCCACCACGGGCACCCTCGGCGACATCCTCGCGCTCCGAGCGAAGACCCGCGGGGCGGCCGGTGTGGTCACCGACGGCGGGGTCCGCGACTTCGATGCCGTGGCCGAGATCGGTCTGCCGGTGTTCTCCCAGGGCGCGCACCCGTCGGTCCTCGGACGCAAACACGTGCCGTGGGACGTGGATGTCACGATCTCCTGCGGCGGGGCGACCGTGCAGCCCGGCGACATCATCGTCGGCGACAGCGACGGCGTGATCGTCATCCCTCCCGGCCTGGCGGAAGAGGTGGCCGCCGATGCGGTCGCCCAGGAGATCGAGGACGCCTGGATCGCCGAGCAGGTCGCCGCCGGGCATCCGGTCGACGGACTGTTCCCCCTCAACGCGGAGTGGCGCGCCCGCTACGAGGCCGCCACGTCCGACCGGGGTCAGCGATGACCACGGTCGCCAGCACCAGCAAGTCGGAGCAGGCATACACCTGGATCCGCTCCCGCATCTCTGCACACGTCTTCGGCCCGGGATACCGCCTGGTGCTCGGCGCGATCGCCGAGGAGCTCGACATGAGCGTGGTCCCGGTCCGGGAAGCGATCCGCCGTCTCGAAGCCGAAGGTCTCGTCACGTTCGAACGCAACGTCGGCGCGCGGGTGACGCTCGTGGACGAGAGCGAGTACGCGCACACCATGCAGACCCTGGGGCTCGTCGAGGGCGCCGCCACCGCGCTCTCCGCTCCGCTGCTCGACGCCGACGCCCTCGCCGAGGCCGCGGAGGTGAACGAGCGCATGACGCGACTGCTCGACCACTTCGACGCACACAGCTTCACGGAGTTGAACCGTCAGTTCCACTCCGTGCTGTTCGCCCCGTGCCCGAACCCGCATCTGCTCGACCTCGTCCATCGCGGCTGGGCCCGGCTCTCCGGCATCCGCGACACCACGTTCGCGTACGTCCCGGGGCGCGCCCACCACTCGGTCGACGAGCACACGCAGATCCTCGAACTCATCCGCGAAGGGGCCGACCCGCTCGAGATCGAGCTCGCCGCCCGCAACCACCGTTGGCGCACGAGGGACGCGTTCCTCGATGCGCTGCACACCCGTACCGCTCACGCCACAGGAGAACCGTCATGACTGATTCGCGCATCCCCGCCGACCTTCCCGACCACATCCAGCACTACATCGACGGCGCGTTCGTCGACTCCGTCGACGGCGACACGTTCGATGTCCTCGACCCGGTCACCAACCAGGCCTACACGACCGCCGCCGCCGGGAAGAAGGCCGACATCGACCTCGCGGTCGCCGCCGCGAGGCGTGCATTCGACGAGGGCCCCTGGCCGCGGATGCTCCCCCGCGAGCGGTCGCGCGTGCTGCACCGGATCGCGGACATCGTCGAGTCGCGCGACGCCCGCTTGGCCGAGCTCGAGTCCTACGACTCCGGCCTCCCGATCACTCAGGCTCTGGGTCAGGCCCGTCGCGCCGCCGAGAACTTCCGCTTCTTCGCGGACCTCATCGTGGCGCAGTCGGACGATGCGTTCAAGGTGCCCGGCCGCCAGATGAACTACGTCAACCGCAAGCCGATCGGCGTCGCGGGCCTCATCACGCCCTGGAACACGCCCTTCATGCTCGAGTCGTGGAAGCTCGGCCCCGCGCTCGCGACCGGCAACACGGTCGTGCTCAAGCCCGCCGAGTTCACCCCGCTGTCCGCCTCGCTGTGGGCGGGCATCTTCGAGGAGGCCGGTCTTCCGCAGGGCGTCTTCAACCTCGTGAACGGCCTGGGCGAAGACGCGGGCGACGCGCTGGTCAAGCACCCCGACGTGCCTCTCATCTCCTTCACGGGCGAGAGCCGCACCGGACAGATCATCTTCGGCAACGCGGCCCCGTTCCTCAAGGGCCTGTCGATGGAGCTCGGTGGAAAGTCGCCGGCCGTGGTCTTCGCCGACGCCGACCTGGAAGCGGCCGTCGACGCCACGATCTTCGGTGTGTTCTCCCTCAACGGCGAGCGCTGCACGGCAGGATCCCGCATCCTCGTCGAGCGCTCGATCTACGAGGAGTTCGTGGAGCGCTACGCGGCGCAGGCGAAGCGCGTGAAGGTCGGCTACCCCCACGATCCGGCCACCGAGGTCGGCGCGCTCGTCCACCCCGAGCACTACGACAAGGTGATGAGCTACGTCGAGATCGGCAAGACGGAGGGGCGCCTGGTCGCCGGTGGCGGTCGTCCGGAAGGCTTCGAGGAGGGCAACTTCGTCGCCCCCACCGTGTTCGCCGACGTGTCCCCCGACGCCCGCATCTTCCAGGAGGAGATCTTCGGGCCGGTCGTCGCGATCACGCCGTTCGACTCCGACGAGGAGGCACTGTCGCTCGCGAACAACACGAAGTACGGGCTCGCCGCCTACATCTGGACCAACGACCTCAAGCGCGCACACAACTTCGCGCAGTCCGTCGAGGCCGGCATGGTCTGGCTGAACAGCAACAACGTGCGCGACCTCCGCACCCCGTTCGGCGGTGTGAAGGCCTCGGGTCTCGGCCATGAGGGCGGCTACCGCTCGATCGACTTCTACACCGACCAGCAGAGCGTGCACATCACGCTCGCGGCTCACTCGCACAACCCGACCTTCGGCAAGAACTGACCCTCTCCCCGCGCTCCGGTCGCGATATGTCACCCTATTCGGCTCAGAACGCTGACATATCGCGACCGGAACCCCCAAAGCAAGGACGCTGACATGACCGACAAGACCGCAAAGACCCTGACCTCCTCGGGCTACTACGTGAGCCAGGAGGCACCGATCCAATCGGACAACCCCGTCACGACCCCGAAGAGCACGCCACCGGACATCCTGCGGTGCGCGTACATGGAGATCGTGGTCACCGACCTGGCCGCCTCGCGACAGTTCTACGTCGACATCCTCGGCCTGTACGTGACCGAGGAGGACGAGCAGGCGATCTACCTGCGCTCGACCGAGGAGTTCATCCACCACAACCTGATCCTGCGTCAGGGGCCGATCGCCGCCGTGGCCGCGTTCTCCTACCGGGTGCGCACGCCGGAAGACCTCGACCGCGCCGTCGAGTTCTACACCGAACTGGGCTGCGACGTCCGCCGCAACGAGAACGGCTTCGTCAAGGGCATCGGCGACTCCGTCCGTGTCGTCGACCCGCTCGGCTTCCCCTACGAGTTCTTCTACGCCACGGATCACGTCGAGCGTCTGTCGTGGCGCTACGACCTGCACACCCCCGGTGAGCTCGTGCGTCTGGATCACTTCAACCAGGTCACCCCCGATGTGCCGCGCGCGGTGCGCCACTACCAGGACCTGGGCTTCCGGGTCACCGAGGACATCCAGGACGACGAAGGCACCGTCTACGCCGCCTGGCTGCGCCGCAAGCCGACCGTCCACGACACCGCGACCACCGGAGGCGACGGTCCGCGCATGCACCATGTGGCCTTCGCCACGCACGAGAAGCACAACATCCTCGCGATCTGCGACAAGCTCGGTGCTCTGCGCCGGTCGGACGCGATCGAGCGAGGCCCGGGTCGTCACGGCGTCTCGAACGCGTTCTACCTGTACCTGCGCGACCCCGACGGCCACCGCGTCGAGATCTACACGCAGGACTACTACACGGGCGACCCCGACAACCCGGTCGTGACGTGGGATGTGCATGACAACCAGCGCCGCGACTGGTGGGGCACCCCGGTCGTGCCCTCCTGGTACACCGACGCCTCCCTCGTGCTCGACCTCGACGGCAACCCGCAGCCCGTGACCGCGCGAACCGACTCCAGCGAGATGGCCGTGACCATCGGCGCCGACGGCTTCTCGTACACGCGTGCCGACGAAGGCGAGAAGTCGATGCCCGAGTACAAGCAGGGCGAGTACAAGCTGGGCCACCAGCTCTAGGAGGCACGGATGCTGTCAGAGGAGACGATCGCGCAGATCGCCGCAGAACTCGCGGAAGCCGATCGCACGCACGCGGTGATCCCCCGGATCACAGCGCGATACCCGGAGGCCACGGTCGAGGATTCGTACGCGATCCAGGGCGTCTGGCGCGACACCCAGATCGCCGCGGGTCGCCGCCTCGTCGGGCGCAAGATCGGTCTGACGTCGAAGGCGATGCAGCAGGCGACGGGTATCACCGAGCCGGACTACGGGGTGATGTTCGACGACACCGTCCACGAGTCGGGCGCAGAGATCCCGGTCGACCATTTCTCGAACGTGCGCATCGAGGTCGAGCTGGCGTTCGTGCTGAAGAAACCGCTCGAGGGGCCGGACTGCACCCTCGAGGATGCCCTGGAGGCGATCGACTACGCCGTCCCGGCACTCGAGGTGCTGAACTCGCACATCGAGCTCGAGGGGCGCACGATCGTCGACACGATCAGCGACAACGCCGCCTACGGCGCGATGGTTCTCGGAACGGTCCGCCGTCGTCCGGACGAGATCGATCTGCGATGGGTGCCGGGGGTCCTCTCCCGCAACGGCGAGATCGAGGAGACCGGGGTCGCCGCCGGAGTGCTCGGCCACCCGGCCACCGGAGTGGCGTGGCTCGCGAACAAGTTCCATCAGCACGGCGCGCGTCTCGAGGCGGGCGAGATCATCCTGGCAGGATCGTTCACGCGCCCGATGTGGGTGTCGCGCGGCGATGACGTGCTGTGCGACTACGGACCGATGGGAACTGTCGCATGTCGCTTCGTCTAGATCCGTCGTTCCGAGAGCAGCTCGCCGCCACCGATCGTCCGTCCGTGGGGATGTGGGTCTGCTCGGGCAGCCCGCTCCTCGCCGAGGTCGCCGCAGGATCAGGACTCGACTGGCTGCTGATCGACATGGAGCACTCGGCGAACACCCTCGACGCGGTGCTCCTGCAGCTCCAGGCGGTCGCCGCGTACCCGATCACCCCGGTCGTGCGCGTCCCCTCCAACGACACCGTCGCGATCAAACAGGTCCTCGATCTCGGGGCGCAGAACCTGATCGTCCCGATGGTGTCATCCGCCCCGGAGGCACGCGCCGCGGTCGCCGCCACCCGCTATCCCCCGGCCGGCGTCCGCGGGGTGGGCAGTGCGCTCGCACGCAGTGCCCGGTGGAACCGCGTCGACGACTACCTTCAGGAGTCCGCGCAGCACACCTCCCTCACGGTCCAGATCGAGACGACCGCCGGGGTCGAAGCCGCTGCCGAGATCGCCGCGGTCGACGGTGTCGATGCGGTGTTCGTCGGTCCGTCCGACCTCTCCGCCTCGATGGGCCTGCTCGGTCAGCAGACCCATCCCGACGTCACGGCCGCGGTCAGGACCGTGTTCGATGCCGTCACGGCCGCCGGGAAACCGGTGGGTGTCAACGCCTTCGACCCCGCCACGGCGGACGCCTACCTCGCCGCCGGTGCCGACTTCGTGGCGGTCGGCGCGGACGTCGCACTGCTCGCCCGTGCCTCCGAGGCCCTCGCCGCACGCTTCATCCGTGCCGACGGGACCGCACGCGCCAGCTACTGACGCCTCGAATCGCGCAACCGGCTGCTTCGGCGGCCTGGAGGGGAGCATGTGCGCGATTCGAAGGTGCCCGCCGTGGCAAGATGATCGGATGCGCACGAGCGAGTCCAGGAGATGATCCGCGGCCTCGCCGCGATGCAGGACCGGAACTTCCGCTGGTTCTTCCTGGCACGCGCGATCACCATGATCACCGGGTCGATGTCGTCGATCGCACTCGCGTTCGCCGTGCTGGAGATCGACAACGACGCCCGTTCGCTGTCCTTCGTCCTCACCGCCTTCACCGTCAGCAACATCGTGTTCGTGCTGTTCGGCGGCGTCATCGCCGACCGTCTGCCGCGCGCTCTGATCATCCAGGCCTGCTACGTGGTGGACATCCTGTCCATCGGCGCGATCGCGGCCCTCCTGTTCACCGGCAATGCGACGATTCCGCTACTCGTGCTGCTCTCGATCGTCAACGGTGCTTCGACCGCCTTCGTGCTCCCCGCGATGCAGGGCATCATCCCGCAGCTCACGACCCCCGAGCATCTGCAACAGGCCAACGCGATGCTGTCGTTCGTCCGTTCCGCCGTCACGATCGGCGGTCCGGTCCTGGCCGGGATCCTCGTGGCCACGGCCGGCCCCGCGTGGGCGATGGTGGTCCAGGCCGCGGGCTGGGCGGTCGCGATCCCGGTGCTCGCGCTTGTGAAGCTGCCGCCGCCCTCGCATGCCGGCGGCACCACGATGTTCCATGACCTCCGGATCGGGTGGCGGGAGTTCTGGAGCCGCTCCTGGTTGTGGACGGTCGTGCTGGCCTTCATGGTCATGAACGCGATCCACATCGGTGCCTGGGGCGTGGTCGGCCCCTACATCGCGAAGAACAACGACCTCCTCGGGATCACGGGGTGGGGATGGGTGCTCAGCGCCGAGGGTGCCGGCGTGCTGCTGATGACACTGCTGCTGATGTGGTTCCCGCTGCGGAGGCCGCTGCGCTACGGCATGATCGGCATCGCCGCGTTCGCGATCCCGGTGACGATACTGGGCGTCCATCCCGCCGTGGTCCTCCTCGCGATGGCCGCCTTCATCGCGGGTGCCGGCGCCGAGGTCTTCAGCACCGGGTGGAACCTCGCGATGATGGAGAACATCCCCGGCGAGAAACTCTCCCGGGTCGCGAGCTACGACATGCTCGGCAGTTTCGTCGTGATGCCGATCGGCACGCTGATCTACGGCTGGCTGATCACGCATGCGGATCCTGCGACCGTGCTCGTGACCTCGGGTGTCGTCTACGCGTCGATCGCACTGGTCACCCTGATGGTGCCGAGTGTCTGGCGGATGGGTCGACCGGAAGCGGTCACGAAGACCCCGGCCGAACTAGCGGATTCATAGCATCTCCGGGGAGACTGTCGGCATGACCTACGCCGCGCTCCAGCCCCTCGCCGACCGTGCCGCTCTGTTCGTCGCGCTCCGCCAGGACGCCCTCTCCGCCGCCGCCGATGCCCTCGGCGAGCACCGCTGGGACGCGGACATGGCGCAGGGAACGCTCACCTTCACCGCGAACGACGACCCGTCGCGCCAGCTCGTCACACGCGCGCACCTCATCGCCACGATCGCACCGGGCCCCCGCTCGCTGCTCTGGGCCTGGGCTCATCCCAGTGGAGACCCGCAGGGCATCGCGACGCAGCTGCACACCTACGGCACCGCGCACGGCATCACCGAACTGACCACGCCGGAGGTGCCTTTCCCCGCCGAAGCCTCGGGCGACGACGAGTGGATCGCGCAGGCCGCGCACACGGTCGGCGGCGCCGCGGTCGAGCTCACCGGCCGCTCGCCCTACTACTCGGCCCCCGTCGGCAACGGCACCCGGGCGGTGTTCCTGCTCGACGCTCCGCTCGCGCCGCTCACCGTCGCGGTGGCCGTCGTCGCGCTGCCCCGCGTGCTCTCGGGAATGGATCTCTCCGACGCCCGCACGGCGGTGTGGGACCTCGCGCGGCTCGCAGGCTGGACCCTCACCTGGACCGACGAGTCCTTCTCGGGCGCGATCGTCACGGATGCCTCGGGGACGGCGACGTTCCGCTTCGACGAGCAGGCCCGCATCAGCGGCATCGAGAGCACGCTCACCGCACAGGGGTGAGTCCGCGAAGGCGGATGTGGGATTCTGGTCGCATGAAGAACGGAATCGTGCGATTCGTCGCGCTCGCGGTGTTCAACGTCGCCGTGCTGCTGCTGATCGGCGTGCTGCTGCCCGGTGTCTCGGTGGGCCTGAACGCCCTGTGGGCTTCGGTCGTCCTGACCCTCGCCGCCCTCTTCGTGAAGCCTCTGCTGGCACGTGCGTTCCGCAAGTCGGCGGCGAAGTCCGCCTCCGAGCGCACGAAGGCCGGCGAGAAGGTCGTACAGTACGTGCTCGTGTACGTCGTCGAGCTCATCATCTGGGTGCTCACGGTGTGGCTGAGCGGCGTCCGCGCCTCGGGATTCTGGGGCTTCGTGCTCCCGCCGGTCGCTCTGCTCCTCGGCTGGGTGATCTACGACCGGATCGATGACAGGATGCGGGCCAAGACCGCAGAGATCTACGACTCCGTGCAGGCGAAGGTGAGGGGCGGCAGCCGGTCGAAGCCCGCCCCCGCCACGAACACCGCGGCGTCGGAGTCGCCGGAGACGGCGGCCGCACGCGAAGAGCTCCGCGACGGCCTGACCCCCGAGCAGCGTCGGATGCTCGACGAACTCGGCTGACCGTCGTCCGGAGGGGTGCGCCACGCGGGCACCCCTCCGGAAGCGATCAGGCGAGCCGCTCTGCGGCCTCCACGACGTTCGTCATGAGCAGGGCGACGGTCATCGGGCCGACGCCACCCGGGTTCGGGGAAAGGTACCCGGCGACGTCCGCGACGCCGGGCGCCACGTCGCCGAACACCAGGTTCTTCCCGGTCTCCGGGTCGGTCTCCCGGGTCACGCCGACGTCGAGCACTGCGGCCCCCGGCTTGACGTCTTCGGGACGGATGAGGTGCTTGACGCCCGCGGCCGCGACGATGACGTCGGCCTCCCGCAGGTAGCGAGGCATGTCGACCGTGCCCGTGTGGGTCAGCGTGACCGTGGCGTTCAGGTCGCGACGGGTGAGCAGGAGCCCGATCGAACGGCCGATCGTGACCCCGCGGCCGACCACGACCACGTGCTTGCCCCTGAGGTCGTAGTCGTTGCGCAGCAGCAGCTCGATCACGCCGCGCGGTGTGCAGGGCAGCGGCGTGTGGATCGGACCGTTGACGTTGAGCACCAGGCGGCCGAGGTTGGTCGGGTGCAGGCCGTCGGCGTCCTTCGCCGGGTCGATCCGCTCGAGGATGGCGTCCGTGTCGAGGTGCTTCGGAAGAGGCAGCTGCACGATGTACCCGTGGCACGCGGGATCGGCGTTGAGCTCGTCGATCAGCGCCTCGACCTCGGCCTGCGTGGCGTCCGCCGGGAGCTCGCGCTGGATCGAGTTCATCCCGATGCTCTCGGACTGCCGGTGCTTCATGCCCACGTAGAGCTGCGAGGCGGGGTCGGCGCCGACGAGCACCGTCGCGATGCCCGGGGTGATCCCCTTCGCCTTCAGCGCGGCCACCCGCTCGGTGAGCTCCGCACGGATCGCGGCCGATGCGGCCTTCCCGTCCAGGATCTTCGCGGTCACTGCTGCAGGTCCGGGTAGAGCGGGAACGCGGCGGCGAGGGCGTCGACGCGGGCACGCAGCGACTCCACGTCCGCACCGGGGAGCAGTGCGAGCGCGATGATGTCGGCGACCTCGGTGAACTCGGCGTCCCCGAAACCGCGGGTCGCGAGTGCGGGCGTGCCGATGCGCAGACCCGAGGTGACCATCGGCGGGCGCGGGTCGTTCGGGACCGCGTTGCGGTTCACGGTGATGTGGATGTCGTGCAGGAGGTCTTCTGCCTGCTTGCCGTCGATCTCGGCATCACGCAGGTCGACCAGCACCAGGTGCACATCGGTGCCGCCCGAGCGCACGGCGATACCGGCATCCTTCAGGTCCTGCTTCGACAGACGCTCGGCGATGAGCGCGGCACCGCGCAGCACGCGCTCCTGGCGCTCCTTGAACTCGGGCGTGCCTGCGAGCTTGAACGCGGTCGCCTTGGCGGCGATCACGTGCATGAGCGGCCCGCCCTGCTGGCCCGGGAACACGGCGGAGTTGATCTTCTTGGCGATGTCGGCGTCGTTGGTGAGGATGAAGCCCGAGCGCGGCCCGCCGATCGTCTTGTGCACGGTCGACGAGACGACGTGGGCGTGGGGCACCGGGTTCGGGTGCAGGCCCGCGGCCACCAGACCCGCGAAGTGTGCCATGTCGACCCAGAGCAGAGCCCCGACCTCGTCGGCGATCTCGCGGAACGCCGCGAAGTCCATCGTGCGCGGGTAGGCCGACCAGCCGGCGATGATGACCTTGGGTCGGTGCTCGATCGCGAGACGGCGCACCTCCGCCATGTCGATCGTCGAGGTCTCGGGGTCGACACCGTACGCGACGATGTCGTACAGACGACCCGAGAAGTTGATCTTCATGCCGTGCGTCAGGTGACCACCCTGGTCGAGGGAGAGGCCGAGCAGGGTGTCGCCGGGGCGGGCGATGGCATGGAGGACCGCGGCGTTGGCGGAGGCGCCGGAGTGCGGCTGCACGTTCGCGAACTCGGCACCGAACAGGCTCTTCGCCCGCTCGATCGCGAGGGACTCGGCGACGTCGACCTCTTCACAGCCGCCGTAGTACCGACGCCCGGGGTAGCCCTCGGCGTACTTGTTCGTGAGCACCGAGCCCTGCGACTGCAGCACCGAGACGGGAACGAAGTTCTCGGAGGCGATCATCTCGAGGAAGGTCTGCTGACGCTTCAGCTCACGGTCGAGGACCTGAGCGATCTCCGGATCGACTTCGGCGAGCGGGGCGTTGAAGTAACGGTCGGTCATGATGACGTGCTCCTTTGACAACGGATTCGAAAGGGGTGTTCCTATCGGCCCAGGCGCGCGGTCGAATTCCGTGGTCAGTCGCTCCCCGGTGGTAGTCCACCCAGACGCCAGTCGCGACGGTTACGAGCATAGCCGATGCCGGAGCCGTCGCACGCGGTCGCGACGACGACGGCGCAGAATCGTTTCGATTCCCCCATTCCCTCCTGCCACGACGACCGGTAGGTTTTGTTCATGGTCCTTCCTCATCCTCTTCCGCTCGTCCCTGCGCCCGTGTCCGCCGTCGCACGGGAGGAACGGATGCCGCTCACCGCGACGACGCGCGTGCTCGGCTCCTCCCCGGCCGCCGCACAGCTGGTCGACGCGATCGAACGCCGCACCGGAATCCGCCTCGCCCTCGTCGATGAGGCCGACGCCGAAATCGAGCTCCTCGTCGACCCCGCCTCCTCCGCGCCCGAGGGCTACACGCTCGAGATTGGAGAGCGGGCGATCCTCGTCGGCGCCGACGAGGCCGGGCTCTTCTACGGCGTCCAGACCTTGCTGCAGCTGCTGCGCCAGGAGGACTCCGGCTGGGCGCTGCTCGGTGCCGACGTCGCCGACTCCCCGCGCTTCGCCCGACGAGGTGTCATGCTCGATGTGGCTCGGCACTTCTTCGGCGTCGACGACGTGAAGAAGTTCATCGACAGCACCAGCGCCCTCAAGTTCAACCACCTGCACCTGCACCTGACCGACGACCAGGGATGGCGCGTGCACATTGACTCCTGGCCGTTGCTCACCGAGCGGGCGGCCGGCACCTCCGCGAACGGAGACCCGGGTGGCTTCTACACGAAGGACGACTACCGCGAGATCGTGGCCTACGCCGCCTCGCATCACATGATCGTGATCCCCGAGATCGATCTGCCCGGCCACACCCACGCGATCGGCGTCGCCTACCCCGAGCTCGTCGAGGCACCCGTGCTGAACGACAACCTGATCGCGGACTCCGCTCGCCTCGGCCAGCCGCTGCCCGTCGCCGGCGAGACGTACCTCGGCTGGGGCGTCGGTCACTCGAGCGTCCGCATCCACGACGAGCGCACCTACGCGTTCGTGCGCGACGTCGTCCGCGAGCTCGCCGAGATGACCCCGGGGCCGTACATCCACGTGGGAGGCGACGAATCGCTCGGCACCCCGCAGGCCGACTTCGACCTGTTCGCCGAGCGCGCCACCGCGATCGTCGTCGAGGCCGGCAAGATCCCGGTCGCCTGGCACGAGATGGGCTCGGCCGCAGACATCGCCGAGGGCACCGTCGGCCAGTACTGGGGCAAGACCACCCCCGAGGGCACGCACGCCGAAGAGGCCGCCCACTTCGTCGAGCGCGGCGGCGCGCTGATCATGTCGGCGGCGAACGTCACCTACCTCGACATGAAGTACTCCGAGGACTTCCCCCTCGGCCTCACCTGGGCGGCCATCATCGACGTCCGCTCCGCGTATGAGTGGGAACCGACCTCCGTCCTCGACGTGCCAGACGCCGCGATCCTCGGCGTGGAGGCTCCGCTCTGGTCCGAGACCACCCGGACCCTCGCCGAGGTCGAACAGCTGGTCTTCCCCCGGGCGGCGGCGCAGGCCGAAGTGGCCTGGTCGCCGCAGGAGGGCCCGGAACGCACCTGGGAGTCCTTCCGCGTCCGGGTCGGGGCGCTCGCGCCGCTGTGGAAAGCTGAGGGGGTCGACTTCCACCCCGCAGAAGAAATCCCCTGGAGCGAACGTTGAGCACCCACTCCTCCGCGACCGGCTCGCTGGTCATCCATTCGGCGCGCATCGTCGACGGCGGCGCGATCACCGAAGACGCCTGGGTCCGGATCGAGGAGGGCACCGTCGCAGCCGGCGGCACCGGTTCGGACTGGGCATCGGCGGATGTGATCGTCGATGCCACGTCCGTCGCCGGGGCAGGAGCCCTGCTCACCCCCGGCTTCGTGGACATCCACGGGCACGGCGGAGCCGGAGCGTCGTTCGACGACGGCGTCGACGCCATCCGCATCGGTCGCGACCTGCATCGCGCCCACGGCACCACGCGCGCCGTCGTGTCCCTCGTGACCGCATCGGTGGATTCGCTCGCACGGAACGTCGCCCTGATCGCCGACCTGACCGAGACGGACGCCGACATCCTCGGTTCCCACCTCGAGGGCCCGTTCCTCGACCCCGGCCACCACGGCGCTCATGAGCCGTCGCTGCTGCGCCATCCGGTCGCCGCGGACGTCGCACGACTGCTGGATGCCGGGCGAGGCACGGTCCGCCAGGTGACGATCGCACCGGAGCTCCCCGGCGGGCTCGACGCGATCAGGCAGATCGTGGCCGCAGGCTCGGCGGCCGCGGTGGGTCACACCGACGCGGATGCTGCGACGGCTGTCGCCGCTTTCGAGGCCGGTGCATCGATCCTCACCCACGCCTTCAACGCGATGCCGGGCATCCACCATCGTGCGCCGGGCCCGGTGCTGGCCGCTGCAGCGGATCACCGAGTCGTGCTCGAGGCGATCGCCGACGACGTGCACCTCGATCCGCACGTCGTCAAGCTCGTGTTCGACGCGGCCCCCGGTCGGGTCGCGCTCGTCACCGATGCGATGGCCGCGGCGGGAAGCGCCGACGGCCACTACGACCTCGGCGCGGTCAGCGTCACAGTGAAGAACGGCGTGGCCAGGGCGGATGACACCGGTTCGATCGCCGGCTCGACGCTCACCCAGGACGTCGCACTGCAGCGCGCGGTCGCTGCCGGCGTGACCCTCGAAGAGGCCGTGCGGGCACTCACCGAGACTCCGGCACGGGCGATCGGACGCGGCGCTGTGCTCGGTGGCCTGCGCCCCGGCATGCTCGGCGACGTCGTGCTGCTGGATGCGGAACTGCGCGTCGCGCGCGTCTGGTCAGGACCCCGACTCTCCTAGGTCCTGCGTCGCGCGCGACGCACAGCTCTGCGCTCTCCGGTCGTGCGTGCACAGGGCGGGGGGCCGCCGTTCCCCAGATCGGCGGCCCCGTCCCCTGCAGAGACGGGCGGCCGGGAACTCCTCCCCCGAGGCTCCCGACCGGCCCACCGGTGCACTCACCCCTCGCACCAGTGCCTGAACCCCGCCCCCCGGAGGAGTTCTTCGTGGCTGTCTCTCTGTGATGAGACGACGGTCTCATCGATTCATTACGCGACTTCGTGAAAATCTTCGAGAAGTTCCTTCCGTCGCTCACCCAGTGCGGGCGGGAGGCCGCCGTTCCCCCGAACGGCGGCCTCGCTCCCCCCTCCTGAGACGGACGGGCGGGGTACCTCCCCCGAGGCCCCGACCGCCCTACCGAAGCGAATACCGCTCGCACCGGCGCCTGGACTCCGCCCCCGGAGTCCGATTCGGCTGTCCTAACGATGAGACGGTCGCACCACGGATTCATTACGCGACTTCGCGAAATTCTTCGAGAAACAGCGTTTCCATGCTCGGGCGCGGACCGGATCCGCCGACGTGCGCCCCCGGAAGTCTGCGTACTTCGTGGGAAAGAGTGGCTTCCCTGGGAAATTCGCGAGAGACTGGAAAAGTCGCGTGATGAGCGGCGCCTCCACGCGTCTCACCCTGTAGAGGCGCAACCGCGCCCAGCGACAGATGGATGATTGTGCACGAAGAGAACTCGAGTCACGACGAACTGATCGGTGATGCCGACCTGATCCTCCGCGCCCGTTCGGGCGACACGGGGGCCTTCGGCGAACTCTGGCGACGCCACTACCCCTCGGGAATCACGGTCGCCCGATCCATCACATCATCGATCGACCCGGATGACCTGGTGCAGGAGGCGTACACACGCATCTACCAGGCGATCATCAAGGGCGGCGGACCGAACGGATCGTTCCGTGCCTACTTGTTCACGAGTATCCGCAACACCGCGGCCGGCTGGGGACGCGCCCGTCGCGAGACCGCGATCGACGAGCTCGACACCGTCGCCGACCCCGAGACCACCGACCAGGCGGCGAACGAGGCGCTCGACCGGAGCCTCACCGCGCAGGCGTTCCGCAGTCTTCCCACGCGCTGGCAGGAAGTGCTGTGGTACACCGAGATCGAGCAGATGAAGCCGCAGGAGGTCGGTCACCTCCTCGGGATGAAGTCCGGTGCCGTGTCGCAACTGGCGTTCCGTGCGCGTGAGGGTCTCCGCGAAGCGTGGATCCAGGCGCATCTGCGCAGCGCCGAAGACGGCTCCGAATGCCAGTGGACCATCGAGCATCTGGGCGCCTACTCGCGGGGCAACCTCAGCACGCGCGACCACAAGCGACTCGAACTGCATCTCGATGACTGCGCGCGCTGCATGATCGTCGCTGCCGAGGCCAAGGATGTCTCGCAGCGTCTCGCCCTCGTTCTGCTTCCTCTCGTGCTGGGTGTCGCCGGCGCCTCGGGCTACCTCGCGACCCTGCAAGGCGCAGGCACCCCGATCGTCGCTCTCGCGGCCATGCCGTCCAGCATTCCCGGTGCCGTCTTCGGCGGCGACGGAGGAGCCGGGGCCGTTGCCGCAGGCACGGCCGCGTCCGGCGCGGGCACGGGTCCCGGCGGCGGCGCAGGTTCGGGCGGCGCCGCAGGTGGCGGTGCCGGTGGCGCGGGTGCCTCCGGCGGAGTCTTCACCGGGATCGGCGCACTCGTGGGAGCGGGATCCGCGGCTCTGGTCGTGGCCGGCGTCGTCGCTGCGGCGACGATCCTCCCCGGACTCGCCGGAGCGAACCCGGAGACGTCGCTGCCCAGTGCCGGCGACACCGACCCGTCGTCGATCACCTCGGACGTCGGACCCGATGAGTCGATGACGCTCGACGAACCTGTCGTGATCGACGAGCCGGTCACCCCTCCGCCTGCGCCGGTCCCTCCTGTGGAGGAGACCAGGACGCCCGCCGCGGACGCGGCCCCGCCGGTCGAGACCCCTCCGGTCGCCCCGGTGACCCCGGTGGCCCCTGTGGCTCCGGTCGTGCCTCCCGAGCCGGTCGACCCCGTGCCTCCCGTCGATCCCCCGGACCCCGAGGTCGCGGAGTATCCCGTGATCATCTTCGGTGCGCCGGGCGCGACCGTCGAGGGACTGCTCGACGACAGCCCGGACGGCGGCGACACCATCGTCCTCGATGAGTTCGGCCAGGGGACGCTCGTCTTCTCGCCGAGCGTCGCTCAGAACGCCGCGCCCGAAGACACGACGGTCACCGTCATCCACACGCTCCCCTCGGGAGAATGGATGAGATCGAACGGTCTGACGCTCCTGGACTTCAGCCGCGAGGGCGGCTACACGGGGATCCAGTTCCTGGGCGACTGGGAGATCCCGCCGACGGAGGAGCCGGACACCGAGGACCCCGCGACCGAGGAACCGAACGCCGAGGAGCCCCCGGCAGAGGAGCCCCCGGCAGAAGAGACGCCGGTCGACGAGTCCACGAACGACACGACGCCGACGGACGACACGACGCCTGCCGACGAGGGGCCCACGGAGGCTACCCCGCAGGAGACGGACCCCGCCGCGGTCGAGCCTGCCGCGTCGACGGCTCCCGAATCCGCTGCGCCCGGCACCGGAGCAGCGGATGACTCCACGGCCCCGACCGAGGACGCTCCCGCCGACGAATAGACTGGATCCATGCCCTCGGATTCCGCCCCCGTCCCCGGTGTCGACCGCCCGACCTTCTCCGTCCTCGACATCGTCCGCGCCGTCGTCCTGGTCGTCGCCGTGGCCTCGCTCGCGCTGTGGGGCTTCGCCAGCTGGGACCTCCCGTGGAACATCATCGTCGGCATCGGGGCACCCGTCATCGTGGTCGTGATCTGGGCGCTGTTCCTCTCGCCACGGGCGGTGCTCCGTGTGCACCCGTTCCTTCGCGCCGCGGTCGAGCTGCTCATCTACGTCGGTGTGACCATCGCGTGGTGGTCGATGGGACAGGCCCTGATCGGCACGGCTTTCGCGCTCGTGGCCGTGGTGTCCGGGGTGCTCAGCGGTCGGCGCGCGCTGTCGTGAGTGCCCTGTCGTGAGTGCCCTGTCGTGACTGTTCTGACGCTTCTGCGCGAGTCGCTCGGCGCGCTCATCGACACCGACGAGGCCTCGCTCGAGGAGGCCAGAGCCGATCGATCGGGTCACGCGGCACCCGGACGCCCTCTCGCCGTCGTGCATGCGGAATGCGTCGAAGACGTCCAGAAGACGATGCGCATCGCCACCGAGACTCATACGCCGGTCGTCGTCCGCGGTGCCGGGACCGGTCTGGCCGGCGCGGCGAACGCCGGCAGCGGCGAGATCGTGCTGTCCCTGCGGCGCATGACCAAGATCCACGAGGTGCGTCCCGACGATCTGCTCGCCGTCGTCGAGCCGGGCATCCTCAACGCCGACCTCAACACCGAACTCGCACGGCACGGGCTCTGGTGGGCGCCCGACCCCGCGAGCCGCGACATCTCCACGGTCGGCGGCAACATCGCCACCGGCGCGGGCGGACTGCTGTGCGCTAAGTACGGTGTCGTGCGCGATGCCGTGCTCGGCGTCGACCTCGTCCTCGCCGACGGCAGGCTGCTGCATCTCGGGCATCGCAGCGTCAAGGGCGTGACGGGCCTCGACCTCACCGCGCTGGTCGTGGGCTCCGAGGGCACTCTGGGCGTGGTGGTCGGAGCGACGCTGAAACTGCGCAGGCTCGTCCCGGGCGAGACCTGCACGATCACCGCCACCTTCCCCGGCGTCCGCGCCGCTGCGGCGGCCTCCGCCGCGGTGACCGCCGCAGGCGTGCAACCGGCGATCATGGAGCTGATGGACGCGGCCAGCCTCGCGGCCGTGCACGCGTTGCTCTCGCTCCCCGCCCCCACGTCAGGGGCGGCCCAGCTGACCATCCAGACCGATGGCCCCGCGGCCGTCGCCGAGGCCGCCACGATCGCCGAGATCCTCCGCGCCCACGAGGGGGTCACGGTCGTCTCGCGCGACCGCGCCGAAGGGGAACGGCTGCTCGCGATCCGCCGGTCCATGCACGCCGCGATGGCGTCGCTCGGCACCACACTCATCGAGGACGTCTCGGTGCCGCGCAGTGCGATGCCCGCGATGTTCGACGAGATCGCGCGCATCGAGCAGGAGTACGCGCTGACGATCCCGACCGTGGCGCACGCCGGCGACGGAAACCTGCACCCGAACTTCCTCTTCGACGGTCCTGAGGCACCGCCGGAGGTCTGGGCCGCGGCCGACGAGTTGTTCCGCGCAGCGATCCGGCTGGGCGGGACCCTGACCGGTGAGCACGGCATCGGGGTCCTCAAGCGCCGCTGGCTCGCCGACGAGCTGGGCGATGACCAGTGGCAGCTGCAGCGTCAGATCGCCGCGGTGTTCGACCCGCTCGGCATCCTCAACCCCGGGAAGGTCTTCAGCCCCGATGCCTGACATCCACGTGAGCGCGGCCGTGATCGCGGATGACGAGGGCCGGGTCCTGGTCGTGCGCAAACAGGGGACGACCCGGTTCATGCAGCCGGGCGGCAAACCCGAGCAGGGTGAGACCGCGGCGCAGACCCTGATCCGCGAGCTGCACGAGGAACTGGGGGTGCTGCTCGACGAGTCCGACCTCCGCCCCCTCGGCACCTTCATCTCCGCGGCCGCGAACGAGCCAGGTCACCGTGTCGTGGCCGAGGCTTTCGCCGCCTCCCTCGATCCCGGATCCGTGACGGTCCAGGCGGAGCTGGCCGAGCTGCGGTGGATCACCCCGAGCGATGTCGCGACACTTCCGCTGGCGCCCCTGAGCATCGAGCACCTGCTGCCGATCGCCTGGCCCCCGCTCGCGGACTGACCGCCTCCTCCGGCGTCAGATGCCCTGCCAGGCCGGCTTGTTCGCGAAGGTGTAGCGGTAGTAGTCGGCCAGGGCGAGGCGAGACGCCGCGGCCTCGTCGACGACGACCGTGGCGTGCGGGTGCAGCTGGATCGCAGAACCCGGGAGGAGCGCGGTGAGCGGCCCTTCGACCGCGCGGGCGACGGCGTCGGCCTTCCCCTCGCCGAACGCGAGCAGCACGAGGTGGCGCGCCTTCAGGATGGTGCCGAGCCCCTGCGTGATGCAGTGCATCGGCACGTCGTCGATCGAGTCGAAGAAACGGGCGTTGTCTTCGCGGGTCTGCTCGGTGAGGGTCTTGACACGGGTGCGCGAGGCGAACGAGGAACCCGGCTCGTTGAAGCCGATGTGCCCGTCGGTGCCGATCCCGAGGATCTGCAGGTCGACACCGCCGGCGGCGTCGATCGCGGCCTCGTAGTCGTCACCCGCGTGCTGGATCGTCGCGAGCGCACCGTTGGGCACATGGATCCGCTCCGGATCGAGGCCGAGCGGCTCCACGACCTCGCGCGAGATGACCGACCGGTAGCTCTCCGGGTGCGCGGGATCGATGCCGACGTACTCGTCCAGGGCGAAGCCTCGCAGCTGCGAGAGATCACGACCGGCGAGCTGGGCGCGCAGAGCCTGATACACGGGCAGCGGAGTCGATCCCGTTGCGAGGCCGAGGACGGCGTCGGCACGACGCTCGATCAGCTCCACGATCTCGGTGGCGACCAATGCGCCGGCGGCCTCGGCATTCTCGACGATGACGACCTCAGCCATGCGGGACGATCTCCTTCTCGGTGATGGATGCGCCGACGAGTGCGGCGCCGAAAGCGGCAGCGGGAGATCCCGCGGGGAGCAGTTCGATTCTCTCATCCAAGCGGAGCGACCGCATGAACGGTGACGCCTCCGCCCCCGCATGCAGCGCCGCGCGGACACCGTTCTCGAGACGGTCACCGAGCGCGGTGAGCCCGCCCCCGATGATGACGGTCTCGACATCCGCCGAGAGCACGAGCACACGCACCGCGGCCGCAGCGCCGTGGTACAGATCATCGCGAAGGGCGGACGCCAGGGGATCGCCGGCGTCGGCGGCATCGAAGATGTCCCTGATCGGCAGCGCCCCCGGCCGCCCCCAGGCCTTGGCGAGTGCTCCCCCACCGCACAAGGTCTCGACACAGCCGCGCTGCCCGCAGCCGCAGAGCCGTCCGTGCGGATCGACCGAGATGTGTCCGACCTCACCGGCCGTCCCGCGGGCGCCGCGCCAGATGCGTCCGTCGAGCACGATCCCGGCCGCGACGCCGGTACCGAGATTCAGATATGCCATCGACCCGGTGACCCTGCTGAGCACGGCCGCCCCGAGGGCAGCCGCCTTCACGTCGTTCTCGACGCGGAAGGGTACTCCGAGGGCGCGCTCGGCCCGATCCGCGAGATCGAGTGACTCCACGCCGAGATTGACCGCGTGGACGACGCGCCCCGCTTCGGCGTCGACCAGCCCCGGAATGCCGATGCCGACGGAGCCGATGCGCGAGATCGGAAGACCGGCCTCGTCGGCGAGCGCGGCGACCGACGCCACGATGCTCTCGACGACCGCCTCCTCGCCCCATCCGGTCGGCCGGCGGTGGCGACCGATGATCTCGCCGGTGGCGTCGACGGCGACCGCGTCGATCTTGGTGCCGCCGACATCCAGGCCCACTCGAATCTGCCGACCGGCTCGGTCGGCGGCTCCTGCACCCTTCATCGGATGCGGCTCCCCGTGGTGTCGGCGTCGGTGCTGGCGGACGTCACGACACTCCCAGCTGTCCGGAGAGCACCATCACCGCAGCACCGCGCAGGACGATGTCGTCCTGGTGCGTCAGGCGCACGATGACGTCTTCGAACACGCCCTCGAGGGTCCGTGCGTGGAGGGTCTCGATGGCGGCGTCGATCAGGATGCCGTCGAGCAGGTCGGCCGGTCCGGACAGGACGACCTCGGAGAGGTCCAGCGCGGCGACGATGGGGGCGATGGCGATCGCCATGCGGGTTCCGGCATCACGGAGGATGTCGTCGCGGGAGTCGGGGTCGGCAGCGATCGCGGCACCCAGGCGGCTGACGCTCAGCCAGGCCTCGAGGCAGCCGTCCTTTCCGCAGGCGCATCGCGGCCCGCCGTCGGTGCCGACGACGACGTGTCCGATCTCCCCCGCGGCGAAGCGGCTCCCGAGCAGCGGCTGGCTTCCGGTGATGAGACCGGCACCGACGCCGCGTCCGATCTTGATGAGCATGAAGTCGGCTTTGGCTTCGCCGAAGGTGTACTCGGCCAACACGGCGGCGTTGGCATCGTTCCTGGCGAGCACGGGAAGGTCGAGATCGACCCCGAGCTTCGCTTCGAGCGGGAAGTTCGTCCATCCGAGGTTCGGTGAGCTCAGCACGACCCCGTCCGGCCGCACCACACCGGGCGTGCCGATCCCGACGCCCAGCAACGGCTGGGTGGAGGCGGCGATGAGCGTCTGCGCGAGCTCGCGCAGCGCGGCGTAGGCGGCTTCGCCGTCGGGCGACTCCGGACGCGGCACCTCACGACGTTCGAGCACGTCGCCGTCGAGGCTCAGGACGGCACCGGTGAAGGCGCTGGGGCCGGAGAGATCGAGACCGAGGATCTGGTGACCGAAGCGGTCGATGTCGATGAGGATCGGCGGCTTGCCGGGGCCGACGGCCTCGCGGACGCCCATCTCGATGACGATGCCGTCTGCGATGAACTCGGCGACCAGGTCGGAGATCGTCACCCGCGTCAGCCCCGTCTCGCGGGACAGGTCAGCGCGGCTCATGGCTCCCGCGTGGTACAGCGTCTGCAGGACCAGGGCGCGGTTGTGTCCGCGCGCGTGCTCCGGAAGCACTTTCGAGCGGGACCGCAGGTGGCGCCCCGGGCCGAAGGCATGCGTGTTCACGCCGAGGTACTCCACCGGCGAGGTGGGACGCTGTTCATCCGAAACGGACATGTTTGTTAGTAGACCTTACGAACAAAATTTGTGCAACCTCTCCCCGCAGACCCGCGAGGAGGGTTACCGAAACGTTACATTACTTTCGATGCTCGACGGGAGTGCTCTCCGAGCGCTCCCTGAGACGGGCGACCAGGCCGGCGACGATCCCCTCCCTGGCCTCGATCGTGAGGGGCTTGCCGGGCACTCCCGGGCGACGCTGATCGGGCGTGGGCCCGTCCAAGGGACGATACCGCACACCCGCGGCGCGCAGACGGCGCAGATGGGTCGGAAGGCGCCGAGCGAAGTCGGCGTACGGTGCCGGCTCGCCGCCCTCCCAGAGCCGTTCGGCGATCGCCGCGAGCCGCGGGAACATCGCGAAGTCGACACGGTCACGGGTGGGCAGATGCTCGCTCCACACGTTGGCCTGACCGCCCACCGCGCCCTCCTCGACGCGAAGCGTGTACGCGCGCTCGATCGTCAACGGCGGACCCACCCTGATCGGCTCCTCCGCCGACTCCGATTGCGGGTAGTCGAGATAGGCCTCGAGGTCGGGACAGGCCACGACGGGGATCCCGCGCGACAGGGCAGCGCGCATCGCCACCGGCCCCCGCCAGGCGAGGATCCGCACGCCTTCCGGCACCTCGCCCTCGAGCACCTCGTCCCACGCGAGCGCCGTGCGCCCTCTGGCCCGGACGTGCGCGACGAAGTGCGCCGTGAACCACGGCTGCACGTCGTACGGGGTGGCGAGTCCGAGTTCCGTCATCCGCGCGGCGGCCGCCGGGCTCTCCGCCCACTCGGTCACGGGGACCTCATCGCCGCCGATCCCGATCCACTCCGACGAGAACACCTCGCACAGGGCATCGATCGCCGCGCGCCCGAACGCCAGCGCGGCCTCCGTCGGCGCGAGGGTGCGGGGATTGACCCCGAAGCGCTCCCACGCGGAGACAGCCGGGCCGGCGACATCGACGTTGCCGAGCTGCGGGTAGGCGGCGAGCGCGGCTTGGACATGGCCGGGCAGCTCGACCTCCGGCACGAGCGTCACGAAGCGATCGGCCGCGTAGGCGACGAGCTCGCGCAGCTCCGCGGTGGTGTAATACCCCTCATGCACGCCCGGCTCGACGGTGGCGAGCGGACCATGACCGCGCTGCGTCGCTTCTCGGCGCGAGCCGACCTCGGTGAGCAGCGGGTAGCCGGGAACCTCGAAGCGCCACCCCTGGTCATCGGTGAGGTGCAGATGCAGGACGTTGAGGTGGTGCTCGGCGAGGAGGTCGATCACCCGACGCACCTCGTCGACCGGCCGGAAGTGCCGCGCCACATCGAGCATGACCCCGCGCCAGCCGTATGCGGGCGCCCCCTCCCACGCACCGGCAGGGATCAGCGCCGACTCCGCATCCGGATCGCGCAGCTGCCGCAGCACCGTGGCGCCCCGGAACACCCCGGCCGCACTCGCGCCCCGGACCTCGATGCCGTCGGCGTCCACGCGCACGCGGAAGGCCTCGTCGGCGATGCGGCCGTTCGACGCCGCCGCGGCGCCGAGATCACCGTCGATGAGCAGCCGGATGGGTGCGGCGGCGGCATCGTGCCCTCCACCGCCCAGCCGCGCGATCGCGGGGGCGACCTCCGGTGACCCGGCGATCGGTGTCCCGCTCGTCCAGACGAAGCCGGGCTCCGCAGCATCGATGCGCGACCGGACGCGGGGTACCGTCGACCGATGTGCCGCCGGTGGCCTCCTCAGCGCCCGCCCCGGCGCGGCCCCCGTGGGTTCGCCGTCGGAGACCACGGCCACGCCGTCGACCAGCACCTCGACGATGCCCTGCGGAGCGGTGAAGGGGCTGTCGAAGGTGGCGCCCGCGGCGATCGTCTCCGGATCGAACAGCACCAGGTCGGCGATCGCTCCCTGCCGGATGACGCCGCGCGGGGCGTCTCCGCGGTCGAGGCCCAAGCGACGCGCCGGCGTCGCGGAAAGGTGCTGGACAGCTTCCTCCAGCGTGAGGACTCCGAGCTCGCGCACGTAGTGTCCGAGGTACCGGGGGAAGGTGCCACGGCCCCGCGGGTGCGGCCGGGCGCCGATCAGGATCCCGTCGCTTCCTCCCGAGTGCTGCGGATGGCGCATGATCGCGCGGACGTTCTCCTCATCACCGATGTGCATCAGGATCCCGGTCGCACCGGCATCGGCGAGCACCGTGTCGAGCACGACGTCGACGGCCCGTCGTCCGGTCGTCTCGGCGATCTCCGCCACCGTGCGACCGACGAGATCGGCGAGTGCGGGGTTGGCGGTGCCGGAGATCTGGATCTGCGTCCAGTCCGCCGTCTCGCCGTGGAACCCGTCGCAGCCGATGTCCTCGAGCTCTACGCGCACGGCTTCGCGGCCGGCGGCGTCGAGGTCCGAGATGACACGCAGCAGGTCGCCCGTCGCTGCCAGCCTGCTCGGCAGCAGAGCCGCGAGCGTCGTCGCACCGGGCAGGTAGGGGTAGGTGTCCAGGGTCACGTCGACACCGTCGGCGATGGCCCCGTCGATCACTGCCAGCAGTTCCGCGGCGCGTCCCCTGTTCGGAGCGAAGTTCATGGTGGCGTGCGTGAGATGCACGGGGCAGCCGGTGCGGCGACCGATGTCGAGCGCCTCCCGGTAGGCATCGAGCGCTCCCCCGCCGTAGCTGCGGGTGTGCGGCGCCCAGTATCCGCCGCGCTCGGCGACGACCCGGCACAGCGCCTCGAGTTCGGCCACGTCGGCATACATCCCGGGCGTGTAGGTGAGGCCGCTCGACATCCCGAAGGCGCCGGCGTCGAGAGCAGCGCCCAGCAGCTCCGCCATCGCGGTGATCTCCTCGGCGGTCGCCGGACGGTTCTCGTGACCGACCACCATCATCCGGAGGTTCCCCTGGGGCACGAGGACAGCGGCGTTCGCGACCGTCGCCGCGTCGATCGCGGAGAGGAGGTCGTCCATGGTGCGCCAGGGCGTGTCGGCGGGCATCCCGTTCCATCCGGCGATCTGGCCCGGGATGACCGCGGCGGTGGCGTCGTCGAGCGGCGCATAGCCGAGACCGTCCTGGCCGAGGACCTCGGTCGTCACGCCCTGCCGGATCTTCGCGTCGTGGGCGGTGCCGCTCAGCACCGCGAGCTCGCTGTGGGCGTGCATGTCGATGAATCCGGGGGCGAGCACGAGACCGCGCGCGTCGATCTCGATCGCCCCGTCCGGAAGGTCGAGGACATCGTCCGGCTCGGCGACCGGCAGGACCGCGACGACCCGGGCCCCTTCGACCGCCACGTCGGCAATGAAGCGGGCGGCACCCGTCCCATCGACGACCGTCGCTGAGCGATACACCCGCACCAGCCCGACCGCAGCCTTCTCCGCGCTCAGAAGCATGTCGCGACCGCTCCGATCACGCGAGGATCAGCGGCGTCGGGATCGTCGATGACCGCGACCACCCGCCACTTGTCGAACGCCGTGCACGGGTGTGAGAGACCGAGACGCACGACGTCGCCGACGGCCACCGCCGCGCCGTCCGCGAGATGGAGGAAGGCGTGCTGGTCGTTCAGGGCGGTGATCTCCCCCTCGACGGACTGCGGCACGGGCAGGTCGAGATCGAACGGCACATCCCGCCGACCCGCATCGAGCAGGGCGAGTCCGTCCTCCGGCTGCGACACGACGCGGGACCAGGCGTGCATCGCGGAGCGAAGCGGCGCGGTGCCGGTCACGGGGCCGAACGGGGACATCCGTGAATAGAAGCCGTCGTCGTGGATCTGGAACGCGCCCGAGCGGAGGACGACATCCGCCCCGGCCCCCGCGGAGGAAAGCACAGCCGCCGCGCGGTCGGGAAACGCGCTGCCGCCGGCACTGAGCACGGGCCGGACACCTTCGGGGTACTCCACCCTCGTATGCAGCGCGACCAGGGTCCGGAGGTAGGCGTCGACAGCCTCGATGGACGCGTCACTGCGATCCGGTCCGAAAGGTCCCTCGTAACCCGTGACACCGGCGAGCCGGAGACCGGGGGCGTCCGAGATCGCCTGAGCGATCCGCTCCCCCTCCGCCACGGTCCGCGCGCCCGTACGGCCGTGGGCGCCGCCCAGCTCGACGAGGACATCGAGCGGTCGTGCCGCATCACCCATCCCCGCCGCCAGGATCTCGACCCCGGCGAGCGAGTCCGCCCCGCACAGGACACGCAGATCCTCGTCGGCGGCGAGCATCTCACCGAGTCGACGCACGGCGGCGCGGTCGGTGACGGCGTTGGCGATCAGGACGGTCGGGACGCCCGCGTCGATCGCCACCTCGGCCTGCCACGGCGTGGCGACCGAGATGCCCCATGCCCCCGCGTCGAGAAGCCGCTGCCAGAGCGCCGGCGCCATCGTGGTCTTGCCGTGCGGGGCGAGCATCACCCCCTGCTCCTTCGCCCAGGCGAACACGGTCTCCTCGTTGTGGCCCAGCGCCCCTTCGTGCACCGTGAGCACCGGGGTGACCAGATCGGAGAGGCGCAGTCCGGCGTCGGGCACCTGCGAGAGACGGAGTCCCGCGGCGCGTGCCGGGAAGCCCTTCGTCCAGGCGCCGAGAACGGGATCCGGAATTTGTAGAGGCATCTAACAAGGCTACTAGGCTGGCGGCATGACCGCGAAGATCCGAGTTTCCACCGACGCCGCCCCCGCCCCCGCCCACACCTTCTCCCAGGGGATCCGCAAGGGTCCGTTCGTGCAGGTCTCCGGGCAGGGCCCCGTCGACCCGCAGACGAACGAATACCTCTACCCGGGGGACGTCGCCGCGCAGACCACTCGCACCCTCGAGAACGTCAAGGCGATCGTGGAGGCATCGGGCGCGACCTTCGATGACGTCGTGATGCTGCGGGTCTACCTCACCAAGCGCGAGGACTTCCCGATCATGAACGACGCCTACGGTGCGTTCGTCACGGCACACACCACGAGCGGCGTGCTCCCCTCGCGCACCACCGTCTTCACCGGCCTGCCGCGGGAGGAGATGCTCGTCGAGATCGACGGCATCGCCATCATCGACTGACCCCCGGAGCGCGGGGGGTGACGATACCACGGACCGTTGCCTCCCCGTTACCTCCCATCCCGTACCATTGATCCCCAGGACACGTTTGAGAACCGGGGGGTGAAGTTCGTGACCGATCTGATTTCTGCGCCGGGCGCAGCCGAGGCGCACGGAGACGACTCCGCCCCGACGGCCGTGCTCACGCCGTCAGACGCGCCGACCGACGCCGTGCCGCCCACCACCGGCGAGCAGCCGCTGGCCTGGGCTCCGATCGAACCGGCCCCCAAGAAGCGGCACCTCGGCCTCTGGATCGGCATCGGTCTCGGCGCCGTCGCTCTGGCCGCAGGCGCCGCATCCCTGGTGCTCATCGCACCGGGCACCACCGTCGCCGGAGTGCCGGTCGGATGGATGACGCCGGGCGCTGCCGCTGAGGCCGTCAGCACGCAGATCGCTCAGACCGAGGTCACCCTGACGGGTGCGGGAGAAGACACCGTGCTCACCGGCGCAGACCTCGGCGCCACGGTCGACGCCACCGCGCTCGCCGACACCGCTTTCGCAGAGCGTCCGCTCTGGAATCTCGGCATGTGGATGGGCGATCCCGTCCCGGGCGAGATCACCCTCGATGCCGACACCGCGTCCGCGGCGCTGCGCAGCGCCGTCCCGACGAGCTTCGACGATCCGGTGGACGCCGGTGTCGTGTTCGACGCGGCCGCCGGCACCTACGTCATCACCCCGTCCGAAGCCGGCACCGGAATCGATGTCGACGATCTCAATGCCGCCTTCGCCGACGCGGTCGCCGGCGGGAGCGCGACGTTCGACTACCCGGGTGGTCCTGCCGAAGCCCTGCCCGCCGTCTCCGACGACGACGCCACGGCCACGGCCGCCTCCCTCAACACCATGCTGTCGACCGTCGGCTTCTACGTGGGCGACGAACGCACCGTTCCCGTCGCGCCGGCGGTCGCCGCCAGTTGGCTCACCGTGATCGATGAAGACGGCCAGCTGCGCATCGAGGCCGACCCCGCGACCATCCAGGCGACCGTCGACACGCTTCCCGGACTCGTCGACCGCGCTCCGGTCAACGCCACGAACATCGTCGACTCCGGCGGCACCGTGCTCCGCGCCGAGCGGGAGGGCGTCGCAGGCCGCGCGCTCGGTGACACCTCAGACGTCGCGGCGGAGTTCGCTCAGCAGCTCGCCGCGGGCGACGGCGTCTACAAGCTCACGGTCACCGAGACCGCATTCGAGACGGTCAACCTCTTCCGTCGTATCGAGATCAACCTGAGCCAGCAGCGCACGTACCTCTTCGAGAACAACGAGGTCGTCAAGTCCTGGGCCGTCTCCACCGGTCTTCCGGGCACCCTGACCCCGGCGGGCAACTTCCGGGTGTTCGCACACACGGCGATGCAGGACATGGGTTGCTTCGAGGGCGCGCCCTACTGCACGGAAGACGTGCCGTGGATCACCTGGTTCGCCCCGAACATCGGCTTCCACGGCACCTACTGGCACAACAACTTCGGTCAGCGGATGAGCCACGGCTGCGTCAACCTGCCGATCGATCTGGCCAAGTACGTCTACGACTGGTCCCCCGAGGGCCTCGAGATCTCCGTCTACTACTGATCCGCACGCACCGCTGATCCGCACGGTACGCCTGTGCCTCCTCAGCCCCCTCGCCCGCCTTGTGCGCGCCGGCCGCGCAGATGCATGGCCGAACCACACGTGCATGACCCCGCCCCCGGACCGGGTCATGCACGTGGTCGGGGATCATGCATCCGGAAGGGAGCCGGGGCGGCGGACGGAGCGGCACCAGGGAGCAGGGACAGCAAAAGGGGGCGGATGCCGACGCATCCGCCCCCTTTCCCGTGGATCAACGCAGGGCGTCGACGATGCCGTTCAGCGTCACGGACGGGCGCATGACAGCGGAGACGAGGGCGTCATCGGGACGGTAGTAGCCGCCGATCTCCACCCGCGCACCCTGCACCGCGTTGAGCTCGGAGACGATCTTCTCCTCGTTCTCGGTGAGCGTCGCGGCGATGGGGGCGAAGGCCGCAGCAAGTTCGGGGTCCTTCGTCTGCTTCGCGAGCTCCTGCGCCCAGTACAGGCCCAGGTAGAAGTGGCTCCCGCGATTGTCGATCGTTCCGAGCGCGCGTCCCGGCGAACGGTCCTCTTCGAGGAAGGTTCCGGTCGCGGCGTCGAGGGTCTCGGCCAGCACCCGCGCCTTCTCGTTGCCCGTACGGTCGGCGAAGTGCTCGAGCGAGGCGGCCAACGCGAAGAACTCGCCCAGCGAGTCCCAGCGCAGGTAGTTCTCCTCCACCAGCTGCTGCACGTGCTTGGGTGCGGAGCCTCCCGCCCCCGTCTCGAACAGTCCACCGCCGGCGAGGAGCGGCACGATCGAGAGCATCTTGGCGCTCGTGCCGACCTCGAGGATCGGGAACAGGTCGGTCAGGTAGTCGCGCAGCACGTTGCCCGTCACCGAGATGGTGTCCAGGCCGTGGCGCATGCGCGCGAGCGTGTAGCGCGTGGCTTCCTCGGGCGCGAGGATCGTGATCGTCAGCCCCTTGGTGTCGAGCGTCGCGAGCCCCTGGTGCACCTTGGCGATGATCTGCGCGTCGTGCGAGCGGTTGGCGTCGAGCCAGAACACCGCGGGGTCGCCGGTGGCACGGGCACGCGAGACCGCGAGTCGGACCCAGTCCATCACCGGGATGTGCTTGGTCTGCGTCGCGCGCCAGATGTCGCCCTTGCCGACCGTGTGCTCGATGACGACGGTGCCCTCACTGTCGAGCACCTGGACGATGCCGTCCGCCGCGATCTCGAAGGTCTTGTCGTGGCTGCCGTACTCCTCGGCCGCCTGCGCCATCAGCCCCACGTTGGGAACGGTGCCGATCGTGGCGGGGTCGAGCGGACCGTTGGCGATCACGTCGTCGATCACGGCCTGGTAGACGCTCGCGTAGGAGGAGTCGGGGATGACGGCGAGAGTGTCCGCCTCTTCCCCGTCCTTGCCCCAGAGCTTGCCGCCGTTGCGGACGAGCGCGGGCATCGACGCGTCGACGATCACATCGCTCGGCACGTGCAGGTTCGTGATGCCCTTGTCGGAGTTCACGTACGAGAGGCGGGGCCCCTCGGCGATGGCCTTGTCGAAGGCCGCGGCGATCTCTTCGCCCCCCGCGACGTTCGCGAGCCCGCTGAGGATCGATCCGAGGCCGTCGTTCGCGCTGAGCCCGGCAGCGGCGAGCTGATCGCCGTACTGCGCGAACACGTCGGCGAAGAAGGCCCGCACCACGTGACCGAAGATGATCGGGTCGCTGACCTTCATCATGGTGGCCTTGAGGTGCACCGAGTAGAGCACGTCGTCGGCCTTCGCGGCCGCCAGAGTGTCGGCGAGGAACGCGTCGAGCTCCGTGGCTGAGAGGAAGGTCGCGTCGATGATCTCTCGCGGCAGGACCTTCAGTCCTTCCTTGAGCACCGTGACCGTGCCGTCTTCCGCGGTGTGACGGAAGCTGAGCACGTCGTCGTGGGCCGCGACCCAGGAACGCTCGTTGTGCTTGAAGTCGTCGTGGCCGAGGGTCGCGACACGGGTCTTCGATCCCGCAGCGAACGGCTTGTTGCGGTGCGGGTGCTTCTTCGCGTAGTTCTTCACCGCGAGAGGAGCGCGGCGGTCACTGTTCCCCTCACGCAGCACCGGGTTCACGGCGGAGCCCTTGATGCGGTCGTAGCGGGCCCGGACGTCCTTCTCCTCGAGGGACGACGGCTCGTCGGGGAAGTCCGGGATGTCGTAGCCCTGCGCCTGCAGCTCGGCGATCGCGCCCTTGAGCTGGGGAATGGACGCCGAGATGTTCGGCAGCTTGATGATGTTCGCCTCGGGGAGCGTGGCGAGTCCGCCCAGTTCCGCGAGCGCATCGCCGACCTGCTGCTCCGGCGAGAGCTTCTGGGGGAAGGCAGCGAGGATGCGTCCTGCCAGCGAGATGTCGCGAGTCTCGACCTCGATGCCTGCCTGGCCGGTGTAGGCCTGGATGATCGGCAGGAACGAGGCGGTGGCGAGCGCCGGCGCTTCGTCCGTGTGCGTGTAGATGATGGCGTCGTCGGTCACCAGGTGGTTCTCCGCTCTGATAGTCAATTTGTCTCGACACCAAGATACCTGAGTGGCTCTGACCGCGTGGCCGGACCGGTGCCGCCGACGCCTCCCGGGCATGATGCGCGAGCACGCCGAAGTGAAATGTTCCGCGGGGACGTGTGCCTCCGCGCCGGAGGGGTTAGCCTGGGTGCATGTCCGAACTGCGCATGGTCGAACTCTCCGCTGCGACGATCGTCGCCGTGAACAACCTGTCGCTCAAGCCCGGACAGGAGCAGTTCCTCGCTCCCGTCTCGTACGGGATCGCGGCCACGGTCATCAATCCGAAGACGTCCTGGCAGCGGGTGATCCTCGACCGCAACGAGGTCGTCGGCTTCGTCAGCGCGAACTTCGACGACGAAGCGCCGGAGGAGCACTTCCGCTCCGTGCTGTGGCGCATCAACGTGGACGCCGACGATCAGGGACGCGGCGTCGGCCGGTATGCGGTCGAGTCTCTCATCGACGAAGCCCGCGCCCGTGGTGTCGACCACGTCAACGTGATCTACGAGGCCGGAGAGGGCGGTCCGGAGACGTTCTTCCACCGCGTCGGGTTCACGCCCGTCGGCGAGACCGCCTACGGCGAGGTCATCGCCGAGATCCGAGTCACGCCCTAGACCGGCGGCGGGGTCTCGAATCCCCTCCCCCATCGAGACCTCGTCGCCCTCGGCTGCGGGACCGCTCCCACGCACCTTCGGGGCCGCGTGCGCCTCGCGTGGTCAGCGATCGCTGCGGGGCGGGTCTCCGCGGCGCCCTCGCGAGGCCCAGTTGGTCAGCGCCGAAGCCGCAGAGGCCGCCGCTCGTTCGATCGCCTCGGTCGAACGAGCGATGGCATCCTGAGCCGCGTCCTGCCAGGCGGGCGCCGCCGGCACCTCTCCCGCCTTGACCCGGGCCGCGTGCTCGGCGACCTCGAAGGCACTCGCGAGCGCCGCCACCGCATCCCGGTACGCGGCGAACTCGGCGGGTGTCGGCCGATCCCCGAGCCCGCGTCGGAGCTCGCTCGCCCGCTCCGATGCCCGCAGATACGCGACCGTCGCCGGCTGCTTGACGTCGGTCATCTCGGGATAGGCGATCTGGCGCGCGGGGTCAGTCTCATAGACCATCCACCGGGCGACCACCGCATCATGCGTGGAGCGCAACCGGTCGAGGGGACGGGGAGCGGAAGCCGCGGGAACAGCGGCTCTTGCGGCGTGGAGCCTCGCCTGCTTGGCCTTGACGTCGGCTGCACACGCTTTGGTGTCACGCTCGACGTCACGTAGCATGCGCCGGGAGCTCGCGACCTGATCGGGGGACGCCCGCCGCGCCGCACGCTCCGCCACGACCCTGGCATGATCGGCGCGGGCGACCTTGAGCGCCGCGCGCCTCTCGACGAGTGCAGCCTGGGCCATCCGGAGGTCGTGCCGCGCCGCATCGACCTCGAGGCGCCGGCCGCTCATGGTGCTCCGCCTGCGCAGGCCGATCCAGCCGACCGTTCCTGCCGCGGCCGCGGTCGGCGCGAGCCACCACCACTCGGCGGCGAGCAGCAACGGGTCCATGATTCGATGCTACCGAGCCTGCGCGTCCACCGAACCCCTTGCGCGGAGGCTCCGAGACGGACCTCCCCCGCTGCGGGCCCGGGGCGCGCCCGGGTCCGCAACGGAGGAAGCGACGACATCATCAGACCAGTGTGCCCTGCCACGCTGCATGCAGCTGGGCGAACTTGCCCGTGCCTCCGATCAGCGCCTCGGGACTGTCGTCCTCGATGATCTTCCCGTGCTCCATCACCAGCACCCGGTCGGCGATCGCGACGGTCGAGAGGCGGTGCGCGATGATGATCGCCGTGCGGTCCTTGAGCAGCGTCTGCAGCGCGTCCTGGATGAGACGCTCCGACGGGATGTCCAGCGATGCCGTCGCCTCATCGAGGATCAACACCGCCGGGTCGGCCAGGAACGCCCTCGCGAACGAGATGAGCTGACGCTGTCCCGCAGAGACCCGTCCACCGCGCTTGTTCACATCGGTGCCGTACCCGTCCGGAAGCGACGAGATGAACTCGTCCGCCCCGACGGCCTTCGCCGCCGCACGGATCTCCTCGAGCGAGGCATCCGGCTTGCCGAGGGCGATGTTGTCGGCGACCGTGCCGCTGAACAGGTAGGCCTCCTGCGTGACCATCACGATCGCGCGGCGGAGGTCCTTCGGGTGCAGCGAGCGCAGGTCCACTCCGTCGAGTGTGACGCGTCCTTCCGAGGGGTCGTAGAACCGCGAGATCAGTTTCGCGAGCGTCGACTTGCCCGCGCCCGTCGTGCCCACCAGAGCGATCGTCTCGCCGGCGGGGATGTCGAGCGAGAAGTTCGGGAGGATCGTCTTCTCGCCGTTGTAGCCGAAGGTCACCTCGTCGAACCGGATGTGGCCGCGGGACTCCCAGAGGTCGACCGGCTTCTCGGGGTCCGGCACCGTCGGCACCTCTTCGAGCACACCCGACACCTTCTCCAGCGCAGCCGTCGCCGACTGGTAGGAGTTCAGGAACATCGCGATCTCCTGCATCGGCGCGAAGAAGTTGCGCACGTAGAGCACCGCTGACAGCAGCACGCCCACCGTGAGTGCGCCTTCGGAGACACGGATCCCACCCCAGAGCACCACGATGCCGAGGACCAGCGCGGCGACGCCCATCAGCCCGGGCTCGAACGTCCCGAACAGCAGCATCGATCGACGGTTCACATCGCGGTAGTCGCCCGCGATCTCCTGGAACGCCTTGTCGTTGCGCGGCTCCTTGCGGAAGGCCTTCACGGCGCGGATACCGGTCATGGTCTCGACGAACTGCACGATGACCTTCGCGCTGATCACGCGCGACTCGCGGTAGACGAGCTGCGAGCGCGAGTAGAACCAGCGCATCAGGTAGAACAGCGGCACGCCACCGATCGCGAGGATCAATCCCGACTGCCAGTCCCAGATGCAGAGGGCGATGAAGGTGAACACACCGAACAGGACGCCGGAGACGAGCTCGTTCAGGCCGCCGTCGAGGAGTTCCTTGATCGAGTCCAGGTCACTGGTCTGGCGCGAGATGATGCGGCCGGACGTGTAGGACTCGTGGAACTCCAGGCTCAGGCGCTGAGTGTGCAGGAAGATGCGCTTGCGCAGATCGAGCAGCACCGCCTGGGTGAGCTTGGCGGCGATGATCACGTACCAGGCGATCAACACCGCGGCCAGCGCTCCGGCGAGCAGGTAGATGCCGCCGATCATGAAGGTCGGCATCCAGTCGGCCTGCTTCACCGCGGCCGGCAGCGCACGGTCGAGCCCGATGCTGATCAGGATCGGTCCGGCGACCTGCAGCGCGGTCGAGACGATCAGCACCGCAGCGGCCAGCACGATCTGCAGCTTCAGCGGGCGGACCAGGGAACCGAGCAGTCGGAGGGACCGACGACGGATCTCCTTGCTCTCCTCGCGGGTGTACTCGGAACGGTCCTCGTTCTGGGTTCCGGTGATGGCGGAGCTCATCGCTGCACCTCCTTCTCGATGATCGGGTCTTCGTCCGCGGCCTGCTTCGCGAGTCCCTCACGGACCTCTTCGGCGACCGCGAGCTGCTCGTCACGGATGATCGGGATCGCTCCGGTCCGCGCCGCCTCCTCCGCTTCCAGGCTGGAGATGACATGCCGATAGTGCCGGCTCGTCTTCAGAAGCTCGGAGTGCGTGCCGACCGCGGTCACGCGGCCACCCTCGAGCAGGGCGACCCGGTCCGCGAGTGCCACCGTCGACGGGCGGTGCGCGACGATCAGGGCCGTGGTGTCGGCGAGGACGTGCCGGAGCGCCTCCTCCACGAGTGCCTCGGTGTCGACGTCGAGCGCCGACAGCGGGTCGTCCAGCACCAGCACCTTCGGCTTCGCCGCCACCGCGCGGGCGAGGGCGAGCCGCTGACGCTGACCACCGGAGAGGCTGAGCCCCTCCTCACCGATCACGGTCTCGACGCCCTCGGGGAGCGCATCGACGAACGACGCTTGAGCGACCTCGAGGGCTTCGCGGAGCACCCGCTCCCCCTCTTCGCTGTGCACATCGAGTTCGGCGCGGCCGAGCAGCACGTTCTCGCGGACGGTCGCCGAGAACAGCGTCGCGTCCTCGAACGCCATGGCGATGTGCTGGCGGAGCTCGGCGAGCGGGAGGTCTCGCACATCGACGCCGTCGAGCGTGACCCTCCCCCCGGTCACGTCGTACAGACGCGTCGGGAGCGTGGTGAGCGTGGTCTTCCCGCTGCCGGTGAGCCCGACCAGCGCCATGGTCTCACCGGGACGCAGCACCAGGTCGATGCCGTCGAGCAGATCCCGCTCGTGCGAACCGGCGTCCTGGTAGCGGAAGTGCGCGTTCTCGAACGCGAGCTCTCCGCGCGGATGCGCGATGTGCACCGGGTTCTCCGGGTCGGTGATGGTGTTGGTCTCGGAGAAGATGTCGAACACGCGATCGGTGGCCGTGCGGGCGTCGAGCATGAACGAGAACAGGAAGCCGATCGACTCGATGGGCCAGCGCAGAACGACGGCCATCGCGAAGAAGGCGAACAGCTGAGCCTCATCGATCTGCCCCTGCGAGATCAGCCAGATCCCGGACATCAGGCTGAGACCGAACGCGATCTGCGGCATGAGGTCGAGCCAGAACCAGATCGACGCGATCGCGCCGGCCTTGCTCATCTCGGTCTCGCGCAGGGTCTCGGCCTGGCGGCTGAAACGGCTGAGCGCATGCTTTCCGCGCCCGAACGCCTTCAGCACACGGATGCCGTGCACGCTCTCCTCGACGCTGGTCGCGAGATCGCCGGCCTGATCCTGGCTGCGACGGGTCAGGGCGCCGTAGCGCTTCTCGAACAGGTAGCCGCGGATCCACAGCGGGATCGCGGTCACCAGGAAGATCGCACCGAGCAGCCAGTGCCACCGGAACAGCAGGATCGAACCGATGATGATCGTGAGCACGTTGACGACGAGCAGGACCAGCCCGAAGGCGAGCCAACGGCGGATGAGACCGATGTCCTGCATCATGCGGCTGAGCAGCTGGCCGGAGCCCCAGCGGTCGTGGAACGACACCGGAAGGGTCTGCAGGCGCGAGTAGAGCTCCGTGCGCATCTTGTACTCGACCTCGGTCGAGGGATTGAGCACGAACTGACGACGCAGCCAGACCATCAGCGCTTCGCCGAGGGCGAGCGCGAAGACGGCCGCGGCGCCCCAGACGATCGCGCTGATCTCTCCCGACCGGACCGGACCGGAGATGATCTGTTCGAGGACGATCGGGATCATCAGGGCGATGAGCGCGGCGATGAGCGCACTGGCGGCACCGCCGGCGAGCCGCCAGATGACGGGCTTCACGAAGGGCTTCAGGCGCCACAGTGCAGCCGGGGTGGAAAGAGTGGAGGAAGGCGAGGAGTTCTGCGCGGAAGGCGAGGAGGACATGTCTCTCAGATGAGTTTCGTATGGAAAGCGAGTGCGAATGGGGTCGGATGCGAGAGCGGACTCCTGGAGTCCGGCATCCGGTGCGGAAGAAAGGGAGCGGGGCGGCGCTAGAGGAGCGGCCGTGCCGGGTTCGAGCCGAGAGCTGCGATCCGCGCGGTGGCGATCGATGTCATGGTGTCCTCCTCAGGGCTCGGCGGTGTCGTCCGGTCGGCGCGACAGCCCACCAGCCTATTGCTGTGAACCAGCTGAAAGCAAGAGTCATTCCCGATTCGTCGAGGGAGGTTCGACGAACCGGGAAGAGCCCGCGACCGCCGTCGACTCACACGCCGATCGACTCCCGCGCCAGCAGGCTCTCCTTCACGCTCAGTCCCCAGGCGAATCCGCCGAGACTGCCGTCCGTCCGCAGCACCCGGTGGCAGGGCACGAAGAGCGCCGGGGCGTTGCGTGCGCAGATCGACGCCGCCGCCCGGACGGCGTTCGGGTTGCCGAGCCGTGCAGCGAAGCCGGTGTAGGTGAGCGGAGCGCCGGGTTCGATCGCACGCAGAGCCGACCATCCCGCGAGTTGGAGCGCGGTGCCGGTCTGCGCGACCGCGACCGCGTCGATCGCCGACAGATCGCCGCGGTAGTAGGCCCGCGCCGCGGCTGCAGCGTCGGTCTCGCCCTCGCGCACGTGCACGGGACGGTTCGCCGCCGAGAGCCGCCCGAGGATCGCCTCGACATCGGAGGTCCACCCGGAGGCGAGCACGCGCTGCCGGTCGTCGGTGAGGATCGTGAAGGCCCCGTCCAGGGTGTCGATGGTCTGGATGAGAGCGGTCATGAGGTCTCCTTCGAGGTCGTGTGATCGGTGCGAGGGGGACGCGTCGGGGGTACCGCACGCCGGGTGCTCGCCGGGCGCACCGGCGCGGCGCGCCAGAGGTGTGCGCTGAGGTAGCTGCGCCAGGGAGCCGCGCGCTCCGCCCAGGCGGTGAGCGCCCGCGCCTCTCCGGGGATGCCGGAGGCCGCCGCGCCCGCCCGCAACGCGACATCGCCGGGAAGAAGGATGTCGGGGTCACCGAGAACCCGCATGCGCACGTAGTCGGCCGTCCAGGGTCCGATGCCGGGCAGCGCCAGGAGCCGCTCACGCAGCATCGGACCGTCGTCGCCGACCGTGAGGGTGAGCGAGCCGTCGGCGAGGGCGGCGGCAGCACCCGTGATCGCCCGGATGCGCGCGGCCGGGCCACGGAGCACCTCGGCGCCGTGCTCCGCGATGGCCGCCATGGTCGGGAACAGCAGCCCGTCGTCGGTCCGCTCCCCCAGGGCCTCGGTCAGCGCCGTCAGCGCTGTGCGGGCGGCGACCACGGTGATCTGCTGCCCGATCATGGCGCGGATGAGCATCTCATGGGGGTCGGCCGATCCAGGCACCCGGATGCCCGGTGTGCGGGCCACGAGCGGGGCGAGCTCGGGATGTGCGGACAGCGCCTGATCGATCGCCAGCGGATCTGCGTCCAGGTCGAAGAGGCGACGCACGGTCGAGACCAGCGGTGCCAGGTCCCCGAGCCGGGCCACCCGAGCACGCAGATGCACGCCCGATCGCTGATCCTGCCGCACCTCGAACCAGGCCGCGCCTCCGGCCATGCGCAGGTGCCGGGAGAACGACGACTCGGAGACCGCTTCGACGCCGGGCACCGCGCGCGCCGCCATCCACGCGAAGATGCCGCTCGCGTCGAGCGGACCACGGTACGGCAGCACGAGGTCGATCGCCCCCGGGGCTGACATGGCCGGCGTCCGGCGTCGTGCGCGGAGCTCGCCGGGGGTGAGGTCGAACACTTCACGGATCGTCTCGTTGCACTGCCGGATGCTGGCGAAGCCTGCCGAGAAGGCCACATCGGAGATCGGCATGTCGGTGCCGACCAGCAGCATCCGCGCCGTGTGCGCGCGATGCGCCCTCGCGAGGGCCAGAGGTCCGGCCCCCAGTTCGGCGCTGAGCAGACGGGTGAGGTGCCTGCTCGAGTATCCGAGACGCGCGGCCAAACCGGGGACGCCCTCCCGTTCCACGACACCGTCGGAGATCAGCCGCATCGCCCGTGCCGCGGTGTCGCCGCGCAGGTTCCAGTCCGGTGATCCGGGAGCAGCCTCGGGCAGACACCTCTTGCACGCGCGATAGCCCGCTTCGTGTGCAGCTGCACTGGTCGGATAGAACGTCACGTTCTGCGGTCGGGGCGTGCGCGCGGGGCAGCTCGGGCGACAGTAGATCCCGGTCGAGCGGACGGCCGTGACGAACTGCCCGTCGAAGCGGGTGTCTCGGGCGCTGATCGCACGATAGCGCTCGTCGAAGTCGGTCACGGGGAAGCTCATGCCTCCACCCTGTCACGACCCACCGACCTCGACTGGCGGAAATCGGACATGGCTGTGGAACACTCCGTTGCCGGGACCCCCGCGCACCGCCGAGACCCCCGCCTGCACACGTCGACAGGCGGGGGTCTCGGCGGGCAGCGGGGGTCTCGGCGAAGGGGCGGGCGGGCGGTGGGGGTCAGCCGCGCAGGTACACCGTCGCGGTCTCGGTGTAGAACTCGCGGGCCGCGCCGCCCTGCTCCTTCGGGCCGAGGGCACTGGCACCGCTCCCCCCGAACGGCACGTGCAGGTCGGCGCCGGCCGAAGCCGAGTTGACGTGCACCACCCCGACGCGAATGTCCTCGATCGCGCTGAGCGCTTCGGCCAGTCCGGTCGTGAACACGGCGGTCGAGAGTCCGTACTCGCTGTCGTTCACGAGCGCGATGCCTTCCGCGGTGGACGAGACACGGCGGACCCCGATGACCGGGCCGAAGAGTTCCTCGGTCCACAGTTCGCCCGGATCCTCCTCGTTCAGCTCGAAGATCGACGGGGGGATGAAGTACCCCTCGGCGAGCTCACCGGAGGAGTACGGCCCGGCGTCGACGACCGCTCTCGCCGTGGTCCGGGCGCGCACCAGAGCGGCGGCCACGCGATCACGCGCTCGGGCATCGACCACGGGCCCCACCTCGACGCCCTCGACCTGCGCGTCACCCACGACCATCTGCTCGGTGCGGATCGCGAGTCGTCGCAGGAACTCGTCCGCCACAGCCTCGTGCACGATCACTCGGGAGGTCGCGGTGCACTTCTGTCCGGCCGCGCGGAAGGCTCCGACCGCCACCTGCTCCACCGCGACGTCGAGGTCGGCGTCGGCGAGGACGAGAGCCGCGTTCTTCCCGCCGAGCTCCCCCTGGAACGGGATGCCGCGCGCGGCGAGCTGCGCGGCGATGATTCTGCCGACCTTCGTGGAACCGGTGAACGTGACGGCATCCACGTCGGGATGCGACACGATGGCCTCCCCCACGCCGGCGTCGCCGTTCACGAGGTTCAGGACGCCCTGCGGAAGCCCGGCCTGCTCGAGCGCCTGGGCGAACCGCATCGCGAGCAGGGGGACGAAGGTCGCCGGCTTCCAGACCACCGTGTTCCCCCAGACCAGGGCGGGGGCCAGCTTCCAGGCCGGGATCGAGATCGGGAAGTTGAACGGGGTGATGGCCCCGATCACCCCGACCGGACGACGGATGACGAGGATGCGCTCTCCGGCACTCGGCGACTCGAACAGGCCGCCGCTCTGACGCTCGACCTCCTGCGCGTGGAAGCGGAGGATGTTCGCGGCATGCCCGGTCTCGCCGATCGCCTCGACGAGTGTCTTCCCTTCCTCCCGCGCGAGCTCGCGCCCCCACTCCTCGCGATTCGCGTGGATGATGTCGGCCGCTCGCAGCAGGATCGCGGCCCGCGCCCTGGCGGGAGTCCGGCGCCATCCGTCGAGTGCGGCTCGTGCACCGGCGAAGGCACGGTCGACGTCGGCCGCGGACGCGCCGGGTCCCCGCCCGACGATGTCGCCGGGCCGGCTCGGGTTGACATCGACCAGGAGCGGTCCCTCGCCGGTGACCCAGGTCCCGTCGATGAAGTGTCGGAGATCGTACGTGGTGGCCATCATGCTCCTTCGGAGTCGGTGCTGCGGAACGCGGAGAATCCGGTGATGTGCGCCCCGAGCACGAGCGTGTGCACCTCGTCGGTGCCCTCGTAGGTACGGACGGACTCGAGGTTCGCGGCGTGACGCAGTGGCGAGTGGTCGCCGGAGATGCCGTTGCCGCCGAGAATCGTCCTCGCCTCGCGCGCGATCGCGATGGCCGCTCGGGTGTTGCCGAGCTTCGCGACCGAGATCTGATGCGGCTCCAGTCGCCCGGCGTCCTTGAGCCGTCCGAGTCGCAGGGCGACCAACTGCGCCCTCTCGATCTCGACCGCCATGTCGACCAGCTTCTGCTGGGTGAGCTGGAACGCGGCGATGGGCTGATTGAACTGGATGCGCGACCGGGCGTATGTCAGCGCCGCGTCGTAGCTGTCGCGTGCGGCACCGATCACCCCCCAGCCGATGCCGTACCGCGCCTCGTTCAGGCACGAGAACGGCGCACGCAGCCCCCGCGCCCCCGGCAACAAGGCATCGGCGGGCAGCCTCACATCCGTCATCGTGATGTCGCACTGGATCGAGGCCCTCATCGACAGCTTCGGGGCGATGGGCGTCGCCACGAAGCCCGCCGTGTCCGTCGGGACGAGGAAGCCGCGCACCCCCTCGTCCGTCTGCGCCCAGATGATCGCGACCTGGGCGATGGAGGCGAGCCCGATCCAGCGCTTCGCACCGTTGAGCACCCAGCCGTCTCCGTCGCGACGGGCGAAGGTGGTCATGCTGGAGGGGTCGGATCCGGAGTTGGGCTCGGTGAGGCCGAAGCAGCCGATGACCTCTCCCCGCGCCATCCGCGGGAGCCATTCCTGCTTCTGCTCCTCGCTGCCGTGCTTGTGGATCGCACTCATCGCGAGCGAGCCCTGCACGGAGACGAAGGTACGCAGACCGGAGTCGCCCGCCTCGAGCTCCATCGCTGCGATCCCGTACTCGACGGCGCTGCGGCCGCCGCATCCGTATCCGTCGAGGTGCATGCCCAGCACGCCCAGCTCGGCGAGCTCCGGGACGAGCTCGGTCGGGAAGACGGCGCGGTCGTACCAGTCGGCGATGTGGGGGCGGATGCGCGTGTCGACGAAAGCGCGCACGCGGTCGCGCGTGGCCCGTTCGTCCTCGGTGAGGAGCTCGTCGAAGTCGAGCAGGTCGGGAACGGTCATGCGGCGGCCTCCTCGGCGACGACGGTGCGGATGGATGCGGTCAGGATGTCCAGGCCGGCCTCCAGAACAGCCTCTTCGATCACCAGAGGCGGGAGCAACCGGATGACGTTGCCGTGCGTGCCGCAGGTGAGGGCGATCACGCCCGCCGCATGGCATGCCGCAGCGACCCGCTGGGCGAGGTCGGGACGAGGGGCGAGCGTTCCCGGATCCGCGAACTCGACGGCCATCATCGCACCGCGCCCGCGGACCTCGGCGACCACGGCGAGCTCATCGACCAGGGGCTCGAGATGCCGACGGATCGAGCGCTCGATGCCGGTCACCCCCGGCAGGAGCCCCGGATCGTCGAGCACCTCGAACACGGCGAGCGCAGCCGCGCACGCCAGCGGATTGCCCGCGTAGGTGCCGCCGAGCCCGCCGGGATGGGCGGCGTCCATGATGTCCGCGCGCCCCGTCACGGCGCTCAACGGCAGGCCACCTCCGAGCGCCTTCGCGGTGAGGGTGATGTCACCGGCGACGCCCTCGTGCGCGCTCGCGAACAGCGTCCCGGTGCGGCCGAGTCCGGACTGGATCTCGTCGACGACGAGGACGATCCCGTAGGCGTCGGCGATCCGGCGGAGGCCGGGGAGGAACCCGGGAGCCGGAACGACGAAGCCGCCCTCGCCCTGGATCGGTTCGACGACCAGGGCGGCGAAGTGCTCCGGGCCGTGCTCCGCGATGAGCCGCTCGATCTCGGCGAGGGCCGCATCCGCCCCTTGCCCGCGCAGCGGATTCGCGTTGGGGGCGCGGACCACGGCCTCGGGGAAGGGCCCGAAGCCCGTCTTGTACGGGTGTTCCTTCGCGGTCATCGCCATCGTCAGGAGCGATCGACCGTGGTACGCCTCGTCGATCACGAGCACGGCAGGACGACCGGTGTGGGCCCGCGCGATCTTGACGGCGTTCTCCACGGCTTCGGCGCCGGTGCTGAACAGTGCGGTGCGCTTGTCGAAGTCACCGGGGGTGTGCTCGTTCAGCCACTCCGCGACGCGGACGAAGCCCTCGTACTCGGTCACCATGAAGCACGTGTGCGTGAACCGGTCGAGTTGCGCGGCGACCTTGGCGCGCACGGCCGGATTCGCCGCCCCCACACTGGTCACCGCGATGCCGGATGCGAGGTCGATGAGGGTGTTCCCGTCGACGTCCTCGAGCGTCGAGGTGCCGGCTCGCTCGATGAAGACCGGGAGGGTGATGCCGAAGCCGGAGGCGACGGCGGCTTCGCGCTGGGCATGGAGCTCGCGTGACCGGGGTCCGGGGATCTCGGTGCGCAGGTGAGGAACAGTCGTCATGGGCTCGACGCTAGAAGCTCAGACGCCCGAGCGGACGAACACTTCGCCCAGTCTTGGCAGAGTCACTGTGCATCCCGCACACTGGATGCATGGTCTCCCTCGGCGAGCTGGTCAGCACGGCGGGCACCGCGCTGCGCCCGCTCGCGCCGTTCGACGCCGCGCGGACGATCACGGGCGTGCACGTGTCGGAGCTCGACGATCCCGGCCGCTACCTGGACGGCGGAGAGCTGCTGCTCACCACGGGCATCCCGCTGCGCAGCCGACCGATGGACGCCTATGTGGATCGACTCGATGCGCAGGACGTCGGTGCGATCGGGATCGGCCTCGGCGAGGGCTGGGACGATCCTCCGGCCGCGCTCGTCGACCGATGTCGGACGCTCGGCATCCCGGTGTTCGCCGTCCCGGACGGAGCGCCCTTCCTCGATGTCTCGCGGGCGTTCTGGTCGATCACCGGACGGGGCGGACAGGATGAGGCGCTGCGTACCGCCCACACGCACACGCGACTGGTCCAAGCCGCGGCCGGCCGCGATCCCGTCGCCTCGATCCTGCGCCAGATGTCGCAGGCGATCGGCGGATGGGTGGCCTGGCTCCCCTTCGGACCGGGGGCGTCGCTCGGAACACTGCATCCGCCCTCCCTCGAAGGCCTCCTGCCCGCGGTGCGGGTCGATGTCGAGCGATCGCTCCTCCGATCCGGAGTCGAGGCCGCCTCCTTCGTGTCCCAGGGGTCCGCGGTCGTGGCTCACGCGGTCACGGACGGCGAGCACACGCGCGGGGCCCTCGCCATCGGAGCCGGCCGCCCCCTCGCACGGGCGGACCGTCAGCTCGCCCTCACCGCGAGCGCACTCCTGCGCCTGGTCACCTCGCCGACGGCCGGCACCCGACGAGCCGAAGGGTGGTTCACCGCCCTGGCGCTGCGGGGAGACACAGCCGCGGCGCGCGCTCTGGCGGCCGTCGCTGACCTCGACCTCCCGCGGGAGTTCCGCGTCCTCGTGGGGGCCCCGGATCCGAGCATCTTCTCGGCCGAGTCGGACGGCGTGGTCGTCGCACTCCTCGACCCCGCTGAGCACCCGTCCGCCGGGTCCGGAGTGCTCAGCGCTCCGGTCACCCTCGACGACGTCCCCGCCGCGGCCGCTCGTGCGCTGGCCCTGCACCGTCGCGCGCCGGACACCGCTCTCGTGATCGAACCGGAGTCGCGCGCCGCAGGGTGGGCGGACCTGCTCGCGGCGACGGACCCGATGCTGTTGCGCACCGTGACGTCGTATCTCCGGCATCGCCACCAGGCGGAGCGCACCGCCCGGGAGCTCGGGGTGCATCGCAACACCGTCCGCCCCCGCATCGCCGCCGCAGAGAGCCTGCTCGGCGTCACGCTGGACGATCCCGATGTCGCCGCCGAACTGTGGTTGGCGATCCGGGATCGATCCGTCTAGTCGCGGCCGTCGAGCCAGGCCCGCACGCGGTCGTCGTGTTCGCCCAGCCGGGGCGGAGGCGCCACCGACACGGGGATCTCCGGCTTCCAGGTGAGCGGTGACCGGATCTGGCGCGAACGCCGACCGTCCTCCCCGATCAGCTCCCGGACCGGGTCGAGGCCCAGACGCGTGGCGAGTTCGACGCCCTCGCCCACGGAGTTCACGACCCCCGCGGCGACGCCGATCTCGTTCAGCCGCTCCGCCCAGGCCGCAGCCGTATCCGTGACGAGCGCGCCCTCCAGCTCCACGACGAGATCCTCCCGGTTCGCGACACGGTCCGGGTTGCGACGGAAGCGCTCGTCGTCGATGAGCTCCGGCCGACCGAGCGCGGTGACCATCTTCGCGAACTGGGCATCGTTGCCGCAGGCAACCGCGATCGGCGCATCGGCGCAACGCAGCGACTCGTAGGGGGCGATCGACGGATGTCGGTTTCCGAGCCGCCCCGGTTCCGCGCCCGCTCCGAGGTGCGCGGACATCTGGTTCACCAGGGCCGCCTGGAGACTCGAGAGCAGGTTCACCTCGATCCTCGATCCGTGCCCGGTCCGTTCGCGTCGACGCAGCGCGGCGAGGATGCCGATCACCGCGTCCTTGCCGGTGAGCACGTCGACGAGCGCGACCCCCGCCTTCATGGCCTCGCCGTCGGTCTCACCGGTGATGTGCATGAGACCGCCCACCGCCTGCGCGACGAAGTCGTAGCCGGGAAGCGATGCCCCTGCGCCGAGACCGAAGCCGCTCACCGACACCGAGATGAGACGCGGATGGGCCGCCGCGAGCTTCTCCTCATCGAATCCCAGGGCGGCGAACAGTCCCGGCCGGAAGTTCTCGATCACGATGTCGCTGCGGGCGATGAGTTCGAGCGCTCTGTCGCGATCTCCGGCGTCGGTGAGGTCGAGCGTGACCGACTCCTTGCCCCGGTTGGCGGACTCGAAGTACGTCGTCATGCCGGACTCCGCGTACGGCGGCCCCCAGGCCCGGGTGTCGTCTCCCGTGCCCGGGCGCTCGACCTTGATCACGCGCGCCCCGAGGTCGGCCAACGTCATCGTCGCCAGGGGCCCGGCGAGCACACGGGAGAAATCGGCGACCACGATGCCGTCGAGCGGTGCGGTCATGCGTGCACCCGCAGCGGGTGGGCGGTGGAGTCCCGCGCGACGACGGAGATCGGAAACTCGACGTCCGTGCCCGGCGCGGCACGCCCCTCGATCAGGTCGATGAGCAGCTCGGCGCAGGCGACCCCGGAGTCTCGAGGCCGCAGATCGATCGACGTGATCGACGGGGTCAGGAAGGGCAGCGAGGGATGGTCCACGCACGAGACCACCGTGATGTCCTGACCGACCGTCCGCCCCTGTCGTCCGAGAACGGCGGCGACCTCGATCGCACTGGAGTCCGGACCGCAGATGATCACGTCCGTGTCCGGATGCGCCTGGAGGACCCGCTCCGTCGCCACCCTGACGTCGGGCCACGATGCTTCGAAGGAGACGGGGGCGATGACCGGATCGAATCCGCGTGTCGCACACCCCTTCCGATAGCCGGAGACCAGCTGGCGCGACCAGTCGGTGGCGTCGGGCGCGACCAGCAGCACGGGGTGCCGGGCGCCGGTCACATCGATCTCGTCGAGGAGCCGGAGCATGCCCGCCTCATGCGAGGACCACACGACACCCGCCGGCGCGCCGTCGACGTCGTCCGGAAGGTGCTCCTGGGTGACGACGGGGATCCCCGACGCCATCAGCGCCGGCAGCCCGGGGTCACCGGAGAGCGGGTCGCCGATGATGAGCCCGTCGGCACGGATCGGACGTGAGCGGCCCGACGAGACGGACGGGCTCACGATCGTCACGTCGATGTCGTGCGCGGCCGCGCTGGTGACGATACCGAACGTGAAAGCCATGTAGTACGCCGACCGCGACACGACCTCAGGAAGCACGATGCCGATCGTGCCGATGCTGCCGCCGCGCAGATGCCGGGCCGCGGTGTTCACCGAGTAGCCGAGCTCCGCCGCCGCGGCCAGGACGGCCTCCCTGGTGGGCTGCGAGACGCGCCCGACGCCGCTCAGCGCATCGGACGCCGTGGTCTTCCCGACCCCCGCGCGCCGTGCGACGTCGATCAATCTGACCCGTCGTGGCTCTTGCATGCGGCCGAGTCTAACCACACGGAGCACGTCGTAATCCACTCGAAACACATCAGGTCTTGCGCTGAAACACATTCATCGCATACTTTTGCCGGAACGTTCCGGCACGCAGACGTTCCCGAACTCACATCCGATGGAGACTCCATGAACTGCAGCTGTTCCCCGTCCGACCACGTCCAGCGTTCGCGCCCGCTCGGAGACGAATCCGGCGCGCCGTACGCGACGCTCTCCGCGGACGAGCTGCAGCGGGTCTCCGAGACGCTGCGTGCCCACGGCGCACTGGGTGAGGCGCAGCGGATCGCCTACGTCGGACTCGATGAGCCGGACCGCACCGAGGTCGCCGCCGGGCGCCCCGTCCCCCGCCGCGCCCGTGTCCAGCTGCTCGAGACCGACACCGGACGCGCTCGTGCCCTCTCGGTCGACATCGGCACCGGCGAGATCGTCACGGACGTCGACATCGACCCGGAGCACGACGGCCAGGTCCCCCTGCTCCAGGAGGAGCACGCGATCATCCGCGAGTTGATCGGCGCCGACGAGCGCTGGGCCGAAGCACTCGCCGCCCGGGGCATCGACGACCCGAGCACGGTCGCTCTGGCCGGGCTGTCAGCAGGGCGCTTCCCGATCGAGGGCGAGAGCGGGCGCCGACTCGCACGGGTGCTCGGACACCATCAGCCCACTCCGCAGACCATGCCCTGGGCACATCCGATCGACGGACTGGTGGCATACGTCGACGTCGCTGCGCGCACCGTGGTCGATGTCATCGACGTGGGCGCGATGCCGATTCCACAGGAGACCGCGGACTATCACGTGCCCGGCACCTTCGGCCCGGAGCGGACCACGCAGAAGCCCATCGTCATCACCCAGCCCGAAGGACCGAGCTTCGCCTTCGAGGGAGACGTGATCACCTGGGAGAAGTGGTCGTTGCGCATCGGCTACGACATGCGCGAAGGACTCATCCTGCACGGCATCGGATTCGAGGACGAGGGTCGGGTCCGCCCCATCGTGCACCGCGCCTCGATCGCCGAGATGCTGGTGCCCTACGGCGACCCGGGGCCCGTGCGCTTCTGGCAGAACTACTTCGACACCGGTGAGTATCTCCTCGGCAGACTCGCGAACTCGCTGGAACTCGGCTGCGACTGCGTCGGCGACATCACCTACCTCGACGTCCCGATCGCCGACGCCCGCGGCAACGTGAAGGTGCTCCCGAACGTGATCTGCGTCCACGAGGAGGACGCCGGGGTGCTGTGGAAGCACACCGAGCAGTTCACGGGATCGAGCGACGTCCGCCGCCAGCGCCGACTCGTGATCTCGTTCTTCGTCACGGTGGGCAACTACGACTACGGCTTCTACTGGTACTTCTACCTGGACGGCAAGATCGAGTTCGAGGCCAAGGCCACCGGACTCGTGTTCACCGCCGCCTATGACGAGCGCACCGGCCGCTTTGCGAGCGAGCTGGCCCCGGGCCTCGCGGCCCCGTACCACCAGCACCTGTTCTGCGCGCGGCTGGACATGGCGGTCGACGACGGGCCTGCCGTCATCGACGAAGTCGACGTGCGGTCGCTCCCGATCTCCGACGACAATCTGCACGGCAGCGCGATCGGCTTCACCCGGACCCGGCTTCGCAGCGAGCTCGAGGGGCGGCGCCGGGCCGACGCGTCGGTCGACCGCACATGGCGTGTGAGCAGCGCGACGGCCACGAACCGGCTCGGTCGTCCCACCTCCTACGTCCTGACACCGGAGGGGAAGCCCGTCCTCCTCGCACGCCCCGAATCCGTGATCGCCTCACGCGCCCGCTTCGCGACCGCCGATCTGTGGGTCACCGCGTACGACCCTGAGGAGCGTTATCCGGCCGGCGACGTCGTCAACCAGAGCGCACCGGAGCAGGGGCTGCCGGCCTTCGTCGCCGAGGACGCCTCGCTGGACGGCGCAGACCTGGTGCTGTGGCACACGTTCGGCCTCACGCACTTCCCGCGCACGGAGGACTGGCCCATCATGCCGGTCGACAGCTGCGGCTTCACGCTGAAACCCCACGACTTCTTCGACCGGAACCCGACCCTCGACGTTCCGGCCTCCCCCACCGCCTGCGCCTGCGCTCACGAGGACGCCGGCACAGCCCGAACCGAGCACCACCTGCATCACCTCTCTGTCCGCCCGTCGTCGTCCGACGCCTGACCGGCCGTCGCCCGACATCCCGAAGGGAAACACCGACATGCACAAAGCAGCTCGTGCGGGGGTGGCCGTCGCCACCGTCGCCCTCCTCGCCCTCACCGGGTGCGCCGCCGGCGCCTCACCCGAAACCGAACCCACTCAGGACGAAGCCGCACCCGGCTTCCTCGCCGTCGCCGATGAGGCGTTCGACGGGGGCGGCGACCTCGTCGTCCAGGTCGACTACGACACCGCGGAGGCGAGCGGCCTCGACCCGCAGGGGGCCGCCACCGCCCGCTCCTGGATGCTCGAAGGGCTCTCCTACGAGACGCTCACGACGATCGATGAGAACCTCGACGTGGCGCCGAAGCTCGCCACGTCCTGGGAGACTCCGAGCGACACCGAGTACGTCTTCACCCTCGCCGATGACGCCGTGTTCTCGAACGGACGCCCGATGACCGCCGCCGATGTCGTCGGCAGCCTCCAGCGGCTGATCGACATCCCCACCACCTGGACCGGACAGCTCGGCCCGGTCGCCTCGATCGAGGAGACCGGAGACCTCGAGGTCACGGTCACGCTGTCCAGCCCCTATGCGCCCTTCCTCGCGGCTCTCGCGAACACCCCCGCCGCGATCCTGCCGATGGCGGAGATCGAGTCCGGCGAGGTCGACATCACCACGGAGATGCTCGGCACGGGCCCGCTCGTCGCGACCGCTCACCGTCAGGACGAGGAGTGGACGTTCGAGCCGAACGTCCACCACCCGGATGCCGATGCCCTCGGCTTCTCCACCCTCACGGTCGACATCGTCGGCGACGAGGCGACGCGGGCGGCGGCGCTGCGCGACGGATCCGCCGACTTCGCGGTGCTCAACTCGATCGACTCCGCGGAACTCCTCGCCAACGCGGCGGACGTGACCGTGGTGGGACAGCGGAACACCGACTTCCACTACCTGATGATCAACTCCCTCACCGGCGACGAGGCGTTGCAGGATGAGGACGTGCGCTTCGCGATCAACTCCGCCATCGACCGTGACGCGATCAACGAGCTCGCGTTCGGGGGGTCGACCGCCTCCACCGGCATCACCCCCGCCGTCCTGCCCGATGCCTGCCGCGCGGAGGATCTGCCTTCCGCGGCCCGGGACGTCGCCGCGGCCAAGTCCGTGATCGACGAGGTCGGCGGACTCGATCTCGACCTCTTCGTCTACACCGACGAGCCGGTGCTCGCACAGATCGCTCAGGTGATGCAGCAGAATCTGGCGGAGATCGGCGTCAAGGTCGAGATCCAGCAGGTCGACTTCGCCACGTACTCCGCCAAGGTCTACGGCAGCCCCGCGGACTTCGACCTCGCGCTGAGCTGGTTCGCCGGGTACGCCGATCCCGCCATGGTCACGACGTGGTGGAACCCCGAGGTCGCCGGATTCTCCGCGGTCTTCATGAAGGGGAGCGACGAGCTCGACGCCCTCATCGAGGACGGGTACACCACCGCGCCGGGTGAGGAGCGGGCCGCCGTCTTCCAAGACCTCTGCACCCTCGCCGACGAGCAGAGCGAGATGGTGCCCCTGGTGCTGCGCCCCTCCACCATCGGCTGGAACACGGCGTCGTTGTCCCCGACGCTCAGCAGCGACGAGGGCTACGGCAACTTCCTGCGCTACCTCACCGAGTTCCGCGCCAACTGACATGGCCGTCGCTCTGTGGTCGCTCCGGCGCATCGGCGCCGCGCTGCTGACGCTGCTCGTCGTCTCGGTGCTGATCTTCGCCTCCGTGCGCCTCATGCCCGGCGACTACATCGACCTCGTCCTGGGTCCGCTCGCCACCGAGGCGCAGCGGGCCCAGGCGGTGGCCGCATCCGGGCTCGACGATCCGGTCGTCGCCCAGTACTTCCACTGGCTCTTCGGCGTCTTCACCGGCGACCTGGGGTATTCCTTCGTGTCCAACGTCTCGGTGTCGGAGGAGTTCGGTGCGAGACTCCCGGTCACGGCGACGATCGCGTTGCTGACGATCATCGTGACCCTCCTGGTCGGCATCCCGCTCGGGTTCATCGCCGCGCTCCGCTCGGAGGGTTCGGCCGGCGCGGCGGGTCGTATCGTCAGCGCGCTCGGCATCAGCATCCCCGAGTTCCTCCTCGCGGGACTCGTGGTCTTCGCCGTGTCGACCCTGGGTCTCGGGGTGTCGCTCGGACGCTTCGCCCCCTTCGCCGTCGATCCGGCACGCTTCTTCGGATCGCTGGTGCTCCCGGTCACGGTTCTGTCCGTCGGCTGCGTGGCCGTGGTCGCCCGGAACACGAGGGATGCCGTCATGAACGTCCTCGTCGAGCCGCACGTGCAGGCAGCCGTCGCACGCGGGGAGACACCCGGATTCATCGTGCGGCACCACGTGCTGCGCAACGCGGCGGCTCCCATCCTCACGATCGTGGGGGCACTGGTCGCCGTCCTGCTCGGAGGCACCGTGATCGTCGAGTTCGTCTTCGACATCCCCGGCATGGGCTCGTATCTGCAGACCGCCCTCGGTCGACGCGACTACGCGATCGTGCAGAGCGCCGTGCTCCTCGCCGCGGTCGTCTTCATCGCCGCGAGCCTCATCGTCGACTTGATCGCCAACGCGCTGGATCCGCGCCTGCGCCTGACCGGAGGGAGCCGCCGATGACCATCGCACCCACAGCCGCCCATCGCATCCGCGCAGCCGGACAGTCATCCCGAGGCGTGTGGCGACGCAGCGATGCCGTCCTGCGCACGGCCGTGATCGTGCTGGGGGTGATCGTCGTCGCCACCGTGATCGCGGTCCTCTCCGGCCTGACCGGTTCCACCGATGCGACGGTCGCCGGGCGCCTCGAAGGCCCCTCCGCGATCGCTCCGCTCGGCACCGACAACCTCGGCCGCTCGCTGTTGCCTCGGCTCTTCCAGGGAACCGCGACGACACTCGTGGTCTCCCTCATCGCGGTCCTCTGCTCCGCGGTGGTGAGCACGATCCTCGGAATGCTCGCGGGATACTACGGAGGCGCCGTCAACGAAGCGGTCATGCGCGTCGCGGACGTCCTGTACGCCTTCCCCGCGCTCGTGCTCGCGATCCTCGTGTCCGCGCTCATCGGCCCTGGTCGGCCCGCCGCGATCATCAGCATCGTCGTGATCACGATCCCTCTCATGACCCGCGTCGTCCGCATCGCGACGAGAGGAGTCGCCGACCGCGACTTCATCGTGTCGGCGCGCATCAGCGGCGTGAGGACCCCCGTGATCTTCGCCCGGCGGCTGCTGCCGAACATCGCGGGCACCATCGCCGTGCAGGCGAGCTATGCCCTGTCCGTCGCGATCCTCGTCGAGGGCGGACTGAGCTTCCTCGGCTTCGGCGTGCAGGTACCGGAGGCTTCTCTCGGACTGCTCATCCAGCAGGGGATGCTCTACATGACACAGGCGCCGCAACTCCTCATCATCCCCGGCATCGTGCTGGTGATCTCGATCCTGTGCATCAACATCATCGGCGACGGCCTCCGAGACCGATTCGAACCGCGAGAGACGAGGTCCCTCCGATGACCGCCGTACGCATCAGCGACCTGGCCCTGGACTTCACCGGGACCACCACCGTCCGCGCGCTGGACGGCGTCGACCTCGACGTCGCCGCCGGGAGCTCGATGGCCATCGTCGGCGAGTCCGGGTCGGGCAAGTCCACCCTCGCCGCCGTGATCGGACGGCTCCAGCCGAAGTCCGCACAGATCGTGCGCGGAGAGCTCGAGGTCGACGGCATCGACGTGCGGAGCCTCGACCACGATGCGCTGCGCGCCTACCGCCGCGACACGCTCGCCTACATCGCCCAGGATCCGATCGGTTCCCTCGACCCGACGATGCGGATCGGTGCGCAGTTGAGGCTCGTGCTGCGGGCCATCGGCGACGACGACGGCCTGCCCCGGCAGCTCGCGCTGCTGGAGTCGATGAGGATCAGCGACCCCGCGCGGGTGGTGAGACTGTTCCCGCACCAGATCTCCGGTGGCATGGCGCAGCGCGTGGCGATCGCGATGGCGATGTGTCGCCGGCCGAAACTGCTCATCGCCGACGAGCCGACCGCGGCGCTCGACAGCCAGGTCCGCGAAGAGGTCATCCGGCTGCTGTTCACCCAGGCACGGGAGCAGAAGACGACGATCCTCTGGCTCAGCCACGACCTGCCCGCCGTCGCGCGCTGGTGTGATGAGGTGGCCGTGATGTACGCCGGGCGCGTCGTGGAGCGCGGTCCCGCCGCCGCCGTGCTCGGTCGTCCCGTCCACCCCTACGCCCGCGCCCTCGCCGCCACCGATCCCTCCCGGGCACGACGCGGCGAGCGCCTGTCCAGCATCCCCGGCTCCCCGCCGGTCCTGCATGGCGAGGCCGAGGGATGCGCCTTCGCCGCGCGCTGCGCTCACCGCATCGACGCGTGCGAGGTGGTCCGCCCCGATCCCGTGCCCCCACGGCACAGCCTGTGCATTCGCGCCGCCGAACTCGGTGAAGCGGACCGCCGAGCCGGCCTGGTGCCGGACGAAGGGGTGATCGTATGAGCGACGCGACCGCACCCGCGATCGAACTCGACGACGTCAGCCTCGCCTTCTCCTCCGGTATCGGTGCGAGTCGGCGCACGGTCACAGCGATGGCACACGTGTCGTTCTCGGTCGCCCCCGGAGAGACACTCGGCCTCGTCGGCGAATCCGGTTCGGGCAAGACGACGACGGGCTCGGTGGTCCTGGGCCTGCAGCGCCCCGACACCGGCACCGTGCGGTTCCAAGGCGCGCCGCTCGCCCGCAGTCTGCGCTCCCGCGCCGGTCGCATGCAAGCGGTCCTCCAGCACCCTCGCTGGGCGCTCGATCCACGCTCCACCGTCCTGTCCTCGGTCCTCGAACCGCTCCTCGTGCACGAGCGGCGCACCCCCGCGGTCGAGCACCGTGCCATCGCGATGCTCGAACAGGTCGGGCTCCCCGCCTCCTTCGCCGCCCGCCGACCGCATCAGCTCTCCGGTGGTCAGCTGCAGCGTGTGAGCGTGGCCCGTGCCCTCGTCACCCGTCCGGCGTTCATCGTCTTCGACGAAGCGGTCAGCGCGCTCGACGTCTCCGTGCAGGCGCAGATCCTGAACCTCATCCAGGATCTGCAGGCCGAGCACGGCTTCGCCGCCCTGTTCATCTCGCACGACCTCGCCGCCGTCCGCTACATCTCCCACCACGTGGCGGTGATGCGCGCCGGTGAGATCGTCGAGCACGCGCCGACCGACGTGTTCTACGACCTGCCCAGCCATCCCTATTCGCGTCAACTTTTCCAGGAGCTCTCATCGTGACCAACACCCACCGCCTCGCCCCCGTCCTTTCCGCCGGGCCGCGCCTCTCCAACGACGATTTCGCCCTCTCCCCCGTCCACGGCACCGACCGCGGTCTGGTCGAGTACGACTTCCCCGGGGTCCTCCTCGGGACCGCCGAGTACGCGGAGGGACCGACCGGCGCGACGGTCGTCTCGATCCCGGCGGGCGCTCGCACCTTCACCGACCGACGCGGAGGCGCCGTCGGTGCGAGCGGTCTCTACGGCTACAATCACGCGATCTGCCTCGCCGGCGGGTCCGTGTACGGGCTCTCCGCCGTCGCGGGAGTGTCCGAGGAGCTGTTCGCGCGTGTGGACCACCGGTCCGGCTTCGACCAGCTCCAGCTGGTGTCGGGGGCGATCATCTACGACTACTCGGTCCGCGACAACTCGGTGTTCCCCGACGCCGCGCTCGGCAAGGCCGCACTGCGGGCCGCGCGCGAGGGTGTCGTGGAGGTCGGACGCGTCGGCGGCGGGGCGTCGGCGTCGTCCGGCAAGGTCGACCCCGCGCGGGTCGAGTTCACCGGACAGGGCGTCACCTTCCGCCAGGTCGGCGATGTGAAGGTCCTCGTCGTGACGGTGCTCAACCCCTACGGCGTGATCCTCGACCGGGAAGGGCGCATCATCCGCGGCAACTACGACGACGCGACCGGAGAACGCCGCCACCCCGCACGGGACTACGAAGAGGCCATCGGCGAATCACGGCTGCTGGATTCCATGGCCGGCAACACCACGATCACGGCCGCGGTCACCAACGTGCAGCTGTCCGACGTCGAGCTGAAGCAGTTCGGGCTCCAGGTGCACAGCTCGATGCACCGCGGCATCCAGCCGTTCCACACCCCGCTCGACGGCGACACGCTGTTCGCCCTCACCACCGACGAGGTCGCGCTGCCCGAAGACCCCGGGTCCTCCCGCGGGCGGCTCTCGCTGAACTCGACCGCGGTCGCGACCCTCGCCGGCGAGACCGCGTGGGACGCGATCCTCTGCGCGGCGGGCTGACCGTGTACGAGTTCGAGAAGTACCTCGCCCCGTCGCAGCACGAGGTGAACGAGCTCGTCCGGCGACATCCGTTCGCACTCATCGTGTCCAACGGCGGCGGCGAGTCCGGTGCCCCGACCGTCACCCACACGCCGGTCATCATCGAGCGCCTGGCCGATGACGGAGGCTTCGTCGGAGGCGAGCTCCTCGGACACGTCGCCCGCAAGAACCCGCAGTGGCAGCACATCTCCGATGGCGACGCCGTGCTCCTCGTGTTCTCCGGCCCCCACGACTACGTCTCGCCCACGACGTACGCGGATGACCCGAACGTCCCGACCTGGGACTATGCGGCGGTGCACCTGACGGCACGGGTGACCGTGCTGGAGGACTCCGCAGACGGCATGCACGTCGTCACGCGGACCGTCGAGGAGCTGGAAGGACTGGAGCCCACGCGCTGGGACATGACGAGTTCGCTCCCCACGTTCGAGCGCATCGTCGGCGGCATCGTCTCGTTCCGCTTCGAGATCATCGAGCAGCGCGCGGTGTTCAAGGTCAGCCAGGACAAGCCGCTCGAGGTCAGACGACGTGTCGCCGCCGCCTCGCGCGCCCGAGGCTGCCCCTACGGAGACGTCGCCGAACTCGTCGAGCGCATCGGAGGAGAAGCATGATCATCCACGAGTGGACATCCGAAACCGCCGACCTGCGCGAAGAGGGCCACCGCTTCGGCCAGCACTGGGCACCGCAGCTGCGCGCGGCGCGCGATTCGTACCTCCGGCTGTTCCAGCAGTCCGGGGTCTCCGCGGAGCAGGCCAGGAGCATCGCCGACGAGTGCCGGGGCATGGTCGAGTCCTTCGCGCCCGAGGTCGCGGACGAGTTCCGTGGTGTCGCGGAAGGCAGTGGGCTGGCGCTCACCGACGTGCATCTGCTCACCGCCCGCACCGAGATCCTCGCCCGGATGACCCCGTCGATGGAATGCTCCACGATCGTCTACGTGCCCGACGACGCGAATCCTCCACGCACACTGCAGACGTGGGACTGGCATGAGACGCTCTCGAACGAGACGGTCGTCCGGCGGCTGCGCGCGGCATCCGGAGCCCGCGTCGTGACGTTCTCCGAGTTCGGACAGCCGGCCAAGATCGGTGTCAACGACCGCGGTCTCGGCGTGCACTTCAACATCCTCCACCATCGCAGCGACGGGTCGCAGGCGGGTGTGCCGGTGCACGTGCTGGCACGGATGATGCTCGACGGAGCGCACGACGTGGCCGGCGCGGTCGCGATCGCCGAGTCCGTGCCCCTCGCCGCGTCCAGCGTCCTGACGGTGGTGTCGTTCGATGGCGTGACCCCCGAGGCCGCGGCCGTCGAGGTCTCACCCGCGGGAGTCGCCGTGCTCCCCGCCCCGCGCGGAAAGGCCCTGGCACACACGAACCACTTCCTCGACGAGACGCTCGCCGCGGGCGAGTACTCCCCCTACGAGACGACGAGCGTGCCCCGGTATCGCTGTCTGACCGACGCGGCCGACCTCGCCCGCATCGTCGACGACCGTGAGCGGGCGGTCGCCTTCGGTGCGATCCCGGACGCCCCGATCTCGGTCCGCGCACGGCCGGAGGAGCCGGAGCACCTGCGCTGGGAGACGAAGCTCACCGTGGCGCTCGATGTCGCGCACGGAGCGATCGCATTCGCCGCAGCACCGCCGTCCGAGGTCGCCACGGCCCCGTGGCGGCGCGTCGGTGTGCTCGACGAGCGCGTGCCCAGCTGACGTGCACGCGGTCCTCCATGTCGTCGCACTCCTCCCCGCCGCGGTCGGGGTGGGCGCGCTCGTCGGCATGCGGCGGGATGCGGGACGCCCGGAGCTCCTCGTCGCAGCCCTGATGCTCGCCGGCATGGCCGATGTGATGACGGTGTCGCTGCTCCCGCCGGTGCTGTGGTTCGCGGTGCTCGTCATCGTCGGGATCGTGCTCGCCGCCGTGCGCCGGGCGGCGCCGGTCCCCACCGCTCGTCCGGAGGCGATGGTGTCGACGCATCTGGCTCTCGGCGTCATCACGACCGCGGTGCTCGTCCTCATGATGCCGGGGATCCCGTCGCCCGCGGCGTCTCCGATCATCACGTCGCACGTGCACGGAGCCGTCGACACGATGCCGTTGCTGGTGAGTGCCGGGCTGGCGCTGGGGACGGTGATCCTCGCGGTGGTCGCGCTGCGGACCGAGCGCGCCTGGCCGCATCGGGTCCACCACGCGACCATGGCGGTGTCGACCGTCGCGATGTGCGCGATCGTCGCGACCTGACCCTCCCCGTCCCCCGTCCCCCCGTCCCCCCGTCCCCCGTCCCCCGTCCCTCCAGTGCTGCCGAGACCCCCGCGCAACGCCGAGACCCCCGCCTGCACACGTCGGCAGGCGGGGGTCTCGGCAAGGAACGGGGGTCTCGGCGGGAGACAGTCGCTCAGTGGAAGAAGTGACGCTCCCCGGTGAAGAACATCGTGACGCCGGCCTTGCGCGCGGCATCCACGACCTCCTCGTCGCGCACCGATCCGCCCGGCTGCACGATGGCCGTGACACCGGCATCGATCAGCACCTGAGCGCCATCCGCGAACGGGAAGAACGCGTCGGAGGAGGCGACAGAACCGGCCGCCCGATCCCCCGCACGCTCGACCGCGAGGCGGCACGAGTCGACACGGTTGACCTGGCCCATGCCGACACCGACCGTGGCGTTGTCCTTCGCGAGCACGATCGCGTTCGACTTCACCGCGCGGCAGGCCTTCCACGCGAAGATCAGGTTCTCCATCTCCGCCTCGCTCGGGCGCTCACCCGACACGAGCTCCCAGTTCTTCGCGACCGAGCCGATGTCGTCCGGGAAGCGGTCGGCGTCCTGGAGGAGGAGCCCGCCCGAGACCAGACGCACGTCCATCCGCTCCTGCCGCCAGTCCTGCGGAAGCTGCAGCAGGCGCAGGTTCTTCTTCGCCTTGAACACCTCGAGCGCGGCCGGCTCGAACGCCGGTGCGACGATGACCTCGGTGAAGATGTCCTTGAGGTTCTCGGCCATCTTGAGGGTCACGGTGCCGTTCGCGGCGATCACCCCGCCGTACGCCGAGACCGGGTCGCACTCGTGGGCCCGCAGGTGGGCGCTGGCGATCGGGTCGAGGGCGTTGGGAGCGGTGGTCGCGATGCCGCAGGGGTTGGCGTGCTTGATGATCGCGACGGCGGGCTTGATCATGTCGTAGGCGGCGCGCAGTGCGGCATCCGCGTCGACGTAGTTGTTGTACGACATCTCCTTGCCCTGCAACTGCGTGGCCTGCGCGATGCCGTGGCCACCGGCGCGGGTGTAGATCGCGCCGCGCTGATGGGAGTTCTCGCCGTAGCGGAGGGTCGCGAGGCGCTCGGCCTGGATGGTGAGGTGCGCGGGGAGGTCGCCCGGCTCGGTGAGCGTCCCTTCGGCGAACCACTGGGCGACGGCCGTGTCATACGCCGCGGTGTGAGCGAACGCGCGGGCCGCGAGCTCCCGGCGCTGACCCACGGACGTCCCGCCGGCCTCGATCGCGGAGATGATGGCGGGATAGGACTGCGGCGAGACGACGATGGCGACGTTGGCGTGGTTCTTCGCCGCGGCGCGCACCATGGCGGGTCCACCGATGTCGATCTGCTCGACGACGTCATCGCCGATCGCGCCCGAGGCCACGGTCTCGACGAACGGATACAGGTTCACCACGACGAGCTCGAACGGCGCGATGTCGAGCTCCTCGAGCTGACGCTCGTGCTCCTCGAGGCGGAGGTCCGCGAGCAGGCCGCCATGGACCTTCGGGTGCAGCGTCTTCACGCGGCCGTCGAGCATCTCGGCGACGCCGGTGACGGCGGCCACGTCGGTGACGGTGAAACCCGCGTCACGGATCGTCGCGGCGGTCGATCCGGTCGACACGATCTCGATCCCCGCTCCGGCGAGCGCCTCGGCGAGGACGAGCAGGTCGGTCTTGTCGCTCACCGAGACGAGCGCGCGCCGGATCGGCACGGTGTCGCGGTCGCGGTAGAGCGTGGGGTCGTGGCGGGGGCCGGCCATGATGGGCTCCTTCGTGCGGGGGCGTCGGGTGGAGGTCAGGAAGAAGGCGTCAGGGCGAGATCACCGGTGGCGATCCCGCGGACGACGTCGATGAGCAGTCGACGTTCGACGGGTTTGATGCGCTCGTGCAGGCTGTGCTCGGTGTCGTCGGCGAGGACCGGCACGCGCTCCTGGGCCAGGATCGGCCCGGTGTCGACCCCGTCGTCGACGACGATCACACTGGCGCCGGTCTCGGAGACCCCTGCGGCGAGCGCGTCCCGCACACCGTGTGCACCGGGGAACTCCGGCAGGTACGCGGGGTGGGTGTTGATGAGGCGCGGCGAGTACCGGGCGACGAGCGTCGGCGGCAGGAGGCGCATGAGTCCGCTGAGCACGATGAGGTCCGGCTTCCAGACATCCAGCTGCCGGGCGAGTTCCTCACCCCAGGCCTCACGACTCTCGTGCTCGTGCCAGGGCACCGTGAAGCTGGGGATGCCGAACTCCTCGGCGTGCGCCAGCCCGTCTGCTTCGCGGTCGGCACCCACGACGATGATCCTGGCGGGAAAATCGGGATGACGAGCGGCCTCGAGGAGGGCGCGAAGGTTCGAGCCGGTGCCCGAGATGAGAACGGCGACCGTGAGCACGCGCCCAGTCTACCGGGGTGCGCGACCGGCTCTCTTCCGGCCTCCGCGGCCGCGCGAAAGCGGTCAGTCTCGCGGTTCGGCGGGTTCGTCCTTCGGCCGTTCGAACCGTCGGAGATCGTCGAACGGTGCCGTGTCGTCGGGCCCGGAGGCGTCGACCGACATTCCGGCCACGGGGACTCCTGCCTCCGCACCGGCGGGCGCGTACCCCGGATCGTACGCCGTCATCTCGGCGATCCACCGGTCGGTCCGCTCTTCCGCGAGCTCATCGCGGTGCCGCGGCGAGAGCAGCAGGATTGCGGCGCCGACGAGGACCTCCGCGCCGAGGGCGAGGACGAACGGGACCACGGCCGGTCCGACCACCGCCATCCGGCCCGGCCCCATCGACCCGTTCGCCAGGGCAGCGGCGAGCCCGGCGATCCCCGCGGTGACACCGGCGATGCCGAGTGCGATCACCGCGCGCTGCGGCATCCGCAGCGGAGTGCCCTCCCACACGAGGCGAGAGCGCACCGCCCATCCGGCGAAGGCTCCGGCGGCGACGGGGAGGAGCACGACGATCAGCATCCAGATCGAACTGTTCTCGGGCAGCAGACCGAACACCGGGATGCCGGGCACCACACCGAGCTGGGTGCCGGCGGGCGACACGGCCGTCCCGAACCCGACCGCGAAGCCGGGACCGGCGAGCCAGGAAGCCGCCCACACGATCAGGCTCGGCAGGTAGGCGAGTTGGGCAAGCGTCAGCACGGTCGCCCCGAGCGCGTCGACGCGGGCCGCCTGGAACAGCGCCACCACCTCGCCCCCGCGGAACAGGGTCGTGACGGCGAGAGCCAACGCGGAGGCGCCGACCACGGCGACGAGCGCGAAGGCCGCGCCGCGCACGATCGCGACCGGGACCGGCGCCCAGTCCTCGCGGGCGTCGATCAGATCGTGCAGACGGTCGAGGATGCCGCCGTCCCCGTCCTCCCACGCGATGCGCACGGCTCCGCAGAGCGCGCCGACGAGGTAGACCGCGGTGGGAAGGATGATGGCGAGGGGCAACGAGGTCGCGGCGGCTTCCAAACGGGTCGTCAGTGCGACGCCGGCCGAGATGACGGCGAACACCACGGTGCCGGTCAGGGGCCCCAGCAGCCATGCGCCCGCCTTCGCCGCCCTGTCTCCCGAACGCGCCGCGAAGAGCAGCGTGAAGAACAGGAACGCCAGCGGCGTGATCGACACCGCGAAGCTCGCGGCCTCCGCGGGGATGGCGAGAGCCACCAGGAGTGCATCCGGGATCGTGACCTCGAGCGGCACCCCGTGGCCGAACTGCCAGAGCGTTCCGGTGAGCGGCCAGAGCGCACCCCAGTCCGCGGTGACACCGAAGGCGAGCGTCCACAGCAGCGTCAACGGCGCGAGCAGCACGACGAGACCGACCGCCGCGGCGATGGCGGCATCGAAGGCGGCGAGGAGCGCGACGAGGAGGCGTTGCATAGCGATTCGAGACTACGACGAGTTCCCGACGAAGCCCCTGGGGCGCGCGTGAGGTCGGCGACACGATAGCGTTTCTCCGGAGGTTTCCCGATGACAACTGCCCCGCCCGCCCCGGCATCCACCGAGCCCAAGAACGCCGTCGACCGCTTCTTCGAGATCAGCAAGCGCGGATCCACGATCGGCACCGAGATCCGAGGGGGCTTGGTGACCTTCGTCACGATGGCCTACATCGTGATCCTGAACCCGATCATCCTGTCCGGCAAGCCGGATGTCGCCGGCAACATGCTCGAGTTCAACGCCGTGGGGGCAGCGACCGCGCTGACCGCCGGAGTGATGACGATCCTGTTCGGGCTGGTCACACGACTGCCGTTCGGATTCGCCGCAGGACTGGGCATCAACGCCTTCGTGGCGTTCTCGGTCGTGGGTCAGGTGACCTGGCCGGAAGCCATGGCGCTCGTGATGATCAACGGTGTCGTGATCGTGCTGCTGGCCGCGACCGGCCTGCGCAAGGCGATCTTCGACGCCGTGCCCTTCCAGCTGAAGATCGCGATCACCGTCGGCATCGGCCTGTTCATCGCGTTCATCGGCTTCGTGAACTCCGGTTTCGTGACGGCCACCGGTGCATCGTCGCCGCCGGTCGGGCTCGGCGTCAACGGCTCGGTCGCGACCGTGCCGAGCCTGCTCTTCGTGATCACGCTCCTGCTCACCGGCATCCTCGTCGCCCTCAAGATCAAGGGCGGCATGCTGATCGGCCTCATCGGCGGCACCGTGCTGGCCGTGATCGTCGAGGCGATCTGGCACATCGGGCCCCGTGGTTTCGATGATGAGGGCAACGTGGTCAACCCGGGCGGCTGGGGCCTTACCGTGCCCGCGCTCGACGGTTCGCCGGTCGGTGTCCCCGACCTGAGCCTGATCGGTGCCGTGGACTTCAGCTTCGACCTCAGCAAGGTGAGCCTCGTGGCGATCGTGATGATCGTCTTCACACTGCTCTTCACGAACTTCTTCGACGCGATGGGCACCATGACGGGCCTCGCGAAAGAGGCGAACCTCGCCGACGACAACGGTGACTTCCCGCGCATCAAGTCGGCGCTGGTGGTCGAGGGCGTCGGCGCGATCGCAGGTGGCGCGACCTCCTCGTCGTCGAGCACGGTCTTCATCGAGTCGGGTGCCGGCATCGGCGAAGGTGCACGCACGGGCCTCGCGAACGTCGTCACCGGCTTCGTGTTCCTCGTCGCGATGTTCCTCACCCCGTTGACGTCGATCGTCCCGACCGAGATCGCCGCAGCCGCGCTGATCATCGTCGGTGCCATGATGATGGCGCAGATCCGGTACATCGACTTCTCCGACTTCCGCGTGCTGCTGCCGGTGTTCCTCACCGTGTCCGTCATGCCGCTGACCTACTCGATCGCCAACGGCATCGGTGCGGGCTTCGTGAGCTGGGTGCTCATCCACGCATTCTCCGGCAAGGCCAAGACGATCAGCCCGCTGCTGTGGGTCGTCGGAGCGGGCTTCCTGATCTTCTTCGCCCGCGGTCCGATCGAGGCCCTCTTCGGCGTCGGGATCTGACGACGGGCAGAGATCACAAGAGGGGCGGATGCTGCGGCATCCGCCCCTCTCGCGTCTCCCCCTTCCCCGCCTCTCCGCCCCCTCCTGCTTTCCGCCCCCACTCTCAGGGCGACACGCCAGACGTCGGACGACGTGAGGGAAACGGTCCGACATCTGGCGTGTCGGCGGACGAATCGGGGGCGGAGATCAGGCGTAGGCCGCCGCAAACTCCGGCGCGGGCTCGATCGGCTCGATCACGTCGATCAGCACGCCGCCGGGCGCCTCGACGATGAAGTGCCGCTGCCCGAAGTCCTCGTCGCGCAGCGTCAGGCGCTCGGGAAGCCTCCGCTCCCCCACCAGCCGCGCGTGCTCGGCGGTCGCATCCGGGACCTCCACGTTGAGCAGGAGTCCCCGCACGGGCTCTCGGAACCCTTCGGGAATGGTCTCGTGCGCGCGGTCGAGGATCGCGAGCTCGCCGCCGTCGAAGCGCAGACTGACGTACCAGTCGGCCTCGAACGTCACCTCGAAGCCGAGCTCTTCTCGATAGAACCGTGCGGCGGCGGAGACGTCGTCCACCATCAGCACCGGGTAGAAACTCGTGATGTCCATCCTGACCTCTTTTACATGCAGTGTGTTTGTATCGGTGGGGCTAGAATACATACACGCCGCACGTAAAGGAACCCATGCCCCGAGCATCCGCAGCCGACGCCGCCGAGACCGCACGGCGGATCCTCGATGTCGCCACCGCACATTTCGCCGAGCACGGCTATGCGGCCGTGTCGGTCGACGAACTCGCCCGGGCCGCGAGCGTGACCCGTGGCGCCGTCTACCACCACTACACCTCGAAGCCGCTGCTGTTCGCCGCCGTCGCCTCCGCGCAGCAGCAGATCGTCGCCGACGCGATCGTCGAAGCCACGGCGGGCAGCGCGCCCGACGCCGCTCTCCGCGACGGCAGCCACGCCTTCCTCGACGCCATCACCCGGGGCGCCGCCTCGCGCGTCCTGCTCGTCGACGGCCCCGCGGTGCTCGGATGGGAGCAGTGGCGCCGACTCGATGCCGAGGGCCCCGAGCAGGAGCTGCGTGCCGGACTGCGCGAGGCCGGTGTCTCTCCGGCCCTCCTGGACCCGCTTGCGGCGGTGCTCTCCGGAGCGATGAACGAGCTCGCCCTCTGGCTGGCCGCCCATCCCGACGCCGCCGCGCGCCGTCAGGCCCACCGCGCGCTCGACACCCTGCTGGACTCCGTCGCGCCCCAGACCTGACCTGTCGCGGTCCGTGGCGGCGGACTTCCGGTCCCGGGCACGAAAGAAGGCCCCGGAGTGGAGTCCGGGGCCTTCAGCTCAAGCGTAGCTCAGATCAGAGCGACTCGATGATCGCGCGCATCAGGTCAGCGGTCTCGGACGGCGTCTTGCCGACCTTGACACCGGCGGCCTCGAGGGCCTCCTTCTTCGCCTGCGCGGTACCGGCCGAGCCGGAGACGATCGCGCCGGCGTGACCCATGGTCTTGCCCTCGGGAGCCGTGAAGCCCGCCACGTAGCCGACGACCGGCTTCGTGACGTTCGCCTTGATGAAGTCGGCCGCGCGCTCCTCGGCGTCGCCACCGATCTCACCGATCATGACGATGGCCTTGGTCTCGGGGTCGGCCTCGAACGCGGCGAGCGCGTCGATGTGCGTGGTGCCGATGACCGGGTCGCCGCCGATGCCGATCGCGGTGGAGAAGCCCAGGTCGCGCAGCTCGAACATCATCTGGTAGGTCAGGGTGCCCGACTTCGACACGAGGCCGATCGGTCCCTTGCCCGTGATGTTCGCCGGCGTGATGCCTACGAGCGCCTCGCCCGGGGTGATGATGCCGGGGCAGTTCGGCCCGATGATGCGGGTCTTGTTGCCCTTGCTCTGCGCGTATGCCCAGGCCTCGGCGGAGTCGCCGACGGGGACGCCCTCGGTGATGACCACGAGCAGCGGGATCTCGGCGTCGATGGCCTCGATCATCGCGTCCTTCGTGAAGGCTCCCGGGACGAAGGCGATCGACACGTCGGCGCCGGTCTCCTTCATGGCCTCGGCGACCGAGGCGAAGACGGGGAGCTCGACGGCGTTGCCGTCCTTGTCGGTGTGCGAGACCGTGGTGCCGGCCTTGCGGGCGTTGACGCCACCGACGACCTGGGTGCCGGCCTTGAGCATCAGCGCGGTGTGCTTGGTGCCCTCACCGCCGGTGATGCCCTGGACGATGACCTTGGAGTCCTTGTTGAGGTAGATCGACATTCTTCTCGTCCTTCAGTCTCAGGCGTTGGCGAGCTCGGCGGCCTTGTCGGCGCCCTCGTCCATGGTGGCGGCCAGGGTCACAAGCGGGTGCGCGTAGTCGGCGAGGATCGCACGACCCTCGTCGACGCGGTTGCCGTCCAGGCGCACGACGAGCGGCTTGGAGGCCGTGGCGCCCAGTGTCTCGAGCGCGCCCTTGATGCCGTTGGCGACGGCGTCGCAGGCCGTGATGCCGCCGAAGACGTTGACGAACACGCTCTTGACCTGCGGGTCGCCGAGGATGACGTCGAGGCCGGCAGCCATGACCTCAGCCGACGCGCCGCCGCCGATGTCGAGGAAGTTGGCCGGCTTGACGCCGTTGTGGTTCTCCCCGGCGTAGGCGACCACGTCGAGGGTCGACATGACGAGTCCGGCGCCGTTTCCGATGATGCCGACCTCTCCGTCGAGCTTCACGTAGTTGAGGCCCGACTCCTTGGCCTTGGCCTCGAGCGGGTCAGCGGCGTCCTTGTCCTCGAGCGCCTCGTGCTCGGGGTGACGGATCTCGGAGGCGTTGTCGTCGAGCGTGACCTTGCCGTCGAGCGCGATGATGTCGCCCTCTTCGGTGCGGACCAGCGGGTTGACCTCGACCAGGGTCGCGTCCTCACCCTTGTACACGTCGTAGAGCTTCACGAACACGTCGGAGACCTTCTCGATCAGGTCTTCCGGGAAGTTCGCGGCGCGGGCGATCTCCACGGCCTTCGTCTTGTCGATGCCCGTGAGCGGGTTGACCTCGACGCGTGCGAGCGCCTCGGGACGCTCGACGGCGAGCTCTTCGATCTCCATGCCGCCCTCGACCGAGCAGAGGCTCAGGTACGAGCGGTTGGCACGATCGAGCAGCACGGAGAAGTAGTACTCCTCGGCGATGCGCGCACCCTGCGCGACCATGACGCGCTTGACGACGTGGCCCTTGATGTCGAGGCCGAGAATGGCCTTCGCTGCCTCGTACGCCTCGTCGGGCGTCTTGGCGACCTTGACGCCGCCCGCCTTGCCACGGCCGCCGGTCTTCACCTGGGCCTTGACGACGACGACGCCACCGATCTTCTCGGCCGCCGCCCTCACCTCTTCCGGGGTGTCCGCGACGATGCCGGCGAGGACCGGCACTCCGTACTTCTCGAAAACGTCTCGTGCCTGGTACTCGTACAGATCCACTGTGGTTCCTTCACTGGGCTGCTGTCTGGTAATTCTCTCGATGTCGAGACATCGACCAGTCCCCCAGCCTACTACCTCGACCTGGGCGCGCCCGCGGCCCCGGACTCTCGGTCGATCATCGGAGCGTCGGCACGCCCGGACGCCGCGCCGGCAGCGCGACCAGGCGGAGCTGCCGCGAGATCACGAGCGGAACGAGCAGCAGCGCGGTGCCGGTGGCGACGATCATCGGCCGCACCACGACCACCGGGAGCGCGCTCCACAGCGCGATGAGGATCGAACCGACGAGGAGGGTCACGAGCACGAGCTCGGTCAGGATCAGCTGTCGGCGCACAGCCCTGCGGTCCTCCGCCAGGGTCGTCTCCCTCCCCCGCACCGAGAGGTGCTCGGTCCAGCGCGTGCCGTCCCACCAGCGACGGGTGCCGCGCCGCCGCGTCTCGAACCATCCGGCCGCTCTCCCGCGTTCGCTCACGCCCTCATTATGACGCCCGGCCACCGACGCCGATGGCCGCCGAGGTCTAGGCTTTCGCCATGCACGAATCCGCAGAACTGCGCACGGGCGTCGTCGCCGCAGCGCTCGAACTCTTCAGCGCCCAGGGGTTCGATCAGACGTCGGTGGAACAGATCGCCAAGGCCGCGGGTGTCTCGAGATCGACGTTCTTCCGCCAGTTCGGCGGCAAGGAGGACGTCGTCTTCGCGGATCACGAGGTGCTGCTCGAACAGCTCAGGGAGTTCCTCGACGAAGGGCACGACGACCCCTGGGCTGCGGTGTGCGCGGCCTCCGAATCGGTCTTCGTGCATTTCGCGCACGACCCGGAGCTCGCACGCCGCCGCTACCAGATCGTGCGCCAGGTGCCGGTGCTGCGTGAGCGCGAGATCATCACGGTCTTCCGATACGAGCGGCTGTTCGACGAGTACCTGCGCGGAGCCCTCCCCGGCGTCGACCCGCTCGACGCCGTCGGCTTCGCCGCCCTCGTGACGGCCGTCCACAATCACGTGCTGCGGCAGTTGCTCCGGGGCCGCAAGAAGGTGCCGCTCGCGACGCTGCAGACGGCGCTGGCCGACGTCCGCCGCCGCTACGGCGTCGCGGGAGACGCGGCCCCCGATGCGCCGGACGACATGGTCGTCGCGGTGTTCCCGCGGTCCATGCCGATCGCCGAGGTGACCCGCAGACTGCAGTCGGAGCTCGACTGATCGCTCGAGGGTCGTGAAACCGAGTATCGAGGAGTACGATACTTGGTGCCACGAAGGAGCATCATGAGCACTGCAGCCTCCCCCTTCCCCGGCGAGCGCGTCTCGTCGTACGACATCACCGGGCGCCGGGACAGCGACTACTACGCCGTCTTCGCCGACATCCCCGCCGCCGACCGCGCGGCCTGGGATCGGGCGAAGTCCTACACCGACGAGGTCGCGCCGCAGATGGCGGACGCCTGGGACCGCGCGGAGTACCCGCTCGACGCCGCCCGTCGGATGGGCGAGATGGACCTCGTGGTCGACGGCATCCAGCATCCCGCCCTCACGCATCTGTCGCCGCTGGCCGCGGGCCTGGTGAACATGGAGATCTCGCGCGGTGACGGGTCGCTGGGCACCATCCTCGCGGTGCAGGGCGGCCTCGCGCTGCGCACCCTCGCCCTGTTCGGCTCCCCCGCCCAGCAGGACCGATGGCTCACGGCACTCGCCGACGGCTCGGTTCTCGGCTCGTTCGCGCTGACCGAACCCGACCACGGCTCCGACTCGGTCTCGCTCGAGACGGTGGCCCGCCGCGACGGGGACGCCTGGGTCATCCGAGGCACGAAGAAGTGGATCGGGAACGGCGCATCCGGCGGGATCACCTTCGTGTGGGCGCGCGTCGACGACGCGGACACGGCCGAGCACGGCGCTGTGCGCTGCTTCCTCGTCGAGCAGGACACGCCCGGATACACCGGCAGTGTGATCCGGGGCAAGGCCTCGCTGCGCGCGATCCATCAGGCGCACATCGTCCTCGACGACGTGCGGGTGCCGCTGGACGCCGTCCTGCCCGGCACCATGAGCTTCAAGGACGCCTCGACCGTGCTGTACGCGACCCGCTCGGGCGTCGCGTGGTCGGCGCTCGGACACGCGACGGCCTGCTACGAGGCAGCACTGGCCTACGCGATGCAGCGGGTGCAGTTCGGAAAGCCGCTCGCGAAGTTCCAGATGGTCCAGGAGCGCCTCACCCACATGCTCGAAGACCTCACGGCCATGCAGCTGTACTGCCGGCGGATGGCCGACCTCGAGACCTCAGGCGAGCTGCGCCCGACCCAGGCCTCGCTCGCGAAGTTCCACAACACGCGTGCCGCGCGCCGCATCGCCGCGACCGCCCGCGACCTGCTCGGCGGCAACGGCATCCTGCTCGAGAACGGCGTCATGCAGCACATGGCCGACATCGAGGCCATCCACACCTATGAGGGCACCGAGAGCGTGCAGGCCCTGCTGCTCGGCCGCGACATCACCGGGATGAGCGCGTTCGCCTGAGGCGCGGAGGTCGCGGCCGCATCAGATGCGCCCGGTGATCGGGCGGGACAGGCACACGAGTCGCTCGCGCGCGTCCCAGCTCGGCACGCGCACGAACCCGCGGGATTCATAGAGGCGGATGGCGCGTTCCCGCCACTCCCACACCGACAGGCGGACCTCGGCTGCCCGAAGAGTCGTCGCGGCTCGCACGGCGGCATCGAGCAACGCCGACCCCACGCCGCGACCGCGGACCTCGGGGACGGCCCACAGGCGCTTGACCTCGGCGAACCCGTCGTTCCCCGCGAGCACGACCACGCCGACGATGCGATCCGCGAGCTCCGCCACCAGGACCATATGGCCGGCGTAGGCAGCGGCCGGGTCTTCGACTTCGCGGAGGTAGTGCTCCGGCAACATCGGAACATCCGGGCCGAGGACGCCGCCCTGCTGGAGCTTCTCGCGCTCGGTCTGCTGGAGGTAGGCGCGGACAGCGGCGCCGACCTCGTCCGCGTCGGAGCCGGAGAGATCCGCCGCCCGAATCAGCGGACGATCACCCACCTCGTGCGCATCGATGCTCACGTCAGCCGCAGCCGCAGCCGCCGGACGGGGTCTTCACCATGAAGCACTCGTCGCACACGCCGTAGTCGCGTTCCTCGACGGGCTTCGGTGCCTTCTCGGCGCGGGGCGCGGCGACGCGTGGAGTCGTCGTGCGCTTGGCGGCGCGGGTCGGCGCGAGCGGGATGAACTCGCTCGGGTGGCTCACGTAGAAGTACGGTGCGCGCCCCTCGCTCGGCTGCAGGCGCAGGGGTGCTGCGCCCACCACGATCCGCTCGTCTTCGGTGAAGCCGTTCGTGTAGGTGCGCCCGATGTGCAGGGACGCGCCCTCGCCTCGACGGATCGCCTCGATGTAGCGCCCACGGTCGATGAACGAGCTGATTCCGATCGCCTCGACGATGGCCGTGATGAACGCATGGTTCGACGGATCGATCCGGTGCGCGCGCAGCGCCTCGGCGAGGGAGCGGTATGGACGGGAGGTGCCTGCGGGGGTCGGCCCCTGAACTTCTTTCATCCTTTCCAGGATCGCACGCCCGGAGGGCCGCTCTCGACCGTTTCACCGGTGGCGGCATGCCAGACTGACTGAATGGCGCGGGCGACGATCATCGGTTCCGGCCCCAACGGGCTCGCCGCCGGGGTGACGCTCGCGCGCGCCGGCTATGCCGTGCGGGTGCTCGAGGCGGCCGACACGGTCGGTGGCGGCCTCCGCACGGCCGAGTCGACGCTTCCGGGGTTCCGGCACGACGTCTGCTCCACCGTGCATCCGACCGCCCTCGCCTCACCCTTCTTCCGTGCTTTCGGCCTCGAACGGCGTCTGGACTGGATCCGCCCCGAAGCCTCCTATGCACACCCGCTCGATGGCGGAAGGGCCGCGATCGCCTGGCGCGACCTCGACCGCACGGCGACCGCGCTCGGGGCAGACGGTGACGCCTGGCGCACCCGCATCCGGCCGTTGACCGCGCACATCGACGGTGTGGTGGACTTCACGGGCAATCAACTGCTCCGAGTCCCCCGGGATCCGTTGACCGCCCTGCGCTATGCGATCAGGATGCTGGAGCAGGGCACTCCTCTGGCCGCCTCGGCTTTCCGCACCGAGGAAGCGGCCGCGCTCCTGGCGGGAGCCGTCGCTCACGGCAACGCGCCTCTCCCCTCCCTCGCGGGGGCCGCTGCGGGCCTGTTGCTGGCCGCCCTGGGACACGCCGGAGGCTGGCCGTATCCACGCGGTGGTGCGCAAGGGATCGCCGATGCCCTGGTCGCCGACATCACGGCGCACGGTGGGTCCGTCGAGACCGGCGTGCGGGTCACCGCCCTCGAGACGCTGGACTGGGGCGACCCGCGCCGCGGAGACCTGCTGATCCTGAACACGTCTCCCCGGCTCGCCCTCACGCACCGCGACGTCCCGCCCCGCTACGCCCGGGCCATCGGCGTCTACCGCTACGGACCCGGTGCGGCGAAGGTCGACTTCGCCCTCGACGGCCCCGTCCCCTGGACCCACCCCGAGGTCGGGCAGGCGGCGACCGTGCACCTCGGCGGGACCAGAGCCGAGGTGTGGGCCAGCGAGAATGCCGTCGCCGCCGGACGAGTGAGCGAGCGCCCCTACGTCCTCACCGTGCAACCGTCCGTGCTCGACGACTCCCGTGCTCCCGCGGGCAAGGCCGTGTTCTGGGCGTACATCCACGTGCCCCCGGGCTCCGACCTCGACCCCACGGAGCTCATCACCGCGCAGGTCGAACGGTTCGCCCCGGGGTTCCGCGACCTCATCCTCGCCCACCACGCGGTGCCGGCATCGTCGCGCGAGGCGATCAATCCCGCAGAGATCGGCGGCGACATCTCCGGCGGGGTGTTCGACATGCGTCAGGCCCTCCGCCGACCGATCCTCTCGCCGACGCCGTGGCGCACGCCGATGCCGGGCGTCTACCTGGCTTCCGCCTCCACCCCTCCCGGTCCGTCCGTCAACGGCATGGCGGGGTGGCATGCCGCCCGCACGGCGCTGCAGGACGCCGGTTCGCCCGCGACGCTGTCCGACCTGTTCGACTGACCGCGCTCACTACTCCTCAAGGACGGGACGCGCTGCCCCCGTAGCCCTGCGAATCACGGGAGGACCGCCGCACCCGCCGCCCGTTTCTGCGGAGTTGTGAACACCGGCCCGCTCTTCCGCCCCACACGGCCGAGGACCAGGATGGGAGCATGCGCTACGAGATCCCCGCGCCGATGCTCGCCAAAGCCGTCCCCGCGGTTCCTCCTGCAGAGAAGGTTCCCGGCGGGCTCCTGTACGAGCCGAAGTGGGACGGCTTCCGCGGACTGATCGCTTGGGACGGGGAGACCGTCGAGATCGGCTCCCGCGGAGCGAAACCTCTCACGCGCTACTTCCCCGAGCTGGTCGAGGCGATTCCCGAGCTGCTCCCCGGTCCGTGCCTGCTCGACGGCGAGATCGTCGTCGCCACCGGCCCGCAGGGGTCCCAGCGCCTGGACTGGGAGGCACTGAGTCAGCGCATCCACCCCGCCGCTTCCCGCGTCGCCACGCTCGCCGCCTCGACCCCGGCGATGTTCATCGCCTTCGATCTGCTCGCCGTCGGCGACGACGACCTCCTCGCCGCGCCGTTCGAGTCCCGGCGAACGCGCCTGGAGGCACTCCTGGCATCCGTGGAGCATCCGCTGCACATCACCCGGACGACGAGGGATCAGGACGCGGCCGTCCGTTGGCTCGCCGAGTTCGAGGGCGCCGGGCTCGACGGGGTGATCGCCAAGCCGCTCACTCAGCCCTACGCGCCGGGCAAGCGCACGCTGTTCAAGATCAAGCACGCGCGCACGGCCGATGTGGTCGCACTCGGCTACCGGGTCCACAAGTCGGGTTCGGGCGTCGGCTCGCTGCTGGTGGGACTGTACGGAGCCGACGGTGTGCTCCGCCAGGTCGGCGGCGTCGCGGCGTGGAGCGATGCCCGTCGGCAAGAGCTCGTCGAGGAACTCGACCCCTGGGTGGAGAGGGACGATTCCGGGGCAGCGTTGACCGCGGAAGGCGAGCGTTCGCGATTCAGCGGCGGCAAGGACGTCTCGTTCGTCCGGCTGCGCCCGGAGCGGGTGCTCGAGGTGCGCTACGACCAGCTCGAGGGCGCTCGGTTCCGCCATACCGTGCAGTTCGAGCGCTGGCGGCCGGACCGCGACGCCCGGTCGTGCACGTACGACCAGCTCGACACCGTCGCAGGCTACGACCTCGCCGACGTCCTCCGCTGAACGCGGTCAGTCCTTCTCGGCGGGAGTGCCGTCGTCGTCCCAGTTGGCCGCGACCTTCTTGCTGGGCTGCACGCGGGGCGGCTCGCCCGGCATCTTCGGGAACTCCGGAGGAAACGGCAGCTCCCCCAGCCCGTTCTCCTTGTCGCGCTCCCACCAGGCCAGCAGGGTGTCGATCCGGCCCGGGGCCTCCTGCATGGTCGCCCACGGGTCGCCGATCTCATCCAGGCGCTTCGGGATCGTGCGCACGGTGAAGGTCCGCGGATCCAGACCGTCGAGCTCGTCCCAGGTCACGGGCGTCGACACCGTCGCTCCCGGCAGCGCGCGAGGACTGTATGCTCCGGCCATCGTGCGGTCGCGATTCGCCTGGTTGAAGTCGACGAAGATCCGCTCCCCTCGCTCCTCCTTCCACCAGTTCGTCGTGACCTGATCCGGCATCCGACGCTCCAGCTCCCGCCCCGCTGCGATCACGGCATGGCGCACATCGAGGAACTCGTGGGTCGGCTCGATCGGCGCGAACACGTGCAGCCCGCGGTTGCCGCTGGTCTTGGCGAACGCCTCCAGGCCCGCCTCACGCAGCACCTCGCGCAGCGTGTGCGCAGCCGTCACCGCATCCGCGAAATCCGTCCCCGGCTGCGGGTCCAGATCGATGCGCAGTTCGACCGGGTCGTCGGCGTCGGTCGCGAGCGATGCCCAGGGGTGGAACACGATCGTGTTCATCTGCACCGCCCAGACGATCGCGCTCGAGCGGTTCAGCACGATCTGCGGATGCCGGCGTCCGCTGTTGTACGTCACTGTCACCGCATCGACGAAGTCGGGGGTGCCTTTGGGCGGGTTCTTCGAGAAGAACCCTTCCGCCTTCGGCCCGCCCGAGGGGCCGATACCGTCGCGGAAGCGCTCCAGCGAGACCGGCCGATTGCCGTTCGCCGCGAGGAAGGGCACCGAGACGCGCTGCACGTACTCCGCGAGCTCGGCCTTCGTGATCCCGAGGTCCGGCCACACGACTCTGTTGGGGCTGGAGAGCGCGACCTCACGCTCTCCGTCGGAGTCGACCACGGTCAGGGTCACACGTTCTGAGGCCATGCTCCGACCCTAGAGCGATGCCCGGACGGACGGAACCCCGCGCGCGCCGGCAGGAGCGACGGAGCCCGGTCAGTCGCCGAGATCGACCGCGAGCACCAGGACCGGCGTGAGGGCGTCACGCTCGACGATGATGGACGGGCCGGCGGGGTCGACGATCACACCGCCCATCTCGGAGTGGCTCGTGAGGACCTTGGCGAGCTGCATCGGCTCGAACGGGAGCGGACGATCACCCCGGCCGAGCGCGATGACCTCGAGCGGGTGCGAGAAGAGCTGCAGAAACCGTCGCCCGTCGGGGGTCTGGGCCTCGGCGATGCCGACCTGACCGCTGCCGGAGCCGTCGTTGACCGCCACCCACATGCGCGTGGTCGCCAGGGCCTCTCCGACCTTGACAGCCGAATCCTGCGCACGGGGAGCGGCCAGGATCGACTTCACGGTCATGTCGACGTCGGCCTGGTCGAGCGTCTTCTGCAACAGCTCGGTCGGGAAGACCACGCGGTGGGGTGCAGACGCGTTGTCGACGATGAGCCCCGCGAAGTCTCCTGCCACGACCTGTTGCAGCACCGACGTCACGGGCTGCGCGACGGCGGAGGTGGCCGCGGGATCCGGCTCGAGCTGCACGGAATCACGCACGGCGGCCGCCGAGCTGAAAGCGAGCATGAACTGGCGGTCGTCGTTGTCGCGGACGACCGCCACGGAGAGCGGCTTGCCCTCGCTGATCTGCGCGCGGGCGTCTCCGTTGACGCGGATATAGAGGTGCCCTTGAAGCGCCTGACGCATCACGCCCAGCAGCTGGTCGTTGGTCGCCCCCGCTTCGATCTCGGTGAGCGCCTCACGGAGCAGGACGTTGTCCTTCATCCCGGCGACGGTCTCGGTCTGCTCGGGCGGCAGCGGCGAGGCGAGAGGCAGACGCCGCTGCGGGGGCTCTTCCTCCTGCGCCGTCGGTGCCTGTGGGGCGCGAGGGGCGGCAGGGGCCGCCGCCGCGGGCGCTGTCTCCGCGCTGGGCAGCGCCACCTCCGGACCGGCCTCGGCGCCGACGCCCCGGAAGGCCTGCACGGAGATGCCGATCGAGGGAGCGTCGACGCTGCCGGCGTCTGAGGCGTCGTCGGCGGCGACGGAGTCGGATCCGGGCGCCCCCGCGTCCGTCTCTACGACGTCGGTGGTGGGGGCGACGGCATCGTCACCGGACTTCTTGCGGCGGGAGAAGAGGGCCATATGAGCCAGCCTAACCGCCATTCCGGCCCGTGATCCGCCGAAGCGTGAACACCCGCGGTGACGTCAGATCTTCTCGATCGGCGCGACCTTGATGAGGAGCTTCTTCTGCCCTGCCGAGTCGAAGCGCACGTGGGCGATGCGTTTGGCTCCCTCGCCGGTCACCGCATCGACCCGCCCTTCGCCGAAATCGACGTGGCGAATGCGGTCGCCCGCGGCGAGCTCGAGATCGCCGTTGTCGCGCATCTTGGCCGTGACGCGGTTGGGGAACTTGTCCATCGCCGTCGACAGGGGCTTGAGGGAATCGCGACCGGGAAGCGCCTTGACCGCGAAGCGATCGCCCGATCCGGAGCTCGAACCGCCGAAACCGCCCTGGCGTCGCGCATTGAGGGCGCGAGACTGCATCCCGCCGCGTGAGTTCACGTCACCCGGCGACTGACGCCAGTCGATGAGTCCCGACGGGATCTCCTGCAGGAAGCGGCTGGGCATCGCCACGGTCACTTCGCCGAACTGGGCTCTGGTCATCGCGAGGGACAGGTGCAGCCGCTTGCGCGCCCGCGTGATGCCGACGTAGAAGAGCCGGCGCTCCTCCTGCGGCCCTCCAGGCTCTCCGGCCGAGATCCGGTGCGGGATCAGGTCTTCTTCAACGCCCGTGACGAACACGGCGTCGTACTCGAGTCCCTTCGCCGTGTGCATCGTCATGAGTGAGACCGAGCCGGACTCGTCGTCGAGGTCGTCGGCGTCCGAGACCAGGGCGACTTCGGTCAAGAAGTCGACGATCGTGCCTTCGGGGTTGTTGCGCGCGAAGTCGCGGGCCACGGCCACGAACTCGTCGAGGTTCTCGACGCGCGCCTCGTCCTGCGGATCACGACTCGCACGCAGGGCGTCGAGGTAGCCGCTCTTGCCGAGCAGCAGACTGAGCCCGTCAGCCACCGCCGTGGAGGGCGGAAGCTCGCCGCTGGCCGGGATCAGGATCGCGGTGGCTTCGGTCAGCACGGCGTCGAGCTGACCGATCGCCGCCTGGATCTTCGGGCCGACGCCGAGCTGGGCCGGCATCGACAACGCGTCACGGAAGCTGATGCCGTGTTCCTCGGCGAAACGCGCGATGGCCGTCTCCGTCACGTCGCCGATGCCACGGCGTGGCTTGTTCAGGATGCGGCGCACCGACATCTCGTCGGCCGGATTCGCCACCGCGACGAGATAGGCGAGCGCATCCTTGATCTCGGCGCGGTCGTAGAACTTCGTGCCGCCCATGATCTTGTAGGGCACCGCCGAGCGGATGAAGATCTCCTCCAGCGCACGGGACTGCGAGTTGGTGCGATAGAACACCGCCATCTCGGAGTACGGCATGCCGGCACGGTGCAGTGCTTCGACCTCGTCGGCGACGAACTGGGCCTCGTCGTGCTGCGAGTAGCCGGTGAAGCCGATGATCGGGTCGCCGTCGCCCTTGTCACTCCACAGCTTCTTGTCCTTGCGGTCGAAGTTGTTGCCGATCACGGCGTTCGCGGCGGAGAGGATGTTCTGCGTCGAACGGTAGTTCTGTTCGAGCAGCACCACGCGGGCGCCGGGGAAGTCACGTTCGAACTCGCTGATGTTGCGGATGTCGGCGCCGCGGAAGGCGTAGATCGACTGGTCGGAGTCGCCGACCACCGTGAGCGAGGCACCGGGCTCGCCGGCATCGGCAGCGGGGGCGGGATCGGGCTCGAAGATCATCATGCCGTTCGAGGCATACGGGTCGGGAGCTGCTCCGGCACCCGACACGGGTCGCGTCAGCTCATGTATCAGCGCGTACTGCGCGTGGTTGGTGTCCTGATACTCGTCGACCAGGATGTGCCGGAAGCGACGACGGTAGGTGTCGGCGACCTGCGGGAAAGCGCGGAACAGGTACACCGTCTGACCGATGAGGTCGTCGAAATCGAACGCGTTGGCCTTCTGCAGCTGACGCTGGTAGTCGGCGAACACCTCGACGAACACGCGCTCGGCGGGATCGCTCATGTTGGCCTGACGCGAGTAGGACTCGGCGTCGGAGAGCTCGTTCTTGAGCTTCGAGATGCGCGACTGCACCGAGGCCGGGGTCAGCCCGTACGCATCCGCCTCGTGCTCCTTGACCAGCCGCTTGAGCAGAGCGCGCGAGTCGCCGGAGTCGTAGATCGTGAAGGACTTCGTGTACCCGAACTGCTGAGCCTCGCGGCGGAGGATGCGGACGCAGGCCGAGTGGAACGTCGAGATCCACATGCCCCGGGCGGCGTCCCCGATCAGTCCTTCGACGCGCTCGCGCATCTCGCCGGCGGCTTTGTTGGTGAAGGTGATCGCGAGGATCTGACTCGGCCAGGCCTCGCGTGAGCGCAGCAGCGAGGCGATGCGTCGCGTGAGCACGCTGGTCTTGCCCGACCCCGCGCCCGCGACGATGAGCAGAGCGGGGCCGCGATAGGTGACGGCCTCGAGCTGTTGCGGGTTCAGTCCGGCGAGGAGTTCGTCCTGTCCCTCCGCCCCGGAGGTGCGGGGGCCGGCGGATCCGGGGACGATGAGAGGAGCTTCGGTCATGGCCTTATGAGTCTAGGCGTCGGCACAGACACCGCGGCACGGGATGCGGGGGCATCGGCGGTGACGCAGGGGTGCACGGTCGACCCGTGCACCCCTGCGCGCTCAGGCGTCGCGCCTGCGACGGCGGACTGCTGCCGCGCCGGCGGTGAGGAGCAGCAGCGCCAGCGCGACGGCGGCGACCGGGAGCTCGGAGCCGGTCGTCGCCAGCGCACCCGCACCCGTCTCAGATCCCGATCCTGCCGCTCCCGCGATACGGAGGTCCGCCCAGCCGAGGAGCCCACCGCTCGCATCGAACACGGCGATCCGGTGGGCGCCGAGCGGCGCATCGGCCGGGATGGTCGCCGTAATGGTCCCCGCGGTCGCGAGCGTCCCCGACGCGATCCGCATCGGCTCGGAGTACATCCACACCGACACGTCCGTGCCTGCGCCTGCGGAACCGACCGTGATCGTGACCTCCTGCCCCCGGGCCGCGACCGACGGGTTCACCGTCAGCCCGTTGCGATTGTCGTCCACGAGCCCTGTGCCGGGGAGCGGCGGGGTCTCGCCGCCGGGAGTACCGCCGCCTGTTCCCGGCAGCGTCCCGGTGCGCAGCGACTCGGAGGCGAAGCCGTCGGCGAACCACCACACCGGGCGCTGCCCGTCGACCGACAGTGAGGCCGGCGCGGTCGCGAAACCCTCGTTGTTGATGTCGGGCAAGCCGGCGGCACGGGCGTAGTGCGCGATGTCGGGCTGTGCCGTGCCGTTCAGCGTGATCTCGGCCGAGCGCCCCTGGCAGCCGTCGTCGCACACGGCCCACAGGGTGTCGCGCACCGTGTCGTAGTCGAGCGCCATCACTCCGGGGAGGCCGGGAGCGATCTCCGTCACCAGCGTCGCCGACCCGTCGGATCCGAGCGCGAACGCGTAGACGTGGCCGTTGTCCTCGACCGCGACGAAGAACAGCCCGTCGCCGTGACCTGCATGATCCTTCGGGTCATACACCGTGCCCGACGTGTCGTCGAAGAGCTTCCCGGCGAGCGCGGCATCGGGCACCCACTGCACGGCCTCGATGCCGAGGTTCGCCCCCACAGCAGGGAGCAGGGCGGTCAGATCCCACTCCTGCTGAGCGATGAGGTCACCGCTCGACGCCTCGGGATCGACCTTGAGGACCACGTTCTGGTTGACGCCCTTGGCGCTGTTGTCCCGCTCGGAGGCCACGTACACGAAGCCGTCTCGGTCGACCGTGATGCCCTCGGTGTCGGGGCCCGCAGCCCCCGGATCCGCGGCGTCCTTCTGGAAGCGCACGCGCTTGCCCGCATCCCAGCCGTCGGCCTTCTCGACCGAGCCGTCGGCGCGCGCCTCGAGCTTCCAGATGCGACCCTCGCCGTTGTCGACCGCCCACAGGAACGCACCGTCAGCGGTCTCCTGCACGTCGAGTCCGGAACTGTCCTCGAGGAACGTCGGGATGCTGTCGACCACGCGCACCTCGGCGGAACCGGGCCACGGCGACACGGCGACCTCGCCGGCACACACGTTCGTGGCGCCCTTCGTGGACTCCGCGGTCACGGCGAACGCGCCGCTCGTGTCGGGGCAACGGCCCCAGGTGGTGGCGGCGTGGCCGGACCCCCAGGTGGTCTCGTCGATGAGCAGGTCGCCGTCGAACACGCGCACCGCGTCGCCGGAACCGAGACCGAACCCGAGCTGTGCCCGCTCGATCACGAGGTACTCCCCCGCACCGAGGCGGGTTCCGGCTGGGATCGCGTACGCATGGGTGTCGTCGTCGTCCTTCACCACGACGCCCGACACGTCGAGCTCGGTGCTCGTCGGGTTCACGAGCTCCACCCAGTCGTCCGGGGAGCCGCCGTCGGATTCGACCTCGTTGATGCGCACCGGGTTGCCGCAGGCGTTGCGGAGACCCTTGGTCGAGACCGCGATGTCGACGAAGTCGCCGGTACCGTCGGCACAGCGCGCGAGGACGCCGGCGGCATGCGCGGTGTAGACGTGCTCGTCGACCGTGTTGCCGTTCGCATCACGGATGGTCACGGTGTCGCCGTTGCCGAGTCCGAACACGAAGTTCGCCGGCTGGTCGAAGACGAAGTAGCCCCCGGGCGGCAGCATCGTACCGGCGGGGAGCGGTGTGGTGTCGTCCGCGTGACCGGTCGGATCGTTGTCCATGACGGTCCAGCCCGAGAGGTCCACCGCAGACGTGCCCGTGTTCACGACCTCGACCCAGTCGGTGCTGTCACCGTTCGACTCGATCTCGTTGATCACGACGTCGGGCAGGACGCACGAGTTCGCGGCACCGGGGGTCGGATGCGCGAGCACGAAGGAACCGACGCCGTCGGGACAGCGTGCCAGGGTGGCTGCAGCGAAGTCGCCATCGATCGCCGCGTGCCCCTGCCACGGGAGCGTGTCGTCGATCATCGCCCCCGAGGCGTCGTAGAGACGGATACGGTCGGCGCTGCCGATACCGATCGGCTCGCGGAATGCGGCCTCGACGCCTCCGGAGAGTCCGATCGTCCCCTCTTCGACGACGAGGAAATGCCCCGCCGCGATCTGCGTGCCCGGCGGGAACTGCCAGCGGTGATCGTCGGAGTTGTCGCGGATCTCGTAGCCCGAGATGTCGAGCGCCTCGGTGCCGGGGTTGTGGAACTCCACCCAGTCGGCGGGTTGCGAGTCGACCTCGTTGATGAGGATGGAGCCCGCGACGGGAGCGACGGCGCAATCGTTGGGAGCGCCGGGAGTCACCGTCGTCGCCGGTGCCCATGCCCCCGAGCCGTCAGGACAGCGCGCCCACACCGACAGCGGCGCGGTGTTCTCATACGCGTACGCGTCGACCTCGGTGCTGCTCGGGTCGAAGAGCACGACCTCGTCCCCCTTGCCGAGCCCGAAGTCGAAGTCGACATCCTTCTCCAGCACCAGGAACTCGCCCGGTGCGAGCGAGGTGCCTTCCGGCGCAGCTCCGAAGCTGTCGCGCTTCTCATCCGCGATGGTCCACCCTGCGAGGTCGACCGTCTCGGTTCCGGCGTTGTAGATCTCGACCTGGTCGGCGAGGCCGGTCGCGGCGTCGTCATAGACGATCTCGTTCAGGACGAGACTCGGAGCGGTCGAACCGATCGCGGCGATGGGGGTGGCGAGCAGGGCAGCGGCGCTCAAGGCGCACACCATCGTGACCGCCGCTGCGCGGTGCAGGCGGGGCATGGAAACTCCTGGGGTCTCAGTCGGGTACCCGACCAGACCACCGATACCGCGTGGCCGCGGAGAATCCCCCGGGTGCACGGGAGGTGAACGGGGGATGGCGATCTGCCGCGACCGCCACCCCCGCGTCACCCGGTGCCAGTGTCAGGCGATACGAGTGCCCGGCGGGAGGCGCCGGGCAGGCGTCCGCGTGCGCGCCCAGGCCCCGGCGAACAGCGACCCCGCGATCACGACCTGCACACCGAGGCCCACGAACCAGCTGGGCACCGACGATTCGATCACCTCCTGCGGCGTGGGATAGCCGCTGCCGTCCCGGTCGCAGTCGTCCCAGCGCTGCTCAAGCGGCGACTGCTGCGCCCCGCGCACGCCCGTCTTGATCTGGCCGAACAGGTCGACCGGGTAGCCGTCGGGCGTGAACTCGGTCGGCGTCGCATCCGCGAGCACCACGAAGGGATTGGCCGCGAGCGCCCACCACACCAGGTCGAACCTGGGCACCTCGTACATCGTGCTGACCTGCCACTCATCGCAGTCGACGTTGCCGTTCGCGTCGTACGGTCGCGAGTAGCTGGTCCCCTCGCTGCGTACCGCCATCCCGCCCAGCCCGAACGCGATGAGCGTGCCGAACACGAACGCGGCGACCACGAGGTACGTGGCTGCAACCGAGAACAGCGGGCGCGCGATGAGTCCGCTCAATCCGACGCCGATCGCGGCGACCACGATGATCTCCGCCGCGAGCACGAGCAGCGAGACGAGCAGCACGAGGGGGTTCGCTCCCCCGCCGAGCAGAGACAGGGCGAGGAAGGGAACGGCGACGAGGAGGAACGCCCCGCCGGTCGCGACGGCAGCGAGGAGCTTGCCGAGCATGATGTCGCCGGTCGAAGCCGCGGTCACCTGGATCGCGCCGAGGGTGGCGGCATCGCGGTCGCCGTTGATCGCGTTGCCGCTGAGCGTCGGCGACACCAGCACCACGAGCAGAAGGACGATGTTGACGACGATCGAGTAGACGCCGGCCCCGATGAAGTCGCCCCAGGAGTACACGGCGAATGCGAGCCCGGTGACCCCGAGCAGGATGAGCGCGAACACGCCCAGCAGGACGTACCACCCGACACTCCGCAGGCGCTGGGTCAGTTCGAGTCGGGCGATGATCCCGATGTTGGCGAGGCTCATGCTCCCGCCTCCGTTCCGGTCGGCGCCGGGGGTGCAGGGGGTGCAGGGGGCCGAGGTGCGGCTTGTGGCGTCGGCGCCTGCGGCAGGTTCAGGAACGTGTGCTCCAGGTCGCTCTGCGCAGGAGCGAACTCCGAGACCGGAAGGCCCGCGTCGACGAGGCGGCGCAGCGACTGGGCCGCTGCGTCCTCCCCCGCGAACCCGACCAGCACCGCGCCGCGGTCGTTGGCGAGCGACTCCGGAGCGAGCCCGAGGTTCGAGGCCACCTGCCAGGTGTCGGCATTCATCCGCTCGGGCGTCGCGCCGGCGAGACGGACCCGCCACGGTCGCACCGTGCTCTGGGAGGGAACCGCATCCACCACGGAGCCGGCGACGAGGAACACCGCATCGTCGACGACCTCCTCCAGCTCCGAGAGGATGTGGCTCGAGATCAGCACGGTGCGCCCCTCCGCAGCGAAACGACGCAGCAGACCGCGCAGCTGCACGCGCGCTTCCGGGTCGAGACCCGATGCCGGCTCGTCGAGGAGCAGCACCTGCGGGTCGTGCACGAGAGCGCGCGCAAGACCCAGCTTCTGCTTCTGCCCGCGCGAGAGCACCTTCGCGGGCGAGTCCGCGAGCGGCGCGAGCCCGACGAGCGTGAGCAGGTGCTCGGCACGGGCCTGAGCGTCCGCCTTCTCGATGCCGTAGAGACGAGCGGTGGTGACGAGGGTTTCGCGGGCGGTGAGCGACGGCCAGGCTCCCAGTGCATCGGGCATCCAGCCGAGCATCCGTCGCGCAGCGAGAGGATCGATCGCGGGATCGACGCCCCCGATGCTGATCGTCCCGGTGTCGGGGGCGAGGAGCGAGGCGAGCATCAGCAACAGCGTCGTCTTGCCCGCCCCGTTCGGCCCCACGAGTCCGGTCACTCTGCCGGGGTCCGCGCGGAGCGAGGCCGCTCGCACCGCCTGCACCGTCCCGAACGCTCTGCTGACGTCTTGCACCACGATTCCGGTCATGCGGTCAGTCTGGCATCCGGAACACGGGGCCCCCGGGACCTCGGGGCGGATGCTCAGACATCGCGTCTCGCGGGTGACACAATCAGCTCATGCGCACGATCCTCAACATCATCTGGGTCATCCTGGCCGGCTGGGCACTGTTCCTCGGGTACGTCCTGGCCGGCATCCTGCTGTGCATCCCGATCATCACGATCCCGTGGGCGATCGCCTCGTTCCGCATCGCCGCCTACGCGATCTGGCCGTTCGGACGCGAGGTCGTGAGCAAGCCGACCGCGGGGGTCGGGTCGTTCCTCGGCAACGTCCTCTGGGTCATCCTGGCCGGCTGGTGGCTCGCCATCGGCCACATCGTCTCCGGCATCCTGCTGTGCGTCACGATCATCGGCATCCCGATGGGCATCGCCGACTTCAAGATGGTCCCGATCTCGCTCATGCCGCTCGGCAAGGAGATCGTCTCCACGCGTCGCGGCTCCTTCGATCGCACGCTCTGAGCCGTCGACCGGCGATCGGCACCGGCTCAGCCGCGGAAGAAGGCGACGCCGAGGTCGGGGTGGTCGACGAACACCCCATCGATGCCCTGCTGCGCGAGGACACCCCACTCCGACTCGTAGTCGCCGTACGCGCCCCGGCCGCCCGCACCGCGGAACTCGGCGGCCAGGAAGGCGTTCTCGGGACGGCAGGTCCACGTGTACACGAGAAGGCCACGTGCATGGGCGTCCGCGACGATGGTGTTGCCGTGATCGAGGAGCATCTTCTTGTTCACGCTGATGCCGTCGACGAGGCCGACGAGGCCATCGAGCCCGCGAGGGGTGACGGTCGCCTTGTAGGTCATCGCCTGCGCGCCCTCGACTGCCTTGCGGTCGTACGGCCGGCCCGTCGCCTCGATCAGGTAGATGGAGGTCGCGGCGATGCCCCGCTCCCGAAGCTCCCCGAGCACCGTCGACTCGAAGGACTCGATCACGAGAGGCAGCTCGCCGTCGGCCCATCCCGCCGCACGCAGCTCCTGCGCGATGAGCGGCGCGAGCGCGAGGCCGATGCTCGCGAAGTAGGTGGCGTGCTTGACCTCGAGCACGACGCCGATCTCGCGGCCGTGCTCGGCAGAGCCTTCCCGCACGAGGTCGAGCACGTCGCGGAGACGGAGGATGGACTGGGTGTCGTCGAAGCTCGCGCTCGACGCCCGCACCTCGGGCAGCCGCTCACGTCCGCGCAACGTCGACAGCTCGGCCCAGGTGAAGTCCTCGGTGAACCACCCGGTCAGTGCCTGCCCGTCGACGCGCTTGGTCGTCTTGCGGTCGGCGAACTCCGGACGCGCGCTGACGTCGGTCGTCCCGGAGATCTCGTTCTCGTGTCGCACGACCAGCACGCCGTCCTTCGTGGCGACGACATCGGGTTCGACGGCATCCACCCCCATCGCGAGTGCGAGTTCGTAGGAGGAGCGGCTGTGCTCCGGACGGTAGCCGGGCGCACCGCGATGCCCGATGACGAGGGGCGATTTCCTGGGCACGCTCTCAGCGTAGAACACCCCAGGAGGGGTACCTCCCGAGTATCGTAGAGGCAAGAGACCTACTACCCCCCTTTGGAGTGAGGCCCACCAATGAGCAACTTCGCTTTCAACAACCCTGCTTTCCAGCAGCAGGACCCGCGCAACGTCGCGACCTACCCGGGCGGACCTCAGGCTGCTCAGGGCGCGCAGAGTGCCTCGCTCCAGCACGGGGCGATGGACGCGGCGGCCAACGCACAGCTCGAGGGCATGTACGCCGCCCCGCCGGCCGGTGCCATCGAGACCGATCGCATGTCCGTCGAGGACACGGTCTGGAAGACGGCCGGCCTGTTCGGCATCCTGCTCGTCACCGCGGCCATCGGCTGGGTCATGACGCTCGGCGGTGTCGACGTTCCCGCGTTCAGCCGTGAGAGCACCTTCCAGCCGAACATGCTGCCGTGGATCGTCGGTGCGCTCGGCGGCTTCGTGCTCGCCATGGTCATCACCTTCACCTCGCGCAAGAAGGTGCGCCCCGCACTCATCTTCGCGTACGCGGCGTTCGAGGGCCTCTTCATCGGTGGCATCTCGGCGTTCTTCGAGGTCATCTACCCCGGCATCGTCTTCCAGGCGACGCTCGCGACCGTCTCGGTCGTCGGCGTGACCCTGGCTCTCTTCGCGAGCGGCAAGATCCGCGCGTCGAAGAAGGCGACCAAGATCTTCATGATCGCGATGATCGGCTACCTGGTCTTCTCGCTGCTGAACGTCGTCCTGATGTGGACCGGCGTGCTGCCGCAGGACCAGGCGTTCGGCATGCTGAGCGCCAGCATCATGGGCATCCCGCTCGGCCTCATCATCGGTGTCCTCGTCGTGATCATGGCGGCGTACTCGCTCGTGCTCGACTTCGACCAGATCCAGCAGGGCGTCCGCAACGGCGCACCGCGCAAGTACGGCTGGCTCGGAGCCTTCGGCATCATGGTCACCGTGGTCTGGCTCTACGTCGAGATCCTGCGCATCATCGCGATCGTCCGCGGCAGCAACTGACCGCCGTTCATCGAAGTGGCCCGTCTCCCCAGGGAGGCGGGCCACTTCGCGTTTCGACGGGACTCTAGCTCGCGGCTCCGCTCGCCTTCCGCTCCAGCAGTGACCTCTCACGATCATTGCCGGCGAGGCCTGCGGCCACTGCGAACTCGCTCCGCGCTTCCTCCTCGCGTCCGAGCCGTCGCAGCAGCTCCCCCCGGGTGGCCGGAAGAAGGTGATAGCCGGGCAGCACTCCCGACGCCGAGAGCTGATCGATGATCCGCAATGCGGACGCCGGGCCCGTGGCCATCGCGACCGCCGCCGCTCGGTTGAGCTCGACGACCGGAGATGGGGCGATCCGACCGAGTGCCTCGTAGAGCAGCACGATCCTGTCCCAGTCCGTGTCATCGACGCTCGAAGCCACCGCATGGCACTCCGCGATCGCCGCCTGGAGGCAGTACGCGCCGCGTCCGCGCCCGAGGCCATCAGCCGTCGCGAGCGAGGCACGACCGTGGGTGATGCGTCCGCGATCCCACCGGCCCCGGTCCTGGTCAGCCAAAGGCACCGGATCGCCGTTCCGGTCCACACGCGCTCCGAACCGGGCGGCGGTGAGCTCCATCAGCGCGAGCAGACCGTGCACCTCGGGCTCACGCGGCATCAGTGCCGCGAGCACCCTGCTCAGCCGGATCGCCTCATCGCTCAGTTCCGGTCGCATCCAGTCCGGACCACCGCTCGCGGCGTGCGCCTCGTTGAAGATCAGATACAGCACACCGAGGACCGCCCCGATCCGCTCCGCCCGCTCTTCGCGCGGCGGGATCTCGAAGGGAGCGTTGGCGGCGCTCAGCGTCTTCTTCGCCCGCACAATGCGCTGCTGCACGGTCGCCGTCGGCACGAGGAAGGCCCGCGCGATCTCCTCGCTCGACAGGCCACCCACGACCCGCAGTGTGAGGGCGACCTGCGCCTCCTTCGAGAGAACGGGGTGGCACGCGATGAAGATCAGCCGCAGGACATCGTCGTCGAGGGCGTCCGGATCCCACAGCAGCTCCGGCGCGGCGGCCTGCTCCTGCTCCAGGTCGTGGGCGAGCGTCGCGACCCTGGCATCCAAACGCTCCGCGCGGCGCCACCCGTCGATGGCCTTGCGCTTCGCGACCGCCGTGAGCCATGCCCCGGGGTTGCGGGGAACCCCCTCCTCCGGCCACTGTCTCAGCGCGTCGACCAATGCCTCCTGGGCGAGGTCCTCCGCCAGGCTGAAGTCGCCGACTGTCCGCGTCAGGGTACCGACGATGCGCGCGGACTCGATACGCCAGACCGCGGCGACGGCGCGTTCCGCTGACCCGTCTTCGGGGGCGGAACGGGTCGTCTCACCGTGTTCGGATGCGTCCATCACCGTGTGTCGTCGTCACTGCTGCGCGCGTTGCGCCTGCTCTTCGCGCCAGCCGGCTTCCTTCGCGATCCACTCGTTGTCGGCCGGGAAGTCCTCGACGCCCGTGACCCGACGCACCTCGAGGAACGAACCCGCGCCCAGGGGTGCACGGCTCGCCCACTCGGCGGCTTCTTCGCGGGACGACACCTCGATGATCCAGAAGCCGTTGAAGAGCTCCTTCGTCTCGCCGTAGGGGCCGTCGGTGATCAGGGGCTTCTCTGCGCTGAAGTCGACCACGAAGCCCTCGGCGGCGTCGGTCAAGCCCTCTCCCGCGACGAGCACACCGGCCTTCATCATCGACTCGTTGTACTTGCCCATGGCCTCGATGACCTGCTCGAACGGCATCTCCTTGTATGCCTCGACGGCGTCGTCGTTCGCACGCATGATGAGCATGAACTTCATGATGTTCTCCTTGTTCGCGGGGCCGTCTCTCGACCCTCTCACCTCTGGCGTCGAACGAGAATGCCTCAGATCGACATCCGCCGCCACTTTTTTCTGCTCCCGTCGCACGCTCCCGTGCTCCCGTCGCGATATGACACCCGAATGAGCCGTTTTGGTTGTCATATCGCGACGGGAGCACGGGTGTGCGGGTCGGGCGGAGCGGAGGCTCAGGCGCGACGCGGCGGGGTCAGGCGCGACGGGGCGGAGCGGCTACCGCGGCGGCGATCGCGGCGGCGAGGGCCTCGAGCGAGGATTCGGGACTCCAGGCCGCGGCGACCGAAGGTGCCTCCGCACTCAACGCCGCGAGACGCTCGGAGTCGGTCAGGAGCGTGCGGATCGCTCGGCCGAGCGCATCGATGTCGCCGCTCGGCACCAGCATCCCGCCACCGCGCTGCAGCACATCACGGATGCCGTAGCGCACGTCGTACGAGATGACGGGAGTCGCGTGCAGCAGCGCCTCGACCACGCCGAGCGGCTGGCCTTCGAAAGCCGTGGACGTGACCAGGACGGACGCGCGGTCGAGCACCGTCCCCGGGGCGTCCGAGTACCCGGCGAGCACGATGCGATCCCCCGCGCCGAGCTCATCGATCAGCGCCTGCAGACGCTCCTGCTCCGGCCCGCCGCCCCAGATCTCCATCCGCGCACCCGGCACATCGGCGGCGAGGAAGGCGCGGATCGCATGGTCGACGCGCTTTCCGGGAGCGAGGCGCCCGAGCACGACGACGAGCCCGTCCTCCCGCAGATCCGGGCGCGGAGCGACGGGGGCGATCGGATTGGGGACGACCGCGTGGAAAGCCGTGTCCCCGAACCGGGCGACCACGTCGTCGCGCTGGGTCGCGGTCGGCCAGATCACGGCATCGAACCGGTCGGCGAGCCGGAACCAGCGCGTCCAGAGCGTGTTCATGGTCGAGTCCGGGGTGTACGGCGCTTCGACGTGCATGGTGTGGATCGTGTGCACGATGCGCACCCGCGGGTCGGACCAGTCCGCGATGAGCTCACCGAGCTGGCGAGACTCGCAGATCACGACGATGGGGCGATCACCGAAGGCAGCGGTGACGTGGTCGAGCCAGGCCCGGTACAGACCGCGGAACCCGTGCAGAGCTCCGACAGCCTCACCGTCGGCGTCGAACACCGGCACCGGCTCGTCGGTCAGGTGCCAGTCCGGGTTGCCGGGAATCACCGGGAGCGCCACGAAAGGACGGTCTTCGGTGTCCCGGAGGACCCGGTACTCGACTCCGGGGTCAGCGGCCACCGCGGAGTCGGCGGCCACCCTCAGCCATCCCGCCGCGCCGCCGCCGGGCTCCACCGCCTCGTCGAACAGATTTCGCAGGCGCGACGAGTCCCCGAGCGCCCCGTGCTCGACGAAAGCACGCCGATGCGCAGCGTGGTCCGCAGCGGTCCCGGGGTCGAACGTGAGGATCTGTGGTCCCGCCCCGTCGGCGACTCCGGCCCCGGCAAGCTGCCTGGCGCGCGCGAGCGTGGCGATCGTGTACCCGCCATCGAGTCCCGGGATCAACCGGCTCGACAGCACCAGGTACTCGGCGTCGGGCAGAGCCGCCGCCGCATCGGGGAGCACCGAGCCCCCTACTCCCACTCGATCGTCCCCGGCGGCTTCGACGTGACGTCGAGCACGACGCGGTTGACGTCACGGACGCCGTTCGTGATGCGGTTCGAGATCTTCGACAGCACGTCGTAGGGCAGGCGCGTCCAGTCGGCGGTCATGGCGTCTTCGCTCGACACCGGACGCAGCACGATCGGGTGGCCGTAGGTGCGACCGTCGCCCTGCACACCCACCGAGCGCACGTCGGCGAGAAGCACGACCGGGCACTGCCAGATCTCCTGGTCGAGTCCGGCCTTCGTCAGCTCTTCGCGGGCGATGGCGTCGGCCTCACGCAGAATCTCGAGACGGTCAGCGGTGACCTCACCGATGATCCGGATACCGAGACCGGGCCCCGGAAACGGCTGACGCCCCACGATGGCCTCGGGAATGCCGAGTTCGCGGCCGATCGTCCGGACCTCGTCCTTGAACAGCGCGCGCAACGGCTCGATCAGTTCGAAGTCGAGGTCGTCGGGGAGGCCGCCCACGTTGTGGTGCGACTTGATGTTCGCGGTCCCCGCTCCGCCGCCGGACTCGACGACGTCGGGGTAGAGAGTGCCCTGCACGAGGAACTTCACCGGAGCGCCGCCCGATGCCTTGGCCTCGGCGACGAGGTCGAGCTGCACCTTCTCGAACGCGCGGATGAACTCGCGTCCGATGATCTTGCGCTTCTCCTCGGGGTCGGTCACACCCTTCAGGTGGCCGAGGAACGTGTCGGCCGCGTCGACCGTGATCAGCCGCACACCCGTCGATTCGACGTAGTCCTTCTCGACCTGTTCGCGCTCGCCCTTGCGGAGGAGGCCGTGGTCGACGAAGACCGCGGTCAGCTGGTCGCCGATCGCCTTGTGCACGAGGGCGGTGGAGACCGCGGAATCGACGCCACCGGAGAGCGCGGAGATCACGCGGGCATCGCCGACCTGCTCACGGATACGCTCGATCTGCTCGGCGATCACGTTGCCGCTGTTCCAGTCGGAGGCCAGACCCGCCCCCTTGTGGAGGAAGTTCTCGAGCACACGCTGGCCGTGGTCGGAGTGCTTGACCTCGGGGTGCCACTGCACGCCGTAGAAGCCGCGCTCCTCGTGTGCGAACGCGGCGACCTTGGTGGCCTCGGTTGTCGCGAGCACGTCGAAGCCCTCGGGGGCCTTGGCGACCTGGTCGCCGTGACTCATCCAGACGTTCTGCTCCGCGGGCTGGCCGCCCAGCAGGGTTCCGCCGTCGCCGGTGATGACGGCATCGGTGGCGCCGTATTCACGCAGGCCGGTGTGGGCGACCTCGCCGCCCAGGGTCTGGGCCATGTACTGGAAGCCGTAGCAGATGCCGAGGGTCGGGACACCGAGCTCGAAGACCGCGGGGTCGAGGCGCGGCGCCCCCTCCTCGTACACGGACGAGGGTCCGCCGGAGAGGATGATCGCGACCGGGTTCTTGGCGGCGATCTCGGCAGCCGTGGCGGTGTGCGGCACGATCTCGCTGTAGACGCCCGCCTCACGGACCCGGCGCGCGATCAGCTGCGCGTACTGCGCGCCGAAGTCGACGACGAGCGCAGGACGCTGCTGGGTCTCGGACTGTTCGGTCAACGGACACCTTCCGGGGCGGGGGCGGAGGCCTCGGCGGCCTCTCGGGTGGCGAGATAGGTCTTGACCTCACGGGCGACGACCGCCTCCATGAAGAACGACAGCAGCGGCACGACACCGCCGAGCGCGAGCATGATGAAGCGCGGGAAGCGCCAGCGCATCAGGCTCCACATGCGGAAGCACGCGAACAGGTAGACGACGTAGAACCAGCCGTGCGCCACGAGGATGAACAGGGACAGGTTGAACCCGTCACCCAACGAGGTCATCTCGCAGGAGTTGGTCATCGGGGCGAAGAGCGACCACCACTGGCAGTCGGGCCCGGCGAGCACGCCGGCGAACCAGAGCGGTCCTCCGGAGCCGCCCAGGAAGAGCTCGAGGTGGATCGGCGTGTACTTCAGCACCATCTCGGTCAGCAGCAGGAGCAGCATGACTCCTGTGATGATCGACGCGATCTGGTAGAACTTCAGCGCACCGCGGATCGCCGGAAAGCTGGCGACTTTCGGTTCGGGCATGCGTCCAGTCTAGTCGGCGTCGATGGGGGCCTGAGCCGTCGCCGGATCACCCTTCACGCCGCGGGCGGGCGCGCGATCAGGAGCTCTCCGGCACCGCTCACCTCGAGTCGTCCGGCTGCCGCGGGGACCAGGACCGTCGCTCCTGCCGACAGCGGCAGTCCCGCGAGGTCGACGGCGCCGTCGATGACGACCACGATCGAGAAACCGGGGTCGAGCACCGCGGCTCCGCGCACCGGCAGCCGTTCGAGGCGGAAGTACTCGTCGGCGGCACGGGGGAACACGGAGCCGGACGGCGGCGCCGGGTGCACGAGCGCCTCGATCTCGGCAGTGCTCCTCGCTTTCGTCGTCACCGCGCTCAGGGCGAGGTCGAACCCCAGCCCGAGGTGGCCTTCGACAGCACCGTCGATCGCGAAACTCTCCCATTCGAGGAGGATCGACAGGTCCTCGGGTTGCTGCAGTTCGAGCAGGAGCACTCCGGCCCCGATCGCGTGGAGCTCGCCCGGCGGCACCCACACCACATCACCGGGCGCGACCTCGACCTCGTGCAGCAGACCGAGGAGGGCGACCACATCCTGCCGGGCGACGAGTTCACCGAGTTCCTCCGTCGACGCCTCCTCGCGCAGTCCGATGTGCACGGTGCCGCCCTCGAGGATGTACCAGGCCTCCGCCTTGCCGTGCGGGCGACCGAGGTGCGAGGCGGCGAACCCATCATGCGGGTGCGCGTGCACGGGCAGCCGTTGCCCAGCGTCGAGCAGCTTGACGAGCAGACGCGCGTCATCCCCCCAGCGCTCGACATGGGATCGTCCGAGCCAGGACACGGGGTCATCCGCGATCGCCTCGCGCAGGAGACGCCCGTCCGGGAGGGTCGTCAGTCCGAGGGTGCTCTCGCCCCGGATCGTCGTGGTCGATCCGACCCAGTCCTCGGGTTCCCGCGGCGCGGTCCCCGGCTCGCCGCGGAAGGCGGCGATGCGTGCGCCCCCGCGGTAGAAGCGTTCCGCGGGGCGGTTCGATGCGAGTCGGATCGGTTTCACGGGTGCTCTTCCTGCGGGGCGTGGACGGCGAGGAATCCCCCGACGAAGGTGTCACCGAGTCCGATCGTGGTCGGGTTCGCGATGTCGAGCGCGAAAGCCGCGACACCCACGGCATCGCGCACCGCTGCCTCCACTGTGCGGACGAGGTCGGCGCCGGCACCGTGTCGAGGCATTCCCTCGGTCTCGGCGGCCTGCACCGCGGTGAAGCCGTCGCCGAGCCGGAATCGCGTCGCGGCCACGCGAACGGCACTCTCCAGCGCCGCACGGTGCCGGGCTGCCTCAGCACCGACCGCGAGTGCCCAGTACCGCGTGTGCACCACTAGGGCGGGCGCAGGGATGAGCGCGCGGATCTCCTCCAGCGCCAGGATCACGTCGTCCGGATCGAGCAGATCCACGCGGCGCCGCAGATACTCCTGCAGTTCATCCTCATTCAGGCTGTACACGTCGATGCGCGACAGCAACCGCTCGCGCACGGTCTCGGCGAACGCCCGTGTGTAGAAGCCGGCATCCTCGTAGAACACCAGGGCGTCGGAGGGGAGGCTGCGCATCGCCTGCTGCAGGGTGTCCAGCCGGTGCCAGAGCAGGTCCTCGTCCTGCATGGTGTTGAAGCCGGAGATGAGGAACGCCGACGCCGACGCCAGCTCGTCGCCCAGTTCCGCCGCCAGGCGCATGTCCCGGTTCGGAGGGTCATTGGCGAAGATCAACCGGTTGGCGCTCGGGGCCACGATGTCGCCGTCCGGAAGACGGATACGGGCACCCGCGGGATACTGCACGATCAGGTGCGGATCGAGGGTGTCCCGCATGGCGGAGCACACGAAGGACATCCTCGGTGGAAGCAGGCGCCGCACGGTGTCGTCGATGCTGACGAGGTGCTGCAGGCTGGGGATGCCCAAGCCGTCGAGGACGAGGCCGGCCCGCACTCCGGTGCCCCCGAGGGTCACCGCGTGGGGGAAGTGCGCGGCGAAGGCCTCGACGACCGCGGACGACGCGACGAAGCGCTCCGCTCCCGCCCCGGTCGCCACGAAGGCGAGTACCGCGATCAGCAGCGACCGTTCATCGACGATGGGGGCGTTCTCGGTCAGTTCCGCGCGCCGCGCCCCGTGCTCGGCGACGAGCCGGTCGAACACGGCCGCGTCCCACCGCAGCTCGTAGTCGACCGTGCCGCCGAGCCCCAGGACGAGCTGCCGCCTTCTCGCATCGATCATCCGTCGATCGCCCGCCCCTTCGAGGTCCGTCGTCCGGTCAGTACAGGTCGGCCTTGCCGTCCGCCCCGAACAGCTCGATCTTCTCAGCCGCCGTGGCCTTGAGCGCGGCGATCGGCTCCGGCTGGATCGCGTTGGGCTCGCGCAGACGCTCGTCGGTGCCGAGGATCTCGCGCATGCGGTTGTGGTACGAGACCTTGATGTCGCTGGAGATGTTGATCTTGTTGATGCCCAGCTCGACCGCGCGACGCAGCTCGGCGTCGGGGTTGGCCGAGCCGCCGTGCAGCACCAGCGGGATCCCGACCGCGGCCTTGATCTCCTGCAGGAGGTCGTGACGGAGCTCGGGGTTCTTCTCCGCCGGGTACAGACCGTGCGAGGTGCCGATCGCGATGGCGAGGCTGTCGACGCCGGTCTCCTCGACGAAGCGCACGGCATCGGCGGGGTTGGTGTAGATGATCTCGGCAGCGCCGGACTCGCCGTAGCTGTCGTTCGCGCCGATCGTGCCCAGTTCGCCCTCGACCTGGATGCCGACGGCGTGTGCGGCTTCGACGACCTTGCGGGTCAGGGCGACGTTCTCCTCGAAGGGCAGCAGCGACGCGTCGATCATGACCGAGGTGAAGCCGGCCTTGATGGCGGTGATCATCTGCTCGTAGCTGCCTCCGTGGTCCCAGTGGATCGCGACCGGCACGCTCGATCGATGCGCGCGGGAGTGCATCGCGGCGATCAGGTCGGTCGTGATGTGCGCGACCTCGTCGGGGTGGATGGCGATGATGACCGGAGCGGCCTTCTCCTCACTGATGTCCATGACGCCGTTGAACATCGCCCAGTCGCTGATGTTGAACGCGGGGATGGCGAAGTTGTTCGCGTTCGCGACATCGAGGATGGATTTGCCGGTGTAGAGCACGTGATTCTCCTGTTTTCGTGGTGGTCGGAGCCCCGGGACGGGACGAGTGTCAGCTCTTCACGGAGCCGGCCGTGAGGCCGCTGATGAAGTACCGCTGGAAGAAGAGGAAGAGGATGAGCACGGGGATCGAGCCGAGCACGCTCATGGCCATGATCTGGTTCCACTCGTAGGAGTGCTGTCCCATGAGGAGCTGGATACCGATGGGCACCGTGCGCATGTCGATGGTGCGCGTGAGCGTCAGCGCGAACAGGTACTCGTTCCAGGCGATCATGAACGTGTAGATGCCGACGGAGACGATTCCTGGAACCGAGATCGGCACGAGGATGCGCCAGAGTGCCGTCATGGATCCGGCACCGTCCACGCGCACAGCCTCGTCGAGCTCCTTCGGCAGCGTGTTGAAGTAGCCCGTCATCATGATGATCGCGTAGGGCAGCGTGAAGACCATGTAGGTGAGGATCAGACCGGCGTAGGAGTTGTAGAGACCCAGCGCGACCATGAGCCCGAAGTACGGGATCAGCAGGGTGATGGGCGGCACAGCCTGCACGCTCACGATCACCACGTTCAGGATGCGCTTGCCCCGGAACTCGAAGCGGCTGAACGCGTAGGCGGCCTGGATCGCGACGATCAGCGTGAGGATGGTGACCGAGCCCGCGACGATGTAGCTGTTCAGGAAGAACCGCATCGTCTCGGGGTTCGTGAAGATCGCGATGTAGGCGTCGAAGGAGAACGTGTCGGTGACCAGACGCGGCGGCAACTCGAAGATCTGCGTGTTCGACTTGAACGAGCTGGACAGCATCCACAGCACCGGCCCTGCGGCGAAGACCGCACCGATGAGGAGGCCGATCATGAGGCCGGTCTTGCCGACCCGACGCTGGGTGCGCGCGGTGAGAGCCATGGTCAGTCCCTCGCTTTCTGGTGACGGACGTAGAACACGGCGAGCACCATCGACATGAGCAGGACCAGCACGGCCGAGGTCGACGCGAGCGAGAAGTCGTATTTGGCGAATGCCAGCTTGTAGGTGAAGGTGCTGAGCACCTCGGTGACGTCGATCGGGCCACCGCCCGTGGTCATCCAGATGAGGGCGAACTGCTGCGAGGTCCAGATCAGGTCGAGCAGCACCAGACTGACGATGATGGGCCGCAGCTGCGGGATCGTGACGTTCCAGAAGCGCTGCACCGCGCTCGCGCCGTCGACGCGTGCCGCTTCGTGCAGATCGGCGGGAACCCCCTGCAGCCCGGCCAGGAGACTGACCATGAAGAACGGGTAGCCGGCCCAGATGTTGATGAAGATGATCGTGCCCAGCGCGAGCTGCGGCGAGGCCAGCCACTCGATGTCGGTGTTGAGCAGGAAGTTGACCACGCCGTTGGGGGCGAGGAGCATGCGCCAGAGGACGGCGATGACGGCGACGGTGAACAGCCACGGGAGAACGTACAGAGCCCGGAAGAGCGACCGCGAGACCCGCCCGAGCAGCGGACTGTTGAGCATCATTGCGAAGGCGAGCCCGAGTACGAGATGGGCGGCGACGCTCGTGACCGTGAAGAGGATGGTGTTGCCCGTCGCCTTCCAGAAGCGCGGGTCGGAGAGGATCTCGACGTAGTTCGCGACGCCGACGAACTCGGGCGACTTGTTCAGGATCACGTTGTCCTGGAACGAGTAGCCGATCACCATCACGATCGGCACGATCATCAGCACGAACAGCAGGATGACCGTCGGCGAGAGGAAGGCGTAGGACTCTGTGGTCTTGCGCAGTTGCCGTCGCCGCCGCGAGAGGGCGACTCCGGTGACGATCACCTCGGTGTCGTCGGACGTTCTCAGACTCATGGAAACGCGAGCTCCTTGGTTGGTCGGGTGGCGCCCCGCGANGCGAGAGGGCGACTCCGGTGACGATCACCTCGGTGTCGTCGGACGTTCTCAGACTCATGGAAACGCGAGCTCCTTGGTTGGTCGGGTGCCGCATCGCGACCGCGATGCGGCACCCCGTTCAGGCGGGGAGGCGGGTGCTCAGAACTCCGCTTCCCAGGAGGCCTGCGCCTTCTTGAGCGCGTCGGGGATCGACTGCTGCCCGTCGAGCGCCGCCTGGAGCTGCTCGCCGAACTGGCGCATCAGGTCTTCCGCGACCGGGAGTCCCGTGAACTCGTTCGCCGGGTATCCCGCCTGGTAGATGTCGAACGCCGTCTTGAAGAGCTCATCGTCGTTGACGAAGTCCGGGACCGAGGTCGAGTTCCCGGGGAAGGCCTTGGCCATCGTGGAGAGCTCGGAGTTGGTCTGCTCGCTCATCAGGAACGACACCAGCTTGAAGGCCGCTTCCTTGTGCTCGGAGTTCTCGGCCACGCCGATGCCCCACGAAGCGTAGGGAATGCCGCGTTCGCCGTCATAGCCGTCCTCAGCCGGAATCGCCGAGATCGAGAACTTCAGGTCGGGGTTCGTCTCACGGATCAGGTTGATGTGCGCGAGCGAGTCGATCATCATGCCCGCACGACCGTTGGTGAACTCCTCCACCTTGTCCTGCTCCTTCATCGTGAAGGAGCCCGAGGCGATGACACCGTCGTCCCACAACCCGCCGATGTACTCGACGGCGGAGGTGACGTCGTCATTCGTGAGGTCGGGCTGCCCGTCCTTCAGCATCGAACCGCCCGAGGCCCACACCCACGACATGACGTCGTTCTGCACGCCGTTCGGCGACTCCAGCGACAGCGGCAGCACCCAGCCGGACACGTCGCCGCCGAGCGCAGCGACCTTCGACGCCGCGTCCGCGAACTCGCTGCGCGTGGACGGTGGCGCCGTCACACCCGCCTGAGCGAGCAGATCGTCGTTCGTGAACATCGGGTAGACGAAGTTCACGACCGGGATCATGTAGGTGCTGCCGTCGACCTGGATCTGGCTCGCCAGTTCGCTGTCGTCGTAGTCGTACTCGTCCATGAGTGCGCTCAGGTCGGCGATGACGCCTTGGGAGGCGAAGTCGTTCACCCACGCACCGTCGAGGCCGACGACGTCGGGCATCGTGCCCGAGGCCGCGCCGGCGAAGAGCTGTTCCTTGGTCGATGCATACGGACCGCTGACCAGCTCGACAGTGATACCGGGGTTCTCCTCTTCGAACTGGTCGATGAGTGCCCGGAACTCGCCGTCGGGCAGCTCCGGCTCCCACCACTGCGCGAATTCGATCGTGACGTCTCCGCCCTCGCCACCGCTGTCGCCGTCCGTGCCGGGCGCGCAACCCGCCAGGGCCAGAAGGGCAACCGCCGCGGTTCCGGCGCCGACGATCTTTCGGGTTCGTCGCTGCCCGCGTCCCACTGTGCTCATCGCTTCTCCTCGTTGAGATCGTGCCGCATCACGCGCTTCAATGCTTGTTCATGCGGTTTTGAGCCATGTTATGCCGTGATCTGCCGAAACGTCAAGCGTCAGATTTCCCGCGAGCACGACGAATACCGCGCGAATCGTTGAGTCGATGCCGATATCTCGCAGGAAGTCGATGTGCAGTTTTGTGCATGAGTCTGCCGCGTTCTTCGCGTTCCTGTGCTAAATATGTCTGCATGGACGCATCAGCAACCGGACAGCGACGCCGACTGCCCGCCGGACGGAAGGCGGATCTCGCGACGTACGTCGAGCAGACCGGTCAGGTGACGGTGAGCGATCTGGCCGAGCACTTCGCGGTCTCGATCGACACGATCCGCCGCGACCTCGATCAACTGGATCGTGAAGGCGTACTGATCCGCACCCACGGCGGGGCGGTCAGCGCAGCGAACGGACAGCTCAAGGATCGGGCCCTGGATGTGCGACTGCGCATGCAGACCGAGGAGAAGGAGCGCATTGCCCGGGTCGCCGCGGGCCTCGTCGAGGACGGCTCTGTCGTGATGCTGAATGCGGGCACCACGACGCTCGCCGTGGCACGGGCCCTGCGCAACCACCACGACCTGACGATCGCGACGAACAATCTGCGCATCCCCGGCGAGCTCTCCCCCTCGGCGTTCCGCGATCTCTACGTCTTCGGCGGAGCTGTGCGCTCGATCACCCAGGCCACGACCGGACCGGTGACCTTCACGATGACACCGGGCGGCCCCGAGGTCGACATCCGCTGCGATCTCGCTCTCATCGCGGTCGGTGCCGTCGACGAGGCGGGGTACTCGACCTCGAACCTCGGGGATGCCGCGATGATGTCGGAGATGATCCAGCGTGCCGAGCGCACCGCGATCCTCGCGGACTCCACCAAGCTCGGACGCCGGTTCTTCGCCCAGATCGCCCTGCTCGAGCGCGCGGACTACCTGATCACGGACGCTCCCCCACCCCCGCGCATCGCCACTGCGCTCGCGCAGGCGGACGTGCAGGTCCTGACCCCCTGACATCGGCCTCCGCACATCGATCAGGAATCGAGAAGCGGCCCCCGCGGAGCCTCCGTAGCGTCTCCTGCATGAACACCACGATCGATTCCCTCACCCTCGACGTCCCGGACGTGGACGCCGCCCGCTCGTTCTACACGCAGGCCTTCGACCTCGGCGACCGCCTGCGTTTCCGCACCGCGGATGCCGAGACCTCCGGCTTCCGCGGGTACACGCTGTCACTCGTCGTCTCGCAGCCGGCGAACGTCCGCGCCCTCGTGGACGCGGCCGTCACCGCCGGCGCCCGCGTGATCAGCCCCGTCTCGAAGTCCCTCTGGGGTGTCGGAGGCACGATCCAGGCACCGGACGGCGCGATCTGGAAGGTCGCGACATCGGCGAAGAAGGACACTGCGCCCCCGAGCCGCACGATCGACGAGATGATCCTCCTGCTCGGCGCGAAGGATGTGGTCGCGTCGAAGAACTTCTATACGGATCGCGGCGTCGCGGTCGCGAAGAGCTTCGGCCGCAGCTACGTGGAGTTCGACACGGGCGCGAGCCCGATCGGCCTCGGCCTGTACCGGTATGCCTCGCTCGCCAAGGATGCGGGTGTTCCGGCGGCCGGGTCGGGCTCGCATCGACTCACGGTCCACGGCGCGCTGGGCACGGCCGTCGACCCCGACGGGTTCGTGTGGGCTCCGGTCACGGTGACCGCCTGAGCACCCGCACTCACCACCCGTGTCGCTGAGCGCGCTCCCCGACCGCCTCGACCAGTCGATCGGCGTACGCCAGACCGTCGTCGTCCGCAAGGAGGTCGTCGCGCGCGGCCGAGAAGGCCGCGGCGACTCCGCCTCGGATGCGTTCGACGGCATCCCGCGCCGTTTGCGCATCGACGCCGAGCGTCTTGGCCGCTTTCAGCCAGTGCGTCATCCCGATGCGTCCCATCACGCGCTCCCCACCGATGGACACCGCTGAAGGCATCGGCTGATCGCCTCTGTAGAGCGCATTGCTCCCGAGGTCGTAGAGGGGCGCCAACCGCATCTGCGCCCCGGCGTGGATGACCGAGTAGTTCTTGGCATGCGCGTCGGTGTTCGCGGCAGCGCAGGTGAAGACGAGCGCTTCGAAGAGTTCGTGCGACGCGCGCCTCCCCTCGGACGGCGCGAACGCCCGCAGCACCTGAGCGAACTTCTCGAGCCCGGGGCCGCCGTCGGATTGGTACTTGAAGGCGGGGTCGACACTGAGCGCCTGCGCAAAATCCTCCTGGTGAAGCCGGTGGAGCCGGTCACCGACGTGGACGCGGTCGTAGCGCTTCGCCACGAAGACGAAGTCACCGCGGTCCGTGATCATGAGCCCGTGGTCGGCGACCCGCAGCCCCAGAACACGCCCGGCCCTCATGGTCAGGAACTCGTTGACATCGTGGCGGCCACCAGGCGCTGCAGGCTTGAGGATGTGAGTGGTCGGCGTCGAATCGCGCGGAACACCCCATCGCCCGTCGTCTGAACGGTACAGCGCAAGCTTCGGCTGGGCACCGGCCAGGCTCCACCGGAACTCGTCATACCGTTCCGACCGATCGCCATCGGAGTCGACCACGGACGCAACGAGTTCGCCGAGGTCGTCGACGAAATGCACGTCACCCGTGCGCGCCGCAGCATCGTCGGAGGCTTCGCCCGGTGGCAGCAGCTGGAGCGCACCGGCTGTATCGCGTCCGACATGTCGGAGAAGCCCCATCGGGTTCCGGGGACTCGTATGGTGCGCCGCAGCAATGGCTTCCAGCGTGGCGGGGTTGTCGCTCAAAAGGCCTTGCAAGAACGGTCGCGCGACCCGGTTGCCATACTCCGCTCCGGCCACGAGCGGCATCGAGATCGAGAGGGGCGTCGCCACGGGCGACAGATCGTCGTCGTAGGTGAAGGTGATCCCGCCGTGCGCATTCTGAGAGAAAACGCCCGTGCGTTGGCCGTCGACATAGGCGACCAGCTCGACGCGAGCAGAGGAGGGTGCGACGGTCATCGTCCGCGCTCCCCCTCATCCCACAGCGCACCCAGGTCGAACGCGGAGCTGCCTTCCACGGGCTCCTGAACGCTCAGTTGCAGTTCGAGAGACTCCACGACTTGCAGAACTCGACGAAGTGTCGGGTTGTCGAGGCGCCCGGTCTCCAACTTCACCAACCAGGGCCTGTCAACGGCCGCCCGTTCAGCGAGCTCTGTCTGGCTCCAGCCGCGACGCAGACGCGCGGCCCGCATGACGGCCCCCAGCTGCCGCGCCGAATGAAATGGTTGACTCCTCATGACACCTCCGAGCTGTGTGTTTGAACACACTATCTTGTCTGTGTCGTAAAAGTAACACTCCACATTGTGTGCGTGAACGCACTTTTCGGACCTGCGGTCTGAACACTCCAGGCAATGGCGCGACGAAGGCCGCCGGGAGCACTCCCGACGGCCTTCGTGCGTGTCATCCGACTAACGGATCAGAACCACCTGGTGAGGAGTTCCCAGAGCCAGTCGAGGATCGCACCGATGATGCCGCCGGCGCGGTTGACCTTGACCGTGGCGGTCGCCTCGTCGCCATCGGCCTGAGCCGCCGCGACGGTGTACTTGCCCGAGGGAGCGCTCTTCGGCACCGTCACCTGCGTGCTGAAGGTGCCGTCCGCGGACACCTGGACCGTGCCGACCTCGACCGGCTTGCCCTTCTTCGGACGCAGCTCGATCGTGACCGTCTCACCGGGCTCGTACCCCTGGCCGGCGACCTTGAGGTTCTTGCCCGCCGACACCTTGGACGAGCCCAGGGCGATCGTGCCCGCGAACTCCTCCTCGCCGGCGATCGTGAACGGCACCTGCGCGGTGGTCCCCGTCCCGGCGACCGCGACGGAAAGGACCTGTTCGCCGAAGACACCCGACGGAACCGTGAAGGTCAGAGCGGCACGACCGCCCTCATCCGTGGTGTCGACGATCGTCGGATCCACCGCACCCGTCGCCAGGACGGTGTCTCCCAGCGAGAGCGACACCTCTCCCGGAGCCGGCTCGCCCGCGCTGAACGCCAGCGACGAGAGCGACACCGTGACCTGGTCACCGGCGCTGTACCCGTCGGCGTCCGCCGGGCTGACCGACACACCGACCGCGCGCTGGGCGTAATCGGGGCTGGCGGTCTTGTTCGCGTCGAACCAGTCGACCATCGACTGCAGGTCGATCTTGCCGGTGTCGCGCTTGCCCGTGCCCTCCTTGAAGGTGGAGAAGTTGTCTCCTCCCGCAGCGAGGAACGAGTTGGCCGCGACCGTGTAGTCCGCCGCAGGATCCACCGGCGTGCCGTCGAGCGTCATCGAGGTGATCCGCGAACCCTGTGCCGCTGCGGGGTCGTACGTGTAGACCAGCCCCTTCGAGACCCCGAGCTTCAGGAACGGACGTGCCGAACCCGCCGGCTGCCACTGCTCCTCGAGCACGCTCTTCAGCTGCGCACCCGTGAGCGTGAGCGTCACGAGCGTGTTGGCGAACGGCTGGACCGTCGCCGCTTCTCGGTAGGTGACGTTGCCGTCGGGATCGGATGCTCCGGAGGACGCGTACGTGAGGTTCGCGCGGATGCCGCCCGGGTTCATGAGAGCCAGGTCGGCGCCGGTGGACGACTGCTGCACGTCGGCGACGAAGTTGCCGATGGTGGACTCTCCACCGCGGTTCTCCGAGCCGTTGGTCTGACGCGCGCGGTTGAAGTCCGCCGTGATGTCGCCGACCTTGATCGCTCCGAGGACATCGGCCTCGGCCTTCGCCTTGTCGACGATCGTCTGCACCTCCGGCACTGCCGGATAGAGCGGCCTGCCGGCCTCGGTGAGGGGCTTGATCTCGTTGGTGATCGAGATCAGGTCCTTCGTGGTGGCGTCGACCTGGATGTTCATCAGACCCAGGTTCTCGCCGTACTGCCCCGCGGAGACGACCGGGCGGCCGTCGATCACGTGGTTGTAGGCGAGGTGGGTGTGGGCCGACACGATGGCGTCGACGTCTTCATCGACCCCGTACACGATCTCGCCGAGCGGCGAATCCGGGGTGATGCTCGACAGCTCGACGCTGGAAGCGCCCTCATGCACGAGCAGGATGATGACATCCGCCTCACCGTTGGACTCGTCGCCGTCGCGCAGGTCGTCGGCCACCGCGTTCACGGAATCGGCGATGCTCCGGACTTCGAGGTCCGCGATGCCCTCCGGCGAGACGAGCGAGTCGAGGTCCTCCGTGACGGCTCCGATGAAGCCGACCTTCACACCGTCGAGCTCCTTGACCCAGGCGGGGGCGAGCGCCGGCTCACCGGTCTCGGTGACGAACACGTTCGAGGCGATGTACTCCCAGTCCGCGCGGTCCTGCACCCGATCGCGCAGGTCCTCCCAGCCCTGGTCGAACTCGTGGTTACCCGCTGCGCTGACGTCGAGACCGGCCGCGTTGAGGGCGTCGATCGTCGGGTTGTCGTCGTTGATGAACGAGGTGAACGTCGAGGCGCCGATCAGGTCGCCGGCACCGGCGAAGATCGTGTTCGGGTTCGCCTCACGGAACTGCTTCACAGCCCCTGCCAGCACCGCGGCTCCCGCGGCGGCGCCGTCGGCTTCGATCCTTCCGTGGAAGTCGTTGACCGTGACGACGTCGATGCTCACCGGCGGGATCTCCGCGGAGACGCCGACGATGATGGGGTCGTGGTCGCTGGAGCGGTACGGGGTGCCCTCCTCGGTGGCGCCGAACGCGTAGCCGCGGTCGCTCCACTCCGGAGAGTTGATGCCCCAGACTCCGGCGCCCGTGATCGACGAGGCCAGCGACGGCGACGCGATCACGTGGTCGAGGGAACCGAGCTCACCGTCGAACGTGTACGTGTACTGCCCCGATGCCGTATCGGCGACCAGGTCGCTCCACCCCTTCGAGGTGAACACGTCGATCGGGTCCTCCTCGCTGTAGGCGTTGAAGTCGCCGATCAGCAGCATGTCGCCGCTGCCCGTCGTCTCCTCCAGGTCTTCCGTGAAGGCGAGGATCGCGTTCGCCTGCGCGACGCGGTCGGCGTTGAAGAAGCCCTGCCCGTCGGCCGGCTCAGCGCCCGCGCCCTGGGGCGGCGACTTCGACTTCAGGTGGTTGGCCACGACCGTGACCACACGGCCGTCGACGTCGAACGCCTGGGCGATGGGCTCGCGGGCGTTGCCCCACACGCTCTCATCCGTGACGGTGGCACTGTCGCCCACCGTCGTGACGGCATCCTTCTTGTAGATGATGGCGTTCGTGATGTAGTCGGTGGTGGCCGCGTCGTTCAGCGCGTCGGGCGTGGGCACGTAGTCCCACACCTCGGCGCCCGCGTCGTCGTTGAGGCCGGCGACCAGATCCTCGAGTGCCGAGTCGATCGGCTTGCCCAGCTTCACGGAGTTCTCGATCTCCATGAGGGAGACGATCTCGGCGTCCAGGTCGTTGATCGCCGCGACGATCTTCGACTTCTGGATCGCGAACTGCGCGGCGTTCGCCGCACCCCGGGCGTTCGAGTTCTCGCTCTTCAGCGTCGTGAAGTAGTTGTAGACGTTGAACGAGGCCACCTGGACGTCACCGCCGACCTCCGGAGCCGACGCGGTCCGCGGGTTCGTCGCCTCGAATCCGACCTTGAGGTCGGCCGACGAGGAATCGTCGATCGGCACGACCGGCTGCAGACGCCAGTCGTCGAATCCCCACTGCAGCACGTAGCCGTTGTCGCTGAAGTCCACGACGTCGCCGTTGCGGACGACGGTGTCCTTCGTGAAGTACGGCTGCTCGCCGGGGTGGCCGCTGTTCGTGACCTGGATCGACCAGCCGTCATCCAGGAGGATGCGGTTAGCGCGGTTGGCCGCGGCGATCGCGGTGGCCTCGTCGCCGGGGCGCGTGGTCTCCGTGCTCTTCACCGCGAGGTCTTCACCGGCGTTCAGCCAGAGCGTTCCGTAGTTGTACAGCTGGTGGCTGGAGGCTAGGCGGTAGCTTCCCTCCGGTGCCACGTACATGTTCTCGTACTGCTCCCGATCGGCACCGCGCACCGAGTCCGGCAGCGGTGTGACGGCGGGGACGCCGACTCCCGCGGTCAGCACCGCGACGTCACCGGCCGCGGCCGGGGTGATCTGGGTCTGCCCGAAGTACTCGCTCACCGCACCGGTCACCGAGACGAGGTCGCCGATCTCGAGTGTCGGGGACAGCGCGTTCAGGAAGACGAACACCCCGTCCGAGGCGCCCGGCGTGGCATCCGTCGCTCCGCCGGAGCCCTGGGTCTGGATGACGATGCCCTTGTAGCCGCCCGTGCGGTAGTCCGCCGTGACGACGCCCTCGACCTCGACCGTCTGGCCGTTCAGCGGGGAGACATCGGTCGTGCCCTGGACCTCGGCGATCGTCGCCGCGATCGGATCCTCACCCGGGTCTGTTCCGGGGTCGGTGCCGCCGGAGCCCTGCGGGGTGATCGTCGCAGAGAGCGTGAAGTCCGCGCTGTTGTCGTCGGTGTCGACAGCGACCGTGCGGTTCAACGACTTGACGTCGGTGTTCCCCGACGGCGCCGTGGCCGCCTTCGTCTCGAAGGTGTTCGACGAGCCGTAGCCGAGCAGGTCGACCACACCGTCCACACCCACCGTCGAACCCGGCGTGAGAGTGACGGCGGCGGTGCCCTCGACGAGAGCGAGTGTGCCGTTGGTACCGCTCGGAGTGAGGGTGGTGACGGCATCGGGCGTGGGGAGCTCGGCACCGTTCGCGCCGTTGCTGTTGCCCTGCACCAGGTAGTAGCCGCCGGCGGGGATCTCCCCGGTGAGGGCGGCCACACCGTTGAAGGCGCCTGTGCCGGTGGCGGACCGGTACTGCAGCGACATGCCATCGAGGGTGATCGCGGCGGACGTCGGGTTGTAGAGCTCGACGAACTTGTTCTTGAAGGCCGCCCCCGCGCTGCCGCCGGAGAGATACGCCTCGTTGATCACCACCCCCGTGCCCGTGGTGTCGGCTGCGGCGGGAACGGCGGCCAGCGAGCCGAAGCTCAGCGCGGCGACGCAGGTCACGGCGAGAGCGCCGATGCGCCCCCGACTTCTACGGTGCGAGACCGGAACCATGCGGTTCCTCTCGTCTGGGGCGGACATCATCGGTGCTGTCTCCTCGGTCGGGTTCGACACTTCTCAGGACTGTCACGGCACACAGGGAAAACTCCCAGCGCGCTCACATGGTGCGAGCATACGGAGCGGTCAGGACATCCTCAACGGAGTTTCCCGATTCGTCACCGAGCGCTCACCGGATGGCCCGAGGGACCCCTGACGAAGGTCGCTATCGCCGCACGGGAGCACACAATTGCGCACCGTCGAGCGCGCGGATGCGCGCGATGATCAGGTGGTTTCCCGACCGAGAGCGTCTTCGAACTCCTCGACCTCGCGCTCCCAGGCATCTTTCGCCAGGCGGTACCAGAGGTAGAAGGCGAAGCCCGCGAAGATGGCCCACTCGACCGCGTAGAAGACGTTCAGCCAGTTGACCGGCGACATCTCCTCGGGTGCGGGCGACGAGATGTCGACCAGCCCCGCGGACGCCGTGGTCGAGGCGAGGTAGGGGCGGTACACGTGAAGCTGCTCGATGTCGTGCCATCGGCTGAGCAGGGCGGCGGGCGACATCCGGTCCAACTGCTCGGGAGCGGAGTGCGGGGGGACACGGGGTCCTTCGTCCGAGATCACCCGACCGGTCACCTCGACCTCCGACCCGTCCGCGTCGGCTTCGAGCTCTCGCACGGCCGCATCCGCGGTCTCCCGATCGGGGGTCCACCCGATCGCGACGGCGATCGACGTGCGCTCTGCGACCCGCAGCTGTCCGGTCACCCAGTACCCCGGGACATCGTCGTTGAAACGGCTCGACACGACGATGAAGTCCTCGGGGATCCAGCGCCCCGAGGTCTCGACGCGCTGGCCCACGAGCGGCTCGGGGAGGTATTCACCCGGCTCGACGACATCGGTGAGCTGCTGCACCTGCTCGGTCTGGCCGGCGGGAGGCGGATCGGTGTCGATCGCGCGTTCCAACTGCCACTGACCGAGCCAGGCGAACACCCCGGCGACGAGGAGGCACAGCAGCAGCACCCCGATCCAGCGCCCCCGGAGCATGACCTCGCGGAGGGTCGGGGGAAACAGAGCAGGAGTCGTCACGGTCGAGCGCTGTGCCTCAGGCCTCGTACGGCGCGAGCACGACCTCGACCCGCTGGAACTCCTTGAGGTCGGAGTATCCGGTGGTCGCCATCGACTTGCGCAGCGCGCCGATGAGGTTCGCGGTGCCGTCGGCGACCGGGGCCGGGCCGTAGAGGATCTCCTCGAGCGTGCCGATTCCCCCGACCTCGACACGACGGCCTCGCGGCAGCTTCGAGTGGTGGGCTTCGGGACCCCAGTGGAAGCCGCGGCCGGGCGCATCGGTGGCCCGAGCGAGCGCGACACCGAGCATGACGGCGTCCGCCCCCATGGCGAGCGCCTTGACGATGTCGCCGGAGGTGCCGACGCCCCCATCGGCGATCACGTGGACGTAGCGGCCCCCGGACTCGTCGAGGTAGTCGCGGCGAGCCGCGGCGACGTCGGAGACCGCGGTCGCCATCGGCGCGTGGATGCCGAGAGTGGCACGCGTCGTGGATGCCGCCCCGCCGCCGAAACCGACGAGCACACCTGCTGCGCCCGTGCGCATGAGGTGGAGGGCCGCGGTGTAGGTCGCCGCGCCACCGACGATGACGGGGACGTCGAGGTCGTAGATGAACTTCTTGAGGTTGAGGGGCTCCGCGACGCTCGAGACGTGCTCGGCAGACACGGTGGTGCCGCGGATCACGAACAGGTCGACGCCCGCTGCGGCGACCGTGTCGTAGTACTCCTGGGTGCGCTGCGGCGTCAGCGAACCGGCGACCGTGACGCCGGACTCGCGGATCTCGGCGAGTCGGCGGGTGATGAGCTCGGGCTTGATCGGCTCCGAGTACAGCTGCTGCATCCGGACGGTGGCCTCGCCCTCGTCGAGTCCGGCGATCTCCGCCAGCAGCGGCTCCGGGTCTTCGTAACGCGTCCACAGACCCTCGAGGTCGAGGACGCCGAGGCCGCCGAGCTGTCCGAGCATGATCGCCGTCTGCGGGCTCACGACCGAGTCCATCGGCGCTCCCAGCACCGGGATGTCGAAGCCGAAGGCGTCGATCGTCCATGCGGTCGACACGTCCTCCGGGTTGCGCGTGCGCCGCGATGGCACCACCGCGATGTCGTCGAACGTGTACGCGCGACGTGCGCGCTTTCCTCGGCCGAGCTCGATCTCCATGGTCACCCGTCCAGCCTACCCGGGAGCGGGGGTCGGCTCGGGCGGACGCACGCCGCCCGGCTGCTGATGTTCGCCCACGACCGAGACGACAGGGTCAGGCCCGGGCCACGCGCCCGGCCTCTTTCGCAGCGACGATCCTGCGCAGTCCCGAGCTCGAGAACCGGTGGTCCCTGCCGTTGAAGTACAGATCGATCCCACTCTCCTCGCAGTAGTCACGCCCCGTGAACGCGCTCTCCCGGTACTCGTCGCCGACGATGCGCACGTCGAGCGTGAACGAGCGGAGGATGTCCTCCACGTCCTGCTCCGTCGAGTAGGGCACGATCTCGTCGACGTACTGGCAGCCACGCAACTGGATGTAGCGCTCGACCACCGTCTGCGTCGGCGCGTTCTTCTCCGGACGATCCAAGGTCGGATCCATCTGGAGGCCGACGATGAGGTAGTCGCACTGCCGCTTGGCTTCGGCCAGCATCATGATGTGGCCCGCATGCAGCAGGTCGAACGTGGAGAAGGTGATCCCCACGCGCGGACCCGGGTTGTCGTCGTGGCGTCTGGCCTGCGTGGCGTCGGCGCGGTCGGGCGGATGGATGCTCTGGATGGTCTGCACAGTCATCGGATGACGCTAACCTCGCCGGCGTCCGGGCGAGCACTGACAGCATGATCTGCCGTACCGACGAGTCCCGGTGTCCGTACCCGCCCCTCCGGCCTCCGTATCGTCAGCGGGCGCGGGCCACGCGGCGCTCATCCCAGACCGGTTCGTCGGACTCGTACACGTCCCCGCCCGAGCCGAACACCAGGAACCGGTCGAACGATCGCGCAAACCATCGATCGTGTGTCACGGCCAGCACCGTGCCCTCGAATCGCGCGAGTGCCTGTTCCAGTGCCTCGGCCGATTCCAGGTCGAGGTTGTCGGTCGGCTCGTCCAGGAGCAGCAGCGTCGCCCCGGAGAGCTCGAGCAACAAGACTTGGAAACGTGCCTGCTGTCCACCGGACAGCGAGTCGAAGGTCTGCAGGGCCTGACGCACGAGCCCATAGCGGTCGAGCGCCGAGCTCGCGGCATCGCGTGGCATCCCGGTGCGACGATCGTCACCCCGGTGCAGGATGTCGAGGAGCGTGCGTCCGACGAACTCCGGATGCGCGTGCGTCTGCGCGAACAGACCGGGCACGACCCGCGCTCCGAGCGTCGCTGCGCCGGTGTGCTCGACCACACTCAGCTGCTCCCCCGACGAGGTGACGTGACCGAGCGTGGTGTCGGGGTCGCTGCCACCACGCGCGAGCAAGCGCAGGAAGTGGGACTTGCCGGATCCGTTCGAGCCGAGCACGGCGACGCGATCGCCGTACCAGATCTCCGTGTCGAACGGCCGCATCAGCCCGGTCAGCTCCAGGCGCTGCACCACCACGGCGCGCTTGCCCGTGCGCGCTCCCCGCAGGCGCATGTCGAAATCCTGCGCGGGCGGGCGCTCCTCGGGCGGACCCGCCTCTTCGAACTTCCGCAACCGCGTCTGCGCCGCCTGGTACCGAGACGCGAAGCCGTCGTTCGCCGACGCCTTCACCTTGAGGTTCGCGACGAGGGTGCGCAGCTTCTCGTGCTGCTCATCCCAGCGACGACGCAGTTCGTCGAGCCGCTCCATCCGGTCCGCCCGCGCCTGCGGATAGGTACCGAATCCACCGCCGTGGACCCAGGCCGTGGCACCCGCGCCACCGGGCTCGAGCGTGATCAGCCGATCGATCGCGCGCGCCAGGAGTTCCCGGTCGTGCGACACGAGCAGCACGGTCTTCGGCGTCGCCCGCAGCTGCTCCTCGAGCCAGCGCTTCGTCGGGACGTCGAGGTAGTTGTCCGGCTCATCGAGCAGCAGCACCTCGTCGGGTCCGCGCAGCAGCGCTTCGAGTGCGAGCCGCTTCTGCTCGCCCCCGGACAGCGTCGTGAGCTCGCGGAACCGCGCCCGCTCGAACGGCACCCCGAGCGCCGCGACCGTGCACTGATCCCAGACGGTCTCGTGCTCGTATCCACCGGCATCGGCGTATTCGGCGATCGCCGACGCATACGCCATCTGCGTGTCGTGCTCGTCGCGCTCGATCAGCGCGTTCTCCGCAGCTTCGAGCGTCTCGGCCGCGGTACGGATGCGCGCGGGCGCGACGCGCACGAGCAGGTGGTGGACCGTCTCCCCGGCCTCGCCGTGACCGACGAACTGGTCCATGACGCCCAGGCCGCCCTCGATCGTCACGACCCCGTCATCGGCGGACTGATCGCCGCGGATGATGCGCAGCAACGTCGTCTTGCCCGCGCCGTTGGGGCCGATGAGCGCGCTCGTCGACCCGGAGCCGACACGGAACGTCACCTCGTCGAGAAGCGGTCTGCCGTCGGGGAGCGTCAGTGAGACGCTGGAGACATCGATGTAGCCCACGGTGCGTGGCCGTCCTTCCGCCCCGCATGTGCCGAGCCGACCAGGCTATCAGCGCGAGCGGCCGGGCACGAACCGCGGCCGGCCGCGTCAGTCGACGTGACCCAGGCCCGTGAGCGCTTCAGTGCGAGGGGCGACGGGGAGGACGAACCGGAACTCGGTGCCGACGCCCTCCTGACTCGTGACGTCCATGGTGCCGCCGTGCGCCAGGACGATCGCTCGCGTGATCGTGAGTCCGAGCCCCACCCCCGGTACGGCGTTGCGTGTCGCGGTCGACGCGCGGAAGAAGCGCGTGAACAGCATCCCCTGCTCGTTCTCGGGGATCCCGACCCCGGTGTCCCTCACCGAGAGTTCCACTCCCCCGTCCACCAGGCGCACCCGCGCCGTGACCCGACCACCGCTCGGCGTGAACTTGATGGCGTTGGAGAGGAGGTTGTCGAGCGCCTGGCCGATCCTTCCGGAGTCGACCACGAGGCGGACCGGGTCAGGGCCGACCTCGGCGTCGATCTCGATACCCTCTCGTTGCGCGTGCGGGCCCGCCGACACCACCGCCGAACGGACGAGCTCGGCGACATCGGCCTCCTCGCGATCGAGCGGGAACCGCCCGGATTCCACCTGTGCGGTGAAGAGGAGGTCGCCGACGAGGTTGAGCAGGCGCTGCGCATTGCGCTCGATGATGGACACGAACTCCTGCTGGTCGCCGGTGAGCGGCTGACCGGGATCGTTCTGGAGCAGATCGAGGAATCCGATGATCGCGCTGAGCGGGGTGCGCAGCTCGTGCGAGATCATCCCGACGAACTCGTCCTTCATCCGGGCGACCTCGACCGCCCTGGTCTCGTCGGTGAGCACGAACAGGTAGCCCTGCTGCGCACCGGCGCCGTCCTTGTGGGGGCTCACGGTCACGCGGGCGGGAACGGTCGTGCCGCCCGCGGTCGTCACCTCGATGTCACCGTCGACCGTGAGTCCTGCATCGGCCTGCGCGAACAAGGCCTGGATCCCCGGCGAGAGCTCGTTCTCCCCCGAGCGGCGGTCATCGGACGGCGGCAGGCGGTCGGCGTGCTCCGCCGCCAGCATCGACAGGACGGCGGTGGAGAAGAAGCGATCGACGCGCACATCTTTCAGCGCCTCCCCGGCCGAGAGCCCCAGCAGGCGCTCGGCCCCGGGGTTCCAGGCCGTGACGACACCCGCGCGCGTCGTGACGATCACGGCCTGCGCGGTGATCGACGACCAGACGCTCTCGAACGTATCCAGGAGCTCGCGGTACTGGCGCTCCTTGTCGCGCAGCTGCACGATCATCGCGACGTTCTCCGACAGCGCCTTGGTGCGCTCGGCCACCAGTTCCTCCGCCTGCTCGATGCGCAGACGCTGCTGTCGGGAGAGCTGGTTGATGACCGCCGCCACCGCGGCGAAGACCAGAGGGGCCACGACACCACGGAGCCACTCGGTCGAGGTGTGGGGTGGATCGGTCAGATACGGCATGAGCAGCGCGACGCAGGTGAGGCCTGCGACCACGAAGACCCAGCGGATGCCGGGTGCCGCCGCCAACCAGACCACGGGAAGGAGGATGAGAGCGGAGAAGAGAGCACCGGGGCCTCCCGTGCCGGTGCGAAAGAGGCCGAGACCGACGATGTCGAGGATCGGGATGAGCAGGACGGCCCACCCATCGTGGATCCCCCGTGCGGTGAGCACCGCGGCGAGGACGGTGGCCCCGAGAACCAGAGCGATACCGCCGACCGCCGACGCGGCATGAGTGACCGGCAGGTCCGGCACCCACCAGGTGAGCAGCCCCGCGAGGACGGCTGCGATGACCGTCGGTGCCTGCTTGAGCAACGGGCTCGGGTCGTCGAAGATCCGATACCACCGGTTCTCGGCCCGGTCGAGCGGCGTGGCCCTCATCGCTCGACCCGCCCCACGATGGCGTGCAGGTCGGCCCCGGTGATGGGCTTCGGCAGGGCGGCATCCGCCGGCGGGTAGTCGGCCGCGTCGAGCACCGAGCTGATCACGAGGAAGCAGCGAGGGAACCGGTCCTGTACCAGACGCGCGCACTCCTGCCCCGAGATCCCGGGCAGAAGCAGGTCGAGCACCGCCAGGACCGGATCGATCTCATCGAAGGCGGCGATCGCCGACTCGGCGTCGCGGGCGATGAACACGTCGAAGCCCTCGCGATCGAGATAGCGGCGCAGCAGCGCCGCCTGATCGGGGGCGTCTTCCACGACCAGGGCCAACGGCCTCCCGGTCATCGAAGGAACAGCTCTCGCACGATGACGACGGCGACGACGACGACGAGAGCGATGATCGCCTGCGGGATCAGTCGCCGCTCGCGGCGCGCATCCTCGGCGATCTCCTCCGCTTCGGTGTCGTGTGACGGTGCTGCGGTCATGAGTCCACACGTCCGATCTTCTCGGTCTTGATCCAGGAGGCGTCGGCGCGACGCCATTCTTTGATGTACGAATCCACCGTGATGGCGCAGAGCAGGGACCCGTAGCCGCAGATGTACAGGAGCAGGCCGGCGAAGAAGCGGCCGGCAGGGAGCGGTTCCACCGCGCGAGCGAGCCAGATCCCCAGCATCGAGATCGGACCCCACAGATAGAAGATCACCGCCCAGGTGAACAACGTCTGCTCGGTGGCGCGCTGGCCGAGCGCCTGCAGAAGCGCCTGGAACAGCCACGGGAAGAGGGCGATGGCCATGAGGAGGAGCGCCCCGAGCCCGGGGAACATGATCGCCTCACGCCAGGAATGCCTTCCCGTTCGCGGGTCGAGCTGCACGGAGAAGAGTATCGAGAAGAGATAGATGCAGGCCGCCGAGATCCACATGAAGCGGAACACGAACTCGGCGATGTCGCTGTGCAGGACCAGCAGCGCGAGCATTCCCGCCGCGGCGAGGAGCATGAACGCCGGCAGCAGCAGGATAGTGAACCAGGCCAGACCGAATGAGAAGCTCCCCAGGCGATGGGTGGGGCTCGGACGGAACCACAGCTTCCGGTAGATCGATGTCAGCTGCACGTTGCCCCGCGCCCAGCGCAGGCGCTGCTTCCACAGGCTGTCGATCGTCCGCGGCTCTTCGGCCAGCACGACGGCGTGCGGCTCGAAGACCATGCGCCGCCCCTTGAGCTGACCTTCGAACGTGGTCATGGTGTCTTCTGCGAGGGTCCCCGTCGGGATGCGTCCGCCGATCGCCTCGAGGTTCGCGCGGGAATGCAGCTGCGCCCCGCCGGCGAGGCACGCGATCGCGCCGCCGACGTTCTGCACCCGGCGCGCGGAGAGCTGCCCGATCACGTACTCGATCGCGATGAAGCGCGTGAGGTAGTTGCGGTCGCGACTGCCCTCGGCGATGTAGGCGGTCGCGGCACCGACTTCGTCGTCGGCGAGATGCCGGCTGAGCTTGCGGAGGGAGTCGCGTGCGAAGATGACGTCCGCATCCATGATGAGCACGGCTTCGGTCCACTCGTCCGCGAGCGCGATCTCGAGTCCGTGGTTGAGCGTGTGGGCCTTGCCTTCGCCGCCCTTCTCGCGCCGCAGGTGCACGACGCGTCCAGGATGTGCTGCCGCCTTCGCGGCGACGATGGTGGGTGTGTCGTCCGTGGACGCATCGTCGACGACGAAGATCCTCAGTCGCTCGCCGGGGTACTCCAGCTGGAGCAGCCGTTCGATGGCGGGGCCGATGACGAGCCCCTCGTTCCACGCCGGGATGATGACCGCGACGTTCGGGTGATACGGGGCCGCCTTGCCGTAATGGTTGCGGAACGCGTGCAGCGGCAGCACGAGGAACTGCAACCCCGTGTTGACGACGGGCAGCGTGCCGACCAGCACGCAGAGCAGGAGAACGACGACGAGCACCGTCTGGAGCCAGGTCAGATCCGTCATGAGGAGGCCTCGATCGCGTCGAGCAGCGGGATCACGCGGGAGTATCGGCCGACATCCGCCGCTTCATGACTGTCCGTGGAGGCGACGAGCTCTCCACCCGCCCGGCGCAGGGCCGACAGCGCTTCAGGCCCGGGGCACGCCCATTTCTCGTTGACCTCCACCCGTGTCCCGGTCTCGACGGCGGCACGTGCCCAGGCCTGCGTCCGCTCCGCCCCGAGATCCTGCTCGGACAGCCCGATCTTGGGCAGGAGGGAGAAGCAGTGGGCGAGTTGGTTTCCCGGGTACCGGCGCATCGCGGCGATCAGGGCGTTCACGAGCTGGTCGAGCACGTCGTCCACCGCCCACCCTGCGGCGATCCGCTCGCGCACGACGGGCGGGCCGAGCGGACCGTCGACACCGGGGTACTGATGGTCGGCGATCAGGATCCGGTCGATGCCGTCCGGCAGAGCCGGGATGTCGAGGGACCCGGAGCTGTCGAGGATCTTCGCTTCCACACCGGTGAGCACCACGAGTCCGTCCGGCACCCGGAGAGCGCGCACGGCGGAGAGGTACTCGGGCACCCAGGTGGTGCTCTCACGCACATGGTCGACCAGCCGCACCGTGCTCAGGCCCGCCGCCGCCGCGGCCTCGACATTCTCGGAGAGCGTCGAGATGGCGTCGTCGGAGAAGGTCGAATGGACGTGGTGATCGCCGCGAAGCAGGGGGTGGCTCACAGCTCCTCCTGGTGCCCCGCGTGGTCGGAGACCAGCACGTCCTCGACCTCGACGATCACGTCTTCCAGGAAGCGCACCGAAGCGACCTCTCGGAACGGGATGCTCACCGGCAGCTCACGCCCCAGGAACAGATCCGCGACGAGCGATGGAATGTCGACCCCGGCCGCGATCGTGAGCGGCAGAGCCCCCGGAAAGCGCGGGTTGACCTCGAGCAGCACGGCACGGCCGGTGCGGTCACGACGCAGCTGCACGTTCGCGACGCCCACGAGTCCGATGGCCCGCGCGATCGATGCGGCGGTCTCCTCGAGTTCGGGGTCACGCACGGTGCGTCCGGCGATCGCGACCCCCGAGTCGACCCTGGCACGGGTGCGCGGCACGGCGGCGACCACGGCACCCGCAGCATCGGCGATGACGTCGACCGAGTACTCCTCCCCCGGGAGGAAGTCCTGCACGATCAGGTCTTCGTCCGTGGGCAGCGCCTCGAGGGCGGCACGATCCGGCACGAGTCGGACGCCACGGCTTCCCGCACCCTGGCGAGGCTTGGCGAAGACCGGGAACTCCCAGTCGACGGCCTCCGCCTCGGGGCCGGCGAGGACCGTGCGGGGCGTGCGACCGGTCGGGGCGCATCGCTCGGCGAGGGCGAGCTTGTCGAGCGCGGTGTTCAACGTGTCCGCCGAGGGCGCGGCCAGGACCGCGGGGGCCAGCTCGTCCCGTCGTCCGGCGAGGGCGATGAGCTCGACATCGACCGTGGAGATCACGAGGTCGAGGGCGTCGGCTTCGACCATCCGCGCGATGGCCGGCACGAAGTCCACGTCCCGCCCCGGTGGCACCAGACGACGCTGCGCCGGGGGCACCAGATAGATGCCGCTCGCCCACCCGTCCATGTCGGCGGCGAACACGGTCAGATCGGCTCGGCGGAGGAGGGAGCGGATCACGGCCACGCCCGCCGGGCCTCCCGCGCCGGTCACCAGTACGCGCGTCGTCATCAGCTCTCCCGTCGGCTGAGTTCGTGGGCACCGATGAACTCCGCCGTCTCACGCACGACCTCGAGGGGTTCGACGGCTGTCCCACCCCCGAACCGCGACCAGTATCGTGCGGTCGCCGTGACGAACTCGGGTGCGAGGTACTCCCGGCTCGCGGTCTGCGAGTGGAAGCTCTCCAGGAGCCGGAGCTTCTCGTCCAGGTACTGGTCGATCCGCACGAACCGCGTGGGGCGGAAGTCGATCGTCGACGACGGGCTCTGATAGCAGGCGACCGTGCCGACGCGCCGGGTGGCCACGATCGTGGCCTCACTCACGGCCCGGTGATCCTGGTGTCTGTCGTGACCCGAATGCGTGTAGACGATGGTGGGGCGGATCTCCTGCACCACCTCTTCGATGAGGCGCACGGTCGATCCGCCGCCGGGGATCTCGGTGTCGACGAGGTCCTTGAGGAAGAGCCGGGCGCCGAGCAACTCGGCCGCGGCCAGCGACTCGTCCTGTCGGCTGTCGGCGTCACCGCCCCTGGCACCGCGGGAGAGGGTGAGGATCGTGATCTCGTCGCCCGCCCTGGCGTGGGCCGCGAGAAGTCCGCCGACGCCGATCTCCACGTCATCGGGGTGCGCGCCGATCGCGAGCACCCGTTCCGGTTGGCGGGCCCCCTCCCGGCGCCGACGCCCCTCCTCGATCAGCCGGGTGACGGACTCGACGAGTTTGGCGTTGTCGAGCGGTTTCGTGAGGAACTCGTCCGCCTGCGCACGCAGCGCGGAGACCGCGTACTCGACGGAGACGTGGGCCGTCATCACCAGCACGGGCACGGTCGGAACCGTTCGACGCAGCTCGGCCAGCAACTCCAGGCCGCTCAGCCCCGGCATCTCGATGTCGGTCACGACGACGTCGGGGCGCTGCGCCCCGACGCGCTCGACGGCGACCTGACCGTCTTCCGCGACATCGACGATGCAGCCCGCCCGCCGCTCGAGCACGGTCTTGACGAGCAGGGCGACGTCCGGATCGTCATCGACGACGAGAACGCGAGGAGAATCCTCAGGCATGGATACAGCTCTCCTTGGGGAGGTTCCCTGACCGATGGGGATCGGCCTGCGATCTCGGTGCCTTCATCACCGGAACCGCCGGGAAAGTCGAGCGGGGTATGTCGATTCTGGCATACACGGCCGTCTTCCCCGCGACTTCGTTCTCACGAGGTCGCACGTGCCGCGCGCTTCTCCTGCTGATACACCCGGATCGCCTCGTAGCGCTCTGCGGACCGAGCCCGACGCTTGGCCGCCTCCTCGTCGCGGTTCTTCGGGGGCGCCGTCGTGACGAGCTCGTCCAGGAGCACCCGGGTCGCCTGAGCGATCTCGGCGACAGCGCGATCGAACACGGCTCGATTGGCACGGGACGGTGCCGTCGTCCCGGCGATCTTGCGCACGAACTGCAGGGCTGCGTCGTGGCACTCGTCGTCGGTCGCGGCAGGCTCGAGGTTGTTGAGCGGGACGATGTTTCGGCACATACCCGCACGCTACGCCTGGGGCCGCGTGGGCGGAAGAGTCCGTGCGACCGTGCCGCGTCCGGAGGGGATGGTGCGGGCGCCGACCGCGGGTAAACCACGACGAGGAGGGACCGGATACCGCGGTATCCGGTCCCTCCTCGTCTGCAGGGGTTACTTCTTGTAGTTCGGCGCTTCGACCACGATCTGCACGTCGTGCGGGTGCGACTCCTTGAGCCCCGCCGAGGTGATGCGGACGAACTTGCCCCGCGTCTTGAGCTCTTCGATGGTGCGCGCGCCGACGTAGAACATCGACTGCCGGAGGCCTCCGACCAGCTGATAGGCCACGGCGGCGAGCGGCCCGCGATACGGGACCTGCCCTTCGATGCCCTCCGGGATCAGCTTGTCGTCGCTCGGGACGTCGGCCTGGAAGTAGCGGTCCTTGGAGTACGAGGTCTGCTTGCCGCGCGTCTGCATCGCACCCAGCGAGCCCATGCCGCGATACTGCTTGAACTGCTTGCCCGATTGGAAGACGATCTCGCCGGGCGACTCGTCGGTGCCGGCCAGGAGCGAACCGAGCATCACCGCATCGGCGCCGGCGACGAGGGCCTTCGCGATGTCGCCCGAGTACTGCAGACCACCGTCGGCGATCACCGGGACACCGGCGGGACGAGCGGCGAGCGACGCCTCGTAGACGGCCGTGACCTGGGGCACGCCCACGCCCGCGACGACGCGCGTGGTGCAGATGGATCCGGGTCCGACGCCGACCTTCACCGCGTCGACGCCGGCGTCGACCAGAGCCTGCGCGCCCTCCCGGGTCGCCACGTTCCCGCCGATGACGTCGATGTGCTCGAACGATGCGTCGGCCTTCAGGCGGCGGACGAGGTCGATCACGCCCTGGGACTGTCCGTTGGCGGTATCGACGACCAGCACGTCGACCCCCGCGTCACGCAGCGCCTCCGCGCGCTCCCATGCGTCTCCGAAGAAGCCGATGGCCGCACCGACGCGGAGTCGCCCCTGGTCGTCCTTGGTCGCGAGCGGGTACTTCTCGCTCTTGTCGAAGTCCTTGATGGTGATCAGTCCTGCGAGCTTGCCGTCGCCGTCGATCAGCGGCAGCTTCTCGACACGGTGCTTGGCGAACAGGGCGATGACCTCGCCGGCGGCGACGCCGACCGGAGCGGTCACGAGGTTCTCCCGCGTCATGACGTCTTTGACGAAGGTGCTCTGACGCTCGAAGCCGGAGACGAAGCGCATGTCGCGGTTGGTGATGATGCCGACGAGCTTGCCCTCGTCGTCCACGACGGGGAGACCCGAGATGCGGTACTTCGCGCACAGGTTGTCGACCTCTTCGACCGTGGCGTCCTGCGTGGTCGTGATGGGATCGGTGATCATGCCCGACTCGCTGCGCTTGACGCGGTCGACGTGCGCGGCCTGATCCGCGATGGAGAGGTTGCGGTGGAGGATGCCGATGCCGCCCTCACGCGCCATCGCGATCGCCATGCGCGACTCCGTCACGGTGTCCATCGCGCTCGACAGCAGCGGGGTGGCGACCGAGATGCGTCGCGTGATCCGCGACGAGGTGTCCGCCTCGCTGGGGATCACGTCGGTGTGCCCGGGCAGGAGCAGCACGTCATCGTACGTCAGTCCGACGAAGCCGAAGGGATCGTGCTGTTCCATGGAGTCTCCTTCTGCGCGTGTCGCGCATGTCCGAGTGCGAGGGGGTGGTCGACGTCGGCCGTTCGCGGGGCAGCGGCCCGTATGAAGATTCTAAGCGAGACACGCCCGAGAACATTCCCAGATCCCCGTCGTTACCGGACCGTTGGCCCCGACGGTAGGTGATTCGCCGATCGCGCATTACGCTCAAGTGCGTCGTCCATCCCCGCGGTCGAACCCGACACCGCGGAGACACAGCACTCAAAGTGGAGGTTGCGTGGGACCCACAACAATCGCCGTGCATCGAAAGCGCCCCTGGCTGGTCGCCTTCCTCGGTATCCTCATGGCGCTCAGCGCCGTCTTGCTCCTGCCCCCTTCATCGGCCTCGGCCGAGACGACGGACGACGGACAGGAGATCACCGACTTCTACTTCGCCGGCGTCGTCACCAACGCGGACGAGCCCGTCGAAGGCGTCGTCATGTCCATCGAGGGCAACGGCTTCGAGGCCGAGACCGAGACCGACGACGAGGGCAAGTGGCGCCTGTACGTGCCCGAGAAGGAGACGTACACCCTGACGGTCGACGAATCCACGCTTCCGGACGGAGTGATCGTCGACGCGACCCAGCTCCCCGAAGGCATCCAGCCCGTGTCGGGGACGACGGCCTCGTTCGAGCTCGAATTCGGCCTCACCGGGACCAAGATCGTCAACTTCTTCCTCGGTGCCGGCGAACGGGTGACGGTCTCCTTCCTCGATCAGCTCCTCTCGCGCATGGTGGGCGGACTGAACTTCGGTCTCCTGCTCGGCCTCGCCTCGATGGGCGCCGCGCTGATCTACGGGACCACCCGCCTGTCGAACTTCGCCCACGGTGAGATGGTCACGTGGGGCGCGGTGGTCATGCTGCTCTTCACCACGTTCTGGAACCTTCCGCCCTGGCTCGGCATCCTCGCCGCGGTCGTGGGCGGTGCGGCACTCGGCTGGGCCCTGGATGCGGGGATCTGGAAGCCTCTGCGCCGCCGAGGCCTGGGTGTCGTCCAACTGATGATCGTGAGCATCGGCCTCTCCCTCGCCCTGCGCTACGGCATGCAGTACATGATCGGCGGGAGCACCTACCAGCTGCCGGGCGCGAGTCCCGAGCCGATCAAGCTCGGGCCCATCTCGCTCTCCTACATCGACATGATCGCGATGGCGACGAGCATCATCGTGATCCTCGGCGTGGCCTTCTTCCTCACCAGGACCCGCACCGGAAAGGCGACCCGAGCGATCTCGGACAACCCGCAGCTGGCCGCCGCATCGGGCATCGACGTCGACAAGGTGATCCGCACGGTGTGGATCCTGGCCGGCACGCTCGCGGCGATCTCCGGCATCCTGTGGGCGTACTTCCGCCCCGGGGTCAAGTGGGACATGGGCATGCAGATGCTGCTGCTGATGTTCTGTGCGATCACGCTCGGCGGTCTCGGCTCCGCGATCGGCGCCCTGATCGGCTCGATCATCGTCGGCCTCGCGGTCGAGGTGTCGACCTTGTTCGGCGTACCGACAGACCTCAAGTACGCGACAGCACTGGTCGCACTGATCGTGATCCTGCTGGTGCGACCGCAGGGCATCCTCGGGCGCAAGGAAAGGTTGGGCTGACGCATGGACTTCGGCAGTATTTTCGGCAACACCGCCTCCTATCTCTTCAGCCCGACGACGATCGCCTACGCGCTCGCGGCAACGGGCCTCGCCGTGCACTTCGGATACACCGGACTGCTCAACTTCGGCATGGCGGCCTTCATGGCCATCGGCGCCTACGGCTATGCGATCTCGATCCTGACGTTCGGCTTCCCCTGGTGGGCGGCGCTTCTGGTCGGCCTGCTCGGCGGGGCGGTGTTCGCTCTCGTGCTCGGTATCCCCACCCTCCGTCTGCGCGCCGACTATCTGGCCATCGCGACCATCGCGACCGCCGAGGTGGTGCGCCTGTTGTTCGTGACCGAGCTGTTCAAGGACTGGACGAACTCGGCGGGCGGACTCTCGGGCTATCACCAGAGCTTCCGCGATGCGAACCCGTTCCCTCCCGGCACCTACGGCTTCGGACCGTGGACCTACAACGCGACGGACCTCTGGGTCCGAGTCGTCGGTCTGATCAGCCTCGCGGTGGCGGTGCTCGTGGTGTGGGCGCTCATGCGCAGCCCGTGGGGTCGTGTGCTCAAGGGCATCCGCGAGGATGAGGACGCGGTGCGCTCGCTCGGCAAGAACGTCTTCGCCTACAAGATGCAGGCCCTCGTGGTGGGTGGCGTGATCGGTGCCCTCGGCGGCGTCGTGTTCATCCTGCCGTCCGCGGTGATCCCCGGCAGCTACTCCACGTCGCTGACGTTCTTCCTGTGGACGATCCTCCTCCTCGGAGGTGCGGCGACCGTGCTCGGACCCACACTCGGCGCCGTGCTGTTCTGGGTGGTGTTCGCCTTCCTCGGCGCGCTCCTCCCCGCGATGGCGAACGCCGGCTACCTCCCGATGTCCAGCGCGCAAGCCGACGTCGTGCGGTACATCGTGATCGGTGTCGTGCTGATGCTGATCGTCATTTTCCGCCCCCAGGGCATCCTCGGAAACAAGAGGGAGATGACCTTTGTCAAGTAACGACGACGCGGCGGTCACGCCCGCGAAGACCACACCCCGCGCCAAGACCGGCGGTCTCGCCGCCGGTCCCGCAGCCCCCGGGGTCAAGAAGGTCGACCCGATCCTCATCGCCGATGCCGTGGAGCGCCGCTTCGGCGGCCTCACCGCGGTCGACGTCGATCACCTGGAGATCCCTCGCGGGGCGATCACCGCCCTGATCGGTCCGAACGGTGCCGGGAAGACGACCCTGTTCAACCTGCTGTGCGGCTTCGACAAGCCGAACGCCGGCACCTGGTCGTTCGACGGCAAGAACCTCTCGGGCATCCCCTCCTTCAAGGTGGCGAGGATGGGACAGGTGCGCACGTTCCAGCTGACCAAGTCGCTGTCGCTGCTCACCGTGCTCGAGAACATGAAACTCGGCGCGAAGGACCAGCGCGGCGAAGGGTTCTGGGCGGGCTTGTTCCCCTTCCTCTGGCGCACGCAGGACCAGGAGATCGAGGCGCGCGCGCACGAACTCCTCACCCGCTTCAAGCTCGATGCGAAGGAGCAGGACTTCGCGGCATCGCTCTCGGGCGGTCAGCGCAAGCTCCTCGAGATGGCCCGCGCGCTCATGAGCGATCCGACCCTGGTCATGCTCGATGAGCCGATGGCCGGCGTCAATCCCGCCCTCACGCAGTCCTTGCTCGAGCACATCCTCGACCTCAAGGAGCAGGGGATGACCGTGCTGTTCGTCGAGCACGACATGCACATGGTCCGGCACATCGCCGACTGGGTGGTCGTGATGGCCGAGGGGCGGGTCGTGGCCGAGGGGCCGCCCGACCAGGTCATGGAGGACCCCGCCGTCGTGGACGCCTACCTCGGGGCGCACCAGGATCTCGATCTCGGTGCCGTCACCGGTCGCCTCCCCGTGATCTCGGAGGAGGACGCGATCCGCATCCGGGAGAAGATCGAGACCGAGGTCGAGGCCGAAGAAGAGGCCGAGGACATCGAGGAGAAGAAGTCATGACCGACGCCCCCGTCGAACGCAACGAGATCAAGAACGACGACGTCATCGTCGAGCTGACCGATGTGCACGCCGGCTACCTGCCGGGAGTGAACATCCTCAACGGAGCCAACCTTGTGGCCCACAAGGGCGAGTTGATCGGCATCATCGGACCGAACGGCGCCGGCAAGTCGACCCTGCTCAAGGCGATCTTCGGCATGGTCGAGATCCGCTCGGGCGACGTCACGGTGAAGGGCGAGAGCATCGTGGGCCTCAAGGCCGACAAGCTCGTCCGCCGCGGTGTGGCCTTCGTGCCGCAGACGAACAACGTGTTCCCCTCGCTCACGATCCAGGAGAACCTGGAGATGGGGCTCTACCAGAACCCGAAGATCTTCGCCGAGCGCCTCGAGTTCGTGAGCAGCATCTTCGCCGAGCTCGGCAAGCGCCTCAAGCAGCGCGCCGGATCGCTCTCGGGCGGTGAGCGGCAGATGGTCGCGATGTCCCGGGCGCTCATGATGGACCCCTCCGTGCTGCTGCTCGACGAGCCGTCGGCCGGCCTCTCCCCCGTGCGGCAGGACGATGCCTTCATCCGGGTCTCCGACATCAACAAGGCCGGCGTGACGACGATCATGGTGGAGCAGAACGCCCGGCGCTGCCTGCAGATCTGCGACCGCGGCTACGTGCTCGATCAGGGCAAGGACGCCTACGAGGGTTCCGGTCGCGAGCTGTTGAACGATCCGAAGGTCATCGGCCTCTACCTGGGGACGCTCGGGACCGACGCCGCCTGACGTTCCGGTCGCGAAAAGGCTCGGTATCCGCGTGGATACCGAGCCTTTTTGCGACCGGAGCAGGGTGACCGCACAGAAGAAGGCCCCGGATGGCGTGCATCCGGGGCCTTCTTCTGCGCGATTACTTGATGCGCGAGGTGACGTTGTCGGCGTCGAACTCGTAGACGCCGATCGCGGCGCCCTTCGGGTCGTTGTTCTCGTCGAACGTGATCTCGCCCGAGAGGCCGTCGTAGTCCGCCGTGCCGCCGCCGTTTATGATGTCGGCGCACTCCGCGAACGTGGAGCACTTCTCGCCATCGCCGTCGCCACCGGAGACGGTGCGCATCTGCTCCGCCATGTCCGCACCCTCGACCGAGCCGGCGGCCAGAGCCGACAGCGCCATCAGGACCACGGCGTCGTACGCCTCGGCGGAGTACGTCACGGCGTCGATCGGGTCGTTGCCGTCAGCCGTCCAGACCTCGTTCAGCTGGTCGAGGAAGTCCTGCGGCAGCTCGGCGCCGGCGCGGGTGCCCTTCGAGCCCTCGAGGCTGACCGGGATGTCGGTTCCCCAGTCCTTGAGGTTGCCGTCGACGAGGTACAGCGACCCGGTGTCGACCCCGGCGTTGCCGAGGAGCGGCGCGATGGTCGCGAACTGGTCGTACGACACGACGGCCACGGCGTCGGGGTTCGCCGCAGCGATCTCCGAGACCTGCGCGTTGAACTGGCCGTCGCCCTGGTTGTAGGACGCATCCGCGACGACCTCGCCACCGGTGCTCTCGAACGTCGCCTTGATGGCTTCGAAGAGACCGGTGCCGTACGGGTCGTTCTGGTAGATGATGCCGAGCGTCTTGTGACCGTCCTCGGCGATCTCGTTGCCGAGGACCTCGCCCTGGAGGTTGTCGCTCGGCGCCGTGCGGAAGTACAGCGGGTTGATGCCCGTGAAGTCCGGGGACGTGTTCGACGGCGAGACGGTGAGGATGCCCGCACCGGCGTTGCCGTCGAGGATGAGCTTGGTGACGCTCGACGATGCGGCACCGACCATGGCCGTGATGCCGGCGTTCTGCAGGTTGGTGATCGAGGTCTCATACGCCTTGTTGTCGAGGTCGCCCTCGTCGGCGGTGGTGAGGTCGATGGTCACGCCGGCGTCGGCCTCGTTGATCTGGTTGACGGCCAGCTGGACACCGGCCTCCATCGGAGCGCCGAGGAACGCGAGCGAACCGGTCGCGGGCAGGAGCGAGCCGAGCTTGAGCGTCAGATCGACGGCCGGCTTCTCACCACCCTCGCTCGGCTCGGCGTTCGGCGTGCTGCTGCAGCCGGCGACGACGATGGCGGATGCGCTGATCAAAGCGATCCCGGCGAAGACCTTCGCGGTGCGCGAGCCCTTCAGTGCGTTCATGATGCTCCCTTGCGTAACTGAACGTGGATTGTGACCACAGGCGGGTGCTCTAACACTAGGCCGTGATACGCGCGCGCAGGGATCGCAAGTATCTCGGTGCGTTAACGATCCGAGACCGGGTTCGGGCGGAGAAGAGACCCGGGTTCAGACGAGTTCGGTCGCGGCGATCCGACGTCCGCGGCGCCCGGCGAGCAGCAGATCGACGAGGAACACGGCGATGGCGATCCAGACGAGGATGAATCCCGCCCAGCGCTCCGGCGGCATCGGCTCGTGCAGGACGACGGCGCCGATGAGGAACTGCATCACCGGGGTGATGAACTGGATCATGCCGATCACCGTGAGGTTGATCCGCCGGGTTCCCGCGGCGAACAACAGCAGCGGTACCGCCGTCGCGACTCCCGCGAACGCCAGCAGCAGAGCGTGCACCCCTCCGTTCGCGCCCATCGTGATGCCCGCCGGGGTCATCGACACCACGATCAGCTGCGCGACGGCGATCGGGATCAGCCAGAACGACTCGAGGGTGAGCCCGCTGACGGCATCGACCGCCGGACCGATCTTCTTCTTGATGAGTCCGTAGATACCGAAGGATGCGGTCAGCGAGAGCGCGATCCACGGGAAGGCACGGTAGGCCACGATGATCACGACGACGGCGATCGCGGCGATGGCGATCGCGGCCCACTGCAGCCGGCGGATGCGTTCCTTCAAGACGAAGACCCCGAGCAGCACCGTGGTGATCGGATTGATGAAGTAGCCCAGGCTCGTCTCGATCACGTTGTCGCTGAGGGTTCCGATCAGGAACACCTGCCAGTTGACGTAGATCAGGAGCCCGGCGAGCGCCGTCCAGCCGAGCAGCCGGGGCTGCCGGAGGATCGCTCGGAACGCGGCCCACCCGCGGGTGACGGTGAGCAGCAGGAGGCAGAACACGAACGACAGCAGCACCCGCCAGGCGACGACCTCCCACGGCCCGGTCGGCGCGAGCAGGAGGAAGTAGAGCGGAAGCACGCCCCAGAGCAGGTAGGCGGCTCCGGCGTACGCGACCCCCGCGGTCCGGGTGGCGCGGGTCGTCTCAGGGGTCACCGCACAACACTAGCGCCGGGAATGCAGAAGGGGCCCGGATGCCGATGCATCCGGGCCCCTTCGAGGACCTCGACCCTGCCCCGCGGAGGGGCCGGATCAGGTTCCGCAGATCAGCGGACGACGACCGCCAGGACGTCGCGAGCGGACAGGACGAGGAACTCGTCTGCGCCGAACTTCACCTCGGTGCCGCCGTACTTGCTGTAGAGCACGCGGTCGCCGACGGCGACGTCGATCGGAACACGGTTGCCGTTGTCGTCGATACGGCCGGGGCCGACCGCCACGACCTCGCCCTCCTGGGGCTTCTCCTTGGCGGTGTCGGGGATGACCAGGCCACTCGCGGTGGTCTGCTCGGCCTCGACCTGCTTGATGACGATCCGGTCCTCGAGCGGCTTGATGGAAACCGACACGGTCTACCTCTTCTTTCTTGACGCTGACACGAAAGACTTGTTCGCACTCTCAACCCGAGAGTGCTAATGCCAGTGTAGGCGGTGTGCTGGCACTCACGCAATGCGAGTGCCAGCACACCCGCTCGACACGGCTCCGCGCGTGGCGGGGAATTAGGCTGAGGGCGTGGAGATGTCCGAGCTGCGCGCCCTGCTGACCCCCGCCGGTCTCGAACTCCTCGACGCGGTCGGGACGGTCGGATCGAGTGCCGACGTCGCTCGCGCGGTCTCGAGGCTGCGCGCCGCCGGCCACTCCCCCGACCTGGTCTCCGCGGTCGTCGGGCAGGCTCACCTGCGCTCCAAGGCTTCCGCCAAGTTCGGACCGTTCGCCGGACGCATGCTGTTCACCCGGGCGGGCATGGAGCAGGCCACCAGGCTCGGAGTCGCCGCTCGCCACGCGCAGCGGATCCGCGGCGCGGGATTCACCGCTGTCGCCGACCTCGGCTGCGGGATCGGCGGCGACGCTCTGGCTTTCACCGGGGCCGGGCTCGACGTGCTGGCGGTCGACGCCGATGAGGTCACCGCCGCGATCGCCGCCTACAACCTCGCGCCGTTCGGTGACAGCGCGAGGGTGCGCCACGACACCGCCGAAGACGCCTTCGAGACGATGCCCGCCGCGGACGACCGGGCGATCTGGATGGATCCCGCCCGACGCACCTCCGGTCACGGTGAGACGCGGCGCGTGTCGGCCGACGACTACTCCCCCTCCCTCGACTGGGCGTTCGACGTCGCACGCCGCGTGTCCACGGGCATCAAGCTCGGCCCCGCGCACGACCGAGATGCGCTGCCCGCCGACGCGGAGTCGCAGTGGGTGAGCGCCGACGGCAGTGTCGTCGAGCTCGTGGTGTGGAGCGGCGCCCTCGCCCGTGAAGGGGTCCGCCGCGCGGCCCTGGTGATCCGCGACGACCGGTCCCACGAGCTCACCGCACCCGCAGATGCCGCCGATGAGCCGGTGCGTGAGCTCGGCGCCTTCCTGCACGAACCCGACGGTGCCGTCATCCGTGCGCGTCTGATCGGCGATGTGGCCAGGAGCCTCGACGCCGGGATGCTCGACGAGCACATCGCCTACCTGACCTCCGATTCGGCGCTGACGAGCCCCTTCGTGCAGTCCTTCCGCGTGCGCGAGACGATGCCGGCGAACCCCAAGGCGATCAGCACAGCGCTGAAGGCGCACGACATCGGGCGACTCGAGATCAAGAAGCGCGGCGTCGACGTCGACCCGGCGGCCTTCCGCAAGAAGCTCACGCTGCGGGGAGACCAGGAGGCGACGCTGATCCTCGCCCGCATCGGCGATCGACGCGTGGCGATCCTCGCCGACCGGGTCTCCGCCGCGAGCTGATCCGTTTTCAGCCGCCGGTTCCCGCCCCCGGCGGTGCGATCTCGATCGGGTCTCCGGGTGGCGCCTCGACGAAGAACGACTCGCCCGGCGGGACGGTGGCGACGGGCACGCCCTCGGCGACCACCAGATACGCGTTCTGCTGCCCCGTGAACCTCAGCTCGAGCGCCGTGATCGTCGCCCTGCCGTCGCGCGTGTCGTCGTCGACGACCTGCGTGGCGAGCCCTCCTTCCACCGCCGTCTCGAACGGTACGCACGCCATGGGTCCGCCCGCGTCGACGATCAGGCACCTGTCCGTCGTGCCCTGCGCCGAGAGGCGGTCGGCGAGCCAGACCGGCTCCCCGCGGAACATCGTGATCAATGAGAGCCCGAAGCCGAAGCCGTCTGCCGCCAGCTCCTCGGCGCGATCGCGCACCTCTTCCGGGAACTCCGCCGCCAGCGACGACGGTCCGCCCCAGCGCTGGATCCCCACCATCGGCTCACCGTCGACCGACAGGCGCAACGTGGCGATGACCGTCTCCACGCCGAAGGCCCCCTCGCCGGAAGACTCCTCGCCGATCGTCCCGTCCGCTTCCACGGGGAGAACCGCGGTCAACCCGTTGTCGACCTCGTCGACCGGGAGGCAGTCCGTCTGCTCCCGACCGCTCACATCGAGGACCATGCAACTCAGGGCGCCGTCCTCCCTGGTCGCGTACCAGACCAGGGCGTCGTCCGACGCGGCGACCGCACGGACGGAGCCGGGATCGAACGTCGAGGCCGAGAGTTCGGCACGTCGCTGCTGCTGCTCTCCGGTCAGGGGAATACTCGCGACCCGCGGCGAGAACAGTGCCCAGCCGGCTCCGATGCCGACCGAGAGCACGACGGCGACCCCCGCGATCGCAGCCACGACGTGCTGCCGCAGCGCGCCCCGGCGAGGCAGGGGTTCGTCGCTGACGGCAGGCGCAACCGGCACGGAAGGTTCGACCGACGCGTCCGCAGGCGCTAGTTCCGCAGCGGGATCCTCGTCGTCCGCCGAGGGATCTGCACCGGCCTCGTCGACTGCCGACGGCGGGGGCTCGATCGGAGAGCGGCGCTGCTCCTCCAGTTCGCGCAGGCGCTCGGCCTCCCCCTCCGTCAGCCGTGTCCCGCGGCCGTAGGCCCGCTGCTGCAGCGCCCGAAGCTCCTCGGCGTCAGTCCTCGGCTGCACCGGTGGCGTCCGCTTCGTGGGTGATGACGAGGTAGCCGGGGCCCGTGCTCGAGGCCAGTTCGAAGTGCGTGACGGCACCGGAATCGGCGTCGACGACGTTGAGGACCAGACTCGCCCCCTGCTCCTGCATCGTCTCGGGATCGAGGCACGTCTGCGGGGAATCGTCGGTGGATCCGTCATAGATCAGGCAGGAGCTCTGCGTGTCGCTCTGCACGGCCGTCCAGAGCGGGACGTCACCGTCGTAGCCGACCACCCAGAGGGAACCGGCGTCGAACCCCTCGCGCGTCAGGCGCGCCGCGGTCTGCGACTCCTCCTCGTTCGCATACGTGATCCCGTTCTGCGTCGGATCGTAGTCGTACGAGTTCACCGCGACGGCAGGCTCACCCGACGCGGTGAAGAGCATCTGCGCGCTGATCTGCCGCTGCAGGTCTTCTTCGGAGCGCACCGTGATCGAACCGTAGATGCCCTGCGCGGACACGGACTCCGTCTCGTCGCAGTTCGGCAGGGTCACATCGCCCGTGCTCAGAATCAGACAGGTGCGCTCGCGACCGTCCTTCGTCGCGGTCCAGATGACCGCTCCCTCCTCCACCCCGAGCGCACGGACCGAGCCGGGATCGTAGTCCCCACCCGCGACGAGGTCGTCCTCCCACTGCTGCTGCTCAGGGGACAGCGCGACGGGTGCGTCGTGGGACCGACCGAAGGCGAGCCACCCCACGCCCAACCCGACCAGAAGTACGGCCACGGTGGCGAGGGCGACCGGTCGCCAGTGCGACCGCGTCACGGCGAGCAACGACCGCAGCGACGATCCCGGCGAGGCGTGTGCCTCCGCGATCGGCTCGGACATCTCGCCTCCCGACCGATCCGCCGGCCATGGCTCATCGCGGCGCTCACCCGGCGACGGCCCGACGGAGTCCGTCCCATCGACGTGCGCCGCGCCTTGGAGCTGCGCCGGCTCCTCGAGCTGCGTCGGCTCCTCGACCTGCGTCGGCTCCTCGCTCTTCGGCGCAGCGGCCGTGGTCCGCCGGCGGTCCTCGAGTTCGCGGAGCCGCACCGCCTCAGCGGCCGTCAGTGCGGAGTCGCGGCCATAGGCCCGTGCGTGCAGGGAGCGCAGCTCCTCCGATTCCTCGGCGTCGAGCATCCGGTCACCCGAGCTTCTCGAACTGCATGCCCGCCCAAACCAGCCACCCCAGACTGTAGACGGTCGCGCAGAGACCCAGCACGAGCGCCCACCGCGCGATCGCCCGACTCTCGACCGGACGACGCAACGACATGGCCGCGGCAATGACCGCGACGATCGCGACGGGGATCCCCCAGCCGACGAAGAACGAGGCTCCGAGCGCGACGATCGCCGCCAGCAGCGCCCACGGAGCGAGTCGAGTGTCGTCGATGGGCGAGGCATCGGTCGACGGCTCCCACTCCACGTCGTCTCGCGCGTCGATGTCGGGACCGCTCGCGACCACGGGTTCGATGCCGACAGGGCCGGTGGGGAACTTGGCATACCCCTCCCGGCGGGCTCCGGGAAGCCGCGCGGCCGCAGCCGGATGCTGCTCGACCTGCTCGCTCGGGCTCTCGATGCGCGTCGGCGGCGTGGGCGAGGCCTTCGCCTCGGCCCCACCCGAGGTGTCGCTCATGCGGGCGCCCCCTCCGCGATCTGGATCTCGGTCACCGGAAGGGTCGAGTCCGCGCCGAACGTCAAGCGCGACGGCGGACGTCCCGAGGAGATCAGCTCCGACGCCAGGGCCGCGATCATGGCGCCGTTGTCGGTGCACAGCGAGAGAGGGGGAATGCGGACGGTGACGCCGGCCTCGGAGGCACGTCGGAGGGCGACCTCGCGCAGGCGCCGGTTCGCGATCACCCCGCCGCCGAGGAGCAGTCTCGGCACGCCGAGATCCGCGCAGGCGGCGAGCGCCTTGGTCACGAGCACATCGACGACGGCCTCACGGAAGCTCGCGGCGACGTCGGCCACCGGAACCTCCACACCCTCCGCTTCGCAGCGCTCGACCCAGCGGGCCACGGCCGTCTTCAGTCCGGAGAACGAGAAGTCATAGCGATGCTTCGCCAGATCGGAGGCCCGGGAGAGGCCACGGGGGAAGCGGATCGCCTCCGGATCGCCGTCGGCCGCCGCGCGGTCGATCTCGGGACCACCCGGGTAGGGCAGCGAGAGGAGCCGGGCGACCTTGTCGAACGCTTCGCCTGCGGCGTCGTCCATGGTCTCGCCGAGCAGTTCGACGTCGGTCGTGAGGTCGCGGACATGCAGCAGCGAGGTGTGCCCACCGGATACCAGCAGGGCGATCGTCGGACACTCGAGCGGTGCGGAGCCGCCGGTCAGGATGTCGGCGGCGATGTGGCCGACGAGGTGATTGACGGCATAGAGCGGTTTGTCGATCGAGACAGCGAGGCCCTTCGCCGCGCCCACGCCCACCATCAGCGCGCCCGCGAGACCAGGCCCGCTGGTGACGGCCACCGCATCGAGCTCATCCAGGCCCACACCCGCTTCGGCGAGCGCCGCATCGATGGCGGGTTGGAGCGCCTCGAGATGCGCCCGGGCCGCGACCTCGGGCACGACGCCGCCGTAGCGGGCGTGCTCGTCCATGCTCGACGCGATCGTGTTCGACAGCAGGGTGCGCCCGCGGACGATTCCGATGCCGGTCTCGTCGCAGCTCGTCTCGATGCCGAGGACCAGAGGCTCGTTCATGCCGTCGCCTCCTCGGACTGGTCTCGCGCGATCGGGTGGCGGCGCAGGTCCAGGCGCATCACGATCGCGTCCACATCATCCGGCTGATAGTAGCGGGGACGACGGCCGATCTCGGTGAAGCCTTCGGCGAGGTAGAGACCCTCGGCCGCGGGGTTGTCGGCCCTGACCTCGAGGAACACCTCGCCGGCACCGCGCTCCGCCGCGGCGGCGAGCAGCGCACGCAGGAGCGCCCGGCCACGGCCCTGGCCGCGATATCCGCTGAGGAGCGCGATGGTCTGGATATCGGCGTCGGCGCTCCCGCGCAGGGCCCGCACCCCGCCGTAGCCGATCACACTCCCCTCGTGCTCATCGACCAGGTACCGGCCGTGCAGGCTGGCGAGCTCGGACGCCATGGTCTCCCGGCTCCAGGCATCGGTCGGGAAGGAGCGGTTCTCGATCATCATGATCGCGTCGAGGTCGTCGGGCACGGCGTCGCGGAGGGTCACGTCCCCACCTTCTTCGGGGCACCGGGCAGCGTCACATCCGGGTTCCGCAGATAGAGGGGCTCATCGTCCGTCAACACACGACCGGCGGCGAGGGCGCGCGCGCCGACCCGGGCGAGGTCCCGCGCGGAGAGCGTCGCGACGTCGATGCGTCGGATGCCGTCGAGGTGTGCGTCGGCGTCCGCCGCGCGCACCAGGACCGTCTCGGCGACGACGTGCGGAATCCCGTCGGCGTCGATCCCGTCGAAGACCGTGATCGCGACCTCGCGTCGGCGCGCGTCGGTGACGACGGCGAACGGCCCCGTCTCGGTCTCGGTCGCGGTGAGCGCGGCCGCGAAATGGCTGGGCACCGCGATCACGGGGATGTCGCGTCCGAGCGCGAAGGCTCGTGCCGCGGCGATGCCGATCCGCAGTCCGGTGAACGGTCCGGGTCCCATGCCGGCGACGACGTGGGTCACCGCTCCAGCTCCGGCCTGTGCGAGCACCTCGACCAGCAGGTCGCCGATGATCTCGGCATGGCCGAGCGGGTCGGCTGCACTCGCCTCGGCGCGGAGGTCTCCGTCGGCATCGATGAGGGCCACAGCGGTACCCAGGGAGGTGTCGACGGCGAGGATCACCCTTCCAGATTAGCCGTGGTTCCGCTGGGAGAACGGCCTGGACCGGCCGGGAACGACGGCTCAGCCCAAGGGTGCGCGCAACGGGTAGTCCTGGTCCTCCAGGATCACCTGCGACGCGGCCCCCGTCGTGCGGTTCACGATCACCGGCGCGAGCAGGTTCACGCTCACGCCCTCCGCCGACGGGTGGGCGACCACGAGGATCAGTGCGTCTTCGGCGTCGCGGAGAGCGAGTGCGTCGGCCTGCTCGTCGGTGAGGATCGGCGCGTACTCGCTCAGCACCGTCCGCGGATCGACGAGGTAGAGCCGCAGCTCCGCGTCCTGCACGGCCCGCATCGCGAACAGTCCGTCGGCGCCGTCGACCGGGGCCAGGGCGAAGTCGACATGCGGCGCGAGTCCGGGAGGCGGGGCGAGGAAAGTCAGCGCCGCGGTCATCGGAGGAAGTCCATCAGCGACGGCTGGAGCACCCGCGCGTTCACCGCGAGCGCGGAGCGATACACGAGTTCCTGCGCCTGGAGGCGCACGAGCACTTCGATCGAATCGACGTCCTCGACCGCCGTGCGGCGGGACTCGAGGGACACGGAATTCTGCACTGCCGCCTCCTTGGCGCGTTCGATCTGAGATTGACGGGTGCCCACCGACCCCTGGACCCCGAGGATGGCCGTGCGACGCGCATCGATCTCCGCGAGTCGCGGTCCGACGTTGGTACCGGAACGGAGATCGGCGACGATCCGGTCCACCAACGCGAACACCGAGTCGTCCCCGGTTCCGAAGACGGCGGCGCCATCGGTGTCGACGCGCACGGAGGCACCGTCGGAGACCCGTCGGGTCACCTCCGCGCCCGCTACGCCACTGTGGCTGTAGTCAGCGGCGAAGGCTGCCGTGTCCGACGTTCCCGCGAACACGGAGCGTCCGAGCAGCCGGGTGTTCGCCTGGGCGAAGAGCTCCTCGCGGAGGCCTTCGAGTTCCACGGCCAGTGCTTCCTTGGCCACGGCGTCGAGCGCGCCGTCGTTCGCACCCTGCGCGGTGAGGTCGCGGACCCGCCCGAGCAGTGAGGTGCTCGCGGTGATCGCACCGTCGGCCGCCGTGACCCAGGCGAGCCCGTCGTCGATGTTGCGCGCGTACTGGTCGTTGCGTCGCTGCTCGGCGTGAAGCGCGAGCGCGGCTGCCGCGGCGGCCGGATCGTCGGACGGCGCGGCGAAGGCACGCTGCGAGGTGGCCTGCTCCTGCAGACGCGCGAGCTCGGAGAGGTTGGACTGCAGCTGCCGCATGGCCGTCTGCGTCATGGCCGAGGAGGTGACTCGAGAGATCATGATGCTCCTTCGATCAGCGTCCGACGAGACCCGTGCGGTTGATGAGCACGTCGAGCGCTTCGTCCACCGCGGTCATCACCCGGGCCGCGGCTTGATAGGCGGTCTGGTAGGTGAGCAGACTGATGGTCTCCTCGTCGCCGTCGACGGCGGCGACGGACTGCTGCGCGCCGACCGCCGCGACCGCGGCCGCGTCGGACACCTTCGCGCGCTGCACGTCGGCCGCCGTCGCCACACCGAACCGGGTGACATGGTCGGACCAGAGCGCGTCGGGCGAGGTCGCGCTCCGCCCGATCTGGGAGATCAGGTCGGCGTTGCTCGCGTCCCAGGCACCGGCGCCCGGGGCGGCGAGCGCCAGGTCCGACGGTGCTGTGATGGCGACGCTCAGCCCGAGTGCGGCGGAACCGGTCGGGGGGATCGTGAAGAAGTCGCCGCCGGGCTGTCCCGACGATGTGACCCCCGCGCGATGCTGGGTGTTCAGCGCTTCTGCCAGCCGCGTCGCCACCGCGTCGTAGGTGGAAGCGAGCTGCGCGAGCATCCCTCCATCCGCGGCCGGGGCGAGGACGGCGAGCGAACCGCCGAGCTCTCCGCCGTCGATCGATGCCGTCAGACCGGGAGCGGACGCCCAGGAGACCGTGAAGCGCTGGCCGGCGTCGATGGTGGCCGGTCCGTCCAGGACGAGATGGCGCGCGTCGGAGCCTGCGACGAGGGCGTTGCCGCCGATGCGCACGGTCATCGTGCCGTCGGTCTCGAGGGTGGCGGCGGCACCCGACATGCGGGCGACGTTCTGCGCGAGCACGCTGCGCTGGTCCATGAGCTCGTTCGCCGAGCGCCCCGAGGCCAGGGCATCACGGATCTCGCCGTTGAGCACGGCGATCTGGTCCGCCGCCGCGTTCACCTGGGTGATCGTCCGGTCGGCCGCGGCGCGGGCATCGTTCCACTGTCCGGCCACCGTCCGGTACCCACCCGCGATCTGCGAGGCGAGTTCCTTCGCGGATTCCAGGATGCTGGACGCCGCGGCCCCCGAGTCGGGGGTGTTCGCGAGGTCCTGCCATCCCGACCAGAACTTCGACAGTCGGGCCGCGAGCCCGTTCTCGGTCGGTTCGGCGAGGGAGGCCTCGATCGTGGTGGCGGCGACGGCACGGGTGGACCAGAAGCCGGACGCGGCGAGGGAATCGCGGACGCGGGCATCGAGCAGGGCATCGCCGAGACGGGCCACGCCGTCGATCGACACACCGTGCCCCGGCTGTGCGCCGACGCTGAAGCGGCCGGTCTGGGCGATGGCGGCGATGGCCGAGGTCTGGACACGCTGACGCGTGTACCCCTCGGTCTTCTGGTTCGCGATGTTCTGTCCCACCACGTCCATGCCCCGTCGGGCCGCCGCGAGGCCGCTGGCCGCGGTGTTCAATCCACTGAAGGTCGACATGATCCCCTTCCGGTCACATCTCGGTGTCGATGATGCGCGCAGCGTCGTCGCGAGCGCGATCACCCGTCGTCGTGTACTCCCCGGTGTCGTGCCCCAATGCGGCGATCGTCTCCTGGGTCGCGCGGAGCACTCCGCTGAGCTGTTCCGCGTTGGCGTCGCGCATCTGCTCCACCTCGGCGGCGAGCTTGGTCAGCGCCCGCATGTGGTCCGCGAAGACCTCCTGCCACGCACCCTCCGGCGCGTGTGCGATCAGTTCGCGAATCGTCGCGCCCTCGGGAGCCCCCCACTCCTCGGCGACGGTCGCGACCTCCACGGCGCGTGCGAGTCCCGCGCCACGAAGCCTGTCGAGTACCTGATCGATCTCACGCGCGGCAAACTGTATCCATTGGGATCGCCCGGCGGCGAGCAGCAACTGCTGCTCGTCGAGCTTGAAGAGCAGCATCTCGAGCAGTTCACGCTCTCGCCACAGCTGTATCGATAGTTCGTTGGCTCCCATGATCCCCTTTTCCCCAGTGATCGCCACGCCTCATAACGCGGCCAAAGGTCACTATCGGCTGCCGCGCCCCTAAGGTTACTATGTGGAACGGCGATGGGTAGTTCTCCCCATGTACATATCTCGCTCCTTGTGATATATACATCTGCTCATCTCCTCGGATCTTCCGGAGTGCATCCAGAGAGGTGGATCATCCCCCATGCCTTCGCGCGCTGAGCGCAATCTCCTCATCGAGAGCAACCTCCCCCTGGTCGGATACCTCGCCGCCGAAACCCATTCCCGCGCCACCCACATCCCCCGTGACGAGCTGGCGGCCGTCGGCGCGCTCGCGCTCGTGACCGCTGCCGACGCGTTCGATCCTGACCTGGGCGTCCCCTTCGGCGCCTACGCGCGTCGTCGCATCCTCGGCGCCTTCGCCGACGAGATGCGCTCCATGGACTGGGCGTCGCGCGGCATCCGCAAGCGCATCAAAGAGACGGTCGCCGTCCGCGAGACGCTCACCGCCGGTCTCGGCCGGACCGCGACCCCGACCGAGGTCGCCACAGCCATGGGCGTCACGAAGGACGTCGTCGTCGAAGCACTCGGCGATGCCGCGCGGACCGTGACCACCCTGGACGATCCCGCGGCCCGTGACGTCGCCACCGAGATCCCCCTGCCCGAAGAATCCGCCCTCGTCGGCGAACGCCGCGACATCCTCGAGCAGGCCGTCGCGGCGCTCCCCGAACGTATGCGCCGGATCGTGCAGGCCGTGTACTTCGACGAGCGGCCCGTGAAGGAGATCGCCGAGGAACTGGGGGTGACCCACTCGGCGGTGTCGCAGCAGCGCTCGGAAGCCATCCGGCTCCTCCGCGACGCTCTGGATCGGTACTTCGCCGAGGGCGCGGCACCGACGACGACCACGCGCGTGTCTGCCGGCGCCCGCGACGCCTACTTCTCGCGGATCGCCGATGCGAGCAGTCCGCGGATCGCGGACATCTTCCGCGAAGCCGCCCCCGCCTGACCCGCGCTTCTCATCGCCCGGCTAACGGGCACGCCACCTCCGCCGATAGGTGTGGGCGGGAGACCACGGATGGTCACCCGTACAACACCATTCACGGAGGAGAACCCTTATGGGTATGCAGATCAACACCAACGTGTCGGCGCTCAACGCCTACCGCAACCTGTCCAACACGCAGAACGACCTGTCGAAGTCGCTCGAGAAGCTGTCGAGCGGCCTGCGGATCAACCGCGCGGCGGACGACGCGGCGGGCCTGGCGATCTCCGAGGGTCTGCGTTCGCAGGTCAACGGCCTGAACGTCGCGGCACGCAACGCCCAGGACGGCATCTCGGTCATCCAGACCGCAGAAGGCGCCCTGACCGAAGTCCACTCGATCCTTCAGCGCGTTCGCGACCTGACCGCTCAGGGTGCGAACGACTCGAACAACGCGAAGTCGCGCGAAGCGATCCAGACCGAGATCGGCGCCCTGGGCGACGAGCTCACCCGGATCGCCGAGAGCACCAACTTCAACGGCATCAAGCTGCTCTCGGGCGGCACGACGCTGACGTTCCAGGTCGGTGCGGGCGCGGTCGCCGCCGAGGACCAGATCTCGGTCGCCCTGACCGACTTCGCCAGCCTCGGCGCCGACATCAAGGGATACGCGGCCACGATGACGGACGCTGCCACCTACGGTGCCGCGCTGGCCGACATCGACACCGAGATCCAGGCGGTCTCGACCGCACGTGCCGGTTACGGTGCGCTGCAGAACCGCTTCGAGTCGACCATCAACAGCCTCAACGTGTCGGCGGAGAACCTCGCCGCCGCCGAGAGCCGGATCCGCGACACCGACATGGCGTCCGAGATGGTCAAGTTCACGTCGGCGAACATCCTGTCGCAGGCGGGCACGGCCATGCTGGCCCAGGCGAACCAGTCCAACCAGGGCGTTCTCCAGCTCCTGCGCTGACCCACGCCGTAGTGTCCGGGCGGCGGTTCCGCCCGTCGCCCGGACACCGTCCGCTCCCGATCCGCAAAGGCGATCATGTCCCTCTCGCTCGACGGTCTCGTCTCCGGCCTGAAGACCACGGAGGTCATCAAGGCGCTGATGGACGTGCACGCCATCCCGCGCTCGCTGCTCAAGGCGAAGATGGACGACAAGAACGGCATCGTCTCCCAGCTGCAGACCCTGAACACCGCGATCCAGAACCTCGCGACCGCAGCCGAGAAAGCCGCGGTCCCCGATGGACTCGCCCGCTTCACCACCACCTCCTCGTCGCCCTCGGTCACCGTCGCCACGCGCGCCGGCGCTGCTCCGCTCTCCGCCGACATCGTCGTCGATCAGGTCGCCACGAACCACACGATCGTCTCCGCCGCCACACAGGGCTGGCCGGTCGATCCCCCCGTGATCACGCTCGAGAACGCCACGGGCGAGCGCGTGCAGGTCACGGCCGACTCCGCGTCGATGCAGGACGTCGCCCAGGCGATCAACGAAGCGGGCGCGGGTATCGTCGCCGCCGCCGTCCCCGCCGGGCGTGACGCCGACGGGAACGTGATGCACCGCCTGCAGCTGCGCGCCGCGGACTCGGGAGAGGCCGGACAGTTCCGCGCCTATCGCGGTGACATCGCCGCCGTCGAGAGCGGCACGGCATCCGACCTCTCCACCGAAGCGGGAGCCGCCGTCATCGCCACCGGCGCCGACGCCCGTCTGCGCCTCTGGGCGGGAACGAGCGCCGAACAGGTGCTGACCTCGTCGAGCAACACGTTCACCGATCTGTTCGACGGTGTGGACGTGACGGTCACCGCACGCTCCGCCGATCCCGTCACGATCGGCGTCGCCGTCGACACCGAAGCACGGACGAAGGCGTCGGCGGACTTCATCGCCGCCGTCAAGGACATCCTGACCCGCATCGACAACGGCTCGAAGACGACCGTCGCCGCGAAGCCGGGAGACAAGACCACCCTCGGCGTCTTCACGGGCGACAGCACCGTCCGCGGGTTGCGCAATGCGCTCGCCGACGCCGTGCAGCACCCCGTCGACGGGGTCTCCCCCTCATCCATCGGCATCTCGACCGACATGTACGGCGTCCTGAGCTTCGACGAGGAGAAGTTCGCCGAGGCGCTCGCGAAGGATCCGGATGCCGTGGCCGGCCTCTTCTCCGACGTCGCCGCGCGCGTGCAGGACACCGCGAAGATCTACTCGGACAAGTACGACGGGCTCCTCACCTCCCGCATCACGGGACAGGAGAGCGAGGTCAAGGGGCTCGGCGAGCAGATGGAGCGCTGGGACGTGCGGCTCGCGCAGCGCAAGGCCTCTCTGGAGCGCACGTACGCACGACTCGAAGTCATGCTGTCGCAGCTCCAGTCGCAGTCGACGTACCTCTCGTCGCAGATCGCCGCGCTCCCGGGCTCGAGTTCGAACGGGGGGAAGTGAGCATGAACGCCGCCCTGCGCGCACAGCAGCGCTACCGCGAGGATGCCGTGCTGTCGGCACCCCCGGAGCGCCTGGTGACCATGCTCTACGACCGGCTGCTGCTGGACATCGAGCGTGGCGAGACCGCTCAGCGGGCCGAGGACTGGGCCGAGGCGAACGCGCAGCTGCAGCACGCGCAGGCGATCGTCTCGGAGCTGTCCTCCTCGCTGACCGACGACTGGAACGGCAGTGCCGGACTGCGTTCGGTCTACGTCTTCCTCTCTCAGACGCTCATCGGGGCCAACATCGGCCGCGATCCCGAGCGCACCCGCGCCTGCCACGGCATCGTCGCCCCGCTGCGCGATGCCTGGCACGAGGCCGCCCGCACCGTGGCGGAGAGCCGGGCGTGAGCATGGACGAGTGGACCGCGCTGCTCGATCGGCTCGAGCACGACGCCGAACGGATCCTCGCCGCTGCCCCCGGCACCGCGGATGCGGCGGACCTGGCCCCCTGGACACCGCCCGCCGCTCCGCTTCCCCCCGCGCTCGCGGATCGCGCCAGACAGGTCGTCGAGCTGCAGCGCACGGCGATGGAACGAACCCGCACCGACCTCGACGGTCTCCGGCAGCACCTCGGCGCCGTGAGCCGCATCCCGGGCACCCGGCGCCCCGAGGAGCCCGCCTACCTCGATGTGGACGGCTGAAACCGCTCCCTAACGCCACGCACGAACCTGCCGATAGAGCAGGGAGAGCACGGATGGCTCGCATGACTCGGCCAGGGATCGGCCACACCAGCCACACACGGGGAGCCGGTTCGTGTTCGATTCTGTGACCATCACCGCACTGACGAGTGCGCTCGACGGCCTCGCGCTGCGTCAGCGGGCCATCGCGGACAACATCGCCAACATCAACACCCCGAACTATCACGCCAAGCGCGTGCAGTTCGAAGAGGCCCTCGCCCGCTCGGTCGATGCCGGCGACGGTCGGGTCGGCGCGACGGTCGGCACTTCGCTCGAACCGACCCGGCTGAACGGCAACAACGTCAACCTCGACACCGAGACCCTCTCCAGCGTCGACACGATGCTGCGCTACCAGTTCGCGACGCAGGCCGTGAACGGCTCGTTCTCTTCGATGCGCACGGCGATGAGGACCTCATGACCTTCGATGCGATCGGGATCGCGAGCACCGGACTCACCGTGCACCGCAAGTGGCTCGACGCCATCAGCGACAACATCGCGAACATCAACACGGCCACCTCGACCGACGGTGCGGCGTTCCGGGCACGGTACATCCTCGCCCAGCCGAGCGATCAGTCGCCCGGTGTGTACGTTGCGGGCACCGTGCAGGGCAGCGCCGTGGGACGGGTCGTCCATCAGCCCGACCACCCGCTCGCCGACGCGGACGGCTACGTCCGCTACCCGGACATCGACCTGGGTGATCAGATGAGCCAGCTCATCCTCGCTCAGCGCGGCTACCAGGCCAGCGCCGGCATCGTCGATCGTGCGCGCAACGCCTACGAAGCAGCTCTCCAGATCGGACGCAACTGATGGACCCGCTCGCCGGCATCGAGGGCATCTCCTCGGGTTTCACGCTCACGCCACCCGTCGCCCCCACGAAGGGCACCGACGACACCGCCTTCGCGAACAGCGTCACCGGGGCGATCGACGAGCTGCGTTCACTGCAGTCGGAGTCCGATGCCCTCAAGGTCGCCGCGGTCACCGGTGACCTCGACGACATCCACGCCGCGATGATCGCCTCCTCCCGCGCCTCGGTGACGCTCGAGCTGGTCGCCGCCGTGCGCAACAAGGGCGTCGACGCGTTCAATGAGATCATGCGGATGCAAGCCTGATGCCCCAGGCCGTCACCACCGTGTTCCAGCGGATCGGACGCGTGATCGCGGGCTTCTCGCTCGCGCAGCGCACGATCGCGATCATCGGCGTCGCCGTGCTCGCCCTCGGTATCGTCGCGCTCTCCAGCTGGCTCACCCGCCCCACGTACACCCCGCTCTTCTCCGGCATGAGCGCCTCCGACGCGAACGCCGTGGTCGAGCAGCTGCGGTCGTCGTCGGTGCCCTACGAGCTGGCGGACGGCGGCGCGACCGTGCTCGTCCCCGAGAAGGACGTCTACGACCAGCGGCTCGCCGCGGCGTCCGCCGGCCTTCCCGGCGCGAGCTCGGGCGGCTACTCGCTGCTCGACGACATGGGGGTGACGACCTCCGAGTTCCAGCAGTCCGTGACCTACAAGCGTGCGATCGAGGGCGAGCTCGCGGCCACGATCTCGTCGATCGAGGGAGTGACGGCGGCCTCGGTGCAGCTGGCCATCCCGGAGGAGAGCGTCTTCGTCTCGGAGACCGTCGACGCCACGGCCTCGGTGTTCGTGGAGACATCCGGTAACGCGACGCTGACCCCGAAGCAGGTCGAGGCCATCGTGCATCTCACCTCCGCGGCCGTCAGCGGGATGAAGCCCGAGAACGTCGCCGTGGTGGACCAGAGCGGACAGACGCTCTCGGCCGCGGGAGTCGGGACCACCGGCGGCGTGGACCAGCAGGCCAGCGACTACGAGGCTCGGGTCACGGCGAACGTCCAGCAGATGCTCGACACCGTGGTCGGGCCCGGCAACGCCAAGGTCACCGTGGTCGCCGAGATCGATCACTCCGTCAACGAGCGCGTCGAAGAGACCTACACCCCGGCCGAGGGCGCTCCGCCGCTCACCGAGCAGACCAGGACCGACAGGCAGGACGGATCGAGCTCGAACGCGGGAGTGCTCGGCCCCGACAACATCGCCGTGCCGTCCACGGACGGCGACGGCACCTCCGAGTCCACGGAGACCTCGAAGACCAACGCGGTCAACAAGAGCACGCAGAGCACCTCCACGCCCGCCGGCTCGCTGCTTCGCCAGTCGGTCTCCGTCGCGGTCGATGCGGGAGCAGGCGGTGACCTGAGCGCCGCACAGCTGAGCGACCTCGTCGAGACCGCCGCCGGGATCGACACCGAGCGCGGCGACTCGATCGCGGTCGAACTCGTCTCGTTCAACCAGACCAGTTCCGAAGCAGCGCAGGCCGCGCTGCAGGCCGCCAAGGAGACGGAGGCCGCCGAGCGCCAGGCGGTCCTGCTGAACACGCTGATCATCGCCGCCGCGATCGCCCTGCCGCTGCTGCTCGCCGTCATCGCCGCTCTGGTGCGCATGCGCCGCCGCGCGAACTCGGCGACCGAGTTCGACCAGCTCTTCGGCGACCGCCCGGCGCCGCTCTCGGCCATCGGCGCCGGCGCCACGACGGCAGCGATCGACCAGGCTGCCACGACCCCGCTCGCCTTCCTCGAGACGACCCCCGACCCCGAGCCCGAGCCTGATCCGGAACCCGCGCAGGTCAGCCTCGAGCGTCGTCGTGCCGAGATCGACTCCCTCACCCGGCAGGACCCGAAGCGCACGGCCGAGCTGCTGCGCACCCTCATCGACGACAGGCAGCACGTATGAGCGGGCTGACCGATCGGCAGACCGCGGCCGTCGTCCTGATGAACCTCGATCGTGCACAGGCGATCGAGGTCATGAAGCACCTCTCGGAGTCGGAGGCGGAGGCCGTCGCCGCCGAGATCATCGGCCTCCAAGACCTGGATGCCGCCACCACCGCGCAGGCGCTGGGCCAGTTCCACCGCATCGCGAGCGGGCACCTCCCTCCCGCGCGCGGAGGTCGGGACATCGCCGCCGGACTTCTCGAGGCCTCGTTCGGCGCAGAACGCGCGGCCGCCGTCCTCGGCAGGGTCGGTTCGACGGCGATGAACTCGTCGTTCGACTTCCTGGGCTCCGCCGACCCCGCCCAGCTGGCGACGCTGCTCGACGGAGAGCTCCCGCAGACCGTGGCCCTCGTGCTCGCGCACCTGCCCACCGAACGCGCCGCCGCCGTACTGGCGGCTCTCCCCGACCCGACCCGCACCGACGTGGCGCACGCCATCGCCACCATGGGGACCGCGTCCCAGGAGGCGATCGCGATCGTGGCCGATGCGCTGAAGACCCGCACCGGGACCTTCGCGAGCCGTGATGCGCCCGAGACCCTCGGCGGCGTCGAGCCGCTGGTCGAGATCATCGCCCGCTCCGGAGCGACCGTCGAGAAGGCTCTGCTGGCGAGCATCGAAGATCGGGACAGCGCGCTCGCGGAGGACATCCGTTCACGCATGTTCACCTTCGCCGACATCGTCAAGCTCGACGATCGAGACACGCAGCGCGTGCTGCGCGGCATGGACATCCGCTCCCTCGCACTCGCTCTGAAGGGTGCCAATCAAGGGATCGCGGACCTCATCCGTCGCAACGTCTCCGAGCGCAACCGCGAGAACCTCGACGAGGAGGCGCGGACACTCGGCCCCGTGCGGATGTCGCAGGTCGAGGAGGCCCGGGCCGAGATCGTGCGCACCATCCGCGCGCTCGAAGCCGCCGGCGACATCACGGTGCAGCGCACCGACGAGGACGAATATGTCTACTGACGCCTTCTCTCCCGTGCTCTTCCCTCGTCTCGACCGACGCGAGGACGGCTCGGAGCATGCGCGGGCGCGGCTGCGCGGCTACGCGGACGGTCACGCGGAGGGATATCGCGCCGGGCTCGCGGAGGCCGCATCCGCCCAGCGCGTCGCAGATGCGGAACGCGCCGCCCGCGAGCAGGCATCCGCCCGCCGCGTCGAGGACGCCGTCTCCGCACTCCACGCAGCGGCGCGCTCCTTCGGCGAGCGGGAGCGGGAGCTGACCTCCGCCGCACAGGACCACGTGCTGCGCTGCGCGATCGAGCTCGCGGAGCTCATCCTGCTCGGCGAACTCACGGATGCCGGTGCCGCCGCCGCCGCCGCGGCACGTCGTGCCCTCGAGGTCGGCGAGCCCGACGAGATCCGCGAAGTGCGCCTGCACCCCGACGACCTCCGCACGCTGGAAGGCACGGAAGGCACGATCGCCGGTCTCCTGCTGATCGCCGATGACACGCTCGACCGCGGAGACGCCGTCGCGACCCTGGACCACGGCCGCATCGATGCCCGGGTCGGGAGCGCGCTCGAACGTGCTCGTCGCGCACTCGCCGAGGCCGGATCATGACGGCCTGGGAGGCGGTGCGCGAGGCCGTGCGGCCCGAACGCGTCGGGGTCGTCTCGCAGGTGCGCGGACTGAGCGTGCAGGTGCGCGGCCTCGACGGCGCGGTCGGCGACGTGGTGACCCTCGGCGGGATGGACGCCGAGGTGGTCGCGGTCGGCGAGGGCGGGTTGCGGTGCATGCCGTTGGGCGCCGTCAGCGGGCTCACGGTGGGGGCACCGGTGCGCGGTCGCGGCGGACCCCTGCGCGTGCCGACCGGAACGCCCCTGCTCGGACGTGTCCTGGACGGGCTTGGCCGTCCCATCGACGGGAAGGGGCCGCTGCACGGCGCCACCGAGGTGAGCCTGGATCATGCTCCGCCGTCGATCATGGGCCGCGATCGGATCGACTCCCCGCTTCCGCTCGGGGTGCGGGCGCTCGACACCCTCGTCAGCGTCGGCCGAGGGCAGCGCGTCGGGCTCTTCGCGGGCTCCGGTGTGGGCAAGTCCTCGCTGCTGTCCATGATCGCGCGCGGCACCGACGCCGAGGTGACGGTGATCGCCCTGGTCGGTGAGCGCGGTCGCGAGGTGCGCGAGTTCATCGAGGACGATCTGGGTCCCGAAGGCCTCGCCCGCTCGGTGGTCGTCGTCTCCACCTCCGACCAACCGGCCATGGCGCGCATCCGTGCCGCCTACACGGCGACGAGGATCGCCGAAGCCTTCCGCGACGACGGCGCGCACGCGATCCTCATGATGGACTCCCTCACCCGCGTCGCGATGGCGCAACGTGAGATCGGTCTCTCCGCGGGCGAGCCCCCCGCCACCCGCGGGTATCCACCGTCGACCTTCTCGCTCCTCGCGGGCCTCCTCGAACGCGCGGGCACCGATCGCGGTGGTTCGATCACCGGCATCTACACCGTGCTCGTGGACGGCGACGACCACAACGAACCGATCGCGGACACCGTGCGATCGATCCTCGACGGTCACGTCGTGCTGGATCGGGCGCTCGCGTTGTCCGGACATCATCCGGCGATCGACGTGCTCGGCTCGGTCTCCCGCGTGGCGGGCAAGATCACCGCCGCCGGACAACGGTCGGATGCGGCGACCCTGCGTGCCGTGCTCGCCGCGCGTCGACGGGCGAACGACCTGATCGACATCGGCGCCTACCAGGCGGGAGCGGACGCGCGCATCGACGCCGCGATCACCCATGAGCGGGCGATCTCCGCCTTCCTCACCCAGTCCCTCGATGAGACGAGCGGGATCGACGAGTCCTGGCGTCGACTCGAGGAGCTCGTCTCGACGTTCGGAGCTGTCGCATGAGCCGGTCCTTCTCCTTGGCGGGTCTGCTGCGCGTGCGCGAGATCCAGGAGAGAGCCGCTGCGCAGCGGCTCTCCCGGGCGGTGATCGACGCACAGCACACCGAAGCCCGCGACCGGTCGCTGCGTGCGCACCTGGCGGGGAGCGGGAACGAGGCCGTCGACGTCCGCTCCCTCGCGGCCCTCGCTGCGGCGCGCGTGGCAGGCCGGACGCTGCTCGCCGATCTGACGACGCTCTCGGAGCTGCAGGAGCAGACGGTGTCACAGGCCCGCGCGGAGCATGCCGAGGCGCGGAGAGCGATGCGCGGACTCGATCGCCTCGCCGAAGCGCATGCCGAGAAGACGCGGACCGCCGAGCTGCACGCCGAGCAGGCCGAGCTGGACGAGATCGGCGTACGGACCACGACGGAGGGGCAGTCATGACAGCTCTCGGCATCATCGACGTCCTCGACCCGCGTGCCGCGCGGCCCAGCGGCGGCACGGCGCCCGCCCGCACCGCGACGGCAGGCGCCGCCGCGTTCGCCGATGTGATCCACGATGCCTCACGCGCAGAGCGCGCGCAGGATCTGCCGGTGGACGCCGCAGCGGAGGGCGCCCCGGAGCACGAAGCCTCTCCGGAGAGCACGCTCTCCGATCCTCCACCGACCGCGCCGCTCCACGGCGCTCTCGTCGTTCCCGAGACGGTCGGGCTCGTCCCGTCCGCTCCGCCCACCCCCGCCGACGGACCGGAGGCGGCATCGGCCGTGGCCGACGGCATTCTGGCGGCGACCACCGAGACGTCTACGATCGCGAGCACGTCCGTTCCGCTCGGTCAGAGCAGCCAGGAGCCCGCCGCCGCGGGGACGCTCGTCGCGGCGCAGGTCGTCGAGGCCGTGCGCGAATCGACCGCCCCGGCCGTCGCATCGTCGTCGCGGGTCTCGGCGGCGGCCGTCCCCCTCGGCGTACCGGCTCCAGCCGTCGTCGATTCCTCGGGAGACGCAGACACCACCGCGGGCGTCTCGGCTGCCGCTTCCGCGCGCACGGGGGTCGAGGGCGGCGCGTCTGCGTCCGTGGCGATGCCCCCGGTGCCGGCTTCCCCGCCCGCTACGGAACTCGTGTCGGGCGCAGACGCGAAGGCGGCTCCCCCTCTCCCTGCTGCGGAGGAGCCGATGCCGGATGCCCCGCGCGTGTCACCCTCACCCGCGCCTCCGGTATCGACCACCCCAGCGCCCGCCTCCACGCCCTCGGCCGGGGAAGCGGTCGTGCCGGCACTCACGGGGTCCCCGTCGATCCCGCCCCCGCTCGCCCCCACGACCCCGGCGGCGGCTGCAGCGATCGCCCGACCCGTCCTGCTCCCCCAGCTCGCCGCACCGGTGGTCTCGCTCGCGCAAGCCGCAGACGGCGATCACAGCCTCACCCTCACGGTGTCCCCGGAGAACCTCGGTCCCGTGACCGTGCGGGCGCACATCTCCGGCGGCGCCATCCACATCGAGCTGCATGCGCCGAACGATCTCGGGCGCGAGGCTCTGCGCGTGATTCTCGCCGACCTCCGCCGGGACCTGGCCGCTGCCGCCCCGCACGCGACACTCATGCTCTCGACCGCGGACGACGGACCCGGCCCCCTGCACCCGCAGAGCGCGCCGAACGGAGGCGCTCTGAACGGGGGCACCTCGAACGGCAACGCGGCGAGCGCGGGCGGCGGTCACTCCCGTGGCGATGCCCCCGACGACCGGGAAGCCGCCGAGGCTCGCGCGACCCCGGAGCCGCCCACCGCCTTGGCCGACCGACCCGGCCCCCTCCCCCTCCGCTCGCCGCACGGCGGCATCGACGTCTTCGCCTGATCCGAGAGGAATCCCATGACCGACCCGATTTCCGGCACCCTCCCCGCGTCCGGGGTGCACACCGGGAGCACCACACCCCCGGCGGAGCGCAAGAAGACGCTCGACTCCGAGGTCTTCCTGAAGCTGCTGGTGACGCAGCTGACCAACCAGGACCCGAGTTCCCCCATGAACACCAACGAGATGATCTCGCAGACCACCCAGCTGGCCTCGATGGAGCAGCTCACCGCACTCTCCGCGACGTCGACCGAGAACTTCGCGCTCAGCATGCGCCAGACGGCCGCCGCGCTGATCGGCCACGAGGCGCAGTACGTCGACGAGGAGGGTGTCACGCAGAAGGGCATCGTCACGTCGGTGTCGTACGCCGGCCCGGTCCCGCTCGTGACCATCGGCGAAGCGTCCATCCCGCTCGATGCCGTCTCCGGCGTCTCCCTCGTCTCCCGCCCCCAGTCCTGACCAGCCCCGCACATCCCAGAAAGGCATCATCATGCTCCGCTCCCTCTTCGCCGGAATCTCGGGTCTGCGCTCGCACCAGACCATGCTCGACGTCACGGGCAACAACATCGCCAACGTCAACACGACCGGGTTCAAGGCTTCGGCCGTGCAGTTCCAGGATTCGCTCTCGCAGCTCGTCCGCAACTCGATGATGCCGCAGCAGGCCTCCGGCGGTCAGAACCCCGCGCAGGTCGGCCTCGGCGTGCAGGTCGCGGGAATCAGCACGAACTTCGCCTCCGGCGCCCCGCAGCCCACCGGAGTACCGACCAACCTCATGATCGCGGGCGATGGCTTCTTCGTCGTGCGCTCCGGGGGCGAGACCCTGTACACCCGCAACGGCGGGTTCTCGTTCGACGCGAGCGGCAAGCTGGTCTCTGCCGACGGCGCGCTCGTGCAGGGATGGACGGCTCAGAACGGCGCGATCGTCCCCGGCCAGGGCATCGGCGACATCCGGCTCCCCGTCGGAGCCCTGAGCCCCGCCACCGCCACCACCACCGCCCGCGTCACCGGCAACCTGCCCTCCGGTGCCGCCGTCGGCGAGCAGCTGGTGCGCGACATCAAGACCTACGACGCCGAGGGCGCAGCCACGTCGCTGCGCCTCACCTTCACCCGCACCGCCACGGGCTGGGACGTCACCGAGCCCGGCGGTGCGACCACCGCCCTCGCATTCACCGACGGCGCGCAGACGGCCGCGTCCTCCATCGTGTCCGGGGGCGTCACGGTCGACCTCTCGGCGGTCACCGGCTTCGCGGACGTCAGCGATGTCGCGATCAAGGAGCAGAACGGCAAGCCGGCCGGCACGCTGAGCTCGTACGCGCTCCTGAACGACGGCAGCCTCGTCGGTACCTTCAGCAACGGAGACACCGAGGTGCTCGCTCGTGTCGCACTGGCCGGCTTCGTCAACCCGGGCGGACTCGAGAAGGCCGGATCCTCGCAGTTCCGCCCCAGCGGCAACTCCGGGGAGCCGACGCTGGGAGAGGCCGGAACCGAGGCCCTGGGCGGCATCATCAGCGGTGCACTCGAGATGTCGAACGTCGACCTGTCGCAGGAATTCACCAACCTGATCGTCGCGCAGCGCGGTTTCCAGGCGAACGCCCGCATCATCACCACCAGCGATGAGGTGCTGCAGGAGCTCACCAACCTCAAGCGCTGAGCGGCGGGCAAGCGCGGCGGCCCGTGACATCGCGGGTCGCCGCCCTGCCATACTGTGCGGATGGATGCTGTGAATGAGTGGCTGCTGACCTGGGGCGACAACCTGTGGACGTGGCTCGTCCTGCCGATCGTGGTCCTCCTCGGCCTGTACTTCACGGTGCGCTCCGGCGTCGTACAGTTCCGGTTGATCCCGGAGATGTTCCGCACCCTGAGGGATCGGACGCCACGCACCGACACCGGCGAGCCGCAATCGGTCTCCGCGTTCCAGGCCTTCACCATCTCCGCGGCCTCCCGAGTGGGAGTGGGCAACATCGCCGGAGTGGGAACCGCGATCGCGATCGGTGGTCCCGGGGCGATCTTCTGGATGTGGCTGATGGCCTTCATCGGTGGTGCATCCGCATTCATCGAGTCGTCCCTGGCGCAGCTGTACAAGACGCGTGACAAGGACGGATTCCTGGGCGGACCCGCGTACTACATGCAGCGCGGACTCGGTGCCCGATGGATGGGCGTGCTGTTCGCCGTCATCCTCATCATCTGCTTCCCCATCGCCTTCAGCTCCTTGCAGGCGAACACCATCAAGGCGACCATCTCGGGGAGCTTCGGCGACGAGTCCGCCGCCTGGTTGCCCGTCGTCATCGGCGCGGCACTCGCGCTGCTCATGGGTCTGGTCATCTTCGGTGGTGTGCGCCGGATCGCGTCGGTCACCCAGACGCTCGTGCCGGTCATGGCGCTGCTGTACCTGCTGCTCGGACTGGTGATCGTGGCGATGCACATCGAGCGACTCCCCGAGGTCTTCTCCCTGATCTTCACCCAGGCCTTCGGGCCGAACGAGATCGTCGGAGCAGCCCTCGGCTACATCATCCTCACCGGCGTCAAGCGCGGGATGTTCTCCAACGAGGCCGGCCTCGGCTCCGCGCCGAACGCCGGCGCGAGCGCCGCCGTGACGCACCCCGTCAAGCAGGGCCTCGTGCAGACGCTGGGCGTCTACTTCGACACGTTCCTCGTGTGCTCGATCACCGCGTTCATCATCCTCGTCTCGGTCCCCGACCTCGCGAACGCGGAGCGCGGCATCGACTTGACGCAAGGGGCGATCGTCGGCGCCCTCGGGAGCTGGTCGAACATCCTGCTGATCGTGATCATCTTCCTGCTCGCGTTCAGTTCGATCCTCGGCAACTACTACTACGGACAGACCAACATCGAGTTCATCACCTCGAACCCCGGTGTGCTGCTCGGCTACCGTCTCTTCGCGATCGCCGCGGTGTTCGCCGGTGCGCTGGTCTCGGCCGACGTCGTCTGGAACTTCGCCGACGGCGCGATGGGCTTCATGGCGATCGTGAACCTCGTCGCGATCGCTCTGCTCTCCGGCGTCGCCTTCAAGCTCCTCAAGGACTACACGCAGCAACGACGAGAGGGACTGGATCCCGTCTTCACCCAGGCGCGACTGCCCGGGGTGCGCGGGATCGAGGTCTGGGAGAACGAGCTGTCGGTGACGGGTCCGATCGACCTGCCCCGGGCTCGTCGGCGCTGAGGGGCGGAAGGCCGGATAGGGGACGCCCCTGCTCAGTGCCCGGCGCCGAGGTTCCCGCTCAGACGGCGACGGAACGCTGCTGCGGTGTCGTTGAGCCCCTGGATGGTGGCCGTCTTCCCGAGACGCTCGTACTTCGTGGCCACCGCGTCGAGCGCAGCCACCGTCGAGGCGTCCCAGATGTGTGAGCGCGTCATGTCGATGACCACGTGCTCGGGGTCGTCCGCGTACTCGAACTGGGTCGTGAGGTCGTTGCTCGAGGCGAAGAACAGCTCCCCGACGACCTCGTAGTGCGCGATGTCCCCCGACTCCGACGGGGCGACGGTGCGGGTCACCGTGACGAAGTGCGCAACCCGCCGGGCGAACATGATCATCGCCGTGAGCACTCCGAGGACGACACCGATCGCGAGGTTGTGGGTCCAGACGGTCGCGGCGACGGTGATCACCATGACCGCGGTCTCGCTCTTCGGCATGCGGCGCAGCGTCGACGGGCGGATGCTGTGCCAGTCGAAGGTCGAGATCGAGACGAGGATCATCACGGCGACGAGGGCCGCCATCGGGATCACCGCCACCACGTCGCCGAGTGCGAGCACGAGGATGAGCAGGAAGACACCGGCGAGGAACGTCGAGATGCGCGTGCGCGCACCGGACGCCTTCACATTGATCATGGTCTGGCCGATCATGGCGCATCCGCCCATCCCGCCGAAGGCTCCGGAGAGCACGTTCGCGACGCCCAGGCCCCAGGCTTCACGGGTCTTGCGCGAGTGGGTGTCCGTGATGTCGTCGACCAGCTTGGCGGTCATGAGCGTCTCGAGCAGGCCGACCGCCGCCATGGCGAGAGCGAACGGGCCGATGATCCCGAGCGTTTCGAGGGTGAAGGGGACGTTCGGGATGAACAGCTCGGGCAGGCTCTGGGGAAGCTCACCCTGATCGCCCACGTTCGGCACGGTCCACCCGAAGACGACGACGGCGCCCGTGAGCAGCACGATCGTGACCAGCGGGGCCGGCACGACCTTGGTGATGCGCGGCATGAGGAACAGGATGGCGAGGCCCGCGGCGACGAGGGGATACACCAGCCACGGCACGTCCCAGAGCTGGGGCAGCTGCGCGGTGAAGATCAGGATCGCCAGCGCGTTCACGAAACCCACCATCACCGAGCGGGGGATGAATCGCATGAGCTTGGCGACACCGAGCAGGGCGAGGCCGATCTGGATGACGCCGCCGAGGAGCACGGTGGCGATGAAGTAGTCCATCCCGTACTCCCGCGCGACCGGCGCGATCACCAGGGCGACGGCCCCAGTGGCCGCCGTGATCATCGCGGGGCGTCCGCCGAGGAAGGAGATCGCGACGGCCATCACGAACGAGGAGAAGAGGCCGACCCGGGGGTCGACCCCGGCGATGATCGAGAAGGCGATCGCCTCGGGGATTAGCGCGAGGGCCACGACGAGCCCGGCGAGGACCTCACGGGTGAGCAGACGCGGGTTCCGCAGCGCCTGCATGACGGTGGGTTCGATGCGGTAGCGAGACGGGCGTTCCGGGGCGGGGACGACAGCAGTCATGTGCTCTCCTGGAAGGGCTTGCGAAGGAGCGGAGGGCGCGCACGGACCGTGCGCATGCGCCACGGAGCTCGGCACGGAAGAATGGGGGATGCGCAGAAATGCGCGCACGCAGACTCTAACGTAACGTGAGGTTTGCTGTCGAGTCAGGGAAAGGACGCCGATCCGTGGAGCACGAAGAGACGATGCGCATCGGCGAGGTCGCCGACCAGACGTCGTTGTCCTTCCGCACCCTCCGTCACTACGAGGATGTCGGGCTGGTGACCCCGACCGGCCGCACGGACGGCGGCTTCCGGCTCTACACCCCGAAAGACGTCGGCCGCCTCATGATCGTCCGACGGATGAAGCCGCTCGGCTACACGCTGGATGAGATGCGAGCGGTCCTGGACGTGGTCGACGCCCTCGCCGACGAGCCGGACAGCGAAGATCTCCAGGAACGGCTCAGCGCGCTTCGCCAGGAAGCGACAGCCCGGCGCGAACGCCTCGCGAACCAGGTGGGGATGGCGGACGAATTCCTCGCCCAGCTCGCGCAGTTCTCGGCGGCCGAGAGCCCGCCGCGCCCCGCTAGATGACGTCGCGCGTGCAGGTGTCGCGGATGCTCTCGCCGCGCAGGTCCTCCCAGGGGATGGCGGCGTACCCGACGATGCCTCGGCCGGTGCTCGCGAGCTCGTCGACGCGCTGCGCGAGCAGCCCGCGACGATCGATCCCTGACAGGTCGATGACGACGACGTCGACGTAGCGCCCCCGCGTTCGTTCGAGCTCGCTGTGCAGCCGCCGCGCGATACCCCGAGCGGTGAAGCGCAGCGATCGGCGCCTCGCGTCGGGGCCGCGATAGGTGAGGACGAGGTGCCTCAGGTCTCCGTACGCGCCGCTGGCCGCGAGCGCCTCGGCCGCCCCCGCACGCAGCAGGCGTCCCGCCTCGCGACGGCGTTCGACGCCGGTCAGGTCGATCGACCACACGAGACAGCGCGCGTCAGTCACCTCGGGCGCGGCGGACGGCGAGGGATGGGCGTCTGCGATGTCGCCCCTGTACGCGATCGTGGTGTGCATCAGGTCTTCCGGTCGTCGAAGAGTGGTGCCGACCAGGCTTCCCGGCTCTCCGGCCCGACCTGCGGGCTTGCACGGAAGTCTAGGCCGGATGCATCGGACGCCTCATCGCGCTCAGGCGTGTCGGCGACTACCCGAGGATCGGACGGTCGGTGGGATAGGTGAAGTGCTCGGTGCGCTGTCGCACGGCGAGGGCGGCGGCGAGACCGATGGGGCCCACTCGTCCCGCGAGCATGAGTGCGGACAGGACGAACTTGCCGAAGGGGTCGAGGTCGGCGGACAGTCCGACCGAAAGCCCACAGGTCGCGAACGCGGAGATGACCTCGAACAGGATGTGGTCGAGCGGCGCCCTGTTCGTGAGGGTGAGGAGCACCGTCCCCGCGAGGACGAGGGACGCCCCGAGGAAGGTGACGGAGATCGCGACACGGAGAACGCTCTCGGGGAGTCGTCGTTCGAAGATCGCGATGTCCCTGGTGCCTCGGGCCTCGGCGACGATGGCGAGGAACAGCACGGCGAGCGTGGTGACCTTGATACCCCCGGCGGTCGAGATCGAACCGCCGCCGACGAACATGAGCGCGTCCGTGAGAAGGAGGGTCGTCGAGGTGGACTGCTCCGTGTCGACGATCGCGAACCCCCCGGAGCGCATCATCGTCGACGCGAACAGCGCATGGAGGATCCGATCGAGCGGATTCAGGGTGCCGATGGTCGCGGTGTTGTTCCACTCGCTCGCCCCCCAGCTGACCGCGCCGACCAGGAACAGCACGAGGGTCGTCGTGACGGTCAGCTTGGTGTGCAGCGACCACCGTCCGCGCCCCCACAGATGAGCGATGACGGCGAGGTACACCGGGAATCCCAGGCTGCCCGCGATCACGCCGACCATGAGCACCCCCATGATCCAGACGTTGTGGCTGTAGACCGCGAGACCGCCCGGATCGAGGACGAACCCGGCGTTGTTGAAGGCCGAGATGCTGTAGAACAGGGCGTGCCACGGGCCTCGCACCCAGCCGTCCTCGACGATGAACGCCGGCAGCAACAGCGCGCAGAGCGCACCCTCGATGATGAACGTGGTCAGCACGACGATCTTGAGGAGCCGCTTGACGTCGCCCAGGGGCGTCGCCCCCATCACCTGCTGGGCGAAGACGCGTCCGCCGAGCCCCAGCCTGCGCGTGACGGCCTGGGTGAGCAGCAGCGCGACGGTCACGATGCCGAGCCCGCCGGTCTGGATGGCGAGCAGGATCACGATGTGCCCGAACAGCGACCAGGACGTCCCGGTGTCGACGGAGGTCAGACCCGTCACGGTCACGGCGGACGACGCGGTGAACGTCGCATCCTCCCACGGCGCGGCGACACCGTCCGCCGCGGCGAACGGCAGGCGCAACAGCGCGGTGAAGAGCACCGCCGCGAGCACGAACACCGCGATCGACGCACGGGCCGGCGAACGACGGGGGAAGTCGGCGATCCAGCGGATCGGCGCCCACAATCGCGCGGTCCGGACGTTCGGCTGACTGGTGGTCACCACGGGCTCCTTGTCGGGTCGCCGAGCCGACTCCCGGCGCACCGACCATTCACAGTACAGCAGCGGTCGGACGCGGAAACGGGTGGCGACACGGGGCTGCGCGCCCCGGGAAGGCTCCTGGGTGCGCACGCCGGCTTCCACCGTTCGGGTAAGCTGGGAGGCGGAGTGTCGGGAAGCCTGGTCGACGAACACACGCTCATCGACCCGAAAGCTCCCGCATGGTCAAGCCCTCCCCGCGACTCGCCAAAGTCCGCGCCGTCTTCCCCTCCTCCTCCCGCGACGAGTCCCGCCGCATCGGCGAGATCCTGCGCAAGGAGACCGTCGGCGGCATCCTCCTCGTGTCGCTCGCCGCGATCGCGCTGCTCTGGGCGAACTCGCCCTGGGCGGAGTCGTACTTCGCGCTGCGCGACTTCGAGATCGGATACGAGCCCTGGCATCTGCGTCTGAGTCTCGGCGCCTGGGCCGCGGACGGCCTGCTCGCGATCTTCTTCTTCCTCGTCGGTCTCGAGCTCAAGCGGGAGTTCGTGGCCGGCGATCTGCGCAGGTTCAGCACGGCTGTGGTTCCGATCGTCGCTGCAGTGGGCGGCGTGATCGTGCCCGCGGTGATCTACCTCGCCGTGGTGGCAGGCTCGCCGGAAGCCGCACACGGGTGGGCGATCCCGACGGCGACCGACATCGCGTTCGCCGTCGCCGTGCTCGCCATCATCGGATCCCACCTGCCGAGCGCGTTGCGGATCTTCCTGCTCACCCTCGCGGTGGTCGACGACCTGATCGCGATCGGCATCATCGCGCTGTTCTACACCGAGACGATCGACGTCCTCCCCCTCGTGCTCGCCCTCGTCGTGATCGCGGTCTACGGCGTGATCGCGCAGCGGTATCGCGACTTCTTCCACCTGCGCCCCACTGCGGCCTGGCTCATCCTCCTGCCGATCGGCCTGGTCGCCTGGGCACTGGTCCACGCGTCCGGCGTCCACGCGACGATCGCGGGCGTGCTGCTCGGCTTCACCATCCCAGTACTCCACAAGAAGGCCGACCGAGGACCCGACTCGGGTCCTGGTCTCGCCGAGGTGTTCGAGCACCGCTTCCGTCCGTTGTCCGCAGGGTTCGCGGTACCGGTGTTCGCGTTCTTCTCCGCCGGCGTCGCGATCGGTGGAGGCGAAGGTTTCGTCTCGGCCTTCACGGACCCCGTCGTCGTCGGGATCGTCGTGGCCCTCGTGGTCGGAAAGCCCCTCGGCATCACGGCGGCGACCTGGATCATCACCAGGATCCGGCGCATCAACCTCGATCCCTCACTGCGGTGGATGGACATCGTCGGTGTCGGCCTTCTCGCCGGGATCGGGTTCACGGTCTCCCTCCTGGTCGCGGAGCTGAGCTTCGCCGCCGGCAGTGAGCACCACGACCACGCCAAGGTCGCCATCCTCACGGCATCCGTCGTCGCGGCCCTCGCCGCCTCGGTGCTGCTCGGCATCCGCAACCGCCGTTACCGCCGACTCGACGCTGCGGACGCTCAGTCCTGACCTTCGGACCCCGTCAGGACGACCCGCGCAAAGTCGGGTTTCGCTTCCTTCGATTCTTTCGCATCTTTCGTTTCTCGTTTAGGCTGTGTAGGTACCGCTCCTCGCAGACGCGATGGATGAGCCAAAAGGAGGACGAAGCGATGACCGCCACGCGAGCACAGGACGTCACTGTCTCTCCCGCGCCTGAACAGGCGGAGAACATCGCCACGCTGCTGAGCTTCATGGAAGCTCACGAAGCGAAGCGCGGCACCGTACCCGCAGCCGGATTCTTCCTCAGCGGAGCTGGCGAGCACGACCGCGTCGAACTCAACGAGCAGCTGTACGACGTACTGAAGCAGGCTGTCGAGGCTCTCAGCCGCGGCCAGTCCGTGAGCCTGTCCGCCAGGGATCAGGAGATCACCACTCAACAGGCCGGCGAGATTCTCGGCATCAGCCGACCAACGGTCGTGCACCTCATCGAATCCGGCGAGATTCCCGCTCACGTACCCGGCACTGTACGCCGCAAGTTGTACCTCTCCGATGTACTGACGTACCGAGACGAGATTCGGGCCCGTCGAAACGCCTTCATCGCCGAAAGCTCCGCACGCTACGGCGACGCGGATCTCGAAGATGTCGACGCGCTCGTCGCTGAGGCCCGCGAGGCCCAGTAGCTCGAGTGCAACGATGCGTGTGCCACACTCATCGGGTGTACACGGCTGTCCTCGACACCTGCGCTCTCGTCCCGAGTCTCCAGCGCGACTTGCTGCTGCAACTTGCCGCTGAGCGAGCCTACGCACCGCGCTGGGGGACCGGCATCTTGTTCGAACTCGACTACGTGCTCGAACGGATCGACAGGAAACGGGGCGTCGAGCAGGCGCCCAGCGATCGCTATCGCGTGCGCCTGTTCGAGCAGATGCACAAGGCGTTCCCCGGAGCGACCGTGAACGCGCCGAAAGACGGTAGTTACACGTACGCGCTGAACGACCTTCACGACGGACACGTCGCTCACACGGCGATCATCGGCAAGGCAGACGCGATCGTCACGAACGACGGGCGCGCGGGGTTCAGAACCTCTCACGTGCTGCTCGAGGCGAACATCGAGACCGTCCACCCCATCGAGTTCGCCACGAACACCGTCGCTGCTCACCCTGAAGCAGGTGTGAGCGCGCTCCAGGAGATCGCTTCGCGACGCAGCACGACACCAACAGATATCCTCGACGACCTTCGCGACGGCTATCGCATGACGGGCGTCGATGAGATCCTCCGCCCGCTACTCTGAGTCGCCGGCACAGCAATCCCCCCTCGGATGCAAGGCCACGGACCTACGGGGCTGCACCCCGACAGCGTGGACCGCGTGGCGTCACCGCGCCTCGGCCGTCTGCCACCACCACCAGGTCGCGGCGGCCGAGGCTGCTCCGATCGGCAGCGCGAGGAGCAATTGGAGCGGTGTGACCGCTTCGGCGAGACTCGCCCCGCCCAACCCGGACCACATGCCGGGAGCGGCATACGGGAACCACGCCCCGGCGCCCAGCGCAACAACGACCTGAGTGATCACGACCACGGCGAGCAGCGCGGAGATCGCGGGGAGATAGCCCCGGGCAGCGCTGGCGACCAGTGCCAGCGGCAGCGTGAGCACGACGGTGAGCGCTCCGACGACGGCGATCCGCCCCGCCCCGGCCGCGGCGTCCGCGTCGGGGACACCGAGTCCGATCAGCGCGCCGGCCACGAGGGTGAGCGTCGCGGCGACACAGGATACGAGGATGCCCCACACCATCGTGATGAGCATCTTGGCGGAGGCGAGGGCGCCGAGAGATGTCGGAGCGGCGAAGAGCGCCCCGAACGTGCGGTCGGTGAACTCCCGTCCGAACACCCAGGCGACGACGACGCCGACCGCGAGCAGGGCGCCCACCGACATGATCTGCGCCGAGAAACCGGTGATGCCCGTCCACCCCACATCGGTGAAGAGTGCCGCAGCCTTGATCGCGAGCGCGCCGTCCGAGTCGGAACGCACCACGACGAGGAAACCCGCACTCATCGCGGGAACGAGGAGCGTGATGAGGACGGTCGCGACACGCACCGTCGTCGCCCTGCGGAACTTGATCCATTCCACGGCGAGCGCAGCCCTCATCCTGCTCCTCCCCCGTCGACGCCGTCCTGGACGGAGACCATGTCGAAGAACTGCCGTTCGATGTCGACACCCTGCGGCGGGAGGGTTCCGATGAGCGACCCGCGGTGCATCACGCTGATGGTGTCGGCGATGCGGGCCATCTCGTCGAGGTGATGGCTCGAGATCAGGATCGCGGCACCGCTCGCCGCGGCCTGCTGCAGCATCCTGCGGACGACGTGCACCCCTGCGGGGTCGAGACCGTTGGCCGGCTCATCGAGGATCAGCAGCCGGGGTCGATGTGCCAGCGCTCCGGCCAGCCCCAGGCGCTGCCTGTTCCCGAGCGACAGGGAGTGCGTTCTCCGATGCGCCCACTGACCGAGTTCGAGCTGATCGATCATGGCCTGCGCGGCCTTCGGAGCATCCGCACGCGACACCCCGTGCAGTCGGGCCGCAGCGACGATCGTCTCCGTGACCGTGAGTTCCGCGTAGGTGAAGGGCGTCTCGATCATGTGGCCGACGTGACGCCATTCCCGTCGCGGCAGCCTCTCCACCGGGACCAGGTCGTCCTCGCACCGGATACTCACCCGTCCGGCATCGAGGCGGATCATGTCCAGCATCGAGCGCATGAGCGTGGTCTTTCCCGCCCCGTTCAAGCCGACGAGCGCGTGGATGCTGCCGCCGTGCACGTCGAGGCTCACCCCGCGCAGCGCGACCTCGTCTCCGTACCGCTTGTGCACCTGCCGGGCGGCGATCATCACCGGCAGCGCTCTCGTCGCGGTCACGGCTTCGCCCCGGTGGCGAGCAGGCCGAGCGCATCGACGATCGTCGGGCCGAGGGGTGCATCGGACGCTTCCGACCCCCACTCCAGAAGCGCCGCCATCACTGCCCCCAGACAGGCGCCCGCGGCGACGACCGCCTCGCGCCTCGGCGTCCCCTGAGCGGTCAGGGCCTCGACGATGAGGGATTCCGTCTGCTGCGTGTTCTGCCAGGCCCTGGCACGTAGCCGCGGGTGACCCGCGATGATCGTCACTCGGGTGCGCGTCTCCTCCGGGGTTGCCGCCGGCACGGAATCCCACGCGCGCAACAGGCCCCTTCGCACCCGCTCCACGGAGGGCAGGTCGGCGGGTTGTGCCGCCACCGCCTCCGCGATGAACGGATCATAGGGATCGTCGAGGATCGCGTCCTCCTTCGTCGGGAAGTGCCGGAAGAAGGTCATGTGCGACACTCCGACATCGCGAGCGATCTGCTCGACCGTGACGTCGTCGAAGCCGTGCTCGGAGAACAATCGCAGGGCGGACGCCCGCAGGCGTTCGGCGGTGGCGGAGGTGCGGGCCATGCCAGTCATGTTAGTCACTAACATCACTGGCATGCAATCACCTCTTGCGCGTGACTGAACAACCGTTTAGCATCCTGACTATGCGTTCAGCATCCGAGGACCTCACGACACGGGCGCGCATTCGCGACGCCGCGATATCGCGGTTCGGTCAGCAGGGTTTCGCGAGCACGAGCGTGCGACAGATCGCACAGGATGCCGGCGTGAGCCCGGCGCTCATCCTCCACCACTTCGGCAGCAAAGAGGGGCTGAGGGAAGTGTGCGACGCCCACGTCGTGAACGAGTTCGTGGCCGAGCGCGACGGCATGACCGGCGCTGACGCCTCCCGGCTGATGCGCCAGGCCCTGGACTCGCTGGAGGAGCGCAACGCCGGTCTGGACTACCTCGCTCGGATGCTCGTCGACGACTCCGGCGCGTCCGACCGGCTCTTCGATACGTTCCTCTCCAGCACCAGGGAGATGCTGCGCGAGCAGATCGCCGAGGGGACGATGCGCCCACAATCCGACCTCGAAGCGACCGCCGTGTACATGACCCTCTACGGCCTCGGCCCCGTCATCCTGCGACGCCAACTCGCCCGCGCCTTCGGCGAGACCACGCTGACGACCTCCCTGCTGGAACGCTCGACCATCCCCGTCCTGGAGCTGTACACGCACGGCCTCTACGCCGACGATCGGCTGCTCGTCGCCGCCAAGGAAGCGCTGTCCAGACGCAGCGGCCCTCGGTCCGACAAAGGAGAGAACGACCCGAATCAGGATCCGGATCCGCCGCGCTGACGCGCAGACCGAACCCGATTCCTCTCCACCCATCCGAAAGGAGCAGGGAAATGACCCCTGCCATCGAACTGACCCGCCTCCGCAAGCGATACGGCCGGCACACGGCCGTCGACTCCCTGGATCTGAGCATCGAGCCCGGCACCGTGTTCGGCCTGATCGGCCCCAACGGCGCAGGCAAGACCACGACGCTGCGCATGATCCTCGACATCATCCGCCCCACCGAGGGGACCATCCGGGTCCTGGGAGAAGACCCGCGCCGAGGAGGCCCTGCCCTTCGACGGCGCATCGGGTTCATCCCGGGTGAACTCCGACTCGACGGCCGAGCGACCGGACGGCGCATGCTGGACTTCTACGCCGAGGTGTCCGGACCCGTGAGGCCCGGCATGATCGGCGAACTCGCGGACCGACTCGACCTCGATCTGAGCCGCCCGGTGCACGCACTCTCGAAAGGCAACAAGCAGAAGCTCGGTGTCGTCCAGGCCTTCATGCATGAGCCGCCGCTGCTGGTGCTGGACGAGCCGACCAGCGGACTCGATCCCCTCGTGCAGCGCGAGTTCCTCCACCTCATCACCGACGCGAGGGATCGGGGCCAGACCGTGCTGCTGAGCTCACACGTCCTCAGCGAGATCCAACAGACGGCCGACGTCGTCGCCGTCCTCAGTCAGGGGAAGGTCGTCGCGGAAGGCGACGTGGCGTCGTTGAGACTGGGGGCCGTCCGTCGAGTGCGGGCCGGCCTCCTCGCGACGGACGAGTCGACGATCCGCGAGCAGCTCGGCGCACTGCCGCAGGTCACGGATCTCGAGGCGCGCGGCGCGGCCGAGACCGTGCGCGTGAGCGCCACCGTCGAAGGCGACATCGATCCGCTGGTGAAGGTGCTCGCCCATCACCGCGTCATCGACCTGGCGATCGAGGAACCAGACCTGGAGGAGTCCGTGCTGAGGCTCTACGGCGAACCCTCGCAGTCGGAGGAAGGTGGTCGCGATGCGTGATGCACTCCCCGTCTTCCGGCGCTCCCTCCGCGAGGACTGGCGCGGGACCCTGGGCTGGACCATCGGCGTCGCCGCCGTGCTGTTCATGTACCTGCCACTCTTCCCCAGCATCGGCGGCAACGGCCAGATGCAGCAGATCATCGACAGCCTCCCGCCTGAGCTGGTCGGAGCACTCGGCTACGACCAGATCGGTACCGGTGCGGGATACGCGCAGGGCACGTTCTACGGGCTCATCGGCTTCCTGCTGTTGACCATCGCCGCCACATCCTGGGGCGCGGGCGCCATCGCCGGCGCGGAGGAGTCCGGCCGACTCGAACTCGATCTCGCCCACGGGGTCGGGCGTATGAGGTATGCACTGGAGTCCGCCGCCGCGATCCTGGTCAGGCTCGCCTGGTTGGGCGTCTTCGCCGGGGCGGTCGTCGCGCTGCTCAACGACTCCGCCGCACTCGACATCACGCCGATCCACATCGTCGATGCCACGGTCGTCTTCGTCGGGCTCACCGCGCTGGCGGGGAGCACCGCGCTGTTCGTCGGCGCGCTGGTCGGTCGCCGCTCCTGGGCGGTGGCAGCGGGTGCGGGCATCGCGCTCGCCGGATACGCCTTCAACGCCATTGCCAACCAGGTCGAGGCGGTCGAATGGCTGCGCACGATCTCGCCCTACTCCTGGGCCTTCCACCAGCCTCCGCTCGCCGAGGGGCTCAGCCCGAGCGGGGCAGTCGCCCTGTGGGCGCTGAGCCTCGCGTTCATCGCGGGGAGCGCATGGGCGCTGCAGCGACGTGACGTGATCGGCTGAGTGGTGGCGCCCCGATCTGCAGCACGGAGGGAGCGGCACAGCACCCACCCGCAGCAGCATCGAAATCACCGGATCCCCCGCACACTCCGGTGGCCGGGAGGACCAGTTCGTTGCGAGCCGCCGCCTCCTGATCGCCCGCGAGATGGGCGACGACGCTGCGCACCTGCTCGTATCCGGTCATCGCGAGGAAGGTCGGCGCCCGGCCGTAGGACTTCGCCCCGACGATGAAGAGCCCGGGTTCCGGGTGCGTGAGCTCTCTCGCACCGGTCGCCCCCACGGACCCGCAGGAGTGGATGTTCGGGTCGATCTCGGATGCGATGCCGGCGACGGCCTCGAGCGCCGGATCGAGATCGACCCGCACTTCTCGGAGGATCTCCGTATCGGGCCGGAACCCGGTGAGCGCGAACACGCGTCCGACCCCGCTGATCTCACGCCCGTCCTCGGCGAGGATCGTCAGATCGGACCCCTCCTGGCGGAACTCGGCGACTCGGAATCCTGTGACGAGATCCACGGCCCCGTCATCGATCACCGTGCGCGCACGAGAGCCCAGCACGGCCCGCTCCGGCAGATCGTCTCCGGCGCCCCCTCCGAAGATGTTCGCGGTGCTCCCCCGGCGCAGCGCCCACGTCACCCGCGTGCCCGGGTTCCGTCGCGCCATCTCACTCAACCGGAGGACGGTGTGCGTGGCGGAGTGCCCTGATCCCACCACGACCACATGCGCGCCTGCGAGCTCCGAGACATCCGCCGGGATGCGATACGAGATCAGTCGGCTCGACGCGGACTCCCCGATCGCGGGGAAGCCGTCGGCGCCTGCCGGATTGGGAAGCGCCCAGGTGCCGCTCGCGTCGATGACGGCACGAGCGAGAAGGCGGGATTCCCGGCCGTCGGCGTCGACGGTGTGCACCACGAACGGCTGACTCCGCCGCCCTCCGTCCACGACCTTGTCGCGGCCCTGCCGAGCGACTCCGGTGACAGTCGTCTCGTAGCGGATCCACTCATCGAGGACCTCTGCGAGAGGCGCGAGGTAGGCGCTGACCCACTCCGCGCCGGTGGGATATCCCGCGACGGGCGCGGTCCACCCGGTCGGCTCGAGCAGCCGACGGCCGGCGGCATCCGTGAGCTCCGGCCACGCCGAGAACAGGCGGACGTGTCCCCATTCGGAGACGGCGGCGGCAGGACCGCGCCCGCGCTCGACCACGATCACGTCCTGCTCGCGTTCGACGAGATGCGCCGCGGCGGCGAGCCCCTGCGGGCCCGCTCCGATGACGACGACGGGAAGCTCGGACATCACACTCTCCTCAAATCGAAAATCTTCAATATGGCGACTGTCGCGCATCTATCGAAGATTGTCAATACGTGGCACAATGGATTCGTGACCCTGCCGACGACGATCGAAGCGCCCTCGTGCTGCGTCCCTCCGCTCACCCCTTCGGTGAGCGTCGAGGACGCGGAGCGCATCGCGCGGGTGTTCAAGGCACTGGGCGATCCCACGCGGGTCCGACTGCTGTCCCTCATCGCCGCCGGACCCGACGGCGAAGCCTGCATCTGCGACCTCACCGAACCCGTGGGCCTCTCCCAGGGAACGGTCTCCCATCACATGAAACTCCTGACGGAGGCCGGCCTGGTCACTCGTGAACAGCGGGGGAAGTGGGCGTACTTCGCGCTCGATGCGAACGTGATGGCGGCCGCGGCCGACGCCCTTCGCGCCGTCTGAGCGCGCACACCGGCAGACGTCGCTGGTCCTCCCGGCTAACGACCGGCGCCCTCCGTCCGACAGTCACCCCCGACAGCCCAGGACGGGCCGTCGGGTCCGTGTTCCCCGGAACGCGGACGGATCTTTCCAGGATGGAGCCCATGATCGTCCTCACGCGCCTGAACCGTTCGCGGTTCGCGGTGAATCCCGACCTGATCGAACGTGTCCAGGCCACGCCGGACACGACGCTCATCATGGTCGACGGCGCGACCTTCGTCGTCACCGAGACGATGGACGACGTGATCGCTCAGATCACCCGGTTCCGCGCCGGAGTGCTCGCGACCGCCGCCACCCTGATCGCCGCGGAGGAGAAGAATCCCGCGATCGCCGCCGACACCGAGGCGGGCCTCTGATGGATCCGTCCCTCATCCTCGGCCTGGTCCTCGCCTTCGGCGCACTGGTCGCCATGATCAACATCGAAGGCGCGACCGTCGGCTCCCTGCTGCTGCCGGCCCCGATGGTGCTGGTGTTCGGCGCGACCATCGCGGTCGGCCTCGCGAGCGGCACCCTGCGCGACGCCTTGCACGCACTCAAGTCCCTCCCCCGGGCGTTCCGCGGGGAACGCCGCACCGCCGCGAGCACGATCGACACGGTCGTCGGATACGCCGAGAAGGCGCGCGCGGAAGGTCTGCTCGCCCTCGAGCAGGGTCTGGACGAGGAGAAGGACCCGTTCCTCCGCCAGGCGCTGCAGAGCATCGCCGACGGCACGGATGCCGAAGACCTGCGGACCCTGCTGGAAGACGAACTCACCTCGACCGCCGCCCGCAACCGCACCGCCTCGCGCTTCTACATGACCCTCGGTGGCTTCGCGCCGACCGTCGGCATCATCGGCACCGTCGTCTCGCTGACCCACGTGCTCGAGAAGCTCGACAAGCCGGACACGCTCGGCCCGATGATCGCCGCCGCGTTCGTCGCGACACTGTGGGGGCTGCTGTCCGCGAACTTCATCTGGCTCCCCATCGGCGGACGGCTCCAGCGCCTCGGCGAACTCGAGCTGGAACGCATGACCGTGCTCATGGAGGGGATGCTCGCGATCCAGGCCGGCGCCCCGCCGCAGTTCGTCGGAGAACGCCTGCGTGCACTCGTCGCCGAACGCCCCTCGGCGCGATCCGCCCGGTCGCGCACCCGCACTCGCGCCGCGGAGGAGACGGAGCCCGCCCCATGAGCGTGCGCGCCCGCCGTCGGGTGCCGCAAGAGGAGCACAGCGGACCGGACGAGCGCTGGATGGCCTCGTACCTCGACATGGTCACCGTGCTCATGTGCATGTTCATCGTGCTGTTCGCGATGTCGACCGTCGACCAGGAGAAGTTCGAGGCCCTCAGCGCTTCCCTCGCGACCGGCTTCGGTCAGGAACCGTCGGACGACGTGGATGCGGTCACGGGTGTCGTGGTCCCTCCGGAACTGGTCGACGAAGACGGCGACGACTTCGCCGATGTCGACCTGGCCGCCGCACAGACCGAATTCAGCGAACTCTCCGCTCTCCGGGAGAAGCTGCGGCGGGTGCTCGCGGACAACGGTCTCGAGGCCGACGTCACCTTCACGATCGACGAGCGCGGGCTCACGATCGGTCTCGTCAGTGCGGAAACCTTCTTCACCACGAACAGCACCGCACTCAGCCCCACCGCCGTGCTGGTCCTCGACGCGCTCGGCTCGGTGCTGGTCACCGCACCGAACGAGATCTCCGTCGAGGGTCATGCCGACGTGCGCGGTTCCGTCGCTCCCTACCCCACCAACTGGGAACTGTCGGCCGGACGATCCACCCAGGTGCTGCGGCACCTGGTCGAGTCGTCGGGGCTGCCGCCGAGCCACCTGAAGTCGGTCGGGTTCGGTGATACGCGGCCGATCGCCGCCGGCAACAGCAGCGAGGCTCTGGCCCAGAACCGGCGGGTCGACATCGTCGTCCTGTCCGATGCGAACGAGGAGGTGCGTGCCCTCCTTCCCGAAGCGCAGGCGGCGCAGCCGTCCTCCTGACCCCCTCCTCTCCTAACGCACGCAGGTCGCCGCCCGATAGTCGGGTTCGTGGTGATCCAGGACAGCGTGCGCTCCGAAGCGCGCGCAGCGACGGCGACGAAGACCGCCGAAGTCGAGGTGTACGACTTCGGCCGTTCGGCGACCCTTTCGCGCGAGCACACCCGCACCCTGGAACTGGCCTTCGAGACGTTCTCCCGGCAGTGGTCGACCCAGCTCTCGGCGAAGATCCACGTCCGCGCCACCATCGCCGTCGAGCATGTCGGCATGCTGACGTACGGCGAGTACGCGCAGTCGCTCCCGACCACGACCACCATGATCGTGTGCGCGCTACCCGATTCGGACGAACGCCTCATCGTGCAGCTGCCGACCTCCGCCGCCACGACCTGGATCGTGCAGATGGTCGGCGGACGCTCGTCCAGCGCCTCGGAAGACCGCACCTTCACCCCGATCGAGCAGGCGCTGATCCGCTCCCTGATCGTCGATGCCCTCGATCACCTCACCGGTGCCCTGGACGGGTTGCTGCCCGCCGGGATCACGGTGAGCGGCATCCAGTACAGCTCCCAGTTCGCGCAGGTCGCGGCCTCGGGGGAACCGGTGATCGTCGCGCGGTTCTCGATGCGATTGGCCGGTCGGGCCGTCCCGGCGAGCGTGATGCTGCCCGCCTCGGTCCTCGCCGGTTTCACGGTGCGCACCTCGGACGCGGATCGCTCGGCTGCGCCGGACTTGGTCCGCCGTCAGGTCGAGGTCTCCCCCGTCGAGGTGGCGCTCCGGCTCGCCCCGCGTGCCGTGCTGCCCCGCGAGGTGCTCGATCTCGCCGTCGGAGACATCGTCTCCTTCCCGCACTCCGCCGATCGACCGATGATCCTCGCGGTGGGCGATCAGACCGTCGCCACCGCGGCCGTGGGCAGCGCCGGGGCGCGTCTGGCCTGCGTCGTCGCCACCACCATCCCCGATCCCGCCATCGCCGAGGAGCCCGCGTGACCAGCACCACCACCTATGAGTCCGCCGTCGCCGCCGCTTTCGCGGCGAAGCTGCCGACCGCCGCGGCGACCTCCGCGCGTGCCTCCCAGGTGTCGGGAGACACCGGCGACGCCGTGATCGTCCCGTTCGTGGGCGAGGCCAGCGCGCAGCTGGCGGTGCAGGTGTTCGACCCCGACGCCCTGGTCGACGGCCTCGGGGGTGCGTCTCTGAGCGATCGGCTGCGCGATGCCCTCGAAGCCGCAGCGAGCGCGCTGGGGGCCGGCGCCCTCGGTGACGCCACGATCGGCGACGCCTCCGCGCTGTTCGCCGACCCCGCCGCCCAGCTCTTCGATCTGCAGGACGACGCCGACCGGACGATCGGGCGCCTCGCCGTGATCGTCACGCGCGCGCCGGCCGGCACCGCGAGCTCTTCCCGCCGGTTGCACCGCATCGCCGGCGTCGAGATGGAGCTGACGGTCGAGATCGGCCGCACCAGGATGGCCGTGCGCGACGTGCTCGGCCTCGAGCCGGGACGCATCGTCGAACTCGACCGCTCGGCCGGTGCACCTGCCGACGTCAAGCTCAACGGCCGGGTCATCGCGCACGGTGAGGTCGTCGTCGTCGACCAGGACTATGCGGTGCGGATCACCCGCATCCTCGAGAACGTCGAGGCCTGATCCTGGACGACCTCCTGCTCGGGCTGCGGGTCGCGCTCTCCCTCGCAGCGGTGCTCGGGCTGCTCTGGTTCCTGCAGCGCCGGGTCTCGCGCACCGCCGCGCGGCGACGCGACGGTGAGGTCATCACGGTGCTGGGCCGCCAGGGAGTGGGCCCGAAGGCGCAGATCGTCGTGGTCCAGACCGAAGACGCCCGCTACGTGCTGGGCGTCACCGAACACGGCGTCAACGTGGTGGACCGTCTGCCCGTCAAGCCCGCGGCCCTGCCCGACGATCCGGCGACACCGGTGTGGTCGGCCGCGACGTCCGAAGCGGCCTCCGACGCGGCCGAGTTCGACCGCATCCTCGCCGCGACCGCGCGCACCGAGGACACGACCTCCGCCGTCGCGGCGCAGGTGCCGCAGCGACGCGTGCGCCACCGGAACGATCCGCTGCGCGGTTCCATCCTCTCCCCCGAAACCTGGCGGCAGACCGCCGAGGCCATCCGGCGCACGCGATGAGCATGCCCGGTGGGGCCGCCGACGGCCGCGCGCTGCGACGGGTCGCGCTGCTCCTCGCCGTCGCCTTCGCTCTGGTGCTCGTGCTGACGCTGGCCGCCGGCAGCCCGGCACACGCAGCCGTGACCCCCGACGATCCCGGCGACGGCGTCACGATCGACATCAACGGTGTCGACGGCTCCCCCTCGGGCTCGATCCTGACGCTGCTCGGCATCACCCTGCTCTCGGTGGCGCCTGCGCTGCTGCTGATGATGTCGTCGTTCACGAAGATCTTCGTCGTGCTCGCGATGACACGCAACGCCCTGTCCCTGCCCACGATCCCGCCGAACCAGGTGCTGGCAGGACTGTCGCTGTTCCTGTCGCTGTTCATCATGTGGCCGGTGCTGACCGAGATCAACACCGTCGCGGTGCAGCCGTACATCGACGGCACGTACACGTTCGCCCAGGCCATCGACTTCGGCCAACTGCCGCTGCAGGAGTGGATGCTGCGGTTCACGCGCGAGGAGGACCTCGCGCTCATGACGCGGATGGCGGGTCAGCCCAACCCGGAGGACCCGACGAGCGTGCCGATGTACACGCTCATCCCGGCGTTCATGATCTCCGAACTGCGCGCCGCGTTCATCATCGGCTTCGTCATCTTCGTGCCGTTCCTGGTGATCGACCTCGTGGTCGCCGCGGCTCTCATGTCGATGGGCATGATGATGCTGCCGCCCGTCATGATCTCGCTGCCGTTCAAGATCCTGCTGTTCATCCTGGTCGACGGATGGGGGCTCATCATCCGTGCCCTCCTGGAGAGCTATGGAGGTGTCGGATGAGTCCCGAAGCCGTGATCGACATCGGCACCCAGGGGCTGATCATCGCCGCGAAGCTCGCCGCTCCGGTCCTGGTCACCGCCCTCGTGGTGGGTTTCGCGATCTCGCTGCTGCAGTCCATCACCCAGGTGCAGGAGGTGACGCTGTCGTTCGTGCCGAAGATCGTGGCGGTCGGGATCGCCCTGTTGATCGCCGGGAACTGGATGATCGCGGAGATGATCGCGTTCACCACCGAGATGTTCGCCCGTATCCCCTCGCTCCTGAGCGGATGACGCGGTGTTCATCCCCATCGACTTCGCGTGGCTGGAGGCGACGATGCTCGCCGCAGTCCGCATCACCGCGTTCATCATGATCGCCCCGCCCTTCTCGTATGGGGCGATCCCGGTGCGGGTGAAGGCGATGCTCGCGATCGGTCTCTCGCTCGCCGTCGGCACGGCCGTCTCCCCCGGATACGAGAACCTCGGCACCGGACCCTTCCTGGGCGCCCTGGTGCTGCAGCTGGTCACCGGTGCGCTCCTGGGCTTCCTGGTGCTGCTGTGCTTCTCGGCACTCCAGGCCGCCGGCAGCCTGATCGACGTGTTCGGCGGGTTCCAGCTCGCTCAGGCGTTCGACCCGCACTCGCTCGTGAACGGCGCGCAGTTCACGCGCCTCTTCCACCTGACCGCGCTCACGCTGCTGTTCGCATCGGGGGGCTATCAGCTGATCCTCGCGGGACTCGCGCGCAGTTTCGACGCCGTTCCACTCGACGGCGTGTTCGAGGTGTCCGGTCCCGCGGAGCTGCTGGTCGACGGCGTCTCGCAGATGGTGCTGGCCGCCGTGCAGATCGCCGGGCCGCTCGTCCTCGTGCTCTTCCTGGCCGACGTCGGGCTCGGCCTCATCACGCGTGTGGCCCCGGCCCTCAACGCCTTCGCGATGGGCTTCCCGGTGAAGATCCTGCTGACCCTCCTGCTGGCCGGAGCGGTCTATGCGGTCCTGCCCGGCATCGTGGACGCCCTCGCCGTACAGGCCCTCAAGATGATGCAGGGGGTGCAGGAATGAGCGGCACGGACAGCGGCGAGCGCAGTGAGAAGGCGACCGACAAGCACCTGCGCGAAGCCCGCAAGAAGGGACGGCTGTCGCGCAGCCAGGATCTCACCGCGTGGCTGGGCATCGGCGCCGCGGCTGTCACCATGCCCGCTGCCATCGCCCTCGGGGCATCGGCCGGCACCGAGCAGCTGCTCACGCTGACCTCGCTGGTCGACACTCCGACGCCGGAAGCGGCACTCACCGCCCTCGGTCGCGGCCTCGCCTCCGTGCTCCCCACGCTCGCCGTGATGCTGGCCGCGGTCGCGATCGTCACGCTGATCGGCGCGGTGGTCCAGGGCGGGGTGCACCTGAAACCGCTGACCGGACGCTTCGAGCAGTTCAACGTCGTCACCGGGATCCGCCGCGTCTTCGGCATGCAGGCCCTCTGGGAGGGCGCCAAGGCGCTCCTGAAGACCGCGGCCATCGGCATCGCGCTGTGGTTCGTGATCGCGAGCCTGATGCCTGTGCTGACCGCCAGCGGCGCACACTCGATCTCGCGGCTGCTCGGCACCGCGAGCGAGGGGACGGCCGCCCTCCTGCAGACCGCCATCGCCGTCGGACTGGTACTGGCCGCGATCGACATGTTCGTCGTGATGCGACGCAACCGCAAGCACACCCGCATGACCAAGCGCGAGGTGCGCGACGAGAACAAGAACTCCGAGGGCGACCCCCTGATCCGTCAGCAGCGGCGTTCCCGACAGCTGGCCATCAGCCGCAACCGCATGATCTCCGCGGTCGCGGGATCCGACGTGGTCCTCGTCAATCCCACGCACATCGCCGTCGCGCTCCGATACGAGGTCGGACGCGCCGCACCCAAGGTCGTCGCGAAGGGCAGCGGCGTCGTCGCGGAGCGCATTCGCGAGGAAGCGACACGGACCGGTGTCCCGATGGTGCGTGAGGTCTCGCTCGCTCGTGCCCTGCACGCCGCGTGCGAACTGGGCCAGGAGATCCCCGAGGACCTGTACAACGCCGTCGCCCGCGTACTCGTGTTCGTCGACGCCCTGCGGCGGCGCGGGGCCGCGCGCGGCATCCATTCCCTTCCCTATCGGAGGACCGTATGAGACAGCTCTTCCTCAAGCTCATGGTGCCCGTCGGCGTCGTCGGCATCATCATGCTGCTCGTCGTCCCGGTGCCACCGTTCCTGCTCGACATCCTGATCATCCTGAACATCATGTTCGCGCTCGTGATCCTGCTCACGTCGATGTTCGTGAAGAAGCCCCTCGACTTCTCGGTGTTCCCCTCGCTGCTGCTCGTGGCGACGCTGTTCCGGCTGGGTCTCAACGTCGCCTCCACGCGTCTGGTGCTCGGGGAGGCCTACGCCGGACAGGTCATCGAGGCGTTCGGTGCGATCGCCGTCGGCGGCTCGCTCATCATCGGCGCCGTCGTCTTCCTGATCCTCGTCGTCATCCAGTTCGTGGTGGTGACCAAGGGCGCGGAGCGCGTCGCGGAGGTCGGGGCGAGGTTCACCCTCGACGCCATGCCCGGCAAGCAGATGGCGATCGACGCCGACCTCAATGCGGGACTCATCACCGACGCGGAAGCCCGGGAGCGTCGCGCCGAGGTCGCCGCCGAGGCCGACTTCTACGGCGCCATGGACGGTGCCTCCAAGTTCGTCAAGGGCGACGCGATCGCCGGACTCGTCATCATCATCATCAACGTGGTCGGCGGCATCGCGATCGGGATCGTCCAGCACGGCATGACGATCGACGGGGCCGTGAGCACGTACAGCCTCCTCACCATCGGCGACGGACTCGTCACGCAGATCCCGGCGCTGCTGATGGCGGTGTCCACCGGAATGATCGTGACCCGTTCGACGGCGGAAGCCGAGATGGGCAGCGCCGCGTCCGCACAGCTCGGCCAGTCCCGCAATGCGCTCATCATCGCCGGTTGCGCCGCGATCATCATGTCGCTCATCCCGCACATGCCGATGCTGCCGTTCGTGGCGATCGGCGCTCTTCTGCTGCTGATCGCGCAGCGCATCAAGGCGACGCAGAAGCGTGACGACGCCATCGCCGCGCAGACGACGACGCCGGCCCCCGCGGATCAGCCGGAGGAGCTGATCGAGAAGATGCGCGTGCACCCGCTCGAGATCCTGCTCTCCCCCGACATCGTCGATCTGGTCACCGGAGGACCCGATGACCTCCTCGCGCGCGTGAAGGCGCTGCGACGGCGGATCGCCCTCGATCTGGGACTCATCGCGCCGCCGGTGCGCACCCGGGACAGCATCGAGCTGCCCCAGTCCACCTATGTCATCCGCATCGCCGGGGTCGAGACCGGGAGGGGCACCGCTCCGGCCGGCTCCGTCCTCGCGCTCGGGCAGGGCCTGGAGTCCCTCCCCGGCGCCGCGACGCTCGACCCGGTGTTCGGGCTCGAGGGCAAGTGGATCCCCCTCGAGATGCGCCACAGCGCCGAGTTCTCCGGAGCGACCGTGGTCGACAGGGCGAGCGTGATCATCACGCACCTCTCCAGCGTGATCCACGCCCACGCCGCGCGGCTGCTCAGCCGGGAAGACGTGCGCCAGCTCACGGACGCGCTCAAACAGGCCTCCCCCGCCGCGGTCGAGGAGCTCACCCCGGCATTGCTGTCACTCGCCGAGGTGCAGCGCGTGCTCCAGGGACTCCTCGCCGAGCGGGTCCCGATCAACGACCTCAGCCGCATCTACGAAGCACTCGCGCTGCGGGCGAGGGTCTCCACCGATCCGGAGGGCCTGATCGAAGCCGCACGGGCTGCTCTCGGCCCGGCGATCGCGGCGCGGTTCGCGGATGGCGGCGTCCTACGGGTGGTGATGATCAATCCGCTTCTCGAGCAGGCGATGCTCGAGAGCCTGCGTACGAGCGACGAGGGCACTCAGATCGTGTTCGACCCGCAGCGGATGGAGGCCGTCGTGGAGTCGGTGAAGCAGGCGGTCACCTCGGTGCGCGAGGGGGGCGAACCGGTCCTGGTGTGTGCCCCGTCGCTGCGTCCGGCGGTACGTCGGCTCGTGTCCGCACAGACCGACGGGCTGCCGGTGCTCTCGTACACCGAGGCGACCTCCGCCGCGCTCACGATCGAGACCGTCGGCGTCGTCCGAGATGCCCCCGCGCCCTCGCCCGCGGTCGGAGCCGTCTCGGCGGCAGTAGGCTGAACGAATGCTGGTTTTGACGAGGCGGATCGGTGAGAGCGTGCGCATCGACGGCGACATCGAGATCACGCTGCTCGAGATCAAGGGCGACAGCGTGCGCATCGGTGTGAAGGCCCCGCGCGAGACCCGCATCCAGCGCACCGAGATCATCGAGGCGGTCGTCGCCGAGAACGTGTCGGCCGCGGCCGAGACCGGCGCCGATGCGGAGGGCGCGATCGCCGCTGCCCTCGCCCGGGGCCGGGAGTCCCGAGACTCCTAGTCGACGGGGGTCACGACCCGCGCCAGATCCGCGGCGTCCGCCCGCTTCCACTGGTCGCCTCCCGCGGCCCGCGCTCGGCCGGCCGCCTGCTCCGCCGTGGCCACGAGCAGGTCGAAGTCGAATCCGACGACCGAAGCCGTCGCCCAGCCGATGCTCGCAGACGACCGGATCCCGGTCATCGTCGTCTCCCTGTCGATCACCGAGATTCGGGTCAGGATCTCCCGCAGATGGTGGCGCACCGACTCGTCACCCCCGCGGATCACGACGATCGCCCGACCGTCCTCGACCCGGTCGGCGTCGGCCGATGCGGGCAGGGCCTCCTGGATGTCCTGGTGGAACCGATCGACGATGGCCGCGAACGCGGAACCCGTCGATGCCTCTCGGAGATCGGCGGGGTCGTCGAGTCGGATGTCGAGCACCGACCACGGGAAGTCGTTCTGCGCTTCGGCCTTGCGGAGCCGACGACGCGCACGCTCCACGAAATCCCCGACATCGCTCTTCTTCGACTCCACCCGCACCATCAGGACGAGGGTGAACGCGGCGCAGGTGCTCACCACCACGGTTCCGACGGCGTTCATGCCGCGCAGCGCGCTCAGTTGCGCTCCGACCGCCGCCCCGCCCGACAGCAGTGCGGATACGGTGCTCACGACCGCGACCACGACCAGTCCACAGGAGGCGAGCACCAGCGGCAGCACGATGTCCCTCGCGGCCGGGCGATCACGGAGCAACTCGTAGGCCACGAGCCCGCCGAAGACGGCGCTGCCCAGGAAGACGAGGTGGAACGACGGCAGATACCACGGGTTGTCCGCCGTCGTCACCAGCAGCGTCGGCGCGATGACGAGGAAGGCAATCACCGGCCACCAGCGGGCGCGGCGGCCGAAGTGCATCCGCAGACCGATCCACACCAACGGCTCGAAGCACAGCAGCAGGGCTGAGGCGGCGGCGAGCAGAGCCCTGGTCTCGGTCGTCTGCTGCCCCGCGAGCCAGAGGTAGGCGCCGAGCATCCCCAGGCCGAAGGCCGCCCCCCACGTGACGGTCGCCCTGCTCGGGCGCGCGAGGGTGCCCAGACCGATCACCAGCGCGGTGAGCACCGTGACGACCGCGACCATGCTGGTCGTGATGTCGACGTTGACGGGAACGAGCGGGGTCATACCTGAGCCTCCATCACTCGACGCTGCGGGAAGCGCAGAGTCACGCGGGTGCCGACACCGACCTCACTGGCGATGTCGATACTGCCTTCATGCGCGGCGACGATCTCCCGCACGATGCCCATCCCGAGGCCGGTGCCGCCGATGCCGGCGCGCACGGCGCTGTCGGTGCGGAAGTAGGGCTCGAACACGCGAGCGACGTCGTCTGCCGCCATGCCGAATCCGTCGTCGATGATCGTGACCACCGCCTGGTCGCCCGCCATCGTGTCGAGGTCGATACCGATGTGTCCGCCCGCCGGGGTGTACTTCGCGGCGTTGCTGAGCAGGTTGTCGACGACCTGCCGCAGCCGGAAGGCGTCGCCCGAGATGACCAGGCTCTCGGCGCCTTCGACCCGCAGCGTCTGCCTGTTGCTCGAGATGACGGGAGCGTACGATGCCGCCGCCGATTCGACGACCTCACGCAGATCCACGGATTCGAAAGGATCCTGGGCGGTGTGACTCGTCTGCCGGAGGATGCTCGTGACCAGGTCGTGCATGCGCTCACCCGCGTTCGCGATGATCTCGAGCTGTGCAGGCACCCGCCCCGGCAGGTCTTCGCGCTCACGGAGCAGGTCCACGTGGCCGACGATCGCGGTGAGGGGGTTGCGCAACTCGTGCGAGATCATGGCGTTGAAGGCCCGGCGTTCCTCGTCGACCTCGAGCCGCGCGGTCACGTCGTCGATCACGACCAGCGTGATCGCCTCGCCCTCGCCGGCGCTGGCCATCGGCTGCGTGCTCACCTCGAGGGCCCGCCATTGTCCCGCGCCATCGAACAGCCATACGCGCTCGGCATCGAGTTCCTCTCCGCCGGCGGCGCGGGCGAGGCAGGTGCGGGAGGGGGGCAGCGCGACGCCCCGTCGGGCGTCGTACTCGACGGCGGCCGTGGAGAGCTCCGCGCCGAAGCGGTCGCGGCCGTAGAGCGCACGGTACGCGTCGTTCATCTGCAGGATGCGCCCTCCCGCCGTGACGACGACGAGGGCGACGCTCAGAGCGTCGACGATCTGGATCACCCGCCGCTGATTCGCCTCCGCTCGCACCGCGGCACGATTGACCTGCTCGGAACGACGTTGCAGAAGCCGCCGCGCCGCCCGAGAGCGCTGCGCACCGATCCGCACCGTCACGCCGAGGAACCCCAGGGTGATGACGAGCGTGAGGAGTCGCAGCAGGATGTCCGCCGGCGAGCCGCTCTGCTCGGCGAAGAGCACGAGGGTGGCGCTGATGAAGACGATGCCGCCGAACACCCACGGCAGGGTGAAGTACGTGGCCAGCCAGACGATGGGGAAGACCCACAGGAACCCCAGGCGGAGGCCCGGCGCATTGGTGGTGAAGCCGATCGCGAGCGCATCCAGGAGTGGCACGACGGCGGCGGCGGAGCGCGGCAGACGGTGCCACGGCACGGCCAGCGTGAGCACGCTGGTGACGAGGACGAGCACGGCCCCCGCGACGACCAAGGTGTTGGCGAAAGTCTCGGGTTTGAAGGCCGTGACCATCACGACGATCGCGACCACACTGCCGGTGAAGACCAGTTGCCAGCGCCAGATCGACACGGTGCGGATCATCGACGCTCGCCTTTCCGCTCGAAGCTCAGGTTTCCCGCAAGATTACTCAAAGATCCGTCGAGCCCGCTCTTCAGGCGGCCGTGCACCCCTAGCATTCTGAGTGGGGCCGATACTGCGACTGGGGAACAACGCAGACGCCGGGGCCACGCGAGTGGGGATTCGCAGGCGCCGGGGGCGCGGCTGGGGAGCCGCGGCCCCGCCCCGGTTCAGCCTCCCGTGTCATCAGCGGGAGTCAGGCGGTAACCGACTCCGCGCACGGTCTCGATGTAGCGCGGGTTCGCCGAGCTGTCACCCAGCTTCCGCCGCAGATTCGCGATGTGGGTCTCGATCGCCCGCTTGTCCGGTTCGCTCACGTAATCGTTCGACCCCGGTGGCGCTCCCCGCAGTCCGCGCGCGAGCTCCGCTTTGCTGGACACCCGGATGTTCGCCTCGAGGATCGCCGCGAGCAGGTCGAACTCCGTGGGGGTGAGATCTATGCGCTTCTGGCCGACGAGCACCAGCCGTGTGTCCAGATCGAGGCTGAGGTCGCGATGCACCCGGCCCCGCCACGTCAGCACCGTCGCACCGTCGGCGGACGGCTCGCTTGCAGTCGCTGGGCGTGACTCGGTGGCCGGCGGCGGGGCCGCGGGGTGCGGGCGCCTCAGCAGGGCCTGGATGCGCGCACGCAGCTCACGGGGCCGGAACGGCTTCACGAGGTACTCGTCCGCTCCGGAGGTCAGACCGAGGACCACATCGGACTCGTCCGACAAAGCCGAGAGCATGATGATGAAGGTGTCGCTGACCTGCCGGATCCGTCGCGCGACCTCGAAGCCGTCGATCCCCGGCAGGTTGATGTCGAGGGTGGTGATCACCGGGCGATGCTGCTCGACGGCCGCGATCCCGTCCGGGCCGGAACCTGCGAGGAAGGTCTCGAAGCCGGCGGCCAGGAACACCTCGTCCAGGAGCGAGCGGACGCCCGGGTCGTCGTCGATGATCACGGCGACGAGGGGGGACGTCGCCGCACTCATGGGGTCCCCTCGCGCACGATGGTCACGATCCGTGGGGCATCCGCATCGAGATCCGAGGGGTCGAGTTCCCCGGAGTCGAGTTCGGAGACGCCGACCGGTCGTTCGAGCTCGATGTCCCACCACGCGTCCGCGAGATCCTCGGCCATCCCCCTCCCCCACTCGATCACCACTACCGAGCGCTCGAGGTCGAGGTCGAGGTCCTCGAGTTCCGCCGCCGATCCGAGTCGGTACGCGTCGACGTGCACGAGCGGCGCATGCCCGACCAGCGAGGGGTGGGTGCGGGCGATCACGAAGGTCGGACTCTGCACGGGTCCGCGCACACCGAGCCCTTCGGCGAGACCACGGGTGAACGTCGTCTTCCCGGCGCCCAGCGGTCCGGTGAGGATGAGCAGGTCGCCCGCCTCCAGCTGCTCACCGATCCGGAAGCCGAGCTGCTCCATCTCCTCGGACGTCGCGATCTCCCGTCTGCCGAGGAAAGCGGGGTCCACGCTCACGACGTCCTCCGCGGCACCCGGGGACCGATGCGCGTGACGATCTCGTAGTTGATGGTGTCGGCGGCCGCGGCCCAGTCCGCCGCCGAGGGCACACCGAGGGTGGGATCGCCGAACAGGACCACCTCGTCCCCGACCGAGACCGGCGTGTCACCGACGTCGACGACGAACTGATCCATCGCGATCCTCCCGACGTTCACGAACCGCCGTCCGCCGATCGAGACGGGGAGCCTGCCCGAGGCGTTCCGGGGCACGCCGTCGGCGTATCCGAGGGGCACGAGCACCAGCGTCGTGTCGCGATCCGTGCGGTGGGCGTAGCCGTAGGAGACACCCGTGCCCGCGGGCACCCGGCGGACCGCGGCGATCGCTCCGCGCAGAGTCATCGCCGGACGCAGACCGAGCTCGGCGGAGCTGCGGTCGTCGAACGGCGAGAGGCCGAAGAGCCCGATGCCGATGCGCACGGCATCGAGCCGCATCTCGGGCAGGTCGATCGCTGCGGCGGTGGCGGCGATGTGCCGGATCTCGGGGCGGATACCGAAAGAGGCGGCCGCGGCGACACCTTCCTCGAACTTCGCCAGCGCGGCCCGGTCGTCCTCCGCGGAGGTGTTGGAGAGGTGGCTGAAGAGGCCGACGATACGCAGTCGTCCGATCCGCTCCAGACGCGCGGCCTCGGCCAGCACCCGCCCCCAGTCGGCCGGAGCGATGCCGTTGCGCGACAGCCCCGTCTCGAACTTGAGGTGCACCCCGACCGGACGATCGACGGCGGCAGCGGCGGCGGCGGCTTCGAGCTGATCGAAGGAGGAGACACCGATCTCCACGTCTTGGGCCGCGGCGTGCTCGAACCGCTCGCCCGGCGCGTGCAACCAGGCCATGATCGGCGCGTGCACGCCCTGCCTGCGCAGTTCGAGGGCCTCGGGGATCTCGGCGACGCCGAGGCGTGTCGCTCCGGCGGAGAGCGCGGCGACGGCGGTCGCGGCAGCACCGTGCCCGTAGGCGCCGGCCTTGACGACCGCGATCACCTCGACGCCGGTGAGGCGGCGGAAGTGCCGCACGTTGTCGGCGACGGCATCGAGGTCGATGGTCGCCTCACGGAACGGGACGGTCACAGCGGCGCTCCTTCTGCGACGACGAACGCGGCAGCGAGGCCCGCGTCGTGGGTGAGGGTCAGATGCAGGGTGCGGATGCCGCGCTCCTCGACGACCGCGGCCGTCGAGCCGGAGAGGACGAAGTGCGGACGACCCGACGCCTCCGAGGCGATCTCGATCTCGGTCCAGTGCACCCCGTCCGAGCCGCCGAGTGCTTTGATCAGCGCCTCTTTGGCCGCATACCTCGCCGCCAGGGAAGGAAGACGCAGCGGGCGCTCCGACGGGGCGAAGAGCCGCTCCAGGAGGCGAGGGGTCCGGGTCATCGTGCGCTCGAACCGCGGGATGTCCACGAGGTCGATGCCGGTGCCGATGATCATCCGTTCAGCCTATCGAGCATGCATCCGGTTGATGTCGCGCGAATGGCTCCGTTTCCGGTGGAAACGGAGCCATCCGCGTGATTCGAAGCCGGTCTTACTCGACTGTGACGGACTTCGCGAGGTTCCGGGGCTGGTCCACGTCCAGGCCCTTCGCGGTCGCGAGCGCCATCGCGAAGATCTGCAGCGGCACGACCGAGAGCAGCGGCTCGAACATCGCTCCGGCGAGCGGGATGTGGATGACCTCGTCGGCGAACGGCAGCACGGCCGCATCGCCCTCTTCGGCCACCACGATCACCCGGGCACCGCGAGCACGGATCTCCTGGATGTTCGAGACGACCTTCGAGTGCACGAGCGCGGAGTGACGCGGGGAGGGCACCAGCACGAACACCGGCTGCCCCGGCTCGATCAGAGCGATCGGACCGTGCTTGAGCTCGCCCGCGGCGAAGCCCTCCGCGTGGATGTAGGAGATCTCCTTGAGCTTGAGCGCACCTTCGAGGGCGATCGGGAAGCCGACGTGGCGACCGAGGAACAGCACCGAGCGGGTGTCGGCCATCCATCCGGCGAGCTGGGTGACGTGCTCCTGCTCGCTCTCGAGGACCTCGGCGATCTTCGCGGGCAGCTCGGTGAGTTCCGCGACGTCGGTTGAGGCGTCGGCCACGGTGCCGCGCACGCGCCCCATGTGCAGTCCGAGCAGCAGCAGGGCGGTGATCTGCGCCGAGAACGCCTTGGTCGAGGCGACCGCGACCTCGGGGCCGGCGTGGGTGTAGACGACGGCGTCCGACTCGCGCGGGATGGTCGCACCCTGGGTGTTGCAGATCGAGAGCGTGCGGGCGCCTCGCTCCCGGGCGTACTTCACGGCCATCAGTGTGTCCATGGTCTCGCCCGACTGACTGATCGACACGACGAGGGTGTCGGCGCCGATCACCGGATCGCGGTAGCGGAACTCGTGCGCGAGCTCGACGTCGACCGCGACGCGCGCCCACTGCTCGATCGCATACTTGCCGACGAGGGCCGCATACGAAGCCGTGCCGCACGCGGTGATGATGACGCGGTTGATCCCGGTGAAGAGGTCGTCGAGGCCGTCGAGCTCGGGGATGACGACCTGGCCGTCCTGGATGCGGCCGCGGATCGTGTTCGCCACGGCCTCGGGCTGCTCGGAGACCTCCTTGGCCATGAAGCTCGACCATCCGCCCTTCTCGGCGGCGGCGGCGTCCCACGAGACGTCGAAGGGCTCGGGCTCGACCGGGGTGCCGGCGAAGTCGATGACGCTGATGGAGTCAGGGGTGATCGAGACGATCTGGTCCTGGCCGATCGCCAAGGCCTTGCGCGTGTGCTCGATGAAGGCGGCCACGTCGGAGCCGAGGAAGTTCTCGCCCTCGCCGAGACCGATCACGAGCGGCGAGTTGCGGCGGGCGCCGACCACGAGGCCCGGGTGGTCCTGGTGCATCGCGAGAAGCGTGAACGCCCCCTCGAGGCGGTTCACGACGTTGCGGAAGGCGAGCTGCAGGTCTCCGCCGTTGCCGGCGTACTCACGCCCGAGCAGAGCGGCTGCGACCTCGGTGTCGGTCTCGCTGCGGAACACCACACCGTCGGCGAGCAGCTCTTCACGCAGGGCCGAGAAGTTCTCGATGATGCCGTTGTGGATGACGGCGAGCCTGTCGTCGTCCGCCAGGTGCGGGTGGGCGTTGACGTCGGTCGGTCCGCCGTGCGTCGCCCAGCGCGTGTGACCGATACCGGTCGACCCGTCGGGGAGCGGCGCATCGGCCAGCGAGTCGCGCAGCTTCGCGAGCTTGCCCGCCTTCTTCCGCATGCCGAGGGACCCGTCACCGTCGATCACGGCGACGCCCGCGGAGTCATAGCCGCGGTACTCGAGGCGAGCGAGGCCGGCAAGAAGGATGTCCTGGCTGGGGCGCGGGCCCACGTATCCGACGATTCCACACATGCGAACAAGAGTAAGCCGGGATTTTTGCGAGTCGTCCGAACAATATTTCGGTCGGCGTACTCCTCAGAGCTTGCGCAGCAGCACGCTCTCGACGTCGTGGTCGGCGCCCTTGCGCAACACGAGTCGCGCGCGGTGACGCGTGGGCATCACGTTCTCGACGAGGTTGGGCATGTTGATCTCGTTCCAATACCCGAGGGCGGTCGTGATCGCCTCCTCGTCGGTGAGATGCGCGAACACGTTGAAATAGGACGAGGGGTTGCTGAACGCCGCCTGCCGCAGGGCGAGGAAGCGATCGACGTACCACTTCTCGATGTGCGAGGTCTCGGCATCGACGAAGATCGAGAAATCGAACAGGTCGCTCACCGCGACGTCGTTCGGGGCGGGCGGCGGCTGCAGCACGTTCAGCCCCTCGACGATGACGACGTCGGGGCGACGCACCACGACGTTCGCGTCGGGGACGATGTCGTAGCGCATGTGGGAGTAGAAGGGCGCGCGCACTTCGGTGGCGCCGCTCTTCACCTCGGTCAGGAACTCGATCAGCGCACGCCGGTCGTACGACTCCGGGAAGCCCTTGCGGTCCATGATGCCGCGGCGTTCGAGTTCGGCGTTCGGGTAGAGGAAGCCGTCGGTGGTGACCAGCTCCACTCGCGGGGTGCCGGGCCAGCGGCTCATCAGCTCGCGCAGCAGACGGGCGATCGTCGACTTGCCGACCGCGACCGAGCCCGCGACGCCGACGACGAAGGGCGTCGTCGTGTCGTCCTCCTGCAGGAACGACGAGGTGGCGGCGCCCAGACGCTTCGTCGCCGTCGCGTACAGGCTGAGCAGACGACTCAGCGGCAGGTACACCTCGCGCACCTCGGTGAGGGACAGTCGATCCCCGATACCGCGGAGTTCGACGACCTCGGTCTCGGTGAGCGGCTGATCGAGCCCGGCGGCGAGACGCGCCCACTCCGCGCGCCCGATCTCCCGATAGGGCGACAGCGGCAGCGTGGGGTCGACGGTGGTCACGCAGTACATCGTATCCGGGCGCGAGTAGTCTCTTTCCGTGCGCCTGGGAGTCCTCGACATCGGATCAAACACCGTTCACATGCTGGCGGCGGACGTCCGCCCCGGTGGACGTCCGCTCGCGACGACGAGCGACAGGACGGTGCTGCGCCTCATGCGCTACCTCACACCCGACGGCGCGATCTCGGAGGAGGGCGTGCAGGCGCTCGAGACCGCGGTCGCTCAGGCCCGCCGCGTCGCCGAGGCCGAGCGCGTCGACGCCCTCCTGGCCACCGCGACCAGCGCGGTGCGTGACGCCCGCAACGGCGCGGCGGTCATCGCCCGCATCGAGGCCGCTCTGGGGCAACCCCTGCAGGTGCTCGACGGCGAGACCGAGGCGGAGCTGACCTTCCTCGCCGTGCGGCGCTGGTTCGGCTGGTCGGCCGGACAGCTGCTGCTGCTCGACATCGGCGGCGGCTCTCTGGAGATCGCGGCCGGAGCGGAGGAGATGCCCGACGCCGCCGCGTCCGTGCCCCTCGGAGCCGGGCGCATGACGGTGCAGTACCTCCCGAACGACCCGCCCGGCGAGGCGGACGTCGAGAGACTGCGCGCGCACGCGGAGGCGACCATCGCGACCGTGCTGCCCCGATTCGTCGCCCTCCCCCGTCCCGATCACGTGGTGGGTTCCTCGAAGGCGATCCGCTCGCTCGCCCGCCTGGTCGGCTATCCGGCGCCGGGATGGTCGGGGAGCGAACGCATGCTGCTGCCGCGGGCGTCGCTCGGCTCGTGGATTCCCCGGCTCGCGCGCCTTCCCGCGTCGGCCAGACAGGAACTGCCGGGGATCACCCCCGACCGGACCTTCCAGATCGTGGCCGCAGCCGTGTCGCTGCACGTGGCGATGACCGCGCTCGAACTGGAGGAGCTCGAAGTGTCGCCGTGGGCGCTGCGCGAGGGAGTGCTGCTCCGCTACATCGAGCATCTGAACGGGACCCCGATCGACGCGGAGAACGTCGAGGAGCCGCCGCGGCTACCATGACGGCATGCCTTCCCCCCGCCTCGCCCCCGTCCCCGGCGGAGTGCTGATCGCACGGGTGGCGCTCGTCGGCTACCTCCTCTTCGTGGGGTTCACCGTCTGGCTGCCGGCGACGGTCTCCGAGAAGGTCACCGGTCTGGTCGGCATCATGGCCCGGTGGGTCGCCGACGCGGGCATCGCCCCGTACCGCCCGAGTGCCGTGGTGCTGGAGGTGCTCGCGAACGTCGCACTGTTCGTGCCCGTGGGTCTGCTGCTCGCCTTCGCGCTGCCGCGTCTGCGACTCTGGCAGGTCGTCGTCATCGGCGCACTGATGAGTGCGGTGATCGAGTCGGTGCAGGGCTTCATGCCCTCCCGCTTCCCCACGCTCAGCGACGTGATCGCGAACACCGCGGGCACGCTGCTCGGCGGCGTGCTCGCCGTTCTCCTCGTGCGCCTGGGCGCGAGCGCTCGTCGCGGCGCGGATGCGAGGGCGGCGTCGTGAGCGGGCGAGGCGAGGAGAACCCGCCCACCGCGATGAGTCGCCGGAGCTGGCGCCGGCAGCAGTCCGCCGCAGCTCCCCTCCCCTTCGGTGCCGCCCCTTTCCTCGGCGGCTCGCTCGGCGGCGAGGGCGACCAGGAGGGACCGCTCACGATCCTCACGGTGTGCACGGGAAACATCTGCCGGTCCCCGTTGGCCGAAGTGCTGCTGCGCGCCCGCCTCGAGCCTCTGGGAGTGCGCGTGCACAGCGCCGGAACGCACGCCCTCGTCGATCATGCGATGACCGAACCCGCGCAGGCCCTCGCGGTGGAAGCCGGGGCGCGCGCGGAGGACGCCGCAGCTCACCGCGCCCGGTATCTCCGGGAGCCGCTGCTGCGCGACGCCGACCTGGTGCTCACCATGGCCAGGGAGCATTCCGCCCACGCCGTGCGGATGATGCCCAGCCGCGTGCGTCGCACCTTCACCGCGCGGGAGCTCGCCCGATGGAGCAGGATCGTGGACCCGGAGCAGGCCCGGGCGGCCGCGGAGTCCGCCGGCGAGACACCCCGCGCCCGCTTCGCCGCGGTGCTCGGCCTGCTGTCCGCGGAGCGCGGACCCCTGACGGCGGGCACGGAGGACGACGATGTGATCGACCCCTATCGCCGCTCCGCCGAGACCTACGCGCGGTCGAGCGCGCAGCTCCTGCCCGGGATCGACGAGGTCGAACGGCTCGTGCGCATCGCGATCGACTGAGCGTGCCCTCCGCACAGGACCGTGCGGCCCCGTATGCTCTTTCTCATATGTGCATCCCGCCTTCCCCACGGGATGTGTGAGGGGATCAAGAGTTGGAACTGAGCGACTACATCCGGATTCTGCGCGCCCACTGGATCGTGATCCTGATCGCGACCGTCGTCGGAGCCGGAGCGGCCTTCGGCTGGAGTGCCCTGCAACCGAAGGTGTACTCCGCCGACACGACCGGAATCGTCACGTCGGTCGGCGGCGACGGCACCAGCGGCGCAGCGCTCGTGGGCAACCAGCTCGCCCAGAGCAGGGTGAAGTCCTACCTCAACCTGGGTTCCTGGCGGGCCGTCGCGGAGCACGCGATCGATGAGCTCTCGCTGGAAGAGTCGCCGGAAGAGCTCGTGGACCGGGTCTCGGTCACCAACCCGCTCGACACCACGGCACTGATGGTCACCGCGACCGGCCCGACTCCGGAGGAGGCGCAAGCTCTCGCCGAGGCCTGGATGCGCGGCATGGCTGCGGAGATCGAGACGCTCGAGGGCGGGACGGCGTCCACACCGGCGGCGGTCACGCTCATCGTGGGCGACTCGGCGCGCCTGCCCACCGCTCCGTCGTCCCCGAACACCCGGCTGACCGTGATCATCGGCGCGTTCGTCGGCCTCGCCGCCGGCCTCATCTACGCCTTCATCCGGCACACGGTCGATCGCCGCGTGCGGCACCCGCGCGACATCGAACGCGAGACCGGGGTGTCGGTGATCGGAACGCTTCCGCTCGAGAAGACGATGTCGGACGAACGTCAGGTGATCGATTTCTCCCTGGACGCCCAGCACGGGGTCTCGCACCACACGATCGAGTCGATGCGCGAGCTGCGCACGAATCTGCAGTTCATCGACGTCGACAACCCCCCGCGGGTGATCGTGGTCACCAGCTCGGTGCCCGGAGACGGCAAGTCGACGGTCGCCGTCAACCTCGCCTCGAGCCTGGCCGCCGCCGGTGAGTGGGCCATCCTCATCGACTGCGACCTCCGCCGGCCCGTCATCGCCGACATCTTCGGGATGTCCCCCGACCTCGGCCTCACCGACATCCTCGCGGGACGCGCGGAGCTGCAGGACGTCGCCCACCGACCGAGCCGCGACATGCCGCTCGCGGTCGTCGGAGCCGGGCGGGTACCCCCGAACCCCAGCGAGCTGCTCGGCTCCCACCGCATGCGCGACTTCCTCGCCGAGATCAGCAAGACCGCGATCGTCATCCTCGACTCTCCGCCGGTGCTCCCGGTGACGGATGCGGCGGTGCTGGCGGCCGGCGCCGATGGTGTGCTCATCGTCGTGTCGTCCGGCAAGACCACCTTCGACATGCTGCAGCGCGCGATCGCCAACATCACCCGCACCACGGGCCGGGTGCTGGGCGTGGTGCTGAACAAGGTGCCGCGCAAGGGAGCGGAGTCCGCGTACTACGGCCGCGAGTACTACGGCGCGTACGAGCGCTACGGTCGCGACGACGACACCATGGCGGAGGCCGTCGCGACCCCCGAACCCGGTGTGCGCCGCCGGGGGTCCGGGGACTGATCCGGCCCCGGAACGGATCCACCCTCAGAGCCGGGGTGCGTCGACCGCTCTGAGCACCCCGTCGGCGAGCAGTCGTCGCACCGCGCGCTCCACGATCGTGTGCGCGTCCTCGCCTGCGGGCTCCCCGTGCGCAGCCACGACGGCCCGCACGATGCCTTCGAGCGGGCGTCCGTCCGCAGCCGCCCAGATGTCCGGTCCGATGCCGTCGAGCACGTGGACCTGTCCCCCGGTCGGCGTTCGTCGCAGCAGCACCGTCCGACCGTCCAGGGCGAGCGCGTCGACGGTCTCCGCACGCACGAGACCGCCGGGCTCCGGGGTGCCGATGACCGGCGATGTCGTTTCCTCGGTGACAGCATCGACGGGCCGCGATGGAGTGCGCATGAGGTCGTCGATGACCGCATCGATGCGGTCGACCTCGCGGTAGCGCACGCGCACGGCACCACCGGTCGCCGCGAGCAGCGCGGCGATCCGTCGGAGCGGCGCCGGGCCGTCGGCGAGATAGCTGGTCTGCGGCCCCAACAGAGCCAGTGCTTCCGAGATGTCGAGCGGGTCCACCTCGGGCTCTTCGGGTCCGTCGTCCGAGCGATCGATGACGACGATCTTCGCCACGCGGAGGTCGTCGGGCAGCGCCCGGCCCCGGTCCGTGCTCGAGAGCGCGATCTGAGCCTTGGGAGCGTCGCGACGCTCGATGATCGACAGCGGCTTCCGGTAGGGGACGACACGGCCGGCATCGTCGATGCCGATGGTCTCGTCACTGACGTACGCATAGCGCCGTGCCAGATGGCGGGCAGCCGTCGTCTTTCCGGTCCCCGATGCTGCGCTGAGCACGACGACCCGACCGTCACGCGCAGCGAGCCCGGCGGCGTGCAGCATCCAGACGTGATCGTGCCGCCGGTGCGCCAGGGCTTTCATCGTCACCTCGGTCGAGAGCGCGGACAGCGCTTCGGCATCGCCGGTGCCCGCAGGGACGACCGCGGTGGCATCGGGGGCGTCGGGGGCGTCTGCCCCGTCATACCGCGCGTCGGCCCAGGCGTCGAAGGCCACGGCACGGAAGTCCGCGGAGCGTCGGGAGACGTCGATCTCGACGACGGCGCCGACCGCAGTGACGAGGAAGCGATCGGGCATGACCGCCAGCCTATCCACGATCTCGCCCGTGAGTCGTCTCGGCACATCCGGTCTCGAAAAAGCACAGAACGCGCAGGAATAACGCGCAGTGCGCGCTTTTGCTCCAATCACCGTACAAGCTGCGGCGAGGCCTCTACGGTGGCTCGCAAGGTGAGGCTCTGGGGGATGCAGACGAGCTTCGTGTCGTCTCGCCACACGAATTCGCAGTCCGTGTTGACAGGAGGCCGATGATGATTGAACCTGTATTCAATTCACCACTGTATCGACGCGCTGGAAAGGAATCCGTCGCACGACGAGGTGGTCGGCGGCGCAGGAACACCACCATCACAGAGTCACTGCTGCCACACGCTGACACCCCGAGGAGGGACGTCTCGTGACACGCTCTTCCGCTCAGGTCATCGACGATCGGGCGCTCGCTGCGCACGGGGTGCGGCGGATCGGAGACCGGCCGGGCCTTCGTTCCCGGGAGCGCACCTCCGGCGAGATCATCCTGCTCAGCACGAACGGCGGGACCTCCGAGCTCCACGTCGACACCGTGTCCGCGTACCCCGACCACGCGGTCTTCGCTTTCGTCCAGGCACACGCGCTCTGGTCGCGACTCGACGGCGAACCCTGGGTGGAGACGGCAGGCGGTCTGGTCGTCGCCGCACAGGGCATCACTCGCCGCCTGCGCTGGGCGGGCGCCTGGCGCTTCGTCGCGGCACTCGTGCCCCGGTCGGCGGTCGCGTCCTTCGTGCCTTCGCTGCCTCCCGACGCCACCGTGTACACCGAACGCCGGCTGCTGGACACGTCGATGCAGCAGTTCATCGACTGCCTCCTGGACACGGACGACAAGGCATCCGCGATCGAGCAGTACGCCATCGAGCAACTCGTGATGGAGATGAGCGGCGCCGTGCTGCTGGATCGGATCGGCGGTGTCAGCGGCCAAGGTTCGCCGCATGCCGTGCTGCGCGAGAGGGCGATCGCGGTGATCGCTCAGCAGTGCGGTGATCCTGCGCTCAATCCGGCCCAGGTCGCGCACGAGGTGCAGTCGTCACTCCGGCAGCTCCAGCTCGTGTTCTCGGAGTCCGGGAACAGCGTCGCGGCCGAGATCCGCCGGCAGCGCGCCCGTCTCGCGCACTCCTTGCTGGTGGACAGCCGCTACGACGTCCTGAGCATCGATCAGATCGCGCAGCGCGCCGGATTCCACTCGCCGATGAGCATGCGGCGAGCGCTCGACGAGGCGTACCAGGCGACTCCTCGGGCGCTTCGAGCCACGCGCCGGGCATAGCTGCGCGCAGTCGAAAAGCACACGTCGCGCAGGTTGCGCGCACGGTGCGCGAAGTTCGCCGAAACCCCCTTCGCTCCGCTCTCCACCGCCCTAGCTTGAGGTCCACGACGGGGCTCCTGGGGGATGCAGACGATCGTGTCGCCTCGTCACGACACCGCGGGAAACCGCATCTGCATCGAACAGGGAGGGCACTCACGTGACCGAGGAAATCCAGAAGAACAAGGGCGTCTCGCGCCGCACGCTCGTCAAGGGCGCGGCATGGTCGGTACCCGTCATCGCGGCCGCCGTCGCCACGCCGCTCGCCGCCGCCTCCGTCGCGGACAACGACCTCGTCCCGGCGCTCAGCGGCCCCATCGCACTGAACCTCACCGCGCTCAGCATCCCGGTCGCGACCGTCAACACGGTCAACACCCTGACGATCACGAACAACGGCCCGGACGCCTCCACGGCCGGGGCCACAGCCGTGATCCAGTACACGCCGTCGCTGCTCACGCTGAACATCGGTCCGGTCGCCGGCGTGACCGTCGCGGGCGCCGACGGAAACTACACGCTGACGCTCCCGTCGATCCCGTCGGGCGGCAACATCGTCATCAACCTCGGCACGACGCTCGACACGCTGCTCGACCTCAGCCTCCTCACCACGCTCCTGGGCGGCCCGCAGCAGACCATGACCGTCACCGTGTCGGGTGACACGGTGACCGGCAACAACACGACCGCGCAGAACGTCGGCATCACGCTCCTCTGAGCCGCACGCCGCGAGGAAGGGCGCCACGCCGGTCGTGGCGCCCTTTCGTGCGTCCGGCGGCTTGCGGGTCAGGCCGACCGGTCGCGCGCCCGGAGGAGCGGCTTACGGCGACCGGTGAGCCACCCCATGACCCATTCGACCGGGCCGGTGCCGATGAACCTCCACCAGAGCCATCCGGCCAGGATCATCCCGGGCACGATCACCAGCCAGCCCGGCCAGAAGTTGTCGACGGGCCGCCCGTGATCTCCGCTCCACAGGGCGATGAGCCCGACGTGGAGGAGATACAGCGACAGCGCGATCTGACCGCAGGCGATCAGCGGCACGAACAGTCGTGTCCAGAAACGCCGAGCACCGTCGCCACGGACGGTCGCCGCGAGGACCACCACGACGACGGTCACGAACGTGAGAGCGAGATCCCGCAGGGTGTCGAGGTAGTCGCCCGTGCGCACCCCGGTCACGCCCAGCCGTTCCGCGACAGGCCACGCCAGATACGCGAGGGGCGCCACCGCCGCGAGGACCCAGAGCAGAGGTCCGCGTCGAAGACCGTGCCTGACCAGCAGGGCTCCGATCAGGAACATCGGGAGCAGCGTGATCACGCGGTAGTTCTGCCCGAGGACGGTCCACGTCATCAGGTCGCGGATCGGCGCCGTGTCGATCCCCTCCACGTTCCGCGCGGCATCGGCGACCGGCTGACTGATCACCAGGAGCACGGCGGTGATCCCGACGAGCACAGGGGTCCGGGCGAGCAGGAGCGGAGCGCCGATGATGAGGAGCACACCCAGGTACCCGAGGATCACATCGACCCACGAGCCCCACGTCGCCATCCAGACGCCGAGGAGGATCAGGAACAGGCCGCGCACGCCCTGCTGGAGCAACGTCGTCGCGGCCCTCGCCTCGCGCCGACGCAGGAGCTCGGCCGACATCCCCATGACCAGGGCGAACAGCGGCGAGGCCAAGGCGTTCAGCGTGGCCTGGGCGAACAGCACCGCCCACGGCAGGTGGGGAACGAACGGCGCGGCGTGCGCGACGAGCATCGCGATGATCGCGATCCCGCGAAGCACGTCCGGAACGATGAGGCGTTTCGGGCCGGCGCCCGCCGATCCCGACGTGGCGGCTGCGGTCGCGGCGTCTCCCCCGGCGTGTGGAACCATTCCCTGACAGTATTGGGTCAGCCCCCGACCACGCGAGCTGGAGAGCGATGACGACCGTTGAAGCCCCCCGTCGCCGGCGCCGCCTGCGGAGCAGCGTGTGGTTCCACGTCGCGCTCGCGCTCGCGCTCGCCCTGGTCATCGTGGCCTTCGTCGGACAGCCCTCGTCGGGGTCGATGTCGCCCACGCTCGAGCCGGGCGACCGCATCCTCGTCAACCGTCTCGCCTACGTCGCGGCCGACCCCGCGGCCGGGGACATCATCGTGTTCCGCCCCGGGGAGGGCTGGGACGCCGATGCCCCCTCCGCACGGGGCTGGTTCTCGGAGTCCCTGCACTGGATCGGCGAGACGACGGGTATCCGCCCCGAGGTCCTCGTCAAACGCGTGATCGCCGAAGCGGGTCAGACGGTCGAGTGCTGCGACGCCGACGGTGCGGTCCTCGTCGACGGGCAGCCGCTCGACGAGCCCTACGTGGTCGACGATCTGCCGTTCTCCCCCGGGGAGCTCGACTGCGGGACGACACCGATGTCGACGCGTTGCTTCGCCGAGGTCACCGTCCCCGAGTCCGCATACCTCGTGCTCGGCGACAACCGCGGGAACTCCGCGGACTCCGCGTACCGCTGCCGGGGTGACGCGACCGCCGGCCCAGAGTGCTGGCGATGGGTGGACCGGGCGTCCGTCGTCGGGAAGGCGACGGTCGTGCTCTGGCCGCTGTCCCGCTGGAACGTCCTCTAGGGCCGCGAAGCCGCCGCGTCGACCCGCTCGCGTTCCCGCTCGCGCCGGAAGTACCGCAGGAGCGCTCGCCCGCCCCGCGCCCACCGCAATCGCTGGTAGCGCCAGGCCTCGGCGCGCGTCGGGAGCACGCTCGGGTCGTTGCGCGGCACGTCCGCGCGCGGCACCCAGAGCGCCCGGGCCAGGAGCCGCGCCCGCTGCGACAGCGGGGCTCCGCGCAGCTGCACCCACCAGCTGACGGCCGAACCGTCTTCCACGTACGCCTGGAAGAGCGTCCACCGGCGCTTCTCGTTCTCGCTGGCATCGGAGACGACCTCGCCGAGCCCCGCTTGGGTGATCACGTCGCGGAGTACCCAGACCGCTCCGCCGCGCCGGGCGATCCGCGAGAACTCCGCCCGGTCCGACGCGGAGAACCGCTCGATGAGCATCGTGGTGAGGAGGTCGCGCTCCTGTCGGTGCCGGGCATCCTGCGTGTTGCGCAGCGCATGCAGCATCCCGATCACGGCGGATCCGGCGAGGGACGGCACGGCCACCGCGGTGTGCGCCACCTCGATCGACGAACGCGTCTCCCAGACCGCGTCGAACGCCACGGAGGCATCGGCGAAGAACCCGGGGAACATCCAGTGTAGATCGATGTCGCAGGGCCAGGAGTCGTGGATGAACGTGCGGGAGTGCTGTGGCAGGAGCGCGGGGGTCTCACGGCCGACACGGAGGTGCCAGCCCCGCGCCTCGAGCCGCTCGCACATCTCCGAGAACCGCGACGGCTCCACCCAGACGTCGGAGTCGGCAGGGACGCGCGGTGCCCGCAGCCCGTAGTGGTCGGCCACGGGGCCCTTGATCGACAGCAGACGGATGCCGGCCTCACGAGCGATGTGCGCCGTCATCGCGTGGGCGAGAGCGGTCGCCTCCGCCGCGCGCAGAGCCACTTCGGTCACCGGTCACCCCCTCGGACGAGGATAGTCAGTCGCACGACGCCGCCCGCCGAGAGCGGAGTTCGGTCAGCAGCGACACGACATCGGGCTGCACCTGCTCTGCGTCGAGCTCGAACTCTTCGGAGATCATCGTGACGAGGTCGTCCTCGCCCACGGGGCCGTGTTCGACCAGCAGCGACCAGATGACACCGGCCGACCCGGCCAGAGCTATCGGCGGGGAATCCGGTGCGGTGAGCGGGAGGACCACGACCCGGCCCTCGGATTCGGTCCACGCGACGTGTTCGTCGACCCTCCACCGCGGTTCTCGTCCGCGCACAGGAGGATCCATCGTCACGGTCCCCACCCTATCGATCACGGTCTTCCGTCCGGCCCGTGTCAGCGGCAGGAGTCGGTCAGCTCGACGGGGGTGTCCCGCGTCATCGGCGTGTGCCAGAGGCTCAGCGGACCGGACTCCGGATCCGTCGACGAGAAGGAGAAGTCGACCACGTGCGTGCTCAGGGTGTCGTTGAGCACCTCGACCTTCACCGCCGGACGGCCGAGGTGGGTGCCCTGGCTCAGGATCGTCGCCGGGACACCGTCGAGGTCGACCGAGTCCAGAGTCCCGCCGACGGGCCCGTAGAGCACGACGTAGGTGCTGATGAGCGGCGGCTCGAAGTAGGGGCCGGTGATGTAGTAGGGCAGGGTGGCGGCGGTCTCGAGGCTGAGCGTCGAAGTCAGCTCGACCGACCCCCGGTAGACGGAGCCCGTCTCCCCTGCGTCGCACGACGCGTCGATCGCCATGTCGAGGTAGTAGCTCTTCTTCGACCCGGTGTTGTCGTTCGCGTAGACGCCGATCACGGTTTCGTCGACGTTGTCGTCCGGCATCGAGCCCGACATGCGCGTCCCGTCGATCACTGCTGCTTCCTCCTCGCTCACGGGGACATAGAGCAGCCGCCCTTCGTCTCCCGCCCGCTGCAGCGCGCCGATCAGGGCCACGGGGTTGCCCTGGCCCGCGGTCAGCGCCTCGAACACCCTGGCCGTCGCGTCGGCGAAGAAGGCGTTCTGCACCATCGGATCCTCGTAACGGAAGTACACCTCGTTCAACAGCAGCGGCACCGCCTTCTCGGCGTTGAGCATGTCACCGGTCGCGAGCTCGATCGGCCCGGTCGCCGAGAGGATGTAGGAGAGCGCGACGGGATCGACGGACAGCACGCCGTCGACCGGGGTGCCGACCGATTCCGCCCAGAACGCGCGCACGAGTTCCGCGGATGAGGGGAAGTCCGGCGGCATGGTGACGTCCGGCGACCAACGCCCGATCTTGTCGCCGAAGATCGCGACCGCTTCCGGGTCGAGATCGATGATCGGCTTCGGTCGGTCGCTGTGGAAGTCCGAGCTGTTCGCGAAGCCGGCGATCGTGATCTTGCCGCCTTCGACGTGCAGCTGCAGGAACACCGCCGGGTTGCCGCCGAGGCTGCGGGCCTCCGAGTTTCCCTGGAACATCAGCAGATAGTCTCTGGGGCCGTCTGCTCCGAGCGCGGCCGGGAGGAGGCCGAGAAGCTGCCCGCCGTCCTCGAGGACCGGTGTCACCGTCGCCATCATCGAATCCAGCCCGGCGATTCCGTCCTGCACGGGGCCCAGCAGCGCCGCACGATCGATGTCGGCAAGATCACGGGAATGCTGCTCGACGACCGGACCGGCGGTCTCGACGAGCGCGGTGAGCTCGCGGATCGCCTCGACGTCGAAGGCGCCGTCCGACGGGCGGAGGCCGCTGAGCACGAGAGGCATCGCAGGGCGTGCGAGGTCGGCGATGAGCGAGCGCCCGGTCGACGTGGCCACGCGGATCGCGTCGACGTTCGGGCCCACGCTCGGCACCCAGTCGACCATCGACCAGGTCCAGTCGTCGACCTCGTCCTGTGCGGCGCCGAGTCGGGCTTCCATGGCGGAGAGCTCGGCGTCCGCGGCTGCCGCGTCACCGGCTGTGACGGCAGCGGTCAGCGGCGCCACACGGTCCATCGCCGCTGCGACGTGGTCCCTGGTGGAGAGGGCGCTGGATGCGAGCTTCCCCGCGAGCAGGGCGAGCGCAGCGAGGACGACGAGGATCACGAGGACGATGGTCCAGATGATTCGCCGCCGCCGTGCCCGACGCCCCTCGGCCCGCACACGAACAGACCGGTCGCGCAGTTCACTCACGCTGAAATCCTAGGTGACCGTTCCCGCAGATCATGCCCGTGTGTGCATGCGCGCGCGCAACCATCGCACCATCGGGGTCGGCAGCACCCCGCTCACGACGGACTTGACGATACGCAGGTACTCGGCCGGACGGGCGCCGAGCCTCGGGTAGTAGTGCAACCGGACGCGGATCTCGTCCCCCCGGTTGCGGAGCCGGCGCTTCGCGAAGTCCGCCGCCTCGACCCGGTAGTGGTAGACGACCTCCGGGACGATGTACATGCGCTCACCGGCGAGCAGCATCTCGCACCACAGGGCCAGGTCTTCCGCACGGCGGTACTCGGGGTACCCGCCGACCGCGACGAGCGCCTCCGTGCGCATCATCGACGCCGCGTGGATGGGCGCGCCCCCGCGCATGAGCGAACGCCGTGTGACCTCCCCCGGTCGCCCGTGCACCAGTGCGGGTCCGTCCGTGGAGAACTCCACGGCCTGCCCCGACACCACCGCGTACTCGGGGTGCTCGGCGAGGAAGGAGTGGATGGTCTCGAGGTAGGTCGGCTCCACCGTGTCATCGGTGTCCATCCGTGCGATGAAACGACCCCGTGCCTGCGGCCAGCCGGCATTGAGCGCGGCGACGAATCCCCGGTTCTCCCCATAGCCGACGACACGGATCCGTTCGTCCGCGAACTCGGCGGCGATCGCCGGGACGTCGTTCCGGCCGCCGTCGTCCACGATGAGGAGCTCGAACCGCGTCTCCGTCTGCGTCAGGATCGATGCGATCGCGCCCCGCAAGAGGTCCGGGTCCGTGTTGTATTCGGCCATGAGAACCGTGATGAGAGGGGATTCGGACTCGTGCGGCACAGTGCGAGACTACCTGGGCGCGACGGGGCACACCCCGCGGGATTGGTATCGTGAACGACGCGTAGCGCATCCACGCGCACGACCCGCCTCGACCACGGTCACCGGCGGTCCGATCGGTGCAGGGGGTGGAGATGGCGACGGCCGTCAACGTGCCGCGTGCGGCGACGATCCCGCCACACACCCGCAGGCGTGCGGAACCGCGCCTGGGGCTGCTGCCACGCATCCTCGTCTTCCTCCTTCCGCTCGTCGCCGCGATGAACCCGGTGCTGCCGATCGTCGGGCCGGTCTCCCCGTTCCCGCTCGTCGGGGCGATGCTGTTCGTCGTCGGGGTCATGCACGTCCGCCCGGGGATGCCGGTCGGACCGGTGCGCACCGCTGCCTGGTTGTTCGCCGTCCCCCTGCTGCTCGTCAGCCTCCTCACCCTCCTGACCCGGTTCGGGGCCGCGTGGGCCCACAACGAGGCCGTGTCCGTGCTCTCCGGGCTGCTGGCCGTGCTCGGATTGTGCATGATCCGCCTCACCCGCGGAGTGCTCCGGCTCCTGATGAACGGGTGGCTCCTCACGTTCGCCGTGACGGGAGCGCTCGCCGTGCTGGAGTTCTTCACCGGCTTCCGCCTCGGTGTGAGCTATCTGGATGTGAATCCGCTCGCCTCCGACGTCGGCATCGTCTCGGTGTTCTTCAACCCGAACAACTATGCGGCGTTCCTCGCGCTGTCCCTTCCCATCCTGATCGTCGGACACGCACTCGCCCGCTCGAAGGGGCTGCGATCGGCCTACGTGCTCGCCCTCGTCGGCTCCGTCCCGCTCATGGTGGTGACGAACAGCCGATTCGGCTACGCGGCGATGCTCGTCTTCATCGCGGTGTGGCTGGTGCTGCGCTGGCGGAGGTTCGTCACCCGGGTGGTGGTCGCGCTGCTCGGATTCGGCGCCGTCCTCACGGTCTCGGTGTTCGCGAATCGCGTGGTCAGCGGCTACTGGGGCGACATCCAGTACTCCATCCCGGTCCTCGGGCTCACCATCCCTGTCGACGCCTCGCTCTACGCGCGCTGGAACCTCGCGCTGAACGGTCTGGACACCCTGGCCGTCGACCCGCTCTTCGGGGCCGGACCCGGTGGGTTCGAGATCCACGCGCAGGGGACCCCCGCGGTGCGTCAGACGTTCCGCATCATCAACCCGCACAACGGCGTGATCGAGCTCCTCTCCCAGTACGGCATCCTGATGCTCGTGCTCGCCGTCGTGCTGACGCTCTCGCTCTTCGTCGTCGGGTCCCGTCATCTCCGTCGCAGCGAGGCGGGGACGCCGGAGCGCGCGATGTCGTTCGCCCTCGTCTGCGGAGTGTTGATGCTGCCGCTGATCCTGCTGATGAACAGCTCGTACCTCGAGATCCTGCACACCTGGGCGGCTCTGGCCGTGTTCGTCGCGATCGGTGCGTATCTGAGCACCACATCGCCGACGGAACGGGATGCCACAGGGTCGCTTCCGGCAGACGCCGACGGGGCGCGCGCGTGACGCGGACGCTCCTGCTGCTCACCCACCAGTTCCCCCATGCCTGGGGCGACACGGCGTTCGTGCGCAATGAGATCGACGCCCTCGCCGCGCACTTCGACGAGGTGCGGATCGTGAGCTTCTGGGGCGACGGCGCCCCGCCGACGACGCTCCCCGCCGACACCGCCTACCTGGGGAGCATCGGGCGCATCACTCCCGGTCGCGCGCTGCGCGGCGCCCTCAGCCTGCGCCGCCTGGGTCGCCTGGTCACGGTCACCCGACAGGCGATCGGGGCGGGCCGGTTCCGGGCCAGGGCCGACGTGCGTGCGATGCTCACGGGGATGGCGATCGCCCGACGACTCGACGAACTCGGTGCACGCACACACCCGTCGGAACCGCTCACCGTGTACTCCTTCTGGGGCGTCGACATCGCGTACGCCCTCCCCTGGTTCACGACGGCGGAGGACACGGTCGCCGTGCGGGTGCACCGCTACGACCTCGACGATACGAGTGAGGGCTACCGCCCGCTGCGACCGGCCGTGCTCGCCGAGGCGGATCTGCTGCTGACGATCTCGGAAGCGGCCCGCGGGTATGCACGCGAGCACTATCGCGGCCTGATGGACCCCGCGCGCATCGAAGTGCGACGGCTGGGTGTCCCCGGCCCTTCAGCGCCTCCCGCCCGGCCCCGCACGCGGTCGACGGTGCGGGTCGTGAGCGCTTCCTCCGTCATCCCCCTGAAGCGCGCCGAGCTGATCCTCGACTCCGTGGCCGAACTCGCACGGCGGGGCCGGCGGGTGTCCTGGACCCACTTCGGCGACGGTCCGGGGTCGGCGGCGCTGCGCGCACGCGCCATCGACCTGCAGGGTGAGCTCCCCGACCTCGAGGTCGTGCTCGCGGGGCGGGTACCGGTCCAGCGGATCCTCGACCACCATCGCGACGCCGCCCCCGATGTGTTCCTGAACCTGAGCACCATCGAGGGGGTCCCGGTGAGCATCATGGAAGCAGCGGCGTGCGGCATCCCCGCCGTGGCGACCGATGTCGGTGCCACGGGCGAGATCGTCGGACGGGAGCGCGGCTCCGGCATCCTGGTTCCGCCGGACGCGACGGCCTCCGACGTCGCCGATGCCGTCGAACAGGTGCTCGCCGATCCGCAGGACTTCGATCCCCACCGGGTGTGGGCGGAACGGTTCGATGCGGAGCGCAACGCCGAGGAGACCGCGACCGCGATCGGCGCTCTCACGCCGGCGGCGCCTCGGAGCGCTTCGCGTCGAAACGCGTCGCCACGCTGAACGACAGTGCGATGAGCACCAGGAGCAGCACACTCATCGCGCCGCTCATCCACCACACCGCGGTGACCAGGTCGGCGCCGAGGAACCAGAGGATGGTCAGCGGCACCAGCATGTACACGATCCCGAACACGAGCATGGTCCCCTGTCGCCCCGTCACGATGAACAGGTTCGACAAGGGAGCGGTGGCGACGTTGAGATACAGCCACGGCGTCAGCGCCTGCACGATCGCGCCCGCCTCCTGCCACTGCGGGCCCAGGAACCACGGGACGATCGCGGGGGCGAGGAGCGCGAGCGCGGCGAACGGGACCGCGCCGATCAGCAGGGCGTTGCGCGTGACCGAGACGACGACACGACGGAGTTCACCGGGCAGGGCGCTCGCCATCCGCTGGTAGTACACCTGCGACACGGCACCCGCGATGAGTGCCATCGGCGACTGCGTGAGTTTCCAGGCCATCGAGAACTGTCCCAGTGCCGAGACGGAACCGGCTCCGATGATCAGGTTGATGCCGTTGAGGCGTACCGCGTCGATGAGCGCGTTCGGCGCGTTGAGCAGGGGCAGCTTCCGGTAGCGGTGCAGCAGGCTCAGCGTGCGCGCGCGGTCGGCCGGGACGTTCCGGCGCCGTGAATCGTCGAACACGAGGAGGATGGCGACGCCCGCGACCTGTCCGGCGAGGAAACCGACGATGAGCCCTTCCGCCCCCGGCAGAACGGTCACCCCGAGGGCGATCTGCACACCGGCGGCGACGACCGCCTGCACCACCCGCGACACGCTCTGCACGCGGTAGCGCCGGGTTCGTGTGAACCAGAAGTAGAGGATGGCGCTCTCCCCCGCCAGGAAGACGCTGCCACCGAGCAGCAGGATCCACCAGGGGGTCTCTCCCGACCGCACCAACATCACGGCGACGACCACGGTGATGAGGAAGGTCACCGCGGACAGGGCGAACGCGATCCGCGTCGAGGCCCGCTTCAGATGCACCGCGTCGTCGTCGCCCTCGGGGAGCACGATCGCGAACTCGTACCGCAGCGCGACGATCAGTCCGACCAGCGAGCTCACCGAGAGGAACAACGCGAGGATGCCGAACGCCTCCGGTGTGAAGATCCGGCTGATCACCGGCATCGTGGCGAGTCCGATCAGCTGGGCGAGGACACTGCCCGTGAGCAGCGTTCCGATACTGCGGACCGTGCCCGACCGAGTCTGTGCGCTCACGCCCTCCATTGTGGTGTATCCGGTCGTTCCGGACGTGCGCCGCTACGCTGTGAAGGTGACGGAACCCGCGGCGACACCTCCCCGGGTCGTCCTCGTCTACCTGCTCGACCTCCGATCGCACCGGCAGATCCTGGAGCGCACCGCCGCCCAGCTGACCGCGTTCCGGGATTCGGGTCTCGATGCCGTCGCCGTCTGCCTCGACCGCGGCCTCCCCGGCGAGTTCCCCTCCGCTGTCGAGGCGCTGCCCTCGCGGGGACCCCGGCTGCTGCGGGCGTTCCTCGACGCCCGCCGGCTGCGCACGCACCTTGAGAAGGAGCACCCCGCCGCCGTTGTCGTGCGCTACGGGTTCGCCTCACGCACACTGGTGCGCATCGCCCGCAGACTCCCGATGATCCTCGAGATCCACTCCGACGACACCCGCGAGCTCCCCTCCGGCCGCCTCGTGCGCGCCTATGCCGCCGTGAGCAACCGGCTGTACCGCTCTCGTCTCCTCCACGCGGTGCGAGGAGCGATGTTCGTCACCAGAGCGCTCGTCAGCCTGCCCGTCTTCGCGGAGATCACCGGCCCGCGAGCCGTGATCCCGAACGGCATCGTGCTTCCGGCCCACGCCCTCCCCGTGCCGCAGAACGATCGCCCGGTCGTCGGGTACTCCGTGGGCTACGCCGCCCCCTGGCAGGGCCTCGACCGTTTGGCCGCCCTCGCCGACGCCCTCCCGGAGTTCACGTTCCGACTCGTGGCTCCGGCGCCGGTGATCGCCGAGGCAGTGCGCGACAGCAGGGTCGAGATCATCATCGCCGAAGACACCGCGAGCTACCGCGCAGCCGTCGCCGGGTTCGACGTCGCCCTGGGCGGCCTCGCGCTCGACCGCAAGGGGATCGAGGTGGCATCGGCGCTCAAGGTGCGCGAGAGCGTCTCGCTCGGCATCCCCACGCTGCTCTTCTCCCGCGACGAGGACCTGGAGGGGATCGACTCGGCGACGCTGACGACGGTCGCCCGTGGTGCGTGGACCGCCACGGAGGTCGCTCCGACGGTACGGGAGTTCGTGCGCGGTGCGGTCGGCGCGCGCATCCCGGACACGGTACGGCAGCTGGTCGATGTCCGGACCAAGGCGGAGCGATACGCGGCCCTGGTGCACGAGGTCCTCGCCGACGGTGAGAGGACTCAGCCCGCCCACCGCTGAGAGTGCTGTGCCCACACGGTCTCGGGGGCGAACTCCGCGACCGCGCGATCCCGTGCGGCCGCACCGAGCTTCCTCCGCCGCTCGCCGTCCTGCAGCAGCGTGATCAACGCGTCGGCGAGCGCGCCCGCATCCCCGACCGGGGTGATCATCCCGGTGACGTCATCGATCACCGCATCCACGCAGCCGGTCGCATCCGAGACGATCGCCGGGACCTCCATCGCCGCCGCTTCGAGCACCACGTTCGGGAACCCCTCGCGTCGGCTCGGCAGCACGAGCACATCCAGCGCCCTCAGAAGTGGGCGCACGTCGGCGGCGAAGCCGGTGGTGTGCACCGGGATACGCGTGTCGGCGGCGGCGGCGAGCGCGTCCGGAGCCGCTCCCTCGTCCCCGCCCACGAGGAGCAGCGGAGCCGCCAGGCCCCTGTCCGCACAGATCCGCAACGCGGCGAGCAGTGTGTCGATCCCCTTGTCCGGGTGCAGGCGACCCACGAAGCCGACCACCGGTCCCGGCGCACTCCCCACCCACTCGGCGACGTCCCGATCGAGCGCGGGGACATCGGCTCGGGGCGAGAAGTGCACGGCGTCGACGCCGTGCGACGACCCCGCTCCGAGGACGGTGACCTCGCGTGCACCGTTCAGTCCCAGTTCGCCCACCCGGTCGGCCAGACTTCGGCTGTTGGCGATCACCTCGGTGGAGAGGCGCATCGTGAGCGATTCGAGCGCTGCGAAGACCCGACGCCCCAGACCGGACGCCGTCTCCATCCGCAGCCCCCACACCTCGTAGACCCGGCGCGGTACCCCCGCGGCGCGGCCGCCGAGCGCTCCGAGGAGCGCGGCCTTCGGCGTCGCGTACACGAGCACGTCTGGACGCAACCGCCGGAGCAGACGCCACACCTGCCGCAGGGCGCGAAGGTCTGCCAGCGGTGAGGGTTCGCGCGTCATCTCGAGCGGCTCGAACGCGACACCGGCCTCGTGCGCCAGCTCGACCGCACCGGGGCCGTCGCTGCACACGAGCGTCACTTCCCACCCTGCCTCCCGCAGGAACCGGAGGTACCCCCGGAGGAAGGTGGTCGCGGTCAACGAGCTCGTGACCATCACGCACAGGCGCTGAGCTGTCATCGAGCGGGCACACCTTTGACGACCACACCGTCGGACACGTCGCGGGTGACGCATGCCGCCGCCCCGATCACCGCGTCCGCGCCGACGCGAAGCCCCTGAAGCACGACCGCACCGGCGCCGACGAGCGTGCGCTCGGACACCCGCACCTCCCCGGAAAGGACGGCACCGGGATTGACCGAGACGTCGTCCTCGAGCACGGTGTCATGCCCGACGATCGCCCCGGGATTGAGATGCACCCGCCGGCCGAGACGGACGTTCGTGGAGACCTGCACGCCCGCGCACACGACGGATCCGACGCCCACCGTCACCTCCGAGCCCAGGACGGCCCGAGGGTGCACCAGGGTCGCGGATGTCGCGCCCGTCGCCTCGAGGTGCGCGGCGACGCGGGCGCGCACGGCGGGGGCTCCGATCGCGACGACGACGAAGGCCGTCGACAGCACGCGCTCTGCGGCGTCGACACCGCCGAGGTGGCGGTAGCCGCGCGCGGCGAGTCGTTCGAGGTGTGTCGCGGCGGGGGCGTCGTCCACCACCCCGAGGACTCGCCAGCGAGGTGCGCCCGCGTCGGCGTTGACGGCCTCGATCACGTCGAGCGTCTCGCGCCCGAATCCTCCTGCGCCGATCACGACGATGTCGTCAGCCACCGTCTTCACCGAACCTCGACATCGTCGCGTGTCCTTCCGCGGAGATCCCGTCCCGCCTGACCACCGATCCGATCGTCGCGATCACGATCCGCAGATCCAGGCCCAGGCTGCGCCGGTCGACGTAGCGGACGTCCAGTGCGAACTTATCGTCCCAGGAGATCGTGTTGCGACCGTTGACCTGGGCGAGGCCCGTGATGCCCGGACGCACCTCGTGCCTTCTGGCCTGCTCGGGGGTGTACCGGTCGAGGTACTCCACCAGGAGCGGGCGCGGACCGACCACGCTCATGTCGCCGCGCAGGACGTTCCACAGGCTCGGAAGCTCGTCCAGGCTCGTCGCGCGCAGCCGGACGCCGAACGGGGTGAGCCGGTCGGCGTCGCTGACCCGTCCGCTGCGCGCATCGACCGCGCGCATCGAGCGGAACTTGTACAGCGTGAAGACCCTCCCGTCGCGGCCGGGGCGCGGCTGGGCGAAGAGGACCGGACTCCCCAGCCGGAGCACGACGAGGATCGCGATCACGAGGATCACGGGCGACAGCACCACCAGTGCGATCGCGGAGGCGACGATGTCGAGTCCTCGCTTCACCAGGTCGTACGGCCGTCGGCGAGGGCTCATGCGGCGACGAAGCGACGGATCGCGTCCAGCACACGCGTCCGCTGCGCGGAGGTCAGGGCCGAGCCGCTCGGCAGCGTCAGCCCGCGGGCGAAAAGCGACTCCGAGGCTCCCGAGATCGCGCCTCTCGCCCCGGCGAAGACCGGCTGGAGATGCATGGGCTTCCACAGGGGTCGGCTCTCGATGTCGTCGGCCGCGAGTGCCGCGGAGAGCTCCGACGGCTGCCACCCCGTCGAGGCGGGGTCGATGAGGATCGAGGTGAGCCAGACGTTGTCGTCTTCGTCCCCCTCCGCTCCGAAGACCTCGACGCCGTCCACCTCGGCGAAAAGCGACGCATAGAGCGCACGCATCTCACGGCGGCGGGCGATCATCTCGTCCAGTCGTCGCAACTGGGCGCGTCCGAGGGCCGCGAGCAGGTTGCTCATGCGGTAGTTGTAGCCGATGTCGGTGTGCTCGTAATGGACGACCGGCTGGCGCGCCTGCGTGGCGAGGTAGCGCGTGTGGGCGGCGATGGCCGGGTCGTCGGTGAGGAGCATGCCTCCGCCCGAGGTGGTCATGATCTTGTTGCCGTTGAACGACACGATCGACGCACGACCGAAACTCCCCGCCGCACGGCCCCGATGGCGGGCCCCGAGCGACTCGGCCGCATCGGCGAGCACCGGCACGTCGAACTCGTCGGCAGCTTCGAGGATCGCCGTGTAGTCGACGGTCTTGCCCAACAGGTCGACGGGAACGATCGCGACGACCCGTTCACCCGCGGCGTGCAGACTCCGCAACGCCTCGCGCAACAGCGCGACGTCCATGTTCCCGGTGGCCGGGTCCGCGTCGATGAAGTACGGCTCCGCGCCCGTGTAGACGATCGCGTTGGTCGTCGCGGCGAAGGTCATGGTCGAGGTCACGACGACGTCACCGGGGCCCGCTCCGAGCGCGAGCAGCCCGAGGTGGAGCGCCGCCGTCCCCGAGCTGAGGGCGACACCGTGCGCGACGCCGACGCGTTCGGCCATCTCGACCTCGAAGGCATCGACATCGGGACCCAGCGGGGCGATCCATCCCGACCGCAGCGCCGCGAGGACCGCTTCTTCCTCCGCCTCGCCGACGTCGGGCGACGACATGTGGATGCGATCGCTCATGTGTCGAGGACCTTCCCCAGGCTCCCGGGATGCACGGTCACCCTGTCGTCGTCGCGCGGCTGCGCGGACATACGACTCAGCCAGCCCTCCTTGTCGAGGTCATCGGGAGCGACCGCATCCGCACGCGTATGGGCGACCTTCTCGTGGAAGGGGCGCTCGAGATCCTCGCGCACGCCCACGAGCTCCTCATGCAGCTTCTCGCCGCGGCGGAGGCCGGTGAACACGATCTCGATCGCCTTTCCCGACATCGCGATCATCCGCTTGGCGACATCGAGGATCCGGACCGGTTCCCCCATGTCGAGGATGAGGACCTCGCCGGGCCGTCCGATGCCACCCGCTTGGATCACGAGTTGACAGGCCTCAGGGATCGTCATGAAGTAGCGCGTGACGTCCGGGTGGGTGACCGTGACGGGGCCTCCGGCATCGATCAAGGACCGGAATGTGGGCAGCATCGAGCCACGGCTGCCGATCACATTGCCGAACCGCACCGAGAGGTACCGCATCCCGGTCTGCTCGCCGGCCCACGCGGTGAGCTTCTCGGCCACGCGCTTGGAGTGCCCGAGCACGCTGGTCGGGTTCGCCGCCTTGTCGGTCGAGATGTTGATGAAGGTGCTCACTCCCGCCTCGCGTGCGGCGTCGAGCACGTTGAGCGTGCCGATGACGTTGGTCTTCCAGGCTTCGTCCGGATACTGCTCGAGCATGGGCAGATGCTTGAGCGCGGCGGCGTGGAAGATCACCTCGGGCTGGCGGTCGCGGAAGATCTCGAAGAGGGCCGCGCTGTCGCGGATGTCGGCGAGCACCACGTCTCTGGTGTCGAGCAGGCCGTGGCCCGCCGTTCCGAGCTGGGCCATCTGCAGGCCGGTCTCGTCGCGGTCGAGCATCATCAGCTCGCTCGGCCCGTACTTGGCGAGTTGGCGGCACAGCTCCGAGCCGATCGATCCGCCGGCGCCGGTGACCAGAACGCGGCGCCCTGTGATGTACCCGGCGATCAACTCGACATTCGTGTCGACGGGATGGCGCCCGATCAGGTCCTCGATGCTGATGTCGCGCACGTCCCCGGGCGATTCCTCGCCGCTCACCATGCTGCTCAGCGTCGGTGTCACGACGACTCTGAGGCCCGCCGCCTCCGCATCGTCCGTCAGTCGCCGCAGCAGCGCCGCATCCGCGCGTCCGATCGCGATGACGAGGACCTTCGCTCCCGTGCGCGCCGCGATCTCCTCGATCTGATCGGTGCGGCCGAGCACCGGGACGCCCCGTAGCCGGAGGTGCCGTTTGCCCGGATCGTCGTCGAGGATCCCGACCGGCCGGATGGGCGAGGACGGGTCGGTGGTGACGTTGTGCAGAAGTGTGTCCGCGACGTGGCCGGCACCGATGACGACCGCAGGATCCGCGGCGTCGTCCGGCTTGCGCGACCGTTCGATGAACAGGCGGGCCGCATAACGCACGCCGAACATCAGCAGGAGCACGAAGGGGAAGGCGAGCAGGACGGTCCCCCGGGGGACACCGATGAAGGGCCCCAGGATGATGACCGCCACCGCGAGCACCAGCGCCAGCACGCTCACCGCGGCGGCGAGATTGCGCACCTCCTCGAACGACCCGTAGGTGAAGCGCCCGAGGTAGAAACGCAGGGAGAACCCGATGCCCACCTGGATCGCCGCCGCCGTCAACGCGAGGACGACCGTGGATGCCCATCCCGCCAGCGTCGGCTCGAACTCGAATCGCAGCACGACGGCGGCGAGGATGCCCACGATCCAGGCTCCTGCGTCGACCGTCGCGGCCAGTGCACGTCGGCGCCGTGGCGCGAGTGCGATCGTCTTCTCCGACATCCCCCTGTGTCAGCCCTCCCTGAAATAGGTCTCTCGGACGTCGGCCTCCCCGCCTCCGCCCGAGTGATCGTCCTCATCCTGGCATATCGACGACGTCATCGCCGTCGCGCGCGCGCCGGCGCCGCGGTCACGGAGTGATCGTCACGGCTTCGGGGACGCCCGGAAGACGATGCCGTGATAAAGCACGAAGCGCAGCAGAACCACGATCACGATGCTCGTCAGGTTCACGAGGTTGACCGCGACAGCGCCCGGCTCTCGTCCGAGAATCGCCTCCACGCCTTCGACCCCCACCCAGACGAGAACAGCGCCCAGGGCGGTGCAGACGGCGTTCGTGGCGAGGAACAACACGACCTCCGCGGTCCTCCCCCGCCGATCACGGTGCCGGAAGGTCCACTCCCGGTTGCCGATGTAGGCGTTGACGAGCGCGACCAGTGAAGCCACGATCTTCGCGGCGACGACATCCCAGCCCCACACGAACACGAGAAGGTTGAAGACCCCCACCTCGATGAGAGTGCTCAGCGCGCCCACGACCAGGAACCGGCTGCCGACGCCGGCGAGCCGACGCAGTCGGGTGGGAAGATCCATAGCTCAACTAGGCTACTTCCTGATCCCCGCGCAACCCGCCACCCCAAGGACCCCGTGACCCTCCGCCACCTCGCCGTCGTCATGCCCGCCTACAACGAGGCCGAAGGCATCCGCGACTTCATCGACGAGATCCGCGACTCCGTGTCTCCGGTGGTCGACCGCGTGACGTTCCATATCGCGGACGACCGCTCGACCGATGGGACCGCCACCGTGTTCGACGACGTCGAGGACGTCGCGGTCGAGGTGCAGCCCCTCAACCGCGGGCACGGTCCGACCGCACTCGCGGCCTATCGCGCCGGGCTTGCAGTGGAGCCCGATGTGCTCGTGCACGTGGACGGCGACGGGCAGTTCCACGGCCGCGATTTCCCCCGGCTGCTCGCCGCGCTCGACGCCGAGAACGCCGATGTCGTCCACGGCGTCCGCGACGGGCGCACGGACCCCTGGTACCGCAAGGTGCTCACGGGAGCCGTCGGTCTTCTGATCGCGCTGGCCGCCGGGCGCCGGATCCCGGATGTGAACACCCCGCTGCGGGCGTACCGCACGCCAGCCCTGCGGGCCCTGGTCGAGGCCACCCCAGCGGATGCATCGGTGCCGCACGTGCACTTCTCTCTGGCCGAGGCCCGCGCGGGGTTCACGGTGCGCTACCTTCGAGTCGACAGCATCCCCCGCCGCGGCGCTTCCGCCACCGGCACGATGTGGGGACGCGGGAGCACCGTCGCCCTCCCCCCGAAGCGCCTGCGCCTTTTCGTCCGCACCGCCCTCGTCGAAGCGTGGGAACTCTCCCTGCGGCCGTCCGCTCCGCTGCGCAGCATCCACCGACCGGAGACCGTCGCGCGATGACCCGCGCACGCACGATCGTGTTCTGGGTGGCCGCGGCCGCCTTGCTGATCGGGCACGTCATCGTCGCCTGGCACAGTCTCGTGGTGTGGCCGTTCTGGGAGGATGAGGCCTTCAACCTCACCGTCCCCCGCAATCTGCTCGACGGGCTCGGATACGCCAGTGACGGCGCGCTCTCCGGCTCGACCATGACTCCGTTCGACCCGCGCATCTCCACGGGACCGGTCGTGCTCCTCCCGGTCGCTGCACTCCTCGCGACCGGGATCGATCCGGTGCTGGCCTCCCGGCTCGTCCCGCTGGGCTTCTGGATCGCGCTGCTCCTGGGTCTCGCGGTGCTCGGGCGACGCATCGGCGGTCGCTGGGCCGCGCTGCTCGCCGTGGCCGTGCCCCTCGCCTTCACCGCCGACGCCGGAATCTCCCCGATCCAGGGGCCGGCCGACCTCCTCGGCGAGATCCCCGCGGCGGCCCTGATCGTCTGGGCGCTCCTCGTGCTCCCCCGCCGGGCGTGGCTGGCCGGTCTCTTCATCGGGCTGGCGATCCAGACGAAGCTCATCGCGATCCTCGTCCTCCCGGCCTTCGCCGTCGCCCTGTGGGTGCTCTCGGACGGCGCAGGGTGGGCACGGGTTCGCGAGACGCTGCGGCGATCGTGGCTGCCGCTGCTGCTGGTCGCCGTACCGACACTGCTCGTCGAACTGGCGGCCCTGGTCTCGCTCGGCTTCTCGGGTTACGTGAAGCACCTGCGCGACCTCGCCTACTTCATCCGGAGCGGCGGCCAGGACGACGCGGCGACCACGGTGCTGCAGAAGCTCGACACCCTCGCCGGCTCCTGGTCCCTGCCTCCGGCACTCGCCGTGCTCGGTGCCCTCCTGGCCGTCGCCCTCGCCGTGGTCGGCATCGTGCGGCGGTGGCGCACCGCGACGGAGACCGAGCGCCTGGTGATCGCGTACGCCCTCGCGGCGCTCGTCGGCGCACTCGCCTTCATCGGCTGGTGGGCGACGGCGTCGCGGCTGCCGCTGTGGGTGCGGCACCCCGCCCCCGCCGTCTATGCGTTCTTCCCGATCCTCGCTGCCGTCGCCGTCTGGTCTGTCGCGCGACTCCCCCGACGCGGCGTCCTGCGCATCATCGGTGTCGTCGCCGCGTCGCTCCTGGCCGCCGTCGTCGCCGGAGGCGCTGCCGTGCACGTCGCGTCGTCGTTCGCGCCTCGGGCGCTCACCCTGGAGCGTCAGCGAGCCGCCGTCGTTCCGCTGACCGCCTGGGTCACCGACAACGACGTCGAGTGGCTCGCCGCGGATCCGTGGGGCGCAGCCGTCCCACCCATCGTGCTCACCGGCGCGCATGTCGGCCTCTTCGATGCACCGGCGATGGCAGGCGTTCCCCGGCTCACAAGTCTCACGTGCACGACCGAGACGCTCGTCGACAGCGACCTCTACCGGATCTGCGCGGCCCCCTAGAGAAGGGGTCTTCACGGTGAACGAAGAACCGGTCGGGCGCTGTATCAGCGACCGACCGGTTCCGAAGGATAACGGGCCTCAGAGCGCGAGACGCTCCTGGACGACCTCCGCGAGGCGTCCTGCGTAGGCGTGCACCGACTCGGCGTCGGCCGCCTCCACCATGACGCGGACGAGCGGCTCGGTGCCGGACTTGCGCAGCAGCACGCGGCCGGTGTCTCCCAGCTCGGTCTCGATGTCGCGCACGGCCTGCTGCACGACCTCGTCTTCGGAGACGCGGTCCTTGTCGACGTCGCGCACGTTGATGAGCACCTGCGGGTAGACGGTCATCACCGAGGCGAGCTCGGCGATCGTCTTCTTCTGCCGCGCCATCTCCGCGACGAGGTGAAGACCCGTGAGGATGCCGTCCCCCGTGGTCGCATACTCGCTCATGATGACATGGCCCGACTGCTCGCCACCGAGGGCGTACCCGCCCTCGTTCATGTCCTCGAGCACGTACCGGTCGCCGACAGCGGTCTGCCGGATCGTGATCCCGTGCTCGCGCATCGCGACGTGGAGTCCGAGGTTGCTCATCACGGTCGCGACGAGGGTGTCGTCGGTGAGGTGGCCGCGCTCCTTCATCGACACCGCGAGGATCGCCATGATCTGGTCTCCGTCGATGACCTTGCCTTCGGCGTCGACGGCCAGGCATCGGTCGGCGTCGCCGTCGTGGGCGATGCCGATGTCGGCTCCCAGACGCACGACGGCCTCGGCGAGGTTGTCGAGGTGGGTCGAACCGACCCCGTCGTTGATGTTCCAGCCGTCAGGGTCCGCTCCGATGACGGTGACTTCGGCACCCGCATCGCGGAACGTCTCCGGCGACACACCGGAGGCCGCGCCGTGGGCGCAGTCGAGCACGACGTGGATGCCGTTCAGACGGTTCGGCAGTGAGCCGAGAAGGTGCACGACGTAGCGGTCCTCAGCATCGGAGAACCGGTCGATCCGACCGACGCCGGCACCGGTGGGACGCAGCATCTCCCCGTGCATGGCCTCTTCGATGCGCTGCTCGACCACGTCGGGGAGCTTGCGTCCGCCTCTGGCGAAGATCTTGATGCCGTTGTCGGGGGCCGCGTTGTGCGACGCCGAGATCATGACGCCGAAGTCGGCATCACGGTCGGCCACCAGGAACGCGAGCGCCGGCGTGGGGATGACCCCTGCTTCGAGCACATCGACGCCCGAGGAGGCGAGACCTGCGGAGACGGCCGCGGTCAGAAAGTGTCCGGAGACCCGGGGGTCCCGGGCGACAACTGCGGTGAGTCGCTTGCCCTCGGCCTTGCGAGCCTCCGCAGTACGGCCCTGGCCCAGGACGACAGCAGTCGCCTGGGCCAGGGTGAGCGCCAGGTCGGCGGTGAGGATGCCATTGGCGAGTCCTCGCACGCCGTCCGTGCCAAAGATCGGCATCGGAGCAGTGGACCTTAACGCTTCGAGTACTGAGGCGCCTTGCGGGCCTTCTTGAGTCCAGCCTTCTTGCGCTCCTTGACGCGAGCGTCACGGGAGAGGAAGCCGGCCTTCTTCAGGGTCGGACGGTTGTTCTCCTCGTCGATGCCGTTCAGCGAACGGGCGATGCCGAGGCGGAGTGCGCCGGCCTGACCCGAGGGGCCACCACCGGAGATACGAGCGATGACGTCGTATGCGCCGGCGAGGTTCAGCACCGTGAACGGGTCATTGATCAGCTGCTGGTGCAGCTTGTTCGGGAAGTAGTCCTCGATCGTGCGGCCGTTGACCGTGATCGTGCCCGAGCCGGGGACGATGCGCACGCGGGCGATGGCCTGCTTGCGACGGCCGACAGCGGCACCGGGGACGCTGAGGACGGGGCGGGGAGCCGCCTCGACCACGTCGGTCTCCGGAGTCGACGTCGAGAAGTTCTGGGGGGTTTCGGTGGTGTCCTGGATGTCAGCCACGAGTATGTCCTTAAGTCTTTACGGCGCTTACTGGGCGACCTGGTCGAGGGTGTACGGCGTCGGCTGCTGCGCGGCGTGCGGGTGCTCTGCACCGACGTACACCTTGAGCTTGGACAGCTGCTGGCGGCCGATGCTGTTCTTCGGGAGCATGCCACGGATGGCCTTCTCCACGGCACGGACCGGGTTCTTCTCGAGGAGCTCGGCGTAGGTGACCGACTTCAGACCACCCGGGTAGCCGGAGTGACGGTAAGCCAGCTTCTTCTGGAGCTTCTGACCGGTGAGCGCGACCTTCTCCGCGTTCACGATGATGACGAAGTCACCCGAGTCGATGTGGTTGGCGAAGGTCGGCTTGTGCTTGCCACGGAGGAGAGTGGCGGCGTGCGAGGCGAGGCGGCCGAGAACGACGTCGGTGGCGTCGATGACGACCCAATCGCGCTGGACTTCGCCAGCCTTGGGAGTGTAAGTGCGCGTCACGATAGTGCTGCTTTCTTGTGTCGAACGGAGAAGTTCGTGAATCCCACTCCGGGGTGGTTCGTCCTCTCCGGCTCATCGAGCGGGGAGAGAGGGGAACACGCCAGTGGAGGGCTCACGTTCGGACGATGCCCTCTCCCGCACGCGGGTAAAGGCACCAAAGGGAAATCATACGCCACCTGGTGCGGTATGCCCAAACCGCACTGCTCAGTCGGGCTTGACCGTCACGAGGATCGGCCGATGATCGCTCGCGCCCTGGGGCAGGGTCGTGATGCGTTCGATCTCGAACCCGGCCGACGTCGCGAAGTCGTAGTGCCCGCGGAACACCCGATAGCGCGTGTAGGTGTGGTCGTCACTCAGCGACAGGGCATAGCCGTGGTTGCGGACGGCCTGTCCGAGGTTCTCCTTGAAGATCGGGTAGTTGTAGTCGCCGACCATCAGCTGGGGCAGCCCTTCACCGAGCGCCGCGAGCTCGGTGAGCGCGGCACGGATCTGGTGACGACGCAACGAGTTCAACGCGGTCAGCGGTGCCGCGTGGAAGGAGGCCACGATGAAGTCCCGGCCGTCGTCGATGTCGCGCAGTCGCGCACCGAGCACGCGTTCGTGGGCGGGCTTGGCGATCCGGTCATGCAGCGACTTCTTCAGCCCGAGCGTGCGGATGGACTGCAGGTGGTACGAACTCGACCGATAGAACAGGGCGAGGCCGAGGCGGTTGCCCTGTGTGGCGTCGGCGAGTTCGAGATCGCCGATCCGCGCGGGAAGCTCGGGGACATCGCACTCCTGGAGGCAGAGGATGTCGGGGTCGTGCTCGCGGACCAGCGCCGCGAGTTCGCCCGCGGCCCGATGCTTCTGGAGGTTGTACGAGATGACCTTCATGACCGTCCCACGCTACTCGCCCCTGCTGTGCCCCGGCTCCGGATCGCGGTCGTACCCCCAGCGGATGCCGAGGATCCCCGGACCGAATCCGTGCCGGGAGGCGTGCACGGAACCGCTGCGCACGGAACGCATGGTGCTCACGTAGTCGTCCTCCGTCTCGGCGTACTCCTCGCACCAGCTCGGTGGCGCATCGGGGTGGAACCTCACCCAGATGAGTGTCTCCCTGGCCGGCCGGGACAGCGCATGCCACGCTGATTGCCGTGCCGGGTAGCCGGGCGGGAACGTCTCCGTGAATTGGAAGAGCGTCGTGTCGCCGACCGTGATCGGGTCGTCGAGGGCGATGACGACTCCCGAGACGAGTCGCCCGGGGTGCAGATGCTCCCGATCCACGCGCCCGCCGACGACATCCGAGATCACGGACAGCACATCCGTCTCCTCCGGGGCGACGTCGACGAGCGGGAGCTCACTGATGACCCCCTGGGTCGCTTGGACGAGCGAGCGCATCACGATGCTCGCGACGGCACCGTCCGCCCCCACCCGCACCGTGAGGTGCGTCGAGAGATCCCGCAGCCCCTCCTGCGGTGCCGAGCGCAACGCGGCGAGAGTCTCGGCCGTCTCCCGGTTCTCGCGCTCCTCATCGAACGGCAGTCGAGGAGGCGGGACCACACCGAGCCGAGCGGACGGACCGAGGAGGGAACGGAGATGACCCCGACGCAGTCGGAGCCGGTCCTCGATACCCTCGACGATCGCGAGCGACTGAGGGCCCTCCGGCTGGCGGTCGCCTGACCGCCAGTAGCTCAGGGTGGCCATGGACACGGTGTTGCCGTCGTCCGCGAGTTGCCGGCGCAGGCGGGACAGGGTGATGCCGCGCTCGGAGATCGCCGCCCGCAGAGCCGCCGCGAACGCGTTCGGCCGGCCCTCGGTCGGCGTCGACATCTCAGCCGCTCGCCCCGTCACGACGAGCGCGGGTCTGGGTCGCGCGCGCGGCGAGCAGGTCATCGGCGGGGTAGCCGACCTCGGTGAGGATCAGGCCGCGCGCGGCCAGCACCTTGAACTCACTGGTCCGGGTGAGCGCATCGCGCAGCACGACGAGATCATCGACACCGAGCCGCCCCTCCCCCACGGCGGCACACGCCCCCACGAGCGCGCGCACCATGCTGTGGCAGAACGCATCGGCCTTGACCTCGGCGACGAGCACACCCTCGGCGTCGCGGGCCCAGCGGTAGTCGAGCAGCGTGCGGATGGTCGTCGCCTCCTCGCGAGGCTTGCAGTACGCCGCGAAGTCGTGCAGGCCGATGAGGGTGCGCGCCGCAGCGTCCATGGCCTGTTCGTCGAGCCGACCGCGGACGGTCGTCGTGTCGTGCCGACGCAGCGGGTCGAACCCGGTCCGGGCATCGCCGAGACGGTAGCGGTACCGGCGCCAGACCGCCGAGAAGCGCGCGTCGAAACCTTCCGGGGCGATCGAGGTGCGGGTGACCGTCACATCCGAGTACGCACCGAGCACGCCCCGCATGCGACCGGCGATGGTCTCGGCGGGCTCCAGCGGCGCACGGCCCTGTCGGGACTCGATGCGCGACCACTGCTTCTCGTCGAGGTCGACATGGGCCACCTGACCGCTCGCGTGCACTCCGGCGTCGGTGCGTCCCGCGACGACGAACTGCACGTCGGAGCCGACGATCCGGGCCAGGGCGGCTTCCAGAGTCCCCTGCACGGTGCGGAGCGTCGGCTGCTTCGCCCACCCGCGGAAGTGGGTGCCGTCGTAGGCGATGTCGAGCCGGATGCGCACGCAGCAAGCCTAGGACAAGCGCCCCGGCGCCGATGGGCGCCGCTCAGCGTTCGACCAGGATCCCATCTTCGTCGCTGTACAGATGCGCCCCGGGTCGGAAGACCACGCCCCCGATCACGAGCGGGACATCGCTCTCGCCGGTGCCGAGCTTCGCGCTCTTGCGCGGATTCGTCCCCAGCGCCTTGACCCCGAGATCGAGGGCGTCGATCGCGACGCGGTCGCGGATCGCACCATTGATCACGACCCCCGCCCACCCGTTCGACACTGCCGACGCGGCGATCAGGTCCCCCATCAGCGCCGTCTCCAAAGAGCCTCCGCCGTCGACCACGAGCACCGCGCCTCGCCCCGGCGTCGCCAGCACCTTCTTGACGAGCGCGTTGTCCTCGAAGCAGCGCACGGTGCGGATCGGCCCGTCGAACGCCGTTCTGAGCCCGAACGCGCGGAACTGGAGCGAGAGCGACTGGATACCCTCTTCGAGTTCGTCGTAGAGGTCGGCGGTGGCGACCGTCATCCTCAGATGCCGCCGTCGATCGATCGGATCGTCACAGCGGGCTCATCGGGCACCATCACCTCGGTGTCGCGGTTCAGACTCTCGCCGCGGAAGAAGCGCTTGGACCGGGGGAACAGGTACCAGACGAACATCAGCACCAGGCCGAAGGCGAGGGAGCCGACGCCGATCACGAAGGTGCCGCCGATGCCGAACAGCACGGTGTAGCCGTAGTCCACGTCCCACATGTCGATCGCGGACTGCACGAACGCCCAGGTCAGCATGAGCCCGCCGAGCAGGGGGAACAGCCCCTTGAAGAAGAAGTCACGCGCCGAGGCGGTCAGGTCCTTGCGGAAGTACCAGACGCTCGCGAAACCGGTGATGGCGTAGTAGAAGGCGATCGCGAGACCGAGCGACAGAATCGAGTCCTGCAGGATGTTGTCACTGATCAAGGTCATGCCGATGTAGTACACGGAGGCGACCACGCCCATGACGATCGTCGAGAACGACGGCGTCTTGTACGTCGGGTGCACCTCCTTGAACTTGGCGGGAAGCGCGCGGTAGACCCCCATCGCGAGCGTGCCGCGGGCGGTCGGCAGGATCGTGGTCTGCGTCGACGAGATCGCCGAGATGATCACCGACACGACCAGGACCCAACCGAACGGTCCGAGGAGGCCGTCCTTGATCGCGAGGAAGAAATCGTCGGCGTTCGCCTCGTTGCCGAGTCCCGTGCCGTCCTCCCCCAGGCCGGCGTACATCATCGCCGCGATCGTGACCGCAACGTACGTGAAGAGGAGGATGACGGTGGTGAGCAGTGCGGCGCGACCGGGAATGCGCTTCGGGTCCTTCGTCTCCTCGTTCAGCGCGAGGCAGGTGTCCCAGCCCCAGTAGATGAAGAGCGCGAGGAGGATCGCCTCCGTGAAGCCAGACCAGTCGGTGAAGGCGAACGGGTTCAGCCACTCCCAGTCGAACGGGGTCGGGTTCGGGGCCGTCCCGGCGAAGAACTGCCACAGCGCCGTGACGACGAAGATGGCCAGCGCCAGGTACTGGATGCCGAGCAGGATGTTCTGGATGCGCTCGCCGATCTCGACACCGCGCCAGCTCACCCACGTCATGGCGGCGATGAAAGCGACGGCGACGACGACGACGCGCCAGTCGTTGTTCTCCAGGTCCTGTCCGATCAGCGACCAGAAGTAGACCGAGGCGATCTGGGCCAGGTTCGCGAGCACGACCATGCCGGCGACCGCGACGCCCCAGCCGCCCATCCAGCCGACCCACGGCCCGAAGGCCTTGGTGCCCCAGGTGAAGGTGGTGCCGCAGTCGGGAACGGCGTTGTTGAGCTCACGGTAGGCGAAAGCGATCAGGAGCATCGGGACGAACGCGATGATGAAGGCGATCGGAGCCTGAGCCCCCACCGCGAGCACGACGAATCCGAGCGTCGCGACGAGCGAGTAGACGGGGGCGGTGGAGGCGAGACCGATGACGGTGGATCCCCACAATCCCAGTGTTCCCGCAGCGAGACCCTTGCCATCGGGTCGTTCCAGGTGAATCGGCGTCGTTGCTGCCATGTTAGAACAGTAAGGCCACCGCGGTTATCGCGTCAACGGGTTTCTGAAACCGTCAGAATTCGAAGCAAGAGACCGCCTCCCACGACGGAATCCGCAAGTTCAGTCTCGTCCGAGCATGCCGTCGGCGTGGTCGGCGACCCACTCCATCAGCGGGAGCATCCGCTCCATCAGGTCGCGACCGAGCGGTGTCAGGCTGTATTCGACGTGGGGCGGCACGGTCGGCAGCGACTCCCGGTGCACGAGTCCGTCATCGGCGAGGGTGCGCAGCGTCGAGGCGAGCATCTTCTCGCTGATGCCGTCGACCTCACGACGCAGCGCACCCCAGCGGTGTGTGCCATCGGACAGGCATGACAGGACCAGGACGCCCCACTTGCTCATGATGTGATCGAGGACGACACGTGTGCCGCAGTTCTGATCGAAGGCGAAGGGTGTCGATTCCTTGATCTGCGCGAAACTTACCGTCATGTGGGTACCTTACTTCAAAGTGGGTACCCGCAGATTGGAATGCCGAATCACCACCCCGGGGTTGTCGAGTGTGTCACCTACGAAAGGACCCCCATGACCATCCTCGTCACCGGCGCGACCGGCAACCTCGGCCGCCTCATCATCGACAGCCTCCTCGAGCGCGGCGCGGACCCGCAGTCGATCGTCGCGGGCGCGCGCGACACGACGAAGATCGCCGATCCACGCGTGCGCAGTGTTCACCTCGACTACACCGACGCCGCCTCCGTGGCCGCAGCCGTCGACGGCGTCGACACGGTCATCCTGGTCTCCGGATCCGAGGTCGGCCAGCGCGTTCCCCAGCATCGGACGGTCATCGACGCGGCGAAGGCCGCCGGTGTCACCAAGTTCGTCTACACCAGCGCTCCGAAGGCGACCTCGAGCGACCTCGTCCTGGCACCGGAGCACAAGGCGACGGAAGAGCTCATCGCCGCCGCGGGACTGCCCGCGGTCATCCTCCGCAACAACTGGTACACCGAGAACTACGCCGCCGACCTCGCACGTGCCGCCGAGACCGGGCTGCTCACCGCAGGCACCGGAGACGGACGAGTCGCGTCGGCCAGCCGCAGGGACTTCGCGGAGGCCGCCGCCGTCGTCGCACTCGAAGACGGTCACATCGGAGAGGTCTACGAGCTGGGCGGCGACGTCGCCTGGACGTACTCCGATCTCGCTGCGGCCTTCTCCGAGGTCACCGGGCGCCCGGTGACCTTCGTCCCGGTCTCCTCGGATGAACAGGTCGCGGCACTCCGCGACGCCGGGCTCGACGAAGGCACGGCCGGCTTCGTCGCCGCGCTCGACGCCGGGATCAAGGGTGGCGCGCTCGCCGACACCGACGGCACGCTCGCCCGCCTGATCGGCCGTCCGACCACTCCGCTCGTCGAGGGCCTGCGCGCGGTCGCCTGAGCCGCACCGCAACCGAGTGCCGCTCCCCGCCGGGAGCGGCACTCAGTTGCCTCATCCGCCGCTACGTCGTCACGCGGGACTGGACGTGCACCACGGTGAGTGTGATGCTGTCGTGTCCCACACCGCGCGTAGCGAGGAGCGCGGCGACGGCGGCATGGACGGCGCGCAGGGTCTCGCCCGCAGGGGCGTCCTCATCCACACCGATCGACGCCTCGACGGCGACGCCGTCGCCGGCCGGGGCGACCGCCACGATCGGTTCGTCGTCCTTGCGCACGCCCAGGGCCGCGGCCCCCACGCGCAACAGGTTGGAGATCAGGGACCCTGACCGATAGACGTTCCGGACACCCGGTGTCGTCCGTATCGTCTCCTCGATCGACGCGGCCAGCTCTGCGCAGGCTTCGGGCGTCATCATCGCTCGTCGGTCCATGACGACACCTCCCGGATGTCTCGGATCGCGATGTCGATCGCGACGATGTTGAGCTCGGTGTGTGCGCGGAGGCTGCGGTCGACCTCGGTCCTCAGCCGCTCGGCGACCACCGGTATCGACTGCCCGTGCATCGCGCTCGCGTCGATCTCGACACGGATCGGGGCGTTCGCGGTCGTGACGTCGCCGTCGAGTCGGCACCGTCCGACGAGCAGTCCAGGCACCACCTTCTCCGCGGCGCGGATGAGGCCACGCACGGCGCCCTCGGTGATCCCGAGGTCCACGTCCGGGTCGATGGAAGCGAAGGGAATGCGACGGCCGGCACGGGCGTCGATCGCGATGCCGCTGAGGATGCGGTCCACCCAGCTCTCGTCGACTTCCGGCTCAGCCGCGGTCTCCGCCGCGATCAGTTCAGCGCCGAGTCCGTGCAGGCGCTCCAGCGCGTCGAGCGCCAGCTGACAGCCAGGCGACTCGTCGATCGAGCGATCGGCGGGCTGCCTTCCTGCCTCCAGGTAGTCGGTGAGCTCGTCGAGTGTGTGCCCGTCGAGATCGGTCGGCGCCAGGCTGAGCCGGCGGGCCTTCGGCGTCTCTTTGTCGTCGGTCATCGCCACTCCTCCATCCGTACGATCATGAATCTGCGGGCTCGAGCGAGCAGCCCCCTTGACGTCGAGACCGGAATTCCGAGCTCTTCTGAGATCTCCTCGTACGAGTAGCCGCCGATCTCCCGCAGGATCCAGCACTCCCGCTGCGCGTCGGGCAGTTCTCGAAGAGCTGCCCCGAGCGCCGCGACCCCCGCTCGCACCTCGACCACTGCGGACGGTGACGCGTGCAGCGGTGCCGGCCTGTCGATCGAATCGATGTCGACAGCGGGCCGAGTCGCGCGAATGCGGTCGACCGCCTTCCTGCTCACGATCCTCATCAGCCAGCTCTTCACCTTCGCCGGATCGTCGAGCTCGCCGAATCGCTGCCAGGCGGTCACGAACGTCTCCTGCACGATGTCGTCCACATCGGCTGAGGCGTTCAGCATCCGCTGCGTGTATGCGCGCATCATCGGCGAGTACCGACGCACGAGGACCGCGAACGCCTCGACGTCCCCATCCATCGCACGACCGGCGACGATGGCGTCGTCCGCGTGCTCGAGCGCCCTGCGAAAGCGTTCGTCTTCCATCCACCCCACCCCTCGATCCGCCCCTCTAGGCAATTCGGAACGGACGCCCGATCAGATCGGATCATTTCCCGCCTATCCGCGCGAGATCGGGGAGAGGCTCGCACGAGCCTCTCCCCGTACCCGTCACTTCTTGAACGCGTCCTTGACGTCCTCTGCCGCGTCACGGACACCGCCCTTGGCCTGCTCGGCCTTGCCCTCGGCGACGAGCTTGTCGTCGTCGATCACCTTGCCGACGGTCTCCTTCGCCTTTCCGGCGATCTTCTCCGCAGCGGCCTTGATCTTGTCTTCTGCGCCCATGGCGTCTCCTTTCCTCAGCGACCCCGGGTTCGAGGTCGGATAATCACGCGGGGTCTCCGCGTGTTGGTCTCTTGCGGCGGTCACACCGCCTACTGCACCCTCGTGGGCGACCGGAACGCATCGCGCCACCGGCGATCCGACAGATGCACCAGGATCGGGATGCGGGCGCCCAGGAGGTGGTCCCACTCTCGAACGGCCTTCTCCGTCGCGGCGACGATCGCACCGAGGGGAGCACCGGGTCGCACGGTGATCGCCAAGGCGACGGCATGCTTCCTTCCGACGCGGTATGCAGCCGCGCGGGCGGAGAGCACGTCGGGTCGGCGGATCAGCGGGTCCGTCAGCACTTCCTCGGCCACGTTCCGATCGACCGTCGTCCGTCCGCCTGCGCCATCGACCTCGAGCACGGCCTTCGCCCTGCCGCGTCTCCGCGTGGCGAGGAAAGCGATGAGGGCGATGACGAGGAGCACGGCCGCTGCCGCTATGAGCAGCACGACAGTGGATACCGGACCGACGCCCGGGATCTGCCACGTCCACGTCGCGGCGGTCTCCACCGCGGCCGACACCACAGACGCCGGGCGCCGAAGCCACGGGGGCGCGTCCCCGCCGGCGAGCACCCCCGCAGCGAGGGCGAGACCGCCCGCCGCCAGCAGGATCGCGCCGGTGACGAAGAGAAGCAGTCGATTCATCAGGCGGTTCGTGGCGTTCATGCGATCACTCCCTGCGCATCCACGCTGACGCGAGCAGCCGCGACGAATCCGATCCCCGAGAGCACGTCCTTCACAGCCGTCTCGGCTCCGAACCGATCGACGGGGACGCCACTGGTGGGGGTGATCCTGACTGCGACGTCACGCCTGCCGACGGTCACGGCCACGCGTCCACGATCGACGCCCACGCGTCGGGCCACGGCCTCGGCGACCGAGTCAGCGATCACCCCGTCGTCCACGAGCAGAGCGGTGCGCTCGGTCGTTCGCGCACGACGGTGGCGACGTCCCGGCAGGACCGCGAGCGCAAGGAGCACGAGAGCGAGAAGCACGACGAGTACGCCCACCCCGAAGGGCACAGCCTGTGCCGTTGCTCCTGCGGCGAGCGCATCGAACTCTCGAGCGACCCTGTCACGGAAGCCCGCGTCGACGACCCACCACACTCCTCCCGCGAGGAGAGCGAGGCCCGAGACGACGCCGATCGATGCGACCACCGCAGCCGGGATGGTGCGGGGCGCGTGCGTCTCCCGACGGAGCACGCGCCGGTATATCGCCTGTTCGTTCGTCATCTCACCCTCTTCTCCGTGCTGCGGCGGACGCCCGAGTATCGGATGTCCACGGTGCTGACCTCACGACCGGCCAGCGTCTGCATCTTCTCGATCAGGTCCCGCCGAAGCTCTTCGCCGCTGTCGACCAGGTTCAGTCCGTGCTCCGGGGCCACCGGGACGGTGACCGAGATCCGCACGGCACCTCGCCGGTCGGCCAGCTGCACCCCGACGTCACGGGTCGACACCCGAGCGACGTCGTGCACGATGCCGACGGCGAGTCGTTGCAGCGCACGGGCCGTGATGGTCGTCGTCCCCACGACGACGTCCTCCGGCGCCGGAGCCGCCTCCTCGTCGGTCATGACGAGGAGCGCCGGCCCCGGAAGACCTCGGCGAGTGCGCGGACGTCGAGCCGGCCGTCGATGATGCGGCCGGCGACCGCTCCGAGCAGCATCGCCAACGCCACGAGCAGGAACGCCCAAAACCCCAGGGCCACCCAGGTGAGCGCCAGCACTGCGGCGGCCGCCGCGCCGATCACCGATGCATTCACTGGACTCGCGCCTCCTGCGTGCCTTCGTCCTCGTCATCGGAGGGGATGTGCACGTCGTTCACGGTCACGTTGACCTCGGCGACCTCCATGCCGACCAGCTCCACCATCGCGCGGTGGATGGCCGCGCGAACCTCGTCCGCGACCTTCTGGAGCGAGACCGGGTACTCCGCGACGATCGTCACGTCGACCGCGACCTGCGTCTCGCCGACCTCGACGCTGATCCCCTGAGAGAGATCGGTCGTGTTGAGGGCGTCACGGATCGCACCGACCATTCGGGCGGCTCCCCCGCCGAGTGCATACACGCCCGCCACTTCGCGTGCGGCGATGCCGGCGATCTTCGCCACCACCGCGTCCTCGATCGTCGTCTTGCCCGCAGCAGTCCCCGACTGCGGTGCGACGACCTGAGCCTTGGGCTGGGCGCCACCAGTCACGTTCGCCATCTTGAGCTCCTTCATCCATGTCTCCGCCTCCGTTGAGGAGTGCGGGCCGCAGGTCAGCGACACCTCTAAGACGGATGCCGACCGAGAAACGTCACAAAATGATCCGAAGAGGTCTCGGGCATCTGTCAAGGGGCTCCCCCTCCGGGCGCCGATCGCGCAAGCTTCACCGTGGGGACAGCTAGGAGAATGATGGAGCACGATCCGGACCGAAGGTTCAGCCTGGTGCAGGTCACGGCGACCGACTGGGCGATCCACGATCTGCACTACCCGACGGACGACCACCGCCGCGTCGTCTGCACGATCTTCGAAGATGCCCCGACCGAGGTCGAGGTGCTCTGGCGGCGCGACCTCCCGCTCGCGTTGCGCTACTCGTCCGCGGAAGAGGTCCTGCACGCGGTGCGACGGTTCCAGGACGCCTCACGTGCGACGCGTCCGATCCAGATCCCGCATCACCCGCCGCCACGGCGATCGGATCCCGGTCGGAACCCCTTCCGCTGACACGCGACCGCCCGGTGTGCTCAGCTGCCGGTGGCGCGCTGCGCCGCGAGTGCCCAGACCTGTTCGATGGGCGTGAACCCCTCTTCACCGTCCGGACCGTGGAACCCCTCGACGAAGCGCCCGATGTCGGCCTGCCAGGAATCGTTCGCCGGGGAGGCCTCGACGATGCGCATCGTCGCCTCGAAGTCGTCGCACTCGACGAGGTGGAAGAGGTTGCGCCCCGAGCGCCAGATGGTCCAGTCGTGGATGCCCGCGACGTCGAACAGGTCGCGCAGAGAATCCGGGATCCGGGCGTGATGGGACCGATAATCCTCGATCGCCCCCTCGGCGATCACTGAATGCAGGGCGATGCGCATGCTTCTCCTCGTGACGACGTCCACAGGACATGATGTCGGCGCGCCGAGACCCTGTCAAGGGAAAGGTCGGATGTCTGTGTTTCTCGTCGGCCCGGACTGCTCGGCGGCCGGATACGACAAAACCCCCGGAAATCCGGGGGTTTGAATCTGTAGCAGGAGCGGGGCTTGAACCCGCGACCTCACGATTATGAGTCGTGCGCTCTCACCAACTGAGCTACCCTGCCGCACGGCATCCATCCGTGTGAGAAGAATGCTGCGAGCCCCGAGTCAGGATTGAACTGACGACCCCTTCCTTACCATGGAAGTGCTCTGCCACTGAGCTATCGGGGCGTGCTGCCCTCGCGGGGCAACCGTACGAGAATACCATCACTGTGGCGTCCCCATGAAATCGAGGCGGGTCAATACGAGGTTCGACCAGCGTTCGCCTTGAGCCACGGCATCGGATCGATGGTCGATCCGTTGACGATGAGTTCGAAGTGCAGATGGGCACCGTACGAGCGGCCGGTGTTGCCGGTCTTACCGACGATGTCGCCGACCTTCACGGTGTCGCCCGCCTTGACCTGCAGAGACCCGTACTGCATGTGCGAATAGTGGCTGGTGATGACCTGGCCGTCGATGACGTGGTCGATGTAGACCGTGACACCGAAGGCGCCGCCCTGCTCCGTCGCGATGCGGACGGTGCCGTCGGCGATCGCCTGGATGGGCGCACCGTCACCGGGGACGAAGTCGATGCCCTCGTGCAGACGCCCGCTGCGCATGCCGTATCCGTAGCTCATGCCGACCCCGACGAGGAACGGCCACTGGATGGCGGCATCGGGGTCGTTCGTGAAGATCTCACCCGAGTAGTTGATGCCCTGCTCGGCGGCGACCTCGACCAGCGAAACCGTGCTGAAGTCATCCGAACGAGCGAGAGACTCGTTCTCGACTGCGCCCGGTGCGACGAATGCCTGGATCTCTGCGGCGGCAGAATCCTTCGCGTCGGAACCTGCGGACGAGACCAGCGAGGTCGCTGACATCGCAGTGCGGCCCTGCACCGCCGCCACAGCCTCAGCGGGAAGCGTCATGGACACGGCGAGGAGTCCGGCGAGACTCATCACACCGACGGTCGCCCCCACGGTCACAAGCTTGCGGATGCTGCGTGGACGGCGCGGCGCGACGTGCGCGGACTCGGAGGACTCGACCGCCTCCGCGGGCGCGGACGCGGGCGTGTGCGTGGCCGACGTCCGGACGGACGCCGGAACAACAGGAACCGAGCCCGTGCGGAAGGCGCGGGATGCGCGCTCGAACTCGTCGACATCATCTTCGGGCGCAGCTGCCGCGACGGGTTCCGCCGGTGACGGCGATTCGACGGAAGGCGCGACCGTGTCAGGGTCTGCGGCATCGACGGAGTCGGCTGCGGTGTCGATGACGACCGGTGATGCCGGGACGTCGGCGATGATCGGCGCGGGAGTCGTGGCGATGAACGGCTCGGCCGGAACCTCGGCGGCGTCCGCGCCGGCTGCCTGGCGCTGGCGAGCAGCGCGACGAGAGAGAGGAGCGACGGCGGCGAGGGCAACGGCAGTGGAGTCAGCCGTGGAGAGGGGTCCCGTCGTTCCCGCCGCAGAGGCCTCGGAGGCCGCGATGCGGAGTCGGCTGGACCGGCGCGTGGGCGCAGAGGCAGCCTCGGGATTCTCGAAGGGCAAAGCGTTTCTCTCGGGTCGTGCGTCAGCTCGGGGGCGCAAACTCAAACTCTCACCTTCGGGTGGTGAGAGTAACGATCGGGTAAAACACTACCCTGGCCACCCTGGGAAAGCCATGGATCATTCACTTTTCCGTTCCCAGGATCGCGAGCAGTCGGTCGTGCACGGCGCGTCCTGCCGCGACGAGCATGGGCCGCGGGGATTCGACGTCGGTGCGTGACACGACTCCACCGGCCTCCGACACCAGGAGCCCACCGGCGGCATGGTCCCACGGACGCAAGCCGCGCTCGAAGTAGCCGTCGAGCCGCCCCGCAGCGACATACGCGAGGTCGAGAGCGGCCGCTCCCATGCGACGGACATCACGTGCCATCGGCATCACCCGCGCCACCGTGGCGAGGTCGCCTTCATGGGTTGCAGGGTCGTAGCCGAAGCCGGTACCGAGGAGCGCTCCGGCGGGCGTCTCCGCCGTGACCGAGAGCCGGGCGCCGTCTGACCACGCACCGTGACCGAGGGCTGCGGTGAAGATCTCGCCGAGCGCGGGCGCGTTGACCGCGGCGGCGAGAGCTTCCCAGGATTCGGGGTCGGGCTCGCCTCGGACGGCGGCGATGCTGACGTTGTAGGCCGGGATGCCGTACGCATAATTGACGGTGCCGTCGATCGGGTCGACGACCCAGGTGATCCCGCTCGTTCCGACCTCGGCCCCGGACTCCTCACCGAGAAAGCCGTCCTCCGCGCGGGCAGCGCGCAGACTATCGCGGATGAGCGCCTCGACCTCGCGGTCCGCTTCCGTGACGATGTCCGCGAGCGTCGACTTGGTCGCCGCCAGACGCACACCCTCTTGTCGGCGTCTGCGCGCGAGGTCTCCCGCTTCGCGCGCGATCTCCGTCGCGAGTTCGCCGAGCTCTCCGGCGAGGGTCACGGCGCGGGCGGTTGCGGCGCGGGCGGTTGCGGCGCGGGCGGAGGAGGCGGGAACGCAGAGGGCTCTTGCCTCGGCGCCGGGGGCTGCTCCACGGCACCAGGTGTCGGCGGCATCGTATGCACCCCGGGGGCCTGCGGCGGCGCGGGTTGTGCGTACGCCTGCTCCACCGGCTGCGGCACGACGGGGAAGCTCGCGGCCGGGGCCGCCGGAAGCGACTGCTGTGCCGTGACCGTCGGGTACCCGGTGTAGTACGCCGTCCAATCGGGCGACGAGTCGGGAAGCACCGGCAGCGGGGTGATGCCGTCGGCATAGGTCGGCCAGGACGGCGCGGATCTGACGCCCGGCGTGGCCGGTGTCTTCTTGGGCGCGAAGAGCGCGTTCAGGAGCGGGATGAGCGTGGTGCCGACGGCGACGAGGATCGTGAGGGCGACGACGATCCGCCAGTACAGCGCGCCGTACTCGAACGTGTTCGGGAAGGCGAGGAAGAACACGAGCATGCCGACGAGGCCACCGAGGAAGGTGATCGTGACGATGTAGATGACTCGTGTGAACGTGGTGACGTAGCGCTGGGCAGCCGGTGTGAACAGTCGCACGTGGACGAGCGCGAGCTGGAGGATGCCGATGACCAGCAGCAGTTGGAAGAAGCGCTCGGCGCCGAAGTACATGCCGTCTTCGGGGAGCCAGATCTTGACGGCGCCGACGAGGAGCGCGACGATCCAGCTCACCATGCTGGCCAGCTGCAGCCAGTCGGGACGGTTCGGGGCGAGCCCGGCCTCGGCGATCGCGATCCCCGCGAAGGCCGCCAGGAGGAGGATCGTGAGGAAGGCTCGGCCGATCAGTCCGTCCTGATCCCCGATGAGCACCCAGACGACGCAGACCAGTGCAGCGGCGATCAGAGCGCCGATGGCGATCCAGAGAGAGCCTCGGATCAGCAGCGACATGTTCTTCTTCTCACCCTGCGGCTGCGGTGTGGTGATGTCCGGCTGGGACATGGCGATCCTCTCGTCGAGCGGCGATGCCTTCATCCTGCCACGCCCACCGCCGGATACCGCGGCCACCGCACGGGTTGGGGAAAGTCACCATCCGCACGAAGCGGAGCAGAAGAAGTCAGCCGGCCCTCTTGGCTGCCGAGGCGGCGAATGCCGACACCCGCGCCTGCGCGTCCGGAGTCTCCAGCGCGGCGCCGATCGATCGGGCCTCCTCGCTCAACTGCTCGGCGAAGGAGCGTTCGGGCTGGGAACGGACCAATCGCTTCGCGTGCCCGTACGCGTCGGCGGCTCCCGCCAGCCAGAAGCGGGCGATCTCCTCGCCACGCGCTCGCACCAGGGCGGCCTCGGCCACGGAATCCTCCCCCTCGACGACCTCGGCCACGAGTCCCCAGTCGAGCGCCTCCGAGGCCGACAGCAGACGATCCTGCAACACCAGCTGCAGTGCGCGCCTCTGGCCGACGGCGCGCGCGAGCTGGGCCGACACCGAGAGGTCGGGCGTCAGGCCGATGTTCGCGTACAGGCTCCCGAGCTTCGACCGCGAGCCGACGACCGCATAGTCGCTCGAGAGCAGGATGCCGAGGCCCCCGCCCGCCGTCGTGCCGTGCGCGGCGGCGACCACGGGAACCGTCGATTCCGTGAGGGAACGGATACCGGTGTTGATGACCTCGGCGAGCGCGGTGATCTCCGCGCCGGAAGCTCCCATGGTCGTGGCCATGTCGATCACATCGCCCCCCGCGCAGAAGGCGGGGCCGGACGCATCGATCAGGATCGCCTTCACGTCGGCGCGCGAAGTCGCCTCGGCGGTCGCGTCCTTCCACGCATGTGCGAGGTCGGCGTTGAAGGCGTTGAGGCGGGCGGGGCGGTTCAGCGTGAGCCGGGCCACCCCCTCTTCGACGGCGAACAGGATGGCATCACTCATGGCGTCTCCTTCGAGCACAGGACGTGTGGGTCCAGCGTAGCCGCGATCAGCTGCGCTCCCAGACCTGCGAGACGAAGCGCTCCATCCGGCGGTGTGTCCCGTCCAGGCGCAGGTCGGCCTGCCCCGGTGCCCTGACCTCGTTCGGTGCCAACGGGTGCGCGAGACGTACGTTCTCGTGGCAGGAGAGGTCGGCGCACATGTAGGCGCCGACCGAATCGCCGCGCCGCCCGGCCTGGCCCGAGCGGCGTGCGGAGAACAGGGAGATCTGGTTGCCGGGCTGCATCGTGTGGCAGATGTCGCACATCCCCGATCGTCCACGCCCGGGCTCGGTGGCCCGGAGCACGATCCCGACGACCGTCTCCTCCAGCGGGATCAAGACGTAGCCGCGGCGGCTCGCATTCGGATCCGACCAGGCGAAGAAGTCGAGGTAGTCCCAATCGACGAGCAGGAAGTCATGCGGCATCTCCATGATCCGCAGCTCCTCCGCGTCCGCGTTGACGAACGATGCCCGGACGTCGGCTTCGGTGAGCGGTCGCATCGCTCCAGTCTACGAACGCCTGCCGGCCACGGCTTCGCGCACGGCAAGACGCCCCTCGACCCATTCGACCGGCATCGGATCGGTGATCCCCCCGACGAAGTGCCCGTCGTCACCACGGTTGCGGAAGGCGAACAGCAACCATCTCCCATCGTCGCGGCGGCGCAGGAGCCTGCCCACGTAGAGGTCGTCACCGGTCAAGGGTTCGGCGCGAGAGATGTCGAAGGGTCCGAGCACACTGTCTGCGGTCACCGCCCATGTGCCTCCCGCAGCCGGCCGCCGCGACGGCATCGAGTGCTCCGCCAGGCAGGAGAACAGGAGAACGGGGCGACCGTCGACGACCTCGACCTGAACGACCTCCAACTGTCCGAACCCGTCGTCGGAGGGCACGCTCAACGGCTCACGCAACTCCCACTCGCGAAGATCGGCCGACCACGCGTGGCCGATCACTCCCCTGCCCTCGACGGGTCCATGAGGTGCACGCGCCGTGACGTACATGTGCCACCCGTCGCCCTCGGGGTCGGGGAAGACCCACGGGTCGCGGAAGGCCTCGTCGTGCCACGCGCCACTGTCGACCGTCTCGTACCAGGGGGCCTGCGCGTTCAGCACCGGATGCGGCGCCTTGTGCCACTCGACGAGGTCTGACGAGGTGGCATACCCGATCGACTGGATGTTCTTGCCCCCGTCGCTCAGGCTCGCGCCCGTGTAGAAGAGGAACCACGTCCCGTCCGGGTGCCGCACCGTCGAACCCGTCCAGGTGGCGAGGTCGTCGAACGCAGGAGCGTCACCGCGCACGAGCGCATCCGGTCCCCGTGTCCACTCGACGAGGTCGAGCGAGGTCGCGTGACCGATCGAGGCGCGGTAGTGGCGCCGTTCCGGGTCGTGCAGCGCGCGCGAGGCGTAGAGGAAGAAGAGGTGGTACTGCTCGCCGTCGTCGGCGAACCAGAAGTCCCATACCCACGAGTCGGGAAGGTCGAACACGGTGTTTCCTTTCACCCTTTCACTCCGCTCGCGGCGATCGAGCTGACGAAGGCGCGCTGGAAGATCAGGAAGACGATGAGCACGGGGATCGTGATCATCGACGTGTACGCCATGACCTCACCCCAGGCGGTGTTGAGTTGGAAGAAGTACTGCATGCCGACCATGACGGGCCGGAGGTTCTCTCGCTGCACGACCATGAGCGGCCACAGGTACTGGTTCCATGCAGGCAGGAAGGTCAGGATCGCGACCGTCGCGAACGCCGGGCCCGACAGCGGCACGATGATGCGGCGGTAGATCCTGAACCAGCTCGCCCCGTCGATCCGGGCAGCCTCGTCGAGCGACTTCGGGATCGTGGAGAAGTACTGCGTGAACAGGAAGATGGAGAACGCGTTCGCGATGAACGGCACGATCTGCACCTCGTAGGTGTTCAACCAGCCGAAGTCGTACTTGAGCACGCCGCCTTCGAAGACGAGGGTGGGCAGCTGGGCGACCCAGTAGACCATCGGCACCGCGATGGTCTCGAACGGCACGATGAGGGTCGCGATGATGACGGCGAGCACGACGAGCCGGCCGCGCCATGCGAGCCGCGAAAGGGCGAAACCGGCCATCGAGTTGACGATGAGCCCGAGCCCGACGGTCAGCACCGTCACGAGCACCGAGTTGAACATGAACTGCGCGACCGGCACCCGGTCGAAGACCCCGAAGTAGTTGTCGAGGCTGATGTCACCGACGGGGAGGAAGGCGAGCGGAGAGTCGAGGTCCTGCAGAATCTGCGCGTCGGGCTTGAGGCTCGACACGAACATGAACACGAGCGGGAACAGGAAGATCACAGCGAGCACCGACATGGCGATATAGGTCGCCGCCGTGCCCCATCGGCGGCCCGCAGCAGCCGTGCGCGGGGCGCGGGCGGAGCGCGACGCCGGCCGCCCCGTCTCGGTGTGGTTGTCGACGGTGGCGGTCATCAGTCCTTCTCCCGGGTGATGCGACGCTGGATGAGCGCGATGATGAGCACGGCCACGAAGAAGATGAGCGAGATCGCGGCCGCGTAGCCGATCTCCTGCTGACCGAAGCCCTTGCGCACCGCGTGGTAGACGACCGTCGAGGTGGCGCCCTGCGGACCGCCCTGGGTCATGACGTCGATCTGGACGAACAACCCGAGGGCGGCGATCGTGATGGTGACGAGCACGAACACCATCGTCGGGCGCAGCCCCGGCCACGTGACGTTGGTGAACTGGCGCCACGGGCTGGCGCCATCCATGCGCGCCGCCTCGTAGAGCTCTTCGGGGATCGTCTGCAGCCCCGACAGCCAGATGATCATGTGGAACCCGACGGCCTGCCAGATCGACATGACGATGATCGCGCCGAGCGCCGTCGAGGGGTCGTTGAGCCAATCGTTCCCGCTCCACAACCCGAACGTCACGGCGTCGATCATCGAGTTGATGAGCCCGTCATCCTGATAGAGGAACTTCCACAGGATGGAGACGACGACGATCGAGGTCACGACGGGGATGAAGAACACGACGCGGAAGAACGTCGTGCCGCGGAGCTTTCGATTCACGAGCACCGCGAGCGCGAGGCCGAGGCCGGCCTGCACGGGCACGACGATGAGCGCGAAGATCGCCGTGTTGCCGATCGACTGCACGAAGAGCGGGTCAGCGGTGAAGGCGCGAATGAAGTTGTCGACCCCGACGAAGCGAGGTGGGTTCGGCGAGATGAGCCTCGCATTCGTGAAGGAGAGAGTGAACGCGAGGACCACCGGGACGATGAGGAACAGTGTGAGCAGGAGGGCGGCCGGTGCGACCATGCCCAGACCTGCCCACGTCTCGCGTCCACGGCTGGAGCGGAAGGAGCGGAGGGAGCGCCGAGGAGTCTCGGCCCCCGCCGTCGGAGGTGTGACGGTCATCGATGCGTCTTTCAGGAGCGGGTGGAGCAGCGCGGCGGGGTGGGCACGCGGTCGCCCGCGCCCCCACCTCCGCCGTCACCGTCTACTGGAATCCGTACCCGTCGTTGGACGCGATGTTGGCATCGATGTCCGCGACGGCCTGGTCGAGGGTCGCCGTGACGTCGGCGCCGCTCATGATGTTCTTCGCCGCCGTCTCGAACGTGGTCGAGATCACGGCGTAGGCGGGAGTCTCCGGCCGCAGCACGGCGTACTTCTGCGACAGCTCCACGAACGGGCGCAGCACACCGTCATCGCCGAAGTACTCCGACGCCTGCGCAGCGGCTTCCGTCGCCGGGATGACGATCTGGTTGTCGGCGAACTCGGTGATGTACTCGTCGTTGAAGCTGAACTCGAGGTACTGCCGGGCGCCATCGGCGTCGTTGCAGCCCGAAGAGATCGCCCACTGCCACGACCCGCCACCGATCTTCGGGCCGTTGCCGAAGTCGGGCGGCGGCAGGATCAGGAGATCATCGCCGATCGCTTCGACGGATGCCAGCGCGTTCCACACGCCGGTGTAGCTGAGCGCCACCTCATCGTCGACGAACTCCTGGTTGCCGATCGTGCCCGCGTTGCTCGCGTAGCCCTCGGCGAAGAGGTTCTGGAACCAGGTGCCCCACTCCACGGCGGCGTCGCCGTTCAGCGCGCCGTCCGCGGTGAGCATCGTGTCGCGGTCGATCAGATCGCCGCCGAAGCTCTGCAGCAGCGGGGAGTATGCGTACGGCCACCACTCGCCGGTGTCTTCCGCACCGATGTCGATGGGGGTGTCGTAGCCGGCATCCTGCAGCGTCGACAGCGCGGCATCGAACTCGGAGGCCGTCCACGGCTGATCCGTCGAGGGGATGCGGATGCCGTTGGCATCGAGCACCGACTTGCGCGCGAAGATCGACAGCGCCGCATCCCAGTAGCCGGCCGAGTAGATCTCGCCGTCCCACACGCCCACCGCCGTCGGGAGGAGCTTGTCGGTGATCTCGGTCGAGATCTCCAACGGCTGGAGGTACTCCGCCCACGCCCAGTTGGGCATGATCGGCCCATCGAGGTCAAGCAGGCAGGGAAGGTCTCCCGAGGCCGCCGCAGCGACGATCGCGTCGTTGTAGGCACCTTGCGGGAAGGACTCGTGCACGACTTCGTACTCGTCCTGTGAGGCGTTGAAATCGGTGATGATCTTCTCGTAGACGGCGAGCTCCGCGGCGTTCCCCGCCGAGTGCGTCCACATCGTGAGCTGTGTTCGACCGTCTTCTCCGGTCGTGTTGCCTTGACCTGCTTGTCCACATCCTGTGAGGGCGAGGGCTGTCACCAACCCAGCCGCCACGAAGATCGGCGACGTTCTGCGCGTCATTGTGGTTTCCTATTCTTGGTGCCTGACGCCCACGTCGGGCACCTGATCGGGAGCCGCCGAGCGCGGCCCTTCGGTTGTGTGTGAAGCCCGTCGTCGGTTCTGTTTGGCGACATGCGCCGGCGGCGGGCCCACGGAATCCCGTCGGATGACGGGACAGTCCATTCGGTGCGAGGCGTCCTCATCCCCCTCCGCGCGGACGCCGAGCGCGACCTCCATCGCCCAGCGACCCATCTCGTAGTGGGGCAGAGCGATGGTGGTGAGAGGTGGATCCATTTCTGCGGCGACCAACTGCTGATCGTCGTAGCCGACGACCGAGAGGTCGCGCGGGATTTCGAGGCCGCGATGGTGTGCCGCGGCGTAGACGCCGATCGCCATCCGGTCGTTGAAGCAGAAGATGCCGGTCGGACGCTGGTCCTCGGGCAGATCGAGCAACCGCTCGGCTGCCGCACGCCCGCCCTGCGCGGACGTCTCCCCCGTCACATGGAGCGCGGGATCGGCCTCGATGCCCGCCTCGGCCAGCGCTTCGAGGTAGCCCTCGTGACGCAGTCGCGAGGCGATGGGCTCGGGGTCGTCGGTGTCGAGGTACGCGATGCGGCGGTGTCCGGCGGCGAGCAGCTCTCGCACCGCAGCGGCACCGCCCACGCGGTCATCGGGCACGACGCTGCGGAAGCCGCCACCCTCGGGGTAGCAGTCGAGCAGCACCGAGCCTCGAGGGAGCCCGGCGGGGACGTCGACCGCGCGGTGCCACATGCAGGCGTAGATCATGCCGTCGACCTGCTGTGCCGCCAAGGCGCGGAGGGCATCCGCTTCGATGTCTGCGTCGCCGCCGGTGTCGATGAAGAGCAGGAGGTGATCATGCTCGCGCGCGGCGTCCTGTGCGCCGGCGAGCATGCGGCCCGCGAACGGGGTCGTCGCGATCTGGTCGGACAGGAGTCCCACGATGCGGGTGCGTTGCGTGCGGAGCCCCCGGGCAACGGCGCTGGGGGCGTAGCCGACGGCCTCCGCAGCCGCACGGACACGGATGCGGGTCTGCTCGGAGATGCGCGACTCGGCATCGTTCAGCACGAGCGACACAGTGGTGACCGACACGCCAGCTGCAGCGGCGACATCAGAGATCCGCGCTCTGCCCATCGCGTTCACCTCACTCCGTCGTGTGGCGACCAGATCACCTCGGGCCGCTGTTAAATCGATTTATCAGATGCTAAACCAGACGTGCGTTCGAGGTCAAGCCCTCTCAGGGCGAGGGCGCCACCGGGGCGGGGACCGCGTGACGGTCTCGGATCAGGAACCCGAAGCCGAACGCGATGAAGAACATCAGCACTCCGTACACCGCGGCGGGGAGGCTCAGCTCCACCGATCCGAGCACCGACTGAGCGATCACGATCGCCAGCGTGGCGTTGTGGATGCCGATCTCGAACGACGTCGCGATCGCCTGGCGCTTCCCCACGCGGAGCATCCGCGGGACGAAGAAGCCGACCGTGAGGCTGATCAGGCAGAACAGCACGGTGATCAGGGCGAGCTGGGTGAAGTTCGAGACGAGGAGGGTCCAGTTCGATGCCACGGCGCCCGCGATCACGACGACCAGGATCACGACGGAGGCGATGCGCACCGGCTTGTCCATGCCGGCGGCGAACTTCGGCCAGAAACGTCGCACGATCATGCCGAGAGCCACGGGCAAGAGCACGATCGCGAACACTTCGAGCGCCTTCGACCACTGCAGCCCCAGTCGGTCGTCGAACGGCTGGAAGTACGCGATCGCGAAGTTCGTGATGATCGGGAGGGTGATCACGGCGATCACGGAGTTCACGGCGGTCAGCGAGATGTTCAGGGCGATGTCACCGCGGAACAGATGACTGTAGAGGTTCGCCGTGGTCCCGCCTGGCGACGCCGCCAGCATCATCATGCCGACAGCGAGGATCGGCGGCAGCTGGAACGCGAGGACGAGGCCGAAGCAGATGGCCGGCAGCAGCACCAGCTGACACAGCAGGGCGATGATCACCGCCTTCGGCTGCTTCAGCACCCGAGCGAAGTCGGCGAGGGTGAGGCTGAGCCCGAGCCCCAGCATGATGATGCCGAGGGCGACGGGCAGTCCGATGGTGGTCAACGCTGATCCCATGGAACTCAGTGTGGCCGAGAAGGGGCTCCGGTGTCACGCGTATCCGTGAGGATCCCCTTCTCGGCCCGGACGGTCAGGAGCAGACCGTGGAGAGCTCGGTGATGCTGTCGGTGAGCGCCTGCACGTGCTCGCTCATCTTCGAGACGTCCACGTTCGCCGGGTCCGAGCTCGCCTGGTCCAGGAAGTCGACGTACCCCTTCAGAGCGGCTGCGGAATCATCGGCGGAGGGCTTGACCTCGTCGTTCGACACCTGCTTCGCCGCGTCGTCGACCTTGCCCTGAGCCTCCTTGAAGGCGGCCAGTGCAGCGTTCGGGTCCGACGTGTCGACCGACGACAGCGACTGCAGGTCCGAGAGGCTCGTGACCATGATGTCGCAGGCCTCTTCCTTGGTCTGCGTGGCGGCCGGCTTGTCGGCGGAGTCGGAGTTCGTGTCACTGCCCGAGTCGGAGGCGCCGGCGGCACAGCCGGTGAACAGGAGCGCGAGCAGCGCGACGGAAGCGGCGGTGACGGAGCGAGATGCGTTCATTGTGTATGTATCCTCTGGGCTGTGTACCGGGACCCCGGCTTGTCTCAAGCACACCACGTTACTGGTGCCGCACCGAGGCACCCGGCATTGGCGGCAGTGTCTGTTCTCGAGGAGTTCAGTGGCGCTTCACCCCTCGACCGGGAGATGGGCGTCGCAGGCGTGAAATGCGAAATGCCTCCGAGTCCGGAGGCATTTCTGTTCGCGATCGATCGCGCGGAGGTGGTGGTGGCGAGTGAGGGATTCGAACCCCCGAATGCAGAGCAGTCTGATTTACAGTCAGATCCCTTTGGCCGCTTGGGTAACTCGCCAGAGCGCACCCGTCCGACTTGAACAGCCAACCGGGGGCACGAGAGACAAGCATACCCGCCCGAGGCGGGTGCAAGAAATCGAACGGTCAGCTGCCGTTCACACCGCGTCCGGCATCCGCGAGCGACTCGGGCGTCCGCAGCAGACCGCCCTCGGCGCGACAGGTCGCGGCAGCGACATCCATGGCGCGCCGCAGCAACGAACCCCACTCCCCCACGTCTGACGGAGAGGCCGCGACCAGGCCCTCTGACACCGCGGCGAGAGTCGCGTCTCCCGCACCGACGGTGTCGATCACGGCACCGGGAAGCTGTGCGATCGGCGCGGACACGATGCCGGCATCCGCATCGATCGTCGCGCCGTCGGCACCCGCGGTCGCAAGGACGGCAGCAGCGCCGAGCCCCCGCAAACGCGCGCGCAACGCGTCGAGGTCACCGTCGTAGAGGATCGCCGCGTCATCTGCTCCGACCTTGACGATGGCCGCCGAAGCAGCGAGGCGCTCGAACCCGCGGACGAACTCCTCCCGGTCGCTGAGCATGCCCGTTCGCGGGTTGGGATCGACAGCCACGCGCGCGTCACCCAGGGCGTCGACGAGCGCATCGACCTCGGTCGGCACGTCGAAGGGGAAGCAGCTGATCGCAACGAGACCGGCGTCGGCAATCGCCTGACGTGCCTCGTCGGAGTAGCGGACGCTGCGCTTCTGCGCGGCCTCATTGAAGACGTACTGCGGCTCGCCGTTCGCCGCCCGCTGCACGATCGCCCGGGACGAGCCGAGCGGAGCCTCACTCGCGATCAGACGCACACCGTGGTCGGACAAGTACTCACGGATGTGCCCACCGGCCTCGTCGTCGCCCACCATCGCGATCAGCGTCGTCGGCACGCCGAGACGTCGGAGACCGACAGCGACATTGAGCGCCGCACCGCCGACGAGCTCTCGCACCCCGGCGTCATCCCGGATCTCGTCGATCAAAGCGTCGCCGATCACGACCACGGAAACGGCAGAAGTAGTGTCGTTGCTCACCCGCCGACACTATCGCGCCGCAGGTCGCACGGGGAACGCCGTCAACTCTGAAGGAGTTCTCTCGAAAAGAAGGAGCCTTTCGGGAATGCTCTCCTTCAGAACGCGAGAACTCCTTCAGAACGCGCGCGCTTCAGAACGCGAGAACTCCTTCACCGTGCGCACTTCAGCACGTGCGAACTCCTTCGAACGTGGCCGCTTCAGCACGCGTGACGCGGCCCTGCGCCCACCCCGGACACGAAGAAGGCCCCAGGCGAATCGCCTGGGGCCTTCTCACTCAGCACTCACTCAGTTGTAGGTACCGGGCGTGATGTCGTCCGTCGAGAACGCGTCGAAGTCGACGTAGCCGAAGTCGCCGTCAGCGTACGCACCGTCGGATGCGAAGATCCGGTTCGGGTAGCGCTCGCTCTTGGCTTCCTCGGTGGCCTCGACCGTGACGTCGCGGTACTTCGAGAGACCGGTTCCGGCAGGGATGAGCTTTCCGATGATGACGTTCTCCTTGAGACCGACCAGCGGGTCACGCTTGCCCTGCATCGCAGCCTCGGTGAGCACGCGGGTCGTCTCCTGGAAGGAGGCAGCCGACAGCCACGACTCGGTCGCGAGCGACGCCTTCGTGATACCCATCAGCTCCGGACGGCCGGACGCGGGGCGCTTGCCCTCGGACACAGCCTCGCGGTTGATCGACTGGTAGCGCTTGAGGTCGACCATCTCACCCGGGAGCAGGGTCGTGTCGGCGTGATCGACGACGGTGACCTTGCGGAGCATCTGACGGACGATGACCTCGATGTGCTTGTCGTGGATCGGCACACCCTGCGAGCGGTACACGCCCTGGACGCCGCCGACGAGGTAACGCTGCACCTCGCGAGCACCCATGACGCGCATGATCTCCTTGGGGTCGAGCGTGCCGACCTGCAGGGGCTGACCGACGGTGACGTGCTGGCCGTCCTCGACGAGAAGCGTGGCACGCTTCAGCACCGGGTAGACCACGGGCTCGTCGCCGCTGTCGGGCGTGAGGATGACCTTCTTGCCCTTGTCGGTCTCGTCGATCGTGATGCGGCCATCGGCCTCGGCGATCGGGGACGCCCCCTTGGGGGTACGCGCCTCGAAGAGCTCCTGCACACGGGGAAGACCCTGCGTGATGTCGTCCGCCGATGCCGAACCACCCGTGTGGAAGGTACGCATCGTCAGCTGGGTACCGGGCTCACCGATCGACTGGGCCGCGATGATGCCGACGGCCTCGCCGATGTCGACGGTCTTGCCGGTCGCGAGCGAACGGCCGTAGCACTGCGCGCAGACACCGACAGCGGAGTCGCAGGTCAGGACCGAGCGCACCTTGATGCTCTCGACACCGAGACCGACGAGCTTGTCGATCAGCACGTCACCCACGTCGTCACCGGCAGCGGCGAGCACCTCGCCCGACGCGCTCACGACGTCGGAGGCCAGCGTACGAGCGAACACCGAGTTCTCGACGTTCGCGTCGCGCACGAGCTCACCCTGCGAGTTCGGAGCGGCGATCGGGAGCTCGAGGCCCTTCGACGTGCCACAGTCCTCTTCGCGGATGATGACGTCCTGCGAGACGTCCACCAGACGACGGGTCAGGTAACCCGAGTCGGCGGTACGCAGAGCGGTGTCGGCCAGACCCTTACGGGTACCGTGCGTCGCGATGAAGTACTCCGCCACCGACAGACCCTCGCGGTACGAGGAGATGATCGGACGCGGGATGATCTCACCCTTGGGGTTATTCACCAGACCACGCATACCGGCGATGTTCCGGATCTGCAGCCAGTTACCACGAGCACCCGAGGACACCATGCGGTTGATGGTGTTGTCCTCCGGGAAGTTCGCCCGCATCGCGGCCTGGACCTCGTCGGTTGCCTCGGTCCAGATCTTGATGAGCTCCTGGCGACGCTCGGAGTCGGTCGTCAGACCCTTCTCGTACTGCGACTGAACCTTCGCGGCCTGCTTCTCGTAGCCGGCGACGATCTCGCCCTTGTTCGGCGGCGTGAGGATGTCGCTCAGGGCGACGGTCACACCGGAGCGCGTGGCCCAGTAGAAACCGGCGTCCTTGATGCGGTCCAGCGACGCGGCCGTCTCGACATTCGGGTACTCCTCGGCCAGCTTGTTGACGATCTGCGACAGCTTGTTCTTGTCGGCCTGCTCGCGAACGAACGGGTAGCCCTTGGGAAGCGTGTCGTTGAAGATCGCCTGACCCAGCGAGGCGTCGACGAGACCGTGACGCTCGTAGCCCTCGGGAGCTTCGCCCTCGAGGAAGGTCAGACCGGGGATGCGGATGCGGATCTTCGCCTGCAGGTCGAGGGTGCCCTCGTCCTTGGCCAGGATCGCCTCGCCCACCGAACCGAACGCACGACCCTCACCGACCGCACCCTCCCTGACCGTGGTCAGGTGGTGCAGACCGATGATCATGTCCTGCGAAGGCAGGGTGACCGGACGACCGTCGGACGGCTTCAGGATGTTGTTCGACGCGAGCATCAGCACGCGGGCCTCGGCCTGAGCCTCGACCGACAGGGGCAGGTGCACAGCCATCTGGTCACCGTCGAAGTCGGCGTTGAACGCCGCGCAGACGAGCGGGTGCAGCTGGATGGCCTTACCCTCGACGAGCTGCGGCTCGAACGCCTGGATACCCAGGCGGTGCAGGGTGGGTGCACGGTTGAGCAGCACCGGACGCTCGCGGATGATCTCTTCGAGCACGTCCCAGACCTCGGGACGGGTGCGCTCGACGGCGCGCTTGGCAGCCTTGATGTTCTGCGAGTGACCGAGATCGATCAGGCGCTTGATGACGAACGGCTTGAAGAGCTCCAGCGCCATCTGCTTGGGAAGACCGCACTGGTGCAGCTTCAGCTGCGGGCCGACGATGATGACCGAACGGCCGGAGTAGTCGACACGCTTTCCAAGCAGGTTCTGACGGAAACGACCCTGCTTACCCTTCAGCATGTCGCTGAGGGACTTCAGGGCACGGTTACCCGTACCGGTGACGGGACGACCGCGGCGACCGTTGTCGAACAGCGCGTCGACGGCCTCCTGCAGCATGCGCTTCTCGTTGTTGACGATGATCTCGGGGGCACCGAGGTCGATCAGACGACGAAGACGGTTGTTGCGGTTGATCACACGACGGTAGAGGTCGTTCAGGTCGGAAGTCGCGAAGCGGCCACCGTCGAGCTGGACCATCGGGCGCAGCTCCGGCGGGATCACCGGGACGACGTCGAGGACCATCGCGGCCGGGCTCATGCCGGTCTCGAGGAACGAGCTGACGACCTTGAGGCGCTTGATCGCACGGATCTTGCGCTGGCCCTTGCCCTCGGAGATCTGCAGACGCAGGTTCTCCGCCTCGGCGACGAGGTCGAACGCCGCAAGGCGACGCTGGATCGACTCGGCGCCCATGTAGGCCTCGAAGTACTGGCCGAAGCGGTCCTGCAGCTCGTGGAAGACGTCGTCCTCCGGGCGCAGGGCACCGACCTCGAGGGTGCGGAAGTCTTCCCACACGCGCTCCAGCTTCAGGATCGCGTCGTCTGCACCCTTGCGGATGAGCGACATCTCCTTCTCAGCGGCGTCCTTGACCTTCTTCTTGGCGTCGGCCTTGGCACCCTCTGCCTCGAGAGCAGCGAGCTCCTCCTCCAGCTTGGCCAGGCGCTCCGCGATCTTGGCGTCGCGACGGTCGCCGAGCGTCTTCAGCTCGAGGCGGATGTTGTTCTCCTGCGTGCCCAGGTCGCGGTGACGAGCTTCCTCGTCGACCGAGATGACCATGTAGGCGGCGAAGTAGATGACCTTCTCGAGGTCCTTCGGTGCCATGTCGAGCAGGTACCCGAGGCGCGAGGGCACGCCCTTGAAGTACCAGATGTGGGTGACCGGAGCAGCGAGCTCGATGTGACCCATGCGCTCACGACGGACGGAGCTCTTGGTGACCTCCACGCCGCAGCGCTCGCAGACGATGCCCTTGAAGCGGACGCGCTTGTACTTGCCGCAGGCGCACTCCCAGTCGCGGGACGGGCCGAAGATCTGCTCTCCGAAGAGACCATCCTTCTCCGGCTTCAGAGTGCGGTAGTTGATGGTTTCGGGCTTCTTGACCTCACCGTAGGACCACGCGCGGATGTTCTCTGCGGTGGCCAGGCCGATGCGAAGCTCGTCGAAAGTTGTGGACTCGAGCACTAGTTCTCCTGTGTCGGAAATTCTGTTTGAGAAGTCTGCTTCGGTGTGCCCGGGAGTTGGACCCCCGGGCACACCCGCGGATTAGATCTCGTCGATCGAGGCGGCCTCGAAGCGGCTGGAGATGTTGATACCGAGCTCTTCCGCGGCGCGGAACGCCTCATCGTCGGTGTCGCGGAGGTTCACCAGTGTGCCGTCGGCCGAGAGGACCTCGACGTTCAGGCAGAGCGACTGCATCTCCTTCATGAGCACCTTGAAGGACTCGGGGATGCCGGGCTCCTGGATGTTCTCGCCCTTGACGATCGCCTCGTACACCTTGACGCGGCCGAGGATGTCGTCGGACTTGATCGTGAGGAGCTCCTGGAGCGCGTATGCGGCGCCGTAGGCCTCGAGGGCCCACACCTCCATCTCACCGAAGCGCTGTCCACCGAACTGCGCCTTACCACCGAGCGGCTGCTGGGTGATCATCGAGTACGGACCCGTGGAACGTGCGTGGATCTTGTCGTCGACCAGGTGGTGCAGCTTCAGGATGTACATGTAGCCCACGGAGATCGGGGCCGGGAACGGCTCGCCGGAGCGGCCGTCGAACATCTGGGCCTTTCCGCTCGAGTCGATCAGGCGCACACCGTCGCGGGTCGGGGTTGTGGCGTCGAGGAGACCAGCGATCTCCTCCTCGCTCGCACCGTCGAACACCGGGGTGGCGACCTTCGTACCGGGAGCAGCCTCGAAGGCCTCCTCCGGCAGACGGACGGCCCACTCCGGGGTGCCCTCGACCTTCCAGCCCTGCTTCGCGATCCACCCGAGGTGGGTCTCGAGCACCTGACCGAAGTTCATTCGACCCGGGATGCCGAGCGGGTTCAGGACGATGTCGACCGGGGTGCCGTCCGCCATGAACGGCATGTCCTCGATCGGGAGGATCTTCGCGATGACACCCTTGTTGCCGTGACGGCCGGCGAGCTTGTCACCCTCGGTGATCTTGCGCTTCTGGGCGATGTAGACCACGACGCGGCGGTTGACACCGGAGCCGAGCTCGTCGTCGCCGTCCTCGGCGTTGAACTCCTTGACCGCGATGATGGTTCCCTGCTCGCCGTGAGGCACCTTCAGGGACGTGTCGCGGACCTCGCGGCTCTTCTCGTTGAAGATCGCACGCAGCAGACGCTCCTCGGCCGACAGCTCGGTCTCACCCTTCGGCGTGACCTTGCCGACGAGGATGTCGCCGGGGCGGACCTCGGCGCCGATGCGGATGATGCCGCGCTCGTCGAGGTCCTTCAGCAGCTCCGGGCTGACGTTGGGGAGGTCACGGGTGATCTCCTCCTTGCCGAGCTTGGTGTCGCGCGCGTCGACCTCGTACTCCTCGATGTGGATCGAGGAGAGGGTGTCGTCCTTCACCAGGTCCTGGCTCAGGATGATCGCGTCCTCGAAGTTGTAGCCCTCCCACGTCATGAACGCGACGAGGAGGTTCTTCCCGAGGGCCAGCTCGCCGTTCTCGGTAGCGGGACCATCGGCGATGACCTCTCCGACCTCGACGCGCTCACCGGCGTTGACGACGACCTTCTGGTTGTACGACGTGCCCTGGTTCGAGCGGTCGAACTTGCGGAGGTGGTACTCCTGCGTCCCGCCCTCATCGAGCATGACGACGACGCGGTCTGCGGAGACCTCGGAGACGACACCGGCCTTCTCGGCGGTGAGGACGTCACCGGCGTCGATGGCCGTGTAGCCCTCCATACCGGTTCCGACGAGCGGCGAGTCGCTGCGCAGCAGCGGGACGGCCTGACGCTGCATGTTGGCGCCCATGAGGGCGCGCTGTGCGTCGTCGTGCTCGAGGAACGGCACGAGCGAGGTCGCGACCGACACCATCTGGCGCGGGGAGACGTCGATGTAGCCGATGTCTTCCGGCAGGAACATGTCGACCTCGCCGCTGCCGCCCTTGGGGCGGGCCAGGACGTGGCTCTCGATGAAGCGACCCTTGGCATCGAGCGGGGCGTTCGCCTGCGCGATGTTGAAGTCGACCTCTTCGGAAGCCGTGAGGTAGTCGATCTGCTCGGTCACGACGCCGTCGACGACCTTGCGGTACGGGGTCTCGATGAAACCGAACGAGTTGATGCGCGCGAAGGTCGCGAGCGCACCGATCAGACCGATGTTCGGGCCTTCCGGAGTCTCGATCGGGCACATGCGGCCGTAGTGCGAGGGGTGGACGTCACGGACCTCGACGCCGGCGCGGTCACGGGAGAGACCACCGGGTCCGAGCGCGGAGAGACGACGCTTGTTCGTCAGACCTGCGAGCGGGTTGTTCTGGTCCATGAACTGCGACAGCTGCGACGTTCCGAAGAACTCCTTGATCGCGGCGACGACGGGTCGCACGTTGATCAGGGTCTGCGGCGTGATCGCCTCGATGTCCTGCGTGGTCATGCGCTCGCGGACGACGCGCTCCATGCGGGAGAGACCGGTGCGGACCTGGTTCTGGATGAGCTCGCCGACCGCGCGGATGCGACGGTTGCCGAAGTTGTCGATGTCGTCGGTCGCGAGACGGATCTCGGCCTTCTTGCCACCGCGGATGCCCGTGAAGGTCTCCTCGGTGCCTGCGTGCAGGCGGACGAGGTACTTGATCGTGGCCACGATGTCCTCGACGGTGAGCACCGAGGAGGTCAGCGGCTGGTCCAGGCCCAGCTTGTGGTTGATCTTGTAACGACCGACCTTGGCCAGGTCGTAGCGCTTCGGGTTGAAATAGAAGTTGTCCAGGAGGGCGCGAGCGGCCTCGGCGGCGACCTGCTCGCCCGGACGGAGCTTGCGGTAGATGTCGCGGAGCGCATCTTCCTTCGTGACGATCGTGTCCTTCGCGAGCGTCTCCTCGATCGAGGTGTAGCCGGCGAACTCGGTGAGGATCTCCTCGCTGGTCATGCCCAGCGCCTTGAGGAAGACGGTGACCGACTGCTTGCGCTTGCGGTCGACGCGCACGCCGACCTGGTCGCGCTTGTCGATCTCGAACTCGAGCCATGCGCCACGGCTCGGGATGACGCGTGCCGACACGATGTCCTTGTCGGACGTCTTGTCGGGGGTCTTGTCGAAGTAGACGCCCGGGGAGCGGACCAGCTGCGAGACGACGACGCGCTCGGAGCCGTTGATGATGAACGTGCCCTTGTCGGTCTGCAGCGGGAAGTCGCCCATGAAGACCGTCTGGGTCTTGATCTCACCCGTGAGGTGGTTCATGAACTCGGCCTCGACGTACAGCGGAGCGGCGTAGGTCTTGCCACGCTCCTTGCACTCCTCGATCGAGTACTTCTCCGGCTCGAGGTAGGGGTTCGTGAACGACAGCTGCATCGTCTCGCCGAGGTCCTCGATCGGAGAGATCTCCTCGAAGATCTCGCCCAGACCGCTGTTCTCGTTGACGTCCGTGCGCCCCTGCTTCTTGGCCTCGGCCACGCGCGCCTTCCAGGCGTCGTTGCCGACCAGCCAACCGAAGGATTCGGTCTGCAGAGCGAGAAGGTCAGGGACCGTCAGCGTGTCGGAGATCTTGGCGAACGAAAGACGGGAAGCTCCGCGTCCGTTCTTGGTGGTGGTGGATGTGGATGCGTTGCGAGCAGCAGCCAAGGGAATAACCTCCGTGAGCCCCGCAGGGCTTCTCGATTCCTTTGTCGTCAGGTGGAGTGTGCGCTCGAGAACTCAACGAAATGCCGACCACCATATGAGGGCAGGGAGGAGCGAGCGCAACTACCAACTATACGCACGATTGTGCGACATGGCAAGCGCAGTCCTTGACCAATGTGGGAAGCTGCGGTATGAGCCCTGGCCCGGTGCTCTCAGGACGCGATGTTCAGCTCGTTGCCGGGGATCGAGGCCAGCAGTCGCCGCGTGTACGGGTCCCGCGGGTTGGTGAAGATCTCCTCCGAGGTCGCCGCCTCGACGAGCCTGCCGTCCTTCATGACGCAGACGTAGTCGCTGATCAGTCGCACCACGGCGAGGTCGTGGGAGATGAACAGATAGCTCAGTCCGTACTCCCGTTGCAGGTCGCCGAGCAGCGTGAGGATCTGGTCCTGCACCAGCACGTCGAGCGCCGAGACCGGCTCGTCGCAGACGATCACATCGGGAGAGAGCGCGAGGGCCCGCGCGATCGCGACGCGCTGCCGCTGACCTCCGGACAGCTCGGACGGGTAGCGACGCAGCATCGACTGCGGCAGCGCCACGTCGTCCAGCAGCTGCCGTACGCGCGTGCGTCGATCGGCTCCGCTGCCCCTCTTGTAGAACTCCAGAGGTTCGGCGATCAGACGCTCGATCGTGAACATGGGGTTCAGGCTCGAGTACGGATCCTGGAAGATGGGCTGCACCTGCTGGCGGAACTCGCGCGTCTCGGCCCGCGAGAGCGCCGAGATGTCCTTGCCCTCGTAGCGGATCAGTCCGCTCGTGGGCTCGATCACCTTCAGCAGCATCCGCGCGGTCGTGGTCTTCCCCGAGCCGGACTCCCCCACGATCGCGACCGTCTCCCCGCGCGGGATGACCAGCGACACGTCGTCGACGGCCACGAAGTCCTCACCACGCCCCCGCACCGGGTACACCTTGGTGAGGTTCTCGATCTCGACGATGTTGTCGGCGGGGACGGTCCCGGCGGCATCCGTCTCTGCGGCATCCGTCTCTGCGGTGCGCTCCTGCACCCGGAAGGCCTCCGGCCGCAGTCGGGCGGCGGCGACCGAGGGAGCGGCCTTCACCAGCGACTGCGTGTACGGATGCTGCGGATCCTCCAGGATCTGCCGCGCGGCTCCTTGCTCGACGACCTTGCCGCGGTGCATCACGATCACGCGCTCCGCGCGCTCGGCGGCGAGCCCGAGGTCGTGGGTGATGAGCAGCACGGCCGTTCCCAGCTCGCGGGTCATCTGGCCGATCTGATCGAGGATGGTCTGCTGCACGGTCACATCCAGGGCGCTGGTCGGCTCGTCGGCGATCAGCAGTCGCGGCTTGCACGCCAGACCGATCGCGATGAGCGCGCGCTGGCGCATGCCGCCGGAGAACTCGTGCGGGTACTGCTTCGCACGCCGCTCCGGGTCGGGAAGGCCCGCGGCCGTGAGTGCCTCCACCACCTTGGCCTGCACATCCTGCCGGGTCGCGAGACCGTGGGCGAGCAGCGTCTCGGCGACCTGCGTGCCGATCTTGGCCACCGGGTTCAGGTTCGACATCGGATCCTGCGGGACGAGACCGATGTCCCGGCCGCGGATCGTGCGCAGCTCGTTCTCGGAGGCGTGGGTGATGTCCTTCCCGTCGAGCCGGATGCTCCCGGAGGCCACCTTCCCGCCCCCCGCGAGAAGTCCGATGATCGCCATCGCGGTGGTCGACTTGCCCGAACCGGACTCGCCCACGATGGCGACGGTCTCGCCCGGACGGATCTCGAGGTCGACACCTTCGACGGCGTGCACGACCCCGTCCATGGTGGCGAAGTCCACGGCGAGTCCTTGGACCGACAGCAACGGCTCGGTCGACATCTGATTCTCCTTCACGGCGCGCGTCGCGCCTTCGTCGCGTGCGTTCATCGCGCCCTCGTCCGCGGGTCCATCGCCTCGCGCAACGCCTCGCCGAGGAGGGTGAAGCCGAGCGCCGTGACGGCGATGCAGATGCCGGGGAGGAACGCGAGCCACGGGGCGATCGCGAGTTCGGACTGTGCGTAGGTGAGCATGCGCCCCCACTCGGCCGTCGCGGGGCCACCGCCGCCGAGACCGAGGAACGACAGTGCCGCCGCATCGATCACGGCGGTTGCGAGCGTCAGCGTCCCCTGCACGATCACGGGGCCGATGGCGTTGGGGAGCACGTGCGACATGGTGATCTTGCCGCGGCCGAGGCCGAGCGTCTGCGCCGACAGGACGTAGTCACTCGAACGCTGCTGCAGCATCGACGCACGGAGCAGCCGCGCGAAGATCGGCACCTGGGACGCACCGATGGCGATCATCACGGCGAACGGGGTCTGCCCGAGGATCGCGGCGATCGACACCGCGAGCAGCAGGTTCGGCACCGAGAGGATGATGTCGACCACGCGCATGATCACGGTGTCGACCCAGCCGCCGAACGTCCCGGCGATGAGGCCGAGGATCATGCCGCCGACGAGGCCCATCGCGGTCGAGATGACACCGATCAGGAGTGATGCCTGCGCGCCCCAGATCAGCTTCGACAGCACGTCCCCGCCGAAGCGGTCGAGGCCGAGCGGGAACTCCGGCAGCTCCCCCGGACCGGGGATGTGGGTCGGCGTGATGTACTTCGCCCCGGGAAGCGCCGTCTCCGGGTACGGAGCCAGCCAGGGGGCGAGTGCGGCGACGAGCAGGAACAGCAGCACGATGACGGCGCCGATCCAGGCCGTGGGATTGCGACGGAGGCGGCGGAACACGTCCTGCCAGAATCCGCCGGAGCTCTTCTTCAGGTCGGCCTGCGCGATCGCGACGGTGTCGATGCCGCCGCCGCTCTCTGCCGATGGCCCCTGGGCGGGCGGAAGAGGGATGCTCATGCGACCGCCTCCTTTCGGACGATGGAGAGGGACATCACTGCACCCTCACTCTCGGGTCGATGAAGCTGTAGGAGACATCGACCGCCAGGTTGATCAGCGCGTACGCGATCGCGATGAAGATGATGAAACCCTGAAGGACCGGGAAGTCCCTGGTGAAGATCGCCCTCGCCAGGAACGAGCCGATGCCGGGGAAGGCGAACACCGTTTCGGTGAGCACCGCCCCGGAGATCAGGAGTCCGGTCTGCAGGCCGATCGTGGTGATCACCGGGAGCATGGCGTTGCGCAGGATGAAGCGGTTGCGCAGCGTCGGGGAACCGACGCCCTTCGCCCGACCGGTGCGCACGTAGTCCGCGTTCTGGACTTCCAGCACACTCGCCCTGGTGATGCGCACGATGATCGCGAGCGGGATCGTCCCGAGCGCGAGCGCCGGCAGGATCAGATGCAGGATCGCGTCCCATGCGGCGTCGAATTCACCGGTGATGATGCCGTCCCACACATAGAACCCCGTGGGATGGGTGGCGTCTATTCGAGGATCCTGTCGTCCGTCCGACGGCAGCCAGCCCAGCTGCACGGCGAACACGTACTTCAGGATGAACGCCAGGAAGAACACCGGGATCGTGATGCCGACGAGGCTCAGCACGACCGATGCATGGTCGGTGAACTTGCCGTGACGGCGGGCCGCCCAGTAGCCCAGCGGGATACCGATGCCGACCGCGAAGATGAGCGCCATGACGCTCAGCTCCAGCGTCGCGGGGAACCGGCGGAGGAACTCCTCCGTCACCGGCCGGTTCGTCTGGATGGACGTTCCGAAGTCGCCCTGCAGGAGCCGGCCGATCCAGGTGAAGTACTGCTGGATGATCGGCTCGTCGAAGCCGTAGAGCTCGTTGACCCTGGCGATGGCCTCGGGGGTGGCCTTCTCGCCGAGGAGGGCGACCGCGGGGCCGCCGGGAAGGGCCCTGACCCAGGCGAACAGCAGGATGCTGAGCCCGAACAGGGTGGGGATGAGGAACAGCAGTCGCCTGCCGATGGTGCGCAGCACGAAGATCTCCGTCGATCGGAAGGTACGCCGTTCCCCGGTCCCGCGGAGTGCGCGGGACCGGGGTTCGACGTATCACACGGTCAGGCCTACTTGGTGAGGACGATGTCGGTGAAGACCTCGTCGTTCACGGGGCTGGCCGGGTAGCTCTCCACGCGCGGGTCGAACGCCAGGGTCGGCGCGGGGTGCGCGAGCGGGACACCGGGGATGAACGTGGCGACCATCTCGTTGATCTCTTCGTACAGCGCGGTCTGCTCCTCGAGGTTGGAGACGCCGCGCGCCTCGGTCAGCTTCTGGAACAGCTCCGGGTTGTCGAAGCCCCACTCGGAGCTCTTCTGTCCGAAGAAGACGCCGACGAAGTTGTCGGTGTCGTTGTAGTCACCGGTCCAGCCCAGCAGGTGGATGCCGTGGTCGGCCGTGCCGGTGGTGCGGTCGAGGTACTCGACCCACTCCTCCGAGACCGGGGTGGTCTCGACGCCGACTTCGGAGAGCTGCGACGACAGGACCGTGTAGATCTGCTCGGGGTCCGGCATGTAGGGGCGAGAGACGTTGACCGGGTAGTTGAACGTCAGCTTCAGCGGGTTCGCCTCGTCGTAGCCCGCCTCGGCCAGCAGCGACTTGGCCTTCTCGGGGTCGTAGTCGAAGGTCGTCACGTCCGGGTTGTAGCCGTTGACGACCTCGGGGACGAACTCGATCGCCTTCTGCGTGCCCTCGGGGAGCACCTGGCTGATCAGGGCGTCCTTGTCGACGGCGTACGACAGCGCCTCGCGGACCTTCGGGTCCTGGAGCTCCGGGACGGCCTGGTTGAACGCGAGGTACAGGATCGTGAACGGCGGGCGCGAGACCATCGTGAACCCGTCGTCGGCGAGGGCCTTGGTGTCGGCGGGGCCGACGAGGTCGTAGCCGTCGATCGAGCCGGACTCGAGTGCCTGGCGGCGGGCGGTCGGGTCATCGATCGTGCGGAAGATGATCTCGTCGATCTGACCGGCATCGCCCCAGTAGTCGTCGTAGGCCGTGAGCGTGACCTGCTCGCCCGGTGCCCACTCCTCGAACTGGTACGGCCCGGTACCCACCGGGTGTCCCATCGCGTACTCGGACAGCTGCGGTGCCTCGGCAGAACCACTGACGTCGTCGGCGCCGAACTCCTGCATGGCCGACGGGCTCTGCATGGCGAACGAGGGCAGCGAGAGGGAAGCGACGAAGCCGGCGAACGGCTTGTTCAGGTCGACCGTGACCGAGTAGTCGCCGTCCGGGGTGCACGACTTGTAGACGGCATCCGCCGCGTTGGAGGCGTACCCCTTGAAGAGCTTGTTGTAGTAGTAGCCGAAGGCCTCAGAGGCGGCCAGACCGGTCCAGTTGAACCAGCGGTCGAAGTTGGCGCAGACGGCCTCGGCGTTGAACGGCGTCCCGTCCTGGAAGGTCACGTTCTCCTTGAGCGTGAACGTATGCGACATGCCGTCCTCGGACGACTCCCACTTCTCGGCGAGGAGCGGCGCGGGGTCGGCGGTGCCGGGCTCGGTGCCGACGAGACCCTCGAAGATCTGACGCGAGACGCGGAAGCTCTCGCCGTCCTGCGCGAACGCGGGGTCGAGGCTCGCCGGGTCGGAGGACGCCGCGAAGACGAACGTCCCGTCCACGTCGCCGGAGCCCTCGGCGCCGTCATCTCCTCGTTCGCTCGCGACACACCCGGCGAGGGCGAGAGCGGCGATCGTGGCTCCGGCTGCGGCGATGAGACCTCGCCGACGCTTGACTGATTGGTGCATTGTGTGACCTTCCCTGTCGGGCGCTTCTTTGCGCGTCCCGAAGCCTCTTCGCCTCGGGGACGGTGATGACTAGACGGTACCCAGCGGATCCTCAGATACCAAACGCATCCAGGTTGCAATCCGGTATCGGCGCGACAGGCGTCGATCCGGTAGTGTCCAGATCGTGCCCGACTCCCCCACGCTCGCCGTATGCTTCGGAGAAGGTATGGTCGCCCTGGTCGCGGCCGCCGCGGGACCGCTGGAGGACTGCCGGACCTTCCACCGCTCCCTCGCGGGAGCCGAGTGGAACACCGCGATCGCCCTGGCGTCCGCCGGTATCCGCACCGCCGTCGTCTCGCGCGTCGGCGATGACGGGTTCGGTCGCTTCCTCAGGGCGGAGCTGCGCGCCCACGGCGTCGACGATTCCGCGGTGCAGGTCGACGCCGACGCGCCGACCGGACTCTATGTGAAGGAGCTCGCCCCGCGAGCGGATGGCGCGGTCGACGGCACGATGCACTACTACCGGTCGGGTTCCGCGGCCTCGGCGATGTCCCCGCAGACGTTGGCCGAGCCGAGGACCTCCGCACTCCTCGCCGAGGCGGCGCTCGTGCACACCTCCGGAATCACCCCGGCCCTGTCCGCATCGGCACTCGCGGCGCAGGAATCGCTGTTCGCCGACCGGCGTCCCGACAGTCTGCTCAGCTTCGACCTGAACTGGCGGCCCGCGCTGTGGCGTGGCCGCATGGCGGAGGGGAAGGCGGTCGTCTCGGACTTCGCCCGCCGGGCCGACATCGTGTTCTGCACCCGTCCCGACGCCGCGGCGGTGTTCGGGACCAGTGACCCGCAGGAGCTCCGTGCGCTCTTCCCCGAGCCCCGGTACCTGCTGGTCACCGACTCCGGCGGCGCCGTCGCCTACGACGGCACCGAACGTGCCGAGAGTGAAGCGCTCGACGCCCCCGTCGTCGAGACGATCGGTGCCGGGGATGCCTTCGCCGCCGGATTCCTGGCCGGCGTCCTCACCGGACTCTCACTCACGGGAAGCCTCGCCCGCGGACATCGCATCGCGACGCGCGCGCTCGTCAGCACCCGCGACCACGTCGACTGACACGCCCTCGGTCCGGGAAGAGTGGCCTCAGGGCCTCCGTCGCGACGGGACCGCGTCGTGCGTGCGCTGCAACGACACGGCCACCGGTTCACCGCTGTGCTGCACGACGCGGACGAAGAGCACGTCGACCAGGGCGAGCTGGGCGATACGGCTCGACATCGCGGCCATCCGGAACGGCGACTCCCGCGCGTGCGTGAGCAGCACGACATCCGCCGCGAGCGCCACCGGTGAATCGGCCACGCTGGTCACCGCGACCGCCAGGGCTCCGGCGTCGCGCGCGACGTCGAGAGCACGGATCGTCTCGGCGGTCTCGCCGCCGTGCGAGAACGCGATCGCCACATCACCGGTGGTGCGCAGAGCGGCGGCGGTCACCGCGAGATGCGGATCCGAGGAGTGCGAGACCGAGCATCCGATGCGGGACAGCTTCAGCAGCAGGTCCTGCGCCGTCAGGGACGACGCCGCCTGCCCGAAGAGGTCGATGTGCCGTGCACCGACCACCGCGCGAGCGACCCGGTCGAGGGCATCGGCATCGAGGGCGAGCGCGGTCTGCTCGATCGCGTCGATCTCCTGCGCGGCGAGCTTGGCCGCGATGGCCGTCGGCCCGTCCTCCCTGTCGATCGCCGTGGTGTCCAGGCCGAAGCGCGCCTGCTGCGCCTGCGCGAGCGTGATGGCACGCGCGACCGCGACCCGGAGTTCCCGATACCCGGAGTAGCCCAGGGACTGGGCGTAGCGGGCGACCGTCGACAGGGACGTGTGGCAGAGCTGGGCGAGATCGTTGATCGCGAGGTCCACGACGAGCGTGGGGTCTCCGAGGATCGTCTCGGCAACCCGTGCCTCTGCGGCACTCACCTTCGGAAGGGAGCGTCGCACCCGAGCGAGAACGTCATCGTCCATGGGGGTCCTGTCTCAGCCGGCGCTGTTCATCCTCTGCGTCACGGCGAAGCGCCCCAGGAGTGCTTCCCTCGCCATCTGCGCACCGAGCCTACTGGCAGCGGCGACCTCGATGGTGGGCAGCGGAAGGGGACTCCGCGTCGGAAGACCGACGTTGACGACGACCGCTCCGGGATCACGGACAGCCGCCCGCTCGACGAGAGAGCGCTGCGCGGCATCCGTGTCCGGCCTGTCGATCAGCAGCACCGTCGTACCGGGCGCCGCCGTGACCTCGTCGAGCACACGGTCCTGCTCCGGCAGGTCGGCGGACGCGACGTCCAGGCGCACACGGAGTCCGTCTGCGGCGAGGGCATTCGCCACGTACGATCCCGCACTGTCGACGGCGAGGGTCGACCGGCGGCGCGCGTCGATGACCGCGAGGGCCGTGGCTGCCTCGGGGGCATCGCCGGAGACCGTCACCGTCCGACGCACGATCTCCGCGGCGTCGTAGTCGTCCGGGTCGTCGTGCCCGAGCTCTGCGGCGGCGCGGAGCTTGGTGGCGAGTGCGGCGACGCGAGCGGCCGCCTCCTCCACGCGCGCACGGGAGAGCGAGCCGTCGCGCAACGCGGCGACGATCCCGTCCCTGGCCGCGTGGAAGTCCCGTTCGTCCTGGTCCACAAGCGCGGCGTCACCCGGGTTGGTCGGGTTGCCGATGCAGAGGAGGTCGGCGCCGGCAGCGAGGGCGAGCGCCGCTCCCCCACCGAGTCCGACCGTCTCGCGGATGGCGGCCATGTCCAGCGCATCCGTGATGATGACGCCGTCATAGCCCCAGTCGCGCAGCTTTCCGAGCACGCGGGGGTTGAGCGTCGCGGGCTGCTCGCCCCACGCCGGGACCACGATGTGGGCGGTCATCACGGCATCGACGCCGGCGTCGACCGCCGCGCGGAACGGCTCCAGGTGCACCCGTTCGAACTCCTCGACGTCGAGAGTGATCTCGGGAAGGGAGTGGTGCGAGTCGAGGTGGGTGTCGCCGTGGCCGGGGAAGTGCTTCACGCACGCGGCGACCGCGGAGTCCTGGATGCCGTCGATCGTCGCGACCACGTGACGGGAGACGAGCGCCTCGTCGTCACCGAAGGCCCGCACACCGATCACCGGATTGCGAGGGTCGGTGTTGACGTCGGCGACCGGACCGAGCACGACGTTCGCACCGACCGCACGGACCCGCCGGGCGAGTTCCGCGCCGGTCCGCTCCGAGGCGACCAGGTCGTCGAGGAGCCCGAGCTGAGCGGCTCCGGGCACGGTGGAGCCGGTGGCGGATTCGAGGCGCGTGACGCTGCCGCCCTCTTCGTCGATGCCGATCAGGGCGTTCGGGTTCGCGTCGAGGATCTCGGCGCTCAAGGCCGGGAGTCGTTCGCCGACGTTCTGGCCGAAGTACACCACGCCGGCCAGGCCGTCACGCAGTTCCTGGCGCAACCACTCCGGTGCTTCGGTGCCGAAGAATCCCGGCCACAGCACACCGTTCGCGAGGCGCTCGAGCTCGTCGGTCATCCCTTCACCGCTCCTGCGACCATGCCCGAGGCGAGCTTGCGCTGCACGAGGACGAAGAAGATCATGACCGGGACAGTGATGATGGTCGAGGCCGCCATGATGCTGCCCCAGTCGTTGGAGTAGAGGCCGAAGAACGACTTCAGACCGATCGAGACCGTGTACTGGTCGGTCTGCGCGCCGAGGATCGTCATCGCGAAGATGAACTCGTTCCATGCGGTGATGAAGCTGAAGATGCTCGTCGCGACCAGACCGGGCATGACCAGGGGCAGCAGCACCGAACGGAACATCCGCCACCAGCTCGCGCCGTCGATGTACGCGGCCTCTTCGAGCTCGACGGGGACGGCGGCCACGAAGCCGCGCAGCATCCAGATGCCGAACGCGAGGGACAGCGCGACGTACACGACCATGAGTCCGAGGATGCTGTTGAGCAGACCAAGGCTCTTGACCTGGAGGAAGAGCGGGATGACGAGCGCCTCGAGCGGCACCATCTGCACGATGAGGATCATCATCAGGATCATGGTGCGGAACTTGAACTTGAACCGCGCGACCGCGACCGCGGCGAGCAGACACACGAGCGCACTGACGAGCACGGTGACGAGCGCGACGATCGCCGAGTTGCGGAGGTAGGTGCCGAAGCCCCCCTCGGTCAAGACGAAGGCGAAGTTGTCCCACGTGAATTCCTGGGGGACCAACGACTGCCCGCCGCTGGAGGCCTTGGCGTCGAAGGCGCTGGAGACCATCCAGTAGACGGGGAACAGGGTGAAGATCAGGACCGCGGCGACCGCGATGCCGGTGCCGATGCGGGAGCGGAGCCTCGGACGCGGGTTCACAGCTCGTCCTCCTTCATGAGGGAGCGGATGTAGACGATCGTGATGCCGATGAGCACGAGGGTGAGCAGCACGGCGAGAGCGGCACCGAATCCGTAGCGGTTCTGTCCGAAGGACTCGACGTAGGACCAGACACCGAGGTTCAGCACCTGACGGTTGCCACCCCCGCCGCCGGGCATCAGATACACCTGTGCGAAGACCTTGAAGTCCCAGATGGTCGAGAGGATGATCACGACCGAGAACACGGGCCTGAGCGTCGGGAAGATGATCTTCCAGAAGCGGCGCCAGGCGCCCGCACCGTCGAGCGCTGCGGCTTCGAGCATCTCCTTCGAGACGCCGAGGAGGCCGGCCAGCACGGTGATCGCCACGAACGGGAAGCCGTGGTGGACCACGTTGAGGAGCACGATGGCGTAGAACGACCACTGGTTCGTGAACCAGTTGACCGGATCGCTCATGAGACCGAGGTCCATGAGGACCTGGTTGAAGATGCCGCGGTCGGCATCGAAGATGAAGGTCCAGACGTACGTGCCGGTCACGGCGGGCATCGCCCACGCGACCATGATGCAGCTGGAGACGATGACCCGCCAGGTCGTGCCGAGGCGTGCCAGGAGCAGGGCCACGAGCGTGCCGACGGCCACGGTGACGAACACCGCGACGGCGGCGAACCCGACCGTGTTGGGCAGCACCACCGTCCAGAGAGTCGGGTTGGTGAGCGCCTCGACGTAGTTGTCGAAGCCGATCCAGTTGTTCTCCCCGGTGTTGATCTCACGCAGGCCGTAGTCCTGCAGCGAGTAGATGAACACCTGGACGAGCGGCCAGAGCATGAGCACCGCGAGGATGGCCAGCCCGGGCGCGAGAAGGAGCCAGGGGCGGGCCGCGACGATCGAGAGACCGCGTCGCTTCCGGCCGCCGGCCACGGAGGCGGAGGTGGACTCCGCCTTCGTGGCCGGCAGTGGCGCTTGCACCATCGACATGGAAGGGATGCTTCCTTACTGGTTGAGCAGTTCGGTCATCTCGGCGGCGGCGTCCTTCGTCGCGGTGGCGACGTCCTTCTGCCCGCTGAGGATGGCCTGGATCATGGAGTTGGTCGTCTTCTTCGCCTGCACGGCGCCGAAGTTCGGGGTGACCGGCACGGATGCGCCGCCGTCGACCATCTGCTCGGCGAACGGTGCGACGAGCGGGTCGGTCGAGGCGAGGGCCTCCTCCATCGCGGACTGCACGCCCGGGAAGTAGCCGGTCTCGTTCGACCACTGCTCGGCGAACTCACCGGTGGTGACGAGCTTCACGAACTCCCACGCCAGGTCGGCGTTCTTGGTCGTGTTGAAGATCGAGAGGTGCGATCCGCCCAGCACGGACGGGGCGATGCCGCCGTCTTCGCCGGGGATGACCGCGGCGCCGATCTTGCCTTCGAGCTCGGGGTTCGCCTCGATGAGCGAGTTCGGCGTCCAGGAGCCGGAGAGCATCATGGCGACGTTGCCCTGCGTGAACGCGTCGCGGAGGTCGGTCTCCTTCCAGGTGGTGGCACCTGCGGAGGAGAAGCCGTGCTCGGTCGCCAGGCCCGTGTAGAACTCGATGCCCGCCTGCGACTCGGCGCTGTCGAGCTCGCTCGTCCAGGTGTCGCCGTCCTTCGTGGCGATCTCGCCGCCGGCGCCCCAGACCCAGGGGTAGACCTGGAACTCGGCGTCACCCGGAACCGGGAACGGCAGCATGTCGGGCTTGGCAGCCTTGATCGCGTCACCCGCGGCGACGATGTCGTCCCACGTCTTCGGAGCGTCGAGACCGAGCTCCTCGAACACGTCGGCGCGGTAGACGAGCGAGCGGACGCCGGCGTACCAGGGCATGCCGTAGAGCTCACCGTCGTAGGTGCCGGCGACCTCGAGGCCCTCGACCAGGTCGCCGCGCAGGTCCTTCTCACCGTCGACGTACTCGTCGATCGGAAGGAGTGCTCCGGCGTCGGCGAACTCGGCGGTCCAGGTGGTGCCGGTCTCGGCGATGTCGGGGGTCGTGCCACCGGCGATGGAGGTCACGAAGCGATCGTGAGCGTCGGCCCACTGGATCTCCTCGATCTTGACCGTCGCACCGGTCTCCTTCTCGAAGGCTGCCGAGACGTCGTCGTAGAAGGCGGTCGCGTCGGGGTTGGTGCCCTTCATGATCCAGACGGTGAGCTCCTTGCCCTCACCGTCGGCCGAACCGGTGTCGCTGCCGCCGGCGCAGCCGGCGAGGGCGAGCGTGGCCACGGCGCCGAGCGCCACGGCCGAGAGAATGCGCTTGTGCATTGCGGGGATCTCCTCTTTGAAAGTCCTGGAAAGCATCGGGTACTCACCGGGGGTTAGGAAAAAGTATCCACGACTAACTAATTCCCTGCAAGTTGCTCCCACAATCGTCATATGGCCGTAACATCAGCTTCCCCCGGTAGGCTCCCCGGATGGTTCGCCGCACTCCCGACAAGGACCGTTCGACGGTCGCCCGCCACGCGACGCTCCCCTCTCCCGGGCCCGCCAGAGGTTTCCTGAAGATCGCCGGAATCACGCTGGGCGTCGTGCTCGTCTCCGCGATCGCCGTCGCCGCTTTCGTCGTGACCGACTACTTCAACCGATTCAACGACGGTGCCGTCACGCTGGAGGGTGCGCCGGAGGTCGAGCCGCCCTCGATCAGTGCCTACCCCGGCGAGTTCAGCATGCTCATCATCGGGACCGACGAGTGCGGTGCGGTGTCGACGGGCCTGCTGGGTGAGCGCTGCTCCGAGGCTGACGGCGGGATCCTCAACGACGTGAACCTGCTCGTGCACGTGTCGGCGGAACCCCGCAAGGTCACGGCGATCTCGCTCCCTCGTGATCTGATGCTCGAGACGCCGGAGTGCACCCTGCCCGACGGATCCGTCGCCTCGTCCACGAGCAAGACGCAGATCAACTCGATCTTCCAGCGAGCAGGACTGTCCTGCGTGGCGAAGACGGTGACCGAGCTCACGGGCATGGAGATCCCCTTCGCCGCGAAGATCGACTTCGACGGCGTGATGGAGGTGACCGATGCGATCGGCGGCGTCGAGGTGTGCATCGGCGGCGACGGCATCCGAGACAGCCACACCGCTCTCGACTGGGCGCCGGGCCCCCGCACCGTCTCCGGCTACGAAGCCCTCCAGTTCATCCGCACGCGGCACGGCGTCGGCGACGAGAGCGACATGGCGAGGGTGTCGAACCAGCAGCAGTACATGTCGCGCCTGGTGAAGAAGATCATGAGCGACGAGGTCCTCACCGACCCCGGCAAGGTGCTCGGACTCGCCAACACCGTCGTCGACAACATCGACCCGAGCGACCAGCTGGCCAACCCGGTGCGTCTGGCGCAGCTCGCCCTGTCCATCAAGGACGTGCCGTTCTCCGAGTTCGTCTTCGTGCAGTACCCCGTGTTCGAGGACCCGGACGATTCCGACCGCGTCATCCCCAACCGCGAGGCTGCAGCGACGATCTGGGATGCACTCAAGGCCGGCCAGTCGGTGCAGCTGACGGGCAAGGCCAGCAACAACGGCGGCGTCGAGCTCGTCGACCCCGCGCCGGGAACCGATCCGGAGGAACCGGCGACCGAGGCACCTCCCACCGGGACACCCTCGCCGCGTGCCACGCTCGACCCGGCCATCTCCGGCCAGACGGTCGAGCAGGAGACGTGCGCCAACGGCAAGCTGCGCTGAGCCCCTCCCCGGAGCGTAGGCTCGTGCCCATGGGCCGGACGAGATCGCGCGACACCGAGCACCCGCAGGCCCGACTCGATCATGGGGGCATCGCCGGTGTCATGCCGTCGGAGTTCACCACGGGCTTCGAGCTGATCGTCGACGGCACCCCGCAGTCGCACGTCGACCTCGACGACCCGACGCACCTGCACTTCGAGTACATCGTGCGCATGGGGGCGGTGATCGATCAGCTCGCCGCAGGCCCGCTGACCGCCGTGCACCTCGGCGCCGGCGCGATGACCATCCCCCGCTACATCGAAGCGACGCGCCCCGGCTCCCGCCAGCAGGTCATCGAGTTGGAGGCTCCGCTGGCACAGCTGGTCCGGGAGCACCTCCCACTGCCGAAGGGCGCCTCCATCCGGATCAGGATCGGCGATGCGCGCGCGGGCGTCACGAAGCTCCCGAACGCACTGCGGGCGAACTGCGACCTCGTCGTCTCCGACGTCTACTCGGGGGCGCAGACGCCCGCACACCTCACCAGCGTCGAGTTTTACCGCGAGCTCGCGGAGCTGCTGGCTCCCGGCGGCGTACTCCTCGTCAACGTCGCCGATGGTCCCGGCCTCGCCTTCGCCCGGCGCCAGACGGCGACGATCGCGGAGGTCCTCCCGGAGGTCGCCGTCCTCGCCGACACCCAGGTGCTCAAGGGCAGACGATTCGGGAACCTCGTGATCGCGGCGTCCGCCGCTCCCCTGCCGACGGAATGGCTGCCGCGGATCCTCGCCGCCGGCCCCCACCCCGCGAAGATCGCCCAGGGCGCCGAGGTCGAGACGTTCACTCAGGGCGCCCGCATCGTCACGGATGCGGATGCCGTCGCCTCACCGCGTCCCGACGCCTCGCTGTTCCTGCGCTGAGCCGGCCGATCCGGCACAGCGACGACGCCGGATGCGGAGACCAGGGCGCGCCGCCGGGACGACCCCGCGACCGGAAGGCAGACTGGACGGGGACGCTGCGGAAGGAGAGCAATGAGTTTCATCCGGGGATACGACCAGGAGACCCTCCGCGAGGTGGTCGATCTCGACGAGTGCGCGACCCGTCTCGCGGAGATCGAGGGGCAGCGGAGCCTGCCCGCACTGCTGGAGCGGGTCTGGCTGTTGAAAGTGCTCGACCGCCTGGATGAGGCGCTCGCGCTGGCCGACGAGACCGTCCGCCAGGCGCGCATGGCCGGCACCCGCAAGGACGTGCTCCGCGCTCGCGTGCTGCACGCGACGATCTTGCAGTATCGGGGAGCGCACGCTGCTGCCGAACAGGAGCTTGCGACCTGCGCGACCGAGGCCGAGGGACAACGGTGGCTGTCGATCGCGGCCTTCGCGTATCAGCACCACGGCAAGAACGCCTACGACGCCGGGGACTTCGAGACCGCTCGGGAGAGCTTCAAGCAGTCGCTGTTCCTGCGTCGTGAGTCCGGTGCACAGGACAGCGAACTGGAAACCGCGCTGCTCGCGATCGAAGCGGCCGAGCGGCATCGCCCCTCACAGCTCATCGCGGGCTGAGGCGTCCCGCGACCGCGATGTCGGTCGCATGGCTTACCCTGATCGCATGGCGGAACTCGACCGTGTGCGCGTCTGGGGCGAAGCACTGATCACGCTGCATCTCGATGACAGCTGGTCCTTCGGCTTCGACAATGCCAAGCGCCGTGCCGGGCAGTGCGACTACACGAAACAGCGCATCACGGTCTCGCGCTATCTGGCCGCGCGGTTCGATGACGACGAGATCCACCAGGTGCTGCTGCACGAGGTCGCGCACGCCCTCGCCGGTCACGCAGCGGCGCACGGACCGGCGTGGAAGCGCGTCGCGCGCGACCTCGGATACGTCGGCGGCACGACGCACCACGGAGAGACCGCCGTCGAGCTCGCCCCCTGGGTGGGAAGCTGCCCCGCGGGTCACGTGACGTACCGCCACCGCCGACCGACCCGCCCCACTTCCTGCGCGCGCTGTTCGCGCACCTACGACGCCCGACACCTGTTCGCCTGGACGCGGCGCGAGATCTCGTCCGACGTGCGTCTCGCCGCGCAGATGCCGCGCTGACCGCGACTCAGGTGGCCGGGTCGCCTCAGTCCCCCTGCTCGGTCGAGTCCGCGAGGTCATGGTGAGGGGCGGCGCCACGTCGGCGGCGAAGCAACGCCGCGATCCCGCGCCAGCCGACGAGGAACGCGCCGAGGACCAGCGTCGCGACGATGATGAACGGCACCTCGGCGGTGTCACCGCTGAGCACGCGGATGAGCATTCCGCCTGCGACCGTCACGATCCACACGACCACGCCCCACAGGACGGACCACGGGCGGCGCGGCCTGCCCGGGAGCAGAGCGGCGAGGAGATGCCCGAGGAGCACCGCGATCAGGAAGGGCCAGGCGGTGAGCAGGAACCCGGCGGGGTTCTCGTCGTGCGAGGCCCGGCCGATCGCCGCGAAGACCAGCACGAGCACGATGTCGACGATGACGGCGGGGAGGTACCTCATGCCACGACCCTACGTGCCCTGAGCCGAACCGGAGCCTCCCTCGCCGCACGAGTCCGTGCCGGGGGATCAGGCGAACGGGACGAACGCCCCCGCCCGCAGCACCGGGACGACGTCGACCGCGTCGAGCGCGGCAGCGTCCGTCGTCGACGTCGGCACCAGACCGGCTGCCTCGATACGGGTGGTCGCCTCGACACCCCCTGCGAGCTCGCGCCCTGACCCGCTCGCGCCGATCATGTGCCGCAGGGCACCTCGCAGCGCACGGAACCCCTCGGCGGCGACCGCCGCATCCGGGGCCGTGTGATCGATGCCGCGATCCGAGAGGGCCAGGACGATCGCCCCCGCGCCGAGCTGGTCCTCGACCGCGAACCGCAGCGTTCCCTCCGCATCGGCCTCCCCCGCGGCGACGATCGCGACCGAGGTGCGCGCCTGCCGCCGCTCCTGGAGCGTCTGCACCGCACGTGCCACGGCAGAGGCGTTGCGAACACCGCCGATCAGCACGGTCGCATCCGGTGCTGCCGCCGCGGCCACTGCCGCGCCGTTCCGCGACCAGCCCTCCGCCTCCGCCAGCACGACCTCCGTGCCGGACACCACCGCATCGATGACCGTGGAGGAGAATCGCAGCACATCCACGACCACCACGATGTCAGTGGGGGCGAGGCGGGCGAGGCCCGCGGTGCCCCACTCGAGGCGGACCTGATACGTGGACTGATCGAACGGCGACGGCATCCGACCAGCCTAGAGGCGTCAGTCCGCCGCGAGCGCCTCCACCGGAGCCACCCGCGTCGCCAGGCGGGTGGGCGTCGCCGCGGCCACGAGGGTGAGCACGGCCGTGGAGGCGACGATGATCGCCACCGGGATCCACGGGATCTGCGGTGCCACGAGGCCGGCGGGGACGAAGTCGGGCAGGGTCGGGACGGATCCCAAGAGCGACTGCGCGGCGATCCAGCCATACACGATGCCCAGCACGAGTCCGGTCAGCGTCGCCGCGACGGTGATGTGCGTCGCCTCCAAGAGGACCATCCGCCGCACCTGCCCGTTGGACAGACCGATCGAGCGCAGCAGACCGAGTTCGCGACGGCGCTGCACGACACCGATCGTGAGCAGGTTCACGAGGCCGACCGCGGCGATCACGGCAGAGACGGCCACGAGCACCATCATGATCGCGGCGAAGGCGTCCATCGGGGCGAAGAACTCATCGGGGATCTCTCCCGTGACCTGGCTCATCATCAGACGCTTCGCGGACTCGAGCGCGACAGCGAACATCGTCACCAGGGTCACCCCCATCACCACGCCGATCGCCATCCGCGACGAGCGCTCCGGATACCGCAGTGCGTTCTCGGCGGCGAGTCGCGCGGTGGCGCTCGACCCGAACATCCGCCCCACCAACCGCAGCACGGGCGGCATGAACAGCACGGAGCCGAGGGCCAGGCCGGTGAACGAGAGCACCCCGCCGAAGAAGGCGACCACGACGCCGAGGGGCGTCATGAGGCCGACCACCACCCCACCCGCCAGCAGTGCCGCACCGGTGAGGAGCAGGATCCAGGCGCCGATGTGTCGTCCCTGTGTGCCCGAGACCTCTTCGTGCGTGCGCTCCACTGCGCCGCCGAGGGCCTGCAGCGGGGTCACCGAGAGCACCCGTCGCGAGCCGGCCCAGGCTGCGGCCCAGGTGGTGAGCGCGACGCCGACCGCCGGAAGCGCCACGAATGGCTGCGCGAGGGAGAAGGAGGTCGGGACGTTGTCGAGGAACTGGGCGCCGACCTGGACCCCGATCGCCGCCAGCACGAGTCCGGCCAGAAGGCCGAGTACCGCACCGATCAGCCCGACCACGAGGCCCTGCGTGCCCACCTCGGCCCGCTGCGAGCGCGCCGTCGCTCCGATCAGACGGAGGAGAGCGATCTGCCGGGTGCGCCCGGCGATGATCGTCGAGAAGGTGTTCGCCGTGACGATCGCCGCGACATACATCGCGACCACCGTCAGCAGCACCGACAGGAGCGCGACGACGAACGCGAGCGTCCCGCTGTCGCCGATGAACGGGTCGGCCTGCAACACGGCGCCGATGTAGGCGGTGATCTCCACGAGGAGCACCCCGAACGCGGCCGACAGTGCGGCCACCAGGATGCTGGCGCCCATACCGCGATCACGCAGCCAGGCCAGACGCGGTCCGGTCGCCCGACTCTCGGGGACGACCGACGCGACGGCGGTCACGCGGCCACCTCCGCGGCGAGCATGTACGCGGAGATCTCCTCCGCGGTCTGCCGAGGGTGGTCCGCGACGATGCGGCCGTCTCCGAGGTACAGCACGCGGTCGGCGTGACTCGCGGCGATCGCGTCATGCGTGACCATCGCGATGGACTGCCCGTGCTCCCGGCTCGCCGTGGCGAGCAGACGCAACACCTCTCGGCCTGTCTTCGAGTCGAGGTTCCCGGTGGGCTCATCCGCGAACACGAGGTCGGGCGCGGTGGCGAGAGCGCGGGCGATCGCGACCCGCTGCTGCTGCCCGCCCGACAGCTGATGGGGCCGGTGGTTCAGGCGTGAGCCGAGGCCGAGGGTCTCGATGAGACCGTCGATCCTGGCGCGTTCGATCGCACTCGGACGCCGGCCGTCGAGCTCGAACGGCAGCATGATGTTGGCACGTGCGTCGAGCGTGGGGACGAGGTTGAACGCCTGGAAGATGAAGCCCACGCGACGGCGGCGCAGGATGGTGAGGTCGATGTCACCGAGCCCGGTGATCTCGGTGTCGCCGATCCACGCACGGCCCTCCGTGGGGCTGTCGAGCCCCGCCATGATGTGCATCAGGGTGGACTTCCCCGAGCCGGAGGGCCCCATGATCGCGGTGAACTGTCCGCGGCGGATGCCCACGCTGACATCGTCGAGCGCACGGACGGTGCCCTCGCCCGAGCCGTAGGTCTTCTTCAGGTGCTGGACGCGGGCGGCGAGCCCCATGTCGGTGGTCGTGATCTCCATGCCTCCGACGCTATTTCGGTCGCTGCCTGCGGGTCATCGCCCGGGCGGATCATCCGCGTACATCGCAAGGATGATCCGTGCTCGACCGACGGTCAGGCGAGGCCGTGCTCGAACGCGAAGACCACGAGCTGCACCCGGTCGCGCAGCACGAGCTTCGTGAGGATGCGGCTGATGTGCGTCTTCACCGTCGCCTCACTGAGGTACTCCCGGCCGGCGATCTCGGCGTTCGACAAGCCGCGTGCCGCGAGCGCGAAGATCTCCTTCTCGCGATCGGTGAGCGTGTCGTACTGCGGAGGCACCGGGCGCGGCGCTTCCGCGAAGTGCGCGAACAGGTCGCGCGTCGCCGCGGCCGCGATCACGCTCGAACCGGAGTGCACCGTGCGGATCGCGGCGAGCAGAAACTCGGGATCGGCGTCCTTGAGCAGGAAGCCGCTCGCACCCTGCCGGATCGCCCGGGCGGCGGCCTCGTCGAGGTCGAACGTGGTGAGCATGACGACGCGCGGAGGCTCCGGACGGGCGAGGATCTCGGCCGTCGCGGTGAGCCCGTCCATGACCGGCATCCGGATGTCCATCAGCACCACGTCCGGCCGCGTCGCCCGTACGACCTCGAGAGCCTCCCGCCCGTCGCCCGCCTCGCCGACCACTTCGAGATCGGGCTGCGAAGCCACGAGCATGCGGATACCGGCACGGAACAGCGCCTGGTCGTCGACGAGCACGACTCTGATCATTCGGCGGCTCCGATCGGAAGCGTGGCATGGACGACGAACTGCGCCCCTCGACGCTCGGCTTGCAGACTACCGCCGACGAGCTGCGCCCGCTCCCGCATCCCGATCACGCCGTGGCCTCCGACACCGACGGCAGCGTCGCGCGACACCGTGTTGCGCACGTCGACGTCGACGCGGTCCGCGAGCCACGCGAGGTGGACGTCGACCGCGCCGTCGCCGTGCCGGATCGCGTTCGTGAGCGCCTCCTGCAGGATGCGGTACACCGCGAGCTGGATGGCCCCGGGCGGCTCCCCCGGGGGCATGGGATCGACCGTGACCCGCGGCTCGATTCCCGCTTGCCGGACCTGCGCGAACAGGGCTTCGAGGTCGGCGAGGGTCGGTTGCGGACCGTCACCCTGACGGTGCCGGAGCTGCGTGAGCAGCATCCGCACATCGCTCAAGGCTCCGCGCGCGGTCTGCGCGATCGTGCCGAGCGCCTCGGTCGCCATCTCGGGTTTCGCCGCTGCCGCATACCGTGCACCGTCCGCCTGCGCGATGACGACGGCCAGGGAGTGGGCGACGATGTCGTGCATGTCCCGCGCGATGCGCACCCGCTCCTGCTCCTCGATGGCGAGCGACTCGGCCTGCAGCTGCGCCGCACGGGTGCGCCGCGCACGCAGCACGACCCGCCACAGCAACCCGCACACCCAGGCGAAGCCGAGGGCCATGACCGAGATCACCAGCAGGAGTGTGCCCGTCGTCACCTTCTCCCAGCCGCTGCTCGTGCCGAAGGCGACACCGTTGACGACCACCATGTACAGCGCGGCGATGAGGCCGCCCAGAAGCGCGGACCCGAACCCCCACCAGAGCACGCGCCGAGTTCCCCAGGCCGCCGTGGCGTAGAGCACGAGCAGGATCGCGATGTCGATCGGCACCGGCCCGAATCCGGCCAGCATCTGGAGGATCGCGCCCGCCCACGCGGCGGCGAGGGCGAGCCCGGGCGCGAGTCGCCCGATCGCGACACCGCCGAACATCAGGACGGCGGCGAAGACCACGGCCACGACCGCCGCGCCCCCGAGCGCGCTGTTCCCGGTGCCCGGACCGTAGAACACGATCGACATCGGGACGAAGACGAGGAAGAGCAGCGCAGCCCCGACGATGTCGAGGATCAGCGCCGTGCGGGACAGGGGGCGGATCACTCCCCCACGCTACGCGAGGGTCTGGGCGCGGGCATCCGTCGCAGGATGTATCCCCGGCTCGTCAGACGCGGGCGATGATCTCTCCGTGCGGCACGAGGTACCAGCCGTCGCCGTCATCGGTCCAGCGCTTCCAGGCGTCGCTGATCTCCTGCAGCTCGGCCCGCGTCGCCAGGCCGCTGTCGACGAGCTGCCGTGCGAGTGCCGACTCGAGGATGCGGTCGGCCCACATCCCGCCCCACCACGCACGCTCGGAAGGAGAGGCGTAGCACCAGGTGGACGCCGTCGCCGTGACCTCTTCGAAGCCCGCGGCGCGCGCCCAGGCCAACAGTCGTCTTCCGGCATCGGGCTCCCCGCCGTTCGCCCGCGCGGCTGCCTGGTACAGCGTCAGCCAGCGGTCGAGTTCGGGCAGGATCGGGAACCAGATGAAGCCCGCGTAGTCCGCATCGCGAGCGGCGACGATGCCACCCGGAGCGGTCACTCGGCGCATCTCCCGCAGTGCCTGCACCGGGTCGCCGACATGCTGCAGCACCTGGTGCGCGTGCACGACGTCGAAGGAGGCATCGGGGAAGCTCAGGGCATGCACGTCTTCGATCGAGAAGGCGAGGTTCGTCAGGCCCCGCTCGCCGGCGAGGTCGCGCGACAGGGACAGTGCGTTCTCATCGATCTCGGTCGCGGTGACGTGGGCGACGATCCCGGCGAAGTCGGCGGTGATGGTGCCCGGCCCCGCCCCGACGTCGAGAAGCCGCGTCGCCGCGGTGAGGTGCGGGCGAAGATAGGCCGCGGAGTTCGCGATGTCGCGCGAGTTGTGCGAGCGGAGGACGGATTCGTGGTGTCCATGCGTGTACGAGGCCATGCGGTTCAGTCTGGCAGAGCGCAGGGCAGCGACACTCAGTGCAACTCGACGACGGCGCGCCGGATCGCCTCGCGGTCGGGCTTCCCGGACGGGAGGACGTCGATCTCGTCCACGAGGATCAGGCGGGCCGGACGTGCGTGCCTGCCGAGCTCGTCTTCGACGGCGTCGCGCGCGTGGGCGAGCTGCTCAGACTCGCTGCGCCGCAGGACCTCGCCGCGGACTGCGACGATCACCGAGGCCTCCCCCCAGCGCTCGTCTTCCACGCCGACCACCACGGCCTCGTGAAGTCCCGCGATCCGACGGACGATGCGCTCCACCCGATCGAGCGAGATGTTGATCCCGCCCGAGACGATCACATTGTCCGCTCTGCCGTGCACACGCACGATCCCGTCCTCCACCAGGCCCAGGTCGCCGGTGCGGTACCAGCGGATCCCGTGCTCGTCGTGGACGAACGTCCGGGCCGTCAGCGACCCGTCGCCGAGGTACCCTTCGGCGAGCATGGGACCCGCGAGGCGCAGCTCGCCGTCGACCACGCGCACCCCCACGGTGTCGAGCGGCACACCGTCGTAGACGCACCCGCCGCTGGTCTCCGTCGAGCCGTAGGTGCGCACCAGACGCACTCCGAGGTCGGCCGCCCGCTCGCGGAGGGGCTCCGGGAGCGCCTGCCCACCGACGAGGATCGCTCGATACGCCGTGAGCGCGGCGCGGACCGCCGTGTCCTCCGCCGCATCGAGCAGCGTCGCGACCTGGGCCGGGACCAGCGAGGTGTAGAGGTCGGGGATGCCCGACGGCGACGAAGGGCGCATCATCTCGAAGGTCGCCTCAGCGAAGGACTCCGGCGAGAAGCGGCCCTCGATCCGCGTCGGCTGGGTGCCGGCGAGGATCGAGCGCACGAGCACCTGCAGCCCCGCGACATAGCCGGCGGGGAGGGCGAGCAGCCAACGTCCGCTGCCGATCCGCGCCGCGGTGGCCTCGGCGCTCGCCCGCAACGCCTCACCGCTGAGCGCGACTCGCTTCGGGATCCCGCTCGACCCGGACGTCGCGATGACGGCCGCGATTCCGTCGGCCACCCCCTCGGGCGCTCCGGCGACCATCCCGAGTCCCAGGGCGGGGCCGCCGTCGAACGCGCGCTCCAGGGCATCCCGCAGCTGTGCCGGGTCTTCGGCATCCGTCGGGATCAGTGCGACCATGCTGCTCTCCGGCTCAGTAGTGCCAGGGGAAGGAAGACCAGTCGGGATCGCGCTTCTCGAGGAACGAGTCGCGGCCCTCGACGGCTTCATCGGTGCCATAGGCCAGGCGGGTCGCCTCCCCGGCGAACACCTGCTGTCCCACCAGACCGTCGTCGACGGCATTGAAGGCGAACTTCAGCATGCGGATCGCCGTGGGCGATTTCGTGAGCACGGTGCGGGCCATCTTCAGCGCTTCGCGTTCGAGTTCGGCATGCGGGACCACACGGTTCACGGCGCCCATCTCGTACGCGCGCTGCGCGGAGTACTCCTCGGCGAGGAAGAACACCTCACGCGCGAACTTCTGACCGGTCTGGCGGGCCATGTACGCAGACCCGTAGCCGGCGTCGAAGCTGCCGACATCGGCGTCCGTCTGCTTGAAGCGGGCCTCCTCCGCGGATGCGATCGTGAGGTCGCAGACCACGTGCAGCGAGTGCCCGCCTCCTGCTGCCCACCCGGGGACGACGGCGATAACGACCTTGGGCATGAAGCGGATGAGGCGCTGCACCTCGAGGATGTGCAGACGACCGACCGCGGCACGGCTCGCACCGTCGACGACCGCCGTCTCGGCGTCCGAGTACTTGTAGCCGTCACGACCGCGGATGCGCTGGTCGCCACCGGAGCAGAACGCCCAGCCGCCGTCTTTCGAGCTCGGGCCGTTTCCGGTGAGCAGCACCGCGCCGATGCGGGCATCCTGCCGGGCGATGTCGAGGGCACGGTAGAGCTCGTCGACGGTGTGCGGGCGGAACGCGTTGCGCACCTCCGGACGGTTGAAGGCGATGCGTGCGACTCCGCCGTCGTGCGAGACGTGCGCAGTGATGTCGGTGTAGCTCTCGGCCCCGGGCGCGAGCACCCATTCGGCCGGGTCGAAGAGGTCGGAGACGAATGCACTGGTCACGACATCCAGCCTATTCCTCGGCCCGCTCGGCACGGGATTCCGTGATGTCAGGCGCGGCGTGCGCGAACCGTCTTGATCCAGCCGTCGACGATGTCCCAGCCGACACCGATCGCGAAGCCGAACCCCAACAGCACGGCGAGGATGCGGAAGACGCCACCCTCGTCGGCGGATGCCGCCTGCCCCGCGGCGAAACCCTCGCCGCCCGCAGCTGCGATCCGCGCGAGGAAGTCCGGATTCACGAGCTGGTTCGTGAGCAGGAGGGCGACGACCCAGAGAAGGAACATCAGAGCGAGGATCGTGTTCACCACAGCCAGGCCGATCGTCCACCGTCTCGTGCGGAACAGCACGACGGCGAACACCGCCTCCGCGGCGATCAGGAGGAACAGGACGCTGATCCCCCAGGGCCACAACTGTGGATCGACGATCGGCACGACGGCGCCGTCCACGATGACGAAGCCTCGGAAACGGTCCCAGAGGAGCGCGCCGACGGAGATCCCGAGGAAGACGAGCGAGGCGATCAGATCGTTCCGCCCCGCCACACCGTTCTCGCTCGGCTCCGGGAGCTGGTCGAGGTCCCACTTCTCGATCGCCGTCGCGCTGTCGGTGCGATCGAGGATGACGAACACCAACGTGGTCCAGAAGCAGATGTGGAGGATCGCGCCCCCGGCGGCGAGGATCGACGAGGAGACGATCTCGCCGACCGGAGCGCCCGCGATGGTCTGCCCGAGGGCGACCGCTCCGAGGACGCAGACCGGAACGATGATCAGCAGCAGCTTGAGCAGCCGCCACCAGGTCAGGTAGAACCGCGGACCGATGAGGTACAGCGGGCGATCCGCATAGCCGGCGGCGAGGACGCCGGGGTCGCCGAGCTCGGCGAGCACCGCGCGCTCGGCATCCTCCGGTGCGTCGCCCTGGTCCACCCGCGCCTCGATCGCATCGGCGATGGAGGCTTCGAGCTCTGCACGGACATCGTCCTGGGCGTCGGGACGGAGACTGCGGATCGTGGCACTGATGTACCGCTCCGTGAGCGTGGTCGTCGTGGTCATGTCAGTTCTCCTCTGTGGCGAGAGAGGTGATCGCGGTCGTGAGTGACCGCCATTCGTCGGTGAGGGTGTCGGCCAGCCGGATGCCTGCTTCGGAGGTGCGGTAGAACTTGCGCGGCCTGGCTTCCTCGGTGTTCCACTCGCTCGTGAGGTACTCCTGCTTCTCCAGACGGCGAAGCAGCGGATACAGCGTGTTGGCGTCCGTCGCGAAGCCGCGGCGCTCGAGTTGCTCGAGAAGCGAGTAGCCGTACCCCGGCGTACGCAGCAGCTGCAGGCAGGCGAGCACCACCGTGCCGCGCCTCAGTTCCTGCAGGTGCGTATCGAGCGTCTCGTTCATGTCGAACACATTACTGTGTGACGCACACTATTGGCAATGGCACATCGACAATCGAAGAGCGGTGCCGACCTGACGACTCACCCGGACGACGAACACCGGCCCGCATGCGCCACGGAGCAGAATGGGCACATGATCCCGCCGCTCGCAGACCTGCTCGACTCGGCCAGGGTCGTCGCCCTCCCCCTGCACAGTCGCTTCCGCGGCGTCGATGTGCGCGAAGCGCTCCTCTTCGAAGGACCGGAAGGCTGGGCGGAGTTCTCACCGTTCGTCGAGTACGACGACGTCGAGGCCTCGACCTGGCTCGCCGCGGCGATCGACTTCGCCTGGCGCCCCCAGCCTGAACCGCTCCGTGATCGGATCGGCGTGAACGCGACCGTCCCGGCGATCGAGGCCGACCGCGTGGCTGAGCTGCTGTCGCGGTTCACGGGGTGCCGCACGGCCAAGGTCAAGGTCGCCGAGCCGGGGCAGACCCTCGCCGACGACGTGGCACGCGTCCGGGGGGTGCGCGAGGCGATGGGGCCCGAGGGACGCATCCGGGTCGACGCGAACGGCGCCTGGAACGTCGACGAGGCCGAGCACGCGGTGCATGCCCTCGGTGAATACGACCTGGAATACGTCGAGCAGCCCTGCGCGACGGTTCCGGAGCTGGCGGAACTCCGCACGCGCGTGAAGTACATGGGCATCCCGGTGGCAGCAGATGAGAGCGTGCGGAAGTCCTCCGATCCACTCGCGGTCGCCCGCGCCGGTGCCGCCGACCTCCTCGTGATCAAGGCCCAGCCGCTGGGCGGCATCACGCACGCCCTGCAGATCGTCACGGCTGCTGGACTCCCGGTCGTGGTCTCGAGCGCGCTGGACACCGCGATCGGCCTGTCCCAGGGAGCCGCGCTCGCCGCTGCCCTTCCGACGCTGGACTACGACTGCGGGCTCGGCACGGCGTCGCTGTTCCTCGACGACGTGGCCGACTTGCGCCCGGTCGATGGCTCGATCCCCGTCGGGCGCGTGACCCCGGACGCCGAAGCACTCAGCCGCCTCGCCGCCTCGGACGAACGCCGCGAATGGTGGCTCGCCCGCCTCGCCCGCTGCCACTACGAGCTGTCCGCCGCCGCGCACTGACCCGGCGCACCGCCGACACGCCAGATCTCGGGCGCTTCCGCGGGTACGGTCCGGCATCTGGCGTGTCGGCCGAGGATTGAACGAGCGGACCGGGACCGCTACAACTCGATGAACAACTGCACGAGCCGTCCGAGCTGCTCGCTGCCCGAATGCCGCAGTTGCGCGTCGTCGAGCCCTGCCATCGCACCGCGCACGGTCAGTCCCTCCCAGAGGATCATGAGCATCCGCGCCGCCGTCTCCGCAGGCAGACGCAACTGCAACGGCCCCGCCGACACGATGTCCTCGATGATCTGCGCGATGCTCCCGACCATCTCGCTCTCCTGAACGAGATAGGCCGCGCCGAACTCCGGGTCACGCAGTGCACGGATACGGATCTCGCTCATCAGCATCACGCCGAGGCGGTCATCGCCTCCGAGCTCCATGATCTGCTGGACGAGCTCGATGGGGTCGCAGCCCTCGGCGAGCGCGCCGTCCGCGGTCAGCTGCTCGACGCGCGCACGCACCGCGCTCACACGCACCTCGGAGACGCTGGCCGCCAGCATCAGGAAGAGCTCGTCCTTGGATTCGAAGTTCGAGTAGAACGCGCCGCGAGTGAACCCTGCACGCTCGCAGACCGCCTCGACGGAGGCACCGTCGAGTCCGACTTCGGCGAAGACCTGCGCCGCCGCCTCCAGCAGACGGGCACGCGTGTTCTCGCGACTACGGGTTGCGGGTGTCGACATCGAAACCTCCTGACCCTTCACTCTCGCACGATTCACACCCCGCACACAGACTCACCCGTGCGGGTCACCTTACGATACATCTATGTATCGGATACACCTGTGTATCCATCCCGCACCCTTCGGAGGAACGCGTGTCCACACTCCTGTCCTCACTCGGACGTTGGTCGTTCCGTCACCCGTGGCGAGTCCTCGTGTCCTGGCTCCTCGCGCTCGGCATCGCCGGTGCCGGTGCCCTCGTGCTCGGCGCAGGCACGGACAACACGTTCTCCATCCCCGGAACCGAGTCCCAGGCAGGTCTGGAGCAGCTCTCCCGGTCCTTCCCCCAGGTGAGCGGCACGAACGCGCAGTTCATCGTGGTGGCCGCCGACGGCGATCAGGTCACGGATGACGACTACCGCGACCACATCGAAGAGGCCGTCGACGACCTCGCGGACCTCGACGGTGTCCTCGCGGCCACCTCGCCGTACGACGAGATGGTCAGCGGGATGATCAATGACGACGACACCGCGGCGATCGTCCGTGTGCAGTTCGACGGTGAGTCCACGGATGTCTCGGACGACACGAAAGAAGCACTGCGCACCGTCGTGAGCGACCTGGACTCCGAGCTCCCGGACGGCGCACAGACCTCCCTCGGCGGCGACCTCTTCGCGATCTCGATCCCGGGCGTCACGCTCACCGAGGCGGTCGGTCTGCTCATCGCGCTGCTGGTCCTGATCGTCACCTTCCGCTCATTCGTCGTCGCCGGTCTTCCCCTCCTCACGGCGATCCTCGGCGTCGGCATCTCGATGGCAGGCATCTTCACGGCGACGGCCTTCGCCACGGTCTCCTCCACCACGCCGCTGCTGGCGCTCATGCTCGGGCTCGCGGTCGGCATCGACTACGCACTGTTCATCATGGCGCGGCATCAGGATCAGGTGCGCGAGGGCGTCGATCCGGAGGAGTCCGCGTCGCGCGCCGTCGGGACGGCAGGCTCCGCCGTGGTGTTCGCGGGCGTCACCGTGCTCATCGCCCTGATCGGACTCGGCTTCGCCGGGATCCCGTTCCTGACGACCATGGGCATCGCCGCCTCGGTCGCCGTGGCCGTCGCGGTCGCGATCGCGGTCACCCTCACCCCCGCGCTCCTCGGATTCATGAAGGGCAGAGTGGTGGGTCGGCCGAAGCGCGCACCGAAGCCCAAGAAGAAGGACGCGAGCGACGACCCCGACAGCGCGCCCGCGGCTCCCGCCCGCGCCAAGGGCAGTGCCCGCTGGGTGAACGGTGTCACCAAGCGCCCCCTCCTCGTCTCCCTCGCCGTGGTGATCGGCCTCGGCATCGTGGCCATCCCCGCCCTCAGCCTGAACCTCGCCCTCCCGAACGCCGGGGTGCTGCCGAAGGACTCGGAAGCGCGTCAGAACTACGACCTCGTCGCTGAGGAATTCGGACCCGGATTCAACGGCCCGCTGATCCTCACGGGCACGATCGTCACGTCCACCGACCCGCTCACCTTGATGGAAGACCTCGGGGATGCCGTCGCGAAGGTGCCCGGCGTCAAGGAAGTCGCCCTCGCGACGCCGAACGAGACCGCTGACACCGGCATCGTCCAGATCATCCCGGAGACGGCCCCGGACGACCCGGCGACCGCCGACCTCGTCCGCGAACTGCGCAGCCATCACGACGAGTGGCTCGACGAATTCGGCATCGACCTCAAGGTCACCGGCTTCACCGCCGTCGGCATCGACATCTCCGATCAGCTCGGCAATGCCCTGTTGCCGTTCGGCATCTTCGTGATCGGCCTCTCCCTCATCCTGCTGACCATCGTGTTCCGCTCGCTGTGGGTGCCGATCACCGCGGCCGCCGGATACCTGCTCTCGATCGTGGCGGCGTTCGGCGTCGTCGGGGCCGTGTTCGAATGGGGCTGGTTCGCCGACCTCCTGCACGTCGCCCGGGTCGGGCCCATCATCAGCTTCATGCCGATCATCCTGATGGGCGTGCTGTTCGGACTCGCGATGGACTACCAGGTCTTCCTCGTCTCGCGCATGCGGGAGGACTTCGTGCACGACCCGGACTCCAAGAGCCCCGACCGGGCGACGCGGCGCGCCGCCGCATTGCGCACCGTTCGCAGCGGGTTCACCGGGTCGGCGAAGGTGGTCACGGCAGCCGGCCTCATCATGTTCGCCGTCTTCGTGGCGTTCGTCCCCGAGGGCGACTCGTCACTGAAACCCATCGCCCTGGGCCTCGCAGCCGGCATCGCGATCGACGCCTTCCTGGTGCGCATGACCTTGATCCCCGCGCTGATGGCCATCCTCGGGGAGCGCGCCTGGGAGCTCCCGGCCTGGCTGGAGAAGATCCTCCCCCGCGTCGACGTCGAGGGCGAGGCGGTGGAACGTGAACGGCACCTCGCTGCCTGGCCGGGAGACGGTTCGATCGTCGCCGCCGACGACCTCGTGCTGACGGAGGCCGGGATCGACGGCCTGCACCTCCGGGTCCGTCCGGGCGGAGCGCTGCTGCTGACCGGGAGCTCCGGTGCCGCGTTGCGTGCGCTGGCTCTGACGATCGCCGGACGGGTGACGCCTGACACCGGCCGCCTCCGGGTGGCGGGGCATCTGCTGCCAGGACGCGCGGCCTGGGTGCGCGCACACGTCGGCGCCTTGATCGCGACGGATGCCGGGGTTCCGGCATCCGAGCTCTCCGAGGCGCTGCGCGATCGACCCGCGGTGGTCGTGATCGACGGCGTCGAGAGGCTCCCCCTCGCCGCTCGCGATCAGATCGCCGCCCGGCTCCGGGATGCGGATGCTGCGACCGCCGTGATCCTCACGACCACCGCACCCGAGGTCGCGCGCGACCTCCTCGCCGCCGCAGGTCGTCCCGCCCCCGACCTTCTCTCCGTCGACACCCCCGCCGAGCGTCGACACCCCCTCGAGTCACCGCATCCAGACGGGGGTGCCGACGACGAGCGGGGGCCTCGACCTGAAGACGACACGACGAAAGCCACCGAGGTGACCGCATGACCCTCCCCATCGAGCGCGCCCGCTCCCGCAAACCCATCACGTGGCTCACGATTCTCGGAGTGCTGCTGCTGCCTGCCGCGGTCGGCGGCATCCTGGTCGCGGCCCTGCAGAACCCGACCGAGCGTCTGGACTCGATGACCGCGGCGATCGTCAACCTCGACGATCCGGTGACCATCGACGGGCAGGTGACCCCGCTCGGACGCCAGCTCGCCTCGGGCCTGGTCGAAGGATCGGACGACCTGGACTCGAACCTCACCTGGGTCATCTCCAACCAGGACGACGCCACCGACGGACTCGCCGACGGCACCTACCAGGCCGTCATCACGATCCCGGAGGAGTTCTCCGCAGCCGCCACCTCCGCGGGCACCGCGATCTCGGACGGCGGCGGGAAGGCCGAGCAGGCCACGATCACCGTGACCACACCCGACGACGGCCTCGTCGCCGATGACCTCATCACGGGACAGATCGCCGACGTCGCCGCCTCGACCATGGGCACCATGCTCTCCGAGGCCACGACCGAGAACATCCTGGTCGGCTTCACCACGATCGGCGACCAGATCGGCGAGGCGGCGGATGGTGCGTTGAAGCTCGCGAACGGAGCGCGGGATGCCGCGACCGGAGCCGCCGCGATCCCCGACGGCGCCACCCAACTCGCTTCCGGTGCGGGAGAACTCAGCACCGGCGCATCGTCACTCGCCACGGGACTCGACACGATCGCGGGCAACACGCGGGATGCCGCCGCGGGTGCTGCGCAGATCGGGTCGGGGCTGACAGCCGGGGCATCTCAGCTCCAGTCCGGAGCCGAGGACTCGAAGCAACTGGTCGGCGCGATTCAGAGCGCGTCCTCGTCGGCGCAAGCGGCCGCGAGCGGCTCGGCCGACCTCGCTCAGAAACTCGGGGCCGCAGCGGCCGCGGCCTGCACGCCCCCGGTCTCGGACCCGGCGGAATGCCAGCAGCTCTCCGACCTGGCCGCGGAGGCAGGAACCGTCGCGAAAGACGCCGGCACGGCCTCCGGCATCCTGAACAGCGAGAAGGTCGCCGCCGGAGTCGCCGCCCTTCCGGGGACGTTCTCGACCCTCGCCGGGCAGATGTCCCAAGCCGGCGCCGGTGTCACGCAGCTGTCGTCCGGGCTCACCCAGCTCGCGGATCAGGGCATCAGCGCGTCCGCCACGGGCGCGCGGGGCATCGCCTCCGGAGCCACCCAGCTGTCGACCGGCGCCACCGCCCTCGCCGACGGTGCCACCGAGCTCTCGACCGGGCTCGACACGCTGGCCACCGGAACGGGTGACCTCGCGGGCGGGCTGCGCACGGCCTCCGACTCGCTCCCCTCCTTCAGCGACTCGGAGTCGAAGTCCCTCGCCTCGGTGATCGCCGATCCGGTGTCGTCGAACTCGTCGATGGACACGATCTTCGGCCCGACCGCGATCCCGCTGCTCGCCGCGGTCGTGCTGTGGTTCGGCGGACTCGCGACCTTCCTCGTCATGCGCGCCCACACCGCCCGCACCCTCACCTCACGACGCTCGTCTGCCACGCTCACGTTGCGCGCCTTCGCACCCGCTGCTCTGATCGGGGCAGGTCAGGGCCTGCTGGTGTCGTTGATCGTGCAGATCGTCGCGAGCTACGATGCCCCCGCCTGGTGGGCCTTCGCCGGCACAGCCGTGCTCGCCGGCGTGGTGTTCGCCGCTGTGAACCAGGCACTCGTCGCACTGTTCGGCGGTGTGGGACGGTGGATCTCGGCGCTCGTCGGTGTGCTCGCGGTCGCCACGGGTCTGATCTCCACCGTGCCCGACTGGCTGGCCGGACTCGGCGCGGTCCTGCCCACCGCTCCGGCCTTCGCAGGACTGATCACCGCGAGCGGCTCCGCGGTCGCAGCCCTGGTCGTGTGGGGCGTGCTGTCGCTCGTGGCCACGACCCTCGCCGTCGCCCTCCGACGGACCACTTCGGCGCGGGCGGTCGTCGCCGCGGCCTGAGCACCCTGCGAAATCGGAGACCATCCGCTCCCGGCCCGGCGCGTCGACTCATGACGCGCCGGGCCGGAGTGTTTCGGTCTCGGTTTTCGCATCCCCCTCGGCGGCTGAGGCTCACGAGGTCGGCGTGAAGCTCCGGGCCGCCTCCCACAGCAGTCGCGCACCGAAACCGGTGGCACCCGCGGTGCGCCAGGAGTCGTCCTTCTCGGTCTGCATCGTCCCGGCGATGTCGATGTGCGCCCACGGCGTCTCGCCCACGAAGTGCTGCAAGAACAGCGCCGCCGTCGTGGCTCCGGCGAAGGGGCCACCGAGGTTCGCGATGTCGGCGATGTCCGAGTCGAGTTGCTTGCGATACTTCTGCTCGAGCGGCAGCTGCCACACGGGCTCGTCGGCGAGCGCCGCGGCCTCACGCACCCGGTCGACCATCGTCTGGTCGTTGCCGAAGACCGGCGCGGTCGCGGAGCCGAGGGAGACCAATGCGGCACCGGTGAGTGTGGCGATGTCGACGATCGCGTCCACCCCGTCCTCGGTCGCGAGCACGAGGGCATCGCTCATCACGAGACGCCCTTCGGCATCGGTGTTCTTCACCTCGATCGTGGTGCCGCCGCGCGCCGTGAGCACGTCACCGAGTTTGTACGCGGTACCGGACGGCATGTTGTCGGTGCACATCAGCCAGCCCGAGACCTTGGTCGAGACTCCGGCGTCGCGCAGCCCGACGAAGGCACCGAGCACGGCCGCAGCACCGCCCATGTCCATCTTCATGAGCAGATGCATCGGGTCGCTGGGCTTGAGGCTGATGCCACCCGAGTCGTACATGATGCCCTTGCCCACCAGACCGAGGTGGCGGGAGCCCCCACCCTCGGGCGTGTAGACGAGCTTGATCATGCGCGGCTCCTCCACGGATCCCTGATTGACGCCGAGCAGACCCCCGCAGCCGAGATCGATGAGCGCCTGCTTGTCGAACAGCTCGACCTCGAATCCGAAACGCGCTCCGAGTTCCACCGCGATCTCGCCCATGTTCACCGCCGTCAGGTGACCGGGAGGGGTGTTCGCCAGATCACGGGCGACGACACCGGCGCGGGCAGCCGTGCGTGCGACCTCGAGTGGCCCCCCGTCCGCGCCCGGCACATCCACGGTGAACGCGGCGAGCGGGACGTGCTTCGACGACGCGTTCAGCACCGTGTACCGGTAGCGCGCGAGGAGTGCCCCTTCGGCGAGCGCTCGCAAAGCCTCGCCTGCCTCCACCCCCGCGAGGTCGCCGATCCGCAGCCCCAGGGTCGCCCGACGGGGGACGGCGCGAGCGAGAGCAGCCGCTGCATCGCGAAGGCCACGCGGCCCGACATCCGCCCGATCGCCCAGACCGACGGCGACGAGATCAGGCTGACCCGCACGCGGCAGCACCAGCGAGGTCCCCGGCTCAGCAGTGAACCCCGCATCCTCCAGGCCGGCGCGGTCGAACCCGAGCTCACCCGGAACGTCCCCGTCGGTGTACACCCCGACTCCGATCGCCTCGACGTCGGAGGCGATCTCACCGACCCGGAGATCCACGGCGTCCACGGCATCCAGCCCGGGCGTGGTCTTCAGATCGGCGGGGATCAACTTGTTGGGTCTGCGGTCCATGGGGTCTGCTCCTTCTGTGCGGTTGTTCGGATACGTCGTCCGCCGGCGATGTCGGTCAGCCGGCGATGTCGACCGGTGAGCCCGGGCCCCAGGGGATGCCGAGGAGGAACCAGACCACGTACAGCGCCGTCCAGGAGAGCAGCATCCACACCGCATACGGGATCATCAGGGCGATGATCGTGCCGATACCCGCCTCCTTCTTGTAACGCTGCGCCACGGTGACCATGAACGGCAGGTAGACCATCAGCGGCGTGAGCACGTTCACGGGCGAGTCCCCCACCCGGTAGGCGGCGAGGAGCGTCTGTGGTGCCACGTCGAGCGACGCGAAGATCGGGATGAACACCGGCGCGAAGATCACCCACTTGGGCACGAGTCCCGGGAGGATGAAGTCCAGGATCACGATCACGACGATGAACGCGAGCAGCAGGACGATGGCGGGGACACTCGCCTGCTCCAGCAGCTCGGCGGCCGAGACCGCGGCGACGGTCGGGAGATTGGTCCAGTTGAACAGCGCGATGAACTGGGCGATCATCAGGAACATCACCAGCAGACCGCCCAGACTCGCGAACGTCTTGGCGATCGCACGGACGGTGGCCGTTCCGCCTCGCAGCGTCCTCGCCCCCGCGCCGTAGGCGACGCCGCACACCAGGAAGGCGAGGGAGATGAGGAACACCAGGCTGGCCATGAAGGGCGTCGTGCCGATGATCGCGCCGGTCTCCGGGTCACGCAACGGTGCGCCGGGTGGCAGGGTCAGCGCGAGGACCAGGGCGACGAACCCCAGCAGCGCCCAGAACGAGAACTTCAGCCCGCGGGCCTCGGCGTCGTGGTCGACGCCTTCGGCCTCATCCGCGATCGTCATGTCTCTGCGGTCGTAGGAGCCCAGACGTTTCTCGGTGACGAACACCGTCACCAGGAGCGCCACCGTGGCGAGCAGGAAGGTCGACACGATCCCGAAGTAGAAGTTCTGCGTCACCTCGATCGGCTGCATTCCGGCGCTGACGAGCACCTCATTGGTGATCTCGGTCAGCATGCTGTCGCTGGGCGTGATCAGGAGGTTCGCCCCGAAGGCCGCGCCGACACCGGCGAATGCCCCGGCGAGACCGGCCAGCGGATGCCGCCCGACGGTGAGGAAGGCGGCGGCGGCGAGCGGCACGAGGATCAGGTAGCCGGCATCCGTCGCCACCGACGACAGCACACCGACGAAAATCAGGATGAACGCGAGCCAACGGCGCGGGGCCACTTTCACGACGCGACGGATCATCGCGCCCATCAACCCCGCGTGCTCTGCCACTCCGACGCCCGCCATCGCGATGAGCACGACGGCGACCACACCGAAGCCCGCGAAGTTGTCGACGAAGGAGGAGAAGAAGAAGCGGATGCCGTCGATCGAGAGCAGGTTGCGCACCTCGAAGGTGCGCTCCTCGATCGTGTAGTCGGGGATCTCGGCGGGCATCCCGGTGGTGGTGTCATAGATCTGCCAGTTGCCACCGAACTGCTCGTTGACCTGGGAGAACTCTTCCTTCGGAACGGGGATCACGACATCATCGGTGACCGACACCCCGATCCACGCGAGGACCGCGGAGAGCACGGCGATGAGGCCGATCAGGTAGACGAACATGATCGTCGGATCCGGCACCTTGTTGCCGACCTTCTCGATCCAGTTCAGGAACCCTTTGTCCCCGGCATCGGGGGTGCTCGACGACTTCTCCGTAGCCATAGCCCCCATGATCCTGTCGAGCGAGAAGCTCCCACAAGACCACCCCCTAGAACTAGGGGGGTCGCCGCGATGCGAGCGTCGCCCTATCGTGGGGCCGTGGACCCGATCATCGCGACGTTCGTCATCCTGCTCTGCGCAGTGATCGCGTTCGTCTCGAATCGCATCCCGCTCGGCGTCGTGGCCGTCGGGGTCTCGGTCGCCCTTTATCTGACCGGGGTGCTCGATCTGACCTCCGCCCTCGCCGGGTTCGGTGATCCGACCGTGCTCTTCATCGCCTCCCTGTTCGTGGTGAGCGAGGCTCTGGAGTCGACGGGCATCATCGCCTGGGCCGGACAGGAGGTCGTGGCCCGCTCCGGAACCGGCCGCGCGCGCCTGCTCCTCACGATCGGGCTGCTGGCCGCCGCGATGACCGCGGTCATCAGCGTGAACGGGTCGGTGGCCGCGCTCCTGCCCCTGGTCGTGGTCGTCGCGGCGCGCGCCGGGATCCGCCCGTCTCAGATGCTGATGCCGCTCGCGTTCTCCGCGCACGCCGGCTCGATGATGGCTCTCACCGGTACACCGGTCAACATCATCGTGTCCGAGGTCGCCGCCGACAGCGGTGCCCGCCCGTTCGGGTTCTTCGAGTTCGCCCTCGCCGGGCTTCCGCTTCTGGTGGGGACGCTGGCCATCATCCTGCTGCTCGGTAACCGGCTGCTGCCCGAACGGACCCCGGCGTCGGCACCGATCGACCTCGAACGCCTCGCCTCGACGTTGCGATCCGACTACGCGATCTCACCCGACCGCGCGTTGGTCTCGGCGTCGCGAGGGGTCGCCGAGGTCGTGGTTCCGCCGCGATCCGTGCTGATCGGCCTGCATGTCTTCCCCGGCATGTGCACGCCATCGGGCGATCTCGTCGTGCTCGGAGTGCGACGAGGGCAGGAGGCGCTCGACGAGTCGGGCACCGACCTGCAGGCGGGAGATGCGCTGCTCCTCGACGGGTCCTGGGACGACCTGCACCGGCACACCTCGAAACGCGACGAGGTTCTGGTCGTCGATGCGCCGCTCACCCTGCGCCGCTCGGTCCCGCTCGGAGTCGGTGCCAAGCGTACGGCCGTGATCCTGCTCGCGATGATCGTCCTGCTCGCGACCGGCATCGTGCCCGCCGCGATCGCGGGGCTCCTCGCAGCCGGTGCCCTGATCCTGACGAGGGTGGTGTCGATCACCCGGGCGTACCGGGCGATCTCCTGGACGACGGTCATCCTGGTCGCCGGCATGATCCCGCTCTCGACCGCGTTCCAGGAGACCGGTGCCGCGCAGCTCATCGCCGACGGCCTGCGCTCGTTCCTGGGCACGGCCGGCCCGCACGCCGCCGTCGCCGTGATCGTGCTCATCACCCTGGTACTCGGGCAGCTCATCAGCAACACCGCGACCGTGCTCATCGTGGCCCCGGTGGCGGTCGCTCTCGCCGCCGCGATGGAGGCGTCGGTGCTGCCGTTCCTGATGGCCCTCACGATCGCGGGAGCGGCCTCATTCCTCACCCCGGTCGCGACGCCGGCGAACCTGATGGTGATGGAACCCGGCGGCTACCGCTTCGGGGACTACGCGCGCTTCGGCTGGCCCCTCATGATCCTGTTCTTCGCCGTCGCCGTCTTCTACGTCCCCCTGATCTGGCCGTTCACGGGCTGAGCGCCTCCCGCCACGATCAGCTGGGCTGCAGGACCAGTCCGTCCTCCACCGCGCGACGGAAGAGGTCGACCTTCGTCGGCGCCGCCCGGTCGACCGCGGCGTACTTCGCGCGGATGCGACGGATGTGATCGAGCACGGTCTCCCGCGACAGGAACAGGGCCTGTGCGACCTGCTCGGCCGTCTCGCCGGAGGCGTACAGCGACAGCACCTCGGACTCACGGGGGCTGAGATGCGCAGCGACGAACCGGCGGTCCGCATCGAGCGCTGCCGCCCATTCGGTCGTCGCCACGACCTGCCCCTGAGCAGCGCGTCGCACCGACGCGGTGATGACCTCGAGCGAGTCCGACTTGGCGATCATCCCCGAGGCACCCGCGCGCACCGCCTCGCGGAGCCGTTGCGACTCGTCCCCCGAGGTGTACGCGAGGATGCTCGCCGCGAGGCACTGGAGCTTCCGGATGTTCTCCGCCGGGGTCGAACCGTCGGAGAGGGCGAGGTCGAGCAGGACCACATCGAGTCTCCGTGCACGGCGCGCGACCTCGTTCGCGGTCGCACCGCTGGCTGCGACCCGGATACCGCCGCTGCGGTTGAGGATGGTCACGATCCCGAACAGCATCGCGGGATGATCTTCAACGATTCCGACGAGGACGGGCATGTGGGACTCCTGCCGTGGGCGCGCTCCCTTGCGATGAGCATACAACTGCGCATCGGCGCACCGGAGGGCAAATACTCCGGACGCACGAGACCCGTCCGCGCGGATGCTGCCGCGGACGGGTCTCGGTGTCGTTGCGAGAGTCGGGTCAGCTCAGACCGGAGTACGCGTGCAGGCCCTTGAAGAACACATTCACGATCGTGAAGTTGAAGATCACGGCGGAGAAGCCCACGATCGCCAGCCACGCCGAAGGGTTGCCGCGCCAGCCGCGGGTTGCACGGGCATGGATGTAGCCGGCATAGAGGACCCAGATCACGAACGTCCAGGTCTCCTTCACGTCGAAGCCCCAGAAACGGCTCCAGGCGTAGTACGCCCAGATCGAACCGGCGATGAGGGTGAAGGTCCAGAGGATGAAGCCGATGATCGTGAACATGTACGCCAGGCTCTCCAGGCGTACCGCGTTGGGGAAGGTCCGGAGGAAGCCGGGACCGGTCTTCGTGGCACCTTCGCCGACGAGTCTCTCACGACGCGACTGCATGAGCTGGATCACCGAGAGCGCGAACGCGAGGGCGAAGAAGGCCGTCGCGAGAGAGGCCACGAACACGTGGATGACGAGCCACACGCTCTTCAGCGGGTCCATCAACGGAGAGACATCGACGTAGAAGTTCGTCGCCCCCAGGCCGAGCAGCACGACGACGAGGCCTGTGATGAAAGTGCCGAGGAACCGCAGGTCGATGCGGGTGAGCACCACCAGGTACACCGCGATGATGAGCAACGTGCCCATCATCGCGAATTCGTACAGGTTCGCCCACGGCACGCGCCCCGCCGCGATGCCGCGGGTGACGGTGGCGGCGAGTTGGAAGAGGAATCCGAGCACCGTCAGCGAGGTGCCGATCCGCGCCATCACGAATCGCTGCGGGGCGGCGACCGCACCGGGGGCCTCGCCGGATGCCGGGACGCTCCCCCCAGAGGCTCCGACGAGCACCTGCTCGCGGACGGTGAGCGCGTCGGCCGTCGTCTGCGAGCGCCGCGCGAGATCGAAGGCGTAGGCCACGAAGGCCGCCGCGTAGATCGCGATCGCCGTCCAGAGCAGGACCGGCGAGATCACGTTGAGCTCGAGCATGGTGTCAGTCTACTTTCCGGGTTTCGGGCGCCGGGGTCTCCGGCTCGGCGGACTCGTCCGCAGTGTCATCGATTGGGGAGCGCGCCGTGGTTCCTCCGGCCGCGTCGAGCAGTCGGGTGTGCCCTGCGACGAGGTCGTCCACGGCAGCAGCGAGCGTCGGGTCCTCGCCACGGGCGAGTGCGGCGTACTCCAGAGCGATCTCGCCGTCGCGTGCCGTGGCCTTGACCCACACGCGTCGACGGGGCACGAACAGGGCGATCATGAGACCGCCGAGGGCGAGCAGCGCGAAGCCGAGGACCCAGACGCCGGACTCGTCACGGTGGATCTGCAGCGAGGCGAAGCGCTTCACCGACTGCGAGGCGTCCGTCGCACCTGCGGGAGAGTCGTCCTCGAAGGTGACCGAACCGAGGCCGTTCGGCAGCTGCGCGGTCTGTCCGGGGGTGAGTTCGATCGACTCGACGTCCGTGGTGCGGCCGGTGAGCTTGGTCATCCCCGTGGTGTCGAGCACGTAGACCGAGCGCGGCACGCCCTCGTTGATGCCCAAGTCGCCGGTGTACACGTCGAGCGTCAGCGTCGGGTTGGTGAGGTCGCCGTACGCGGAGAAGAACGCACCGGTGTCGAGCACGCCGGTCGTCGGATAGAAGAACCCGACCAGGCCGACCTGCTCGGCGAGTCCGTCCGGCACCTTGAGAACTCCGAGGGAGGTCATGCTGGTGTCCTGCGGGAGGAAGGGCGTGCTGCCCGTGAAGACGACCTTGCCCTCGGGATCACGCACGGTCACGGTGGGCGCGTAGCCGTTGCCGAGCAGGAACACGTCGTCGTCGGCGACCGCGAGCGGCTCGTTCACCTTGACCGCGCCGGTGCGCTCCTCACCGTTCTCCTGCACGGTCACGTTCGCCGAGAAGTCGCCCGCCTGCCCGGAACCCGGCTCGCCGAACGGCTGATACGTCACGTCGAACGAGTCGAGGCGCATCGAGTACGGAGCGAACGCATCGTCACCCACGAACCGACCGCGGTTCATCGAGTCGTAGTCGAGGAGCGTGTTCGCGAAAGTCTCCCCCTCGACGAGCACGCGCTGACCTGTGTACGAGAACCCGCCGCCGATGCCGACCGTGACGAGCACGCCCACGAGCGCGAGGTGGAACAGGAGGTTGCCGGTCTCACGCCAGTATCCGCGCTCCGCGGAGACCGAGAACGTGCGGCCCCGGTCGTAGCGTTCGACCCGATAGCCGAGTGCCTTGAGCTGTTTCGTCGCGACCTCGATCGATGCGGCGGCCTCGGCATCGGCATCACCGGTCTTCGTCCCGGAGTCCGCAGAGGGGTCTCGCGTCACCGCACGGTAGTCCTCGAGGCGCTGCAGCCGTGCGGGAGTGCGCGGCGGACGTGCGCGGAGCGCCTTCGCATGGTGCTTGATGCGCGGGATCACACAGCCGACGAGCGAAGCGAACAGCAGCAGGTAGATCGCCGAGAACCACGGCGACAGGTACACGTCGAACATCTTGAGTCCGTCGAGCACCGGGAACAGGTCGGGGTTGTCGCGCTCCCACTGCGTGACGCCGTTCGGGTCGGCCATCCGCTGCGGGAAGATCGAGCCGGGGATCGCCGCGATCGCGAGCACGAGCAGCAGGATGAGAGCCGTGCGCATCGAGGTCAGCTGCCGCCACCCCCACCGCAGCCAACCCACGAACCCGAGCCGCGGCTGGGTGATCGTGTCGTCGCCGTCGACGTGGTCGGACGGGCGGAGCGGGTCGCTGGAGTCGCTGTTCACGGCACCCTTGTTCTCGGTCATGGTGTTCTCTGTGCGGGGGTTCTTCTCGGGGCTGGTGGATTTCGCGGCGTGATCAGAGCGGGAGGATGACACTGCCGATCACCGCCATCAGCCGGGACATGATCTCGGTCCACAGGCCGGTGGCCATCAGGACGCCGAGGACGATCAGCATCACTCCGCCGATGACGTTCACCGTGCGGATGTGACGACGGAGGAAGCCGACTGCCTTCGTCGCCCACCCGAACCCGAGCGCGACGAGGAGGAACGGGATGCCGAGTCCGAGCGAGTAGGCGAGGCCCAGGAAGCCCGCACGCACCGGATCTCCGGCATTGAAGGAGAGGGCGATGATGGCGGCGAGCGTCGGCCCCATGCACGGTGCCCAGCCGATGCCGAGGGCGATACCGAGCAGCGGGGCTCCGACGATGCCGGCCCGCGAGTCGACGTGGAAGCGGAACTCCTTCTGCGCGAACCCGAACAGGCCCAGGAACACCAATCCCATTCCGATGATGACCACGCCCAGGATGCGGGTGATCAGGTCACCCCACTGCAGGAGGAAGACACCGACCGTTCCTCCGAGCACCGTGTAGGCGATGAAGACGATCGTGAAGCCGAGGATGAACAGCAGCACGCCCATCACGAGTCGACCGCGGGTCGCCGTCGCCTGGGTCGTCGTCTGCGCCTCCGCACCGGCGACCGTGGAAGACCGGGGCGCGACCGCACCGCCCAGGAACCCGAGGTAACCGGGGACCAGCGGGAGGACGCACGGGGACAGGAACGAGACGAGTCCCGCGAGCATCGCGACCGGAATCGCGAGCCAGAGGGCTCCGGAGCCGATGATCGCGTCGGGATTCACAACGCTCCCGAGATACTCACGAGTCCTCCGCGAGCGCGTCCTTGACCAGCGTGGAGAGGATCGACGGGCCATCGATCGGACCGATGATCTTGGCGGCGACACGACCCTGCTTGTCGAGGACGAGTGTGGTGGGTGTGGCCGCGATCGGCACGACCTTGGCGAACGCCAACTTGGCCTCAGCGGTGTCGACGTCGATCAGACTCGGGTAGGTGATGCCGTACTCTTCGGCGAACGCGACGGCGGTGTCGGCCTGGTCGCGGGTGTTGATGCCCACGAAAGACACATCCTCGTCGGCGAACTTCTGCCACACGGCCTCCAGGTCGGCGGCTTCGAGGCGGCACGGCGCGCAGCCGGCGTACCAGAAGTTGACCACCGTGACCTGTCCGGCGACGTCTGCGCTGTCGAACTTCTCGCCGGTCTCGGTGACACCGCCGAACTCCACCGGTTCGCCACGGTCGGCGGCGGGGATCTCCACGATCGCGCCGTCGGCCGCGACATAGCCGGTGTTCTCGCCGTTCAGGAACGATTCACTCACCGGATCGGGAGCGCAGGCGCTCAGACCGATGGCGAGCACCGCAGCGAGCGCGGCACCGACCGCACGACGCGAGCGCCGGGTGCGGGAGGAGCGGCCGCTGCGGATCGGACGGACCGTCGAATCGCTTGGCACGACTCCGAGTTTACGCAGAGCTTCCTATGCGCGAGATGGAAACGGAGGCGTCTGACGAAGCCTCAGAACCGCGCCAGGACGTCGTCCACACCGGCTCGGAAACGAGGGCACGTGGCGATGTCGTGCGCGCGACACCCCATCGCGTGCTCGGTCATCTCCCGTGATCGGCGCATCTCCTCCATGCGCCGGTCGATGTCGTCCAGGTGCTGCTGCAGCACCTGGTGCCGTCCGGCGCTCCCGTCGTCGAGCAGCACCGCGATCTGCTCGAGGCTCATCCCCGCGGCCTTGCTGCGCTGGATCACGGCGATGCGCACGACCTCGTCCTCGCCATAACGTCGCCGCCCGGCGGAGTCGCGGGGAGGAGTGAGCAGCCCGACCGACTCCCAATGCCGCAACACATTGGTCGGCAGATCGAACCGGGTGGCGACGTCGCCCACGGACCAGGGATGCTCGGCGCTTGACTTCATGTTGACATGAAGTCACAGACTGTGCGGGAAAGCAACCTCCACGGAAGGATTCCCATGTACGACGCCATCGTGATCGGCGCAGGCCCGGCAGGGCTGCAAGCCGCCCTGACCCTCGGCCGGATGCACCGCTCGACACTGCTGCTGGACTCGGGCGAGTACCGCAACGGCACCGTGCTGCACATGCACAACATGATCGGTGCAGACGGCACTCCCCCTGCCGAGTTCCGAGCGAAGGCTCGAGACGAGCTCTCGGCCTACGCCGACGTGGAGATCCGCGAGGGTGCCGCCACCGGGATCTCCGGATCCGAGGATGCGTTCACCGTGACGCTCGCCGACGGATCGACCGTCGAGGGGCGACGGGTCATCCTGGCCACCGGCGTCGCCGACGATCTGCCCGTCGTCCCCGGGTTGCAGGACCTGTGGGGCACCCTCGCGTTCAGCTGCCCCTTCTGCGACGGTCACGAGCATGCGGGCAGGTCGATCGGCATCGTGGGTGCCGCCCCTCGCGCCGGCCATCTGATCGGGCTGCTCGGGCGCATCGTCGAGGACATCACGGTGTTCCCGATCGCCGAGGCGTTCACGGACGAGGAACGCATCTCCCTCGAGGCGGAGGGAGTGCGGATCAGCGCTGCTCCGGTGGCATCCGTCGAGAGGCACGACGACGGGGTACGGATCATCGCCGGTTCCGAGGAGTCCGTCGTGGCCGGCGTCTTCGTGGCGTCCGGCACGATGCGGCAGCGGGCACCCTTCGCCGCAGATCTCGGCGTGCGGATGCTCGAGTCCGGTGCGATCGAGATCGATGAATTCGGCCGCACCTCGCTCCCCGGGGTCTTCGCCGCGGGCGACCTCGCGCACCGCGCCTCGCTCCCCGGCCCGATGGCGTCCGTCCTGCTGGCGGCCGGCGCCGGTCAGCTCGCAGCCGTCGGCATCATCCAGTCACTCCTGGCTGCCGAGCACTGACCTCGGCTTTCGAATCGCGCAACCGGCCGCATCCGTCGCCGAAGGGGAGCCGGTTGCGCGATTCGAACGGGGGTCAGACGGCCCCGACATCCACGGCGCCGCCGGTCGCGGCCGGCTCGGCGTAGGCGACTTCGCGCCAGACATCACCGACGCGTTCGAACGAGGTGACGCTCGACAGGGCGCAGCGGCGGGTGCGCGGGTCGTGGCGCAGGGGCAGACCCGCCACGCGGAGGTGCGTGATCCAGATCGGCGCCTGATGGGACACCATCACGACGTCTCCGTCGGCCGCCCCATCCCAGGCCTCGTCCATGACGCCGAGCATCCGCTCCGCGATGGAGGAATACGGTTCGCCCCAGCTCGGCAGCGCGGGCTGGCGCAGGTGCCACCAGTTCAGCGGGTTCATGAGGGAACGACGCATCTGCGTGCCCTCGAAGACGTTGGTCGGCTCGATGAGGCGGATGTCGATCTCCGGCACGAGATCGAAGCCCTCGGCGAACGGCTCGGCGGACTCCTGCGCACGCTCCAACGGTGAGGAGTACAGCGCGGAGACCGGCCGACCCGACTCCGCGACGTGCTCGGCAGCGGCCGCCGCCATCCCCCGGCCCGCCGTGCTCAGGTGGTAATCGGGCAGCCGCCCGTAGAGCACGCGGGCCGGATTGTGCACCTCGCCGTGTCGGACGAGGTGCAACCGGGACGCCGTCATGTCACGCCTTGCTGTAGCGCGAATCCCCGAAGCCGAGGATCAGATACCCGATGTACGGGAAGATGAACAGCAGGAAGAACGAGAAGACCCCGCCCTTGCCGAAGCGTGCGCCGAGCTTGAACGCCACGATGATCGCGAGGACCAGGTTCGCGATCGGGATCAGGTAGAGCAGCGCGAACCACCCGGACATGCCGGCGATCTTCACCAGGAAGACGAGGTTCACGATCGGGATGATCGCGAGGATCCCGGGGTATCCGGCCTTCGTGAACACCTTCCAGAGTCCGACGGCGACGAGGATGTAGAAGACGAGCGCGATCAGCCCCGTGGTGCCGGAGAAGATCGATGCGTAGAGATCGGAGATGCCGTTGTTGTCCACGGTGCTCCCTTTCTGTGTAAGAGCTGTGTCGTGGCGATCCTACTGATCCGACGGCTCCGGCGCCGCTGACGGGGCCGGAGCCGTGCCGACCACCCCCGTAGAATGGGCGCGTTCCCCATTTCCCAGATCAGAAGGAATACTCCGTGCTTCGCACCCACTCGGCAGGCTCTCTGCGAGCCGAGCACATCGGTCAGACCGTCACCCTCACGGGTTGGGTCGATCGCCGTCGTGACCACGGAGGAGTCGCTTTCATCGATCTGCGGGATGCCTCGGGCATCGCCCAGGTCGTCATCCGCGACGAGGAGATCGCGCACCCGCTGCGCAACGAGTTCGTCCTGAAGGTCGCCGGGGAGGTGTCGCTGCGCCCCGAGGGCAACGCGAACCCGAACCTGCCGACCGGTGAGATCGAGCTCATCGCGACCGATGTCGAGGTGCTCAACGAGTCCGCTGCGCTGCCCTTCCAGGTGTCGACGGCGCTCGCCGACACCGAGACGGTCGGAGAAGAGGCGCGCCTCAAGTACCGCTACCTCGACCTGCGTCGTCCCGGACAGGCTGCGAACCTGCGCCTGCGTTCCGACGTCTACAAGGCGATCCGCGATGTGCTGCACGCCGAGGACTTCACCGAGGTCGAGACGCCGACCCTCACGCGTTCGACGCCCGAAGGCGCCCGCGACTTCCTGGTGCCCGCACGACTGAGCCCCGGCAGCTGGTATGCCCTGCCGCAGTCGCCGCAGCTGTTCAAGCAGCTGCTGATGGTCGGCGGTGTCGAGAAGTACTTCCAGATCGCACGCTGCTACCGCGACGAGGACTTCCGCGCCGACCGCCAGCCCGAGTTCACGCAGCTCGACATCGAGATGAGCTTCGTCGACCAGGAAGACGTCATCGCCCTGATGGAGTCGCTCATCGTCGCGATGTGGGCGACGATCGGCGTCGAGGTCGCGACCCCGCTGCCGCGCATGACGTACGCCGATGCCATGGCGAAGTACGGTTCCGACAAGCCCGACCTGCGCTTCGGCCTCGAACTCGTCGACGCGACCGAGTACTTCGCGGACACCCCGTTCCGCGTCTTCCAGGCCGAGTACGTCGGCGCCGTGCGGATGCCCGGCGGCGCGAGCCAGCCGCGCAAGCAGCTCGACGCGTGGCAGGACTGGGCGAAGCAGCGTGGAGCCCGTGGTCTCGCGTACGTGCTGTTCAACGAGGACGGGACGCTCGGCGGCCCCGCGGCGAAGAACCTGTCCGAGTCGGAACAGGCCGGACTCGCAGAGCTCGTGGGTGCGGAGACCGGCGACTGCGTGTTCTTCGCCGCCGGTTCCACCAAGGAGAGCCGCGCCCTGCTCGGTGCCGCACGCGTCGAGATCGGTCGTCGCCTCGGCTACCTGAGCCCGGACGAGTTCGCCTTCACCTGGGTCGTCGACGCCCCGATGTTCGAGCCCGCTGCAGATGCCGTGGCCTCGGGCGACGTCGCTGTGGGCGCCGGGGCATGGACCGCCGTGCACCACGCGTTCACGGGCCCGAAGCCGGAGTTCGAGGACACCTTCGACACCGACCCCGGTTCTGCTCTCGCCTACGCCTACGACATCGTGTGCAACGGATCCGAGCTCGGCGGCGGGTCGATCCGCATCCACCGCGAAGACGTGCAGAAGCGCGTGTTCGAGGTCATGGGCATCAGCGACGAGCAGGCTGACGAGCAGTTCGGCTTCCTGCTCGACGCGTTCAAGTTCGGCGCCCCGCCGCACGGCGGAATCGCGCTCGGCATGGACCGCGTGCTGCAGCACCTCACCAAGACCGAGTCGATCCGCGAAGTCATCGCGTTCCCGAAGTCAGGCAACGGCTTCGACCCGTTGACCGCTGCACCGGCACCGATCACCGCGGCGCAGCGCGCCGAGGCCGGCGTCGACTTCGAGCCGGAGGACGACGAGGCCTGACCCCGCCGTCACCGCGACGCGCGCCCGGGTCGCACGAGATCTTCGGATTCGTGCGACCCGGGCGCTTTTTCGTTGCTCAGCCGAGGAGCGCGAGCGCGGGCACGATGTTCTCGTTCCACACGTCGACGCCGAGCTTCGCGATCAGGGCGACCACGACCGCCAGGAACACCACGCGGATGAAGGTCGTGCCGCGGGAGATGGCCATGCGCGAGCCCAGGTAGCTGCCCGCGACGTTCGCCACGGCGAGGATGCCGCCCAGCAACCACAGCACCGCGCCGTGCGGGATGAACAGCATCAGGGCACCCGCATTCGTGGCCAGGTTCACGATCTTCGCTTTGGCGCTCGCCTGCAGGAAGTCGTAGCCGAGCAGCGCGACGAGAGTGATCACGAGGAAGGTACCGGTGCCGGGACCGATCATCCCGTCGTAGAAGCCGATCCCGAAGCCGGCGGCACCCGCCATGATGTGATGCTTGTGCCCGTGGAAACGCAGTTGGGTCGCCGCGCCCATCTGGGGACGGAATGCGGTGAACAGCGCCACCACGAGCAGGGCGATCACGATGATGGGCTTGAACGCGGCGGGCGGAAGCACGGTCGCCACGGCCGCGCCACCGAACGAGCCGACGAAGGCGATCGCCGCCATGGGCAGGGCCGTGCGTATGTCGGGCTTCGCGCGGCGGTAGTAGGTGACGCTACTGGTCGCGGTGCCGAAGACCGAGGCGAGCTTGTTCGTCGCGAGGGCCTGCACCGGCGAGATGCCGGGGATCAGCAGGAGCGCGGGGAGCTGCAGCAGACCTCCCCCACCGACGACCGCGTCGATCCAGCCGGCGCAGAAAGCGGCGATGACGACGAGCAGCAGTATGCCCCACGTGAGTTGCTCCAGTCCGAGCACAGCGCCGATATCCACCTGGCCATGATTCCAGAGAGTCGGCGGTGCTCCGGCATCCGGCCGGGCGCTGGCAGACTGGTGGCATGCTCGATGCCCTCCCGCTGCCGCACTCGTTCGATTCGCGCAGGGGCACCGCGCTCCTGCGCCGGGCGACCGTGGACGACACGGATGCCGTGATCGCTCTCCTCGCCGACGATCCGATCAGCGCCGCGCGCGGTGACGTGGCTTCCGACGAGGACCGTCCCGCGTACACACGGGGGCTCGTCGAGATCCTGACCGAGCCGTCGAACGACCTCCTCGTGGTCGAGCTGGACGGCGACGTCGTCGGCACGCTGCAGCTCACCTCGATCCCGGGGATGGCGCGTCGGGGCGCGCGGCGACTGCTCGTCGAGGCAGTGCGCGTGCGGAGCAGTCTGCGCTCGTCGGGCATCGGCTCCGCCGTGATGCGCTGGGTGGGAGAGGTCGCTGCCCCCGCCGTGGGCGCGACGATGGTGCAGCTCACCTCCGATGCCGCCCGTACCGACGCGCACCGCTTCTACGAGCGACTGGGCTACGTCGGCTCGCACCGCGGCTTCAAGTACAGCGTCCCGCAGGTCTGAGGCCCGCGGCCCTGTTCGGCCACCCTCTCGCCACCGACCGTTCACCCGCACCGCGACGGTCGGCAACCTGCGCCTCATAGTGTCCTCTCGCAACCCGAACCCGGCTCACAGCGCCGGACACCGAGAGGACACTCATGGCCCGCATCACCCGCCGCGCGCGCATCGGCGCCGGCATCGCCCTGGCCACCACGGCCGCACTCGCACTCACCGCCTGCTCCGGCGCAGCGGACGCGACCGGTGGTGGCAGCTCCGACGTCGACGCCGCCACTGCGACCTCGGTCACCGACTTCGGCACCTTCGCCGACCTCGAAGCCGCAGCCAAGGCCGAGGGCTCCCTCAACGTCATCGCCCTTCCGCGTGACTGGGCGAACTACGGCGAGATCCTCGATCTGTTCGCCGAGAAGTACCCGGAGATCACGATCAACGAGACCTCGCCCGACGTCTCCAGCGCCGAGGAGATCCAGGCCGCGAAGACCAACAAGGGTCTCGACACCGCCCCGGACGTGTTCGACCTCGGACTGACCGTCGCGCTCCAGAACACCGACACGTTCGCGCCGTACAAGGTGCAGACCTGGGACGACATCCCCGAGGAGCTGAAGGAGCCCAGCGGCCTCTTCGTCGGCGACTACGGCGGGTACATGTCGATCGGCTACGACTCGTCGAAGTTCGATGCTCCCGCCGAGCTCTCCGACCTGATCTCGTCCGACTACAAGGGTGCTGTGGCGATCAACGGCGACCCGACGCAGGCCGGTGCCGCCTTCGCCGCCGTGGGCCTGGCGACCGTGCAGTCCGACGGCACGCTCGACGACTTCCAGCCGGGCATCGACTTCTTCTCCGAGCTTCAGCAGGCGGGCAACCTGCTCAAGGTCGACGTCACCACCGCGACCATCGTGAGCGGCGAGACCCCGGTCGTGTTCGACTGGGACTACCTGAACGCCTCGCACTCGGCCGACAACGAGGACTGGAAGGTCGTCGTGCTCGACGGCACAGGCTACGCCGGCTACTACAACCAGGCCATCAACGTCGACGCCCCGCACCCCGCTGCAGCCCGTCTGTGGCAGGAGTTCCTCTACAGCGACGAGGTCCAGAACCTGTGGCTGAAGGGCGGCGCCCGTCCGGTGCGCATGGAGGCCATGACCGACGCGGGCACGATCGACGCCGACCTCGCTGCTGCGCTCCCCGAGGCGCCGGAGACGACCGTGGTCCCGACCGAGGAGCAGTCCACGAACGCCGGCACGCTTCTCGGCGAGAAGTGGGCCGCGGCGGTCCAGTGACGGCCCTCACCGCAACGGGGGCGGATGCCACGGCATCCGCCCCCGCTCCCACCGCCGGGTCCTCGCCCCACGCGAGGGCCCGGCGGTCCACTCCGTCCTTCGCCTGGCTCGGGCTCGTCCCCTTCACCGCCTACGTCGTACTGTTCCTCGCCGTTCCCACCGTGCTCGCGGTCGGTTCCGGCTTCTTCACGAAGGACGGCGCGTTCACCTGGTCGAACATCGCGGCCCTCGCCGACCCCGTCGTGTTGAACACGTTCGCGAACTCCGCCGGACTCTCGCTCCTCACCGCCCTGGTCGGCGCCGTCGTCGGTGCGCTCGTCTGCTACGCACTGCTCGGCATGGACCCCGAGAGCCGCAGCCGTTCCGCCGTGGATGCCGCGGCGGGAGTGCTCGCCCAGTTCGGTGGCGTCATGCTGGCCTTCGCCTTCATCGCGACCATCGGCATCCAGGGCGTCGTCACCGTCTTCCTGAGGGACTCGCTCGGCATCGACATCTTCGCGAACGGCACCTGGCTCTACGAGTTGCCGGGTCTGATCCTCCCCTACTTCTTCTTCCAGATCCCCCTGATGGTCATCACCTTCATGCCCGCCCTCGCTGCCCTCAAGCCACAGTGGGCGGAGGCGAATCTCACCCTCGGCGGCACCCGTGCGAGCTTCTGGATGCGCATCGGCCTCCCCGTGCTCGCACCCTCGTTCCTCGCCAGCCTGTTGCTGCTGTTCGCGAACGCGTTCTCGTCCTATGCCACGGCCGCCGCCCTCGCGAGCCAGGGGGCGCAGATCGTGCCGCTCCAGATCCGTACCGCTCTCACGAGCGAGACCGTGCTCGGGCGGGAGAACCTCGCCGGCGCCCTCGCGCTCGGCATGATCGTGGTGGTCGGCATCGTGATGGGCCTGTACTCCTTCGTGCAGCGACGCGCGGCGAGGTGGCAGTCGTGAACCGGCTCGGTCCGTCCCGCCCCACCCGCTGGGTCATCGGCATCGTCGTCGGTGCGTTCTTCGCCGTCCCGCTGGTCTCGACGTTCCTCTTCACGCTGCGCGATCCCGAGGGCGGTCTGTCGTTCGCCCGCTGGATCGCGCTGTTCGATCCCGCGGCCGCCGCCACCCTCAAGCCGATCTGGACGGGACTCGGCAACTCACTGATCCTCGCCGTCGTCACCGTGGCCATCGTGCTGCTCCTGCTGGCGCCGACCATGATCCTGGTGAACCTGCGCTTCCCGAGACTCCGGCCGGCGTTCGAGTTCGCGGTGCTCCTCCCGATCTCGATTCCCGCGATCGTGCTGGTCGTCGGTCTCGCGCCGATCTACCTGCAGATCGGACGCACGCTCGGCACCGGCACGTGGACGCTGGCCTTCGCCTACGGCATCACCGTGCTGCCGTTCGCCTTCCGCTCGATCCAGGCTTCGATCGATGCCGCCGACCTGCGCACACTCGCCGAGGCCGCACGCTCGCTCGGAGCGAGTTGGCCGGTCGTCGTGCTCAAGGTGCTCGCTCCGAACCTCCGCCAGGGGCTCCTAGCGGCTTCGCTGATCTCGATCGCCGTGGTGCTCGGCGAGTTCACGATCGCCTCCCTCCTCAACCGCCAGGTGTTCCAGACCGCGATGGTCGTGGTGAACAAACAGGATCCGTACGCGCCGGCCATCTTCACCCTGCTCGCGCTGGCGTTCGTGTTCCTCCTGCTCCTCCTGATCGGCCGTGTCGCCCGCGGCCCACGAAAGGCCCGCTCATGACCGTCGACCATGCCCTGCCCCGCACCAAGGACAACCTGCTGCTCGCCCGTGCCGGGGAGGGCACGCGCGTCGAGCTCCAGGGGATCGTGAAGAGCTACGCCGGCACGCGGGTCCTGCACGGTGTGGACCTCGACATCGCACCCGGTGAGTTCGTCTCGCTGCTCGGTCCCTCGGGGTGCGGCAAGACGACGCTGCTCCGAGTGCTCGCAGGCCTCGAAGGAGCCGATGCCGGCGCCGTGCTGCTCGGCGGTGGGGACGTGTCACGCATACCGACGAACAAGCGCGACATCGGCATGGTCTTCCAGTCGTACTCGCTCTTCCCCCACCTGCGGGTCGCCGACAACACCGCCTTCGGACTGCGGCGGCGGGGCATCGGCAGGGCGGAGGCGGAGAAGCGCTCACTCGACGCGCTCGCGCTGGTCGGTTTGCGTGACTTGGCCGACAGGTTCCCGCATCAACTCTCGGGCGGTCAGCAGCAACGGGTGGCCCTCGCGCGAGCGCTGGTGACCGAGCCCAAGGTGCTGCTGCTCGATGAGCCGCTCTCCGCGCTCGATGCGAAGGTGCGGGTGCAGCTGCGCGACGAGATCCGCCGCATCCAGTTGCGCCTCGGTATCACGACCGTCTTCGTCACGCACGACCAGGAGGAGGCGCTCGCCGTCTCCGACCGGATCGCGGTGATGAACGCCGGACGGATCGAACAGATCGGTTCGCCGGAGCAGCTGTACACGCTGCCCTCCACGGCGGGGGTCGCGGCCTTCGTGGGACTCTCGAGCGTCGTCTCGGGCGTGGCGGAGGGCGACCATGTGCTGGTGTGGGGACAGCGCCTCCCCCTGCAGTCGCCGGCGGATGGCCCGGTCGATGTCTATCTTCGGCCGGAGAACGTGTACTTCGCGTCGGAGGCCGACTCGTCGACCGACGCCCTGGTCGAGGAGAGCACCTTCCTGGGAAGCATGCGCCGCACCCTGGTCCGCACCGAGTCGGGCGAGCTCGTGCGTGTGCAGCACGCCCCCGGGATCCATCCTTCGTTCGGCGACCGCGTGCGCATCGCGGTCGCTCCCGAACCCGTCGCCGTGCACCCGCGCGGCTGACCACGCGCTCTTCCCCGGATCCGCGTCGACCGCTAGCGTGAGGCGCGAGGGCGCGGGGTGCCCTCATCCGAGAGAGAAAGGACTCCTCATGGCAGGCAAGTTCGAGCTGTACACCGACAGGTCCGGCGAGCACCGCTTCCGCCTCAAGGCCGGCAACGGCGAGGTCATCGCGATCAGCGAGGGCTACTCATCGAAGTCCGCTGCCCTGAACGGCATCGAGTCTGTCCGGCGGAACGCCCCCGACGCCGAGGTCGTCGAAGTCGACTGAGCTCGCGTCCGACTGACCTCGCGGTCAGCTGAGCTCGCGTCCGACTGAGCTCGCGGTCAGCTGAGCTCGCGTCCGACTGAGCTCGACGCCCCCGTTCAGCGTCGAGACCCCCGGTGGCAGACGTCTGCCACCGGGGGTGCCGACGCGCAGACGGGGTCTCGACGCGCAGACGGGGTGCCGACGCGCAGACGGGGTCTCGACGCGCAGACGGGGTGCCCACGCGCGGACGCGGCGGGGTGCCGAGTCAGAGCACGCGCGAGAGGAAGTCCTTCGTGCGCGGGTGCTGCGGGTTGCTGAGAACCTCGCGCGGGTCGCCCTCTTCGACGATGTGTCCACCGTCCATGAAGATGAGGCGTGACCCGACCTCGCGCGCGAAGCCCATCTCGTGCGTGACGACGAGCATCGTCATCCCCTCGTCCGCCAGCGAGCGCATGACCTGCAGCACCTCGCCGACCAGTTCGGGGTCCAGCGCCGACGTCGGCTCGTCGAAGAGCATCATGTCGGGGTTCATGCACAGGGCACGCGCGATCGCCACGCGCTGCTGCTGCCCTCCCGACAGGTGTCCTGGGAAGGCATCCGCTTTCTCGGAGAGCCCCACTCGCTCGAGCATCGCGTGTGCGACCTGCTCGGCGTCCTTCTTGGAGCGCTTCTTCACCCGCTGCTGAGCGATGGTGAGGTTGCCGAGCACATCGAGGTGCGGGAACAGGTTGAAGCTCTGGAACACCATGCCGATCCGCGTGCGCACCCGGTCGATGTCGACGTCGGGATCGGTGATGTCGATCCCCTCGATCAGCACCTTGCCGTCAGTCGGTTCCTCGAGCAGGTTCACCGAGCGCAGCAGCGTCGACTTCCCCGAGCCCGAGGGCCCGATCACGCAGACCACCTCGCCCTTGGTGACGGTGAGGTCGATGCCCTTGAGCACCTCGTTGTCGCCGAAGGATTTCACGAGCCCCTGCACGTCGATCGCGGGGGCATGGACATCGATCAGGTCGGTGATCATCGCTGCCTCGCCATCCGTCGTTCCAGCCACGCACTGAAGCGCGTGAGCGGGATCGTCACGATCAGGTACAGGATCGCCGCCATGATCAGCGGCGTTCCGTTCGCGTTCTGCGTGCTCGCGTCGCGGGCGAAGTTCGTGAGCTCCTTCGACCAGATGAAGGATCCTGCCACGAACAGGAGCGAGGTGTCCTTCAACAGCAGGACGAACTCATTGGTCAGCGGCGGGATGATGATCCGGAAACCCTGGGGCACGACGATCCAGAAGGTCGTCTTCATCGGCGACATGCCCAGCGAACGCGCCGCCTCCGTCTGCCCCTTCGGAACCGCCTGGATACCGGCGCGGATCGTCTCGGCCATGTAGGCCGAAGCGACCAGGATCAGACCGATGAGTCCGAGGACCACCGGTCCGCCGAGCTTCGTGCCGGGCACTCCCAACCCGATCGGCACAATGAACGCGATCGCGAAGATCGTGAGGATTGCGGGAAGGCCGCGGAACAGCTCGATCCAGCAGGTCGCGATCCAGCGGAACGGACCGATTGCGGACAACTTCATCAACGCCAGCACCACGCCGAGCAGCAGACCACCGACGAAGGCCACCGCGGTGAACCATAGGGTGTTCACGAGTGCCGTGGTGATGATGCCCGGGAGCATCTTCACCGCGACCTCGGGGTTGAAGTAGAGATTCGCGATCCGAGCCCAGTCAGTGCTGACGATCACCCAGACGGCGATCGCGATCAGCACCGCATAGACGGTGTACCGGTACAGCTTGCTTTTCGTGGTGCGCCTCAACGCCATCGTCAAGGTCCTCTCGACCGACTCGCCTGCGGACTCAGTTGGCCGTGAAGTACTGGTCGTAGATCTTCTGGTACTCGCCGCTGTCGCGGAGGTCCGCCAGTGCGCCGTTCACCGCGTCGAGCAGCGCGTCCTTCTCGCCCTTCGCGAAGGCGAAGCCGTACGACTCGTCGGTCTCGTAGGTCTCGACGATCTTGTAGTTCGAGTCAGCCTTCTCGTGCTCGAGGTTCACCGGCTGGTCCTGCAGGATGGCCTCGATCTGTCCGGCCTGCATGGCCGGCCACAGCTCACCGTCAGACGGATACTGCACGAGCTGTGCCTCCGGAGCGTTCTCCCCCGCATAGGCTTCGCCGGTCGTCCCCTGCTGCACGCCGACGTTCTTCCCGGCGAGGTCGTCAATGGACTCGATGCCCGAATCCGTGCGCACCAGGAGCGACTGCAGCGAGTCGTAGTAGGGGTCGGAGAAGTCGATGTTCGCCTTGCGCTCATCGGTGATCGTCATAGCGGACGCGCCGACATCGCAGTTGCCGGCGGCGAGCAGCGTGCCCGACTGAAGCGCCTCGAAGCCCACGTCCTGCACGGAGATCTTCAGGTCCAGCTTCTCCGCGATCGCGGTGAGCAGATCGATGTCGAAGCCGGTGTACTCCCCGTTCTCATCCTCGAACTCGAAGGGCTTGTAGGGGATGTCCGAGCAGACGGTGAGCGTACCCGCCTCGATCAAGCCGTAGTCGTCGCCCGCAGCCGGCTCACCACCGCTGCCTGCGTCGGAGGATCCCGTCGCGCAGCCGGCGAGCGCGAGGGTGGCGGTCGCCGCGAGGGCGAGACCGGCGATGAGGTTACGACGAGGCATGTCGGCTCCTGTGAGTCGAGGGCGAATGTGACGCCCGGTGACGGGTAGGAGAACATCTAAACATGCGGTCGGTCACGTGACCAATGGCATCGGCGTCGCCGCGTATCACGTTTGTGTTGCGAGACCGCTGGGAAGACGGACGAAATCGAGTTCCTCGCAACCCGCGACGGAGTGTCAGACCTCGAAGTCGACGGCGACGCGCGATGCCACGACTGAGCGGATGTACGTGACGACCTCTTCGTGCGCGGGGTGCACCTGGTACTCCTCGATCGCCTCCACCGAGTCGAAGTCCGCGACCAGCGTCACGTCCCAGTTCGCCTCCGGGTACGCCATGTTGGCTCCAGCGGAGATCGAGAGGAGCTGCGGCACCACACCGTCGAGGGCGTTCAGGCGGCGCGCGGCTTCCTTCGCCTGCTCGGCACGCACGGTGGCGTCTTCGGCGGCGAGCTTCCAAGTCACGACATGGCGGATGGCCACAGGGCTTCCTTCGACTCGGACTTCACATCGCTGCGGACGGCTGTCTCCAGCGCTTCCCGCAGACGGTCCGGCGTCACGCGCCAGTGCGCATGCAACTCGCCGTCGATCAACAGGACCGGGATCTTCTCCCACCACAGCTCGTACAGGGCGGGGTCGTCGTTGATCGATGCCTCGACGATCTCGATCTGCTCCGCCGCCGCGTCCGGCAGTTCGGCGACGACGGCGTCGATCACCTCAGAAGCCACCTCGCACAGATGGCAGTCGGGCTTGCGGATCAGGGTCAGCGTGGTCACGCCGACGGCACCTCGACGGCACGTCCCTGCGAGATCCACTCACCGGTGCCACCCTCGACGTTCGTCGCGTCGTACCCGCGGGACTCCAGCGCCTCGACGACCCGCGCCGAACGGCCGCCGGCCTGGCAGATCACGTCGAACGCCTCCGACGGCAACTCCTCGAGCCGGTTGCCGATCTCGGACATCGGGATGTTGACGGCACCGGGCACGTGGCCTGCGGCGAACTCGTCCACCTCCCGGACATCGATGAGCGGGACACCGGAGCGCTCGGCGAGTTCGGTGACGGTGATCGACTTCATGACATCCTCTCGGCGGTGCAGATCTGTGGGCAGAGACACAAAGCGCCCGTCCGAAGACAGGCGCTCGTGTCTGGTCGCTTACTTCTTGTTGCGACGCTGGTGGCGAGTCTTACGAAGCAGCTTGCGGTGCTTCTTCTTCGCCATGCGCTTGCGGCGCTTCTTGATGACAGAACCCACGGAAACCTCACTAAGTCAGGGGCTGGGTGTCCCCGAAATCGGACACCCGGGTACGGGCACGGAAAAATGCCTCGGATCAGTCTAGCAAACCCGACGGCGTGCGCCGTGCGGCCTCGCGTCGACTCACCCGACGTCGGCGATGGGGCGCTGCAGGGCGTCGGCCACGGCCGACTCCGGTACGCGGTAGCTCCGCCCGAAGCGGACGGCTGGCAGTTCCCCGGCGTGCACCAGCCGATACACGGTCATCTTGGACACGCGCATGATTTCGGCGACCTCGGCCACCGTGAGGAATCGGACGTCTGGAACCTCGGGCATCCCACGTACCCCTTTCTCGATGTGCACACTCTATGGGGTAGCTGGGACACCTGTAAACCCGTGTGACTCATGTGATCAGTGGGGCATCGGCGGGATCCACAGCCAGGAAACTCGCGCAGGCCTCCGACACCGGCTCCCGCCGTCCAGCCGAGACATAGGCGTCGCTCGCCTTTCGCTCAGCCGCGACTGCCACTGTCAGTGCAGGACTCGCGCCGGCACCGCGCCGAGTCCTCGCGGATCTGGGGATCCGCGGATCGCCCCTGACGTCATGCCCCCCGGCCGTCAGGGGCGAGGCATTTCCGGGCACGCCCCACGAGCGGCCACACCGGGACGCGAACCGTCGACGGGGTTCAGCCGCCGAACCGCTTGAGCGCCGAGGTGACGGCGTGCTTGGCGGAGGCTGCGGCGCGCCCGACGACCTCGGCGGCATGTGCCGCACTGTCGGGAAGCGGGCCACCGGGGTAGTCGATGTCCGGCGCCGCGTCGCCGTACGCGTCGACCAGGAACGGGACGAGCCAGTCATCGACGACTTCGAGCGGTTCGACCGCGAGGCTGTAGAACCGGCGCTGTCCGTCTTCGCGCACGGACACCAGTTCGGCATCGCGAAGAACCTTGAGGTGCTTCGAGACGGTGGGCTGGCTGATGCCGAGATCGGCGACGATCTGGCTGACACTCGTGCCGGTCTCCCCTTCGGACATGTGCCGCAGCAGGAGCTGGAGGATGTCGCGCCTCGTACCGTCTGCGATCACGTCGAAGATGTCCGTCATGTGATCAGGGTAGTCGGCTCCGGCACGGAGTACCATGACGGAGGCTCGGCTGACCGGCGCCGTGCGACCGTGGGGCGCGTCCGAGAGAGAAGATGAGGGGGCAGCGATGTCGGGCATCGTTTCGGCGTCGTCCCCAGGACAGGGTCTGTCGGGCATCGCCGGCCGTGCGAGGCAGATCCTCACCTCCTCGCCCTCCCGTTTCGCGATCGTCGTCTTCGCGCTCCTGATCCTCGTGTTCACGGTTCTCCTGTCGCTACCGATCGCGTCCGCCAGCGGCACCGTCACCCCGCTGAGCGACGCCCTCTTCACGGCCATGTCGACGATCTGCGTCACCGGCCTGTCGACCGTGGACATGGCGAACCACTGGTCGCCGTTCGGGCACGTCGTCGTCTTCCTCGGCGTGAACATCGGCGGTATCGGCGTCCTCACCCTCGCGTCCCTCATGGGGATGCTCATCTCGAAGCGCTTGGGGCTGCGGGCCAAACTGCTGGCGGCCGGCGACACGAACCCTCTGCGCGCGCACGGGGGCGTGGTGAACGAGAGCCAGACGGTGCGCCTGGGCGAGGTCGGCCAGCTGCTCACGACCGTCGCGGTATCGGCGCTCATCATCGAGGCCACGCTCGCCGTTCTGCTCTACCCCGCCCTCGTGATGGCGGAGGTCAACCCCATCGCGGCGCTCTGGGAGGCCCCGTACTTCGCGGCCATGGCCTTCACCAACACCGGCTTCGCCCCGAACGACGGCGGTGTGGCCGTGTTCGGCGACGACTACCTCGTGCTCTCTCTCCTCATGGTGGGCGTGTTCCTCGGCAGCATCGGCTTCCCCGTCATCTACTCGCTCGCCAAGCACGTCTGGCACGTCAAGCGCTGGTCGCTGCACACCAAGCTCACCCTCGTCACCACGGTGCTCCTGTTCATCCTGGGTGCGGCCGTCTTCGTCGTCCTGGAGTTCGACAACCCGAAGACGTTCGGGTCGATGGATGCCGCCGACACGACGTTCCAGGCCTTCTTCCTCTCGGCGATGACCCGATCCGGTGGCTTCAGCGTGATCGACATGGACGATCTGAATGGCTCCTCCCTCCTCGCGGCCAGCATGCTGATGTTCGTCGGAGGCGGCTCGGCGTCGACGGCGGGCGGCATCAAGGTCACCACCCTGGCCGTCCTCGCGATCGCCGTGTGGTCGGAGGCGAAGGGCCGTCAGTCCGTCGAGGCCTTCGGGCGGCGCATCCCGAGCGACGTGCAACGCGTGGCGCTCAGCGTCGTCGCGTGGGGGGCGACCATCGTCGCGCTGTCGACCATCGTGATCGCCCAGCTCACCAAGGAGGAGATCAGCCACGTCCTGTTCGATGTGATCTCGGCCTTCGGCACCGTCGGGCTGTCGACGGGGCTCACCGCGGATCTGCCCGATTCAGCCTCCTACGTCATGGCCGCGACCATCTTCATGGGGCGCGTTGGTACAGTGACTCTCGCCGCGGCGGTCGCCGCGACATCGCGAACGCAGTACTACTCACTGCCCGTGGAAAGGCCGATCGTTGGTTGAAGTCCTCCGGGGCGACGCTCCCGTCCTCGTCATCGGTCTCGGCCGCTTCGGCGCCGCCTGCGCCGGAGAGCTCGACCGTCTCGACCGCGAGGTGCTCGCGATCGACGACAACCTCGAGCTCGTGCAGAAGTGGTCCGACCGCGTCACGCACACCGTGCAGGCCGACGCGAAGAACATCGATGCGCTCCGCCAGATCGGTGCGCAGGACTTCCAGGTCGCCGTCGTCGCCGTCGGCTCCTCGATCGAGGCGTCCGTGCTGATCACGGCCAACCTCGTCGACCTCAAGGTGCCGCAGATCTGGGCCAAGGCCGTGTCCCAGTCCCACGGCAAGATCCTGGCCCGTGTCGGCGCGAACCACGTCATCTACCCGGAGCGCGAGGCCGGCGAGCGCGTGGCGCACCTGGTGAGCGGACGGATGCTCGACTTCATCCGCTTCGATGACGACTTCGTGCTCGCCAAGATGTACCCGCCGAAGTTCATCCGCGGCGTCGGCCTGAACGAGTCGGGCGTCCGCTCGAAGTACAAGGTCACCGTCGTCGGGGTGAAGAGCCCCGGCAAGCCGTTCCGCTACGCCGAGGCGAACACGATCGTCACCAACCACGACCTCATCATCGTGTCGGGCACCAACAGCGACATCGAGCGTTTCGCTGCACTCGACCGCTGACGGCGGGACCCACCCCGGATCCACGACTCCCCCTCAGGGCGGACGCGCAGACGACCCGTCCGTGGTGGGATGGAGGGCATGACCGACCCCACAACGGCCCCACCCGTCCTCGCTCTCCGCGGGCTCCACAAGCAGTTCGGGCCGAAGGTCGCCGTCGACAACCTCTCCCTCGACGTGCCGGCCGGATCGATGCTCGGACTCCTCGGACCGAACGGCGCGGGCAAGACCACGACCCTCGCCATGGCGACCGGACTGCTGCGTCCGGACGCCGGGAACGCGTGGGTGCTCGGTGCGGATGTGTGGCAGAACCCCGCCGAAGCCAAGGCGCGCATGGGCGTGCTCCCCGACGGCATCCGCATGCTCGACCGGCTCTCCGGCGCAGAGCTGCTGCGCTACACGGGCCTGCTGCGGGGCATGCCTGAGGCTGACGTGGCATCGCGCACCGAAGAGCTCCTCGCCGCCCTCGGCCTCACCGATGCGCGTGATCGCCTCGTCGTGGACTACTCGGCGGGCATGCGCAAGAAGATCGGCCTCGCGTGCGCCCTGATCCATGCGCCGCGACTCCTGATCCTGGACGAGCCCCTCGAGGCGGTCGATCCTGTGTCGGGCGAGACGATCCGCCAGATCCTGCGCGCGTTCGTCGACGGCGGCGGCACGGTGGTGCTCTCCAGCCACGTGATGGAGCTCGTCGAGTCGATGTGCGACTGGGTCGCCATCGTCGCGGAGGGTCGTCTGCTCGCGCACGGCACGCTGGATGAGGTGCGCGCCGGTCTCACGCTTCAGCAGCGGTTCCTGGCCCTGGTGGGCGCACACGATCTCGGGACGGAGACACTCGCGTGGTTGCGCTCCTCGTAAGCCTGCGCTGGCGGCAGCTGGGCCACCAGCTCTCGCGCAACCCCTGGATGATCGTGACCCTGGTCCTCACCGGGATGATCGCCCTGGGCATGCTCGCGGGTCTGACGGCGGGACTCGTGGCGCTGCGCTTCGCCGCCCCCGAGGCCGCGGTCACCGTCATGGTCCTCGCCGGCACTGTGCTGGTCGTCGGGTGGTGGGTCGGGTCGATCCTGGTGAGCGGCGATGATTCGCTGGCCCCCGAGCGATTCGCTCTGCTCCCCCTCACCGCCGGCGCCCTGCTGCCCGGACTGGTCGTCGCCGGCGCGACGACCATCGGGGGCCTCGGCACGATCACGGCACTGCTGCTCATGCTCCTCGGCTGGTCGATCAGCCTTCCGGCACTGCTCAGCGCTCTGATCCTCGCACCCGTCGCCGTCGTGACGTGTGTGCTGGGCGCCCGTGTGGTGAGCGGGGTCCTCGCCGGGTGGTTGGCCCGCCGTGGCACCCGCGACCTCGTCGTGATCCTGGGGGTGCTGCTCGTCGCCTCCTCCGGCCTGCTGCTCAACCTCGGCATGGGTGCGCTGTTCCGGGTGAACGACATCGGCGGGGCGTTCACCGCCGTCACCGACATCGTCGGCTGGACGCCCATCGGCGCGGTGTTCGGCGTCTCCGCGTCGGTCGCGCAGGGCGAATACCTCTCCGCAGCACTCCGCCTGCTCATCGCCCTGGCGACGGTCATCGCCCTGTGGTTCGCGGCACGGGGGCTGCTCGCCGCACGCCTCGTCGCCCCGATCCAGAACAGCGGCGGAGGACGTGTGCGCTCCGGTGGTCTGCTGGACCGGGTCCTGCCCGCCACTCCGACCGGCGCCATCGCCGCACGCACACTGCGATATTTCCGCCGCGACCCTCGACAGGTCGTGAACGTCGTGATGATGCTGCTCCTGCCCGCGATCTTCATCGGGCTCGCGCTCATGAACGGACTGCAGGACGAGTCCGTCGGATTCGGGCCCGCACTCACGCTGATCCCGACGATCAACGCCCTCCTCACCGGCACCATCATCCAGATGGCGATCGCCTACGACAACGACGCGATCGCCGCCCACATCCTGGGCGGCGTCCGCGGCGCCGCGGATCGGGCGGGACGACTGCTCGGATTCGGGCTGATCGCCGTGCCCCTGACCCTCGTGCTGTGCGTCGCCACCTGCCTGCTCGCCGGCCGGATGGACCTGCTGCCCGGCAGCCTCGGGTCGGCGCTCGGACTGACGGCGATCTCGGCCGGCGCAGGCGCCTGGGTGGGCAGCTTCCTCCCGGGTCGCGCTCCCGCGCCCGAGGCCAACCCGCTCGGTCGCGGCTCCTCCGGTGGCGTGCAGTCGCTTCTCGCGATGATCATCATCGGACCGATCACGCTGCTCGTCGGCGCACCCGCCCTCGGGTTCGCGATCGCGGGGATCTGGAATCCTGCGCTGGGCTGGGTCAGCCTCGCGTGCGGTGTCGTGCTCGGCGCGCTCGCCCTGTGGGGTGGGACGGTGCTCGGAGGCAGCATCCTCAACCGACGCTGGCCCGAAGTGCTCGCCGAGGTCGCCAGCGAGAGCTAGCGACCTCGTGCACCGATAGGGGGGTGCCGATCCGCCGGGGCCCGGTTCAGGCTCCGGCGGCGAGTTCCTTCGCCCGCGCGAGTGCGGCGGCAGCGGCATCGGAGAAAGTGCGTTCGAGGTGCGCGTCCTGCAGCACCGCGACAGCCCGCTCCGTCGTCCCCTTCGGACTCGTGACGCGGCGACGCAGCTCGGCAGGATCCTCTCCCGAGGCGTCGAGCAGTGCGGTCGCGCCGATGAACGTCTGCTCCACCATGAGCCTGGCGTCGGCATCCTCGAAGCCCATGCCGACGGCTGCCTTCGTGAACTCCTCGATCAGCAGATACACGTAGGCCGGACCCGATCCCGAGATCGTCGACAGCGCGTCGATCTGAGACTCCGGCACCTCGACGACCGCGCCGACGGTCTCGAACAGACGACGCACGAGCGACAGATCGTCCGCGGTCGCGGCGGCCCCTGCGGCGAGACCGGTGACGCCCTTGCGCACCGTCGACGGAGTGTTCGGCATCGACCGGATCACGCGGGCATCGGGGCCGAGCACATCGGCGAAGGTCTGCAGCGTGACACCGGCGGCGACACTCACCACGATCGCGTCGGCGGCGAGGTGCGGGGCGATCTCGCGCAGCAGGTCGGGCACCATCGCCGGCTTGACGCCGACCAGGACGATGCGCGCGCCCGCAGCGGCCTCGACGTTGCCGTCCGGCCGCTCTGCGAGTGCGATGCTGGTGACGCCTTCGAGCCCTTCGAACGCCTCCGCCTTCTCCGCGGTGCGGTTCGTCGCGGTGATCCCGCCGTCGATCCGGATGCCCGACGCGACCACTCCGCGCAGGATCGCACCGCCCATCGAGCCGGCACCGAGGAAAGCGAGGGAAGGAAGCAAGTCAGCCATGTCGTCATCCTACGGCGGGCACTCCCCGCATCCTCCGGTGGGCGGTTCTAGACTCGTCCCATGAGTGCATCCGGAGGCAACAAGGCCATCGTCGCGGCGTTCCTGGCGAACCTGGGCATCGCGCTCGCGAAGTTCGTCGCCTGGGCGCTGTCCGGTTCCGCCTCGATGCTCGCGGAGGCCATCCACTCGGTCGCCGATTCCGGCAACCAGCTCCTGCTCATGCTCGGCGGACGCAAGGCACGTCGCGAAGCGGACCGTGCGCACCCCTTCGGCTATGGCCGGGAGCGCTATGTGTACGCCTTCGTCGTGTCGATCATCCTTTTCTCCGTCGGTGGACTCTTCGCGATCTACGAGGGCGTCGAGAAGCTCACCAACCCCCACGAGCTCGACAGGACCTGGTGGTGGTTGCCGCTGGTCGTCCTCTTCATCGCGATCGGGCTCGAGTCGTTCTCGCTGCGCACCGCGGTGCGTGAGAGCAACATCGTGCGGGAGAAGGGGCAGTCGTGGGTCTCCTTCGTGCGTCGTTCGAAGGCTCCCGAACTCCCTGTCGTGCTGCTCGAAGACGTCGGTGCGCTGACCGGCCTCACGTTCGCGCTGCTCGGCGTCGGGCTCACGCTCCTCACCGGAAACCCGGTGTTCGACGCCCTCGGGACCGTGATGATCGGTGTGCTGCTGGTGCTGATCGCGATCGTGCTGGGCGTCGAGACGAAGAGCCTGCTGGTCGGCGAAGGGGCGACGGCCGCCGATCACGACCGCATCGTCGATGCCATCAACGCGGGCGACGAGATCGAGAAGATCATCCACATGAAGACTCTCTACCTCGGACCGGACGAGCTGATGGTCGCTGCGAAGATCGCCCTCAACGCCGACAAGCCGTTGCGGGAAGCCGCCGACGACATCAACGCGATCGAGGCGCGCATCCGCGAGGCCGTTCCGGTCGCTCGCATCGTCTACATCGAGCCGGACGTGTATCGCCCCGCGATCGATCCCGAGCCGTCGACCGACGTCTTCGTGCTGAAGTCCTCCGACTGAGCGCGGAGCCCGGACGGGCAGCGAGTGCTCAGCGCCGCTGCTCGAAGAAGGTGCGCAGCTGCGACGCCACCGCGTCCGCCTGCACACCGCCGATCACCTCGGCGCGGTACGGGAGCCTCCGGTCGCGCAGGACGTCGTACATGGAGCCGGCCGCGCCCGCCTTCTCGTCCCAGGCGCCGAAGACCACGCGCCCGATGCGCGCCTGCAGAATCGCCCCGGCACACATGATGCACGGCTCGAGGGTGACCACCAGGGTGTGCCCCTCGAGGTTCCACGAGCCGACGGATGCCGCCGCACGACGCAAGGCCTCCACTTCGGCATGACCGGTCGGATCGTTCGTGGCCTCGCGGGTGTTTCGCCCCTCGGCGACGATGTTCCCGTCACGGTCGAGGACCACCGCTCCGACCGGGATCTCCGCCGCTGCCGCCGCCTCGTCCGCAAGCGCGAGCGCCCGCTGCATCGCGAGGTCGTCGGCGGCGGTCATGCGTCGAGCCTACGACAGCCGCACCCAGGTCACCCGGGCCCGGATGTCGTGCCGGGCTCCCCGGCGCATTACCCTGTATCCATGCGTGTTCACGTCGCCGACCACCCTCTCGTCACTCACAAGCTCTCGGTGCTGCGCGACGCGCGCACCCCGTCGCCGGTGTTCCGTCAGCTCACGGAAGAACTCGTGACCCTGCTCGCGTACGAGGCGACCCGCAACGTGAAGGTCAGCCCGATCGAGATCACCACCCCTGTGACGACGACCACGGGCGTCAAGATCTCGGAGCCGCGTCCCATCGTGGTGCCGATCCTCCGCGCCGGCCTCGGGATGCTGGAAGGTCTGGTCAAGCTGCTCCCGACCGCAGAGGTCGGGTTCCTCGGAATGGTGCGCGACGAGACGACCTTCGAACCGACCACGTACGCCGAGCGTCTCCCCGACGACCTGAGCGACCGCCAGTGCTTCGCCATCGACCCGATGCTCGCCACCGGCGGATCGCTCGCGGCGGCGATCCAGTTCCTGTTCGACCGCGGGGCGAAGGACGTCACGGCGATCTGCCTGCTCGGCACTCCCGAAGGTGTCGCCGCGATCGAGGCGATGGCGGGCGACCGCGACGTGACCCTCGTGCTCGGCGCGCTCGACGAGCGTCTCGACGAAAAGGGCTACATCGTCCCCGGACTCGGCGACGCCGGCGATCGCCTCTACGGCACGGTCTGACCGATTTCAGTCTGCGAGGGCGAGTCGATAGGCGCGCTCGTCGCCGAAATGCCGGAAGCCCACACGTCTGAGGATCGGTGCGGACGTGGCGATGCGGCCCTTCACGAGGGCGGTCGCCGCGCCCCGTTCGGCGGCAGCGCGCAACCGCTCGGCGAGGACAGCCCGATAGGCACCATGACCACGCGCATCCGGTAGTGTCGCCGCTCCCCACAACCGTGCGAAGCCGTCGACGATCGTGCATCCGCCGGTACTCACAGACCGTCCCTCCAGCCGACCGAGGACGCGCACGTCGCGCCCCGTCTTCAGCCCTGCGACGACCTCATCCTTCTCGATGCGGATCCCCTCCTCGTCGAGCGGTTCCTGCGCCCAGACCGGCACGTTGATCGCGTCGACCTCCCGCACCTGTTCGAGCGTGCGCACGATCTCCGCCGACGCCTCCCCGGGGACGTCGACGACGAGCTCATCGATGGCGCGCGCGAGGACGGCGACGGTGTCGAGGTGCTCAGCGCCGCGCCGACGCAGCTCGTCTTCGAGATCGGGAGAGTCCGAGGGGTTGGTCCAGAACGTCAGCTGCGCCTCGCCCCAGCCGCGGGTGTGCGCGATCGCGTGATCGAGCACCGAAGAGGCATCGACAGACGAGCGGACCTGCGATGCACGAACCCCGCCGCCGAAGCGCGCCGGGTACCGCACGAGTTGCAGTTCCTCGTGCACCTGATCGCTGTCACGGGGGAACCACACCCACGCAGCGGAGGCCCGGAGGATGTCCTCCGTGGTGTGGACGCTCACTCCGCCGCACCCACGAGACGCGCGAAGGCACTGAGACGAGCGACTCCCTCGGGCGTATACGGCAGATCGTCGAGGAGGGCCGGGGAGTGGATGAGGTAGGCGACGACCTGAGCGCGGGAGATCGCCACGTTGAGACGATTCTGCAGCAGCAGGAACTCCGGCCCCCGCGGCGCATCCCGACCGCTCGAGGCAGCCAGCGAGGTGATCGACACCACCGCCTCCTTGCCCTGGAAGTTGTCGACCGTCCCCACCGGAACATCCGGGAAGCCTGCATCGGCCAGCGCATCGAGCACCAGCTGTCGCTGCGCGTTGTAGGGCGTGACGACGATGATGTCGGACTGCGTCAGCGGACGCGCCGAGGCATTCGGATCGTTGTCGGTGAAAGTCCGACCGATCAGATCGTCGACGAGCCGTACGACTTCGGCGGCCTCCTCCGGTGACGCAGTGGCGTTCCCCCGGTGCCGGAGCGGAACCACGTGCAGTCCGGGCTCCACACCGTCGAGCGAGCGGAGTTCCGTGCCGGGCGCCGAGGCGAGCTGTCCGGCGTATGCGAGCTTCGACACCGGAGCCGCCACCGCCGGGTGCATGCGCCACGATCGCGCGAGAAAGTAGCCGTACTCCGGCCGGACCACCGGATCGCCGTCCATCACCCACCCGAGAGCGGACGTGTCCACCGGCTCGGGATGAGCGCCCTGGCTCACCTGCGGGAGCTGCTGCGGATCACCGAGCAGCAGGAGCCGTTTCGCACCGGCGGCGACGGCGATGGTCGAGGCGAGCGAGAATTGTCCGGCCTCGTCGATCACGAGCAGATCGAGTCCCTCCCTGTCGACGCGCTGGGTGTTGCTGAAGTCCCATGCCGTGCCACCGACGACCGCGCCCTCCCCGATGTGCTCCGCGAGGAAGGCTGCCATGCCGTTCTTGGGGATCGCGGTGTACGGCGGTTCGGCGTCGGGATCCTTCGGCGCTTTCGCCACCTGAGAGGGCGAGACGCCGTCGGACACGATCCGCGCCAGCAGCGTCTCGATGATGGCGTGCGACTGCGCGACCACGCCGACCTTGAAGCCGTGCTCGTTCACGAGACGTGCGATCACACGAGACCCGGTGTAGGTCTTGCCCGTTCCGGGAGGCCCCTGCACGGCGAGATAGCTGTGGTCGAGGTCGAGCACGCCGCGCACGATCGCATCGATGACGTCGTCGTCTGCGGGCGGGAGCGCATCCCCTGACGTCGTGCGCGGAGGGATACGACGCAGGATGTCGGTCGCGGCATCATGCGGGTAGCCCGGGGCCGCAACGTGCACGGCATCGGCCCACTCGTCGATCGCCCCTTGCAGGGAGACGACCCGCGGCGGCGCGGCGGGGGTGAGTGCGAGGGGAAGCTCGTCCCAGGTCTGGCCCCGCACCGCCGATTCGGTGACGAGGTAACCGTCGTCGAGCACTTCGGCCACCGTGACGGTGTGCGGCACGTGGACTGCTCGGGACGGCACTTCGGTATCGAAGGGCGCCGGCACCTCGTACAGGGCGAACGGTTGCGAACCCGCGCCGAGAGTCGTTCCCGGTGACACCTCTCCCCGGATCTCGATGTCGCGGGACATCACCCTGCGCCCTTCCCCGATACTCCAGTCCCGACGGACGGAAGACGAGGGACGATCGACCCGCACCACGTCTCGCGTGCCGTCCCACATCGTCACCGGCTCCCGCAGCCGCTGGAAATGCGACACCCAGAAGCTCTTCGCCTCGCGAGGGAAGTAGTCGATCGCCGCGGCCGCGATGCGATGGACGAGTCCGTCGCCCCCGGCCTCCACGGCCTGCTCCGCGTCGGCGAGGAGCGCGACGGAGCGGGGCGACGGCTCGTAGATGACCTCGTCGGCGGCGTCCGGCGGCGCCGGTGTGACGCCCTTCTGCCGTGCGATGTCGATGAGCCAGTTGCGCAGCCTTCGAGTGGACACGCAGTCGTAGCGGTTGTAGTCGGCGAGGTCGGCGAGGACCACCTCCGCCTCACGCTGGTTCCCGGCCGCCGCGAGCTCGCGCGCCGCGACGTACTGAACGATCGAGTCATCGCCCTTCTGCACGTCGCTCGTGCGCACGTCTTCACCCATGTAGAGCGGTTCGAGCTTCTTGATCGAGTACGAGCGGGATCCCACCCGCACGGTACGCAGCACCAGCGGGTACAGATCGACGAACACCCCTTCTCGCAGCAGCCGGTCGACCTCTCCTTCGCGCACGCCGTGTCGCGCGGCCATCGCCACCAGATGCGACGTCTCGTACGGGGCATAGTGATAGATGTGCATACCGGGATGCGCCGCCCGGCGCAGGGTGACGAAGTCGAGGAAGGACTCGAGCGCCCGCTTCTCGTCGGCGAAGGTGTGCGCCCACAGCGCCGAGTACTGGTCCGCGTTGTCCACCCAGCCGAAGAGGTAGTCGATCCCCCACTGCGCCTCACCGTCGGCTGCGGGCTCGGTGTAGAGCGGATCCCCCTCGAAGTCGAAGAAGATGTCGCCGTGACTGGGCAGGGGAAGCGTATGGATCGCTTGCGCGTAGTGCACGTCGTACGTCGGCTCGCCGTCTGCATCCGCGCGCAGCTGCAGACGGGCTTGAGCGCGGAGATTCTCGAACGTGTCGGTGTTCATTCCCGCCGGAGCATGGATCGCGGCGGCGAGGGCGTCGATCGTCTCGACACCGGCTGCCCGCAGTCGCGCCCGCTGCACGGGTCGCATCCGCGCGACCATCAGGAGGTCTCGATGTGCGAGCACCTGCTCCTCACAGGTCGCGCACCGGCCGCAGGCCACGATCTGGAGGTCACCGCGATCATCGCCCCAGGCGAGAGGAGTGCCCGTGGCACCGTCGGCGACACGACGATCGGCGATGAGTGCACGAAGCCGGGCGCGACGCACCTGGAACAACGGGAGGAGGTCGTCGACGGCATGCGTGCTGAGAGTGCCGTCGCCGAGGATGAGATCGACCTCATCGGAGCGCGGGATGCCGAGCCGGTCGAGCTGATCGGCATATGCCGCGAGCTGCATGAGTGCTGTCACACGAGCCTTGCGCGCCAGCTTCGAGTCCTGGACACGCCACCGCCCCTCGTCGTCCTTGCGCAGGAAATCAGCGAACCCGACGAACTCCTCGGTCGCGAACGCCGCCTGGAAGACGACCAGCGCCTCGGACCGCAGCGCTCGCACGGTCTCGTCGATCGCCGCGGCCAACGCCTGCGCATCGACCGAGGACACCTTCTCGATGCGATGCACGTTCTCGTCGCCGAGGTCGTCGATGTAGCGGGCGAGCACGTTCTGCTCGTGGACGTCACCGAGCTCCGCGGCGCGCTTCAGCGTCGCGTCCTCCGGCTCTTCGACTGCCGGCACCCGGCCCAGCTTCGCGTCGATCGCCCGACACCACGCGAACTCGCATTCCGCGGCCGCCTTGAGGTCGCTCGCGCTCCAGATGACGCGCTGCGCCTGAGTGTCGATCCGCACGATGCTCCCGTTCTGTCGGATGCTTCGACACTATCCGCGGCATCCGACACGGGCGAAGCGGGACGCTCTCAGAAGCGGACTGCGATCACCGCCACCAGGTGTCGTCCGGGGTCACCGGCAGGTGTCTCTTGTGCTGCGTCGCGAGGTATCGCGCCTCGATGCGGCCGGCGACGTCGGGATCCACCGACCGTCCTTCGAGGAAGTCGTCGATCTGCTCGTACGTGAGCCCGAGTTCTTCCTCGTCGGCCCGGCCGGGTTGCCCGTCGAGAAGATCGGCGGTGGGCACCTTGAACGCGAGTCGATCCGGGGCATCGAGGAACTGCAGCAGCGAACGCCCCTGCCGTTTGCTGAGACCGGACAACGGAAGGATGTCGGCCGCGCCGTCACCGAACTTCGTGAAGAAACCGGTCACCGCTTCGGCAGCGTGATCCGTGCCGATGACGAGGAGGCCGTCGTGCCCGGCGAGCGCGTACTGCGTGACCATGCGCACGCGTGCTTTGATGTTGCCGCGGTTGAAGTCGCTGATGTCACTCGTGACCGCGAACTCGATGTCTTCCTCCACACCGTCGACGCCGTTCTGGATGTTGACCTCGACCGAGGAATCCGGAGCGATGAAGTCGAGTGCCGCCTCAGCGTCCGCCGCATCATGCTGGACGCGGTACGGCAGGCGCACGGCCAGGAACTTCGCCTCGCCGCCCTCGGACCGCACCCTCTCGACCGCGAGCTGCGCCAGACGCCCGGCGAGGGTCGAGTCCTGCCCGCCCGAGATCCCGAGTACGTAACCCTTCGCGCCCGTCGTGCGGAGGTACTCGACGAGGAACGCGACTCGACGTTCGACCTCGGCCTCGGGATCGATCTCGGGCCGGACGCCGAGGTCCTCCGAGATCTGCTGCTGCAACGACATGTGATCCTCCGCTCTGTTCCTCGAATCAGTATCGCCCCTCCGTGTTACACCCGGGTGACGCCGCGTCGCTCGTCAGGTTCTGTTCGCGGTGACCTGAGAGAATGGGGCAGTGAAACTCCTCGTCGCCGCGCTCGCTTCCGAACTGTCCGCCTTCCCGGAGGAGCTCGAGGGCTTCGATCGGCTCATCACGGGCCCCGGCAAGTTGCAGGCGACGTACGCACTCACCCGTGCCCTCGATGCGAACGACTACGACGAGATCGTCGTGGTGGGCACCGCCGGGGCGATCGACCCCGACCTCGAGTCGAGGGTGCACGAGGTCGGCACGGCATTCCAGCACGACGTCACCGATCTCGACGGGATCTCCGGGCAGCACGTCTCCCTTCCCACGAAGGTGTCGACCGGGAAGGAGGGCGTACTGATCGCGACCGGCGACCACTTCGTCGAGGACGCGGAGATCACCGCCGTGATCCGCCCGTCCGGCGCGGTTCTGGTCGACATGGAGACCTATGCGTACATCTGGGTGGCGGGGCAATTCGAGGTCCCGATCCGCGTGTTCCGGGCCATCTCCGATCAGGCCGAAGACGGCGCCCTCACGGACTGGCGCGAAGCCGTCGCGCGCTGCAGTGTGCAGCTGCGCGAGTTCATCCTCACCGAATACGACGTGTGACACCGCGGCGCCGTTCGGGCACCACCTCAGCGAGGCTCGATCATGCTGGGACCGTTCGGCAACGCCCGCACCGTGAGTTGCGCCGGGATCTGCTCCTGCATGGCCTCGACGTGGCTGATCACCCCGACGGTCCTGCCGCCCTGTCGTAGTTCGTCGAGGGTGCGCATGGCGACATCGAGAGTGTCGCCGTCGAGCGAGCCGAATCCCTCGTCGATGAAGAGCGTGTCCAAGCGGATGCCGCCGGCTCGCGCGGTGACGACTTCGGCGAGGCCGAGCGCGAGCGCGAGCGAGGTGAGGAACGTTTCCCCACCCGAGAGGGACTGCGGCGGCCTGGACTGTCCGGTGAACGCGTCGAACACCACGATGCCGAGACCGGAAGCGGCGCCTCGTGCGGCGAGCGCATCCGAATGCCGCAGCTGGTAGCGCCCCGTCGACATGTCGTGCAACCGCCGGTTCGCCGCTTCGACGATCTCTTCGAGTTCGGCGGCGAGGACGAAGGTCTCGAGCGTCATCTTGTGCGTGTTCGCTCCGCGCCCGGCGATCGTGTCTGCGAGATTCTGCAGCAGCTCGAATTCGGTCGCCTCCGCGGTCGTCCTCGCATGCTCCGCGGCAGCCGACTCGATCAGCCCTTCGAGTCGCTCGGCGACACCTGCAGCGCGGGCCGCCTCATCGACCGCGCCCTTCCAGAGCGCCCGGGCGGCTTCCGCCGCCTGCTCGGCCGGTTCCAGGTCGATGGGCTCTTCGGGGAGCGTGCGCAGTTCCAGATCGAACAGGATCCCGCGCTCTTTCTCGCGCTGGACGGCATGCTGCGCGATCCGGGCGTCGAGGGCCTCTTGCGCCGTCGACGAGCGAAGCGCCTCCTCCGCGGCCGCCGCGTCGCTGAAAGGTGAGTCGGCGAGGGCCGTGTCTCGCTCGGATTCCGCCGCGACGAGCGCCTCGGACCTGCGACGGTGTTCCGCGACCGCCGCAGCGAGAGCACGGGCGGCGGCGATCGCGGTCGCCGTGTCCGCGAGCCGGGCGGCAACCGTGTCGAAGTCGCCCCGAGCCTCGGCGATCGACTCGCGCGCCTGCGCCTCCCGCTGCCGCAGCAGAGCGTGGTCTTCTCGTGCCTGAGCGAGGGCCGCCGCGTCTGCCGCCTTCTCGGCCTCGAGCCGTTCGACACGCGCCGTCAGTGCCGCCAGTCTCGCGTCGAGCGCCTCCAACTCCTCCAGGGCGCTCAGGCTGCGTGTGTACGCCGCCGTCGCCTCGGCGTGCTCCCTCTCGGCCTGCTCGACGCTCCTTCCGTCGGCGCGAGCCAGGACCGCGGCCAACTCGGCCTGCACGGTCGATACGGCCGACATGAGTTCACGCTCCCGCTGTGCCGCAGCGTCACGAATGAGTTCGGCGTCGGCGATGTCGTCGGGCGACACCGGACCGGAGTGCGTGGCGAGGCTCGGGTGCTCGACAGAGCCGCAGACCGGGCAGGGGTCGTCAGGGCGGAGACTCGACGCCAGTTCGCCGGCCATCCCGTCGGTCCGACGCTGACGAAGCTTCGCGAGCGCGGTCTGCGCAGCGGCGTGCTCGGTGGTGGCAGCGGTGAGATCGCGCTCCGTGGCCGCCTGGTCGGCCTGGAGCCGTCGGGCTGCCCTCGCCGCCACGACACGTACGTCCGCCGACTCCTGCGCGATCCTCAGGTCGTCCGCACGATCGGCGATGCGCCGGGTCTGGTCTCGCTCCGCCTTCAGCGCGGCCACCGCGTCGGGCAACGAGGCGCGCTCCGCTTCCCCGGCCTCGATGCGTGCGGTCGCTGCGTCGACGGCGGCGACCGCGATCCGCAGTTCTTCGTCGAGGGCCGGTGCCTGTTCCTCGAGCTCACGCGCCCGCTCCCAGGACCCGGTCTCCTTGGTACGCGCCGTCACCCACGCCTCGAGATCTCCGTCGACGTCGAACTCGAGGGCGTCCCATTCCGCGCGAGCGCGCTCCTCGGCCGTCGCGGCAGCGTCGACCAGCTCGTGAGCCCGTGATGCCGCAGCGATCGTCGAGCGCAGCGCCTCGGCAGCACGCGCAGCCGTGAGCTCGGCACGCGCCTCGTCGATCAGCGGCGCATCCGCTTCGAGACGGGCGAGTGCCGCACGTGCACGGTCGCGTTCCTGCTGTGCGCGCTGCTCCTCACGCGTCGTCGCCAGCGCCGCATCGGCCTCGGCGGATCGCTTCTCGGCGTCGGCCTGTTCGGAGGCCCGCCGCTCGGCACGGTAGTCCGCTCGCGCCTGGGCTCGGCGAAGGGCGTCGAGACGCTCATCGATCGTCTGTGATGTCGTCGGCTGCTCCCCCGCCGCCGTGGTGGCCGTGCCGTCGTCGGCATCGCCCGAGAGGCCCGTGGTGTCCACCAGACGCTCGGCCTCACCGACACGAGCGTCGACGGTGGCGAGCCGCGCACCGAGCGTCTGCTCCGCCTGGCGGCGCCGCTCGTCGAAACGGGCCTGCACGTCTTCGAATCGCTGAGTGCCGAAGAGGCGGCGAAGCAGCGCCTGGCGATCCCTGCTCCCCGCCAGCAGGAACTCGGAGAAGCGGTTCTGCGCCAGGAGGATCACCTGCAGGAACTGCTCGCGGCTCAGCTGCAGGATCTCATCGAGGTCGCCGGCGACGTCGACGGCTCGTGCGGCACGCCCCACCCAGCCCGCGTCCGTCCATTCCTCCAGTGACACCGCTGCGGCCTGCTTCGTCAGCCCCCCGCCGCGCTTGGCCGGACGAAGGTACTCCGGCGAGCGCGTCACGCGGAACCGGCCGGCCGGCGTACTGAACTCGACCACGACCTCGGAGGGATCATCGGGCTCGCAGTGGTCGCTGCGGAGCCGCTTCTCGCCCCCGTCGTAGCGTGGCACACCACCGTAGAGACCGAAGCAGACGGCATCGAGGATGCTCGACTTGCCGGCGCCGGTCCGCCCGGCGATCAGGAAGATGCCATCGTCGCCGAAAGCGTCGAAATCCACGATCTGCCGCGACCGGAAAGGGCCGAACCCCTCGATCTCCAGGCGATGGAGGCGCATCTAGACGAGAGCTTCCGCGCGCACGCGCTCGTCGAGCACCGCGCGGATCAGATCGCGCTCCGCATCCGTGGCGCCGTGCCCGGCTCGGACGTGCTCGAGGAACGCCTCGATCCGGTCGACATCGGTCACCGCGGTACGGAGTCGCTGCGAGTACGACCTCTCCTCCGCCTCGGAGACGGCCACGGGCTGGTGCTGCACCATGGCGCAGTAGGGGTAGCTCTCGCGCAGACGCCGCATCGGCTCGGCCTGGGGCAGAGCATCGGTGTACACGGCGCACACCCACTCGTTCGCATGCTCGGCGACCATCTCCGGCGCCAGGATCTCGTCGAGCGTTCCCGTGAGCGTGACCAGACGACGCGGCACGGGCAGCTCGAGCCACTCGACGGCGGCGAGACCGTGGGCATCGAGGTCGACGAGCCACGAACCGCGCGCCTTGTGCTGCTCGCCGAAGCTGTAGTGCAGCGGAGCCCCGGCGTAGCGGACGCGCTCGCTGAGCGTCTGGCGACCGTGGATGTGCCCGAGCGCCACGTAGTCGGGGCCGTCGAACACGCTGAGAGGCACGACGTCGAGCCCACCCTGACGCACCTCGCGCTCGAGGCCTGCGGTGGCGTCGACCCCTGCGGCGAAGCAGTGCGCGATGGCGACCGCACGGCCCTCGTGCGTGTCCATGCCCGCACGGACGAGGTCCATCGCATGCCCCATGGTCTGCGCCTGGGTGCGCAGCGGGCGGCCCGCGCTGTCGCCCTCGGGCCAGTGTTGACGCACGATGGCCGGCTCGAGGTAGGGGATGCCGAAGAAATGAACCGGTCCATCGGCATCCGCGATCGTGATGGGCTCCCCGACGGCGAGCGGATCGGTCAGCACGTGGATGCCGTCACGGAGCAGCCGCGCCTGGAAACCGAGTCGCGCGGCCGAGTCATGGTTTCCGCTCGTGACGATCACTCGCGCCCCGGCCTCTTCCAGCGCCACCAGCGCATCGCCGAGGAGCGAGTAGGCGGGTCCGGACGGCGTCGCGGAGTCGAAGACGTCTCCCGCGACGACCACGACGTCGACGGAGTGCGTGCGCACCTGCTCGGTCAGCGCCCCGAGCACCTCGGTCAGCGCGTCCATGGTCGAGTTGCCATGGAACGTGCGGCCGATGTGCCAGTCGGAGGTGTGCAGGATTCGCATACTCACACGGTACGAACCCCCTCGGACATTCCGTCCGAGGCGTGCCGCGACCCGTTCATGACGTCACCCCGTCGGTAACCCGCCGTAACACGACGTCATGAAACGACGGCGGTCAGCGCGAGCGCAGCAGGGGGGCGTGCTCGGGGTGCGCGGCGAACCAATCGGCGACGTACCAGCACACCGCGTCCACCGTGCGGTCGCCACGCTCCTCGATGTCGGCCACCGCACCCTCCACGACCTTGCCCGCGTAGCCGTTGCCGCGGAAAGTCGGGATAGTGAACGCGCGGGTGAGGGCGATCGTGTGACCGTCGTCGCGGTAGTCGAGAACGCTCACGAGCTTTCCGTCGCGCATGAGCGTGTAGCGGGACGCGTCCTTCTCGTCGGTCAGGATGAAGCCTCCGACAGTGTGCGAGATCGTCATTCGATCCACGTTACGCCCGCCAGGAGCGCCCGGGCGTTTTGACATGGGGCGTCACGATCGGACATAATCCCCCCATGACCACCAACGCAAGCCCTTTGTCCGCCCAGGAGGCGAACAGGACTGCCGGGATGATGATGCCCGGTCGCGTTGGCATGTGTTGCCGAATGTGTCGCTGAACGAACAGCCACCCCGCCTGACCTGATTCCTCGCGAACTGCGAGGCCAGTGTTTCCGAGCATCCACCCTCTGCTCGCTTCCCGGCTCCGCCGGTCATTCATGCAACGCATCAGAGCCCCCTCGATCCGGGCTCACGTCCTGAGGACTTCATCATCATGTCGAACACCGCACTTCTCGAGCGTCCCGCCACCACCGCCGCGATCCGCACTCGTACCGAGGCCACCGCACCGGTGCCCTCCGCCACCGCAGACCTTCCCGCCGTCCGCTCCCCGCGAGGCTTCGCGCTCTACGTGGGGCTCGACGAGATCAAGGCCGCCGAAGCCGGTGTGAGCCTGCCGTTGCTCGTCGATGCCCTGCGGCGCACCCTCGCCGAACTCGCTCCGGGTGCGGAGACGCACGCCACGGTCGCCCTCGCGCCGCACGGCTCGGGCGGCCGCGACCTCGACGTCGTCCGCCTCGCCCTGCAGGAGCCGGGCGCCATCGCGCGCACCAAGGCCGCTGCCGAAGAGGACACGGCGGAAGAGGAGAGCGGCGTCACCGTCGACATCTCCCGCAAGCGCGTCCTGATCGACGGGGAGTCCGCGGCCTTCACCTATAAGGAGTTCGAGCTGCTGCAGTACCTCGTGCTGCGCGAGGGCCGCACGATCGAACGCAGCGAGCTGGTCTCTGCTCTCTGGCAGGCGCAGGACGACGAGACCCCCGGTGAACGCACGATCGACGTCCACGTGCGTCGTCTCCGCGCGAAGCTCGGACGCTACGAGGACATCGTCCGCACGGTGCGGGGAATCGGCTACCGGTTCGACCGGCACGCCGACGTCGTCATCCGCTACGGACACGGAACCCCCTCGCCCGACCGCTTCTGACCGTCTGCGAGTCGGTGTCAGGGCCGGCGCGTAGGGTGGGCGCATGACATCGACGGCGCAATCCGCAGCGGCTGAGGTCGCGCCATCGGATGCCCCTCGGGAGACCGTCTACCGCCCCTCGCACCCTCTCGATCTCGGCCGCACACTCGGCTTCCTTCGCCGTGGCACGGGCGACCCGACCATGGTCATCGCCGGATCGGTGATCTGGCGGGCGGTGCGCACACCCCTCGGTCCGACGACGTTGGCGGTGCGCACGATCGGTGGCGAGGTGCGCGCGACCGCCTGGGGCCCCGGAACGGACTTCGCGCTCGATGCCGTCCCCGCACTCTGTGGAGCCCACGACGACGCCGAGGGGTTCGACGCATCGCATCACCCTCTCGTCGCCGAGTCCGCGCATCGCCATCCCGGGCTGCGCCTGACACGCACCGACGAGGTGTTCGACGCGCTGGCATGCGCGATCATCGAGCAGAAGGTCACCGGCATGCAGGCGTTCGGAGCGTGGCGTTGGCTCGTCTCCCGCTTCGGCGAGCGCGCCCCCGGCCCGACGCCACGACCGATGTTCACCGCGCCCACCGCCGCACAGTGGCACCGCATCCCCTCCTGGGCCTGGCACCGCGCCGGGGTCGAGCCCCCACAGTCCCGGACCCTCGTGCGCGCCGCGGAACGAGGCGACCGCATCGCCCACGCCGTGCGGACCGCCCCGGACGGCACGGCGCGCGACCGCGTTCTCACGAGCCTTCCCGGCGTCGGGGTGTGGACCTCGGCGGAGACCCGGGCCCGCGCGCTCGGCGACACCGATGCCGTCAGCGTCGGCGACTACCACCTCGCCCACGAGATCGGCTACGCCCTCACCGGCACGCGCACCGATGACGCCGGGATGCTCGAGCTCCTCGCTCCCTGGGCGGGGCAACGGCAGCGAGCGGTCCGCCTCATCGCCGCCAGCGGGGTGCACGAGCCGCGCCGAGGCCCTCGCCTCGCACCCGAGAACCATCGCGACCGCTGACTCCGCCGCCTATGCTGGGGCCATGTCCCGCAGAGCGATCCGCATCTCCATCACCGTCGGCCTGTTGATCGTCGGCGTGGTGGTCGGGCTCATCTTCCAGAATGTGTGGCTGGGCGTTCTTCTCGCCGCCATCGTGTGGCTGGGCTGGTTCCTCGGGTACGAGTCGCGGCGAGGGAACAACGCCGGCGTCAACGATGAAGACCACGGCATCGAGCTCTGAGGAGCTCGTGCGCGGAGGTCAGTAGTACACCGCGAGCGGTCCGGAGGGTCCGGCGATCACGCTCACGGGGGTGTCGAAGACCCGTGAGAGCACCTCATCCGTCATGATCGCGGCAGGGGATCCGAACTCCACGACCGCGCCGTCCTTCATCGCGCAGATGTGGTCGGCGTAATGCCCCGCGAAGTTGATGTCGTGCAGCACGATCACGATCGTGCGTCCGAGCTCCTCCGCCGCCCGTCGCAGGTGCTTCATCATCTGCACCGCGTGGCGCATGTCGAGGTTGTTCAGCGGTTCGTCCAGCAGCACGAACTCGGTGTCCTGTGCCAGCACCATCGCCACGTAGGCGCGCTGACGCTGCCCTCCGGAGAGCTCATCGAGATACCGCCCCTCCAGCGGACCGAGGTCGAGGAAGTCGATGGCCTGGCTGATGATCTCCTCGTCGGCCCGGTTCAGCCGTCCCTTCGAATGCGGGAACCGGCCGAATCCCACGAGCTGGCGCACGGTGAGTCGCGTGACGAAGTGGTTCTCCTGACGCAGGATCGACACGACCTTCGCCAGGTCCTTCGACTTCGTCGAGGCCACATCGAGCCCCGCGATCTCGATGGCCCCCGCATCCATCCCGTTCAGCCGGCCGATCATCGTGAGCAGCGTCGACTTGCCTGCGCCGTTGGGTCCGATCAGCGCGGTGATGCCGCCGGTCGGGATCTCGAGGTCGACCGGACCGATCGCGACCTCGCTGCTGTAGTCCCGGCGGACGCCGTCGAGAGCGATCACAGTCTGCCCTTTCTGAGGATGACGATGAGGAACACGGTCCCGCCGACGAGCTCGATCAGGATCGAGACCATCCCCTGCGCGTAGAACACGTTCTTCATCACGAAGTACGCCCCCGCGAGGATCGTGAAGGCGGTGAGCACCGCGACGGGGAAGATCAGCCGATGGTCATGCGTGTCGGCGAACTGGTAGGCGAGCGTGGCGACCAGGAAGCCGAGGAAGGTCATCGGCCCGACCAGCGCGGTCGACGTCGCCATCAGCACGGCGACGAGGAACAGCACGACGAACAGCTCGCGCCGATGATCGACACCGAGCGAGCGCGCGGCGTCCGGACCCAGGGCCATGAGATTGAGCCGACGCGATCGGATCCACAGCAGAGCGGAGGCCACGATCACGAGCGGGATCGCGAGCGGCAGGTAGGAGGCGTCCGCGTTCGAGACGTTGCCGAAGAGACGGGCGGCGAGCACGTCGAACTCGCTGGGGGTGAGCAGACGCTGCATGAACGTGGCGACCGCTCCGAGACCGCCGCCGACCACGATGCCGACCAGAAGCATGATCTGCAGGTTTCCGTACCGCCCCGAGAGCAGCCATCCGTACAGGGCGACCGCGAGTCCGACCATGATGACGACCTGGATCGCGAACTGGCCGATGCCCTGGATCGCGACGAGTCCGGCGACCCCGAACAGGTAGACGGTGGAGGTCTGCACGACGCGGTACAGCGACTCGAAGCCCATGATCGACGGCGTGATGATGCGGTTGTTGGTGACGGTCTGGAAGCTCACCGTGGCGATCGCCTGAGACACGGCGACGAGCGCCATCACGGTGACATCGATCGCGCGGTGCTGGGCGATGCGCCAGAATCCTGCGGAGCCGACCGGCATCGGGTTCGCCCATGCCAGCAGCCCGAAGCCGGAGACGGCGGCGAGGACGACGAGCACGCCGAGGACGAGGACGTAGCGACGGCGCGCTCGCGGGGTCGTGAACGAGCCGGCCGATCGCACCGGGCCGCCCGTCGTCGTCGGTGTCATCACCGCGCTAGCCACGTCGACGCTGCCTCAGCAGGAGGAGCACGAACACCACCGCGCCGACGACCCCGAGGATCAACGACACCGGGACCTCGAACGGCATGATGATGGTGCGGCCGATGATGTCGCACACCGTGACGATCGCGATGCCGAGCAGGCACACCCACGGCAGATTGCTGCGCAGATCGTCACCGCGCACCATCGAGACGATGTTCGGCACGATCAGCCCCAGGAAAGGAAGATTGCCGACGACGACCGTCACGACACCGGTGGTCACCGCGATGAGCACCGTGCCGAGCAGGATGATCCGGTTGTAGTTCACACCGACGTTCGTGGCGACCTCCTCCCCGAGTCCGGCGATGGTCAGCCGATCGGCGACGATGAAGACGATGACCCCGATGACCGCCACGATCCAGAGCATCTCGTACTGACCGCGCATCACCGAGGTGAAGCTCCCCGCGAACCAGACGCCGATGATCTGCAGCGAGTTGGTGACCAGGGCGAGATACGTGGACAGGGCACCGACGACCGCACCGAGCATGATGCCGACGATCGGGACGATGAGCGAGGACTTGAGGGCGACCCGACGGAGGAACGCGAAGAACACCATCGTGCCGACGAAGGCCGCGAGGATCGCACCGGCCATCCGCAACGGGAGCGACGGCTGCGGCACGAGGACCATGACCATCAGCAGCCCGAGCCCCGCCCATTCGGTGGTCCCGGTCGTCGTGGGCTCGACGAAGCGGTTCTGGGTGAGAAGCTGCATCACGAGGCCCGCCATGGCCATTGCGGCGCCGGCGAGAACGAGGGCGATCGTGCGGGGGACGCGCGTGATCTGGAACATCTGCGCGCCGTCGTCCGCCCCGGCGATGTCGTAGACGCCCGTGAAGAGCGAGATCACGAGGAGCACCGCGACGACGAGCACGCCGATGAGCAGTTTCACGTCGAAGAGCCGCCCGGCGTGGCGGGGCGGCTGGGTGATGTCGGTGGAGACCATGATGACCGTGCGGCGGCACCCGGATCATCCGGATGCCGCCGCAGTACCTCAGTTCTTCGCGCTCTTCTCGAGGGCGTCTGCGAAGTCGTTGAGGAACGACGTGTAAGTCTGGATGCCCTCGTTCAGGTACGTGTCGGTGGGCATGTAGACGAGCTGCTTCTCCTTCACGGCCGTGACGCCGGCGAGGGCCTCGGAGCTCTCGAGGATCTCCGCGGCCTGCACGTAGTCCGGGGTCTCGGCAGCGAACACGGCGTCGCGGTCGAGCACGAGGATCCAGTCGGGGTCCGACGCGGCGATCGCCTCGACGGAGATCTCATCGCCCTGGTGGTCATCGGTCGCGTCGTCGACCTGAAGTGCCGGGGTGAGCCCGAGAAGGTCGTAGATCGGGCCGAGCGAGCGGCCGACGGTCGGGGCGAGGTAGCCGATCTCGCCGCCCGAGGTGTTGACGGCCATGACGGTGTCGGCGTCGTCGTACGCGGCCTTCGCGCGCTCGGCAGCGGCGTCGAAGTCCTCGACGAGCTTCGCGGCCTCGTCCTGCTTGCCGAAGATCTCTCCGAGCACGGTGACCTGGCGCTTGAGCTCCTCGTCGAAGGGCTCTCCCTCGCGCGGCTCGAGGTCGACGATCGTCGCATCGGGCACGAGGTCGGCGATCGCGGTGTTGTGCTGCGTGAATCGCTGGCCGCTGATGATCAGGTCGGGCTCCACGGCGACGATGGCCTCGAGGTCGGGCTCACTGTGCAGTCCGATGTCGACGATGCCGTCGTCCTTCATGTACGACACGGTCTCGGGCATGAGCGCGACGGCTCCGGCCGAGAGCTCGACGCCCCAGTCGGACAGCGTCTGGAAGGTGCGGTTGTCGAGAGCCACGACGGAGGTGGGAGGTGTCGCGATCTCGTGCGTGCCGGTGTTGTCCTCGACCGTGACGGTCGCGGCTGCGGGTTCGTTGTTCTCCGATTCCGCCGAACCGCCGGATGCGCAGCCGGCGAGGGCGAGAAGACCGACGAGCGCGACGCTCGTGGCGGTGAGGGTTCTGGGCACGGACATGGAGAGACTCCTGTTCTGCGGGATCGATGCGCACACGACGGGCGCCGGGCGGCGAGGTTAGGGCAACCTTCCCTCGACAGTTTTAGGTTAGCCTTACTTTATGAGCAACACGAAATCCGGATTCTCAATCGAACGTCGTGGCCTGGAGCTGCGCTTCCGCCACGTCGCACTGAGCGCCCGGGAATGGCTCGCGCCGGATTTCGTCCGAGTGCGGCTGACCGGCTCGGACCTCGCCGGCTTCGATTCGCCGGGCGCCGATGACCACATGCGGCTTTTCTTCCCCTCCGGCCCCACGGACTCGGTCGAGGAACTCCGCGCCTCGCCGAGCCGCGAGTACACGCCGCTCGCCTGGGGCGACGACTGGCTCGATGTCGAGTTCGCGGTGCACGGAGACCAGGGCGTCGCGGCCCCCTGGGCGGCGACGGCACCGCTCGGATCCAGGATCGGTGTCGGCGGTCCGCGCGGGTCAGCCGTGTTGGCCGGCGACCCCGGCTCCTGGCTGCTGGTCGGCGACGAGACCGCGATCCCCGCCATCCGACGCTTCGCCGCGCTGATCCCGGCAGGCACCCCGGCCCGCATCGTGGTGGAGACCGTGAACCAGGGACGCGAGTTCGAGATCGATGCACCGGTCGACATCGAGTGGCTGCATCGCGGCGAAGCCCCCTCCGGTTCCGCACTCATCGCCTTCCTCGAGGCTCTGACCGCGGACGACGCCGTCGGAGACGACCCGTTCGTGTTCATCGCCGCGGAGCAGTCGATCGTCAAGCCGGGCAGGGCACTGCTCGAACGCTGGGGCGTCGACACGGCGAAGGCCGTCGTGAAGGGGTACTGGAAGCGCGGCGAGGCCGAGTACCACGCGCCACACTGACCCTTTCCCCGCGAAAGCTCGGACCAGCCGACGTGTTCGCGGCGGGTCGTGGTTCGACACACCGGAGCTCCTGGCGCCGATCTGGGTTTTCGCCCTCCGGCGCGGTCGGTGCCGCTTGACTCCCGGGCGTGTCGCACCCTAGGGTGGCAAGGCTGTGCCATTCGGCGCAGCACACCAGCCGAGGAGTCGACGGATGACCGCGCAGCGGAACCTCCCCATCGCAGCGGTGTTGCAGCTTCAGCAGAAGCGCAATGACCGCTACGAGTCATACCCTCCGGCACGCGCCGTGTGACAGCACCCGCTCTCACAACGCCCCGTACCGTCAGGTCCGGGGCGTTTTCCGTGGAAGACCCCTGACCTGTGGCCGGAAACCACCACAAGGAAAGGAATCATGGAGAGGCTCTCCGCACGGCTGCTGTCGTGGGCGTCACTGATCGACGAGAAGACACTCGCTCAGGCGCACACCACGGCTCGCATGCCGTTCATCCACCCGCACCTGGCACTGATGCCGGATGCCCACCTCGGCAAGGGGGCGACGGTCGGCTCGGTCATCCCGACGCTCGGCGCGATCATCCCCGCGGCCGTCGGCGTCGACATCGGCTGCGGCATGATCGCCGTTCGCACCCAGTTCACCGGGAACGACCTCGCAGGTCATGACCTCGCAGGACTCCGGGAGCAGATCGAACGTGCCATCCCCCTGTCGGCCGGACGCTACAACCGCAAGGTCGTGGCCACCGCCGAACCGCGCATCGCCGAGCTCGAGCAGCTCGCCGAGAAGGGCGGCTTCGATCCCGCTCAGTACGCCGGGAACTGGCGGCTGCAGCTGGGGACGCTCGGTTCAGGCAACCACTTCATCGAGGTGTCGGTCGACGAACTCGACCGGGTCTGGCTGTTCCTGCACTCGGGATCGCGAGGCGTCGGCAACAAGATCGCCGGACACCACATCGGTGTCGCCCAGCGGCTGGCGAAGCAGTGGTGGATCGACCTCCCCGACCCCGACCTGGCCTACCTGGTCGAGGGGACCGCGGAGTTCACCCGCTACATCCGGGAACTGCGGTGGGCCCAGCACTTCGCCCTGCTGAACCGGGAGGAGATGATGGACCGCGTCATGCGCCAGGTCTCGGAATTCCTCGGCACCGCGGTCGACGAGCAGGAGCGCATCAACTGCCACCACAACTTCACGGAGTCGGAGAAGCACTACGGCACGCAGGTGTGGGTGTCGCGGAAGGGTGCCATCCAGGCGGACGCCGGCCGACCAGGACTGATCCCCGGGTCGATGGGCACCGCCTCGTACGTGGTCGAGGGGCTCGGCGACCCGCAGTCGCTGAACTCCTCTCCGCACGGTGCCGGGCGGGAGTACTCCCGGTCGGCAGCACGGCGGACCTTCACCCACGAGCAGCTGCGGGCAGCGATGACGGGAATCGAGTTCCGCGACACGGATGCCTTCATCGATGAGATCCCGCAGGCGTACAAGCCGATCGACCAGGTGATGGCGGATGCCGCGAGCCTCGTATCGATCCGGCACACGCTGCGGCAGATCGTCAACGTGAAGGGCGACTGAACAGGACCGGGCGGTGGGAACCCCACCGCCCGGTCGGGTGGCAGCACCTCGCCTCCGTCGAAGATGCCGACGGCATCCGGATCGAGTTCCTGCACACCCCCCCCAGGGCGGGGACTGACCTTTCCTCCACCGAACGACATGCAAACCAGTTGTTCGCCGTTCGTGAGTAGCCGATATCTTCGTCTCCCGCACTCTGGCAAGCTTGCCGGATCGATGCGACGATGACGGAGTGGGATTCATGAATGACGCACAGATCTGGACCATGATCGGATCGTTCACCGTGCTGATGTTCAGCACCCTCACGGTCGTCTCGACCCTGTTCGTCCGGATCGTTCGCAGCGAGATCGCTGGCCTGCGCACCGAGATGAACGGACAGATCGGCGGTCTGCGCACCGAGATGAACGGACAGCTCGGCGGTCTGCGCACCGAGATGAATGCCCGATTCGACACCGTGAACACCCGCATCGATGCCCTCGACCGCGACGTCCAGGCCATCGTGAAGCGCACGTTCGGGCTCGATCGCGAGTGATGACGACGAAGCTTCCCCGCACCTCGGTCGACCCCGCCGACCGGCACGATGCCTTTCCGGAGGCCCCCTGCGGCACCGCGGTCCTGCTCCTCGCCGGATCCAGCGGACGTGTGGAGGCTCAGCGGGCCGACCTGCTCGCGCGGCACGGGGCTCGGGTCCGCGCCATCCGCTGGTTCGGCGGCACGGGCCAGCGCCCCGCTCCGCACGAGGTACCGATCGAGATCTTCATCGACCAGTTGGATCTGCTCCGCCGTGATGCGGATCGCGTCGCGATCTTCGGCACGTCGTTCGGAGCAGAAGCGGCACTCGTCACCGCGTCGCTGCACCCGGTCGACGCCACCGTCGCGGTCGCGCCGTCGTCCGTCGTCTGGTCGGGCGTCGTCGACGGCAACTGGTCGTCGCACTGGAGCCTTCGTGGCACTCCGCTTCCCTCCGTGGGGTTCGATCCGTCGTGGTCCCCGACAACCGAACCGCCGGAGTATCGATCGCTCTACGAATCCAGCCTCGCCCGCGATCCCGATCCCAGCCGCGCGGTGATCCGTGTCGAGGACATCACCGGTCCGGTCATCCTCGTCGCCGGCGGAGACGACCGTGTCTGGCCGAGCGACCGATTTGCGGCCGAGATCCAGCGTCGCCGCTCGTTGCACGCCAGAGAGACGACCGTCGTCACCCACCCCGAGGCCGGACACCGCATCACCCTTCCCGGCGAGACCGGCGTCCACGGCGGTGTGACCATGGGTCGGGGCGGCACACCATCCGCCGGTGCGGCCCTCGGCGCCGACGCCTGGACGGCGATCGCCCGGGCACTCGATCTGCGCGAGTGACGTCAGAGTGCCGAGACGACCTCCGCATCGGCAGCCCGGTCGGTGAACGCGGTCTTCGGGACGAACACGAGGATCACGGCTGCGGCGAGAGCGGTGGCGCCGCACACGATCCACACGGTGAAGTAGCCGGCGAGCGACCCCGCGGTCCCCTCGGTCGCCCCCGCCGTGGTCGCGACGCCGTGCAGCAGCGCGATGCCGAACACACACGAGGCGATCGCCCCGCCGACGGTCTTGACGGAGTTCGTGAGGCCCGTCGCGACGCCGGTCTGCGACGCCGGTGCTGCCGAGGCCGCGGCGGCAGGGAGCGCGGCCACCAGGGCGCCTGAGCCGAGTCCGACGACGACCATGTTCACGATGACCTGCGTGTAGGTGTCGTGGAACGGCAGGAAGAGCAGAAAGCCGAGTCCCACGAGCACCGATGCCCCCATCAGCGTCAGGCGTGGGGTGATCCAGCGGGCGAACGACGGGAACAGCAGGGCACCCGTGATCATGGCGACGAGGTAGACGCCGATGATCAGCGAGGTCGCGAATCCGCTGGTCCCGAGACCGTAGCCGTAGACCGCGGGGTCGGTGCGCGCGAACGTCGACAGCGGTGCCTGCGCGCCGAGGACACTCACCCCGAAGAGCCCTGCCGTCAGGAACACCGGGCCGAGCGCGGGCGAGCGGAACATGCGCACATCGATGAGGGGGTCTTCGCACCGCAGCTCCCACAACACGAACGGAACCACCAGCAGTACACCCAGGACCACCACACCCCACGACCAGGGGTTCTCCAGTCCGCCCTCGAGACGAAGCAGACTGAGACCCCCGGTGAAGCAGACGAGTGCGAGCGAGATCAGCACGAGACCGACCGTGTCGAAGACGCCGCCCGCGGGCTCCGGAGACTCCTTGACCCCGAGCAGGATCACGAAGAAGCACACCACGATCAGCACGGCGGGCACCAGCAGGACCACGGTGAGCGGCAGGACGTCGATGAGTGCACCGCCGACGAGGGCGCCGATGATCGCGCCGCCTTCGAGCGCCGCGACCAGGAGTCCCGCCGCCTTGGCCGTGATCGAGGAGCGACCCTCCATCCGCCGCGACCGCGACCAGATGAGGGCGATCTCCAGCGGGAGCCAGACGACGTAGAACCCCATCAGCGCCCAGGCGGCGAGGAACACGCCGAAGGAGTCCGTGAACGGCAGCACCAGGGCGGCCGAGCCGGTGACCGCGGTGGAGATCAGCAGCATCCGCTTGTGGCCGACCATGTCGCCGAGCTTCGCGAACGCCGGGACGACGAGGGCTGAGAGCATCAGCTGCGTGCCCTCGAGCCAGTTCACGTCGGCATCATGGACCCCGAGATGACGGGCGATGTCCGTCAGCATGGGCGTGTAATACCCCTGCAGCACACCGCTCGTGAACTCGACGAAGGCGAGGAAGCCGACGACGACGGCGAGGGTGCCCAGTGTGCGGGTGCGCGTCATCGCGTCTCCTGCTTCTCGTTCGGATGCTCCTGCGTCGGCAGGAGGCGGGGTGAGATCACCCTAGTCGTTCGAGAAGTGCCCGATGGAATCGCTCCCCGCGCTCCAGGGCGACGATCTCGACGCTCTCGTCGACGCCATGGATCGACGCCCGCTGGGCATTCGACATGTCCAAGGGCGCGAAGCGGTAGACGGCGGGCGAGAAGCGATGGAAGTGCCGGGAGTCGGTGGCGGCCATCATCACATAGGGCACGGCGGGGACTCCGGGATGAGAGACGCCCAACGCGGCTGCGAGCAGCGCGAACTGCGCGTTGTCGGTGGGCGACTCCGGCGAGGGCTCCCCCGCTTCGACGACCTCGACGGAGACGAGCGGATCGCGGATGCGCCGCCGTACCCGGAAGACCGTCTGCTGGGTGGTCTCCCCCAGCGCGATGCGGAGGTTGAGGGTGGCGGACGCCTGCGAGGGCAGCACGTTCGCCGCCGTGCCGCCCGACTGCATGGTCGGAGCCACGGTCGTGCGGACGAGAGCGGCGGGTTCACCCCCGAGCGCGGCGAAGACCTGCGCGGTCACCAGCGGCATCGACCCCAAGAAGCTCAGCAGGTGGCGGGCCGGCCCCGGGGTGCGTGTCGCCAGTTGCGACAGCATCCGCAGGATCGCTTTCGAGGCACGAGGTCTGAAGGTCGCGGGTCCGAGCCGGTCGACGGCTCTCGCGACGCGTCGGACCGCGGTGAGCGACGGCGGTGCCGACGCATGACCACCCTCGCCCCGTGCCGTCAACCGGAGGGTCATCACGCCCTTCTCCCCCACGCCGATCATCGCCGCTCGACCGGGGACGAAGGGCAGCGGCGCATCGACGACGGCGCCGCCTTCGTCGAGGACGAGCCACGGCATCACGCCGCGTGCGCGCAGCACGCGTGCGATCTCCTCCGCCGCCTTCCCGTAGGTCTCCTCGTTGCCGCCGAACGAGAGGTACACGTCGCGGGACGGGACGAAGCCGTCCGCGAGCAGATTCTCCACGGCTTCGAGCACGACGAGCAGCGGGCCCTTGTCGTCCAGGGCGCCTCGGCCGTACACCGAACCGTCGGCGATGGTTCCCGCGAACGGCGGATACGTCCACGCGTCGCTCTCGTCGACGGGGACGACGTCGTAGTGCGCCATCAGCACGAGAGGGTCTCGGCCCGCCGCGCCGTTGCCCGCCCAGTGGAACAGGAGACCGAAGTCGGTGTGCCGTTCCAGCCGCAAGTCCCGGTGCGTCAAGGGGTACAGTTCGGCGATCAGCGCGACGAACTCCTCGAAGGGGGCAGGTCCGCGCTCATCGAGCTCCGCCGAGACCGTCGGGATCCGGATCATCTGCGAAAGCCGTTCGGCGATGCCGGGGCGCACGGTCGGGGTGGTCACGCTCGTCATCGTACCGAGTGAGGTCTCACGGCCATTGGCTGAGTTTGTCGGGATTGCGCACGGCGAAGACTTCCGTGATGCGGTCTTCGCGGACGACGAAGGAGAAGACCGCATCCGCGCGGCCGTCGATCGTCGCGAGCATCACGAGCCCATCGGGGGCCGCGACGAGCGAGACGTCGGCCTCGGGATGGCGCTGCGCGATCCCCCGCAGGAAGCGTGCCACGCGGTCCGCTCCCGCCACCGGCCGCAGCGCAGCCGACTTCTTCCCTCCTCCGTCGGAGACGAGCACGACGTCGGGGTCGAGCAGTGCGATCAGACCTTGCAGCTCTCCGGTCGACGCAGCGGCGAGGAAAGCTCTCGCCACGACATCGTGCTGTTCCCGCGACGCTACGACCGCCCGGCGTTCGCGCACGCGCCGGCGACCCTGCGAGGCGAGCTGGCGCACCGCATCCGGGCTCCGACCGACCGTCTCCGCGATCTCGGCGAAGGGGACACCGAACACGTCGTGCAGCACGAACGCGACCCGCTCGGCGGGGGTGAGCGACTCCAGCACGACGAGCAGGGCCATCCCCACCGACTCGTCGAGCGTCATCCGCTCCAACGGATCCGGGTGCGGACGGGCGGCGAGCAGCGAGTCGTGCGGAACGGGCTCCGGCAACCAGGGGCCGACGTACCTCTCCCGACGTGCACGCGCCGATCCCAGCGCGTCCAAGCAGATGCGTCCGGCGACGCGGGTCAGCCACGCAGCGGGGTTCCTGATCTGTGCACGTTCCTCGACGCTCATCCGATACCACCGCACATACGTCTCCTGCACCGCGTCTTCCGCATCGGCGACCGTGCCGAGCAGACGATAGGCGAGAGCGAGCAGGGTGCGGCGTTCGGCGTCGATCACCTCGAGATCATCCATCGTCTCCATCCTGGCCCGACTCGGCGCCCGCCGCTGCCGTCTTTCGGCTGTCGCCTCACATTCCCGTGGTCTGCGTCGTCGAAAGAGGAGAAGGATGAAATCGAGAGAGAAGGAGCACACATGAGAATCGCCGTCGCAGGAGGAACCGGGACGGTCGGTCGGCCGACCGTGGCCGCGATCGAGGCCGACGGACATGACGCGGTGGTGCTCAGCCGTTCGCACGGGGTGGACCTGGTGACCGGCCGGGGACTCGATGCCGCGCTGGACGGTGCCGACGTCGTGATCGACGTCACGAGCATCGAGACGCTCAAGGCCGCCGCGGCGATCGAGTTCTTCACCGCCGCGACCGGGACCCTCGTCTCCGCGGCCGAGGAGGCCGGGGTCCGACACGTCGTGCTCCTGTCGATCGTGGGTATCGACCGCATCCCCTACGACTACTACGCAGGCAAGATCGCGCAGGAGAAGGTGATCGCGTCCTCACGGGTGCCCTGGACGATTCTGCGGGCGACACAGTTCCACGAGTTCGCGGGGCAGATGTTCGCGCGGGCGAAACTCGGGCCGCTGCACCTCGCCCCGAACGCCCGCACCCAACCCGTGGCCGCCTCCGAGGTCGGCGCCCGGCTCGCAGCCCTCGCGACGTCGGAGCCGCAGGGCCGGGCGCGTGACCTCGCCGGCCCGCGCGAGGAACAGCTCTCCACCATGATCCGGGCGTTCGCCCGCCGGGAGGGGTATCGAGGGTGGATCCCGGCGCTCAACGTCCCCGGGCCGCAGATGGCGGGGATGCGTGCCGGCGATGCACTTCCCGGTCCCGACGCCGATCTCGGACGCCAGACCTTCACGGAGTGGCTCGCCGCGCGGTGAGCACCTGCTCCACCGAGGCACGGGGTTCTCGGAGCGCGCAGGAGTCCTCTTGCGGATCCGGTCGGAGGCGGCGCAGACTGAGCGTGCGGTCGATGCATCCACCTCACCCCGGAGCGATCATGGCGAACCTCAATCCGTATCTGTCCTTCCGCACCGAAGCCCGCGAGGCGATGGAGTTCTACCGGAGCGTGCTCGGCGGGGAGCTCGTGATCAACACCTTCGGAGAGTTCCCCGACATGGTGCAGGATCCGAGCCAGAAGGACCTCGTCATGCACGCACAGCTGGATGCACCGGGAGGACTCGTGCTGATGGGCTCCGACTCCCCCGACGGCATGCCGTACGAGAAGCCGCAGGGTTTTTCGGTCTCGTTGAGCGGCAACTCTCAGGACACCACCCGCGAGGTCTGGGAGAAGCTGTCCGAAGGGGCGACCATCACGATGCCGCTCGATGTGCCGCCGTGGGGTGGCCTCTTCGGGATGCTCGTCGACCGCTTCGGCATCCCCTGGATGCTGCACGGCGATCCGGAGGACTGAACCCGCCCGGCCTCAGCGCGGCTGCACAGCCCGACAGGCCAGGTGCAGCGCCAATCGTGCCTCGGGGTCGTTCATGTCGATCCCGAGCAGCTCCTGCACGCGCCGGATCCGCACGGCGATGGTGTTGCGGTGCAGACCGAGGGCCGTCGCCGTCGCCGCTATGCCCGACTCGTGATCGAGATACGCGGAAAGAGTGGTGAGCAGTTCGCCTCCCCCTTCCCGCAGCGGAGCGAGGAGGGATTCCGCGGCGGGCACGAACGTGTCGTTCCCCGTCCACGCCAGCAGCAGCTGCTCCAGGCCGAGACTGTCCACCCGCACGAACCACCCGGTCGCCGACCGCGCCGCCGCGATCCGCGCCGCATCCCCCGCCTCGTCCAGCGTCGTGGCGAGTCCTTCGGATCCGGCCTGCAAGGATCCGACGCCGGTCGCGACGGTGAAGTCCCGTAGGACACCCAGGTGGAGCTCACGCAGTGCGGCCACGGCCCGCTCGACGCGATCGGGATCGGGGGCGTCCGGGAACGTCAGCCACCCGCTCAGTCCTCGACCCGCTGTCGTGGCATGCGCCTCCGCGTCGATCGCACTGAGTCCGGCACTGACGGAGCGCAGCAGCGAGAACGAATCGAGCCGCCCTCTCGCCACCACCCGGAAACCGAGATGATGACCGCTCGTGCGCCAGCCGCGCTCGAGCATCCGCCGCTGGACATCGGCATCCGCCGCTCCGTGCAGGTCCACGAAGTCACGCAGCAGCCCGGACGACACGGCGACGTCATTCACGGCCGCCACCTCGTCGATCAGGATGCGGGCCGCGACGGCGGGCATCGCGACCTCGGCCGCGACCGAGAGCGACTGCACCTGTGCCTCGCCGAGGCCCTGCCCGAAGAGCACGAGCCTCAGACCGCTGCGTCCGGGGCTGTCGACCCGCACCGACGCCGCAGCCGTCTCGCCGACGCTCACCCGGTCGAGCCACGAGTCGAAGCCGATGGCCGCATGCAGTCGCTCGTCGAGATGCGCGCCCGCCTCCTGCAGGACACCGGACGAGTCGATCAGTGCGGCACCGACACCGAGGTTCGCCGCGATGTGTCCGAGCAGATCGGTGAGATCATCGGCGGCGTACTCGAACGACTGCGCGACCTTGCGCACCTGGCTGAGCGTCAGCGCATCGCGCGCCTCGATCAGCATCCAACAGGCCTTCGCGAGCTGGATGGGGCGCTGGACGTCGAGCAGGCACAGGCCGATCCGATCCGCGAGGCGGAACGCGCCCGCATCGAAGTCCGCCGCCCCGGACACGGCGAGCCCGGTGAACCCCCGGTCCCGCAGCCGGCGCAGCAGAGCGTCCTGCTGCCAGGTCGATGTCGGGGCCGATGCGGTGATGATCGCGAGCCGCTCGGCGCCCTTCTCCGTGAGTTCGGCTTCGCTCGCGCCGACGGCCACCTCCTCCCACGCCGCATCGCGTGGTCCTGCGACCCACTGCAGGCCGCCGTTCTCCGTGTGGGAGAGCAGCGCGCTCACGGGCAGCCGCGCGCTCACGCCGCATCCAGATCGTCGAGGCCGTAGGCGGAGGGCAGCACTTTCGCGCGACGCTCGGGCCGCGCATTCCACCAGGCGGGCGCAGGGATGGAGAAGACCGCGACGTTCCGTGCCAGACGCAGTTCCGTGACCTCGAGGATCTCGCGTGACACCGCATCGACGACCACGATGATCGTGGGGGCGGACGCGACGAGCAGCCCATCGGTCAGCACCGCGAGGGTCTCCGATCGGCTCACCACACGGTGGACGGCACCGCCGAGTCCGCTGATCTCGACGGCGTTCACGTGCGGATCCTGCGGCGACGCGGCGACCGAGACGATACGCCCTTCAGCCAGCAGCTCGCCACCGAGGGCATCCGCCAGGAGCGGGAGGGGCGCGCCCGCCGATGCGAGGTAGGCCCTGCCGAGTTCGAGTGCATGCGCCAGATGGCCCCCGATCGCGTGTTCGTGGAGGTCGCCGACCGTGAAGCCTCCGAGCACCGCACAGCCGACGCCGCCCGCCTGGATGATCGCGGAGCGCACGACCCGCTCGGCGTCGATCGCCCGGTGCGCCTCGACGAGGGCGACCCCTCCGGCGCCGGTGTCGCAGGCGAACACGAGTCCGGGAACGCGGTCGACGAACAGCGACATCTGGTCCAGCCCCGGAACGGCGCGGCCGGTGCAGTCCGCGTCCACCACGAGGTGGGACCCGGCCAGCGTCAACGGAGCGAGCCCGTTCATCCCGCCGCCTTCGAGGGAGCAGACCGCGGGAACGGGATGACCGATCCACCGTTCGACCGCGGCCAGCAGACGAGCGAAGGGCTCGGCGCCGGGAAGGCGTTCGCCGAGCAGCATCGTCGAACCGACGAAGGCGACGCCCAGGCAGGGTGTCCGCGGGTCCAGCGAGGAGATCGGGGAGATCTCGATCGGCTCCCGGTCGGACCCGGCGAGCATCAGCTCGAGCATGGTCGTCGAACCGCCACCGCCGGATCCGAGGAGCGAATAGCCGCGGGCGAGCGCCGTGAGGTCGTCGCGCTGCAGCATCATGCGCTCCAGCCTAGGGAGAAACGTCCTCACCCGCGGCCAGAGTCTCGACCGGGACGAAGTCCGCGGCGAGGCCGAAAGCGGACGGTCCGAAGGCGGCGAGCGCCTCGGGGGTGCGCATCATCTCGGGTGTGGAGATGCCGAGCACCCGTACGCGCTGCCCGTAGCGGAGTCCCTCGGTGGTGATGGGCTCGGCCGTCTCGTGATCGACCACGCAGATGAGGTCGGGCACGATGGCCACGAGCGTCTCCCCGTGATGGGCGATGAGGTTCTCGTTCTGGAACGAGATCTCGAAGGTGGCACCCTCCTCTGCGCCGAGCGGTGCGATCACCGCACGCCCCTTGGCGAACCCCTCGGTCGTGCGCCGCTCGACGTCGATGACCTTGCCGACGCAGAGTTCCCGAAGGTGCGGGTAGAGCGTCGTCGCGAGGGTCGAGGCGATCGCCTCGAACGGTGAACGATGCTCCTCCCGGGCGAGACGGATGGCGCGGCCCAGCGCGAGGGCCATCGAGATCGTGCGCGGGACGGCGGTGCGCCGGACGTCCGCGCCGGTCATCGCGTACTCGGCGATGTGGCCGACGCCGCCGAGACGGATCGTGATGCCGCGGGCGAGCCACTCCATCTGCCGGTCGTCGTCTCCCGTGTCGATCACGACCTTCTCGCCGCGTTCTCCCGCGAGCGCGAGGGGCGATCCGTGCACGCCGTACACGGCGAAGGTCTCCATCGACAGCTCGGGGAACGCCCTGCCCATGCCGTCGGCATCTACCACCGGCAAGCCCGTCTCGGCCGCGACGATGAGCGGGATCATCGAGTTGATGCCGCCGCACTCGATCGGCATCGTGGCATCCGCCGTGCGTCCGAGGTGCTCCTCGAGGGTGCGCAGGGCGAGCGTGGGCTCGGTGCCGGCCGGGATCTTCTCGACCATGACGGTGGGCGCACCCATCTGGGCGGTCGGGATCACGAACAGATCGTCGGCGAGCTCGTCCGGATCCAGGATCGTGATGCTCCCCTCGCCCAGCACGCGCTCGACGAGCATCTTGCCGATGTACGGGTCACCGCCCCCACCGGTCCCGAGCAAGGTCGCGCCGCGAGCGAGATCGGGAAGGTCAGCCGCGGTGAGCTGCCAGCTCATGCCGTCGCTCCCGCCGACACGGTTCCGGTGGAGATGCTGCCGTCGAAGCGGTGGGCCGCCATGTCGTACCCGAAGTACCCCGGGCCGACCATCGCGAGGGCGGCGTCCGAATGCCAGCGCTCATCGGCCGGAGCCGCGATCACCCGGACCCGCTGTCCGTAACGCAGTCCCTCGGTCGTGATCGGCTCACCGGACTCGCCGTCGAGCACCATGATCAGATCGGGTGTGGTCGCCAGGACCGTGCCGTCGGCTTCGGCCACCAGGTGCTCGTTCTGGAACTGCAGCGTCAGCGAGCGGTCGGCGTCCCCGTCGATGCGAGCACGGCCACGCGCGAAGCCCGTGGTGGTGGCGCGGTGCACGTCGACGACCTTCCCATCGAACAGCTCGCGTCCGCCGAGGAGCCGGACGACCGCGTCGACCGGATCGGACTTCTCCTCGCGTGCCGTCGCGATGCGCTGCCCGATCTCGATGCAGCGGGACAGCGAATCCGCGACGAGTGACTCGCGCGCCGCCGAGCCGGACATGGAGAACCCGGAGATCATGACCGAGCAGCCCATCTCGACGCAGGCCACGCGAGCGATGCGTTCGGTCCACGAGTTGTCGGCCGTCTGCAGCACCCCCGTGTTGCCCTTCTCGTCGCTGAACGCGAGGGGCGATGCGGTCACGCCGTACAGCGTCGGCAGCACCATCTGCAGCTCCGGGAATGCGCGCCCCATGCCGTCGGCATCGACCAGCGGCAGTCCGAGTGCGGCCGCGGCGGCGATCGGGATGGTGGAGTTGACTCCGCCCACCTCCGCGCACGCGATGTGGGTCACCGGACGGCCCAGGTGGACGCTGAGCGCTTTGACCGGTTCGATGACCTCGGCGAGGCTGGGGAGCTTCTCGACCATGACGGTCGGCGCGCCCATCATCGCGACGAACAGCACGAGCGCATCGTCGGGCACCTCGTCGAGTCCGACGACCGTGACGTCGCCGGAGGTCAGGGCCTGACGCGCGAGGAGGGCACCGATGTACGGATCCCCTCCGCCTCCCGTGCCGAGCACCGCGGCACCGCGAGCGAGCCCGTCGATGTGGGCGGGCGTGATCGTCCAGCTCATGTCACGCCCCCATGTCGAGGTCGCCGACCGCCTTGACGCGGATGCGCGTGGCGTTGCCGGGCAGATACGGGATGGGCACCTCGTCGAAGTCGATGATCGACACGGTCGAGGGCTTGGCACCCGCCGCGATCGCCTTGTCGACCGCCTCGGCGCGCACCTCCGCGAGTGTCTCGTCACGACGACCGGGCTCGATCGCGTAGACCTTGTCGATCTCACCGCCGACCTGCGCGATCGAGGCACCGATGGCGTTCGCGACCGCGTAGTTCTCAGGTCGGTGCACGGTGCCGAACAGCGGCAACTCGTCGGGGAGCAGGATCGAGCCTCCGCCGACGGCGACCACCGCGATGGGCTCGGGTGACGTGCGCATGCGGTCGACCGCCTCCGACACACGCTCGGCGATGCGGGCGAGCACCCGCTCGACGAACACGGGGTCGAGGTGCGCGACCTTGCTCGCGTCGCCCACGTGGGCGCGGCCGGCCGCGACCGCGATGTCCGTGGCGGTCAGGGTCGATCCACCGAACACCAGCGCTTCCGTGGTCAGCTTGTACCCGACGGATGCCGGTCCGACCTCGGCGGTCTCCTCATCGACGATGCTGCCGCCACCGATGCCGAGCGAGAGGACGTCCGGCATCCGGAAATTGGTGCGGATGCCGGCGACCTTGACCTCGTTCGCGGTCTCCCGCGGGAAGCCGTTGATCAGCAACCCGATGTCGGCCGTGGTGCCGCCCACATCGATCACGGCGCAGTCGTCCAGACCGCTCGTCGCGGCTGCTCCGCGCATCGAGTTCGTCGGACCGGAGGCGAAAGTCGCGACCGGGTAGCGACGCACGTACTCCTCGTCCATGAGCGTGCCGTCGTTCTGGCTGAGGAAGATCGGCGCCTCGATGCCCTGGGCGCGCACGGCGGAGGTCAGCCCATCGACGATCTCGGACGCGAGCTCGCGCAGCGCGGCGTTGATGATCGTCGCGTTCTCGCGCTCCAGCAGTCCGATGCGTCCGATCTCGTGGGAGAGCGAGATGGCGGCATCCGCCCCCAGCACCTCTGCGACGATCTCTGCCGCCCGTGCCTCGAGGTCGTGGTTGACCGGGCTGAACACCGACGAGATCGCGACCGAGCGGATGCTGTGCGACTTCATGTCTTCGGCGTGCGCCCGGATCTCGTCCGGGTCGAGGGGTGAGATCGGTCGGCCGTCGAACTCGTAGCCCCCGTGGGCGAGATAGCTGCGGGCCTGCGTCGCCTCGACCAGCACGTCGGGCCAGTCGATCAGCGGCGGTAGAGCTCGCGTCGCCGGGAGCCCGAGGCGGAGTGCCGCGACCGGCGCCAGACGGCTCGCCTGCACGAGTGCGTTGATGAAGTGCGTCGTGCCGATCATGACGGCGTCGACGTCGGCGCCCTCGAACGCGTGTCCGGCCCGCAGATCCTCGATCGCCTGGATGATGCCACTGGTGACATCGGGGGTGGTCGAGTGCTTCACGCCCGCGAGCGTGCGGGTGCCGTCCATGAGGACTGCGTCGGTGTTGGTGCCGCCGACGTCGATGCCGATGTGCATGATTCTCGCTTTCCTGTGAGGAGGTTCTGACTCGGGGCGGCTCAGGCCGCGGCTGTCTCTTCGACCGGGCTCGCCTGCCGCGTGTTCGCGACTCCGACACCGCGGACCCAGCCGAGCTTGCCCGCCACGATGTAGAGCGCCATCGAGAGGAAGAGACTGAGCAACGACGGGATGCCCCAGGTCACGAAGTAGCCGACGAGCGCGGACACCAGCCACACGACGATCGTCGCGGGAACGATGCGTGGCGCGGTGGCCGGAAGGGTGCCGGCCTCACGGGTCGCGTCGAGCTCAGGACGCCAGCGGCGCACCACGTAGTACTCGGCGACCATGATGCCGGCGATCGGCGGGAAGGCGACGCTGAGCACGATCAGGAACTCGGTGAACTGTCCGAGGATGCCGACCGCGGCCAGGATGGATCCGACGACGCCCAGCACGATCGTCGTGGTGACGCGGTGCAGGTTCTTGCCGAACGCCGTCGAGATGAAGTTCACCAGGCCCAGGGTCGACGAGTATAGGTTCCAGTCGTTGATCTTCAGGGTGCCGGTGAGCACGATGAAGAGGCCGATGAAGCCGACGGACGACGTCACGATCGCGACGATGTCACCGGTGGCGGCCGCGTGTGCCAGCAGGACACCGGCGAGTCCGATCACGAACTCACCGAGCGAGACTCCGAGCACGGTCTGCTTGACGACGTCGGCGCGAGAACGGTTGAAGCGGGTCATGTCACCCGTGATGATCGCGCCGACGATGAGACCACCCGCGACGATACCCGTACCGGCCCAGACGCTCATCGTGGGTCCGGGTGCCGGCCCCGTGAGCAGCTCGCCGATGTCGTGACGGCTCAGCTCGGTGATGACCGACCAGCCGACCAGGATGAGGAAGAGCGGCACCGTGATGTTCGCGAGCCACTGCATGCCCACGAAGCCGAAGGCGACGATCGCGGTGACGGCGAGACCGAAGATGAGGCTCCACGCCCAGACCGGCAGCGCACCGGGCATCAGGGCGTCGAGGGACTGTGCCGAGATGGCCGACTGGATGCCGAACCAGCCGATGAGGCTGATCCCGATCGCGAGCCCGACCAGCGAGGCACCGATCTCCCCGAAGCCGGTCCACCGGGCGAGCAGTGCGGTGTTGAGGCCCTCGCGCTGGCCGATGAAGCCGACCACGCACATGATCACCTCGAGGATGATCGAGCCGAAGAGGAAGGCGAGGACGGCCTCGCCGAAAGTCATGCTGTAGCCGAGGGTCGCGCCGAGGAGGAACTGCGAGAGGGCCGAGACCTGACCGAACCGCTGCACAGCGATTCCGAACCAGGGTTTGCGGGCCTCAGGAGTCACTCGGGAGAGCGCGAAGTCGTCGGGGTGCGCCGTGCGTGCCATGAGGGTCCTTCGGGAGAGGGAACGGGTTGTGCGCCACAGTAGCGATGCCCTGCGCCCGGCCTACATGTGCAGATCGCACGAACATCCCGCACGGATGTGCAGATCGCACATCATCCCGATCGTCTGCCTCCCGTTCCTCTGTCCGTCTCGTCGACGCCCCCTCCCCACGTGGACACCCCCGGCCCCGCGTCGACACCCCTCCCCGCGTCCAGACCCTCGCCCGTCGACGCCCCCTCCCCGCGTCGACACCCCCTCCGGTTCGCGGCACGCAGAGGGGGTATCGACGGGCGGAGGGGGTGCCGACGGGCGGAGGGGGTGTGGATGCGGGGACGCGGGAGGCGCGGGTGCGCTCAGCTCACAGCGTTCGCGGCGATGAACTCACGGAGTGCGTGCTCGTCGTCGGGCATCTCGGTCACGTGCTGCGGTGCGTCCAGCATCTCCTGCAGCTCGGGTGCGTAGCCGAGCTCCACTCCGAGCGCCTCGTGGATCGTCTCAGCGAACTTCTCGGGCTTCGCCGTCTCGAGCACGAGCATGGGCACACCGGGCTCGACGTACTCTCGCGCGACCTTGACGCCGTCGGCCGTGTGCGGGTCGATGACCTCTCCCGTCGTCTCGTACACCGAGCGGATCGTCGCCAACCGGTCCTCGTGCGTCGAGGTGCCGCTGACGATCCCGAACTCCTCGACGAAGCGCTCCTGCTCCGCGGAGAAGTCGAAGAAGCCGCTCTCGTCGAGCTCACGCCAGGCACCGACGACGCGCTCCGCGTCACGGCCGACCAGCTCGAAGATGAAACGCTCCAGGTTCGACGCCTTCGAGATGTCCATCGACGGACTGGAGGTCGCGAGCGTCTGGGCGGCGCTGCGCGGGCGGTAGACACCCGTGCGGAAGAACTCGTCCAGCACGTTGTTCTCGTTCGCGGCGAGCACCAGGCGACGGATCGGCAGGCCCATCTGCTTCGCGAAGAACCCGGAGAGGATGTTGCCGAAGTTGCCCGACGGAACGGTGAACGACAGCTCGGTCCAGCCGCCTGCATCGGTCGCCCGCAGCCACGCCCAGAAGTAGTAGACCGTCTGCGCGGTGATGCGTGCCAGATTGATGGAGTTCACGGCACCGAGGTGGTGGGCACGCTTGAAGTCGAGGTCGCCGGCGAGCTTCTTGACGAGGTTCTGACAGTCGTCGAAGACACCCTCGACGGCGATGTTGTGCACGTTCGCGTCGTCGAGGGAGAACATCTGCGCGCGCTGGAACGCGCTCATGCGCCCTTGCGGTGACAGCATGAACACCGCGACGCGCTCCTTGCCCCGCAGCGCGTGCTCGGCCGCCGACCCGGTGTCTCCCGAGGTCGCGCCGAGGATGTTGAGCACCGATCCCTTGCGCTCCAACGTGTACTCGAGCACCTGGCCGAGGAACTGCATGGCCATGTCCTTGAACGCGAGCGTCGGCCCCTCGGAGAGCCCGACGAGGGTGAGTTCGTCATCGATCGCCCGCAGCGGCACGACGCCGTCAGGGAAGTCGGCGTACGCGGCGGCGGTCATCCGGGCCAGGTCTGCGCGAGGGATGTCGGTCGCGAACAGTCCGAGCACCTCTGTCGCGAGCTGTGGATAGGTCAGGGCCCGCCAGCGCTCGAGCGTCTCACCGTCGACGACCGGCATGGTCTCCGGCACCGCCAGCCCACCATCGGGCGCGAGGCCCTCCAACAGCGTCTCGCTGAACGACTGCGGCTGCATGCCGCCGCGGGTGGAGATGAACTGCACGTTGGCTCCTCGGCTCGGGACTCGGCACGTCCATTCTCGCAGGGTGTTCCCGGTCCGAGTGACGGGATGACGGACACCACCGCTCGCCGTCAGAACAGGGAGGTCGGGAGCGCCCCTTCATGCTCCAACAGCCACCGCTTCGTCTCGAGGCCGTGCCCCTCTTCTGCGCCGGAATAGCCGCCCAGCCCATCGCCGGCGACGACGCGGTGACACGGCACGATCAGGGGAACCGGGTTCGCGCCCATGATCGAGCCGATCCCCCGGGCCGGCACGTCGGTGCCACTGCGCGTGGCGAGACCGCCGTACGTGATCGTCTCTCCGTGGGCCACGGTCTCATGGAGTGCGGTGAGGACAGCACGCGTGGCCTCGGTCTGCGGGCCGAGATCGACCGGCAGATCGAAGCGACGCAGTGTGCCGTCGAAGTAGGCCGCCACCTGTGCGAGCGCCTCGACCAGCAAGGGATCGGACCCGGCGTCGGGCACGACGACACCGCCGCCGGGCGGAGTGGTTCGCCACGTGACCCGGGTGACGGCCGCACCGTCGCTCACGACCCCGATGACGCCGACCGGGGTGGCGAGCGTGCCGAAGGCGGACATGCGTCGAGAGTACCTCCGCCGTCCGACAGCGGAGTCACGATCCCGCGCCTCATCCGCGGGAGACCTCACGCCAGAGCGCCGCCCAGTGCTCCGGACGCAGATCCCGCGGCCATCGACAGCTGGTCGCGTCGGCTGCCATCACGGCGCGCCGCGCGCGCGACATCGGAGCGCGAGTCGCCGCCGCCAGCACCGCGGGAAGTGTGGCCCCTCTCCCCGTGAACATCGCCCGGACGAACGCCTCGTACCCCCGCCGGTCGGACACCGGAACGAGCGGTGAGGCCCGTCGTGTGATCGTGAGCACGCCCCCGTCGACGCTCGGTTGCGGGGAGAAGCCCCAGGCCGGGACCCTCCCCTCGAGGGAGAAGGCGAACCATGGAGCCGACTGCGCGGTCATCATGGTGCCGCCACCGACGCCCGCACGCTTGCGCGCCACCTCCCACTGGGTCAGCAGCACGGCCTCCCTCCACTCCTTCCGCGACAGAAGACGCCGGAGGATGGGGGTGGTCACGTGGAACGGGATGTTGCCGACGACCACGGCGGCAGCAAGGGGATGACGGGTCGCGTCCCCGAACTCGATGCGGACCCCGGGCAGGGCCGCGCGCAACCGCCGCACCCGGTGCTCGTCGATGTCGATAGCCGTGAGCGGTCGGCCGAGCCCCGCGAGTCGGCGCGTGAGGGCGCCATCGCCGCACCCCAATTCGAGGATCGGTCCGGACGTGCGGTCGACGAGAGCCGTGATCCGGGCGAGGGTCGGACGGTGGGTGAGGAAGTTCTGGCCGAGTTCGTGACGGCCGCCATGGGGTGAACGAGGCATGAGTGCGCTCCAGAAGAAGAATCGGAGCACCTCGGAAGGAGGGAGGACGCGAAGAGGCGTCAGCGAGTGCTGCCCGTCCCGAGGTGCGATGACATCTCGGTGGACGGCGCGCAGATGCGTGCGGTGAGCGAGCGCGCCGTCAGGCGCGGCGGTCGCGGAACACGAGGGTGCGCCCCATCACGGGCGCGGCGCATATTGTTCCCATGCGTGCCAGCATATCGGCGCTCAGATCCAGCCGCGTTCCTCGGCGGTGAGCACAGCCTGCTGGCGGGTGTCGACGGCGAGTTTGCCGAGGATGACGGAGATGTGGTTGCGCACGGTGCCGGGCGCGAGAGCGAGAGCCCGCGCGATCTGACCGGTCGTCTCCCCGCGCCGCCCCGCGCGCAGCACATCGAGCTCGCGATCGGTGAGGGGCGAGCGCTCATCGCTCAGAGCATCCGCCGCGATCTCCGGATCGACATAGCGGGCTCCTGCCGCGACACGGCGGATGACGGCGGCGACCTCGTCCGCACCCCGGGACTTGGGCAGGAAACCGGAGACGCCGGATGCCAGGGCTCGCCGCAGCACCCCCGGACGCGCATGACGGGTGACCACCACGCAGCGCGTCGCGATCGCCCGGTGCAGTTTCTCCGCGACCTGCACCCCATCCAGTCCGGGCATCTCCAGGTCCAGCAGACACACGTCGGGTTGCAGGCGCAGCGCCTCGGCGACGGCCTGCTCGCCGTCGGCGCACTCCGCGACGACGTCGATGTCGGCTTCGAGTCGCAGCAGTGCGGCGAGCGCAGAGCGGATCATCGCCTCGTCGTCGGCGAGCAGCACGCGGATCAACGCCCCTCCTCCGGCTGCGACGGAACGGTCACGACGACCGCGAACTCATCGGCATCGCGCCGCACCGCCAGAGAACCGTGCGCCTCCTCGATCCGTCGCCGAACCCCCTCGAGGCCGGATCCGTCGTGATCGAGCGGCGCGCCGGGCATCCTGTCGTTCGCGATCTCGTATCGCCAGGAATCACCGATCCGTGCCAGCACCAGCCGCGCTCGACGGCCACCCCCGTGGCGCAGCACATTCGTCGTGGTCTCCCGGATCACCGGCCCCAGCGCAGTCCCCGGTGCGGCATCGGCATCCGGATCGATCACGGCCTCCACGGTGAGACCCGCTGCGGTCAGGAGATCTCGCGCGTTGGCGAGCTCATCGCCGAGCGGAACGGACCGGAAGCGGGTCGCGAGGTCTCTGGTCCCCTGCCGCGCCTCGTCGACACTGAGTCGCGCGGCCCGGAGCTGTTCCATCCCGGCCTCCGCATCGGTCGGCAGGAGCCGCTCCGCGAGTTCCAGCTGCAACGCGATGACCTGGAGATGATGCCCCTGCAGGTCGTGCACGTCGGTCGCCACCCGCAGGCGCTCCTGCGTCGCGGCGAGCTTGGCCTCGGAAGCGCGGGCGCGGTCGAGTGTGACCAGGACATCCCACCACCAGAGCGAGCTCACGGTCATCGCCGGCAGCAGGACGGCATACACAGCGGGCAGCCAGAACGGGAGGCCCGTGTCGAGGCCTCTCGCGGTCGAGTCCACCACCGTCAGGGCCACGAGCAGCAGGGTCGCCGTCGCGGCCACACGCATCCGGATTCCGCGTGGCCATCGCAGGAGCACGAAGAACTGCGCGACCGGCATGGCCGCGAGCGCCCAGCTCCCGACCGCCGACCCCGCCACCAATCCGTATGCGACCGCAACCAGGAAGGGCACGGCCAGGCGCCCCCAGGCGATGCCGGGACCCGCGTCGATACGGCTGCGGTAATCGGCGAGCAGCAGCATGGTCGACGCACACCAGAGCACGCCACCGATCGCGACGACGAGGATCGCGCCGCCGCGCAGATCGACGGCGGCGGTGATGCCGGTCCACGCGACGACCAGCATCAGCTCGAAGAACACCACGGCGCTCGCGGTGTACCACCAGGTGGCGGTGATGCCCCGGGCGAGCTGGCGGGAGCCGGGCGTCGGATCGGCGACGGGGAGGGGCGGGACGGAACTCACGCTCCCACGATAGAGGCGTGACACATGTCACGGGATCACCGTGCGAACCGCAGGGGAACAGGTGACGGGCCGACACTGCCGCCACGGCTGCTCCTCGGCTGGACTGGAGTCATCGCAGCGGAGACGCCGCTCGCACCGACAGCAGGGAGCACCCCATGAACCTCATCGAGACCTTCCAGAACCTGGTCGCCCAGGTCCCCGAGCTCGTGCAGCCGCTCATCGTCGCCCTCGCCGGCGCGATCCCCTTCATCGAGGGCGAGGGCGCGGTGAGCATCGGGGTCCTCGGCGGCATCCCTCCGGTGGTCGCGGCGATCGCCGCGATGGTCGGCAACTTCCTGTGCGTCGCGGTGCTGGTGCTGGCGAGCTCCGGTGCGCGTCAGGCGGTCGTGAACCGCTCGCGTGCCAGGAACGCTGTCCTCGCCGGCGGCGGCACGACGGACACAGCACCGGCAGCGGAAGCCGTCGACTCCGGGCGCGGTTCCGCCCGGAAGGAGAAGTTCCAGCGCGCCTTCGAACGCTACGGCGTACCCGGCGTCAGCCTGCTCGGCCCGCTCCTGCTGCCGACACAGTTCACCGCGACGATGCTCGCCGCCTCCGGCATCAGGAAGGCGCGCATCCTCTTCTGGCAGGCCATCGCCATCATCGGCTGGACGACCGTCGTCGCCGTGATCATCGGCAGCGCGGTGTACGCGATCCGCTGATCATCCGGGGGCGCGAGACGTCGTCGCGCCCCCTCTTGTTGAATTCAGGAATACCTGAATTCAGCATTTTCTGTATCATCGAGTGCGTGACGACCGCTCTCGCATCGCTGACCCACACATCCGCTGTCGCGCGTCTGGGGCATGCACTCTCCGACCCGACTCGCGCCGGCGTGCTCCTCGCTCTGCGCGAAGCCCCCGGCTACCCCGCTGATCTGGCCGAAGCCCTCGGCGTCTCCCGCCAGGCCCTGTCGAACCACCTCGCCTGTCTCCGCGGCTGTGGGCTCGTCGAGAGCGTGCCCGATGGCCGTCGCAGCAGCTATCGTCTCGCCGACCGTCACCTCGCACCGGCCCTCGACATGCTCCTGCGGGTCACCCTCATCGTCGAACCGGACTGCTGTTCGGGTGAAGGATGCACCTGCTGATGTCGTCGACGCTCACCGACGCGCGTCGGGAGACCCTGCATCGTCGCATCCGCCTCCTCGTCGGCGTCACGATCGGCTACAACGTGGTCGAGGCGATCATCGCGATCACGGCGGGGACGGTCGCATCGTCCGCGGCTCTCATCGGCTTCGGGCTGGACTCGACGATCGAGGTGCTGTCCGCGGCCGCCGTCGCCTGGCAGTTCACCCGCCGCGATCCGGAGCGCTGGGAGAAACCCACCTTGCGCGTGATCGCCGTGGCGTTCTTCGCCCTCGCCGCCTATGTCACCGCGACCTCCGTGACCGCACTGGTCACGGCCGAGCGTCCGGAGCACAGCACGATCGGCATCATCCTCACGGCGGTCAGCGTCGCGGTCATGCCGTTCCTGTCGTTCGCCGAACGTCGCGCGGGCCGGGAGCTCGGATCGGCGACGGCGGTCGCGGACTCGAAGCAGACTCTCATCTGCACGTACCTCTCCGCCGCCGTGCTGATCGGCTTGGTCGTCAACTCGCTGCTGGGGTGGTGGTGGGCCGATGCCTTCGCCGGACTCGTGATCGCCGCCTTCGCCGTGCGCGAGGGCATCGAGGCCTGGAAGGGCGACGCCTGCGCCACCTCGATCGGAATGCTCCTCGAGAACGAGGACGACCACGAGAACGACGACGACCACGGCCACGGCCACTGACTGCCGGCGCCCACAGCGCCTAGGTTGGGGAGATGGATGCCGCTCCTCTCACGCCTGCCGGAGACCTGCGCGGACGCACGGTGCTGGTCACCGGGGCGAACGCGGGCATCGGCTACTGGTGCGCCGAGCAGCTGGCCGCTCGCGGAGCCCGCGTGTTGTTGGGCTGCCGCTCATCGGAGCGCGCGCAGACGGCGGCCTCGGCGATCCGGAGCCGCGTGCCGGATGCCGAGCTGCACGTGCTGGCGCTCGACCTCGGCTCGCTCGACAGCATCACTCACGCCGCTGCGGAGGTGGGCGAGCGGATCGATGTGGTGATCTGCAACGCGGGGGTGAAGGCGGCCGACCCTGCGGCGCGTACGAGCGACGGCTTCGACCTCATGGTGGGCACCAACTTCCTCGGCCACTTCGCCCTCGTGGCGCAGCTCGAACCGCTCTTCACACCGGATGCCCGCGTGGTCGCGGTGGGCTCGATCGCACACCGTTTCGCGCGGCTCGACCCCGCGACCCTCGACGCCCCGTGGAGCGGTTCCTCGCTCCGCCAGTACGGACGCTCGAAGGCCCTGTTGATGGCCTTCGCTTTCGAGCTCTCACGGCGTTGGTCGGACTCTTCGCGGTCGGCGGTCGTCGCGCACCCGGGCTATGCCGTCGACCCGCTCACTCCCCCGCGCCCCGGCCTCGCCCAGGTCTCCGGTTTCCTCCGCGCCCTGACGGCGCCCACTCGGATGCTCGTGCAGGGCAAGGACGGCGGAGCGCTGCCCATCGTGCACGCAGCGACCTCCGCGGAGGTCGTGAACGGCGACTACTGGGGTCCGGGTGGACTGCTCGAGTTCCGTGGGGCACCACGACGAGTGACAGCCTCGGACGAGGTCCGCTCCCCCACGACCGGAGCCGCGGTGTGGGCAGCCGCCGAGCGTCTCATCGGCGTGCGCCCCTGACGAGAAGGCTCACCCGTCGGCATCAGTCCTCGACGGGCTCCGGGCTCTCCTGCGGTGTGACCCGCACACGGGAGATGCGACGACGATCCAGGGCCATGACCTGAATCGAGGCACCGGGCACCTCGACCGTGTCGCCGACGACCGCGAGGCGACCCAACTGCTCGGTCACGAAACCTGCGATCGTGTCGGACGAGCCCCGCGGCATCGCCAGCCCGGTCGCCTCCTCGAAGTCCTGCAGGTTGAGCCGCCCGTCGAGTCCCTCTTCCGCGGAGAAGTACTCCTCGGCGTCGTACTCGTCGAAGATCTCGCCGACGACCTCCTCGACGAGGTCCTCCAACGTGACGAGACCGTCCGTGCCGCCGTACTCGTCGACGACGACCGCGATGTGGTGCCCTTCGGCCCGCATCCGCGTCAGCGTGGGCAGAACGCGCGCGCTGGAGGGGATGTACGGGATGTCGCGGACGAGCGCACGGAGCGGACGCGCTGGGTCGTCGGATGACGCCTCGAACAGGTCCCGCACGTGGACGAACCCCGCGATGTCGTCGATGGACGTGTTCGAGACGGGGTAGCGCGAATACGGGAGGTCCCGCACCTGGGCCAGCACATCACCGACGTTGGCATCTTCGTCGAGGGCCACGACCTCCGGCCGCGGTCGCATGACCTCGCTGACCTGGCGTCCCCGCAAGGACAGCACATCGTCGAGGATGCGGCGTTCATCTTCGGGCAGACCCTGGTGGCTCGCAACGATGTCGCGCACCTCCTCGTCGGTCATCTCGTCGCCCATCTTGCGGGGATCACCGCCGAGCAGTCGCACCAGCGCGTCGGTCGACACGGAGAGCAGCCAGATCACGGGACGCATGATCACCGCGAACCCGTTGAGAGCGGGAGCCACGGCGTATGCGAACTGGGCGTTGCGCTGGATCGCGAGCCGCTTGGGCACGAGTTCTCCGAGCACGAGCGACAGGTAGGCGATCACGAGAGTGAGGATGACAGTTGCGATCGTGAGGGCGAGTGCGGGGGCGAGGCCCCACGACTCCAGCAACGGCGCCAAGGACGGTGCGATCGATGTAGCGCCGTACGCGGCCGAGGCGAAGCCCGCGACCGTCACGCCGATCTGCACAGCCGAGAGGAAGGTGTTGGGGTTGCGGGCGAGTGCCGCGACCTTCGCCCCACGGCGGCCCCGTTGCCCGATCGCGTTGATCTGGCTCTCGCGGAGCGTGACCAGGGCCATCTCCGTCGCAGCGAAGACACCGCCGATCAGCACGAACGCGAAGACGAGGGCGATGTTCCAGAGCAGGTCGCCCATCAGCGGGCCGCCTCGTCTGTGGTGGGATGAGCGCCCGGAATGAACCGGGCGCTCGTACTGTCAGAGTCCGAAGAGTCAGAACAGCGCTGCGCGCTCAAGAGTGCTCCTTGTGGGTAGGGGTGGTGCCGGTGGAAGAGGTGACCTCGCCGGGGGTGCGACGGGTCTTGAGGAGGCTCGCGGCGGTGGCCACCGCGATGGTCGCGCCGATGAACAGCAGGGAGAACCAGATGGGGATCTCCGGCGCCCACTCGACGCCCTGGCCGCCGTTGATGAACGGCAGCTCGTTGACGTGCAGCGCGTGCAGGACGAGCTTGACGCCGATGAATCCGAGGATGACGGCGAGGCCCTGAGCCAGGTACACCAGACGCTCCAGCAGTCCTCCGATGAGGAAGTACAGCTGGCGCAGACCCATGAGCGCGAAGGCATTCGCTGTGAAGACGATGTAGGCCTGGTCGGTGAGACCGTAGATCGCGGGGATCGAGTCGACGGCGAACACGAGGTCGATGAACCCGATGGCGATGATCGTGAGCAGCATCGGCGTGACGAAGCGCTTGCCGTTCTTCACCACTGTGAGCCGGTCGCCGTTGTACTCGTCGCTGACGGGCAGATGACGGCGGACGAACGTCATGAACCGTCCGTTCGCGGGGTTGCTCTCATGGTTGCTGAACGCCTGGCGATACGCGAGCACGAGGAGCAGGGCGCCGAACAGGTAGAAGATCCACGAGAAGTTCTCGATGAGCGTCGCGCCGATGGCGATGAAGATCCCTCGCAGGATCAGCGCGATCACGATGCCGATCATCAGCACCTTCTGCTGGTACTTCTTCGGCACGGCGAAGCCGGTCATCACGATCAGGAAGACGAAGAGGTTGTCGATCGACAGCGCCTTCTCGGTGAGGTAGCCGGCGAAGTACTCGCCGCCGAACGTCCAGCCGGAGAAGACGCCGATCCCGACGCCGAACAGCAGCGCGAGGCTGATGTAGAAGATCGACCAGCGCGCCGACTCCGCGATCGTCGGCTCGTGCGGGGTGCGAACGTGGGAGAAGAACTCGTACACGAAGAAAGCGATCGTGATCGCGATCGTGATGATCCAGATCAGCGGGGTGATATCCAAATGAGGGCTCCAGACTCGGGGTACGACCGTACCGCCAAAGTCTTCTCCATTCCGTGAAACAGGAACCGGTGGCCCGGGATGCGACGTGCATCCGTAATGACGATCCCACCGTGTCGGAGTACTCCCCTTGGGAGATCCCAGAGTACGAGGACACCCTTTGCGGTTCCTGTGGATTGGCCGGGAATGCGGCGGAGGGGCGGCTACTCCGGGTCGGAGCGGACGAGACCCCGCTCTTCCGCGCGGTCGATCATGCCGCTGAGCACATCGTCGAAGAGAGTCACGAGCACGCTTCTGGTCTCCACCACGTCACGCTCTATCAGCGCCACGCGAAGTGCTTCGACGCACGCGGAGACGGCCTCCGCATCGAAGGCATCACGAGCGTGCTGAGCGAATCGGCGGATCTGAGGGTCGAGACGCTCGATGGCGGCTGTGCGCGCAGCGTTGCCTTCGATGCGGGCGAACCCGGTCGCGAGGGACCGGAGCGCGATACCGAAGCCGGCCACGTCACGCACGTGGGCGGCCGCGACCACCTCGTCCGTGAGGGCGGTGAGGTGAGCGAGGTCATCGGCCTCGATCACCGCCTTCGCATGACGGAGGGAACCGATCCAGATGTCACCGAAGAGGTCGACGGCGTTGCGGACTCCTTCGAGATCGATCGGGGCCACCCGCGTGTAGCGGTTGCGCTGCATCTCGACGAGGCCGTGATCGGCCAGACGGTCGAGCGCGTGGCGGATCGGAGTCTTCGACGTGCCCAGGCGCTCGGCGAGGTCATAGTCGCGCAGACGTTCGCCCGGGGGCAGTTCGCCTGAGATGATCGCGTCCTGCAAGCGCGCATAGGCCTCGTCGCTCATGGACCTGCGCTCGAGCGGTCCACCCGACAGTGCCACATGTCCTCCAGCGAGAGAGAAAGAACGTAGAACCTGACGTTCTACCCGCTGTGCAATATATCGCATTGCTTTGTGCCGGTCAGGCGGAGATTCGATATCCCGCGGCGAAGCCGAACGCCATCGGAGTCGCGGCTATCGGAAGCGCGTGAGGCTGTGAGCACGTGCAGGTTGGGAGCGTAGCGTCACAGACGAACCCCCGCTGGCGAAGGCCGTCTCCGGCGACGTCCGGCTATCGACGACGGGGTCGCAGAACACGGCGCCGCCGCAGAGGTCGGCGTCGGAGAAGAGGTCATCATGGACGGCATCCGTCCGACCACCCGCACGCGCCCCCCGGACAATGCGTCGCGCCCATCGAGCACCTTCACCGAACTGTCACAGCAGGTGCGCGGGCTCGGCTTGCTGCATCGCCGGTACGGCTACTACTGGACCAAGCTCATCGCCGCCCCCCTCATCGTGGCAGGGTGCCTGTTCGCGTTCGCGTGGATCGGCGACACCTGGTGGCAGCTGTTCACGGCAGCAGTCCTGGCGGTCGTCTTCACCCAGATCGCCTTTCTCGGGCACGATGCCGCGCATCGACAGATCTTCGTGTCCGGACGGTGGAACGACTGGGTCAGCCTGATCCTCGGCGACCTCCTCGTCGGCATGAGCTATGGGTGGTGGCAGCACAAGCACACGCGTCACCACGCCAACCCGAACAGGATCGGATCCGACCCCGACATCGAACTACCGGTGATCGCGGTCTCACCCGAGGCGGCGAGGCGACACCACGGGGTCGTCCTCACCTGGCTTCGTGGACACCAGGGAGTGCTGTTCTTCCCGATCCTGCTCTTCGAGGGTCTCTCGCTGCACGCGTCGAGTCTTCGCCGCGTGGTCGTGTCTGGGCGGCTCGAACGCCGGTGGGCCGAGATCGCTTTCCTCAGCGTCCGCATGATCGGCTACCTGGTGCTCGTGTTCATCGTGCTCTCCCCGGGGGTCGCCTTCGTGTTCCTCGCGGTCCAGTTGGGACTGTTCGGGTTCTACATGGGCATCGCGTTCGCCCCGAACCACAAGGGGATGCCGGTGGTCCCGCGGGACATGACCCTGGACTTCCTCCGACGCCAGGTGATGATGAGCAGGAACGTCCGGGGCAGTCGCTTCCTCGACATCGCGATGGGCGGACTGAATTTCCAGGTCGAGCACCACCTGTTCCCGTCGATGCCGCGCCCACACCTGCGCCGCGCCGCACCCGTCATCGCCGAGTACTGCCGAGCTCATGGCGTTCCCTACACGCAGGTCGGCCTGTTCACCTCCTATGCGATCGTGGTGCGCTACATCAACCGCGTCGGGCTCGGCGAGCGCGACGTGTTCACCTGCCCACTCGTCGAACAGCGGAACATCGGTGCCGCGGTCGCGTGAGTGACCGTGACACCCGCGGAGCTCTCTCGGTGAACGAGGAAAGCGCCCGGGATAGGGTGCCGGGATGAAGTGGATCCTCTACGACATCGGCGGCGTCCTCGAGCTCGTCGACGATGACCGTTGGCCGCAGATCTTGGAGAAGAGGTGGAGCGTTCGCGTCGGGCTATCGGTCGAAGCCCTGCGCGCTCGTCTCGATGCCGCCGACCTCCCGGACACGACGCTGCAGGCGGGCGTCGAAGGCGAGTTCTGGCGGAAGTTCGCCGCCGCGCTGGCACTCGATGACGCGGAAGTCGCGGCCATGCGAGCCCAGTTGTGGGACGCATACTGCGGCGAGGCGAATGTCGAGCTCCTCGAGCATGCGCGCTCGCTGCGCGGACGCGCCGGCCTCGCCATCCTCTCCAACTCCGGCGATGGAGCGCGCGAGGAGGAAGAACGACGTTTCCAGCTCTCGTCCATCTTCGATCCGATCTGTTACAGCCACGAGCAGGGGGTGGCCAAGCCGGACGCCGGAGCGTACCTCACCGCCCTCGGACGGATGGGAGCGCGTGCGGAGGACGTCCTCTTCATCGATGACAACGACGCCCCGGCGCGGGGAGCAGAGAGTTGCGGGATCCGCGCGGTTCTCCACCGCGACAACGCCACGACGATCGCAGCGATCGAACGGTTCTTGGCGAACTGAACTGCAACTTCAATGTTGCACTCCCCGTGGCACCTCGGTATCGAGATGAGATCGAAGACCTCGGCCCCGGATTCGACGGCTTCTGGATCTCGTCCGATCTCGCGGGAGCGTCGTGAGCGCGGAGCTCTACGGAATCCACTCCGTGGACCAGTAGTCGACGACGAGGTTCAGGACGCTGCCCGCCGGTCGCGCTGACACCCAGACGGTGCGAGGATCCCAGAACGTGCCGGGTATCGACACCTGCGGGGTGGCGCCCATCTCTTCTGCGAGCGCCTGCGGGGACTGCCCCGAGGGAGGTCGCACGGTGAAGGTCACCGAGCATCCGCCGCTTCCACAGCCGATGCTGTCGCCGAGGATCTCCGCCCCCTCCGGCAGCGGAACCGACGACGCCGGTGGCACGTCGCCTTCCGTCGCCATCACGGTCAGCCACGCGACGCGTCCGCCGTAGAACAATGCCAGCAGCGCTGCCGCGACGATGAGCGCGGTCCACATCACCCGTCGCCGCTTGGCCGCTCTCTGGTTCGCCACCCACGCGGCTTGATCGAAGGGCGTAGCCGAGTCCACGCTGTGAGCTTAGTAGCCGGACCGCGGAGCCGGCCCGCGCAATCGATCGCCTGCAGCCAGCTGGTCCTCAGCGATCTGCAGATAGGAGAGACAACGAGCCTCTGTCCGATCTCACGAAGGTTGTCGGTTAGTGAGACAGATCACCCCGGAAAGACGGGTAGGTAGTGCGCTGCCGGAACTGCCGGTTGTCTCACGAAACTTGTCGGTAATCGCGTTTCGCTCCCACCCTGCCTAAAACGTCGGGCGGACCTTTTTCGGCGCAACTGGTTCCGGCAGGGGGTTTTGGCAGGTGTGCGACCGTCGTGTCGTGTAGTCGGCCGACGACTCGGTGCACCCGCCATAAACGATCGTTTGCGGCGAGTTCATCGGACATGCTGCAGTTCGCGCACGCCCCACGTTGAGTGCCACCGAGGATGTCTGCCTGATGTGAGCTAGTTGAGAACTCTCGTCTTAGCGTCGGCAAAGGCTCCCCCGGTGACGGCGTCGGCGATGCGTCGGCAATCCGCTTCGTTTCTATAGCCTCGCCCCCCGTCGGTGGCGATGACGTGGCCCTGGGATGTGAGCTTCCATGCCCACTTACCGTCGGGCCGCTTGTAGATCAGGCGCACAGCCGCCATGTCTCCTCCTCACGTCGTGCCCATAAGCGTAGATGTCACGGAATGCGCGTTTCACCTCGAGCAATAGCGCCGATGTAGAGGGCAAGTTGATGGGTTGTCCCCCGCTTCTCAAGGGGTTTACTTTGTGGTCTCATCGCCGGCGCGGATCATGAGGAGCGCTCCGGTGATCGCTGCGGCGAAGATCACGATGTCGGCGACGTTCCCGATGAACCAGTTTCCGTAGGCGAGAAAGTCCACGACGTGTCCGCGGGCGAATCCCGGATCGCGGAAAAGGCGGTCGCCTGCGTGTGAGGCGGCAGCTCCTCCGAGCGCGCCGATGACAATTGCCCACCCCAGGCGTTGTACTCGGAACGCGAACACGATTGCTGTGACGGTGGCGGCGACGGCTAGCAGTGCGAACACCCAGGTGAAGCTTTCCCCGAAGGAGAATGCCGCTCCGGGGTTGTAGGCGAGCTGCAAACCCAACAGGTCACCGATCAGCGGGATGCGCTCACGCTCAGTGAGGGTCGCTTCAGCCCACACCTTCGTTCCCTGATCAATCAACACGACAATCACGGCGATCAGGAGCGCTCCACCAGTGAGCTGCCACCGCCGCGCCGACGACCGCTCGCGCACAGCGGGCGGGTGAGCTTCTGTTTCGGAAGGGATCATGCGAGGACCTCGATCAGACGGACGATGACCCCGGATTCGATCAGGATGAACAGGCCCAGACCGATGAAAACTGCCGGTACAAGCCAGTGCTCGACGCGCTCCAACCCCTCGGTGACTGCCTTGTTAGTGCCGATGAGCCGGCCGGCCGCGCACCAGACGGCAACGAGGATGAGGAACACGACGATCATGATCGCGACGTCGCCGGGCGTGCTGGTGCGGAAGATCGGCGTGTAGAGGGAGATGTTGTCCGCCCCGTTGGCGATCGTGATACCAGCGACGCCCCACAGTCCGACCGCGGTGATCTTGGAGTCGTCGTCATCGTCATCGCCGTTGCGGCGCAGGCCGCGAATGAGCGTCCAGATGCCGATGCCGAGCGGGATCAGGCCAAGGAAGCCGACCCATTCGTCCGGGACGATGGTGAGGCCGAGCGCGGCGATCACGCTGATGACGACGAGGGTGATGAACCCGAGGTACTGGCCTGCGACGATCTGCCACGGCCGGGGTTTCCCTCGGCTGGAGGCGAGGAAAAGCACGGTGAGCACGACGATGTCGTCGATGTTGGTTGCCGCGAACAGGCCGATCGCTGATCCAATGGTGGCGAGCATCAGCGTCCCAGTCGTGGCGTGCGGGTGCGGGCGGCCCGCAGGCCGTTGAGGATCACGATGACCTCGGCGACCTCGTGGACCAGGACGACAGCCGCGAGCCCCAGGACGCCGAAGAGCGCGAGCGGGAGCAGGGCGGTGATGATCAGCAGCGACAGGATGATGTTCTGGTTGATGATCCGTCGACCGCGGCGGGCGTGATCGAACGCCCGCGGGATGAGGCGTAGATCATGGCCGGTGAAGGCCACGTCGGCGGATTCGATCGCTGCGTCGGAGCCGGTCGCGCCCATCGCGATGCCGACGTCTGCGCCAGCGAGGGCGGGGGCATCGTTGATGCCATCGCCGATCATCGCGACCGGTCCCGCCTTCGACAGTTCCCCGATCGCGGTCGCCTTGTCCTCCGGGCGCAGCTCCGCTCGCACATCGCTGATCCCGGCCTGCGCAGCCAGTGCACGAGCGGTCCGGGCGTTGTCGCCGGTGAGCATCGTCACCCCGACGCCCTGGCCGGTGAGTGTCCGGACTACCTGGGGGACTTCAGGGCGCAGCTCGTCGCGGACGCCGATCGCGGCGACCGGTGACCCGTCTCGGTGCACGATGACGACGGTCATGCCCTGCTCTTCCAGCGTTGCGACCCGCTCAACGAGGTCGCCGGCGTCCAGCCAGCGGGGACTGCCGACGGTGATTCTCGATCCGTCGACGGTGCCGTCAATACCGTGGCCGGCCTGCTCGGTCACATCTGCAGCTGCCGGTGTCCCCGGAGCTGCGGCGGTGATCGCTGAGGCAAGAGGATGTGTGCTGTGCTGCTCCAGCGCAGCCGCCCACGCCAACGCCTGGACCTCGGTTACACCGTTCGCGGTGAGCACGGCGGTGACCACGGGTTCGTTGCGGGTAAGGGTTCCGGTCTTGTCGACGGCGACGTGCCGGACCGTACCGAAGCGCTCGAAAACGGCGCCGGACTTGATGATCACACCGAACTTGCTCGCGGCACCGATCGCAGCGACGACCGTCAGCGGCACCGAGATCGCCAGCGCACACGGGGAGGCCGCGACGAGCACGACGAGCGCGCGGGTGATCCACACCTCGGGGTCACCCAGCAGCGAACCGATGATCGCGACAAGCGCCGCGAGGATCAGAACGCCGGGCACCAGTGGACGGGCGATCCTGTCCGCGAGACGGGCACGCTCGCCCTTTTCGGTCTGCGCTTTCTCGACCAGCTCCACGATCGTCGTGAGCGAGTTATCGGTACCCGCAGCCGTCGCCTCAACCTCCAGCACGCCGGCATTGTTGATCGCGCCGGCCGACACCGCATCGCCGGGCTCGACCTCGACCGGGATCGACTCCCCGGTGATCGCCGAGGTGTCCAGGCTGGAGCGCCCAGAACGCACGATCCCATCGGTCGCGATCCGCTCACCCGGGCGGACCACCATGACCTGGCCAACCGTCAACTCTCTCGCCGGTACCTGCGCGACGGTGCCGCCCTGCAGCACCGTCGCTGTTTCCGGCACGAGCTTCAGCAGTGCCCTTAGCCCGCCGCGGGCGCGGTCCATCGCCTTGTCCTCGAGCGCCTCAGCGATCGAGTACAAGAATGCCAGAGCTGCAGCCTCCTCCACGTACCCGAGGATGACTGCGCCGATCGCGCTGATCGTCATCAGCAACCCGATGCCGAGCTTGCCCTTGAATAGTTTCCGGATCGCGCTCGGCGTGAACGTCGACGCACCCAGCAGTAGTCCGACCCAGAACAGCACCAACGCCGGGATCTCGAAGCCGGACCATTCGAGGATCAGACCCCCCAGGAACGCGACACCCGAGAAGATCGGCACCATGATCCCGCGGTCTTTCCACCAGGGCCGCTCAGCCTCTTCGTGTTCCTCTCCCGCCGTGGCGGCAGGCTCGTGCTCGCAGCCACACGCCGCGCTCACGCGTCAGCTCCCGCTCCGCAGCAGCCCGCCACCGTGCACGCCGAGTCCACGCACGGGGCGTGCTCGTCGACAGCCAGCGTCACGTCCACCAGTGCGACGAGGGCAGCAGCTAGGTGTGGGTCGGCGATTTCGTATCGGGTCTGACGGCCCTCCGGCTCGGCAACGACGATGCCGCAATCGCGTAGACAGGTGAGGTGGTTCGACACGTTCGAGCGCGTCAGCTCCAGTTCGCGCGAGAGCACAGCGGGATAGCTCGGTCCGTCGAGCAACGTCATTAAGATCCGGGAACGGGTCGGATCAGCCATGGCCCGGCCGAGTCGGTTCATCACATCAAGACGGGAAGCAATGGTCAGCATGCACTGAACTATACAGTGACCGCTGACTGGTTATCAATTCGATCGAATGTTATGGCGTTCTGTTCGTCGCCGCGTCAACCAGTCGTGAGGTGCGCGATCCTGCTGTGGTGGACGACGCCGCATGCCGCCGGGCGCTCGATAGCGATCGTCCCGCGAAACTGCAGCCGGAGGCTGTCGTTCGGGAATAGGCCGGTGCCTGTTGAGTTACATACCCCCAGGGGGTATGTTGTGGGTATGAACGGTTACACCGACAACAAGGCGGATCTGCGCAAGCGATTGAGTCGGGTTGAGGGTCAGGTGCGAGGTATCTCGCGGATGGTCGATGAGGACAAGTACTGCATCGACATCCTGACGCAGGTCGCTGCGGCCACGAAGGCGCTCGAAACGGTGGCCTTGTCGCTCCTGGGTGACCATCTGAGCCATTGCGTCGCTCAGGCAAGCGCTGAGGGTGGCGAGGTTGCGGCGGAGAAGGTCCGCGAAGCTAACGACGCCATCGCTCGCCTGGTCCGTTCATAACCACACGTCTAACGATCTGGAGAAATTCACTATGACTGACCGCATCGAACTCGGACTGAAGGACGCAAACGCTGGTTGCGCATGCTGCGCAGCCCCATCGAACATCGAGGCATCCGCTCCTGTGGCGGCCCCGGTCTCGGAAGAGGTACTGGTCACGGGAATGACGTGCTCGCACTGTGTGTCGAGCGTCAGTGAGGAACTGAGCGCGCTTGACGGTGTCGCGTTCGTCGCTGTCGACCTGAACGCCGGCGGCTCGTCCCGCGTGACGATCCACAGCGCAGCCCCTGTCGATCCCGCTGCCGTGAGGGCTGCGGTCGAAGAGGCCGGTTACAGCCTCGCGACCAGCCAGGCCTGATTCACTTATCCGTCCGCACCCGGCTCGACCCCGGGCGCATCGAACAAGGAGTTCTGATGAGCCAGCACGACGAGCACACCCATCACATCGCACACGAGAATCCCGGCACCGCGCCGACGGCGCAGCATGACCACGCGGCGATGAGCCACGACCACGGCGCTCCTCAAGGTCACGCGGGCCACGGCGGTCACGCGGGCCACGGCGATCACGTGGGCCAGTTCCGGCGGTTGTTCTGGATCATGCTGGTCCTTGCGGTCCCGGTTGTCGGGTTCTCGGGGATGTTCTCGATGCTGCTCGGGTACCCGTTGCCGGAAGCCGCCTGGGTTGGGTGGGTGTCCCCGGTTCTCGGGACGGTCATGTACATCTGGGGTGGGGCCCCGTTCCTCACCGGCGCGGTGAGTGAACTTCGTGCCCGCAAGCCCGGAATGATGCTCCTGATCGCCCTCGCGATCACGGTCGCGTTCCTCGCATCCTGGGGCGCGAGCCTCGGCCTCCTCCATCATGAGCTGGACTTCTGGTGGGAGCTGGCGCTGCTGATCGTGATCATGCTGCTCGGCCACTGGATCGAGATGCGCTCCCTCGCACAGACCACCTCAGCACTGGATTCCCTCGCTGCACTGCTGCCCGACGAGGCGGAAAAGATCGAAGGCGACACGACCGTGACGGTCGCCCCGTCCGATCTGCTGGTGGGTGACGTGGTGGTGGTGCGCCCAGGCGGGCGGGTGCCCGCTGACGGGCGGATCGTGCAGGGCTCGGCCAGCATGGACGAGTCGATGATCACCGGCGAGTCCCGGCCCGTGCGCCGCAGCGACGGCGACCAGGTCATCGCCGGCACCGTCGCCACCGATTCCGGGGTGCGGGTCGAGATCACCGCGATCGGCGACGACACCGCTCTCGCGGGGATCCAAAAGCTGGTGACCGAAGCGCAGAATTCATCCTCGCGCGCGCAGCGGCTCGCAGACAAGGCCGCCGGGTGGCTGTTCTGGTTCGCGCTCGGCGCCGCCGCGATCACCGCCATCGTCTGGACGATCGTCGGCATGCCCGACGCCGCCGTGATCCGCACGATCACCGTGCTGGTGATCGCCTGCCCGCACGCGCTCGGTCTGGCGATCCCGCTCGTCGTGTCGATCGCCACCGAGCGTGCCGCTCGCGGAGGCGTGCTGATCAAGGACCGTCTCGCGCTGGAGAGCATGCGCACCGTCGACACCGTCCTGTTCGACAAGACCGGCACGCTCACCAAGGGCACCCCCGCCGTGACCGCGATCGACCCCGTCTCCGGGACCGACCCTGACCAGCTGCTGGCCTGGGCCGCGGCCGCGGAAGCAGACTCCGAACACCCCCTCGCCCGCGCGATCGTCAACGCGGCGAAAGAGAAGACCCTCACGGTCCCCTCGTCAGCCGATTTCGAATCGTCCCCGGCGGTCGGGGTCCGTGCACGTGTCGATGGGCGCGTGGTGCAGGTCGGTGGCCCGTACATGCTCGAGCAGGAACACGCCTCCGAGCTACCGGTCGCCGACGAGTGGCGCCGTGAGGGTGCGATCATCCTCCACGTGCTCGTCGACGGACAGGTCGCGGGTGCCCTGCGCTTGGCGGATGAGATCCGCTCGGAGTCGCGTCACGCCGTCGAGGCCCTCCACGAGCGTGGCGTGCAGGTGGTCATGATCACCGGTGACGCCGACGCGGTCGCAGCCTCCGTCGCGGGCGAGCTCGGCATCGACCGGTACTTCGCCGGGGTCCGACCCGAAGACAAGGCCTCGAAGGTGAAAGAGCTGCAAGGCGAAGGGCGCAAGGTCGCGATGGTCGGAGACGGTGTCAACGACGCCCCCGCGCTCGCGCAGGCCGACGTCGGCATCGCCATCGGCGCCGGGACGGATGTTGCGATCGCGTCCGCGGGCGTCATCCTCGCCAGCGACGACCCCCGGTCGGTGCTCTCGGTGATCGAACTGTCGCGGGCCAGCTACCGGAAGATGAAGCAGAACCTCTGGTGGGCCGCCGGCTACAACCTGCTCTCCGTCCCCCTCGCCGCCGGAGTGCTCGCCCCGATCGGGTTCGTGCTCCCGATGTCCGTGGGCGCGCTGCTGATGTCCCTGTCAACCATCGTCGTCGCGCTCAACGCGCAGCTGCTGCGCCGACTGGATCTGCGCCCGGACGCCGTGGCCGGTAAGTAGCGAGAAACAGTTAGGTCGACGGACGTAGGCTGGGGGGAACGGGAGGTGAGTATGTCGCTGATCAAGGTCTCACAACAGGTGCGCGGACCGCGCACGCTCACCCACACCGCCCTGGCCGTCCTCGCGATCGCCGTGGGCATTATCGCCGGCCTACTGGCGATGCACTCCTTCAACTCGCATGCGACGGCCGCCGGTCACCATGACACCGTCACCGTCAGCACTCAGGCCGAAGTATCCGCCCATCACCCCGACGCCTCCGCGACCGCCCTCGTGCCAGCCGCGCCGACACAGGAGGCGGGATGCGCGACGTGTGGGGCCGGAGATTCGATGACGTGGATGGCGTGCGTCCTCGCGCTCCTGGTGGCCACCGTCCTTCTCAGGCGGATCGGGCTCGGCTGGCGGCACACCCTCTTGGTTGCGACCCGCGCGCCCGCGACAACACGCGGGCCCGCCCGCGCTCACGCCCTTCCCCCGCCTCCATCTCTCACGGTTCTCTGCATCAGTCGCACGTGATCACGCGCTAGCCCGCTCTGGCGGGCAACGCACACTCGGGCACCGGCAGCCGCCGGGCCCCATCACTGACCCTTGGAGAACCCTCATGAAGATTCGACCCGCGGCGATCGCCGCACTCACCCTCACCGCACTGCTCGCCCTCGCCGGCTGCGCGGGAACCACCGGATCCGACAACGGCATGGAAGGCATGGACCACGGCGGCAGCTCGTCCGCGCCCGCAGAGACAGCAGATGCGAATGACGCCGACATCATGTTCGCCAGCATGATGAAGGAACACCACGCACAGGCCATCGAGATGTCCGACGTCCTCCTCAGCAAGGACGGCGTTGACGAGCGCGTCGTCTCTCTCGCCGAAGAAATCAAAGCCGCTCAGGAGCCCGAGATCCAGCAGATGGACCAGTGGCTCGAAGACTGGGGCGCGGAGATGGACAGCATGGAGGGCATGGATCACGGCAGCGGCATGATGTCCGAAGAGGACATGCAGGCCCTCGAAGATGCCGCCGGTCCCGATGCGGGGCGTCTGTTCCTCGAGCAGATGATCCAGCACCACGAGGGTGCCGTCGACATGGCGCAAGACGAAGTCGACAACGGTCAGAACAGCGACGCCGTCGCACTGGCCGAGACCATCATCGACACGCAAACGGAAGAGATCGCCACCATGAAGGAGATCCTCGCAACTCCGTGATCCACGGGTGGGGTGCGGGACTCCCGCACCCCACCCATAGATCTGTTTGCGGACACCATCATGCGAACCCTCAAGAACTTCACCCTGCCTACTTCCCGCCTGCGACGTCGCGGAGCACTCACGATCGCTACGACAATCGCGGCCAGCATCGTGCTCGCCGGGTGCACAGCACCTGCCGAGCCGACCACCGGACACGACCACGCCACCACCATCGAACACGTCCACGCGATCGTGCCTGACCCCTCAGGAGACGGCTACCTACTGGGCGCCCACGACGGGATCTACACGGCCACGCTTGACGGCGAAATTGGCGACCGCGTCCAGAACACCGACTTTGACGCGATGGGCCTCACCGCCATCGGGGATACCCTCATCGCGTCTGGACACCCCGGGCGAACGACTGCCCCCGAACTCGGTTCCCCCAACCTCGGAATCATCCGAAGCGACGACAGCGCCCGATCCTGGTCACCGGTCTCGCTCACCGGAGAGAAGGACTTCCACGCTCTCGCCGCCGGCCCGGACGAGAGCCTGTACGGGCTTGCGTCAGACTCCATCGAACTGCTCCGCAGCGACGACACCGGACAGACATGGTCGCCCGCCGGGGAAGTCGTCGCGGTCAACCTCGCCATCGACGCCGCAGGGCAACTGTTCGCCGCCACACCCGACGGGCTGCAAGTCAGCGCGGATGAGGGCGCCACGTTCACCACCGTGAACGATGCACCGCTGCTCTACCTCCTCGCCGCTTCACCCGATAGCAAGCGCCTCGTCGGTGTCGGCAACGGCGGACAGATCTGGGTCAGACCCGCATCAGGCGCGGAGTGGGTTCCCGCCGGCACAACCCACGGCTCCGCACAAGCGATCACCATCACGAACGGCGGCGACATCTTGGTCTTCGATCAGAGCGGACTCACTGCGCTGCCCCGCTAGGCCGCCCCGAACGGTCACAATCTTTCCCGGGTTCGGATCGCAGCAACGACTTGGGCTGAGGTAGCCGATCCCAGGGGTTACTTACACCAAAGTGCTCGTCCGAGTTTGGCGCTCCCATGCCTGCGTTGCGAGCTGCACGGCGTCCCATGGGGAGCCGAGCGGGGGCGTGCAGGAGAGGTCGAGGTCACTCATCGTTGCGACGGTCATGCCGTGGTGCAGAGCCGTGGCGTAGGTGTCGACGCGCTTGGAGATCTCCGCACCGCGGGTGCCGACGAGCTGCGCGCCGAGCAGCAGACCCCTTTTGTTCCCCTGTGCGCGTGCGGTCGGGTGGCGTTGTCCCTGTACTTGCTGCATGGCGGCCTCATCGCGCTCTGGAGTAACGCGTATGGCCGCTCTGCAGAGAACTTCTACTTGGGCTGGCTGGTGATCGTTCCGGGCATGATCGTGGTGGGTTGGCTGTGGTGGCGCTTCGCCGGAACTGGCCCAGTTGAATGGGCGATGGGCTGGCTCAGCGGACGTCCCAAGACTTCCTCGTTTCGCCGGTAGAACCAGCGCGTGGCTCACGAGTTCGCAAGGAATCTTGATTGGTGGGGCTGGTAGCATCCTGAGGTCATGGTCGTCTACGGTCGCACTCGCAACTGCGCCAGCCGCGCCGACGATTTCCTGATAACGAAGATCATTACAGCCCTCGGGCTGGCGCTTCTTCTCGTTGTCGGAGCATGGCCGGGCGGCCACCGTGACGCGACGGACGCGACTCCGTATCTGAGCACGACATCCTCGTCGTCACTAGGAACGCCTTCCGCCGGCCATGTCTCGGCGGGTTCGGGTGAAAGCGTTGCCGGCGCGACCGCCGAACAATTCGTGACCGGGGACACAGCAAACGACATCATGATCGGTGTTGCCGGGTGCCTCTTGGGTATCATCTGCTGCTTCTTGGTGCTCATCGTCACGCGGACCTTCCTCCGTCACGTCCCCTCTTCTCGCATTCGCGAACGTTTGCCGCGCGCACCATCACTGGCGGCCATGACGGGGCGCCTGTTCGCATTGCCTCCTTCTCTCACACAGCTTTCTCTGTCGCGGACCTGACCCTGGCGGCGCCATCTTTTCGATGGCGCTCCACTGGTCGTCCTCGTTCGTTGTGTGTGTTTGGAGTGTCTATGAAATCTTCCGTGAAAGCGGTACTTGTCACCGTGGCTTTTGCCGTGGTGTTGCTGGTCGTCGCGCTGGTCTTCGTCCTCATCAATCAGAATCAAGCTGCCGCACCCGAGACGGGGCCCGCTGATGGTCCACAGGTCGTCCGTGAGAACTCGCATGTCCTCGATGACGGAGGGGAAGGGGCGGTGACGGTTGTCGAGTTCCTCGATTTCGAGTGCGAGGCCTGCGGTGCTTTCTATCCCCTCGTCGAGGATCTCCGCGGCAAGTTCGATGGCGAGATCACTTACGTGATCCGCTACTTCCCGCTGCCGGGTCACCTCAACTCGAAGAACGCCGCGATCGCTGCCGAAGCCGCAGCGCAGCAGGGCCGCCTCGAAGACATGTATCACCGCCTGTTCGAGACGCAGCCTCAATGGGGTGAGGCTCAAGAGTCGCGGGCGGACCTGTTCCGGGGGTTTGCGGAGGAACTCGGATTGGACATGGCCGCGTTCGATGAGGCTGTCGCTGATCCTGCGACAGCAGAACGGGTTCAATTTGATCTAGACGAGGGTGAGCAGCTCGGTGTCAGCAGTACCCCCTCGTTCTTCATCGATGGGGAGCCTGTCGTACTGGAGACGTGGACCGATCTGGAGGACAGCATTGAAGCCGCGGTGAACGGTGCTGAATGATGGCGCATTCGCTATCGCACCGTCGCGTCATCATCGTTGGCGCCGGGCACTCCGGATTGGCGACAGCCGCCGCGCTCAGGTCCTCCGGGTTTGAGCCACAGAAAGACTTCGTGATCATCGATTCTGCACCCCCCGGTCAACGAAGCTGGGTCACACGGCGGCAGTCGATGAAACTACGCAGTGCGGCACGCCACAGTGTCGTCCGCGGGTTCCCTTTCCCGGGCGATGAAGACCGTCATCCGAGTGCGGATGAGATGTCCGACTACCTGTCTTCGGTGGAGAAAGCCATCGGTGTGAAAACCGTGTGGAGCACACGAGCTCTTGGAGTCAACCGGTTGGGCGACGGATCCACGCTGCATCTGTCGACCTCCGCCGGGGAAGTGCAAACCCGAAATGTGGTCTGCGCAACGGGAGCTGCCGCCGTGCCGCGCATACCGGGGTGGCGCCAGGAACTAGCAGTACCCGGTTTTGTGCTGCATTCCAGCCAGTACCTCTACCCCGCGCAGGTACCCCCCGGCCCCGTGTTGGTTGTTGGCGGCGGATACAGCGGAGTGGAGATTGCTGAAGAACTCGCGTCCTCCCACGACGTCACCCTCTCCACTCGAGCGGAACCCTCACGAGTATCAGAGCGGCCCATCTGGTCAAGGCTGCGGCGTAAGGGTCCGATGTCCGAGGCACGCCCCCGCGTAGCTTCGACAGACGTCACTCATGCCGCCGCCGTAACGGAGATTCGCGGAGACACCGTGATGTTCGCCGATGGGGCGTCCATGAAGCCGTATTCCGTGGTCCTTGCGACCGGATACAGGCCGGCAGACACATGGCTGCCCGATTCGGAGCCGCCCGGGCAGCCATTGCACGTCAGTGCACGCATCCCCGGACTGTTCACTGTTGGCATGCCGCGATACTCCCGCGCGGACGCTGACACCCTCGCTGGGGCGAGTCGCGATGCGGCGACCGTCGCCCGGCTCATCGTTGGACGGCCGTAAAGGAGCACCATGACAGAAACAGGGCACAGTCACGGTATTGGTGACGCCACTCCCCGCAATCGCCTGGTCATCGCGTTCGCGATCACCTCCTCGGTCTTCATCGTCGAAGTGATCGGCGCGATCATCACAGGCAGCCTCGCACTGCTCGTTGATGCTGCACACATGCTCACCGATGTCATCGGGTTGGCGATGGCCGTCACCGCTGCGCATCTGATGAACCGTCCCCCGACTCCCAAATACACCTTCGGTCTTCAACGCACGGAGGTGCTCGGTGCGCTCGCTCAAGCAGCTCTGCTGCTCGGAGTGGGCATCTTCGCGCTCGTGGAAGGCGTACGGCGGCTGTTCGAGCCCCCTGAGATCGCTTCGGGAAGTCTGCTGTTCTTCGGCATCGTCGGTCTCGTCGCCAACATCGCCTCCATGCTCGTATTGTTCAGCGGCCGCGGACGCAATCTCAACATGCGCGCCGCGTTCCTCGAGGTCGTCAATGATGCCCTCGGTTCCGTCGGCGTCATCGCCAGCGCCATCCTCATCGCCGTTTTCGGTTGGTATCAGGCGGACGCCGTCGCGGGCGTCTTGATCGCGCTGCTCATCATTCCCCGCACCCTCATCCTGTTGCGAGCATCCGGCCGGGTGTTGATGGAGTCCACACCCGCCGGCCTCGACCTCGAGGACGTCCGCCGCCACATCCTTGCCCTTCCGCACGTGGTCGCTGTGCACGACCTCCACGCGACCCAGGTCTCGACCGACCTCCCCACGCTCACTGCCCACGTCGTGGTCGATGACACCGTCACGATGGAAGCTTCCGCCGCACTGCTGACATCACTTCAGCAATGCGTCAGCGAACATTTCGCCGTGAGCATCGAACACTCCACCTTTCAGATCGAACCCGAATCCCACCCCGGAGAGCACGACACCCATGCATAAACGCCTCTCGGCACGCACCACTGCCGTCCTCACCACCCTGTTGTTGTCGGCATCCGTCGTACTTGGGACTGCATCTCCGGCCGCCGCTCATGATGACTTCGTTTCGTCGTACCCCACCGCCGACTCGACCATCAACGGCTCCCCCGATGAGATCTCTCTGATGTTCACCGGGACCCTCACCGGTGATGACGACGCAACGGTCGTCGAGGTTATCGATGAAAGCGGAGCAAACGTCGCCGTCGACCCGCCAACGGTGAGCGGTGACTCGATCACCCAACACCTCTCCCCCGACGCCGCAACCGGCATCTTCACCGTCCGCTGGAAGACCGTCTCCGCCGACGGACACCCGATCAACGGGGAGTATGTGTACACGGTCACGTCCGCGATGGACACGGAACCCAGCACTGCGACCACAAGCCCCACCCCTGAAACCTCCCCAACCGAGGAGCCGGAACCGGCCCGACCCGCGCAAACATACGGTGGCACGGCATCCGGCGGCGGTGCTTTCGAACTGCTGCCCCTGTTCTTCCTCTCGGGTCTGGCACTGATTCTGGGGATCGGCGTCGTGGGAGTGGTTATGGCCGGGCGCCAGCGTCACCAGCGCGACCGCGCACAGGCCGCCAAGGATGCCGCAGCTACGGAGAAAGACGCCGATGCGTGATCGAGTCCGCCGGTCGGCCGTGATGCTCATCGTCACCGCCATCGTCATCCTGATCGATCAAGGCACCAAGACTCTTGCTCTGAACACGTTGCGGCAAGATGCGCGTATACCGCTGATCGGTGACTGGCTCGGTCTTCAACTGGCCTTCAACCCCGGGGCGATCTTCTCGCTCGGGGAAGGCTCCACATGGGTCATCACCGTCATCGGGGTCGCTGTCACTGCGCTCCTCATCGGTGCCGCCACCCGAGCCCGGAACGTGTGGTCGGCGGTTGGTTTCGGTTTCATCGTGGGCGGTGCGATCGGAAACCTCATCGACCGCTTGTTCTCGCCGCCCACGTTCGGGATCGGGCACGTCACCGACTTCCTCGCCTACGGAAACCTGTTCATCGGCAACCTCGCCGACGTCGCTCTCGGCATCGGTGCCGTATTCCTCATCGTCGCGGGTCTGCGCACAAGCCGTCGACGGCCAGACCCCGATCCCGTCGGCCCTGCACCCACCGAAGAAACGGTTCACCCATGAGTCCAAAAGAACGCGTCCCCTCCACTTACCAGCGGAACGCCCTGGCCCCCAGCCTCGTCGCCGCCGCGATCCTGTTCCTGGCTCCGGTGCTCTTCCAGGCGAACTGGGCACCCCTCGTCCTCTTCATCGCCTCAATTTTCGGGCTGATCGTCGCGTGGTTTGCGCTGCAGGCACGCCACTGGTGGTGGATCCCGGTCTTCCTCGCGATCGCCGTGCTCTGGAATCCGGTAATGCCATTCCCCTTCTCCGGTGTCGTGTGGACTACAGCACAGCCCATCGCGGCCGTGGTGTTCCTGGCAGCGGGTGCGACGATCAAGGTGATCCGGAAGTGAGCGGCATGAGCTTCGTGTCACGACCATGCGTGTGAGCGGCGAGATCCCCAGCAGTCCCCCGTCTCTGCAGACGTTCCTCGCACCAGCCGACATCCCGCTTCCGGTGCTACCCATCGTCGCGGGGATTCTCGCTGCGCTGTATCTCGTCGGAGCGATCCGATTGTGGACGCACGGGCGTCGTTGGCCTGTGTGGCGGACGGTCAGCTTTCTGCTCGGGTGCATTCTCCTCGCGGCGGTCACCGGTCTGGGCGTTGAAACGTATGGCCAGGCGCTGGTGTCCGTTTTCATGTTCCAGCAGCTCACTCTGATGATGATGGTGCCGCCGCTGCTGGTCCTCGGCTCACCCGGAACCCTTCTTCTGCGAGCAACACCGCATCACGGAGCGGGACGGGTAGTCCTGAAAACAGCGCACGGCGCTCTTCGAAACCCCGCCGCGAAGTGGGTGCTCAGTCCGTGGGCCACTGTCCCGCTCTACCTGTTCGCGTTCTACGGCATCTACCTTGCGGGTGCTGCCGATGTCATCCTCACCGCGCCCGGAGGTCACGTCGCGCTCGAGGTCGGATTCCTTCTCGCCGGCATGCTGTTCACCATCCCCATCCTGTCCTCCGATCCTCTGCCGGTCAGGTTGGGTCATGGTGCGCGTGCACTGGACGTGTTTGCTGAAGCCGCGCTGCACGCGTTCTTCGGGGTGTTCCTCATGATGGCCAGTACGATCCTGGTCGGCTCATTCGTCGCCCCCACAGAGGCGCTGGGCATCGATCCCCTCGCCGACCAGCAGCTAGCCGGCGCTCTGGCATGGTCCTACGGTGAAGCCCCGACCGTGCTGATGCTGATCTACGTGATGCATCGTTGGTTCCGCAGCGACACCGCTCGTGCTGCCGCGGACGACCGGTACGCCGACGTGCACGGGAACACCGACCTCGACACCTACAACGCCTACCTCAAAAAACTGAGCTCTCATGACCGTGACCGCTGACCCGTTAGTGAGAAACGCCCTCTCCGGCCGAACAAGGCGCGGTAACCCCAGAGAGCACGATGCGCGCCTGTCAGCTGCGGTGCCCTTCCCCGTAGCGATTGTCGCGTCCGCCATCGCAGGAGGAATGCTGGATCTCGGCTACCCCGCATACGGGTGGTGGCCTGCAACGTTCGTGAGCGTAACCATCGGGCTGTGGACGCTCCGCGGACGTTCTCTCCCCAGGGCGTTCCTGATCTCCCTCGTCTACGGCGCGGCCTTCTACTTCACCCACTTGGTATGGGTGTCACGGTTTCTGGGCCCCATCCCGTGGGTCGCGCTGGCTGGCTTGGAATCCCTGCTGTTCGGTGCCGGCGGCGCGCTGATCGCACTCGCCTATCGTGTCGCCACCACCCGGGCGCGACACGGGTATCGCGCGATCACTCCCGTGCTCGTCGCCGGGGTGTGGGTGCTGCGAGAAACGCTGATGGGGAGTACGCCGTACACCGGTTTCCCGTGGGCGCGCGTCGGTTTCAGCCTCGCCGAGAGCCCGCTCGCGGAGGCCGCTTCATGGGTGGGGACCACCGGGCTGTCCTTCCTGACGGTTCTCGTCTGCGCGAGCGTCGTGGAGGCCCTCATCCTCCGCCGATGGGAGCCAGCAGCAGCAGCGGCGGTCATCGTCGTTGCCGCGACAGTCGTCCCTCTGTTCCCCACCGAGCAAGCGGGAATGATGCGCGTCGGATGGGTGCAGGGCAACGGCCCTAGCGGCTACTTCGACACCAGGACAACAGGTGACATCATGCGCGCGCAGGAAGAAGCGACCGCTCCTCTTCTGGACCGTGAGATGGACCTTCTCGTCTGGCCAGAAGGGGCCGTTGACGCAGATCCCCTGCGCGATGTCGCCGTCGCAGGCCGCCTTGATCGACTCGTGCAGGGTGCTGGTGCTCCGGCACTGGTGAATGCGGCGACCACTCGTGGAGCCGATACGTTCAACACCTCGATGCTGTGGACCAGCGCCGGGCCGCAGCAGCTCCACGACAAGGCCAACCCCGTCCCTTTCGGCGAATACGTTCCGGATCGTTGGTTTTACGAAGCGATCGCCCCCGACCTCATCGGATTGATACAACGCGAGTACACGCCCGGCTCCAACACACCCCTCGTGAACGTTGGCGATGTGCCCATCGGTCTGGCGATCTGTTTCGACGTCATCTACGACGACGTCATCCACCAAAGCGCGGCCTCTGGCGCGCAGATGTTCGTGTTTCAAACCAACAACGCGGACTTCAGAGGCACCGACGAGAACCTCCAACAGCTGGCCATCGCCCGCATGCGCGCGATCGAAACAGGGAGAACTGCCGTGAACGTCTCCACCACCGGGACCAGTCAAGTCATCGGCCGCGATGGACAGGTGTTGGCTCAGGTTGCGGTGGACACGACCGCGGCGAAGATCACCGAGGTCCCTCTCCGCACCGGCACGACCCTCGCCGTCGTGCTGATGCCGTGGCTCGACTGGACACTCAGTATCGGAACCGTACTAGCGCTGCTCATCATGTCGATCCGACAGCGGCGGTCGCATGCTGACGCCCAAGAAGACGGATGGATGAAGTTGTGAAGCTCAAGATTCTGACCTCTGTCGCGGCACTGTGCGCACTGCTTCTACTCAGCAGCTGCGCACCCACCGTCCACCTCGAGCCCGCAGCAAACGCGAATGACCCGCTGTGCGCAGAGGTCACCGTGCGACTACCGGACTCGATTGGCGACCAGGCTCGCGTGTGGACGGACGCTCAGGCCACCGCAGCATGGGGCACCCCCAGTAGCGTGCTCCTCACCTGCGGGTTGGAACCCCCGGCCCCCACCACGCTGCAATGTGTCAGCTTGGGGGGCGTCGACTGGATCGTCGACGAGGAGGAGACCCCGAATCTGCGGCTCACAACCTACGGCCGGGAGCCGGCTGCCCAGGTGTACGTAGACACGACCACCCTGTCGGCGGACGCGGTTCTTGAATCTCTCGCCGGGGCGATCCAGCAGCTCCCCAAGACCGGTGAATGCACGGCACCTGTGACGGAAGACCCGGACGCTCCTGGCACTGGGACGGGAGATACCACTCCATGAATCCCGTCGTTCTCCGGATCGTTGGACCAACGATTCTCGTTGTCGCCGCACTCATCGCTGTGGTGGTCGGGCTCGCAATCGGTGGAGGAGCTGCACCGAGACTCACCAGTGACCCTGGAGCGCTCGTGCGATGGGGACTCCCAGCCGCGAAGCTGTTCGTCAATCTTTCCGGTGCGGCGATGCTCGGGCCCCTGGTGCTGGCGGTGTTCGCTCTCCCCTCAGGGGGGAAACCCTTCATCGTCGCGCTAAATATTGCCTCTGCCGGCGCCGCGACCCTCACCATCACCAGCGGGGTGGTGGCTTTTCTCACCTTCCTGTCGTCATTCAATCCGCAAGTGAGCTTGGGCGCCGAGTTCGGTGCGCAGCTCGGCCGCTTTCTCCTCGACACGGAGCTGGGACGATCATGGCTTATCACCGCGATCCTCGCCTCAGTCGTGACAGTCCTCGCATTCGCTGTGCGCAGCTATGGGGCGGTGCTGTTCACGACCGTGCTTGCGGTCATCAGCCTGATACCCATGGCCACCCAGGGCCATTCGGGTGAGCTCGCCAACCACGATCCCGCGGTCATGTCCCTCGTCCTGCATGTCATTTCAGCGGCAATATGGCTCGGGGGTCTCATCCTGCTCGTCGTCGTGCGACCGATTAGCTCTCCGCACGAACTCGAAAGTGTGCTCCGCCGGTACTCTACGGTGGCGCTCATCGCGTTCCTCGGCGTCGCCATCTCGGGATACGCGCGGACGCTCACTGCCCTCGGACGGTGGGAGGACCTGGCCTCACCGTACGGCCTCATCCTCTGCACAAAGATCGGCGCGCTTCTGATCATGGGCATCCTGGGTGCCGCCTACCGCCGTCGACTCATCGCGAAAGCCAGCGAGGGCCGTGGCGCCTTCTGGATGATCGTGTGTGTCGAACTTGGTTTCATGGGTATCGCGAGCGGGGCCGCCGCAGCTCTCGCCCGCACCGCCGCCCCCGCCGATACGGTCACACTCCCGCAGACCACCGCCGCGGAGATCCTCACCGACGCACCTGTCCCGATCGAAATCACCCTGCAGAGATGGTTCACGGCGTGGAGCCCCGACCTCCTCTGGGTGCTCGTCGCGGGTTTCGGAATCTTCTTCTACCTCGTCGGCGTCCAACGCGCACGGCGCCGCGGGTATCCGTGGCCAGCCAGGCGGACGATCAGCTGGATTGCGGGGATGGGGGTGCTTCTGTGGACGACCAGTGGACCGCTCGCCGCCTACGACGACGCGCTCATCAGTCTGCGATTCCTCTCCTTCGCTCTCCTCAGTCTCGCAATCCCCCTGCTCCTTGTCTTCGCGGCGCCCGTCACCCTCGCAACCTTGGTCACCCATCCACGGGAGGATGGAAGCCGAGGACCGCGGGAATGGCTTCTCTGGGCCGCCCACAGCCCGCTGGCACGGTTTACTCTGCGCCCCGTCGTCGCGGCGTCTCTTTTCGCCACATCGCTGTGGTTGATCCACTACTCCGACCTGTTCCGATGGTCGCTCTACGACCAGCTCGGAGCGGAATGGATGATCAGCCAGCTCCTCGTCACCGGGTGCCTCTTCGCACGATCGATCGCCCTAGATGCGTCCACGACCCCCGAGGGGCGGTGGCGTTTCGCCTCACTCATTGCGCTCACAGGCGTGGCCGCCTTCTTCGGCATCGCCACGATCACCCGCGCCGACCTCATCGTCGCGGAGTGGTTTGGCGCCATGGGGCGGACGTGGGGACCCACCCCCCTCCAGGACCAGGCCCTCGCCGGAGGCGCCACCTTGATGATCGCGGGAACGCTCGCAATCCTCACCGGCATCTCCGTTCTCCACACGAAACGCAACAACCGACCTACCGGTAGCACCCCCGTGCCCGCCGTACGAAAGGACCCACACCTGTGACCTCCACCCACCGCACCCGCTGGCTCGCCAGCACACTTCTTGCCCTCATCACACTGGGAATCTTGGCTACACCTGCCCCCGCTGCTCTCGCGCACGACAACCTCCTGGACACCGTGCCCGGGGCAGACGAAACCGTCGCCCAACTTGACGACGTCGCTCTCACGTTCAGCGGGGAACTCATTGACTTCAGCCAGGCCAGCTTCGCCCAAGTGCAAGGACCCGACGGCCTCTTCTACGAATCCAGCTGCTCCACCATCGACCGCAATATCCTCACCACCCCGGTCGCACTCGGAGAACCGGGCGTCTACACCGTGCTGTGGAACGCCGTCTCCAGCGACGGTCACCCCATCTCCGAGAGCTTCACGTTCACATACGCTCCCACCGGCATCGAGCCGGGACTTGGATGGGACACACCCGCATGCGGGAACGAACAATCACGGATCCAACCGGCAAAGGCGTCGCCCTCCGCCGCGCCAACCACCGAACCTCCAGCAGCGGACACCCCTCCCCCGGCGGCATCTGCAGGCGAGAACGAGGTGGATTCAATCGCGATCCCGCTCATCATCGCCGTTGCTGTCATAGGTGCCGCGGTGATCACCGCCACCGTTGTCGTACGGCAAGTAAAGAAGAAGAAACGCAACGGGTTGAGCGCCGACGCCCACACGGACCCGAAAGAGTGAGCTTCGTGTCAGAGCAGTCGAACTCAAGCCCGGTGCGTCAGATATGGGGCACAGATCAGAGATCACGGGCGAGTCGGCGCGACTTCGGCCCCCACGAACGGACGATAGACCAGACAGCGGGCAACGCGAGCATCGCCAATCTATGCGCCCCTGGCAGCAGAATCCACGAAGCCGAGCTCGAGGAGAGGGCACAGTGAACGGACGAAGCGTCTCCGCGGCTGCTACGGAGGCGGCTGAAGAATGCGGGTGTGCACCCACGCCCGCCGAACGCGGCTCATTCTGGAAGCTGAGTATTACTCGACGTGGCGCTTTCGGACTCGGCGCCCTCGGCGTCGCTGCATTCGCTGCCTTCGGTATCGGCTCCGGCGTCTCAGCCGCGTACGCTGCGTCGTACCCGAGCTGGGACGATGTCCAACGCGCCAAGAACAACGAAGCTGCCAAGGCTGCCGAGATCACCCGGATCGAAGGGCTGATCCAGTCCTTGACGCAGAAGGTCGCTGAGACTCAGGCGGCCGCCGATACAGCCTCCGACGAGTTCTACGCAGCACAACAGGAATACTTCGCTGCGATCACGGAAGCCGAGAGCCTGCAGGCGCAGGCCGACGAACAATCAGCGATTGCCGAAACCTCTGCGCGAAGGGCCGGTCAAGTTGCGGCACAGCTGTACCGCAACGGTGGAGACGATTCAGCACTGCAACTGTTCTTCTCCGGTTCCGCGGCCAACGCCGATGAGCTCCTGTCCCGGCTGGGCACCATGGACAAGCTACTCGAGTACAACCGATCGGTCTACGATGACGCAATCTCGGCGCGCAACACCGCCCAATCGCTGACCGATCAGGCGAAGGTCGCCCGCGACGAACGGGACCGACTACAGCAGGTCGCAGAGCAGAAGATGATTGCCGCACAAGAAGCGGCCGACGCCGCGCAAGCCGCTCTCGACGAGCAAGCCGCGAACCTCGAGACGATGCAGGCGCAGCTCGCCGCGCTGAAAGACACCACCACGCAGACTGTCGCTGGCTACCAGGCGGGTGTAGCCGCACGCGAGGCCGAAGAGCGAGCCCGTCGCGAACGCGAAGCCGCCGAAGCCGCAGCCAACGGAGGCGGCAACGGTGGCGGCGGAGGCTCCGCCGGGAGCGGCGGTTGGGTTCGTCCCCACGGGGGCGGCCGGAGTTCAAGCTACGGCCCGCGGACCCCCATCTGCGGATCGCAGGGCTGCTCCTCGAGCTACCACTACGGCGCGGACATGGCCAACGGCTGCGGAGCGGCGATCTACGCCGCCAACTCCGGAACAGTGGACTACGCCGGCGCCAACGGCAACTACGGCAATTACGTCCGCATCCAACACGGCGGGGGCGTCAGCACCGGTTACGCCCACATCAAACCCGGTGGCATCGCCGTTGGCCGGGGGCAGTGGGTCAATTCCGGCCAGGTCATCGCCTACGCGGGTGACACCGGCCGATCCTTCGGGTGCCATCTGCATTTCGAGGTCTATATCAACGGTGGTTACACCAACCCCGTCCGATTCATGGAAGATCGCGGCGTCTACATCTAAGGCTCCGACACGGGATCACGAACTGGCGCCGTCGACATGAGCAGTTGGGTAGAGAGGACTGCTCCAGTCGGCACTCGCGACGTCCCTGCTAGGGATCTCAGAGAGGAAGGATGACGCTGCCCATCACCGCCGTCAGCCGCGACATGATGTCGGTCCACAGCCCGGTCACCATCAGGATGCCGAGGACGATCAGCAGTATGCCGCCGCAAACGTTCACCACCCGGATATGACGTCGGAGAAACTCGACCGTCTTTGCCGCCCAACCGAACCCGAGTGCGACCAGCAGGAACGGGATGCCGAGGCCAAGCGAATACACGAGGCCAAGGAAGCCGGCCCGGACAGGGTCGCCGGCGTTGAACGAGAGCGCGATGATCGCGGCAAGCGTCGGACCCATGCACGGCGCCCAGCCGATACCGAGTGCCACTCCAAGTAGCGGTGCCCCTACGATCCCGGCCCGGGAGCCGACGTGGAAGCGGACCTCCCGCTGGGCGAAACTGAACAACCCGAGGAAGACGAACCCCATCAGGATGACGACGACTCCGAGGATGCGCGTGACCACGTCGCCCCAGCGTAGGAAGAACACGCCGGCCGTGCCGCCCAGCGCAGTGATGAGAACGAAGACGACACTGAAACCGAGGATGAACAGCAGCACGCCAAGCACGAGCTGACGGCGCTCAGGCGCGACTGCGTTCGTCGCGCCACCCTTCGAGCCCGGCGCGACCGCCCCACCAAGGAAGCCGAGGTAGCCGGGGACCAGCGGGAGCACGCAGGGCGACAGGAACGATACGAGACCGGCGAGCATCGCGATGGGGGCTGCGAGCCAGAGCGCACCGGACCCGATGATGGCGTCGGCGTTCATGGTGTCTCTGCCAGAGCGTCTTTGACGAGCGTCGAGAGGATCGAGGTGCCGTCGATGGGTCCGATGATGCGCGCGGCGACACGGCCCTGTCTGTCAAGCACGAGAGTCGTCGGTGTCGCCTGGATTGGCACAACCTTGGAGAAAGCGAGTTTCGCCTCGGCCGTGTTCACGTCGATCAGGCTCGGGTAGGTGATGCCGAACTCGTCAGAGAAAGCCTGGGCAGTGTCGGCCTGGTCGCGGGTATTGATGCCGATGAAAGCTACATCCTCGCCGCCGTATTCCTGCCAGACGCCTTCGAGATCCTTCGCCTCGATGCGGCACGGCGCGCACCCGGCGTACCAGAAATTGACCACCGTGACCTTGCCGGCGTTGTCCGCACTGTCGAAATCATCACCAGTTTCAGTAATGCCGCTGAAGTCGACCGGTTCGCTCCGCTCGGCGATCGGGATCTCGACGATCGCGCCGTCGGCGGCCACATACCCGGTGTTCTCACCCTTGAGGAAGGAATCGCTGACGGGATCCGGCGCACACCCGCTCAGACCGATCGCGAACACCGCAGCGAGCATGACTCCGACCGCACCACGAACGGTACGAAAGCGTGGGTCTCGAGGCACATTCGCACTGTACGCAGATCCCCTATGCGTCCGCCGAACCACGCCACCGCACTGTCGAAATCGCTTGCCGCTTCCGACGCTTCTCCAGAGCTAGTTGATGTGTAGGCGACCTCGGCGTTGCTGACACAGGTGTCGATCCCGGAAGACCGTGTGACAACATCCGCGAGAATCCGCCACCTTTCATGAGAACAGCGACAGGTTTCGTGAGAATGCGACAGGTTTCGTGAGAAACGACAATAGTGGCTGTCCGATCTCACGAAAGTTGTCGGTTGGTGGGCCGCTACTCCCCTCTGCCACGCAAGACGGCGCGCCTAGGCATCGTCAGCGCCGATTCCAGCCGTGCCCCCAACGCTGCCTCCGTCACTTGGGAGCAGAGCGGAAGTGATTGGCCCATTTGGAGCGCTGGCGTGTACATCGAGCGCGGCGACGTACCGCGGTGTGAAATCGCCATCCACGTCGCTGTCATCCCACTCGAATAGCCGTACGCGCAGCGTGTTCGAGAGTCTGCCCATCAGCACGGACAGCGGAAAGGGGCATCTCAGCAGCAGGTCGACCGCCGCGTTGCCATGCCGAGCGGAAAGCTGACGTACGAGTGCCATCGCCTCTGCGGCGATGCTGCCTGCATCGGCCGGGTCGATGAGGCCTCCATTCGCGTACGCAATCGTGGCGCTCGCGACGTACTCGCCGACGTGGTCGTCGAGGAATCGCAGCGGCGCAGCGTCGCTCCGGGTAGGTAGCAGGTCGACGTACGCGACGACTCGCGGACGGCCCCCGACCGTGGACTCAGCATCCACCGCGTCGAAGGTGAGCTGAGGCACTGCGGGCACGGCGGCCTCGGTCGTGCTCGCCCATTCGGCGTCGCGCTGGTCGATGACCGTGATGCTGCCGACGCGTGACGACGGTAGCGCGGCTCCGAGCGCGAACCCGACCGAAAAGTGTCCGCCGCCGGAGATTCGGACATTCCGCGCCCCGGTCGTGACGACTGCGTCCGGAAGAAGCGTGAGGGCTCGCCGCAGGTCGTCGAGACCCTCTGCGCAGGGGAGGCGCTCGTGGGATGAGCGTCGGACCCGCACGTCGAGCTGCGCGCCCGTACGGTCGTATACCTGCCCGATATTGCGGGTTTGAACCGTGAGCTCGAAGTACCCGTTCGCCTCCACGATTGCACGGTGCTGTGCCATGCGGTGCGCGACGGCCGCTCGGACAATCTCGAAGAGCCCGTCATCGGTTACGGGGTTTTGGTTGATCCCTTCCAGTTCGCGACGCACGCGTTCGAGGAGCCTGTCTGGTGCGCTGTAGTCGACCTTGCCCGGTGAGCGCTCAATGGCGTTCGCGACCAGCAGTTGGAATCGATTGTCGCCGCGATTTAGCCTGATGAGTGCGGGCGCCTCAATGGACTTCACAACGGGGCTGTTTGCGATGTCGGGCGTGATGACCACTACGCCGCCGGACAACCTGTCGGCCAGTGCTTGCTCCAGACGGTCCGCGGTATCGCCGGGCGGGAGGTCGTCGACGTCCCGCCACACGGGGATCCCCGCCGCGCGCAGCAACCATCCGAGCGAGGAGACGGTCTTCGTTCCGTCTGACTGTCGGTACGAAAGGAACAGGGGACCTCGGACGTCGATGTCGTCGTCATTGACAGGAATGTTCATGATGCCTCGGTTAACTGGTCGTGTCGGTTTGATGTGCAGGTAGAGGAAGGTCACCGGTTGGAATCATGCGGCAGGGCACGATGCGGGTGCCGCGCGCCATAGACATGTCCAGCGCATAGGTTGTGCCGCGGTGGCGAGCAACCAGCAGCAGTACTGAGCGACGCATCGCCAGAGACGTCGTGCGAGTAGTGAGGAGGTCTGTGCGGCTTGCCGGCACGTCGGCGGGATGGGAATGCCAGTCGCCGATATAGCCGAGACGCGCGTCGGCTCGACGTGCGTCGCGAACCGCACGCTGAGTGACGCCGCGCGGGAGGATGAACTGGGCAGGGCCTCGTCCTGGCGAATCGAACGTCCGGACTTCGGTCACCCAGGGGGAGTCGCCTGCTGTCACGCCAATCAGGATGCCGCCGGTTTCGAGAGGGTGAGAGTGGGCGGCGCTAACCCGCAGCCGTTCCAGGGCCGATTCCGACACGTACACGATCGGCTCCGCGATCATGGCGCCGCCGTAGGGAATCTGTGTTCACCGACGACATCGAACGGTGCTTCGTCGAGGGGGCGGAGTATGGTCACTGCATCTGCGGTGCGCCCAGCCCGGCCGAGCAGGAGGTCGAGGCAGGCCAGCGTTGTTTCGGACGCAGCACGCAGGACGCTTGCCGGAGCCGCATTGTGCACAAGCGCAGTGCAGCCGAGCTCGAGGAACCCGAACGCTTCTGATTCGTCGCCAGGCGGGATGGGTGGAAACTCAGGCGCGGTCCGCTGCATGAGCGGCACATCTTCATCCGTCTGGCGTTGAACGCGGAAAGCGTCGCCGCCGCGTGCGAGAGACGCGCTGATGAGCGGCACGTTCGTCTCATCGCAGGCCGAAGCGATAGCCAGTGTGGCGGCGAAGACCCCTGTGCAGTCAACGACGAGGTCGACGTCGCGCAATAAAGGAACAATGTCGTCCGGCCGAAGCGGAACGTCCTCGTGCATTGTCGGCCTGCACCAGGGCGCGACGTCCTCGATGTAGAGGCTCGTGAACCCTGCTTTCGAGTGCCCGACGGAGTGGGAAAGCAGGATGTGGCGCACCAAGTTGGTGGAGCGCATGCTGTCGTTGTCGTGGAGACGGAGACGTCCGACGCCACTAGTTGCCAACGTGCGCGCAACCTGGCTGCCGAGCGCTCCGACGCCAGCGATGAGGACACGCTTGCCGCGCAACTGAGGAGCGTCGGGTCCCGCACGACGGAGGCGGCTCTCGGTATCCGAGGGGGAGGTGGGATTGGCGAACGCCGCCAGCGTGCCCTCCGCGCCGGTGAAGGTGAGCACGAGCGCCTCGTACTGGTCATACTTTGGCCAAGCTAGGACCGCGAAGTCGTAGCCGCCGCTCGGTTGATTCTCTCTCGCGTCACGTCGCCGCTGGAGACCGTTGTCGAGGTTGCTGCGCTGCCGAGGTGTCAATGCGGCTCGGAAGTCGTCAAGCGAGCGCGGGGTCTCGAGCGCGGCGTCTCGGAAGAAGACCGGCCCTGAGAGCAGGTAGTTCTCGGCGGGCCGCCGGCTGAGTGTCAGCACCCCGTCGGCACGTCCATGGACCACATGGGTCTTTCCGTTGCGTGGCGTGTCGAACAGTGTCGGGATATCCAGTTCGGCAGCGAGGGAGGCGCGCCCGGGGAACATCACCCACGCATCGAGAGCGCGGTCTTCCGGTCGAAAGTCTTGGGCCGCGCTCGCTGCCCAAGCTCCCAGTCGCTCCAAGTACACGCCCCAGGTTTGCGCAACGACCTGCGCCGGGTCATCGTCGGCCCAAAGGCAGATGTATCCCGTGTCGGGCATGACATGGTCAGACACGAACCCGGGAACATGGCCGCGTACCGCTAGCGCCGGCCACCCGTCCGGGAAGGACAGCCGCATCTCAGTGAGGTCGGTCAGCGGGCGAAGCGCCTCCGGCAATGGGCCCACCCATCGTGCCTGATGCGTCCCAGGCACTGGGCTGAACCCGGCCATAACCAGTTCCGCACAGAAGGCCTCAAACGCGGGTTGGCTGTATACGAAGGGCGGTCTCATCGCAGCGCGAAACCGCGAGCGCGTGTCGGCCCGTTGGCGCTCACGGCGGCTACTGCCGGCACGGGCACACCACTCCCGCTGCAGCCGTCAGGAAGCGGGAACACCTGACCGCGGTCGTTCGTGCCGAGGATGTTCCGCCAGGTCTTCGCTGCCGCGCACGGAGTCGCTCGAAGTGCCTCCTCTGCATCAGCCGCGAGCGCACCGAACGTCCGGCTCGCATGCAGGCAGTCAGAAGTCTCGAGTGCAGGCTTGAGCGGCGTGCGGAGAATCGGATCTAGGAGCCCGTCGCCCGCCGCCGTCAAAAAGATGCGGGATACCTCGTAAAGCGAGGACGCGAACAGCTCGGCCCATGAATCGCCGGTCACACGTCCGTTCTGCCACGCCTCGTACACAGCTACCTCGACATAGAGTCCGCCTGGCTTGGCTTCGCCAAGATGCACATGGCGAACCTGTCGCAACAGCCTCACGATCGGCTTGTATGCGTTCCGACCGTTGACGACGGGGCTCTTGTCGCTCGTCGACAGCGCCTGCGAGGCCTCACCGAAAGCAACAGGGTTCGTTCGAACCCAGCGATCGGCTTCGTTCTGCCACGTCGAGCGGTCACGATTGGGGATAGCCCAGTCTCTGCCCCACGGAACAGCCGGTACAGCGTCCACGCTGAACGCGAGGTCAGCCTGCGCATTCGGGGAGGCGAAATCGACCTTCAGGCTGCGCGGCTGCGGGGTCACCCGACCGCCGTCGTCGACATGTCCGTACTCGGCCAGGAGGACCCTGGACACTTCGTCGTAGACGACTGCAGGGTCGAAGGCGATGCCCAGGTTGAGGAACCGAAGGAAGATGTCCACGTCCTTGCCGGGGTATCGGGCAGTCTGGCGACCATAGGACCCAATGAGAAGCGGTGTTATGTCCCAGCTCTTCAGCGTGGCGTCTGCTTCAAGAAGCTCACGCACCTCGGTGTGCGCGGCGATGGCGCGCCGTTCTTTGTCGTCACTGATAGTGACGTTGCTGACGGCAGTGGTGAACTGCGTCGGAAGGGTTTCCATTCGGGTCTCCTCGGGTCGGGAAGAGGACGTGCACGCTTCAATGTACGACCTGCATCAGACATCAGCGCCGATGCGCGTGCAATCGACTCTCCAGTCGGCGTCGTGCATCCGTCTCGCGGCGCGTGCGGCGGTCATTCTCGGCGGGGCCCGTGGATTCACCGTTGACCAGACAGTGCATGAAATGCTTCGTGAGAATCCGACAAACCACGTGAGGACGAGCAGGTGTGTCCGACCACACGACAGTGGTCACGAAACGAGACGCGAGAGCCGCGAATGACGCGGTAGCTGTGAGTTGCGGCGGGGGCGTTTGTCTAACGAAGTTGTCAGAATCTGCGCAACGCGGATTCCCCACTTCCGGACGCTAGCCGACGGCGATGGCGCGATTCACGAGATGGATGAAGACCTCGATGTTCACGAAGTAGTTCGGGTAAGCCTGTTGCAATTTGCTCGCGTCATCGACGGATACAAGCACGACGTCCCGGAACGGGTTGCTCCGAGTGCGCGTTTCCAGGTCGGCGTACGCATTGGTCGCCGCCTCGTCGTCGGAGTACCCGACCATCTCGAGCGTTCCATCATCCAAGTCAAGGTCGAGGAGGATGTACTTCCCGTCCTCGGCGGTAGATCTCTGGATGACTTGCTTGAAGCTAGCTAAACGCGCTGTCACCTCGTGCACTGCATCGATATCTTCCAAGCGTTGTCGGCGCTCTTCTCGCGCCGTAGGGGTCCCTGGCACGAGAGGCATTCCTTCGAGCTCGGCGATCTCCGAGCTCATCAACGCGAAGAACTCCCGCCACCAGTTCTCGCCGGTCCCGAACTTCAAGTTTTGGCCGGAGAACAGGTCGACGGTCTCGACTGCCGTCGCCCAAAAATGCTGCAGCCGAGTTCGCAGCTGGATCTCGATCCGGTAGGAGTCCCAGGGTGTTGGTTGACGCGTGCCGTACGCGTATGCAATGTGAACCGAACGATACCCGTCGTCCTTCGGCATCGATAAATAGTCGTCGTGCTGCTTCAAAACGTGGTTGCCCGGTCTGCTCAACAGCAGTTTCTCGACCGCACGGACCTGGTCGACGTCCGCGAGCACGGCGCGCACTCCACCGAGGTCTTGCATCGTGTCGAGTTGGCTGTTCTCGAAGCGAGCGAGCTTTCGTTCGATCGACGGGAGGCGCTTCAGCCTCTGCGCGACTAGAGCGTCTCCATCGCCTCTGGTGTAGTTCCGTACCCGCACCTGCCAAGTGTTCATCGGATACTGGTGTGCAGAGCGCCACGCTTTTGCGAGTTCTCGGGCTTCCGACTTTTGCTCGACGGACGCACTAGGTGACCGAAGAACCTCGCCCGCGCGACGCACTGATTTCTTGGAACCTGTGTATTGGGGCCACTCTCTGGTCATGGGTGAACTGTATTCCGTGAACTGCGCTCGAACGAAGCAACAGTCGTCCTACGAATGAACCCGTCGACCACGAGGTTCCTGTCTCTATAGCGAAGCAGCAGCTGCGCGCAGCCCTCGGCAACGAGCACGACCCACCCAGACAGCGGGTGAGCCAGTCCCCGCTGCTGTTGCCGATGGCGTGCAACTGCGCGTGGCGGCTATCGCCTCCTCCGCGACCGTCATACTCCATGCGAGGAGAGACTCGCGCCTGAGCCACGATGCTCCTAGGCTCGCGCTATGGCCACCTCGGAGCCCCCCATTTGTCACACCAAGACGGCCGAACACCAAGCCCGTCCGACAACGCAACCTCACGCAGAGATGTCTGATCGTGAATAGGCGCTCTCATCAGCGCACTGCACTGCTTGCGCTCGATGTCGATGGCACAATCTCCAGGATCTACCGCGAGGAAGAGCGCGCGCTGCATCAGAACGATGAAGGCTGGCGTTCCTGGATGACGGTCGACGATGACCTGGTGGACGCACTTGACGACCTCGCCCAGCGACCCGGCGTGCAGGTCGCCTGGCTGACGACGTGGCCGCGTGATCAGGTCGGCTGGTTGATCCGCGAGCCGTTGCGAGGCAAGCTCATCGGCCCGTACGTGCCTTGGCAGAACTGGCCCAAGCGTGGATGGCGGACGGCGAGCCTGATCTCGCACATTCGGCAGACGAGCCCGAACGCAGTCGTGTGGGCAGACGATCAAGCTCCCGAGGACGCTGAGCAACGGCTAACCGCAATGACGGAGGTCCCATCGCTGGTCGTCCGCCCCGACAAGTTCGTGGGCGTCACCCTTGACGATATTGGGCGAATTGATCAGTTTCTAGCCGAGCAGCTCGGACTCTGAACACCCGCCGGGCACTGCGGGCTTCATTCGGCGGCTTCCTCAGCCTTGGCACGAGCGTGAGAAGCGCAGAGTGCCCACACCCACATTCGGATCGTGTAGGTCCTCGCCGGCGCCCCGCATTCTTCGCAGGTCGTCGTGCTCTCCCACTCAGCGGCGAGGATGGCTTCGCTGAACTCGTTGTTGTAGTCGTAGACGTCTTCGGATGCCCGAGCGTAAAAGCTCAGAGAGCCGAACTTTGATTTGACCTGCTGAACGACGTAGCCCGGAGCGATCGCCGCGAGCTTTCTGTCAAGCCGGTCGAGAAGCGGGTACCAGCCGGAACTCACATCGATGAGCTGAGGCCAGCCAGGTTCGATACGAGCAATGATCCGCCGAAGCCCCGGCGGAGCGTTCTCAGTCATATCGTCCCCTCCTGATCGACGTTCTACGCTCTAGACGACTCGAACGGGCTAGTGGTGGCTCACGGGTACCTCGGCTCGATGGGAGCCTACGTACCTTCGTTCGTTTCGTCAGCCACCTCCAGCGGCTCCGCAAGCAGGACCAGTGTGGAATGCTTCGAACCGTTACGGGCAACTAGGGACGCTCGGGACTGTTGCCGCAGTCGAGAATGCTCACGGAACGCGCGCCCTACGCGCAGACTGCGCATCACGGCCCTGTCGAAGCTAATCATTCCTCGACGACGCCACTCGATAGCGGCGTGACCTCGAAATCCCGTGACCACCCGTCGGCGCTCCATGAACTCGAGTTCTGGGAAAGGACCCGGCAATCCACCGGTGTCGGGCAGCAGGTGGGTGAAGAGTTCGGCGAACGTCGGACCGAGGCCCGTGCGGCGTCGAGTCTGCGCGATGAAGATGGCGGCAGCCAGTGCCCATTCCTCCGCGGTGTCATCGCCGGTGAACTCTTCGAACATGTACACCCATTCTGTAGGCGGCGGACTCGTGATGTCCTGCCACCAGATCGGGAACGCCTCACACATGACGCACACCATCACATTTCGCGGTCGCATGCACGGGCCGATCCCGCGGCGCGACCGCCAGTCACCGGGATGGGCAGCACACGTGCAGGGAGTAGCGGAGCAATCCGACGAAGATGATGATTGTTTCGTATGGCCTCCCAAATTATGCCATACCGATTAGGCCAAACATGAGCGCCCGGATCTAGACGCTTGGAAGGTGCGCCAGCGGAACGACGACTTGGAAGCAGATTGGGCTGCGTTCGCGCAGCGCTTCGCCACTTCCCTTCGCACTGCTCGCCACAAAGCCAATCTGAGCCAGGAAGACGTGGCCTACCGCGCCGGGCTGACCCGGTACACGTATCAGAAGTACGAGAAGGGCGAATCACGCCCCGGCCACTCGGCTAACCCGACGTTGCGAACTCTCCTGGCTCTCACCCAGGTGCTCGGCATCACCTTGACCGATCTGGTCCCGGGGAACGCTCCCGATCTTCGAAGTCGCTGAGCGCTGTTCAGTCCCCTGCGTGACCCACGGTGCATCGTCAGCCCAGCCGGGAACGATGCGCCGGGATACGACCCGAGATGCAGGTGCCGCACGCACAGCACGCTCCACGATGTCCGCTCTTCTGCCGGAGCGCGTGACGTGGCGCAGGAGAACCGCTTTCTCACGGTAGGACGCTTCCGCGACCCCCTTCTCAAATGGCGTTTTCGATACCGTCGCCCCGCTCGATTTCGGCATTCGGATCGCGGTGTACATCGCGGCGCGGTGAACCGCTACGACCGTGGCTGCGGTCGATTCCAGTTCCGCCGTCCGGCTTCCACCTCCAATGCCTACGACGAGCCCGATAAGCCCTTCGACCTGCTGGGAGTCGCTCTCGGCGAGTGCAAACAAGCTGAGCGTGACGTCAGGGTGCGTTAGCGTCACGAGCAGGTCAACTGCCGGCGCATACGAGCACGAGGCTCGGAGCCAGCGCGCGTCAGGTCGCTCTTGCCAGCTGTCGATGATCAAGCGCAGGGCAAGGTCGTATTCGCCCGTGTGCATCGTCACCCCGCGTCTCCAAAGGATTCCTGAAATCGACTGTTCGGCGCGATGGCACGCCGACGGGGTGGACAGGAGTTCATCTTCACCGAGGAAGTGCCATCGACGGTGGCGAATGCAAAACCCACCTCCCCTACTGAACACCTCAGTCGGGTTTCCGTCGCTGCATACCAAGCACGCGGAGCGAGCGCGATCAACAACTTCGCACGTGGCGCAGCGTCGAAGCATCCACCGAACGTGGTGGCAGCGCCGATACAGACGGAAGCGTGCGCGCTCCTTGGCGAAGTATCCGGGAGGCAGCGCACCGATTGCCTCAGTCGCAGATGTGAATCGAGCGTTGGTCGAGCTCGACCTGTTGGCACCAACCGTCCGCTCCAAATAGTGGGTGAGCGCGCTGAGATCGAGCGAGTTGGCGACGGCCAACCTAGCTAGGAAACCGGTAGGCGTCTCCCCGGGCAGCGGAATCACACGACAGGGAAAAGTTCGCATGCCTACCTCGACCTCAGTTCCACACGATGGTTCAGCACATGCGCCCTGATCGCCTTGACCCTCGGAAGCATGCGCCTGGCAGCGGGCGTAAGCACGCAGCCGCCTTGCGTAGCGACCGCGGACCTGCCGATCCAGAGTTCCCGTCCCTGAATCCTCAGGCTGTCGAAGATGCCGTCCACGGCGCGATGCCCTAGAGAGTGCGCGGCGACTACGCGATCGAACAGCATTGCCAGTGCGTACCCACCGAGACCCTGCGACATCAGAACGTTCGCGAGACGAGCGTCAGTGAGCCGCGCAGTGAGCGCGATTCGCCGCGGAAATTGAGGAATCTCGTCATCCAGAAGTTCAGCTGCGCACCCACCTTCGAGATTTCGCAGTCGCAGCAACTCCGCGGCCGCATCAACTTCGGGTGACCGATACGGCACACCTCGAAGAGTGAGAGTTCCATTCAGCAGGCGTTGCGCGAGCAGGTGCTTGTGCCTCCCCGGCAGGGGAATATCTCGACCGCTTCCGTGCCACCTCCGGTGTCGCACGCAGACCGGACCGTGCATACGCGCGACTGTGACCTGATCGCCTCCGGCGCACCGTCTGCAGAGAGCCACAGCTGCCGGAATCATGCGACAACTCGGGCATTCGACTTGACGCGTGGCGCCACCATGTTCACAGGCGCGACCGCCGGCTTCGCGGAACAATGCACCATCCGGAAGCCCACCTAACGCCTCGATCTTCCAGAGGGCGCTTCTCGGTGTCACCCGAATTGGGAGGGTTCGATCCTCGCGTCGCAACGCCAACCAGAGGTCCTTTTCGCCGATTGCATTTGCGGCGCAAAGCCGCGCCCAGTAGCTCGCCGCCGTTTCCCCCGGATACAGGCGAACGGAAATCGGAAGCCCGAGACGCGAGGTCATGCCGCACTCGCAGGCGTTCGCGATCGTCGCGGCTTGCTTGTGTGGAGCGTTGCGGCCGTCTGACGGCGGGCAAGGTCGCGTTCGAATGCGGCCGCATCGAGCTTCTCGGTTCCGTCGTCCATCGCGCTCAGGGCAGCGAACTGCAAGAGGTCCTTGAGCAGTCCGATCTCCCCGCCCGTCAGCGCGTGCAGTGTCGGCGCCGCGGACAGAATCGATCCTGGCCGTTGCTCTGCTAGACACAGTGAGCTCTCCATGGCGAGAAGCAGATCACCCCAGCGAGCCTTCTCCGCGGTCGAGATCAAAGGAAATGGTAAGGCCACGTGCACTTCGAATCGCTTCCCGATCTGCCCACCACGTGAGCCGTCGAGAAGTCCGGTCCCCTCAACTGCGATTCCGGCGTAGACGAACGTGCCTCCACATCGCTCAGAAAGCTGCTTGAGCATGTCGGATGCCTCGACGTTCTGCCGGTACTTCAGATCGAGGTGATGCACGTCATCGACCAAGACGAGTTCGGTGGAGCATCTGCGCAGGGCGTTCGAGACCGCTTCCAGCAGGTCCCCGTAGGTCATCCTGCCGAGAACCGGGAGACCAAGGAATCGGGCGAACTCATGCATCAGAGCTTTGGCTGAGCACTGGGCGGGTACCGCGACATACACGACTGGGAGCATGCCCGGCCCCGCAGCCGGGTGGCCGGTGTCTCGCCGCCTGCGTTCGTGTGCTCTACCGATCTCGACTAGCGAAGTGGTCTTGCCCTGGCCTGGCTCCCCCGAGAGGATCAGGCCTAGCTTCCCGACTCGTCGGTAGGCGTTGAGCATGACGCGATCCCGAACGGCTCGCTGGAAGGCTTCGAACTGCGGTGTCCGCACGAAGGCGCCTGCCTGCGAGTATTGAGCTCGTCCCTGGTTGTATAACGCGCGGTCCCCGAAGCTCATGGCCCGAAGCTCCTCGGATGTGACCGGCGCCGGGCGCTCATACGCGGTGTCAACGTGCTCGCGCCAGCCTTCCTTGGTCGCGATCTCGATCATTCGTCGATCCTCCGCCGCACCTCGTCGAGCCTGTCTCCGATGAGAGGGAAGCCACCGCTGTTAGGCCATTCCTCGGTAGAGGTGGTCTCGATGGACGAGTTGTCACCGTCAGCAGGTCGTTTCTCGTCCTCGATGCTCTTCACACTGGTGAAGTTCATCGGATCTTCAGCGATCGCTGCCAATCGAGCGCGCTCTCGCCCGCTTCGCTTCTGACCGTTGCTTCGAGGGGCTGGATTCCCTTGACCGGCGAACGCCTTGATCGCCATCGCAAGCTCGCGACGTTCAGCATCGAGCTCAGCGACATCACCGGAGCGCGACGTGCGGGCGTACCGCCAGACATCACCCAGCATCGGGAGTTCATGGACCTGATTGGACCATCTCAGAGGGATGAACTCGCCGTCCCGCTCGAGCCAGACGACGTGCAGATTGTAGGGGTCTACGCGGATCGGCCATCGGCCGTTCCGCGCTTTGTCAGGAGACTTGCGCCTCCACAGGCCTTTGAGCCGCTCGGAGTTGTAGACGCGGTTATCGATGCGCACGCCGTAGCGGTTCAGAACTCGGTAGTCCACAGGTAGCAGCGCGATGTAGTCGTCTCGCGTCAGCGGTACGTGGAGTTCGGGCACGTAAGCACGGAACGCGCGACACATCTCGTTCGGCGACAACTTGATACGCGGATGCAACGGGTCCCGCAGTCCGTCATGCGGACGATTCTGCCACTCGACCGCGATCCAGTCCTCTAGGAGCTCCTGGGCCTGTGCGATCGTCAGTAATTCGTCGGATTCCGTGTCTGTGTCGCGACCGCGATGTTCGACGCTGCGGCCGACATATCCCTTCACGTGCTGCAGCAGCATTGAGTTGATTGCCCCGAACGCTCGCTCTACGTGCGGTTTGTCCGTTGGTGTGTGCGGCGCCGAGGTGATCAGCGAGATATTCAAGGTTTCACACGCAGCGCGGAAATGCCGCGACAAATAGTTTCGTCCGCGGTCGGTGGTGATCGTGTCGGGAAACACATACGGCTGCGCGAGACGCAATCGCTCAAATCGCTCCTGATCGATCAGTTGATCGTCAGCCCATGCCGTCGAAATCAGCTGTCGGGTCTCGCGAACCCCTTCCATACGCCGGCCATAGGGCACCAGGGCCCGTGCAAGGACAGCCACCAGGTCGACGCTCTTCGTCCCTTCGGGGCGCAGCATCGCGGCAAGAATCGAGCGAGTTGCGACGTCAAGGAGAATCGTCAGTTCGGGCCGGCCGACGGTTTCGTCATCGATCCGCAACATGACATCGATCCGCGTGGAGTCCATCTCGACCAGTTCGCCGGGACGCAGTGCGGTGCGAGTGCCGAATGTGCCGTCGGGTTGAAGCGCAAGCGACTCGCGAGTCTTGGCCGAACCGAAGGTGAATTGCCCGTGCTCGTCTGCTTCGAGAAGTCGGAAGAACGTCGCTCGGCTCGGCAGCTTCACCGCATCGCCGTGGAGACGTTCGACGCGCCTCATGATTTGTTCGATCGCTGTAGTTCGACTCACAGTCGAGGCGCGGCTCTTTCCTCCGAGTACGTGGTTGATGGCCTCGACGAGGCGTGGATCCCATGTGCTCTTGCGTGGGGAGCCTTTGCCTGCAGTGGTCGTCCCCTGCTCTCGGAACGCTTTAAGCCGACGCTCCACGGCGCGCGTGGAGACAGTTCTACTTAGGCGCACCTCCAGCCACTCGCGCTCTGCTTCAACAGCCTTCCCGACCCCGATCTCTTCTCGGGTCGCCTCGATGCGTATGCACGATTGCAGCCACGGATCCATGTCCGGCGTGATGTCCTGCACCTGCAGAGAAAGGTTCAGCAGACCTGAAGTGTCGCTAGGCACCGGTGTTGCATCATGTCGAAGCTCGTCGAGAGCGACTTCGACCTCACTTCCGTCCTCATCTCGGAGCATCGCCGAATCCTTCTCAATAAACAAGACCGAGAACTTGCGTTGACGCCACGTGAGCGACCCGCCAACTACAACGCGCATCACACGCTCCTTTGCCACACGATCGTTCTGATGTTGAGGGCTTGATCGAGATCTGCCTCGAGCGCCCCTGACCAGAGGTGCGCGTAGCAGTGTGCGAAGCCCTCGGATCCGACACCGAGCAGCGCAGCTACCTCAGCCAGGGGTAGCCCATCTTCTGGGAGCATTGGCAGTTCTTCGCTGCTCGCCCAGTCTCGGAACGGGCCCAGGAATCGGAGGTTGGCCTCGCGGACTACCGATTCCGCGTCATAGACGACATACCGCCAGCCGCGCTCAGCGGCGAACACCGCTGTCATGTCGAACTGTCTTCTGACGTCGTCCTTGATCTGAGTCGCCGGCTTGACGTCCATCAGCACGGCGTGCCCGTCGTCCAGACGCACGAAGTAGTCCGGGCAGTGCTCGCGCGGGCCGTCGGGCGTGGTCCATCGGATCCACATGGGCTGGCTGGCGATCGCAACCACGCCCGGGGTGCGGTCCAATTCGATGAGGCAGCCCCGCTCCGTCAGCGACTCGAATCCGACAGACGCGCCAAGCGCTCCCATCCAGTGGTAGCCGTCGTAATGCCGCTTGAGCCGCCAACTGGGAAAGTTCCGAACGGGATCGCCTCGTTCGAAGGGCACGCTGTCGCAGTCGACGGCGTCAAGTTCTAATTGCACGCCATCGAGACGGTACTCAACGCGAGCTCGCGTCCGGTTCGCTTCAGTGGTGGGAGGAACAGGCCACTGCTGAGTCAGGTCCATAGGGATCCAATCGACATCGACGGATACTTCCTATTCGGCAGTCAGCCTCTCTCCTGGGGAGCGGTACTGGCCTATGTCCTGAGCCCTGACAAAGATGCCCCAACTGGGGATCTGCTCACGGGCAGACTATGTCCGGCACCCAACGAGGCTGGTCGACACGCCGCTCTTCCGACACGTCTAGTGAGACTCCGACACTTTCGTGAGACTCTCCGACAGCCTTCGTGAGACTCCGACACTTTTCGTGAGATCGGACAGCCTCTGTGCTGAAACCCGAAGATTCCGTGACCAAACCGTTGCATTCGTTATCTCGCCGTTATACAGTGATCACACGGTGAATGTTTGCTGTGGCACTCACCGCATGTGATTGCAGGACACTCTTGGTGCAAGGGACAAGGGCCGGTCGGGAGCCTCTCCGACCGGCCCTTTACTGTTCCCACTATTCTGTGAGGATGACCGACCGCAAGCTCGCCATCGAAGCCTGGGAGAGCCTGTTCCGCGCACAGCATGAGGTGTTCACCGCGATGCTGGCCGACTTTGAAGAAAACCACCTCGCACAAGCGGAGTACGACGTGCTTCTGACCGTCACCCGCTCCCCCGACATGACCGCACGGCTGCGCGACATCACCTCGAACATGCTGATCAGTCAGCCGAGCGTCTCTCGTCTGGTCGACCGGATGGTCACCCGTGGTCTCGTGGCGAAGTGCTCGGATCCCGACGACGGTCGCGGCGCCCTGATCCGCGCCACGGACGAAGGGGCCAGGGCGTTCCGCGCACTCGCGACCGTGCACGGACGCTCGATCGCCGAGCGCATGTCGCGCCTCGACGACGATGAGCTGCGCACTCTGCGCGACCTCGCCGAGAAGCTCCGCTCCCGCTGACCTGCGCCTGTGGGCGCCGAGAACGACCTCCGCCTTTTCTGGCAGGGTGGGTTGCATACGCCTGCGCATTCGGCGGGCACGTCAGACCGCCCCCTCGGGGGGAACCAGGGAGGTCATTCATGGAGATCGCCGGAATCGTCGGCATCCTCGTCATCGTGGGCATCGGCGTCGTCATCGCCGTCGTCCTGCTGCTGATCCTGTTGCTGTTCGCACGCAGCTGGATCAAGGTCGCCCGAGCCGACGAAGCCCTCGTCATCTCGGGGCGCAAGCAGAAGATCCAACGCGCAGTCATCGCCGCAGACGGCACGACCAGTTCGGAACTGGCGGAGTCGCCGGTCACCGTGATCGTGAACGGCAAGTCGCTCGTCAACCCGATCACGCAGCGCCACGAGATCATCTCTCTGCGCTCCCGTCAGGTCTCCCTCAACGCCGAGGCGCAGTCGCTCGACAGTGTGACGCTGAACGTCGACGGCGTCGCGATCGTGAAGATCGGCTCCGACCCGCTCTACGTGCGCCGCGCTGCCGAGCGTTTCGCATCGCAGGACAAGGCCATCGAGCAGTTCACCACCGAACAGCTCGAAGGTGCGCTCCGTGGCATCGTCGCGACCCTGTCGGTCGTCGAGCTCATGCGCGAGCGCAAGAAGTTCTCCGATCAGATCGCCGCCGATGTCTCGCAGGAACTCGCCGAGCAGGGACTGATCCTGGACTCGTTCCAGATCAAGGGCATCACCGACAAGGTCGGCTACATCCAGTCGCTGGGTGCCCCCGAGATCCAGGCGAAGCGTCAGGCCGCCGAGATCTCGCAGACGAACGCCGACCGCGCGATCAACCAGAAGAACATCGCGAACCAGGAAGCCAACCTGATCGAGCAGACCGCGCTCGACACCAACACCGCCAACGCCGACTCCGGCATCGGACGTGCACGTGCCGAAGCAGAGCAGGCAGAGGCTCTCGCACGCGCTCAGGCGGAGCAGGCCGTTCTGCAGCAGCAGGCCGAGAACAAGCAGGCTCAGCTCGACGCCGACGTCAAGCGCGTTGCCGACGCCCAGCGGTACGAGGCGGAGACCCGCGCTCAAGCCGAGCTCTACACCCGCGAACGCGCGGCCGAGGCCGCCGCGATCGAGCAGGTCAAGCAGGCCGAAGCCCGCACCCGTATCGCCGAGCAGCAGGCGCAGGCTGACAAGGCTCGTGCCGAGGGTGAAGCAGCCGCCGCCATCGCGAAGGCGAGCGGTGAGGCGAACGCCCTCCGCGCCCAGGCCGAAGCCGAAGCGGAAGCCCGCCGCCTGCGTGCCAGCGCCGAAGCCGATGCCATCCGCGCCGAGGGTGACGCGCGTGCCGGCGCCCTCGAGGCCGAGGCCAAGGCCATCGCCTCGAACCAGGACGCCTTCCTCTCGCAGCGCGTGCTCGACGTTCTGCCCTCGATCATGGCCGAGTTCTCGAAGGGCTACGCGGCGATCGGCAACGTGTCGATCATCGGCAGCTCCGGCGAGGACGGCGCATCGAACGTGGTCGGCGCCGACAACGCCAAGGCCCTCCGCTCGGTGTTCGACAGCGTCCACTCGGCCACCGGCCTCGATCTCGCGGGCATCATCCAGGGCCAGGCGGTCGGCCGTGGTTTCGGCGCCGGTGTCGCCGAGGCCACGCCTCCGACGCCGTCCCCCGCGCGTGCGTCGACGCCCTCCACGGCGTCACCCGCCACGGAGCCTGCTCCCGCCGCGGAGTAGCACCCACGCAACACGAAGCGGATGCCGCGGCCGATCGGGTCGCGGCATCCGTTTTTCGCTTCCGGCATCCCGTTCGCCCGTTCACAATTCAGGAAGAACGAGGTGGTCGGAGCCGGTGAGGGCCGCTCGGGGCCGGCAGGGCGCGTTTCTCCTGAGTTGTGAACGGCTCCGGCCGCTGACCCGACGCGGCAGACTGGACGGATGATGCCCGCCGCCTTCGATCTCGACGCGATCGGCGCGGGCCTGTCGTTCGCGGGCGCCCTCGACGAGCTCTCCGCGGCCCTCGACGCCGGTGGCTCGGTGGTCGTGACCGCACCGCCGGGCACAGGCAAGACCACGCTCGTGCCGCCGCTCGTCGCCTCGCGGTGCACCGGTCGCGTGATCGTGACCCAGCCTCGCCGCGTCGCCGCCCGTGCCGCAGCTCGACGACTCGCCCACCTCGACGGCTCGCCGCTCGGCTCGCGTGTGGGGTTCACGGTCCGCGGCGAGCGCTCCGCGGTTCCCACGACGCAGATCGAGTTCGTCACCGCCGGCGTGCTCCTGCGGCGGATGCTCGACGATCCGGGCCTCGACGGCGTGGACGCCGTGATCCTCGACGAGGTGCACGAGCGCGCGCTCGAGACCGATCTCCTGATCGGCCTGCTCTCCGAGGTGCGTGAGCTGAGGGAGGACCTCGTGCTCGTCGCCATGTCCGCCACCCTCGACGCCGAGCGGATCGCATCGGTCCTCGGCAGCGAGTCGGCCGCGGCCCCGATCGTGGACCACGATGTGCCCGCCTTCCCCCTCACGGAGCGCTGGGCCCCGAGCCCCGTACCGCGCCTCGACGAGCGTGGGGTCACCTCGGGTTTCCTGGACCACGTCGCGCGCGTCACGACGTCTGCGGCCCTGACGCAGATCGCGGAGGATCCGGAGGCCGACGTCCTCGTCTTCGCACCGGGCGCCCGGGAGGTGTCGGAGATCGCCCGTCGCATCCGGGAGTCGAGCGAGACCTTCGATGTGCGGGAGTTGCACGGACGCATCCCGCCGGTCGAGCAGGACGCGGTGATCCGAGGTCGTACGTCGAAAGACCGTCCGCGCATCATCGTCACGACCTCGCTCGCGGAGTCCTCGCTCACGGTCCCGGGCGTACGCCTGGTCGTGGACACCTGCTTGTCGCGGCATCCGCTGCGTGACGCCTCCCGAGGAATGACGGGTCTGGTCACGACCGCAGCATCCCGGTCGTCGTGCGTGCAACGAGCGGGACGCGCCACCCGCCAGGCTCCCGGCACCGTGCTCCGCTGCGTCGACGAGCGGAGCTACGCGGCGGCTCCCGCGCGCCCGGTACCCGAGATCGCGGTCATCGACCTCGCCGATGCGGCCCTGCTGCTCGCGTGCTGGGGATCCCCCGGTGGCGCCGGGCTGCGGATGATCGACCCGCTGCCCGCAGAGAACCTCGCCGATGCCCTCACGGTCCTCCGCGGTCTCGGCGCGATCGATGACGAGGGTCGTGCCACCGCGGAAGGTCGCGCCCTCGCCCGCGTTCCGACCGATCCCCGACTCGCCCGCGCGCTCCGCGACGGCAGTCCGGCAGTCGGCAGACGCCTCGCCGCGGAGGTCGTCGCGCTGTTGGGCGGCGATCTGCGAGTCGCCGATGCCGACGTCGCACAGGCCCTCATCTCCTTGCGGGGCGGACGCACGCCGGATGCCCGCCGATGGCGCGATGACGTCGATCGCCTCGAACGCCTGGCCCCACCGGCACTACACGCCTCTGCGGATCTCGACGGCGTCGGGCTCGTGATCGCCCTGGCCTTTCCCGAGCGGATCGCCCGCCGCGTCGAGCGCACCGCGGCCGGAGCGACGTTCCTGCTCGCATCCGGGACGCGAGCAGGAGTGACGGGCCCGCTCGCGGCGGTCGAATGGCTCGCCGTCGCCGACGTCGCCCGCGCCTCCGGGCGCGCGGCAGCCGGGTCCGGAGCGGTCATCCGCGCGGCAGCGGCGCTCACGGAGTCACAGATGGAGCAGGCCGCCGACCACCTCCTGACGGACCGCGTCGAGGCCGAGTTCAGCGGAGGCCGTGTCCAGGCCCGACGCGAACGGCGGCTCGGGGCGATCCTGCGCACGTCGGTCCCGGTCCGGGCCTCCGCGCAGGAGGGGCGGGATGCTGTCCGCCGCACCCTGCGCCGCGACGGACTGGGCATGTTCGCGTGGTCCGACGGCGCGGAGGCGCTGCGCCGTCGACTGGCGCTGCTGCGGCGCGAGCTCGGCGACCCCTGGCCGGATGTCTCGGACGCGGGCCTGGTCGACACCCTCGACGCCTGGCTGGCACCCGAACTCGATGCGCTGGCGTCCGGCACCCCGGTGGGACGACTCGACCTGCTGTCCGCCCTTCGCCGCCTGCTGCCGTGGCCGGAGGCGGTGCGCCTGGACGAACTCGCCCCGGAGCGCCTCGAGGTGCCCAGCGGATCCCGCGTCCGCATCACCTACCCGGAACCCGACGGCGACACGTCGGCACGGCCCGTCGTCGCGGTCAAGCTCCAGGAGTGCTTCGGGTGGGCGGAGACTCCTCGGCTGGTCGATGGGCGCGTGCCGGTGCTGTTCCACCTGCTGTCCCCCGCCGGGCGCCCGCTCGCGGTGACCGACGACCTGGCCTCGTTCTGGTCCGGTCCGTACGCACAGGTCCGCGCCGAGATGCGGGGGCGCTACCCGCGGCACCCCTGGCCAGAGGACCCGTGGGCCGCCACGCCGACCAAGCACACCAAGAACCGCGCCGCGCGTTGAGCAGCGGAACGGACCGAGACTTCAGCGTGTACGCCGCCGCAGCGTGAGCGCCGCGAGCACCAGGGCACCGACGGCGAAGGCGACGACGATCAGCAAGGGACCGAACACGTCCCAGCCCTCGTCCCCCGCGGCCACGGCATTGATCGTGTCGATCGCGTAGCTCAGCGGCAGCCAGTCCGAGATCGCGTACAGCACGTCGGGCATCTGGTCGCGGGGCATGAAGAGCCCCCCGAGGATGATCTGCGGGAACACCAGCAACGGCATGAACTGCACCGCCTGGAACTCCGTCTGCGCGAACGCACTCGCGAGCAGGCCGAGCGCGGTGCCGAGCAGTGCGTCGACCACCGCGACCAGGCCCAGCTGCCACAGCGGCCCGTCGACGTCGAGCCCGCACACCCCGACCGCGAACGACACCGTGATCACCGCCTGGACCACCGCCATCGCTCCGAACGCCAGCGCGTAGCCGAGGATGAAGTCGGCCTTCTCGAGAGGCGTCGTCATCAACCGCTCGAGCGTGCCCGAGCGGCGCTCCCTCAAGGTCGTGATCGAGGTGATGAGGAACATCACGATGAACGGGAACAGCGCCAGGATGGCACCGCCGACCTGGTCGAAGACACCTTCCTGGTCGCTGAACAACCAGGCGAAGAGCCCCACGAGGAGGCTCGGCGCGATGAGCATCAGGGCGATCGACCTCGGATCATGCCGCAACTGCGTGAGGACGCGGCCTGCCGTGGCGAAGATCCGGCGGCCGTTCATTCCCCGACCTCCCCGTGCGTCCCGCGCGTATCTCGGCGCGACCTCCTGGTGTCTCCGAGGCCGGCCGCGCGGTCACGCTCGATCAGCGCGAGGAAGGCGGCCTCGGCGTCGGTCGTCCCGGTGTCTGCGAGGAGCGACGTCGGAGTCGTGTCGGCGATGATCCGCCCCTCCCGCATCAGCAGCAGCCGGTCGCAGCGCACGGCCTCATCCATCACATGGCTCGACACGATGAGTGTCACCCCGCGATCCGCGAGACGACGGAAGAGGGTCCACAGCTCAGCGCGCAGCACCGGATCGAGTCCCACCGTCGGCTCGTCGAGCACGACGAGCTCGGGCGCACCGATCAGCGCCACCGCGAGCGACACCCGCGTCGCCTGTCCTCCGCTCAGGGCGTCGACGAGCTGCCCCGCCTGCGGCCCGAGACCGACCTCCTCGATGACCCGATCGACGTCGCCCTTCGGGGCTTTCAGCAGCGAGGCGAAGGAGGTGAGATTCTGACGCACGCTGAGGTCGCCGTACACCGATGCGCCCTGCGTGCCGTAGGCGACCCGGTGCCGGAGCCCTCGCGAGCCGCCCGGCTCTCCGAGGACCCTGACGTCTCCGGAGGCGATCCTCTGCACGCCGACGATCGAGCGCATGAGAGTCGTCTTGCCGCACCCCGACGGCCCCAGCAGGCCGGTGATCTGCCCGCGCGGAATCGTGAGGTCGATCCCGTCGAAGACCTGGACGGCGCCGCGGTGCACACGCAGCTGCGAGATCTCGACAGCCGGGTTATTCATCATGTGATGAATTATGCGCCCGAGTACCGATGGCGTCAACGGGGTCTGTGCGCCTGCGCCTGCGCCCCCTCAGTCGAAGAGGTAGCGCTGCACGGTCGGACCGACTCGTCCGACGAGTTCATCGACCGATGCACCGGCGAGCGCGGGGAGCCGCAGCACGTAGCGGGCGATCAGCATGCCGGCGATCTGCGAGGCGACGAGAGCGGCGCGCAGATCGGCATCGTCGGTGTCCAGACTCCGAGAGACGCGGGAGAGCAGCTCGCGCGAGAGGAAGCCGGCCAGCAACGGGGTCGTCAGCCGGCTCCCCACGGCGGTGCGGATCAGCATGACCCCTCGCCGGCGCACCTCCGGCTGCTCGAACGCCTCGAGCACGTACCGGACGAGTCGCTCACCGACGCCGTCGCGAGATCCGGCCAGGATCCGCGGCACGTCGATGTCGGGACGCAGAGGGATGCCCACGGCCTCGGCGAAGAGGTCGGCTTTGGTCCCGAAGTAGTGATGCACGAGCGCGGAGTCGACACCGGCGCGGGCCGCGATCGAGCGGACCGTCGCCCCGTCGTAGCCCTTCTCGGCGAAGTCGTCGACCGCGGCCGCCAGAATGCGCGCCCGTGAGTCCGAGGCACCTCTCGGGCGTCCTCGCCGGCGCGGTGACTTCTGCTCGGTCATGCCCGCCAGCCTACGACTTCGTTCCCCGCGATCGACCCGGGCTCAGTCGAGCAGATGACGGAGGTAACGCGTGGGGTGGTCGAGGAACGAGCGCCAATGCTCCACGATCTCGAGGTCATCCCAGTCCGCCGGACGCACGCCCCACTCCCCGACCTCGAGGATCTTCGCGCCGGGGAGGGCCGCGAGGACCGGCGAATGCGTCGCGCAGAGCACCTGGCCCCCCTCGTCGGCGATGCGGCGGAGCACCGCGATGAGGGCGAGCGTCGAGGTGAAGGACAGGGCCGCCTCGGGCTCGTCGAGGCAGTAGAAGCCCGGCTCGTCGAACCGGCTGTCCAGCAGCGCGAGGAATGACTCCCCGTGGCTCATCTCGTGGAACGGAACGTCACCGCTGGCCGAGGGGTTCTCTTCCAGATACGTGTAGAACGAGTGCATCGTCTCGGCGCGGAGGAAGAAGCCCCAGCGATTCGCCCCCACTCCGCGCTGCAATCGAAGCCAGTCCGACAACGGCGACTCCGTCGCGCGCGTGCGGTGCCGTGCCTGCCGTGACCCGCCCTCGGGCGACAGTCCATACGCCAGCGCGATCCCTTCGACCAGAGTGGACTTGCCACTGCCGTTCTCGCCCACCAGAAAGGTCACTCCGGGGTCGAGGTCGATCCCTTCGCGGAGCACCTGGGCGACGGCGGGGATGTTCGTCGGCCACTCCCCGTCGGGCGTCGGGGCATCATCGTTCGGCCGAACGGCGACCACCGGCTGCTGCCGTCGACGGCGAGAGCTCGGCTCCCAGAACGCATCCATCGTGCTCCCTCCGCGCGTGACGTCTCGTGGAGGCTATCGCCACCCGCGGACACGATCACGATCGGGCGGTCAGCACTCGATGACGTTGACCGCGAGACCGCCCTCGCTGGTCTCCTTGTACTTCGTCGACATGTCGGCACCGGTTTGGCGCATCGTCTCGACCACGGCGTCCAGGGACACGTAGTGGCTTCCGTCGCCGCGCAGGGCGAGTCGGGCCGCCGTGACCGCCGTCGACGCGGCGATCGCGTTGCGTTCGATGCACGGGATCTGCACGAGCCCGCCGATCGGGTCGCACGTGAGACCGAGGTGGTGCTCCATCGCGATCTCCGCCGCGTTCTCGATCTGACGATTCGTACCGCCCATCACCGCCGTGAGTCCGCCGGCGGCCATGGCGCATGCGGATCCGACCTCGGCCTGGCATCCACCCTCGGCTCCGGAGATCGACGCGTTCGCCTTGAAGAGCGATCCCAGAGCCGTCGCAGTGAGCAGGAAGCGGCGGATGCCACGGCGACGGTTCGCCTCGGCCATCTGCTCCTCGTCGAGACCGCTGGCGCTCTCCAGCGTCCGCACATCCGACTCGAATCCCAACAGCGCGCTGCCGACGAGTTCACCGTAGGGGGTCACCGCGTTGCCCGCTCCCAGCCCCGAATCGGCGAGGAACCGCCACCAGTACATCGCGACGGCCGGAAGGATACCGGCGGCTCCGTTCGTCGGGGCCGTCACGACCCGTCCGCCTGCCGCGTTCTCCTCGTTCACCGCGAGCGCGAAGGCGCCGAGCCACTCGCCCGGCAGCTCACGATGCCCGTCGGCCTCGACCGCCTCGAGCTGACCGCGGATCACTCCGGCCCGCCGCTTCACCTTGAGGATGCCCGGGAGGGTTCCTTCCGCGTGCAGACCGGCGTCGACACAACCCGCCATCGCATCCCAGATCGCGTCGAGTCCGGCAGCGACCTCTTCCTCGCTGCGCACGGATGCCTCGTTGAGTCGCGCGACCTCGGCGATCGACAGCCCGTTCTCGTCGCAGAGGGCGAGCAACGAGGCAGCATCCGCATACGAGTACGGGAACCCCGCGGTCGCGAGCTTCGCCTCCTCACCGTCCCTGCGGATGAATCCTCCGCCCACCGAGTAATAGGTCTCCTCGGCGACGACATCGCCCGCTGAATCCCGCGCGGTGATCGTCATGGCGTTCGGGTGCCCGGGAAGCCGGGTGCGCGGCGCGAAGACGATGTCGTCCTTCACGAACGGCACCTCGTGGGTGCCGTCGATGCGGATCACGGCACCCGCGGGGAGGTCGGCCCAGGCGGCACGGACCTCAGCCGGGTCGCACGTCTCCGGCGTGAGCCCACGGAGCCCGGCGACGACGGCGTCTGGAGTGCCGTGGCCGATCCCCGTTGCACCGAGCGAGCCGTAGAGCGCGACCTCGACACGGCCGACTCGCGCCAGTGCACCGCTCGCCGTGAGGCGTCGCGCGAAATCGAGAGCCGCCCGCATCGGTCCGACCGTGTGGGAGCTCGAGGGACCCACTCCGATCGAGAAGAGGTCGAAGGCCGAGACGTACGCTGTCACCCTTCCAGGCTACGCCGGATTCACCGGTTCGGTTCACCTCGGTTAACTCGACGGGGAGTCAACCCCCTTCCGGCGAGCGCGCGGGCGGGGCATCGTGGTCCGAGGACATCGCCGAAAGGGGTCACCATGACCGACACCACTCCTGAGCCGGAACCCACCGACGAGCTCTCTCCTGAAGCGCAGACTCCGACGCCCAGCCCTTCTTCGGACACGAGCCAGGCAGAGGCGACGACCCCCTCCGAGGCCGAGTCGCCGGAAGACGCCGACCCGAGCGAGGTCCCGAGCACCGAGGAACTCGAAGAGCCGAGCACCGAGAAGGACCCCGGCGAGGAACCCACCGCGCCGAAGCGGGATGAGCCCGAGCCCGACCACGAGGCCGTCGGCATCGGCGTGATCGACACCGAGGAGCCGCAGGCCGGCTGATCCGTTCGCCGAGACCCCCGGTCGCCGCCGAGACCCCACCCTGCAGCCGACGATGGGGCGGGGTCTCGACGATGGGGCGGGGTCTCGACGATAGGGCGGGGCCCTGGGCGGACTACTCGACGAGCTTGCCCTCGGTGTCGACCTCGCGCATGAGCTCGGCGATCTCGGGTGCGACCTCCGGGATCTCCTCGCGGGTGACGCCGGCGGTCGGCGACCACACCAGGTTCACCTGCAGCGTGGGGTCGGTGTCGGGGAAGTCGCTGCGGTTGTGGCATCCGCGTGTCTCCCGACGCTCCAGCGCCGCTTCGAGGGTGGCGCGGGCGGCGAGTGCCGACGCCTTGAGGTCGAAGGCGTGGGCGAGGTCCTGGAACCCCGCGATGTCCGGGTGGATCCCGATGTCCTCCATCCGCCCTTCGATCATGTCGAGGTCGGCGAGTCCGGCGAGCAGCCCTTCTTCGGAACGCACGACCCCCGCGTACTCGGTCATGAGGTTGCGGATCGCGCGTTGCAGCGCCCGGACGTTCTCGCGCCCCTCCGCGGCGAGGAGGTCGTCGATCTCGGCACGCGCCTCGGCCACCGCCGTCGCCGAGCGGCGCTGGGCATCGAGGCCCGCGGCATGCTCCATGGCCGCCTGACCGACGATGCGGCCGTACACGAGCAGTTCGATGAGGGAATTACCGCCGAGTCGGTTCGCGCCGTGCAGTCCGCTCGAGGCCTCACCGATCGCGTAGAGCCCGTCGACATCGGTCTGGTGGTCTTCCGGTCGCACCCAGACGCCACCCATCGAGTAGTGCGCCGTGGGGGCGATCTCGATCGGGTCGGTCGTGATGTCGAGCATCTGCAGTTCCATCATCGTCTGGTAGACGCGGGGGAGCCGGGTCATGATCGTCTCGCGGGGCAGGTGCGACACGTCGAGCCACACACCGCCGTTCTCCGTGCCTCGGCCTTCCTTGATCTCGGTGTAGGCCGCGAGCGCGACGCGGTCACGGGTCGACAGCTCCATCCGCTCGGGGTCGTACTTCGCCATGAACCGCTCGCCGAGGGCGTTGCGCAAGATCCCGCCCTCTCCGCGGGCGGCTTCCGAGATCAGGGTTCCCGCAGCACTCTCCGGCTCGATGATGCCGGACGGGTGGAACTGCACGAGTTCGGGGTCGCGCAGTCGGGCACCCGCATCCACCGCGAGACGGAACGAGTCGCCGGTGTTCTCATCGCGGCGGGATGAGGTGCGCCGCCAGATGCGATTGTGGCCACCGGCCGCCAGGATCACGGCGTCCGCGTGGATCAGGTAGCGAGTGCCATCGGCCTGATCGAATCCGTAGGCACCGAACACCACGTTGTCGCGCACGAGCAAGCGGGTGATGTAGACGTGGTCGAGGATGGGCACGTCGAGCTGCTCGGCCTTGCGCACGAGCGTGCGCTGGATCTCGAGGCCCGTGTAGTCGCCGGCGAAGGCCGTGCGACGGAAGGTGTGCGCACCGAAGAACCGCTGCGAGATGCGCCCATCGTCTTCGCGAGCGAAGTCCATGCCCCAGCGCTCCAGGTCACGGATGCCGCGCTCCGCGCCCTGCGTCACGATCTCGACGGTGTGCGGATTCGCGAGCAGGTAGCTCTCCTTGATGGTGTCGGCCGCGTGCTGCTGCCAGCTGTCGTCCGCATCCATGGTCCCGAGCGCCGCGTTGATGCCTCCGGCGGCGAGGGACGTGTGCGCATCCTGCCGCGGCCGTTTGCCGACGGCGAGCACATCGACGCCGTGCTCGGCGATCTCGATCGCCGCTCGCAGCCCCGATCCGCCGGTACCGATGACGAGGACGGTGGTGGATATCTGACGTTCGCGCGTAGCCATGGAATCCACGCTAATTAGGGGATCCTAATAACTCCAATGCATAGTCTCACTGGAAACGATACGCGTAGACTATGGTCATGAACCTCGAGCAACTCCGCGGGTTCGTCGAGGTCGCGCGTCTCGGACACTTCACCCGCGCCTCCGAGCACCTGCACCTGGCACAGCCGTCGTTGAGTCGTCAGATCTCCACCCTCGAACGTGAGCTCGGCGCCGAGTTGTTCCACCGGGCACGGGGCCACATCTCGCTCACCGCCGCCGGAGAGACGCTCCTCCCCCGCGCGCAGCGCATGCTCGCCGATGCCGATGCCATCCGCGATGAGATGGGAGAGCTGGCGGGACTCCGCCGCGGACGCGTGCGGCTCGGGGCTCCGCCCACCCTGTGCATCAGCCTCGTCGCCGAGGCCGTCAGCTCGTTCCACGCCGCCTACCCCGATGTCGACCTGCACCTGACCGAGAGCGGCTCACGGCTCCTGGTCGAACAGCTCGCCGTCGGCGCCGTCGACATCGCGCTCATCACCGCGTCCGACGGTCTTCCCCCGGCCGGCGTGAGCTTGGCCAGGATGTCGCTGCTCGCCGAGGAGCTCGTCGTGGTGTCCTCGGCTGCGGAGCCGCCGCTGACGGATGGACCTGCCATCGACCTGGAACAGCTGGCCGCTCTCCCCCTCATCACCTTCGGCGAGAGCTACGAACTGCGCGCGACGACGGATGCCGCCTTCCGTGAGGCCGGCCTGACACCTCACCCCGTGCTGGAAGGGGCCGAGATGGACACGGCCCTCCGCTTCGTCGAGCGCGGCCTCGGCGTCGCCGTGGTGCCGGCGATGGTCCTCTTCGATCGGCCGGGCCTGCGGTCGGTGCGACTCTCGCACCCCATGATGACGCGGACGGTCAGCCTGGCCCACCGTTCGGACGTCACTCCGGCGATCGCCGTGGCAGCGATGCGGAAGGCGATCGTGTCGACGTCCGCGGAGGTCGCGCGCCGCGATCCCGCGATCACGAGCCTGCTCTGACCGGGTCGACGACCCGGAACAGCAGAAGGTCCCCGCCGCTTTCGCGACGGGGACTTTCTGTACTGTCTCAACACAGTGTGCGCCCGAAGGGACTCGAACCCCTAACCTTCTGATCCGTAGTCAGATGCTCTATCCATTGAGCTACGGGCGCCCAGCCCGCTCAGCGGGCCGTGGAACAGCCTACAACAGTCCAGACGCGAAAGCGAAACGGGACCTCAGTCCCCGGCCGCCGCAGCTTTCTGCTGTTTTTTCCGACGCTTCGCCTTCGCTCTCTGCTCCGAGGAGAGTGCCTGCAGGTCGACGAGACGCAGCGCCTGCATACGGGCTTCACGCATTCGCCCGTAGTCGGGATCATGGTCGGGGCGCATGCCCTCGACCCGCAACCGGCGGTCGAGGTTGTGCCGCACATCGGCCCAGGCGGCATCCCTGGCCTCTTCCACGATCTGCGCGAGGCTGTCGTGATCCTGCATCATCTCGCGCAGGCGCTCGGCCACCCCGGTGGACTGCTTCGCCCGGCGTCGGAGGTTGCGGACGTCGCGGTCACGATAGTCGTGCGTGCCCACCGGATCGGAGTGCCTCCCCCTCGCCCGCTTTCGCAGCGCAGTGACGGTGGCGGCGGCCTCCTCGGACTCCTCGGCCATCGCCCGCAGCGCCTCGCGCGCATCGTCGATGTACTTGTCCATGTCGAAGACGCCGTCTTCCGCGATGGTGCCGATGAGGATGTGGTTCTTCACGGCGAGGCGCGCGGCAGCGGTCGCGATCGCGACGCCTTCGGCGATGGCATCCGCTGTCCGTCCCACCGGTACCTCCTCTCCTTGAGCGTACCGGTATCACTACGGCCCGGTGTCGGCCAGAATGGTTCGGAATCAGCTTGCCCCACCCATCCGACATCCGCGGGTTCGCACCCGGGTCGCGCCCGCAGGAGACACATGAGACACCTCGATCTCGTCGGCAGCACCACGGTGATCACCGGAGCCGCGAACGGGATGGGCGCCGACATCGCCCGGCTGCTCGCCGCACGGGGAGCGCACCTGGCCCTGATCGACCACGATGCCGCAGCGCTCGAGGCGATCGCCGGAGAGCTTCACGACAGCCGGGTGACGACCCACGTCGTCGACCTCCGCGACGATCAGGCCGTGTTCACCGCCGCCGCCGCGATCGGCGACGCACACCCGCGGATCAATGCACTGATCACGTGCGCCGGGTCGTCGATGCTCGGCAACCTCGACCAGCTCACGATGGAAGAGATGCGCTGGCTCACGGATGTGAACCTCTGGGGCACGGTCTCGATCACCAAGGCGCTGCTGCCTGCGCTCCGCGCGGCACCCGCGGCGCACATCACCCATCTCGCCAGCGTCTACGCTCTGGCCTCCCCGGCCGGACGCATCCCCTACGCCATGAGCAAGTTCGCCGTGCGGGCCTTCTCCGAGGCTCTGCGGCACGAGCTCGAAGGCACGTCGGTGAGCGTCGGCGCGGTCTACCCCTCGGGTGTACGCACCGGGATCATCCTGCACGGACGTTACGCCGCGGCCATCGACCCCGCCGTCGCCGCCCGTGCCGCCGCCGCGCAGGCCGCGATGTACCACACGGAGCCCGCGGAGGCCGCCGCCCGCATCGTCCGGGCCACCGAGCGGCGGGCGGCGAGGACGATGGTCGGACGCGAGGCGCGCCTGATCGACGTCCTCGTGCGGATCCTGCCGTCGTCCTATTGGCGAGTGATGCGGCGCCCCCTGCGGGACGCGGTCGACACGACCACCCCGGTGGCGTGAGGACGCCTCAGCGGACCGCTCCGACCCAGATCCCCGACGCCCAGGCCTGCTGCTCGCCGTTGCAGCCGACCGAGCCCGGATAGCCCCGGACGGCGGCCATGCAGTTGGCCAGGAACTCCGGGTCGCCGCCGAACATCGAAGCATAGGCACCCGACGACGTCAGCGCACCCCACACCCGGAACTGGTAGATGTGCGCGAGTTCGTGCGCCATCGCCCAGTTCAATCGGCCCGAGCTCCAGTTGGCGATGTCGGCGCGGTACTTGATGTACCCGTTGCTGTTGGCACATGCCGGTGCACTCCCGCCGGCGCACGACGAGGACTCGTACAACCCGACCCCGCCACCCCCGACGAGGTCCAGTGCCGCCCGCACCCGGGCGTAACCGCCGGGACCGCTCGAGGTCCAGGCCGGCCCTCCCGGTCCGGCGCTCTGCGCGGCGAGCGCGGCCTGTGCGGCTTGAACCTCGGTGCCGACCTTCTCCGTCAGCGCGTGCACCGTCGCGGTCGCCGCCGTCACGGTGTCCGGGTTCACCTTCTCGGCCAGCACCGTCTGCTGGGCGGAGAGGGCCGCGGCCCGGTGCGCGGCCGTGTCGACCACCCCGCGTGCCCCGTCCAGAGCGGCGGCGAAGGCGGTGAGCTCGGTCACGAAGGCCGGGCGGACGGCGAGCACCGCCGCGCGTTCCGCGGTGTCCCGCTCGGCGCGATCGACCGCCCCATCGAGATAGTCGGTGCGCTGGGTCGTCTCGTGGTATTCCCGGGTGAGGGAGCTCAGCTCGGCCACCGCCACCGCACGTTCCTGGTCCAGCGCGTTCGCCCGCGCGAGCACCCCGGCGGAGAGCATCACCGTCATCGCGACCACGACCGCCAGCATCCGCCGGATCACGGCAGGAACCCCGTGGTGTCCGCGATCTCGCCATCCTGCTCGGCGATCTGCGAGCGGAGGGCGGTGAGCTTCTCAGCCAGATCCAGATTCTCGCCCTGGGACTCGTCCAGAGCACGCTCGACTCTCACGATCTCCGCCTTGACGGCGTCGACAGCGGCTGCACGTTCCTGGTCGGCGAGCGCCACGACGACCACTCCGCCGAGCAGCAACAGGCATCCGACCGCGACAGCAAGATTCCGCATCTCGCTCCCCAGAACAGCGCAACATTTCCGGACCGACTCCGATCGCACCAATATACAACCGATGCCGTCGCCGTTGCTCCTGACTTCGCGCGGCCGACCGTCGTCGCGATCAGACCATCAGGTCGCTGCTGCGCGCGAGGCGGCGTTCCGCGGCGGCCTGGCCGCTTGCGAGGTGCGCCGGGATGATGCGGCGGAGCGCTCCCGTGTCACGAGCCGTCATGGCTTCCAGGATGATGCGGTGCTCGTCGGCCATCGCGAGGAGGTCGTCGTGCTGACCGAAGAGCCACCTCAGACGCGTGAGGAACACCGCGATGAGTTCCCCGAACATCTCGTTCCCGGCCAGCTCGACCGCGATCTCGTGGAACTCCGCTGCGGCGATCCTCGCGGCCTCGGCGTCGTCAGCTTCGGCGGCAGCGAGCTCGCGCTCATAGGCGCCGCGCATCCGGGCGATGCCGGCCTCGTCGTGCCGTTCCGCCGCGAAGACGAAGATCAGCGTCTCGATGGCCTCGCGCACCTCGGCGAAGTCCTGGATGTCACGTCGCGTGAACTCGCGCACGACGGCCCAGGTGCGGGGGCGGGCGACGACGACCCCTTCGGCGACCAGCGTGCGGATGGCCTCGCGGACGGGAAGGCGGGACACGTTCAGCTCGGCCGCGATGTCGCGCTCCACCAGCCGGGAGCCGGGGGCGCGCCGCCCGAGCACGATGTCGTCACGGAGAATCCTCGTGACCCTCACCGACTCGAGTTCACCGTTTCCCCCCAAAGCCCCCGCCATCTGGGCATTCTCGCACTCCGCGGTCGGATCATCAACTCTTTGGTATCCCAACACGCCCGGCCGTGCGCGCCCGAGCGGGCACGACGAGTGCGCGATGCACCCCCACGCCCGCCCGGGATCCGATCAGGGCAGCCGGTTGGCGGCGGCGATGTTCGCGGTCAGCTCCGCGGCGTTCTGCCTCACGACATACGCGGGACGATCGCGCTCGACCCGCCACGACTCGCTGAGCGGCCCGACGTTGACCGTGTCGAAGCCGGCCTCGTCGTAGAAGCGCGTCACGAACGCGACGGCCTCCGCGTCGTCACCGGCCGTGGCCAGCGCGCGTCGATCAGCGGTCCCGGCCGGCGTGCCGTCCGCGGTGATCTCGGACGCGTAGATGTGATTGAACGCCTTCGCGATCCTCGACGTCGGGAGCGCGCGCTGCACGAGCTCCGACGTCGTGGTCTCCCCCTTGTCGAGAGCCTCGATGCGCCCGTCGCGCTCGAAGTAGTAGTTGTTGGTGTCGAGCACGATCTTGCCCGCCAGCTGCTCAGCCGGGAGCTTGTCGATCGCATGGAGCGGCACGGTCACGACCGCGATGTCCGCTGCGGCGGCGGCATCCTCCGCGGTGGCCGCTTTCGCCCGCGGTCCGAGCTCGGCGACGAGGTCGGCGAGGGTCTCCGGCCCGCGCGAGTTCGCGATCACGACGTCATAGCCGTTCGCCACCGCCACCCGGGCGACCTGGCTGCCGATGTGTCCTGCACCGATGATTCCGAGAGTTGTCATGTTCGGCCCAACGCAGCTCGCGCACGACTATTCCCTCCGCGTCCTCCGCTGACGCGCCTCAGAGCTCCCGAAGCAGGCTCTCCTCCGTGCGGCGATAGCCGAGCTGCTCGTACAGGTCGATCGCGCCGGTGTTGAAGCCGAAGACGTGCAGCCCGATGGAGTCCGCACCGAGCCGGCGGGCCTCGCGTTCGGCGGCGTGCATCAGCGCACGCCCGTATCCCTTGCGACGCTCAGCGGTGTCGACCTCGATGTCGAGCACGAAAGCATGAGGGCGACCGTCACGGACGCGCATGCCGAGCCAGAGGATCCCGACCTCCGCACCGTCCACCGAGGCGGTGAACAGTGCCTGCCCCTTCGTCTCCACTCCCTCCGGAAGCTCCGCGACCAGCTGGCGATGCGATTCGGCCGCCGCTTCCTCGGGCGAGTATCGGCCGGAGGCGACGAGATCGTCGGCGAACCCCTTCTCCGAGGCGGCGACGAACCGGGGGAACCGCTCGGCCGTCATGGGCACGACGTCCACGTGCACGGGAACCTCCCGCACCGGCAACGGCTCGAGGACCATCTGGATCGACGCCACCTCGAACCCGCGCCCCTCTAGCAGAGCGTGACCCGCCGCGTCGTGCGGGAACAGCGGTGCGCTGATCCGCGCCACGCCCCGGTCCCTCGCGATCGCCAGGATCTGCGCGAGCACATCATCGTTCCGGGCATCGGAGAGCGGCTCCTCGACGGCGAGCTCCAGAAGGAAGAGCTTGTGTTCGCCGACCGCGAGCCAGAGGGTGCCGAGCTCGCGTTCGTGCTCGTCCACGATGCGCAGGATCCGCACGGTCGGGGTCGCGAGGCCGTCCGGTAGCAGCTCCGCGAAGAACGCGTCCGCGAAGTCGACCGCGTCCGCGCCGATCCGGTACCCCGACGCCCGGTTGCCGTCGATGACCCGCTGCCTGGCCGCGCTGCGCCACTCCTCGAAGCGTTCGGCGGGCAGAGGACTCAGCTGCAGAGGCATGCGTCCATCCTGCACCTCACCCGCGTGTGAGCGCGTCCTCCGCGGCGACCCAGGCGAGCATGGCGCACTTCACGCGGGCCACGTACTTCGACACCCCTCCGAGAGCGGCCGCATCTCCGAGCAGCTCCTCGTCCGGTTCGATCTTCCCCCGCGATCTCATCGCCTCGCGGAACGCGGTGATCCGCACTTCGAGCTCCGCGACGGTCAGCCCCTCGGCGAGCTCGGCGAGCAGGGACGCCGACGCCTGGGAGATGGCGCATCCGTGCCCTTCCCACGCGATCGCCTCGACGCCGCCGTCGGGACCACGATGCACTTGCAGCGTGATCTCGTCACCGCACGTGGGGTTCAGCTGGTGCGACTGCGCCGCGATCTCGTCACGCAGACCGTATCCGTGCGGAGTGCGTGAGTGGTCCAGGATCAGCTCCTGGTACAGGTTCTGCAGGTCGCTCATACGCCCCTCCGGAAGAAGTCGATCGCTCCGGCGACGCCCTCGATCACGGCGTCCACCTCGGCATCGGTCGTGTACAGGTAGGTACTCGCCCGCGTGGACGAGGTCACTCCGAGGCGCCGATGCAGCGGCTGCGCACAGTGGTGCCCGACCCGCACGGCGATACCGAGGTCGTCGAGGAACTGCCCCACATCGTGGGAGTGGATACCGGCGACGTCGAAGCTCGCCAGGCCCACGCGCGGGCGATCGATGTCGGCGCCGAGCACGCGGACCCCGTTGATCGCACCCAGACCGTCGACGAGGCGCCGACCGAACGCGGCCTCGTGCGCGGCGATGCGCGACATGCCCACCTCGGTCAGATAGTCCACGGCCGCGGCGAGCGCGATGGCCTGCGACACCCGTTGCGTGCCCGCCTCGAACCGCTGCGGCGGCGGAAGGTATTCGGCCTCCGTCGTCGTCACCGTGGTGATCATGGACCCGCCGGTGAGGAACGGGGGCATCGCGGCCAGCACCTCGCGCCGACCGTAGAGCGCGCCGATCCCGGTGGGGCCGAGCATCTTGTGCCCGGACAGCACGGCGAAGTCGACGCCGAGCGCCCGCACGTCGAGCGGGAGATGCGGCGCCGACTGGCACGCATCGAGCACGGTCAGCGCGCCGACCTCGCGGGCCGCGGTGACGAGGGTCTCGACCGGATTGATCACGCCGAGCACGTTGGAGACGTGCGTGAACGCCACGAGCTTCGTGCGTGCGGTGATCAGGTCGGCGGCGACGTCGAGCCGCAGCGCGCCATCGTCGTCGAGCGGGATGACCTTCAGCGTCGCCCCGGTCCGCGCGGCGAGTTCCTGCCACGGGATGAGGTTCGCGTGGTGCTCCATCTCGGTGGTGACGATCTCGTCTCCCTCGCGGAGGCGGAATCGTTCGGCCTCCGCTCCCCCACGCCCGAGTGACGCGTTCGAGAGCGAGTACGCGATGAGGTTGATCGCCTCCGTCGCATTCGATGTCCAGACGATCTCGTCCTCGTCCGCCCCCACGAACCGTGCGATCGTGCCGCGGGCCTCTTCGAACAGCTCCGTCGCCTCTGCTGCCAGAGTGTGCGCGCCCCGGTGCACGGCGGAGTTCAGAGTGGTCGAGAACTCGCGCTCGGCGTCGAGCACCGCGAACGGGCGCTGCGCGGTCGCCCCCGAATCGAGGTACACCAGGGGATGCCCCTGCACCTGTGTGCGGAGGATCGGGAAGTCCTCACGGATTCGCCGCACCTCGTCCTCACTCAGGGGGGCGATCACGTCGACGCCGGAAGAAACGCTCATCGTTCCAGTTTCCCACCTGCACGACAGGCGTGGGCCCGCACGACCGCTCGACCGCGGACGTCCGCCCCTCTAGGCTCGACCCATGATCGCCCCCGACACACTGCTCGCCCTCATCGCGGCGGCGTTCGTGATGGTGGTGATCCCCGGCCCCACCGTGCTGTTCACGATCGGACGGGCGATGTCGCTCGGCCGGATGGGCGGATTCCTCAGCATCCTCGGGACAGCCGCCGGCTCGATCGTGCTCGTCGTCGGCGTCGCACTCGGTGTCGGCACCGTCATCGCGCAATCGGTCCTGCTCTTCACGATCATCAAGGTGCTCGGCGCCGGGTACCTCGTCTACCTCGGCGTCCAGGCGATCCGCCACCGGAAAGACGCGGCGCGCGCTCTCGTCGCGGAGCAGGCAAGACGCTCCGGATGGCGTCTGCTCCTCGAAGGATTCGTGGTCGGCGTCACCAACCCTAAGTCGATCGCGTTCTTCCTCGCGATCCTGCCGCAGTTCGTCGACCTGCAAGCCGGGTCGGTGCCCGCCCAGCTCTTCGTGCTCGGTGTGATCGTCGTGGCGATCGGTGTGACCTGCGACGCGGTGTGGGTGCTTCTCGCCAGTGCGGCGCGCGGGTGGTTCGGCCGCTCTCCGCGTCGAGTCGAAGCGATGGGCGCGACCGGAGGCGGGCTCATGATCGCTCTCGGCGCGTTCCTGCTCGTGTGGAGCGAGAAACCTGTGAGCGCCTGAGCGGCCGGCGCGAAGCACGCGGACTCACATGCGGACGAACCGCGCACGGGCGATGCAGAACACCCCGTAGACCGCCAGTCCCACCCCGACGGCACCGAGGAGGACGGGCCCGAACGGCAGCACCAGCAGGCTGTGCAGAGCCGCGTCCAACCCTGCCCCCTTCTCCGGGTCCTGCGTCACGGCCGCCACCACGAAGAGCACCCCGGTCACCCCGACGGCGATGCCCTTGCCGAAGTACCCGATGACGCCGAGCGTGACGATACCGCCGCGGGCGACTCCGGAGGGGAGGTCGAGCAGCTTCTCGAACCCGCGGGTGAACCCGCCGACGATGAAGCCGACCCCGACTCCCGCGACGGACAGGCCGATGACGACGAGCAGTGCCACTCCTCCGGGGGCCGCCAGCACGACCGCGCTGAGGGTCTTCGACGCCTTCTCCGAGTCGGCGTGGCCACCCACCGCGTAGATGAACGCCATGCCTCCGACGACGAGGTAGGCGAGGGAGATGCCGACGAGCTTGATCCGCTGACCCCACTTCTTCGTCTCGGCGGGATCGGTCGCGAGGAAGGCACTCGCGACCTGCCAGGCCGCCAGGGCGAACAGTCCCACGGCGATGAGCACCAGCAGCAACCCGCCCACGGGATTCTGACGGATCTGCTCCATCGCTCCGTCCTGATCCGCGTCACCGGATGCGCCCGCGGCGATGGAGATGGCGATGGAGCCGAGGACGACGTGGATCAGCCCGAGCACCACGAAGCCTGCGCGCGCGATCCTTCGGAAGGCGGAGGAATCCTTGGCGACCCGTGCGGCGTGCTTGACCGTGCTCATCGATGAAGAGTATCCGTCACGGCGCACCGCCAGAAGAGGCTTGATTTCACGACGCAGTCGTGCGGGCGTCAGGTGGCCGGTGCCACCGGCTGCCGGAGGATCGTGCGCAGCTTCGCCGGATCGCTGCGACGCGGATCGCTCAGATAGATCTCATGGTGCCGCCCTCGCATCCGCAGCCCGTTCTCGGGGATGAAGCGGTGATGGAGATCGTCGAGCACAGGACCCTCGTCATCGAAGGGGCCGATGTGCAGGGTCTGCACACAGATTCCTTCGTCGAGGGTCTCCAGTCGCACGCCTCCGAGTGCGGGCAACGGCTCCTTCTTCTTCGCCGCCTTCTGCGCCACGGCCTCCACGGCGTCGGTGAACATCTCCGCGGTGATGTGGTCGCCGACCATGATCATCATCGTCCACAGCCACGCCGACTTGTCGCGACGCGAGGTGAACGACTCCATGTCGGGCGCATGCCAGAGTCCTTCGAGTGGCATCACCACGGTGTCGATGCCGAGTTCCTTCCGGCTGGCGAACTTGAGCGTGTACGCCACCGGGAACAGTGCGGAGACGGCCTCGGCGTACGCAGGAGCCGTGTTCGGATCCCCCGCTCCGTCGATCGCCAGATACTGCAGAGGGGGAACCTCGACGACACGGAACTCACCCCGTTTCGCCTGGTACGCATCGAGCGTCTTCTTCGGGTCGATCGCCGCCATGACGTGCCTCCCTGGATCGTGTGCCCAGTCTTGCACCGGGGTCCGACACCCGTGCCCGACTTCTGCGGTCGGATGCGGTCATCTCCCGCTCAGAGCTCGACGGGCGGAGCGGGCTCCGTCTCGGCTTCTTCCGGGTGACGAGCGAGGTTCACGATCCCGGCGACCAAGCCGCCCCAGACCGTGACCATCGCGATGACCATCATGACGATCGCCGTCGTGGTCATGCGCCGGTTCCCTTCGTGGTCGTGTCGATCAGTGGGATCGCCGAGGTCTCCGCATCGGGTTCGTATTCTTCCTTCGAAAGGAATTCGTCGTACTCGGGATCGTCCTTCGCATGCGAACGCCCGCTCCACGGCAGAGCCGAGAGGATCAGCGCCAGCACGACCAGGGCGATGACCATCCCCCAGCCGAAGATCGCGAGGAACCAGGCAGGGTAGCCGCTGTAGGGCTCGGACGTCTTGGCGATGAGCTCGCTGATGAAGAGGTACCCGAGCACCACCGGTGCGAGGATGCCCACGAGCACCTTCCAGATCGTCCCTACCCGGAAGCTCGAACGCCGGTTCAGGTGCTCCGCCAGCACCGGCAGCTTGTGCAGCAGCCAGGCCACGACGATCACGGCCACCAGCGCGACCGCCATGATGCCGAAGGAGTTGACGAAGGCATCCGCCGTGTCGAGGACCGACAAGGCCGTGGTCGTCGAGAAGAGCGCCATCGAGATGATCGCCAGCGGGATCGTGACCGTGAGCGTGGTACGCACTCGAGCCCAGCCGAGTTTGTCCTGCAGCGCGGCCACGATCACTTCGAGGATCGAGATCAGCGAGGTGATACCGGCGAAGACGAGGGCGCCGAAGAACAGGACGCCGATGATCGACCCGCCTGTCGCCTGCGACACGATCGTCGGGAAGGCGACGAAGGCGAGTCCGATGCCGGAGGAGGCGACACCGGCTACCTCCGTGCTCTGCGCCTGCGCCATGAAGCCGAGAGCCGCGAAGACGCCGATCCCGGCGAGGATCTCGAAGCCGGAGTTCGCGAATGCGACGACGAGTCCCGAGCCGGTGAGATCGGTCTTGCGCTTCAGGTAGGAGGAGTACGTCACCATGATGCCGAAAGCGACGGACAACGAGAAGAAGATGTGGCCGTACGCGGAGGCCCAGACGCCGGGATCGGCCAGGGCCTCCCAGTTCGGGGTGAAGAACGCGTTCAGACCGTCCATCGCCCCCGGAAGGAAGAGGGACTGCACCACGAGAATCGCGAACATGAGGGTGAGCAGAGGCATCAGGATCATGTTCGCCCGGCCGATGCCGCGTTTCACTCCGAACGCCATGATCACGATGACGATCAGCCAAGCCGCGACCAGGGGGATGCCCACCTGCGGCACGAACTGGGTGGAGACGCCGACGTCCGCGACTTTCTGGGACTGCAGGAAGTCACTGAAAAAGAAGGCGTCCTCGTTGCCCGCGCCCCAGGTGAGCTGGGCGGAGAACCACGTGTACATCGCGGCCCAGGCGACGATGACGGCGTAGTACACCGCGATCACGACGCAGATGAGGACCTGCCACCATCCGAGGGGCTCGGCCGCACGGTGCAGCCGCCGGAACGCCAGCGGTGCCGACCCGCGGAAGCGGTGGCCGATCGCGTAGTCGAAGAACAGCAGCGGGATGCCGGCCGTGAGGAGCGCGCACAGATAGGGGATGAGGAACGCTCCGCCACCGCCTTCGTAGGCGACGTAGGGGAAGCGCCAGATGTTGCCGAGGCCGACCGCCGATCCGATCGCCGAGAGGATGAACACGTTGCGCGAACTGAAGGCTTCGCGTTTATGGGTCTGCGTCGCTGCGGTGGCCATGCGGGCGAGACTACCCGAGGGGGCGACCGGTTCACACTCCGTGCACAGAGTTCGTGAAAGCGCGTCGCGTAATCTCAACATATTGGGGACCTCTGGGGAGAGCGACGGGGCATGAACGCGAATGATCTGCTGATCGGCATACCATCCGGACTTCCGGCGCTCCCGGACGCGGAGAACCCCTTCCTGACGCCCGACGCTCTCATCGATGCCCAGATCACCCGGGTCATCGTCGATGTGCTGGGCGGATCGGTCGGCGTGCTCCTCGAACTGCGTCAATCCTCGCGCCTCCGCGGCAACACCGCCCTGCTCCGGGTGAAGGATGTCGCGCAGCAGAACTGGCTGTGCACACGGACCGCCAACGAGTTCACGGCCTGGTCGATCACCGGTTCGAGGGTGTACCCCCGCGAGCGGGAGTTCCAGCTGATCATCGATTGCCTCCCCGTGGGCACCCTGCGCATCGTGGGCTCGGCGGCAGAGTTCGTCCTCCTCGACGCAGCCGGACTCGACAGCGCGCCCCCGGACTACCGCTCCGCCCCTCAGTCCCTCGTCAGGTTCGGCGTCGCGGACGAGAACACCCCGGTCGAGCCGATCGGTGTGGCGCGATCCTTGCCGCTGCTGTAGCGCAAGGGGTTTCCGCTCGACACCTCCCGGCGGCGTAGCGTGAGAGACATGTCGGACACGGGAGCAGCAGATCGAGCGAAGCCTTCGACTCCTCTGCAGATTCGACGGCAGACCTGGACGTACATCGGGCGTCGCGCGATCCAGGAGTTCGTCCGTGACGGGTGCGTGGACGCGGCGGCCGCCCTGACCTTCTTCGCCGTCCTCTCGGTCTTTCCGGCAGGGCTGGCGGTGATGGCGCTGGTCGGAGTGCTCGCGGATACCGACGAGGTGCTCGATCGGCTGCTCACGCTCCTCGCCGAGGTCGCGCCCCCGGCAGTGACCGACACGCTTCGTGCGCCGTTGACCGATGCGGCAGGCACGTCCGCTGCGGGCATCACCTTGATCGTGGCCATCGTCACCGCCGTGTGGTCCGCCTCGATCTATGTGAGCGGATTCGGTCGGATACTGAACCGGATCTACGGCGTCCCGGAAGGGCGACCCTACTGGAAGCGCAAGCCCTGGCAGCTCGGCGTCACCGTCGTGCTCCTCGCCCTCGCGCTGGTGGTCGTCGGGGTGGTCGTCCTCTCCGGGCCCGTCGCGCGTGCGGCCGGACATGCTCTGGGCATCGGCGACACGGCTTTGGGCGTCTGGAACGTCGTGAAGTGGCCGGTCCTGGCCACAGCCGTCGTCATGATGATCACCCTGCTCTACAAGGGCACCTCCAATCTGAAGCAGCCCCCGCTTCGGTGGTTGGGCCTCGGCGCCGCGTTCGCCGTCGGGGTACTCTCCCTCGCCTCTGCCGGCCTCTTCATCTACGTGTCCAACTTCGCCGACTACAACCGGACGTTCGGCTCCCTCGCCGGGGTCGTGGTCTTCCTCCTGTGGTTGTTCGTCATCAACGTGGCCCTGCTGATCGGCGCCGAGTTCAACGCGGAACTCGAACGCGGCAGGCAGCTCCAGGCCGGGCAGAAGGCGGAATCGGAGTTGCAGCTCCCCCTCCGCGAGTCCACCGGGGTCGACCGGACCGAGCGCTCGCGCGAGATCACGATCGAACGCGGCACCCGTCTCCGCCGAGGGGAGACGCTCTCACCGCGCGAAGACACGGTGTTCCGGAGGGCCAAGAGGTTCCTGGATCGCCTCTGGCATCGAAACGATCGACGCTCCTGACCCCACGCTGTCGCGAGGTCGTCAGGGCAGGCGGCGGACGGTGTCGTCCAGCCGCTCGAGCACGGGGGCGGCATCGGTGTGCGGCGGATCCGTGGCGACGTAGGCCGAGCGGAACGCGGCGATCTCATCCCGCAACCGCAGACGATCTCCCCCGGTCATCGCGGCCTCCAGCCGTTCGAGGAGCCCGACGCCCGCACGCACGACGAGCGGGTGCCTCATCCCGTACGTGCGAAGGGCCAGAAGCGCGTCGGCGATCAGCTCGATGGGAGACGGCCAGCGGCAGACGACCCGCAGTTCGCCGTCGTCGCCGGGATACCTTCCGTCTGCCGCCGGACGGCCGCAGAGGGTCACGAGGGCCGAGCTCAGCGCATCGATCGCAGCCACCGCCGTGTAGGGGTCGTTGGTTCCCGCTGCGAGCCCGCGGACGCCGATCTCGGTCAGCCCCTGAACGGCGAAACCGAGGTCCTGGTGGGGAGTGCGCGCTGCTCCGACGGCGATCGCGGACGTGATCGCCTTCGACGCCGCCTTCTCCGTGCTCTCGTCCCGCCCCTGATTCCGGGAAGCCAGAGACTGAGCGATCACCTGGCCCTCCAGCACGTGGGTTCCCGGCGGCGTGGCTATGCGGACGACGACCTGATGCGCGCGTGCGAAAGCGACGAGGTCCTCAAAGTCGACGTATTGCACATAGCCCGAGGCGGTGGCGAAGAACTCCTCGTGGACGATGAGGTCATCCGGTTCCGTCGTCACCGTGTCACGGTCCGACGCCTCGGGATAGAGGAGGTCGATGACCTCGACGAGCTCCCTCAGCACCCGCCCCTGCAGGGTGGTCACCTGGACCGACCTGGCGATGTGGTGGATGAAGTACACGAGCACCGCGACGTCGGCGATCGCCAGGAAGACGGCGAACGTCACTGCCGTGACGGGGACGAACGCAGAGATCGAGTCCTGCTCGGTCCGCACCGCGCGCAGCACCACCAGCGTGTAGAGGAACGTCGAGGTGAGGACCGCGAGGACGAACTGGTTCCCGCGGTCCGCCATGAAGTTCCGCACCAGGCGGGGACCATAGGCCGATGATGTCGTGGCCAGCACCGAGATCGTGATCGAGAAGGATGTCGCCGCCACCCCGAGCATGGTCCCGCCGATGACGGTGAGGATCGCGCGCCCGCCCGTCGCGGACAGATCCGCCAGGAGGGCGCCCGACGTATCGCCGTTCGCGAGCAGCAGGCGGTCGAGCTCGGTCAGTCCGATCGCGAGGGCGATCGCCGCCACCCCGAACACCGTCGGCAGGAACCAGAAGGACTCGCGAGCGCGAAGGAACCAGGTACGCATTCCCGAAGGTTAGTCGTGGATCGGCCCACAGCACACGACCTGACGCGCGGCGGGGGCGGATGCCCTCCCTGGAAAAAGTGCGGAGACGAGGGGATTTGAACCCCTGGTCCCCGTGAGGGGACTCCACCTTAGCAGGGTGGTGCACTCGGCCGGACTATGCGACGTCTCCAGGCATCCGACCCGAAAGCACGGATGCACCTCACCATCATAACCGGAATGGCCAGCTGTCACGAACCGGCGCCCGCATCGCCCGGAAAGGGTGACACTCGCCGAGCGCTCGGTCCGCACGGATGTCACGATGAGCGTGCGACGCCGCCCGTACCCGCCCCGGAGACTCTCCTCCGGCCCTCCGGCTCCCGCGCCGTCGACAGACGGGGGCGAGGTGCGACATGACGAGGATGCGAGAGTTCCAGACGGGTGCGACGCCGACGTCCGGCACCGTCTTCGACGGGGTGTCGGGATACGTGATCATCTTCGCGCTGCTCGTCGTCTCCTACGCCTTGTGCGCGGCACAACGCGCCACGGATCCGAGCCCGTGGGCGTTCCTGGTCATCCTCGTGATGGTCGCCGTCGTGTTCCGCGTGACGGGGACACCGCCGGTGATCCAGCACGTTGCCTGGGTGATCCTGTCGGCGGCCGGGCTCGCGACGATCATCACGGCGCTCAGCAGCGCGGGCGGGCACGTGCTCGACATCGCGTTCTCGACCGCGACCATGGTCGCGCTCCTCGTGGCGCCGGTCGCGATCATCGGTCACCAGGTGAAGCGGCGTGGGCTCAACCTCGAAGCGCTCCTGGCGGCCATCACGGCCTACGTCTTCGTCGGCCTCTTCTTCACGTTCGCCTTCAACCTGCTCTCCCTCGTCTCCCCCGCCTCGATCTTCGACGGCACGGACGACGACTCGCTCGCCCACCAACTCTTCTTCTCGTTCACGACGCTCACGACCACCGGCTACGGCAACCTCGTCCCCTCGACCGCGACGTCGCAGGCGATCGCCGTCGCAGAGGCGATCACGGGCCAGCTGTTCCTCATCACGGCCGTCGCGCGCATCATGCGCGGCGCAGGTGCTCGCGCGGGAGTCCCCGCCACCCCCTCCGAGGAGTCACCCTGAGCGAGCGGGCGTCATCGCCGTGGACCGCCCCGCAGCTCACTCCCCGGCGTTCGCCGCGGCCACCAGCTGCTCGATCTGCTCGAACGTGACGGGCAGCCCGGGGAATCCGGCGAGGCGGCCGATCGGGAACGATGCCATCATCTTCTGCATCGCGTCGTCGTTCGGCATCATCGACGCGGCAGCCGCATCGCCACCACCCATCAAGCCACCGAGGGCCTGCTGCACGATCGGCCCCGCGACCGGGTGGGACATCAGATCGCCGACCGAGGAGTTCATGGTCAGCTCCTGATGCACCGGGTCGCCCGCGATCTCGACCGAGACGGTCGAGCGGAGGTCGCGGCTCGACGCAGCGACATCGACCGCGTAGGTGCCGCTCTCGACGATCCAGCCATCGACGCGCACGTCCCAGTAGGCCAGGTCCTCGCGCCGGACGATGAGCTCGACGACGCGCGCCTCCCCTGCGCCGAGGGCGACGGACGCGAACGCCTTGAGTTCACGAGGCGCCCGCTGCACGATCGACTGCCTCGGGGCGACGTAGACCTGCACGACCTCACGGCCGTCACGGTCGCCGGAGTTCGTGATCTCGACCCTCACGGTGATGTCGCCGTCCGTGCCGACCTCGGCCGTCGCGGGGCCGTACTCGAACGTCGTGTACGAGAGCCCGTGGCCGAACGGGTAGGTGACATCCAGGCGTTTCGCGTCGTACCAGCGGTAGCCGACGAGCAGCCCTTCGCCGTAGCGCACATGCCCGAACTCTCCCGGGAAGTTGCCGTAGGAGGGGTTGTCCTCCAGCCGCACGGGCACGGTCTCGGTGAGCTTGCCGGAGGGGTTGACGACGCCGTAGAGCACGTCGGCCACAGCGCCACCTCCGGCCTGCCCCAGCAGCCAGCTCTCGACGATGGCCGGCACACGGTCCGCGAAGGGGAGAGCCACCACTCCGCCGTTGGACAGCACCACCACCACGCGAGGGTTCACCTCGAGCACGGCATCCAGCACCGCGAGTTGTGCTGCGGGCAGGTCGATGTGCTCGCGATCGAAGCCCTCCGACTCCTCCGCGGCAGGCAGACCGAGGAAGAGCACGGCCACGTCTGCGGAGCCCGCCGCGTCGACAGCCTCGGCGCGGAGGTCATCAGCCGACCGTCCCTCTGCCGCGATGGCGCCGCCCTCGACCGCGAAACCGGGCGCGTACGTGACCTGCTCCCCGCCGAAGGCCCGCATCTCGTCCAGCGCCTTGTCGATCCGGGTGGGATTGATCAGCGATGAACCCGCCCCCTGGAAACGGGGTTCGGTCGCGAAGGCCCCGATCACGGCGACCTTCTGGTCCTTCTGCAGAGGCAGCAGTGCGTCATCGTTCTTCAGCAGAACGATCGACCGTCCTGCGGCCTCACGGGCGAGTGCATGGTGCGCGTCGACATCGAGCGGGCCTTCCGCGACCGGGCGCGCGCTCGCCTTGCGAACGAGGTCGATCGCGCGGTCGGCTGCGGTGTCGAGGACACTCTCGTCGAGGGTTCCGGCGCGCACCGCGGCGACGAGCTGTGCGTCCGTGCGTCCGCCGGAGGCAGGCATCTCCAGGTCGAGGCCCGCAGCGACACCGACGACGCGATCGTTCACCGCGCCCCAATCCGAGACGACCAGACCGTCGAAACCCCAGTCATCACGGAGCACGCTGGTGAGCAGCCAGGGATCCTCCGAGGTCCAGACCCCGTTGAGCTTGTTGTACGAGCACATGACGGTCCAGGGCGACGCGTCCTTCACGACACGCTCGAATCCGCGCAGGTAGATCTCGCGAAGCGGACGGGGGTCGACGTCGGAGCTCGCCCGCATCCGGTCGAACTCCTGGTTGTTCGCCGCGAAGTGCTTGAGCGAGGTGCCGACCCCTTGCGACTGGATGCCTCGGACCGAGGCGGCCCCGAGCACTCCGGAGACGATCGGGTCCTCGGAGAAGTACTCGAAGTTTCGTCCGCACAGCGGCGAGCGCTTGATGTTGATGCCCGGTCCGAGCACGACGGCGACGTCCTCGATCGCGGCCTCCACACCGATCGCCGCACCGACCCGCTCGATGAGTTCGGGGTCGAAGGAGGAGCCGATGCCGACGGCGGGCGGGAAGCATGTGGCGGGAACGCTGCCGGCGAGGCCGAGGTGGTCGGTGCTGCCCGCCTGTTTGCGGAGACCGTGAGGACCGTCGGTCATCATCACCGAGGGGATGCCGACCCGATCGACGGCTTTCGTGGTCCAGAAGTCCGCGCCGCTGGTGAGCGATGCCTTCTCCTCGAGGGTGAGGTCGGATGCCGAGATCTCGGTCATGGTCTTCCTTTCGCGGGGACAGCGATGTCTTGCGAAAACCTTACGTGATTCAGTATTAGATTTCAAACAACATTCAGGATTACGCTCGTGATCATGGTTCGACGAGGTTCATACGCGAAGGGCGTCGCGCGACGCGAGGAGATCCTCGAGAGCGCCCTCGACGTGATCGGGCGCAAGGGGTATCAGAACGCCTCGCTCAAGGAGATCGCCGAGGTGGTCGGTGTGACCCCCGCCGCACTGCTGCACTACTTCGGCTCGAAGGAGGAGCTCTTCACCGAGGTTCTCCGCAAGCGCGACGAGCACGACGGCCTGGATCCCTCCGTCGCCGGGGCCGCCGGAGCCCGCGACGGCTTCCTCGAGGTCATCCGCCACAACACGCAGGTGCCGGGACTCGTCGCCCTCTTCTCCCGGTTGTCCGTGGATGCCGCCGATCCCGAGCATCCGGCCCACGCCTACTTCCTCGAGCGCAGCGAGCGCCTGCGCGGGACGATCGCGGAGAGCTTCGCCACCGAGGAGCAGCGTCCGGCGCTCGACCCCGAGACGCTGGCGCGGATCATCCAGGCCGCGTCGGACGGCCTCCAGCTGCAGTGGATGATCGACCCCTCGGTCGACATGCCCGGCATCATGACCGCGCTGATCGACGCTCTCGCCCCCCACGCCTCTCCCCACCCGTGACGCCGAGACCCCGCCTTCTCGTCGAGACCCCGCCCTGGGGGCGACAACGGCCGGGGGTCTCGGTGGGAGAGGGGGGTCTCGGCTAGCCCTTGACGGCTCCCCCCAACCCCGCCGAGCGCAGGAACACGGATTGGAACAGCAGGAACATCGCGATCGGGATCAGCGTCGCGATCGCCAACGCTGCCAGGAACACGTCGAGCTCGGTCTGCGACTGCACGGCCGGAAGACGGACCGACAGCGGCTGCACCGACGGATCCGGCAGCACGAGCATCGGCCAGAGGTAGTCCTTCCACGCCGCGATGATCGCGAACACGGAGACCACGCCGAGGATGGGCTTCGACATGGGCAGCACGATCGACCAGAACAGGCGGAAGGGGCCGGCACCATCGGTCCGCGCCGCCTCGAACACTTCGCGGGGCAGGCTGTCGAAGAACCGCTTCACCAGCAGGATGTTGAACGCGTTGGCGCCCATGGGCAGCCAGACCGCAAGGTAGTTGTTGAGCAGGCTCACATCCCCGAGGAGCGGTGGGTGGACGATCGTCAAGTACAGCGGCACGAGCAGCACGATGCCCGGGATGAACAGCGTCGCCAGCACCAGCGCGTTCAGGATGGGGGCGTACCGCGGCCTCAGCACCGAGAGCGCATAGCCGCCGGTGGTCGCGATGAGCAGCTGGACGAACCAGGCGCCGAGCGCGATGATCACCGTGTTGAAGAAGTACTGATCGATGTGTATGTCGTTCCACGCAGTCGACAGGTTCTCCCAATCGGTCCCGTTCGGCCAGAGCGCGAACGGCTGCTGCAGCGTGTCCTGCGTCGGCGTGACGGCCGACTTCGCCAGCCACAGAATCGGCCCGAGTCCGGCGATCACCAGCCCGACGGTGAGGAACACATGCGTGAGCGACATGCCGACGCGGATGCCACGCCGCCGCCGCTCCGAGTCCGAGATGACGGTGCGGTCCCCGACGCGATCGGCGGCCTTCTCCGCTGCCTTCTCCGCCGCACGGGTCGAGAGGCGGGTGGTGAGACTCATGTCGTGCTCCAACGGTCGGTCAGCCTGAAGTACAGCCAGGAGAGCAGGGCGAGGACGATCGCGAGCAGGACCGAGACGGCCGTCGCCTCTCCGTAGTCGCCGCCCAGACTGTTGCGGAAGGCCTTGTCGTAGATGTACAGCAGCACGGTCTTGGTCGCCCCGGCAGGGCCGCCCCCGGTGAACAGGAACGGTTCGAGGAAGACCTGAGCGGTCGCGATGATCTGCAGGATCAGCATGATGAAGAGGATGCCGCGCAGCTGCGGCAGCGTGACGTGCCAGATCTTCTTCCAAATTCCGGCACCGTCCACCTCGGCGGCGTCGTAGAGTTCGGGTGGCACCCCGAGGAGCGCGGCGAGGTAGATGATGATCGAGCCTCCCGCTCCGGCCCAGGTGGCTTCCAACACGAGGGACGGCATCGCCTGCACGGCATCCTGGATCCACGGTTGCGGGGGGATGCCGACATATCCGAGCACGGTGTTGAACACACCGGAAGGGTCGGCACTGTAGAAGAACTTCCACAGCAGCACGGCGACCACGGGCGGGATGACGACGGGGAGGTAGGCGAGGGCCGAGTAGATGCCTTTGCCGCGGCGCACCTCGCTCATCAGCACGGCCATCAGGAGCGGCAGCGGAAAACCGAAGAGCAGAGCAAGCACAGCGAACCACAGCGTGTTGATCACGGCCCGACCGAGTTCCGGATCACCGATCACCGCGACGTAGTTGTCGAACCCGACCCATTCGGAGACGATCAGGTTCGTCTTCTGCAAGCTCATGATCACGGACTGCACGATGGGCGACCACGAGAAGAAGACGAACACGAAGAGCATCGGGAGCACGAACAGGAGGTTCGCGAGCCCGCCGCCGCGGAACCACGTGAGCGGCGAGCGGCGACGGGAGGTGCGCACAGCGGGCGGCGGAGAATCCTCCACCGCCGCCCGCTGCTCGGAGAGCGTCATCGTCATGAAGCGTTACTCGTCGAGCTTCGCCTGCGCATCGGTCTGCGCCTGAGCGAGCAACGCGTCGATGTCGGCATTCTGATCGGTGAGCACCTTCTGCACGACGGTGTCGAGGAGCGCGTAGACCTCCTGGGTCTTCACCTTCGGCTCACCGACCGGCGTCTGATCCCAGATACGGTCGCTGAACGGCGCCATCTGTTCGACGGGCACGTTGATGTAGTCGGCGATCCACTCCTGCGACTCGTCGTACAGCTCACGGCTGAGCACCGGCAGGAGCGGGGTGCCGACTGCCTGGCCCGACTCGTTCAGGGTCTTGGCGTCGAGGACGGCGGCGTCCTCATCCATCAACTTCTGCATGTAGTACCAGTCGATCCACGTCACCGCCGCCGCTTTCGTCGCGTCGTCGACCGTGGGGCTGATCACCGCGATGTCACCGCCGCCGAGAGTCCCCGGGTCGTCGCCCTCCATCGGCACGACGGTCATGCCGTAGATCGACGGCTCCATGCCGAAGTCGCGGACGAGAGCAGTGTAGATGTCGGAACCCGACGTGTACATGCCGATGTTGCCGGCCGCGAACTCCTGGTTGATCGTGCCCCAGTCGAGGTCGACCTTGGAACCGAACGAGCCGTCCTCCCACTTCAGGTCGTGCAAGAACTGCAGCGCGGCCGTGGTGGCGTCGTTGTCGATCGTCGACTCCGCGGTGCCGTCACCGTTGTCAATCTGCGTGCGGCCCCCGCGCGCCACGGTCTGCGAGGTGAGCTGCCAGCCGCCCGTGTTGTTGATCGCCATCTGCGCGTAGCCGGCTTTGCCCGTCGCGTCGGTGATCGCCTTCGCGGCCGTGCGGATCTCGTCCCACGTCTGAGGCGGGTTGTCGGGATCGAGCCCCGCCGCCTCGAACAGGTCCCGGTTGTAGTGCAGCGCTGCTGCGTAGGCCTGGCGTGGGAAACCATAGATCTTCCCATCGGAGCCGGTGACCCCGTCGAGGATGATCGGATTGAACTTGTCTGTGTAGCCGAGCTCCTCGATCGCGTCGGTCACGTCCATCAGCTGCCCGTTCTCGAGCAGTGTCTTGGAGTCGGTGAAAGGCACGGTGAACACGTCGGGCAGGCTGCCACCGGCGAGCTGCACCGCGAAGGTCGGGCCCTCCCACTCGTACTCGACGCCGATGATGTCGATGTCGGGGTGCTCCTCCTCGAACTGCTTCTCCTGGGCGGCGAACGCCTCATAGGCCGCGGCGTCGGCTCCCGGCGGGAACGTGGCGACGCGCAGCTCGGTCTTGCCATCGGCACCGTCATCGCCGCTCGACGTGCAGCCGGCGAGTGCGCCGACCGTGGCGAGCACGGCGACGCCGGCGACCAGGGCTTTCGTTGGTGACTTCATTGTCAGTCCTTCCATGTGATGCGGATCGGGTGGTGCAGGGCTACTTGTGCGCTCGCGGAGAGCGCCCGGGAACGGCTCGAAGAGCGAGCCAGACAGTGGAGTCGGGGGGCAGTGCGCCACCGTCGAGGAGCGTGCTGGCGAGCAGCACCTCATGGTGCGCGGGCAGCGGTACCGGCACCGCGCCGAGGTTGGTGATGCTGACCGTGCCGTCGCCGCGACGGAACGCGAGGACATCGGCGCCGAGCTCGAGCCACTCCAGTTCGCTTCCGGCGAAGTCGTCGATGCGTCGGCGCACCGTGATCGCCGCACGGTAGAGGTTCAACGTCGAGCCCGGATCGGCGTTTTGGGCCTCGACCGAGAGCCCCGCCCAATCGGCAGGTTGCGGGAGCCACGGCGCTCCGCCGAACCCGTAGGGGCTCGACGCGCCCGCCCACGGCAGCGGCACGCGGCAGCCGTCCCGTCCGGGGTCGACACCGCCGGAGCGGAAGTGCATCGGATCCTCGATCACGTCGAGCGGAAGCTCCACCTCGGGGAGGCCGAGCTCGTCCCCTTGATAGATGTAGAGGCTCCCGGGGAGGGCGGCGACCAGCAGCGCCGCGGCCCGTGCTCGGCGCGCTCCCCGCTCCACGTCGGTCGCGGTGCCGCGCCGCTTGCGCTCGAAGGCGAACGAGGAGTCCGCCTGCCCGTAGCGCGTCACCGGACGGGTCACGTCATGGTTGGAGAGCACCCACGTGGCCGGAGCTCCGACCGGCTCGTGCTCGGCGAGCGTGCGGGTGATGGAGTCGCGCATCGCCCGCGCGCTCCACGGCTGCGTCATGAACCCGAAGTTGAAGGCCGTATGCATCTCCCCCGGACGCAGATAGCGAGCGAATCGCTCCGGATCGTCGAGCCAGACTTCGCCGACGAGCACCCGCTCGCCGTCGTACTCGTCGGCCACGGCACGCCAGTCACGGTAGATGTCGTGCAACTCGTCACGGTCGATGTGCGGGTGCCCCGCCGTCGGAGTGCCGCCGGCGGGTAGGTCGGGCAGTGCCGGGTCCTTGACCGGAAGGGCGGCGGAGTCGATGCGGACGCCCGCGACGCCCCGGTCGAACCAGAAGCGCAGGACGTCCTCGTGCTCGCGGCGCACGTCGGTGTGGTTCCAGTTGAGGTCGGGCTGCTCGGGAGTGAACAGGTGCAGGTACCACTCGCCGGGGGTTCCGTCGGGGTTGTGCGTGCGCGTCCACGTCTCGCCCTGGAAGCTGGAGACCCAATTGGTGGGGATGCCGGAGCCGTCGGCGCCCCGACCGGGGTGGAACCAGAAACGCTCGCGCTCGACACTGCCCGGCCCTGCGGCCAGTGCCTGCTGGAACCACTCGTGCTGGTTCGAGATGTGGTTCGGCACGATGTCGACGATCGTGCGGATGCCGAGTTCGAGCGCCTCCGCGATGAGCTGCTCGGCCTCTTCGAGGGTGCCGAAACGGGGGTCGATGCGCCGGTAGTCCTGCACGTCATAGCCGCCGTCGGCGAGCGGACTCTGGTACCACGGCGTGAACCAGAGCGCATCGACTCCGAGGCTCTTGAGGTATCCGAGGCGAGAGCGCACGCCGGCGAGATCGCCGATGCCGTCGCCGTTGCCGTCCGCGAAGCTGCGCACGTACACCTGGTAGATGACGGCCGTGCGCCACCACCCCTCACCCGCGGGCATCGTCAGGGTGCGGACAGGTGCCGCGCTGCGCAGAACGTCAGTGTCCACGGAACTCCTCGTCGTCGGGGGCGATGAGTTGAATGTAGCTTTTCCGTGCTCTTAACGCAAGAAGTAAACGAGTTGTTGGAAATTTGCGATGCACTGCAGGCGCACGAAACCGTTCGTCGCGACGCCGGTGCGCCTCCCGGTCAGGCCACCGGACCCGTCGAAGACCGCAGGACCAACTCGGGCTCGAACAGCAGCTCGTCGCTCGGCCGCGAGGTTCCGGCGATCTGTGCGAGCAGCAGCGCGATCACGGCGCGCCCCATCGACTCGATCGGTTGCCGCACGGTCGTCAGCGGTGGCTCGGTGCAGCTCATCAGCGCCGAGTCGTCGAAGCCGACGATGCTCACGTCACCGGGAACCGCGAGCCCCGCCCGCCGCGCGGCGCGCACCGCGCCGAGGGCCATCGGATCACTCGCACAGACGATCGCCGTGGCCCCGGCGGCGAAGAGCCGCGCCGCGCCGGCCTGCCCCGATTCGAGCGAGTACATGCCGCGCACCACGAGTTCTTCGGGCAGCGGCTCACCGAGCTTCTCCAGCAGACGACGCGCAGACTCGAGCTTGCGCTGCGACGGGACGTGATCGTCGGGCCCCAGGAGGAGACCGATGCGTCGATGCCCGAGCTGATGCACGTGGAGCACCGCCTGTTCGGCCGCCGCCGCGTCGTCGGTCGAGACTGTCGCGAACTGCAGCTCGGGCACGCGGGCGTTCACGAGAACCGTCGGCAGGTTCACCTGGCGCAGCCGCTCATAGTGCTCGTGCGCGGCATCCGCCTGTGTGTAGTTTCCGCCGAGGAAGATCACTCCCGAGACCTGCTGCGCGAGAAGCAGGTCAACGTAGTCCGACTCCGTCACGCCGCCCGCGTTCTGCGTGCACAACAGAGGCGTGTAGCCGTTCTGAGTGAGCGCGCCGCCGACGATCTCGGCGAAGGCGGGGAAGATCGGATTCTGCAGCTCGGGGAGCACCAGACCCACCAGACGCGCCCGCTCGCCGCGAAGCTTCGTCGGCCGTTCGTATCCGAGCACGTCGAGCGCGGTCAGAACCGCCTGCCGCGTGGCATCGGAGACCCCCGGCTTGTCGTTGAGCACACGGCTGACCGTGGCTTCGCTCACTCCGACCTTGCGCGCCACCTCGGCGAGTCGCTTCGACATGGGGTCAGCTTACGCAAATCCTTGCAAGACTGCGCAAGCGAATTGCACGGAGCGCGGGCGTCTCAGCGGACGTTGCCGTTGGAGCAGGTCGTCTGCGCGGCCGAGTTGCCCTTGATCGAGTCCGGCAACGCCACCACGGTGTCCGGGGTCGCCGTGGGATCCGGCGTGGCCTCCGTGACGGGCTCCGTGGGCTCCTGCACGATCACCCCGTCGTTGCTGGTGTTCTGGTGCGTGATCTGCAGCTGCGCGTTCGCCTCGATCGCATCCCAGAGGGCTGCGGCAGCCTCCTGGTTCGGGACGACCTTGTTCGAATCGGCGTAGTCCGCCCCGGTCGGGTACTGCACGAAGACGATGTCCTCGAACGGCACCGACTTCACCGCGAGCGCGATCTGCACGAGCGTCATCGGGTTGTTCGCCAACGAGGTGCTGGCTTCCAGATTGCTGAGCGCGGTGTTGGCGAGCTTGAGCATGACCGGGACGTTACCGAGCACCTCACCACTGATCATCTTGCGGGCGAGGCTCGACATGTACTGCTGCTGGTTGCCGATGCGGCCGAGGTCGCTACCGTCACCGACACCGTGGCGCGTCCGCAGGAACTGGAGGGCCTGCAGGCCTTCGACGGTGTGCGTGCCCGCGGCCATGTCGAGGCCGGTGTAGCGGTCCTTGATCGGATTGGCGAGGCACACGTCGACGCCGCCGATCGCGTTGGTGATCTCGATCACGCCGCCGAAGGTGACGGAGGCCGCGAACTGGATCTCCTGATCCGTCAGCTCCGAGATCGTCTTGACGACGCAGTTGAGACCACCGTCGGTGTACGCCGTGTTGAGCGGCTGCTTGCTCATCGCCGAGCGGACGTTGCCCTCGTCGTCGACGCACTCCGGGATCGGGATCATCAGGTCGCGGGGGAAGCTCACGACGGTGATGCGACGCGGCTCCTGAGAGACGTGCACCAGGAGATTCACGTCGTTGAGGGTGCCGCCGGCATCGCTACCGGTGCACCGTTCGCCGAACAGACCCGCGTACTTCTCTTCGCAGGTGTCGACGCCGGTGAGGACGAGGTTGAAACCTTCTTCATACTCACCGATGTCCGGCGGGACCGCCTCCTGACCCTCGAGGTCGACGGCGTTCGCGGCGACCGTGCTCGAGAAGTCGTAGGCGATGTAGGCCGCGACACCGAACCCACTGACGAGCACCACTGCCAAACCGATCGCGATGAGCTTCAGCAGCTGGTTGACGGGACCGGGGGTCGCCAGCTGACCGTGTCGCGCGACCGTGCGGCGGCGGCGGGGGTTCTCGCTCACTCGGGGCCTTTCGGATTCAGCGCCGGTGAGGGGCCACCGTGCTCAGCTGCGGAGGGTGTGGGATTCGAACCCACGAGACATCTCTGCCCACTGGTTTTCAAGACCAGCTCCATCGGCCGCTCGGACAACCCTCCTCGACAGACGCATCTGTCGACAAGGCGTGAGTCTAGCCGAGTTCTATTCTCCTGCGCTGACCTGGGCGGGTGCTGGAAGCGTGTCGAGGGCCTGTGCCAGGCCGCCGTCCTGCACGTCTGCCGTCACCTCGCTCGCGGCATCCTTCACTTCCGCGGGGGCCTGACCCATCGCCACGGCCCGTCCGTCGAGGGCACGCGCCCAGCCGAACATACCGATGTCGTTGCGACCGTCGCCGGCGACGAGGACGCGCCCTCCGTCGAGTCCCAGTTCGGTGCGCACCAGCTCCAGTGCGGTCCCCTTGTCGACGCCCTGGGGGGCGATGTCCAGCCAGGCCGTCCAACCGATCGCGTACGAGACCTCGTTGAGGCCGGCATCCGCGACGAGCCGGTGGAAGTCGTCCTCGTCGTGCCCGGGCGAGACGACCACGATGCGCGACACCGGGAGTCGGCCGAGCTCCTCGAAATCGACCTGGCGACCGCCGTCGAGCGTCCAGTCGTCGAGCTGCTCGGTGTACAGCCGCTGCCCGGAAGCGAGCTCGACCATGTACCGGGCCTTGGGCAGACGGTCGCGTAGCAGTCCGAGAACGGGGGTCGGGTCGAACGTCTCGACGCTCCAGCGCTCCCAGTCGTCTCCGTCGCGACGCATCGTGACCGCGCCGTTGGAGCACACGACATAATCCGCGGTGAGGCCGAGCTCTTCGACGTAGCGCCGCGTCGCCATCCAGCTGCGCCCGGTCGCGATCGTGACCACGTGTCCGGCATCGCGAACCCGCGCGATCGCTTCGGGAACTCCGGGACTCATGGTCTCGTCCTGCAGCAGGATCGTTCCGTCGACGTCGAGACCGACGAGCCAGGATGCCGTCACCGAGCTGCCCGCCCCTCGTCGAGCGGCCGGATCACGTCGAGGCCGCCGAGGTACGGGCGCAGAACCTCGGGCACCCGCACCGAGCCGTCGGCCTGCTGATGCGTCTCGAGCAGCGCAACGATCCAGCGGGTGGTGGCGAGTGTTCCGTTGAGCGTGGCGACGTGCTGCGTCTTCGCCGCGCCTTCTGACGCGTCGACCGCCGGCCGGTAGCGGACGTCAAGGCGGCGGGCCTGGAACGTGGTGCAGTTCGAGGTCGACGTGAGTTCACGGAACGCGCCTTGAGTGGGCACCCACGCTTCGATGTCGTACTTGCGCGCGGCGCTCGACCCGAGGTCTCCCGCGGCGACGTCGATCACGCGATAGGCGAGGCCAAGCGAGGTCAGCATCTCCTCCTGTAGCGCGACGAGGCGAAGGTGCTCGGCCTCGGCATCCTCCGCGGTCGTGTAGACGAACATCTCGAGCTTGTTGAACTGGTGGACGCGGATGATGCCGCGGGTGTCCTTGCCGTGGGAGCCGGCCTCGCGCCGGTAGCACGTCGACCACCCCGCGTAGCGGAGGGCGCCGTCGCCGAGATCGACGATCTCGTCCTTGTGGTACCCGGCGAGCGCGACCTCGCTGGTGCCGACCAGGTAGAGATCGTCGTCCTTGTCGAGGTGATAGACCTCGTCGGCGTGCTCACCGAGGAAGCCGGTCCCCTGCATGATCTCGGGGCGCACGAGGGTCGGCGTGATCAACGGCACGAAACCGTTCTGCAGCGCCTTGTCGAGCGCGAGGTTCATGAGCGCGATCTCGAGGCGCGCGCCGATGCCGCGCAGGAAGTAGAACCGCGCGCCGGAGACCTTCGCGCCGCGCTCCATGTCGATCGCGCCGAGAAGCTCGCCGAGCTCGAGGTGGTCGCGCGGCTCGAAGTCGAAGGCGGGTACGTCTCCGACCCGGCGCAGCTCGACGAAGTCGGCCTCACCGCCGGCCGGCACCCCGTCGATCACGACGTTCTCGATCCGGGCGAGCGCAGCGGATGCCGCGTCGGCTGCGTCGTTCGCCGCGTGCTGGGCCTGCTTGACGCGCTCCGCCAAGTCCTTGGCCTGCGCGACGAGCGCCGCCTTCTCTTCCTTCGGGGCTTTCGCGACCTGCTTGCCGAAAGCGTTCTGCTCCGCACGCAACTCCTCGAAGGCGGACAGCGCAGCCCTCCGCGATCGATCGGCCTCGAGTGCGACGTCGACGGTGCTCTGGTCGTTTCCACGAGCAGCCTGCGAACGGCGGACGGTCTCCGGTTCTTCGCGGAGGAGTGCGAGGTCGATCATCTTCCAAGTCTACGGTGCGGCGGACGCCACCCCTCGGCCGCACGGATGCGCGCAGTCCGCGAGACCCGGCATCGCGGATTAGAGTAGCGCCATGACCACGCCCGCCCTCGTCCGACGACAGGCGGCGCTCGTCTACAACCCGATCAAGGTCGACGGGAAGCACCTCCGCGAAGCCGTGAGGGACCTGTCCCGCGAAGCGGGGTGGGAACACCCGGCTTTCTACCCGACGACGGTGCAGGATGCCGGGCAACAGGCCACTGCACAGGCTCTCGAACGCGGCGTCGACGTCGTCCTGGTGGCGGGCGGCGACGGCACGGTCCGCGCCGTGTCCGAAGCGATCGCGAACACCGGAGTCCCGTTGGCGATCCTGCCCAGCGGCACCGGGAACCTCCTCGCCCGCAACCTCGGACTTCCGCTCGCCGACCCGAAGGAGATGATCCGAGCCGCTCTCGGCGGCTTCCGGCACGCGATCGACATCGGCTGGGCGCGCCTGACCAGAGCCGACGGTGAGGAGCAGGAACACGCCTTCGTAGTGCTCGCCGGCATGGGCCTGGATGCGGACATGATCGCGAACACCCGCTCGAACCTGAAGAAGTCGGTCGGATGGATCGCGTACGTCGACGGCGCCGCGCGGTCACTGCCCCGCGCGAAGCCCTTCCGTGCGGTCTACCAGGTCGATGACGGCCGCCTGCATTCGCATCGCGCGTACAGTCTGCTCTTCGCGAACTGCGGGACCCTTCCCGCCGGCATCGCTCTGATCCCCGACGGGTCGATCACCGACGCATCCCTCGACATCGCCGTCATCAAACCCACCGGGGTCCTCGGATGGTTCGCCGTCTGGCGCAAGATCTGGTGGGACAACTCGGTGCTGCGGCGATTCCGTGCCGGGCGTCGCGTGCTCGAACGTCGCGGCAAGAACGCCTCGGTGCACTACTTCCACGGGGCAGCCGCCGAAGCAGCTGTGCCCGGGCCGATCCCGATCGAACTCGACGGGGATGAATTCGGTGAAGCCGTGCGGATCACCTGCTGGGCCGACCCGGGGGCGCTCCTGCTGGCGCTTCCCCCCGGCCACCCGGTGCACATGCTCTGAGAGCGACGGCGACGCTACCGGACCTCGACCGTTCCGTCGAGACCGCCGCCGACCAGCGTCAGCGTGAAGGTGCCGTCGTCCTCGACGGTGTCATCGCCGAACGCGAGCATAGTCGCCCGCGGCCCCATGTCCATCGTGCAGACCTGATCGTCATCGGTGACGAAGGTGGCGGTGCCGGAGGTACCGGAGCCCTCGAGGGACTCCACGACCGGGATGCAGCTCGAGGATCCCCAGGTGAGCAGCACGAGAGCACCGTCGTCGAACCAGCCGGCGGTCGGCAGGTACTCGGTCGAGCTTCCAGGCGTTCCTGCGGCAGCGGGGTCGCCGTCGAGGTCGATGTCGTCGGTGAGATCACCGTAGGTGACGTTCAGGGTGATGTCCTTCGTCGGGTCCACGCCTTCGGGCAGGGCGCCGAGGCTCGCCCGCGGAGCGAGATCGGCCGTGCACGGCTTCTCCGCCTCCGCGGCCGGATCCGCCAGTGTCACGGTCACGGTCTGGCCCTCGCCGGTGACCTGGTCCACCTGCGGCACGCAGGTCGAGGATCCCCACGTGACGACCGCGAACATGCGGCCGTCATCGAGCAGGGCGCCCTCCATGTCGTTCTGATCGTCGACGTCTCCGGCGCTCGGAGCCGGTGAACTCGTCGGGGTGTCCGCACCCGGCCCGGCGGTGCACCCTGCGACGAGGAACGCGGCGGCGATGAGGCCGACGACGGAGGCGAGGGGACGCAGCGCGGAGGTCATGCACACAGGGTATCCCGCGCCGTGATCACCCGGAAGGCACTCGCGAGCTACTGCAGGGCGGAGGTGAGACGCGCCAGGTTGTCGAGCACGGTGGAGCGCAGCGGCTGCTGCATCCACTCCTCGAGGGTCAGCTCGCGGCTGAGCGAGCGGTACTTGTCCTCGACTTCGCGCATCTCGGCGACGAACTCCTCGCCCCGCACCAGCATCGAGACCTCGAGGTTCAGACCGAAGGAGCGCATGTCCATGTTGCTGGACCCGATGACCGCGACCCCGTCGTCGATCGTGAGCGTCTTGGTGTGCAGGATGTACGGCTTGCGATACATCCAGATCCGCACGCCGGCCTTGAGCAGCACCTCGTAGTAGCTGCGCTGGGCGTGGTAGACCATCGCCTGATCGCCCTCCTCCGACACGAAGAGCTCCACGTGGACGCCTCGGTCGACGGCTGCGGTCACCGCCAGCAGGAGCGCTTCGTCGGGGACGAAGTAGGGGCTGACGATCATGATCTTCTTCTTGGCCGCGTACAGCAGCCCGAGGAAGAGCCGGAGGTTGTTCTCGACCTCGAACCCCGGTCCCGACGGCACGACCTGGCAGTCGAGGTCGCCCGAGCCGATGTTCGCATGGGCGATGTCGATCCCCTCGAGGACCGTATCGGTCTCGCTGTACCAGTCGGCCACGAAGATCGCGTTGACACTCAGCACCACGGGACCGTCCAGACGGACCATGAGATCGACCCAGTGCAGACCGCGCTTGATGTTCTTCGGCAGGTTGTAGGTCGAGTCCGTGATGTTCTGCGAGCCCAGGAACGCGACGTTGCCGTCGACGACCAGGAGCTTGCGGTGATTGCGCAGGTCAGGACGCTGCATCTTGCCCTTGAACGGCTGCACGGGAAGCATCAGATGCCAGTCGGCACCCATGGCGTCGAGACGGGCGATGGTCTGCTTGTACCGGGGCTTGCCGCGGTTGGCCCAGTGATCGAGGAGGACTCTCACCTCGACACCACGCGCCGAGACCTCTTCGAGCGCTCGGAAGAAGTTGTCCGTCGACGCATCCGCTTGCAGGATGTAGAACTCGACGTGCACGTACTCCTGAGCGGTGCGGATGGCCTCGGCCATCTCGTCGAGGGACTCCTGGTAGTCCGAGATCAGGTGGGCGCCGTTGTCACCCGAGAGCGGCAGCGCGCCGAGCTTCTGATTCATCTGGACGATGGGCCCCAACCACTCGGGGGCGTTCGGACGCAGAGTCCCGAAGTGCAGGTGCTCACTCGTCTGGGCGATGTACTCGTTGATCTGGTCCTGCTTGCGCCGCCGGGCACGCGGAAGCCGTGGGTTTCCGATCAGCAGGAAGAGGAACACGCCGACGAACGGGATGAAGAAGACCGCGAGGAGCCAGGCCATCGCGGCCGTCGGTCGGCGATTGCGCGGGATGACGATGATCGCCGTCACGCGGATGACGATGTCGAGGGCCACGAGGAAGGCGGCTATCCACCAGCCCCAGGTCTCCGCGGTCATCGTGTCCCCTCACACCGTGGTGACGATCACCTCGGACTCACACCGGAGCCGGTGTGCTGGCTTCACAGTAGCGGATGGGTCGGACTCAGACGCGCGGCGGGAGGCCGCGCGCCGCGCGCTCTTCGGCCTCGATCTGCGCGTGGACCTTGCGCTCTTTGCGATCGAAGCGAAGGATGCCGCGGAGCACGAAGACGAACACGATGCTCACTCCGACGGTCGGCAGGAGAGACCATGCCGCGGCGAGCCAGAAGTTGTCCATCACCCCATGGTACGCGAGCCACTCTTCGTGCACATTCCCGCTCTTTCAGGATCCGCGTCCACAGCCCGCCTCTTCCGCCCTGCGTGGCCACGCGTTCCGCGACACTCTCGGCATGACAACAGTTCTTCGTGCCACCGATTCCGCCGCGTTCCTCGCCCTGGTCCCCCCTCTCGCCGGGTTCACACCTCGTCGGAGCATCGTCCTGCTCCCTTTCTGCGGCGCCCGCACGGAAGGAGCCATGCGGCTGGACCTCCCCGACGACGAGACCGATCTCGAGCACTACGCTCATGCGGCGGTCGGCCTGGCGTCCCGCGTCACCGGCACCGATGCCGTGGCACTCGTGGTCTACACCGACGAGGAGTCCCAGGCCACCCGCGACGGGCTCGTGCTGCCGTACGCCGTTGCCGTCGACGAGGTGCTGGGGTCCGCGGAGGATGCCGGTCTCCGAGTGGTCGACGCGCTCTGTGTGACGCCGTCGGGATGGTCGAGCTATCTCGACCCGGCGCCGCGTCTCCACCCCCTCGCGGAGGTCCTCCCGCCCGCGGAGGTGCCATCGGTGGGCGATGTCTCGGGGGATCAGTGGGCCGGAGCGGAACTCCCCGTGGTCGACCTCGCAGAGAAGGAAAGGGTCGGGCGAGCGATGCAGGAGCTGACGGCACTGCTCGATCAGGAGGAGACGGGACGCAGCGCGCGTGTGACCGGACGCGAGAACCCCCAGCTGATCGCCGCGCTCGTGCTGTTGGAAGACATCCCGGCGCTCTTCGAGTCCGTGCTCGCGACTCCCGATACGCTCCCGCCGTTCGCGACCGCGACGTTGCTGTGGTGTCTCGAGCGCCCGCTTCTGCGAGATGTCGCGATCGCCCAGTGGGCCACCGATCTCCTCGGCGGCAAGCGCGCCTACAGCGCACAGATGGCCTTCGCGACCAGCGGCGAGATGGTCCCGGACGAACTGGGGCGGTTGTTCCTGGGGCAGGGGCCCGGCCCGGACCCGGAACGGCTTCGCGTCGCCCTCTCGGCCGTCCGCGCGGCGGCCGCACGGGCACCGCGGGCTTCACGACCGGCACCGCTGACGGCGGCGGCGTGGTTGTCCTGGGCCCTCGGCCGCGCCACGCATGCGGGTCACTACCTCGACCTGGTGCGCGAGATCGATCCCGGCTACTCTCTCGCAGCGTTGCTGGAGACCATGATCGGCAGCGCCCTGTTGCCGGAATGGGCGTTCCGTCGGGGCTCGGCACAATGAACGCCGGGCCCCGCGGACTACTTCACCAGCGGGAAGAGGATGGTCTCGCGGATCCCCAGGCCGGTGATCGCCATCAGCAGACGGTCGATCCCCATGCCCATCCCCCCGGATGGCGGCATGCCGTGCTCGAGTGCTCGCAGGAACTCCTCGTCGACAGGCATCGCCTCGACGTCACCCCGTGCGGCGAGCTTCGCCTGCTCGACGAAGCGCTCGCGCTGGATCACGGGGTCGACGAGCTCGGAGTATCCGGTCGCCAGCTCGAACCCGCGGATGTACAGGTCCCACTTCTCCACGACGCCGTCGATCGAGCGGTGTTCACGCACGAGAGGGGAGGTGTCGACGGGGAAGTCCATCACGAACGTCGGGCGCACCAGGTCGCCCTTCACGAAGTGCTCCCACAGCTCTTCGACGAGCTTGCCGTGGGTGGCCTGAGGCGGAAGATCGACACCGGTCTGCTCGGCGAAGGCGATGAGGTCTTCGACGGAGTCCTGCGGGGTGACCGTGCGGCCCGATGCGGCGGAGAGCGACTCGTACATCGAGATGCGGTCCCACTCGCCGCCGAGGTCGTACTCGGTGCCATCGGCCCAGGTCACGGTCGTCGACCCCGCGACCGCGATCGCCGCCTTCTGCACGAGTTCCTGCGTCAACGCGGCCATCTGGTTGTAGTCGCCATAGGCCTGGTAGGCCTCGAGCATCGCGAACTCGGGGCTGTGCGTGGAATCCGCACCCTCATTCCGGAAGTTGCGGTTGATCTCGTAGACACGCTCGATGCCCCCGACGACCGCGCGCTTCAGATACAGCTCCGGCGCGATGCGCAGGTACAGCTCCGTGTCGAAGGCGTTCGAGTGGGTGATGAACGGGCGTGCGGATGCCCCTCCGTGCTGCACCTGCAGCATCGGGGTCTCGACCTCGAGGTAGTCGTGGCTGGTGAAGGTGGCACGCAGGCTCGCGTTCACGGCCGCACGCGCACGGACCGTGGTGCGTGCCTGCTCACGGACGATGAGATCGAGGTAGCGGCTGCGCACGCGCCCTTCCTCGCTGAGCTCGGAGTAGGCGTTGGGGAGAGGCAGGACCGCCTTCGACGCGATCTCCCACCCATCGGCCATGATCGAGAGCTCTCCGCGACGGCTGGAGATCACTTCTCCGTGCACGAAGACGTGATCGCCGAGGTCGACGTACTCCTTCCAGTCCGCCAGCGACTCCTCGCCGACGTTCGCAAGCGAGATCATCGCCTGGATGCGTGCGCCGTCACCGGCCTGCAGCGTCGCGAAGCAGAGCTTGCCGGTGTTCCGGCTGAACACCACACGACCGGCGACGCCGACCACGACGCCGGTCTCATCGCCGGCTTCGAGGTCACCGTACTCGGCGCGCAGCGCGGGGATGGTGTGCGTGATCGGCACGCCCACCGGGAAAGCTCCCCCACCGGCATCCGTCCGCTTCTCGATCAGACGCTCGCGCTTGGCGAGTCGCACGGCCTTCTGTTCGTGGACGTCTTCCTCGGCGGGGAGGTCGTTCGAGGCCGGTTCGGGCGCGGCGGACGCGTCAGTCATGTGCGGGGCTCCTTGAAAGTCGTTCCCAGTTTACCGAGGCGGCGCCTCCTCCCTCGGCACGGGCTGGGTAGCCTCGAAGAATGGCCCACCCACGGATCCTCCGCGCGTTCGCTGCCCTCTCCCTCGCTCTTGCCGGGATCGCCACGCCGGTCACCGCGGAAGCGGCACCTGTCTCCGCGGCGGACGTGGACGACTTCTCGTATGCCTCGTGGGATGCCGACTACGAGGTCGGCCTGGATCAGGAGGGCCGCGCGCTGATGCGGGTGACCGAGACGCTGGTCGCCCGCTTCCCCGAGACCGATCAGAATCGCGGAATCGTCCGGGGACTGCCGACCTCGTACCAGGGCGCCAGCACCGAGACGCAGATCATCGCGGTCACGGATGAAGACGGTACTGCCGTCCCCTACGAGACCGACGAGGAAGACGGACTCACCTTCGTGAGCATCGGCACCGACGACTACGTGCAGGGCCTCACCACGTACGTGATCGAATACGAGATGCGCGACGTGGTGCTGGCGACGAGTCCGACCGATGGGTCGTCGACGCCGTCGGTGGACGAGTTCTATTGGGACCTGCTCCCCCTCGACAGCACACAGCCCATTGAACGCTTCCGTGCCGACATCACGTTCGACAGCGAGATGTCGGCGGCGCTCACCGGCTCCGCCCGGTGCTACACCGGTGCTTCGGGCTCGAGGGACGAGTGCGACCTTCAGGGCCCGACCACCGACGGTGGGGCCGCGACGTTCCGGGTCGAGTCCGCCCAGCTCCCCGCCGGTCACGGAGTGACCGTGGCAATCGGCTTCGACGCGGACACCGTCGCACAGCCCCTCGCGCGGACGCCGGATCCGGTAGGCGACATCGCCCCGCTGATCGCCGCCGTCGGTGCGGTCGGCGTCTCCGTCGGCAGCTGGGTGGCCGTCGCAGGATTCACGCGCCGACGCCGGAGAGCGACCGGGATCGTCATCGCCCAGTACGACGTGCCGGATTCGCTTCCGCCACTGCTCGCCGGCGCCATCATCCCCGGCGCGAAAGACGTGATCCCCGCCGAGATCGTCCACCTCGCCGTGCGCGGCAGCCTGCGCATCGAAGAGGGCGCGCAGGCGGAGGAACCCCGGTTGCGGCGTTTGCGGGCGACGACCGGGTCCGACGAGCTGGACAAGGCCGCGTTCAAGGCGCTCTTCGCAGACGCCGACCCCGACGGTGTCGTCGACGTTCCTGCCGCAGACGAGGCGTTCGCCGCGCGGATGACCACCCTGGAGCAGAGCGGGAAGGTTGCCGCGGCAGCGCGTGGCCTGACCGAGAAGGTCCGCAGTCGCGCGGCCGTCATCCTGCAGTGGTGCGCGATCGGCATCGCAGCGATCGGCCTGGCCCTCGGCATCTGGGCCGCCACGACCGGCCGCCTGTCCGCCATCCCCGGTGTGGTCGTGATCTCCTTCGTCGCGTTCCTCGTTCTGCTGTCGAGCCTGTACGCGTTCTCGAAGCACACCGTGCTCACCCCAGAGGGCGCCCGCACCTACGAGTACCTGCAAGGCGTGCAGGAGTTCATCCGGGTCGCCGAGGCCGACCGCCTGCGCATGCTCCAGTCCTACAGCGGCGCCGAACGTCGACCGGACGGCACCGCCGACGTCATCCACCTGTACGAACGGCTCCTCCCCTACGCGATCCTGTTCGGCATGGAGAACGAATGGGGCGATGTCCTCGAGCATGCCTATGCGCATGAGCATCGCGGAGCGACCTGGATGGGCGACCCCGCGTCCTTCGCCGTCCGGATGCAGCTCGCGGCGTTCATGGCATCGTCGCGCTCCGCCGCGACCTACACGGCACCCTCGACGAGCGCCTCGTCGAGCGCAGGCGGATCATTCGGCGGCGGGTTCTCCGGGGGCGGAGGCGGAGGCGGGTTCTCTGGCGGGCGCTGACCCCGGGCCCCAGGAGAGACCTCGGCTCAGCGCCTGTCGTACCGCGCGCCCGCGGGATTGGACGGCTGTATCGTCAGCACCAACAGCACGATGTCCCCGACGGACGGAATGAGCCGCAGAAGGACGAACCACCCCGAGAGGTTCGTGTCGTGCAGGCGTCGCACGGCCAGCGCGATTTGCGGCACGAGCGTGGCCAGGGCCCAGACCGCCAGGAGCGTGACCCCGACATTGAAAGCGGGTCCCAGGGAGAAGACCGCATTTCCGGTGTCGAGTTCGCCGCCAGCGACGCCGATGGCAACAGTCGAGCCCGCCAGAACCAGATAGACGACGGTTGTGGCGAGTTGCCACCACCAATACTCCGAGCGACTCGCACGACCGGAGAACGTGGCGTACTTGCGAAAGAACCTCGTGATCGCTTGCCCCAAGGAAGCACCGTAGAGCGGATCAGCCACGCTCGCCGTACTCATGAGTCGCCCCTCTCATCGCCCGCCGAAGATCATTGCGGCCAGCGGAGGATCGTGATCGCGCTGCCGAAGGTGTTCCGCGGGATGGTGTCGCCCGTTCCCAGCTGTCCGAACGCGTTGCTCCCCGCCGAGCTGAACGTGCCGTCCTGCCCGAGATACAGAGCATGATCTGCGCCGGCCCCGGTCTGGAGTGCGACCGACCCCGGGGCGAGCGTCACCGGCGTCGGTGAGGGCACAGACCCGCCGGTGATCCCCAGCCCCAACTGTCCTTGACTGTTGTCTCCCCACGCGAACAGGGCCCCGTCTGCGCGCCACGCGTAGAACGACGAGGAGCCTGCAGCGGGGAAAGAGGCGTCCGCTCCGACGATGCCGGTCGCACCGACGACAACCGACGCCGCCGCAGACGTCGCGGAGAAGAGGGACCCATCCTGACCCCAGGCGAGGACGACGTCGGTGCCCGCCGCGACGCCCCCGACCGTGGAGGTGATCCCCGTGAGCGTCACACCCGCAGCAGTCCCGAACCCGCTGCCCCACGCCACCGTGACTGCACCACCGTCGACCGAGGCGATTCCTTGGAAGCGTCCCGCGGCAGCGCCGACGACGACCTGCGTATCCAAGCCCTGTGCCGTCACGCGCGCCGGCGGACTCTGCCCCGTCGCAGGGCGACCGAGACGACCGCTTCCTCCGGTACCCCACGAGTACAGGGCTCCGCTCTCCGTCCACGCCAGGTAGTAATAGCCGCCGCTGGAGACGCCGACGACCGGGTCGCCGAGTGAGTCGAAGAACGCGTTTCGTGAAGGAGTAGGGCTCGTCCCGCTGATAGCCCCGTTCCCCCAGGTGTAGACGCCGCCGTCCGCGGCGAGAGCGATGACGGTATCCAACCCGCCGTCCGCCTTGACGACCTCCACCCCCGGCGGCAACATCACCATTTCAGGAACAAGACGTGAGCCGCCGACACTCCCGTTTCCCAGTTGGCCTCCGGAGTTCCCGCCCCAGGTGAAGATCTCACCGGCAGCTGTCCAGCCCATCGAGTAGTTCTCTCCGGCATCGATACCGACGAAGCTCAGCGGAACGGAATCCACAGCCGCCACGCTCGACTGCACCCGGCCCGCGTCCCCGAACTGAGCGACGGACCCTTGACTGGCTCCCAGCACGGATGCCGCCACCGCGATCGCGATCGCGACGATGAAGGGGGCGAGGCGTCTGCGTCGTCGGGCCGTCATGCTTCTCCTGCGTGATCTGTCTTCGTGCGCTCTGTCTTCTTGCGCGATGGGGGACGTGTCGGTATCGCTGCCAGCACGACCAGAGCGACGACCGCGCCGAGGAACCAGGGCGACTTCATCACGGCAAGGGCCGCGCCGGCGTGGGGAATCGCGAACGCCACCGTCTGCGTCTCGGCGCCAAGGGCATACGGCGCCGCGTCAGCCGCGGGGTTCGCATCGCCCTTCAGCGTCGCGAGAGTGAGCCCGTCATGAACGGTCAGATCGACGATGCGGTGGGTCACCAGTTTCCCGTCCCCCGCACGGGGGACGCTGATCACGTCGCCGATCTGGAGCGCGTCGGTGTCTTGAGGAATCGTGAGCGCCGCGGAGCCCTCCGGGATAGCGGGAGCCATCGAGCCGGAGGAGAAGATGAGGACTCGCGCGCCGATGATGGCGGCGAAGAGCGCGATCACCACCGCTGCGGCCCCGATGATCGCAGCGGTGTTCAAGAACACCCGCCACCCCTTCCCTGACGACGAGGTAGACGTCGCGGCAGGCGTCGATGCGGTGGTGTCGATCATGATCCCCGCCGTTCCCGCCGTCGTCGCATCCCGAAGCGGAGCGCTGCCCCCACCGCCAGGCATGCCAGCGCGAGAAGCAACGTCCCGCCGACCGCCACCCCCGTCGGAGGCAGAGCGTTCGGCGGGTTGTCCGGTGGACTCGAGAGAACGCAGACGTCTGCTTCGGTCGCGGTGACGATGTAGTTCGCGACCCCGGACTGACCCTGATACTCGTTTCCGGCGGTGATGGGCAGCTCGGCGACCATCGTCACCGTGACCGTCCCCTGCGCCGGGATCGCCTCCGGGTTGTCCGAGCACCGACCTTCCTCCGACAACGAGAAGCTGACGTCGAGCGGAGTGTCGCCCCCGAACAGATCACCGGACTGCATCAGCTCCGAGGACAGCTCGACAGGCACGTCGTTGCTGTTGGTGAGCGTGAGCGTCCGCACCTGTGGGTCGCCGGGCTTGATGTTCTCGACCGTGACGACGGGCGGAACCCAGACGAGCTCTGAGGGGACCCCGACCATGTCACTCATGACGGACAGCGCTATGCCTGCGTCGCTTCGAACGGGAACACCACCGTGACACCCTGTCCAGCGGCGCCGACCGGAGCGGCCGAATCGAAGGAGACGACGATGTTCAGAGTGGTCCCGTTGGCCGCTCCGCCCGAGGAGATGTCAAGCCCGGTGAACGACGCCGAGGCCAAAGTGCCGTTGAACAGCTCGGTGGACGTGCCGGTATCGGTGATGACGACCGTCAGGTAGTCCTCCAGAGCCGTCGCCGGCGTGCCCTCCGAGTTCGTCAGAATCGGGGCGCCGAGGCTGAGCAGCGCATCGATCGTGCCGGAGTTGTAGACGAGCAGGTCGAGGTCGACGGAGTCGCCCGGCGCGAGGTTGTCGAACCCTGCACTGAAGTCGACGAGGTAGTTGTCCGGGTTGCCGTCCTGGTCGTCGTCGAACTTGAGGTCCAGTGTCCCCGAGGTGAACGTGGTCTCCACGTTGCCTGTGTCGGTGAACGCCGCGAGGGTCGCGCCCACGGCTGCCACGGCGATTATCCCGATCGCTGCCAGCACTTTCGCGCGGGTACTGATCTTCACGTCCATCTTGATCCTCCGATGCACCTAAGACCCGCCTCAGCGAGTCGTAATCTGATCTCCCCGCGGTGCCCGGGAGATATCACCATTCAAGACAGAGGGGGTCGTTTTCACATGATCGACCACAAATCGTGATCATTCCTGTTCGTCGTCGAGCGCGGTCGCCCAGCCGCCGATGCCACGCTACGGTTCGGATTCGACGCTTGAGTGGCGAATAGCCGCGATTCAGTAGTCGTGCCGGCGGGATCAGTGCCGAGCGTCCCACGGGGGTCGCCTGGATGGACACGCAGATCCGCACCGCGACGCACCCAATCTCCGGTCCGCCGCCTCTCACCACCCGGCGATCCGCCGTTCCGCATCGATGACGACTGCTGGAATGAGATCTTTCGTCCCGGCTGGAAGGTCTTCATGTACAAGCGCGAGTTCGCGAACGACGAACGCCACGCAGATCTGCGTGATCGCTCGCGACGGTTGACGACCGCTCGCCTGTCGAACGATCGGACGACTCGGCAGGCGAGAGGGTGGTGGGGCGCGATCGGCTATGGAGCGGCGCTGGTCGGTCAGGTGGCGATGATCGTCCTGGGGGTCATCGTGAACTTCGGCGTCGAGAACGGCGTCGCACAACTCGACTGGCTCGGCGCATGGGCACTGGTCGGGACCCTCTATGCCTCCTTGGCACTCCTCGGGCTCGGTCTCTCCGCCCGGCTGCCGGCGGACGCTCGGCCGCATCGTTTCATCGCCAGCCGACTTTCGCGGATCGTGGCGACGTCCACGACGATCCTGGCGAGCATGACCGGCCTCACCGCCGCCCTCCGTGTCCTCGCTCTCAGCCCGGACTGGCTCGTCGGGCTGAGGACGACGATCATCGGCGTGTGGGTGATGGTTCTCGCCTGGGGTTTCCTGCACTGGGGCTTCGCACAGATCTACTTCCAGCGCAGTCTCACGGCCGACGAGCCGCAGTTCGACTTTCCCAGAACCCCGCTCCCCCGCATGGTGGATTTCGTGTACTTCTCCTTCACGGTCGGAAGCAGCTTCGCCGCGTCCGATGTCACCGTGCTCTCCAGCCGGACGCGGTGGACCGTGGTCTGGCACTCCGTGTCCAGCTTCTTCTTCAACGGCCTGATCATCGTGCTCGCACTCAACACGATCATGTCCAACGGCTTCCGGTAGTCGAGATCACCGCACCGAGAAGGACGCGCTCACGCACGGGTCGGGGAGTCCGAGTACCTCAATCGACGCCGCCGGCACGGAGAAGCCACACCTGAGCGCGCACGCGAGTCCAGGTCGACGTAGCTTCATGGATCGCACCTGTTGCGCGCCCCCGTTCCCGATGTGGGTGTTCCGCGCAACACCTCGGGGTGCGCTTTCCCGGGGAACGAGCCCCACGCGCTCCCGCGCGTTTCACCATGCAAAGAAAGAACCCCATGCACCCCAGTCCTTCACGCCCTCTTTCCCGAGGAGCGCGCTTCGGCCGAACCACAGCCGCCATCATCCTCTCCATTCTGGCCATCGTGGTCGGCGTTGCACTCGCCGTCGTCTTCGCCGTTCTCGGGCTGCACCTCAGCCTGGTCGCGGGTCTGATCTCCGGTGCCGTGGCCCTCTTCGGGGCTACCTGGCTGCTGACCGCCCTCGCCCACAAGACGTGGCCGCCCTCGGACACGCGACCGCGCCCCGCGCTGGGCCGACGCAAGTCTCCCTATCTGGTCGCAGGCGCCACTCTGGTCGTCGCCTCTGTGGCCGCCGGCACCACCGTGCTCGCGCCGATCGAAGGGGACGAGACGCCCTTGGCCGTGCCGGAGCCCAGCTTCTGGAACCTCGAGACCGGGTCCCGCATCGCGTACTGGGAATACGAGGCACAGGGGGACGAGCCGTCGTCCACCCCGATCATCTACGTCCACGGCGGCCCCGGCGGCTTCAACGACGAGAAGGACTTCGACTTCATCCCCCGGCTGGCCGAGACCGGACACGATGTCTATCTCTACGATCAGCCGGGTGCAGGCTTCTCGCCGGACATCGAACTCGACGAGTACACCGAGGAGCGGTGGCTTGCGGACCTCGACGCCGTCCGCGAAGAGACCGGAGCAGAAAAAGCCATCCTGATCGGCCAGTCAGCCGGCGGGTACATCGTGGAGGCCTATGCGGCGAACTACCCCGACCACGTCGAGCAGGCGATCCTCACCGCTCCCGGCGGCTTCCTCTCGTCTGACGAGATCACGGCAGCGGAGGCCGTCGAAGGGGCAGAGCTCGAGCGTCTCGACCCGGATTTCCACAACCGCAGTGGCGATATCGCGACGATGCAGGAGAAGCTGACTCCTCGGGTCCTCGCGACAGTCGCCTTGCAGGGACTCGGCATGACCGGCGCCGCGTCCAACCTCACGTCGCAGGACGAGCTCAAGCGGTGGTCGGCGACAGCCCTGGGTTCGGGCTTCGGACTCAACTTCATGTCGACCATGGAGCTCAACTCCGAGTTCACGGAGCACATGCCGGACACGATCCGGCGTCTCGAAGAGCTGGACATCCCGACGATGATGCTCAAGCCGCAGTTCGACTACGTGAGCTGGACGGCACAGTACGCCTACGTCGAAGCGAACCGTGACATGCAGGTCGTCTACATCGAAGGGGCGGAGCACCGGTCATGGGCCCTGCAGCCGGAGGCGTCGTTAGATGCCATCGCCACCTTCATCGACGGCGGCGTGCAAGAGGTGTACACCGGCTCGGAGTCCCCCGCCATCACGCTCGGCGACGACTGACGGATCGCCCCCTCGGCCACCGCGATCTTCCGGGATCGCGGTGGCCGACGCGATCACCGACACGCGACGCCCGGTCGGAGCGACTCAGCGAAGGGCCTCCAGGTGGTTGCTCAGGCCCTGTCGCCCTTGCAGATCGAGCTTGCGGAGAAGTCGATGGATATGGCTCTCCACCGTCCTGACACTGAGAACGAGTCGAATCGCGATCTCCGGATTCGTCAGGCCCTCGGCCGCCAGCCGACCGACCTCCTTCTCCCTTTCGGTGAGCGCAGTGGCCGTTGCGGCGAACCGAGCGGTGTCTATCTGTCGCCCGGCAAGGTCGGTCCGGAAACGCTCTTCTCGTGCCCGTGCCGCGGCTTCCCGCTCCGGATCCGCAGCCTTGGCGAACGCCGTTGCGGCGAGCTTGCACGCGGAGAGAGCCAGACCTGCCAGACCGCGGTCCTCCAGAACGTCGACGGACGCGAGCATCGCCGCGGGGTCTCCGGCCACGCCCGCCGCGACGAAGTCCGCATATGCGGCGAGCGAGCGAGCATCGGGGAGGTCTCGCAGTTTCTGTCGAACATCAGCCAGGCGTTCGGGAGACGGCACCAGCTCGAGCGAGGACAGGAGCTCCGTCACCCCTGCGTATCGTGCATTGCGATTCCACAGATCTGTGCCGGAACTCCACAGGACCTCCCCCGCCTGAGCGACATCGCCCTCGAAGGCCAGGAGTTGCGCCCTCGGCCAGGCTCGAGACTGCCCGGGCAAGGGGCCGTCGGGGTATTCCAGCTTCTCTATCTCCGCGGCGAACCGCTCCCCCGCCGAGACCTTGCCTCGTCGGATGTTGATCACCGCACTGATCGACAGCAAGGCGAGCGGGATGCCCGGCGGATAGACGGCCGGATCACCCGCGGAATGCAGGGTCTCCAAGACGTCATCGGCGGCGGTGTAGTCTCCTGCGAGCATGTGCCCCAGGGCGAGGGCTGCACCGAACGTGCGCAACGCGTCCACATCGAGATACCCGTGCGCTTCGTCGAAGCCGCGGCCGAGGAAGTCCATCCCCTCCCGATGCCGGCCGGCTCCGAGCAGGGCGAGTCCCATGAGCGCCCGCGAAAGGTGGGAAGCATGTCCGTCGTCGAGCGTCGACACCTCCGCGAAGACCCGCCTCGCATCGTCGAATCGACCGAGGCAGACGAGCACGAGCATCTGCGTCTCCCACAGCGTGATCTTCACAGGGCCGGGCAGATCATCCTCGACCTCGAGCTTCGAGGTGAAGTCCTGGGGAACTTCACGGAGGTTGACGAGCAACCGCACCTGAGCCGCATCGAGGAGACGTCGATACGGCCCCAAGGAGAGATCAGCGGCATCCCATCGGAGTTGCGCGATCGCCTCGTCGAGTTCCCCCGCCACGTACGCGCGCCACTGTGCTCGCAGGACCACGAACTCGGCCAGACTCGCGCCGTCCCCCAGACTCGGATCGACGGTGTCGATGATCCCTTCCACCGTGGATCGCACCGTCTCGGTACTCGCGTGCATGAGCGCCGTAGCGTATCGGACCGCTGCAGCCGGTGACGGATTCACCGCCCATTCCGCAGCCGTGACCAGGCGCAACGTCCGCGCACGTTCCTGGAGGAGACGCACGAAGAGAGCATCGTCCACGCTGCTGATGCTGCGCCGCGGCTCGTCAGGCTCCGTCTCCTGCTCCCCGAGCCCTGCCCCGAGCTTGTCCTCGACGAGTTCGATGAGGCGAGTCCTTCTCGTCGCCAGCGGCTCATGCCGGAAGTACTCGACGAGGAGGGGAGGAACGACCGTCACGAGTCGTCGTCCTGCGCTCGGGACGATCGCGATCGTCCCCCGTTCCTCGAGCAATTCGAGGATCTCCCACGGCACGAGTTTCCGCACCGTTTCGAGGTCTGCGACGCCGACGACCGCGATGATCTCCAACGCGTCCCGCGTGTGATCCTCGAAGCCCTCGAGATGCGCTTCGAGCACCGCACGGAGAGCTCCGCTCCAGAGGTCGCGCGATGCCTCCCACTCCCCGGTGCTCCGACGAGACATGCGCTGTTCGCGAATCGAGGCGTCGACCAGGGTGAGGAGAAGTCCGACATTTCCTCCGGATTTCGCGAAGAGGCGGCTCATCGTTCCCGCTTCGACCGGTGCGTCGAGGTGTTCCCTGAGCACCGACTCCATCTCGTCGAACCGGAGGGGCTCGATGTCGATCACGTAGGCAGGCTCGAGCGTCGACGCGGGCAAGCCCGTCGGGGTATGGCGTGCACGAAGGCCCTGGAGGCGCGAGATCACGACCGGCACGCCGGCGTCTCGGCGGACGTACTCGACCACTCCCCAGGATGACTCGTCGAGATCATCCCAGTCGTCCACGAGCAGCACCCCTGTCCGCGCACGGAGTCGCTCGGCCAGCGCGCGTGCCGTCTCATTCAGAGTCGCTGGTCGAGCACCCGCCGCGGTACCGAACCCGGCGAGGTGCAGCGCGCCCAAGCTGTGCTGCCGCAACGACGCGATGCCTCGTGCCTTGACGACGGTCCATTCCCGATCCTCGAGGCGGGAGGCCAGGGCACGGAGGAATGTGCTCCGACCGCTCCCCCGCCCGCCCACGATGTCGACGCTGACGCCTGCCATCAGGAGATCCATGGCGGCGGCCAGCGGACGCTCTCGACCGATGACCATGGGGCCACCTCCTCTCAGGCGCTCCGATGCCCTCAAGATAGACCTGGCGCCTACCGGGTACAAGCACTCGCTCCAGGACTCGTGCGCGCAACACGGTCAGATCAGCGGAGAAGGATCCGATGCCTCGCGAAGGGCGCGTTCGACGGTCGACTGCACCAGCGCCGACAGGTATCCGCCCGGGTTCTCCACGCCGATCTCACGCAGCCTTGCGGTCGACTGCCCGATGATCGACCGGGAGAACTCGGTCGCGGTGGCGATCGCGTCGGCGTACGCGGGACGGTCGGCCTCGGCGATCACGACCGGTTCGCAGCCCATCTCCACGGCGAGCGCCTGAGCGATGGGCAGCACAGCAGCGGGCGCGGTCACCGCGGCGAAGCCGGCCTGCAGCTGGCGGAGGTCGATCGACGTCCCGGTGAAGGTGATCGCCGGGTGCACGGCGAGGGGGATCGCACCGCGTGCGGCGGCAGGACTCAGAACCTCGATGCCGAACGCCGGATCCGTGTGCAGCACGAGCTGTCCGACCTGCCAACCGCCCACCTCGGCGATACCCGCGACGAGCGAGGGCAGCTGTTCCGAGGGGACCGCGATGACCACGAGCTCGGCGCGACGCACGACGTCGAGCGGGTCGAGCACCGGCACATCGGGAAGGACCGCAGAGGCACGCTCATCGTCGGAGCCGCTCGTGATCCCGACCACGGCATGCCCGGCCCCACCGAGCGCGGCTCCGATCACGGGACCGACGCGCCCGGCGCCGATGATCCCGACGCCGAGTCGCCCATCCCGCGGCACTGTCACTGCTCCGACCGCGGCTGCGGCGGTGTCGCCGGTGGAAGCGGCGGCGCGGCGGGAGGCCCGGAGTACGGAGGGGGAGGAGAAACGGGAGGCGGCCCCGTGTAGGCCGGGGGCGCCGGAGGAGTCGGCTCAGATGCGGTGGGCGAATGCTCGCTCCATCGGTGGCTCCTGTCGCGCGACGCGGCCTCAGCGGCGGCGACCACGACACCGTCGAGCAGCGCCAGGGCATCGGCACGCTCGAGTCCGGAGAGGTAACCCGTGATCGGACCGGGAACGGTGTGAACCTGTGCCCCCGACACCCGCTGTGCTCGATCGATCGGCCCCTGGCTGAGGGACACGCCCTGCAGGCGCGCGAGCGGGAACACGGCGAGCTTGCGCCACACGATCCCGCGACGAAGCAGCAGCCCGAAATCGGTCACGAGATAGCCGTGCCGCTTCCACGAGAACGGACGCCGCCACCGCGCTCGACGAGGCATCGTCCGGTAGGCATCGCCCTCCCCCGGACCCACGATGCCGTGCTCCCAGAGTTCCGGGATGTTCGCCGCCGGAACGTCCGGCAGAACCAGCCCGAGGACACGCTCGACGTCGGCCCGCTTGCCGACCGGGAGCACCACGTTGAACTGCTGCCCGCTTCCGGAGGACTGCTGCGCGGCGCTCTTGCCGCTCATCCGGTTGATCCGGATCGTCCACCAGCCGAACGGACGCCACAGCAGGGACTGCGACACCTCGACCGCGAAGATGCGTCCGGGCGGAAGCGTCTCGGTCACCGTGGTGAGCAGACCGTAGGTGATGCGCACGCCGTCGGGCGTCGGGGCGATCGAATAGCGCAGCGACTTCGAGATCTGCGCCCAGGTGATACCGACGACCGCGATGACCATCGGCACACCCATGCCGAGGCCCAGGCCGAGCAGCACGATCCCGCCGCCCGTGTCGCCGTCGACGAACATGCCGATCAGCGCGCTGCCGAAAGCGATCGCGAAGATCGCGCCGAAGAACACGAACCAGAGCAGGCCCGAGATCAGTTGGGAGCCGACCAGACGGCCCGTCGGGATCTTGACGACGCTCTCGGGGACGACATCGGCGAGGTCCACCCCCGCGAGGAGTCCGTTGACGCCCTCGTTCATCGAGCCGACCAGCTGCGCGCGAGCAGAGGTGGGCGCATCCGCCGCGGCAGTGGGATCAGGGTTCTGGGCCGCAGCGCGTGCCGCCCTCGCTCCGGAAGCCAGGCGGAGGATGTCCGACCGGACGGACTCCGCGCGAGCCGTTGCGAGATACTCCAGCTCCACGTTCGCGTCGTTGCCCGCGCCGACGACCTCGAGCTTGGCGAGGCCGATGATGCGAGCGGGGAAGGGGCGGGTGAGGTTGACGCCCTGCACCCGATCGAGCGGTGCCCGACGGTGCGAGCGGAAGATGATGCCCTTGCGCACTTCGACGTGGTCACCGGTGATGCGGAACTGCTGGAAGCGCCAGACGAACCAGAAGATCAGTATCAGCACGATCGCGAGACCGAGCACGCTGAGCAGCACGACCAGGATCAGGTTGTTCGCCAGCACCCACTCGACGGGGTCGGCCCCGGCATAGTCACCATAACGCGCCTCCTCCGGCGCGAACAGGGCCACGGCCCATGCGATGAGGCGATCGCGCATGTTCGCGATCGTGATGCCGGCGACGATGATGAGCACCAGCCCGCCCTTGAAGAGCGGGGTGAGCGGATGCATGCGGTGCCACTCGCCGTTGGCGAGGCTCGTGGACGGCTCCGAGGCCGTCGCCTGCGCACTCGGGGACGGCGGGAGCTGCGGCTCGCTCACAGGCCGGTCCGGCGGGTCTCGGCAACGTGGATGAGCGTGTCGCGCAGTGCCTCCGCGGCCTCCTGGGTGAGCCCGGGGATCTGCACGCCGGTCGTCGCCGCCGCGGTGACCATCTTCAACTGGGCGATACCGAAGGCGCGATCGAGCGGTCCCTGCGTGATGTCCACCAGCTGCATGCGTCCATAGGGAACCGCGATCATGCGCTGCCAGAGGATTCCCTTGCGGAAGACGATGTCATCGGCGCGCAGCATGTATCCGATCGCCCTGGCCTGGCGCGGCAGGATGATGAGAGCGAAGACGGTGATCAACAGGATCACGCCGGCGGGGATCCACACCCACTGCTGGTGCAGCACCAGGTTCAGCACGACGGCCGCGACGGCCACCAGGACGATGAAGATCACATTCTGCACGATCTGGGACACGACGTAGCGGGGCGAGATCTGGTGCCAGGTGCCGTCGAGTTCCAGCCGGGCCTCGTTGCGCGCGGTGCGCAGCTTCGAGTAGGTGCCCTGGTCGAGGGCGGCGAGATCAGTGCCCTCCGCCGGGTTGAGGGGCGTGGTCTCTGGGTTCTGAGTCATCAGGATCCTTCGGCAGGGTGCAGAACTGTTCGGCGACGAGAGCGGCGATCACGAGGATGATCGCGCTTCCGATCAGGGCCAGCATGGCCACAGTCGACCCTACCTGCGGAACGACGGGACGGGACAGGAGGAACGCCAGCAGGCCGGCCCCGAAGCCGGCCATGATCGCCCCGAGCAGGCTCGAGGCACGGGCGAGCGTCGCCGCACGGAGGGCGCGGAACGGATCGATGCGGATCCCCGACCGCACGCTGCGCCTGACCGGCCAGGCGACCCCCACCGAGGCGGCGGCGATCAGGAGGAGCAGCACGGGCAGCAGCAGCGACGGCGTGAACGTGATGCGGCCCGACACCGTGAGGATGTGATCGAGCAGGAATCCACCGCCGCCGGCGAGCAGCGCGAGGACGACGAGGACGCCGAGGGACGTGCGCCTCATCCCTCGCCCCGTGCTCGAAGCCCGGCGACGAGGTCCGACACCTTTCCCTTGCCGAGCAGTTCGGCTTCGGGGTCGACATCGAGCCACGGATCGAGGACGAACAGCCGCTCACCCGCCCGGGGATGCGGCAGCTGCAGGCGCGGGTCGTCCGACACGAGGTCGCCGTACGCGATCAGGTCGAGATCGAGGGTGCGGTCGCCCCACCGTTCCCGGCGCTCCCTGCCGTTCTCGTCCTCGATGGCGTGGAGCATCCCGAGAAGGATCTCGGGCGCGAGCCGCGTGGTGACCAAAGCGACCGCATTGACGTAGCCGGGCGCGTCGGGATCCGGACCGTCCAGGCGGAGCGCGACGGTCTCGAACAAGCGCGAGAGCCGGACGTCGCTCACCAACGGCAGCCGGGCGATCCGCTCGGCCGCCGCACGGATGGTCCCCTGACGGTCCCCGAGGTTCGCGCCGAGCGCGACGACCGCCACGGTTTCGGGACGGCCGGCGCGGCGGTCCGGCAGATCGAGCGGGTTCGCGAGGTTGCGGCTCATATCGTGATGTCTTCCATCGCCTCGGGCGCACGGCTGCGGTGCACCGTGACGGCCACATCCGCGAAGCTGAGCGGAATCGGGGCGTGCGGCTTGTGCACGGTGACGGTGACGTTCTGCACGCGCACGTCTCCCAGCGCCACGGCGGCGATCCGTTCGGCGAGCGTCTCGATCAGGTTCACCGGCTCGCCCCCCACCACCGCTGCCACCTTCTCGGCCAGTTCTCCGTAATGCACGGTGTCGGCCACGTCATCCGACGCCGCCGCCTGGTCCAGCGACATCCGCAGACGCAGATCGATCGAGAACTCCTGCCCGTCCTCCCGCTCGTGCGCATAGACGCCGTGGCGGCCGAAGACGGTCAGGCCGGTGAGGACGATCTCATCGAGGAAATCCATGCCTCTAGCGTACGGGGGACGCCCTCCGGCGGCTGAGCGGACGTTCAGCCCGTCCAAGCATGCGTTATCGCGAGCGCATCGCGGGTGGCGGCCACATCGTGGACCCGCACGGCCCACGCTCCGGCCTGCGCGGCGAGCGCGCTCGTGACAGCCGTTGCGAGGTCGCGCCGCGACTCCGATACCTCGTCGTCGGTGCCGGTCTCCTGGCGCAGTGTCTCCGCCAGGAAGCGCTTGCGCGACGTGCCGATCAGGACCCGGGGCCCGAGCGCGACGATCTCCTCGAGTCCGCGCAGCACGTCCCAGTTCTGCGCCCCGGTCTTCGCGAAGCCGATACCCGGATCGACGATCACGCGCGACGGGGCGATCCCGGCCACGGCCGCCTCCCCCATGCGCTCGTGGAGTTCGCCGGCGACCTCGCGGGCGACACGACGGTACTCGGCGTTCGCGTACATGTCCGCGGAGAAGCCGCGCCAGTGGCCGATGACGAAGTCCGCGCCCGACTCGGCGACGGCCGCACGCATCTCCGGGTCGGCGAGCCCGCCGGAGACGTCGTTCACGATGCGGGCGCCCGCACGCACGGCCGCGGCAGCGGTGGCCGCACTGAGCGTATCGATGCTCACGGGCACACCGGCAGCGGCGAGTCGCTCGATCACGGGGATGACGCGCTGCTGCTCGATGTGCTCGCCGACCCGCTCCGCACCCGGCCGGGTGGATTCACCGCCGACGTCCAGCACGGTCGCTCCCTCGGCACGCAGTCGCAAACCGTGCGCGACCGCATGATCGACATCGAGGTAGCGCCCGCCGTCGCTGAAGGAGTCGGGAGTGACGTTGACGATGCCCCAGATGCCCGTCATCAGCGTGCTGCTCCGGACCCTGCCGCCCCGATCAACGTGATGAGCTCGGTCCGGGCGACGGCGTCCGTGTACTCGCCCCGGGCGGCGATCGTGAGCGTGGAGGTCTCGGTCTGCCGACCGCCCCGCATCGTCACACAGCCGTGGGCGGCGTCGAGCACCACCAGCACGCCGCGGGTGTCGAGGTGTTCGGCGATCGTGTCCGCTATCTGCTCTCCGAGTCGCTCCTGCACTTGAGGGCGTGCGGCGAGGATCTCGACCACGCGAACGAGCGCCCCGAGCCCCACGACCTGCTCCCCCGGAAGATACGCGATGTGGGCGTGCCCGGCGAACGGCAGCAGGTGATGCTCGCAGACCGAGCGGAAGCGGATGTCGCGCAGCAGCACAGCGCCGGAGGGCAGGGTGTCGGGCGCCGGGCCGCGGGAGACGCTGATCGTGCGGGCGAGCGGCTCCGCCGGATCCTCCCCCACCCCGGAGAAGAACTCGGAGTACAACTCCCCCATCCGCGACGGGGTCTGCTTCAATCCCGGTCGATCCGGATCCTCACCGATCGCCTCGAGAAGCTCGCGGGTGAGCCGCTCGACACGCTGTCTGTCGACGGTCACGTCACGCCGTCGCGGGCCGCGGATGCCCGGCTCCCGCCGAACCCTGCTGCGTGCGCGGGGCACCGGCCGGGGCTTCGACGGATGCCGCGAGCGAGACGTCCTTCTTCGGTACTTCGATCGGAGGACGCTCGGACACCGGACGACCTTCGCTCGAGAGCCACAACGGGCGCTCCGGAAGCTTCTTGATCTCGGTGAAGATCTCGGCGATCTGGTTGTGGTCGAGGGTCTCCTCCTCGAGCAGGGCCAGAGCGAGCTTGTCGAGGATGTCGCGGTTCGCGCTGAGAACCTCGTAGGCCTCGTTGTGCGCCTGTTCGATGAGCGCGCGGACCTGGGTGTCGACCCGCTCGGCGATCGTCTCGGAGTACTCACGTCCGCGGCCCATGTCGCGCCCGGCGAAAGGCTCGCCACCCTCGGTGCCCAGCTTGACCGGACCGAGTTCGGTTGTCATGCCGTACTCGATGACCATCTTGCGAGCGATCGAGGTCGCCTTCTCGATGTCGTTCGAGGCACCGGTGGTCGGATCGTGGAAGACGAGCTCCTCGGCGACGCGGCCGCCCATGGCGTAGGTCAGCTGGTCCTGGAGCTCGTTACGGGTGACGGAGTACTTGTCGTCGAGCGGCAGCACCATCGTGTAGCCGAGAGCCTTGCCACGGGGCAGGATCGTGATCTTGGTCACCGGGTCGGTGTAGTTCATCGCGGCGGCGGCGAGCGCGTGCCCGCCCTCGTGATACGCGGTGATGAGCTTCTCCTTGTCGCGCATCACCCGGGTGCGGCGCTGCGGACCGGCGATCACACGATCGATGGCCTCGTCGAGAGCTCGGTTGTCGACCAGCTGCGCGTTCGAGCGCGCGGTCAGCAGAGCCGCCTCATTGAGCACGTTCGCGAGGTCGGCACCCGTGAACCCGGGGGTCTTGCGTGCGACGACCTCGAGGTCGACGTTCTTGGAGAGCGGCTTGCCCTTGCTGTGCACCTCGAGGATCTTCTGACGTCCCTTGAGGTCGGGGGCGTCCACGCCGATCTGGCGATCGAAGCGACCGGGGCGCAGCAGCGCGGGGTCGAGGATGTCCGGACGGTTGGTCGCCGCGATCACGATGACGTTGGCGTTCGGATCGAAGCCGTCCATCTCGACCAGCATCTGGTTGAGGGTCTGCTCGCGCTCATCGTTTCCGCCGCCCATACCGGCGCCGCGGTGACGGCCGACGGCATCGATCTCGTCGATGAAGATGATCGCCGGGGCGTTCTCCTTGGCCTGGCCGAAGAGGTCGCGCACACGCGACGCTCCGACGCCGACGAACATCTCGACGAAGTCCGATCCGGAGATCGAATAGAAGGGGGCTCCTGCTTCCCCGGCCACCGCGCGGGCGAGCAGCGTCTTGCCCGTTCCTGGGGGGCCGTACAGCAGGACGCCCTTCGGAATGCGGGCACCGATCGCCTGGAACTTGGCGGGATCCTGCAGGAACTCCTTGATCTCGTGCAGTTCCTCGATGGCCTCGTCGGCACCGGCGACATCGGCGAAGGTGACGGTCGGGGTCTCCTTGCTCACCAGCTTGGCCTTGGACTTGCCGAACTGCATGACCTTGCCGCCACCGCCCTGCATCGACGACAGGAGCCACCAGAACAGGAGGCCCAGCAGCACCAGCGGGAGAAGGAGGGAGAGGAAGCCGTCGAACCAGGTCGCCCGGGGCACCGCGTCGTTGAAGCCGTCCTTGGGAGCGGCCTCGTTGATCGCCGAGACGACCTCGTCGGCGCGTGCGTCGACGTAGTAGAACTGCACGTTCTCGGAGCCCTCGAACGGCTTAGAGAGTGTCATGTCCACGCGCTGATCGCCGTCGGTGGTGACCACCTCGGTGACCGTGGTGCCGGAGAGGAGCTTGAGCCCCTCCTGCGTCGTGATCTGCTTGGGCGCACCCAGATTCGAGATCAGCAGGAATCCGCCGAAGAGCAGCACGCCGATCAGCGCGACGTAGATCAGCGGATTCCGGGTGAGCTTCTTCACATCCATGATCGGATCAGCGTATCGCGCGCGCCCTAGGGGGTCGCTGTGCGTTCACCCACGGCGTACCCCGGCAGCACACCGTCGTCGCGCGTCAGGAGTAGACGTGCGGCGCGAGCACGGCGACGTCGCGCAGGTTGCGGTACCGCTCGTCGTAGTCGAGGCCGTATCCGACGACGAAATCGGTGGGGATGTCGAAGCCGACGTACTTGCAGTCGATGACGACTTTCGCGGCCTCGGGCTTGCGCAGGAGGGCCAGCACCTCGATCGACTCCGCTCCACGCGAGCCGAAGTTCTCGAGCAGCCAGCTGAGCGTGAGACCGGAGTCGATGATGTCCTCGACGATCAGGACGTGCTTGCCGTTGAGATCGGTGTCGAGGTCTTTGCGGATCTGCACGACGCCGCTCGACTTGGTGCTCGCACCGTAGCTCGAGACCGCCATCCAATCCATCGGTGCGTGGAAGGGCAGTGCCCGCGCGAAGTCGGCCATCACCATCACGGCGCCTTTGAGGACGCCGACGAGGACGAGGTCCTTGCCCTCGTAGTCCCGGGCGACCTGCGCCGCCAGTTCCTCGAGTTTGGCGAGGATCTCCTCCTCTGTGACGAGGATCTGTGCAAGGTCGTCCTGGATCTCCGCGGCGCGCATGGATCGATTTTAGGCGACGCCACCCCATGCTCCGGTATCCGCACTACTGTGAGCGGTGACGCGGGCGGACGCCCCTGAGGGAAGGATTCACCATGGCTCTTGACGACATCCTCGCGCAGGTACCGATCGACGACATCGCGGAGAAGCTGGGGGTCTCGCGAGACGAGGCCAAGGTCGCCGTCGAACAGGGGGGCGCCGTGCTCCTGGGCGGCCTCGCGAAGAACGCGGAGACCGACGAGGGCTCGGCAGCGATCCAGAACGCGCTCAAGAAGCACGAGGGCACCGCCGGCGCCTCGAAGGTCGATGACATCGATCAGGCCGACGGCGGCAAGATCGTCGCGCACATCCTCGGCTCGAAGGAGAAGGAGGTCACGAAGGAGCTCACGGAGTCGAAGGCGACTCCCGGCATCGACTTCGGCAAGCTCCTCCCCATCCTGGCGCCGATCGTGATGGGCCTCATCGCCAATGCGAACAAGGACAAGACCGCCAAGACGGACACCGGAGCCGAGAGCTCTGGCGGGATCGGCGACCTCATCGGTGGCCTTCTCGGCGGAGGCGGCAGCAGTGGTTCCGGCGGAGGCGGGCTCGGCGACGTGATCGGCGGACTGCTCGGCGGCGGGAACGGCAGCGGATCGGGCGGCGGCATCGACCTCGGCGGAATTCTGGGCGGTCTCTTCGGCGGTAAGAAGTAGGGCTTCCCCCTCGCTCAGCGACTGGATGCAGTGAAGACGATGCGCCCACCGCGGCGCACGGCCGAGCACTCGGGCAGGTCTATCGGCCCCTGACCGTTCCAGTCGGTCACCAGCCGCGCGACCTCGATGGTCTGCGTCCTCGTCAGGCTGACGCCGAACTCACTGTCGACGACCAGGCGGATGATCCGGTTGCGCAGCGCCGCCGGGTTCGCGGCGAGCGCCGCGACGCTGACGGAGATGCCGGCCTCGGCGTGCTCGACGATGTCTTCGATCGTCTCGTGGATCATCTCGTCGAAGGCTTCCGCATCCTCCCGCAGCTGCTCGGCGGTGCGCACGAGCGCATCGGCGATCCCTGGACCGAGTTCTGTCTCGAGCACCGGGAGCACGCGCTCGCGCACTCGAACCCTGGCGTAGCGCTCGTCACGGTTGTGCGGGTCGTCCCAGGGCGTGAGCGCGGAGGCGACGCAGAAGGCCCGGGTCGTCTCCCGCCGGACGCCGAGCAACGGGCGTACCCACCGCACACCGTCGGCGTCTTCGCGGACCGGCGCCATGCCCTGCAGGCTCGTGGCCCCGGATCCGCGGGCGAGACCGAGCAGCACGGTCTCGGCCTGGTCATCGAGGGTGTGCCCGAGCAGGACCGCAGCGGCGCGGACGTCCGCCGCCGCATCCCGCAGCGCCCCGTAGCGCGCCTCACGCGCCGCGGCCTCCGGCCCACCCTCCCCGGCGACGTCGACACGCACGATCAGCGGGTCGAGACCGAGCGCCGCCGCCGCCCGCGCCGCCTGCGAAGCCACCGCGTCCGATCCTTCCTGCAGACCGTGATCGACGGTGAGCGACGCCGCGCGGAGCCCGAGCTTGGGAGCTTCGAAGGCCGTGGCGGCAGCGAGCGCGAGGGAATCCGCTCCCCCGGAGAGGGCGACGATCACGGTGGCCCCCTCAGGCATGTCGGCGAGCGCGGTGCGCACGGCCAGGCGGATCTCGGCGATGGCGGGAGACAGGGAAGGCACGGTTCCACGGTAGGGCACGGCCCCGGTCCGTGCGCCGGTGCACCCTCAGGGCTATCCTGGCGCCGTGACAGCTCAGCCCCGCACGCAGCAGTTCCGCACCGAACGCTTCAAGGCGTTCGTCGATGCCGTCGTGGCGATCGCGATGACGCTGCTCATCCTGCCGTTGTTGGAGTCCGTCTCCGACGCGGCGTCCGGGAGGCTGACGACGGCGGAGTTCTTCTCCGAGCACTCGCCTCAGCTGGTGAGCTTCGGGCTGAGCTTCGTCCTCATCGCGACGTTCTGGATGGGACACCACAGCCAATACCGCGATGTGGAGCTGATCACCACGCCGCTCCTGTGGATCAACGTCGCCTGGATGGCGACCATCGTCTGGCTGCCCGTGCCCACCGCGATGCTCGGGCAGTTGGACTCCGACGCCCTCCAGGCCGTGGTCTACATCGGGACGTTGATCATGACGCAGGTCACGACCTTGGCCGGGTGGATGTACCTGCGTCGCCACCCCGATCTCACGACGGCACCGACGGAGGTGCTGAGAGCGGGGATCGTCGGCGACCTCGCCGCGATCATCCTGTTCGCCGTCTCCTTGGTGATCGCCGTGCTCACCGTGCCCAACGGCTATTTCGCCCTGCTCCTCCTCCTGCTGAACGGTCCGCTCTCGCGCCTGCTCAACCGCATCGCACACCGTCGCGGGCGGGGGTCGGACGCCGAGGAGCCGCGGGTAGGCTAGTCCGCGGTATCCAACCGAACTTTTCCTGAGGAGTACACGCATGGGCGCACACGACGCCGTCATCGAGATCCCGCGCGGCAGCCGCGTGAAGTACGAGGTCGACCACGAGACCGGACGAGTGCACCTCGACCGCGTTCTCTACACGACCTTCGGCTACCCCGCCGACTACGGCTACTTCGACAACACGCTGGGCGAGGATGGCGACCCGCTCGACGTGCTCGTGCTGCTGGACCACGCGATCTACCCGGGCGTCGTCGTCGAGGTCCGTCCCGTGGCCGTGCTGAAGATGAGCGACGAGGCCGGCGGAGACGACAAGCTGGTCGCCGTGCTCTCGAAGGATCCTCGCTGGGCGCACATCCAGGACATCGACGACATCGCCGAGTACACGAAGAAGGAGATCGCGCACTTCTTCGAGCACTACAAGGACCTCGAGCCCAACAAGTGGGTCAAGGTCGACGAGTGGGGGAGCGCCGCCGAAGCGCAGCGCATCCTCGACGAAGCCATCGTGCGTTTCGGAGCGCAGGGCCACTGATCCCCGTGCCTTCGACGAGAAGACCCCCGGTTCCGCAACTGCGGCCGGGGGTCTTCTCGTCGAAGATGAGGTGCTGATCAGGCGGAGACGCCATGCCGAGCGAGGAACTGCACCGGGTTGATGGCGCTACCGCGGTCGTAGACCTCGAAGTGCAGGTGGCAGCCGAACGAGCGCCCGGTGTTGCCCGCGTAGGCGATGACCTGGCCGGACCTGACCCACTGGCCCGAGCGCACGACGATGCCTCCGTCGCGGATGTGCGCGTAGCCGGTGCCGATTCCCCCGCCGTGCTGGATGCGGATGTAGTTTCCGTAGCCGCCGTTGTAGCCCGCGTAGTCGACCGTGCCGGACTGGGCGGCATAGATCGCCGCGCCGCAGCCGTTCGCGAAGTCCGTGCCGTAGTGGAAGCTCGAGGAGCAGCCCTGCGGGCCGCACTGCTGCGAACGGGGTCCGTAGCCGGAGCTCTTGCCGCCGCCGTGAGGACGGCACCAGCCACCGCTGCCCTGAGAGCCGCCGCCGCCGCTGTTGCCGCCGGCGTTGGCCGCAGCTTCCGCAGCTTCGCGCTCTCTGCGCTTCTTCTCCTCGGCCGCGACACCGGCCTTGTAGCCCGCGACCGTCTTGGTCGTCGCGTCCTTGAGAGCGGCGAGCTGCGCCTGCATGGTGGCGAGGTTCGCGGACTGCTCGTCGAGCGCAGCCTGAGCGGCGTCGGCGGCCTGCTGAGCGACGACCATCTTGTCTTCGGCGATCTTCTGCAGGCGGTCGCGCTCATCACGAGCGAGCACCGCCTGGTCGCTCATGGACTGCGCGGAGTTCCGGGCGGCGACCGCATCGTCGTACACCGACTGGTTGTACTCGAACAGCTTGTCCATCGTGCCGAGGCGCGCGAGCAGCTCGTCGGCATTGTCGGCGGATCCGGTGAAGAGCAGCTCGAGAGAGGTGTCATCGCCACCGTTGCGATACAGCTGCGCGGCGACCTGGCCGGCCTTCTTCGCGGACGCGTCGGCCTTCGCGGACTGCTCGTCGGCCTTGGCCTGCAGCGAGTCGGCCTCGGTGGACGCGGCGAAGAACTTCTGCTGCGCCTCGTAGAACTCATCCGCGGCGACCTTCGCGGCCGCCTGGGTCTCGGCGACCTTCTGAGTCAGGGACTGGATGAGGCCCTCGATGCGGGTGACCTCGGCGGCCTTGGCGGCCTCGCTCTGCTTCGCCCGCTGCACATCGTCCCAACTCGGGTACGTCGCGGCGTATGCGGCGGTCACACCCTGGGAGATGCCGAAGGCGCTGAGCGCGACGACGCTGAGCACGCCGAGGCCGAGAGCGCCTCGGCGGCTGAGGCCGTCTTTGCCGAACGCTCGGCGCTCGGCAGGACTGGGCGCGCAGCCGCAATCATCTGAAGCCGCGGCAACCGCAGCATCCAGAGTTGTCTGGTCGTCGTTCACGCGGCCCCTTCCGCCGGTTTCACAAATGCCACACTAACAACAACTTTCACATCCGCACCAGGGTCGATCCGACGACGGTCATCGCACGCCTGACCCTCCCATCGTCCTCCTGAAACACGCCCGGGGGTAGCCGCCTCGCCCTCGATTCGCGATTTGCCCGGATCATCCCTTATGCTTGAGCGTCGGCAAGGAAGTCCTCCGGGACTGACTCGGCCCCATCGTTTAGCGGCCTAGGACGCCGCCCTTTCACGGCGGTAGCACGGGTTCGAATCCCGTTGGGGTCACACCTTCCGATACAATTGAAAACAAGTATGGCCCTGTAGCGCAGTTGGTTAGCGTGCCGCCCTGTCACGGCGGAGGTCGCGGGTTCAAGTCCCGTCAGGGTCGCTCCGTGCGATGAGCTCTTTCTTCGGAGAGGGCTCTTCGTCTAGGACGCGACAGGTTCGCCGGTCGCGCGGCTCTGTAGCTCAGTTGGTAGAGCGTTCGACTGAAAATCGAAAGGTCACCGGATCGATGCCGGTCGGAGCCACACGAGTGATCGTTACAATCACTCCAGAAACCCTCGCCTAGCTTCTACATGGCGGGGGTTTTGCTTTGCCCTGGTGAGAAGCGGCTCCCCCAATCGTGTGGGCTTCGAAGCCCGATCCGGATATCGCTGCCCGCGATCTCTTGCAGGCGTAAAGCGGAAGCTCCTAGGCTGTGCCTCACCCCGAGGCGAGGAGGCGCAGATGCCGGAGCACGGAAGCCGAGCGAGTTTGCCGATGTCGGATCCGCCTTTCGGTGGTGTGATCGGCGAAACGTACCAGGAGTCGACACCCGACTGGCCCCAGGACCCTTCGGCGCCCGCTGGAGCGCCGAACGTCGTGCTCATCATGTGGGACGACACGGGCTTCGGGCAGGCCGGAACCTTCGGGGGTCCCGTGCCCACTCCCGCGCTCGACAAACTGGCCGCACAAGGACTCCGCTACAACAGGTTCCACACGACAGCCATCTGCGGCCCCTCGCGCGCCGCACTGCTGACGGGACGCAACCATCACGTCGCCGGATCGGGGTTCCTCGCGGAGTGGGCGACGGGCTTCCCGTCGTACAACACGCTCATCCCGAAGGAGACCGCGACGGTCGGCCGAGTTCTCCGGGAGAACGGATACGCGACGGCGTGGTTCGGCAAGAACCACAACACCCCAGATTGGCTGACGAGCGTCGTCGGGCCGTTCGATCGGTGGCCGACGGGGCTCGGGTTCGATTACTTCTACGGGTTCAACCAGGGGGAGACGAATCAGTACTACCCGATCCTGTTCGAGAACACGGTGCCGGTGGAGCCTCGATCAACTCCCGAGGACGGCTACCACTTCATGACCGACATGACCGACCGCGCCATCGACTGGCTGCGGTATTCCAAGTCGGTGAACCCCGATAAGCCTGCGCTCCTGTACTTCGCGCCCGGGGCGATGCACGCGCCTCATCAGGTCGGCAAGGAATGGCGCGACCGATTCGCGGGACAGTTCGACAAGGGGTGGGACGCCGTCCGCGAGGAGACCTATCAGCGTCAGCTGAAGATGGGCATCATCCCCGAAGGCACGGAGAACACCCCCCGGCCGGACTGGGTGCAGGCTTGGGACTCCCTCGGAGAGGACGAACGGCGCTTGTTCGCCCGTCTCATGGAGAACTACGCCGGATACATGGCGTTCACCGACCACGAGTGCGGCCGCCTGCTCGACGCCATCGCGCAATTGCCGGACGCGGACAACACGCTCATCTTCTTCATCGTGGGCGACAACGGCGCCAGCAGTGAGGGCGGCCCGACGGGCACCATGAACGAGATCATGAACCTCAACGGCTATCCGTCGACGATCGAGGACGCACTCGACGCCATCGATGAGATCGGCGATCCGGGAACCGAGCCGCACTATCCCCTGGGTTGGGCGTGGGCGGGGAACGCGCCGTTCCAATGGGTGAAGCAGGTCGCCAGCCACCTCGGCGGGACGCGCAACCCGATGGTCGTGAGTTGGCCGAAGCGAATCCAGGAGCAGGGTGGATTGCGCTCGCAGTTCACCCATCTCATCGACATCGTGCCGACCATCCTCGATGCCGCCGGTATCCCTTCTCCCGACTCGGTCGACGGCATCCCTCAGCGGCCTCTGGATGGCGTCCCCATCACCACCACGTTCGACTCACCAGATGCGCCGGCAGTCCGCGAACGACAGTACTTCGAGATCCTGAGCAACCGAGCGATCTACGACGGGGGATGGATCGCGTGCGCCCAACACACACTTCCCTGGAGGCAGGACCTCGCACCGGGCAACTGGGATGAGGACCGATGGGAGCTCTACAACCTCGATGAGGACTTCAGTGAGAACAACGACCTTGCCGAGCACTACCCGGAGAAGGTCGCCGAGCTGAAAGCGGTGTTCGACGAAGAGGCACGGAAGCACTCCGTCTACCCGTTGGACGATCGAGGCGCCGCACGCCTCTCCGTCCCCAAGCCACCACCAGGTGGCGCGGATCCGAACCGGACGGACTTCGTCTATTACCCCGGTGCCGTGCGGTTGCCCGAGGCGGCAGCCCCGAACACGAAGAACCGCACGCACTCGATCGACATCGACGTCGCCCGTCCGGGGGAGGGTGTCCTGCTCGCCGTCGGTGGCAGTACAGCGGGGTTCGTCTTCTACGTCAAAGACCGTCGCCCGGTTTATCACTACAACTTCTTCGGCAAGGAAAAACTCACCATCACCTCGACCGATCCCCTCCCGGACGGCGCGAGTACGATCCGACTCGAGTTCCTCTACGACGGGGGCGGAGTCGGGAAGGGCGGCACCGCCACGCTCTATCTCGACGGCGTCGAAGTAGGCCGGGGCAGAATCGAGCAGACCGTACCGGGGAGATTCGGCATCGACACCTTCGATGTCGGCATCGACACCGGCTCGCCGGTCTCTCGTGACTACTCGGGACGAGCTCCGTTCACTGGCGTGATCGGCGAGGTTCGTGTCCATCTCGAGGACCCCACGATCTCGGCGGAGGAAGCCGCGTTGCACGCACGCTTCCATGCCGGAAAGGAGTACTAGCCGCCCTGCTCTCCGCCAGCGGCTGATCTCACTCAAGCCAAGTAGGCTTCGGTCATCATGGATGACGAGAGGTCGGCACGGGGTCCCGGAGCGAGCGTCCGCCGGATCGAACTCACGATGCGGCGCCCCCGTTTCGCGCTCTACGCAGGAGTCAGGCCCACGCTCGTCATCGGCGAACGCGGTCAGCCGACGCAGTGGGGTCCCGGCACCTGGCAGATCCCCACCGATGGTCCCGTCGTCATCGAAGTGTTCCTCTTCAACCGCCTCTGGCGCTTCGGTCGCGCGGAAGCCTCCCTCACCCCCGAGGATGACGCGAACTGGGAGTACCGAGCCCCGGCGCTTCCCTTCCTCCGCGGTCGTCTCCGTCCCGCGTGACTCGACTCGAATCAGCTGTGCGGAAACTGCACGCTACAGGGCGTCCAGGGCCTTCCGCGCGAGCGCTGCTGCCTCCGCGGCGTCGTCCACCCGCTCTGCGGCAATCGCCCGGCGCTCCTGCACCTCCGGGATGTCCCGTTCGACGTGGCTCGCCGCCACGCGGGTCCGGGTGAGTTCCGCCTCGAGCTCGTCCGCTTTCTCGGCCAGCTCGGCCGCCCGGTCTCGGAGTCCCTGCAGCTCCGTCTCCTGCTTCGCGAGCTCCCGTTCCGCGGCCGCCTGGTCCTTCTCGGCCGCGGCGAGGCGACGTTCGGCTTCTCTCCGCGCGCGCCGCTCCTGCAACTCGTCGGTCGGCCGCTGCGGGGCGGCTTCCCGCGAATCGATGTCGCCAGCCACAGCGTCCCGGATGTCGGTGGCCGACGCCGTGGGTTCGAGCGCCCGCAACAGCCGCCCGGAGGCGACCGCGCTCGCAGCCAGGGGATCGAAGAACGCTGCCGAGATGCTGCGCTCGACGGCTTCCTGCGTCGCTGGTGTGATGCGTTCGCCGCGAGAGCCCGCGAGCTCGGCCGCCGTCTCCGCGAGCCGTCGTGTGAGGGCGCGACGTTCTCTGCCGAGCTTCGCCAGCGCAGACGCATCCCGTTCGTCCTGCGCCTCACGAAGCTCGGCCGCCAGCCGCAGCGCCTCCCCCAATTGACCGGCCCGCTCCTGCGCGAACACGTTCACGACCCAGGCCGCGATCGAGGGCTTGCGGAGTGGGGGGGGGGGGGGGGGGGGGTTCCTNCCTCCCCCAATTGACCGGCCCGCTCCTGCGCGAACACGTTCACGACCCAGGCCGCGATCGAGGGCTTGCGGAGTGCGAGGATGCGGGACGCGAGTTCCGCATCCTCGCACTCGGAGGCCCGGTCCTTCCGCGACGCGACGAAGGCTTCCGGGGAGCCCGCGTACAGAGCGGCCGCGATCTCCTCGAAGGTGGGGTCGGCCATGCGCCCACGATACGCCGCACACCTTCTCCAGCGTCGGTTCGCGGCTCGACCTGGACTACTCGATCGTCAGCTGGTCGGCCCAGTCCGCACTGATCAACGATCTGGTGCCGACATTGCCGTTGCCGAGTCCCGGGTAGAGGTAGAGCTGACCGGCGGGGGTGCGAGCGACCAGATCTGCGAGACCATCGCCGTTGTAGTCGACGCCTCCGGTCAGGGCGGTGAACTCCACCCACCCCGATCCGACCGCACGCCGCGTCCCGAACTTCCCCGGCACCCCCGGATAGAAGTAGAGCGTTCCGAGGCCGTCGATCGCCATCAGATCTCCGCGCCCATCATTGTCGAAGTCACCACCGACGAGGAAGTGGAACGACTCCCATCCTTTGCCGACGGTGATGTTCGGAGACCCGAACCTTCCGGAGCCGTTGCCGCGATAGATGGTCAGGATGCCGGACGAGGAGACGCCGAGGACATCCTGCCTCCCGTCACCGGTGTAGTCGGCCCCGGAGACCACATGCAGCATGTTGTACCAACCTGTGCCCACCGATACGGCTGATGCGAATCCGCCTGCGCCGTTACCCGCATAGAACTCGAGGACGCCATCGGATCGTGCGGCGAGGATGTCGGCCTTGCCATCGTTGTTGAAGTCGGCATGGGTGAGATGTCGACGAGTGTCACCCCACCCTGCGAAAAGGGTATTCCCGGAGGAGAAGCGCCCCGCCCCCGTGCCTGGCCAGAGACGGAGGTCACCGTTCCCGGAGATCGCCAGAAGATCGGCATTCTTGTCACCGGTGTAATCGGCCGATCCGACACCGGGGGCCTGTCCGTCTCCGAGGCCCGGGAAGTACAGGGGAAGCGAGGCGCCGCGCACGACGTTCGAGAGGCAGACGAACCCGTTGTTGACCGCGGTGTACACCGCACCTCTGAGCCGTACCTCGAAGTGCAGGTGGTAGGCCGGGGAGTTACCCGTGTTGCCGACGATGCCGATCTTCTGGCCGCGGACCACCCGGGTGCCCGGGGCGTACATCCCCGGCGAGGCCATGTGCGCATACCTCGTGACGTAGCCGCCTGGATGCTCGACGTCGGTGTAGTTGCCGTAGCCGCTGTTCGCGGTGCGCGACTTGATGACACCGTCGTAGGACGCGACGATGGGCGTGCCGCCGGCCCCGGAGATGTCGATGCCGTCGTGGGCGCGGTAGTTGCCCCGACAGCCGTCGCCGACCTTCGACTGGATGTTGCCCGATGCCGGATAGACCATCTGGGGAACACTCGCCGCGGTAGCCGACGTGCTCGAAGACAGCGATGGCGCAGATGCGCCGATCACGAGTGCGAGCACGGTCGCGATCCCGATGCGACCGAGACGCACGCGGGATGCTCGCTTCATCTCGACGTTCTCTCTTGTTCGGCGGCCCCAGGGACGTGATGCCCTCCGCCGTCACCGTACCAGTGCGGCGGAGGTCTCCCGCGAGCGCCACCGAGGAACCGATGGATCCACTGCCACCGGCGCCGTCCTGATCAGACCAGGTCGTACTCCCCGCCGTAGGGTGTCCCGCCGTCGCCGTCGTCGTGCCCACCCTCATCGGCCGTCGAGGTCGAGATCACGACCTGTGTGGTGGAGCTGATCAGGACGCTCACCGACCGCTCCCCCGCGACGTCGAACTCGACGAATCCGCCGCCCGAGCGCATGGCCTCTTCGATCCTCCGTCTGAGGTCTGCGACATCCTGGCCCTCCGCCAGGAAGTACTCCGCCTCGTTGAGCGCGATCCGCGTGCGCATGATCGTGTACATCTCGCCTCCGGTCGTCGTCATCTTCTTCCGGTTCGCTGCTGACGCTATGCGACTCGGCTCTTCGTCGAAACGGGGTTGCGCCGCGGGCCGGGAGGAGGCAGGGGGTCACGGATGTGCCGTCGGCCGGAGCTGTGCCCTCCCTCCGAGACCGGCAAAACAGGCTCACAACTTCGCGCCGTCGCAACTAGGCTGGGAGGAGCGCCTCGCCGTCCGGACCTTCCCGGTCATGGCGGCGTGAGCCCAGACGACCTCCTCCTCCGGTCGCACGGTCCCGCACTCCGGGATGGAGCCGCAGCCCGCCGTGTGTCCACGCCAGAAAGGCACGAACCTCATGAGCGATTCTCCCGGAAACGCCGGCCGCGACGACGAGCGCTCGCCGGACTTCTTCGACCAGCTGATCGAGACCACGCCGCGCGACCAGCAGGGCGCCTTCACGGTCGGCTTCCGCGGCTACGACAAGGCCGAGGTCGACTCTGCGCTCGCGGCCCTCCGCAATCAGCTCAAGCAGGCTGCCGCCGATGTCGCCGAGGCACAGGCCCGCGAGGAAGAGGCCGTCGAGACGGTCCGGGAAGAGGAGCGCAAGGCCCGCGAAGCCCTCGAGAGCGAGTTGGCGGCCGCGAACGCCAAGGCCTCCGACGCCGAGCAGCAGGTCGCCACGCTCACCTCCGAGCTCGTCGACACCCCGCAGCCCGACGGCGAAGAGGCCCCGTCGCGTCAGCAGTTCGAGGCGATCCTCCGCGTCGCCGAGGAGCAGGCGAACGTCCTCATCCAGAACGCGGCTGTGCAGGCCGACCGCCTGATGACCTCTGCCCGTGAGGAAGTGACCGCGCAGCGCGCCGAGGCCGAAGCCGACGCTGAGCGCATCAAGGACCAGGCGCAGCGCGACGCAGACCAGGTGCGCTTGAAGATGGACACCGAGTACACGGCGCACGAGGCCCGCATCGAACGCGAGGCCGCACATGCTGCGGAGAAGGTGAACCAGGCCGCACAGGAGGCGACGGCGATCCGCACCGAGGCGGAGAAGGGCGCCGCCGCGTTGCGTTCCCTCGTCACGCGCGAGACGACCCAGCTGCGTGCCGACGCCGAGCGCGACGTCCGCGACATGAACGCCCGAGTGCTGGAGTTCGAGGAGACCCTCACCCGTCGGCAGGACGACGCGCAGCAGGAGTTCCTCGTTCTGCACAACCAGGCCGTGGCGCACGCCGAGCGCATCACCAACGACGCCAACGAGCAGGTCTCGGCGTCGCTCGAACACGCCCAGCGCATCTCGGCGCGGGCGGAGGACTACGAGCGCCTGACCCGTTCGCAGGCGCAGGCCATCGAAGCCGACGCACAGGTCCGTGCTCGCGAGACGCTCGAACGCGCTCGCGCGAAGGCGCAGAAGATCGTCGACTCGGTCACCGGTCACACGACGGCAGTGCTGCACGATGCGGAGGACCGCACGCGTCAGCTGCGGTGGCAGCAGCAGCAGCTCTCGAGCTTCATGGCCGAGGTGCGCGAGCTGATCCGTCCTGACGGCATCTTCTCCGACGACGCGCTGCCGACGGAGATCACCGGAGCGGACGCACCCGGCGCAGCCCCCGCAGAGGCCGTCGCGGACGAGACCCCGGAAGAGACCTTCCTCGGCGATGAGGTCCTCGAGGATGAGCTCGACGACGACAGCCCGCTCGAGAAGATCACGATCGACGTGGTGGAGACGAAGAAGAAGTCCTCCAAGTAGTCACGCAGACGAGAGAGGCGCGAGCAGGGATTCCTGCTCGCGCCTCTCTCGTTCCCGGACTGGTCAGCGCCCGGATGGTGTCTGCGGGCTACGCCCGACCGAACTGCGCCACCGCAGGGCAGTCGAACGGGTCGGCGCCGGCCGCGAGGCCGACCCGGTTGAGGTACTCGATCACGATCAGGTACGAGCGTCCGAGGCTGGTCTCCGTGTACGGCACGTTGTTCGCGGCACAGTAGTCGCGCACGATCTCCCGCGCCTTCGCCAGATGCGGTCGCGGCATGCTCGGGAAGAGGTGGTGCTCCACCTGGTAGTTGAGTCCGCCCATGAGCCAGGTCGTCCACCATCCCCCGCTGATGTTGCGGGAGGTGCGGACCTGCTTGGTGAAGAAGTCGAGACGGGCGGCGGGATCGACGATCGGCATGCCCTTGTGGTTCGGCGCGAAGGCGGCCCCCATGTAGACCCCGAACACCGCGAACTGCACGCCCATGAACGCGAACGCCATCCCGAGCGGGAGCATCATGAACACGGGCACGAGGATCAGGGCGAACCGCAGTGCGATGATGCTCAGCTCGGTCCAGCGTCCCTTGACGTTCTTGGTCGTCAGGAGGTACTTCAGTCCGAGGAAGTGGAGGTTCAATCCCTCGAGCGTGAGAAGAGGGAAGAAGAGCCACCCCTGCTTGCGGGTGATCAGCTTGGTCAAGCCCTTCGCCTTCGCCGCGTCCTCCTCGAGGAACGAGATGGTGTCGACCTCGATGTCGGGGTCCTTGCCGACCTGGTTCGGGTTGCCGTGGTGTTTGGTGTGCTTCGAGTCCCACCACGAGTAGCTCATGCCGATGCTGGCGATCACGATGCGTGCGAGCTTGAAGTTCGCGGGACCCGTTGTGAGGATCTGGCGGTGCGCGGCCTCGTGTCCGAGGAACGCGATCTGGGTGAGGACGATGCCGAGGCCCGCCGCGATGAGCAGTTGGAACCAGCTGTCGCCGAGCAGGATGAAGCCGGTGATGAGGCCGCCGAGAGCGACGGCGATGCCGACGGACACCAAGACGTAGAACCACTGCGTCCGGCCGAGCAGCCCGGTCTCCTTGACCACCTGCGACACCTGCTTGTACGCCTTGGCCATCGGCGGGAAATCCGCATTGCCGGAGTACGTCTGACGAATCGGGCCCAGCGTTGCCGCGGTCGGTTCGATCTGTGTGATGGAGATGATCTTCTCCTGACGTTCGGAGCCCTTGAGCTGTGAAAGCCCAAGGCAGCCGCCCAACGCTTACCTCACAGTAGCCCCCACCGCATACGCGTCAGGGAATACATCGGAACCTCACGACGAGCGCCCAGGCACGCTCGGTCCGGCGTTCCGCCGCTCGGTCAGGCGCGGGCGCGGCGAGCGCGGCGCCGCCAGGCTCGCGGGAGGAAGGCAGGACCCTGTGGGGTCGGCTCGTGTGCGTCTTCGAGCGCACGGAAGGCCTCGTCGAGCGAGCCGAATGCGCCGAGCTCGGCGCCGTGGTTGTCGCGCACGAGATGGGCGCTGCCATCGAACTCGACGAAACCGGCGAATTCGCCGGCACGGGTCGCGACGTGGACGTCATCGTCAGCCTGCTTCCAGGTCAACGGATCGGATGGAGGAAAAGTGGTCGTGCTCATGGTCATGCTCATTGCTGTGTGGCGGACACGCGTGGCGCTCCGCAAGATGTGAGATCGAGGGCGGATTCCGCACGCATCGATGTGCGCGGTCCGTGATGGCCCTGATCAGTGGCGACGTGGCGGCCGAGAGGGGCGATGCACACACGTTGCATGACCAGCATAGCAGACCGCCGCATCGCGCTGTGGCGCGCTGGATCAGCGCCGTGGCTCGCGCGAGACCTCGTTGCCGTCTGCCGATGCCACCGGCGGCCGAAGGATCAGCACCACGACGGTGCCGACGAGGATCAGAGCCGTCAATGTCACGGGGACCGGAAGCACCGGGTCCAGCAGCACGAGAAGAGCAGCGATCGGGACGACGGTGTTCACCACGCGGTCGGCGTTCTCCCGGATCGCGATCCACCAGATGCCGAGCAGGAAGATCGCGATCGGGATGGTGACGGTGAAGGAGGCCGCGACGTTGGACAGATGGCTCTCCCCCGTCAACACGTCGAGTTCGACCTCGATCCCGGCCGAGAAGGCGGCGGCCGCTGCGAACACGAAGTAATGCGTGTAGCCGTATCGCAGTGAGCGCTGGAAGCTGGTGATGGCCCGGTGGTGCGGTGGCCAGAAGTAGATCCACCACAGTGACGCCGTGACGACGAGCGTGAGCACCGAGATCGCGATCAGCGGACCGAGGCTCTCGACCTCCTCGATCGCTTCGATGATGGCGTTCGCGGACGCGAGCAGACTCTCCCCCAACACGATCAGGGTGAAGAGGCCGTAGCGCTCCGTGATGTGGTGAGGATGCCAGGGCGTCTGCTTCCGGTACTCGGCGAACACCGGGATGCCGATCTCGATGAGGGCGAAGACGACGAACGCGGCGATCTGCCAGGGCCCGCTCGGAATCACGAGGAAGAGGATCCACAGCACCTGGACCGCGGCGATGCCGAACGCGTATCGCCGTGTCGCCGAACGCAAGGGACCGGCCGAGCGTGATGCCCGCAGCCACTGCGCCACCATCGCGATGCGCATGACAACGTATCCGAGGACCGTGATAGTGAAGTCACCGTCGGTGAACGCCCGTGGGATACCCGCCGCCACCACGAGGACACCACCCATCTGAACGAACGTCGTCACGCGATAGAGCCAGTCGTCGGTGTCGAAGGACGTCGCGAACCACGTGAAGTTCATCCAGGCCCACCAGATCGCGAAGAACAGCATCGCGTACGAAGTGATGCCGTGCAGGAAGTCGCCATGGCTCAGCGCGTGGTGCAGCTGCGCAGATGCGATACTCACCGCGACGACGAACACGAGGTCGAAGAACAGCTCGAGCGTGCTGGCGGTGCGGTGCGGCTGGGCAGGATCGCGCGGCAGCATCGGGCGGAGGTGGAAGCGCGCAGTGGTCGGGTTCGCGGTCACGGCGACAGGATAGCGCCAGGGTTCATCCCCGCGGCGACACCGGTTCGTCCATTCGGGAGAATTACCTTTCGGTCGCCCGCATGTTCCGCTACAGTGTTGAAGGTCTGCAGTGCCTGCTGTCAGCGAACGCCGTGTGGGACGGCGAAAACGCACTCCGTGATGTGGGAATCACAGAGAGTTTCAGCAGGACCCGAGGGGTCGGGACGCAGACGATGCCGTGAACGTGGGGTTCATGGTCTGGGGAATCTGGGGAATCAAATGACGCACTGGGGAATTTTGCGTACATTCACGGCTCAAGGGGCCTCGGCATGACTTCCGTCGAGGATGCTCTGAGCATCGCTCGTACGGGCTTCGCGCCGGTGGCGGCTCCGCGAGCCACCAAGTCGGTGACGCGCACGGTGGTCACACCGCGCGCATCGGCGACGTTGGAACGACGTCGGCAGTGGGAGCGCGGTTATCGGATGCGCCTGCGGATCACGGATGCGGCTGTCATCCTGTTCGCGGTCGGTCTGACGGCGGCGATCCAGCTGATCACCGACGTGTGGGCCGCCGAAGCGCTGCGCAACGCGGCGCTTCTCGGCCTGGCCTGGTATCTGATGCTGTCGGCCCTCAACACCCGGGCGGCCGCCATCTTCGGATCCGGAGCCACCGAGTACCGCCGCGTGGCACACGCCGGCGGTCTCGCCTTCGGCATCGCCGCGATCGCGGGCGTCCTCCTGGAGTGGGAAGGACTGCAGCCGCTGTTCTTCGCCGCGCTCCCGGTCGGGATGCTCGGGCTGCTCTTCGCACGCTGGACCTGGCGCCGCTGGCTGCAGCGGCAGCGCCTCAGGGGCCAGTACGCGTCGAGGACCCTGGTCGTCGGCGATACCGGGGACGTCGAGTATGTGATCGATTCTCTGCAGAAGGGTGCGGAGAACGGCTACCACGTCGTGGGGACGACGCTGCTGGATCGCAATGCCGGCACGCTCACGATCGGGGAGAGTGTTTACCCGGTCGTGGGCAATCTTCACTCTGTCGCCGCAGCCGCGGCGCAGCTCGGGGCGGACACCATCATCGTGGCGAGCCGCCCCGAGGGAGACCCCGACTTCATCAAGCAGCTCAGCTGGCAGTTGGAAGGAACTGCCGCCGAGCTCGTGCTGTCGAGTCGGCTGACCGATGTCGCAGGACCCCGCATCTCCCTCCGCCAGGTCGACGGTCTCCCCCTGATCCAGGTGAAGATCCCGACCTACGAGGGTGGCGTGCACATGCTCAAGCGTGCGCTCGACATCGCGGTGGCGACGCTCGCTCTCATCCCGATCGGCCTGATCACCCCGGTGCTGGCGACGCTCATCAAGCTCGACTCGCCAGGACCGGTGTTCTTCTTCCAGGAGCGCGTCGGACGAGACGGTCGCACCTTCAAGATGGTCAAGTTCCGCTCGATGAAGACCGACGCGGAGCAGCAGCTCGCAGCGCTCAAGGCACAGAACGAAGGCGCCGGCCTTCTCTTCAAGATGAAGGATGACCCGCGCGTCACCCGCATCGGCAAGATCCTGCGCAAGCTGTCGCTCGACGAGCTTCCTCAGTTCTGGAACGTCCTCACCGGAGACATGAGCGTCGTCGGCCCGCGTCCGCCGCTGCCCAGCGAGGTCACCGCGTACGACGGCACGGTGTTCCGTCGCCTCTACATCAAGCCGGGTATCACCGGGCTGTGGCAGGTGTCCGGACGCAGCGACCTCTCGTGGGACGAGAGCGTCCGCCTCGACTTGCGCTACGTCGAGAACTGGTCGGTCATGAACGACTTGCAGATCATGTGGCGCACGGCGAAGGTCATGGTCCAGCCGAGCGGGGCATACTGAACGGATGAGTGACGGACATCCACCCGCAGGCGTAGAGTCCATCGACGTCGCTGGCGTGCGCGTCGACTCGTACTCCGAGTCGACGTTGATAGACCGGGTCCTCACCATGTCGTCCGGCGACCGCACGGAAGTGGCGGTCGGCGTGAACGCGCATGTGTGCAACCTCGCCCGAAAGGACGAGCGGTTCAGCCAGCTGCTCGACGCCAGCACGACGTACGCCGATGGGCAGTCCGTCGTGTGGGCGGCAAAAGTGCTCGGCCTGCCGCTCCCGGGCCGTCTCGCGACCACCGACATCGCCGAGCCCATTCTTCGTGCGGCCGCGCGATCGGACATCCCTGTCTATTTCTTCGGCGCGGCCGATGGTGTGGCAGAGAGCGCGGCGACCAAACTGCGCGCGAAGATCCCCGGCCTCGCACTACGCACTCATCACGGCTACGTCTCCGCCGATCAGATCGACGGCGTGCTCGACGACATCGCCGCCCACGGCACGCGGATCCTGTTCGTCGGAATGGGCGATCCCGCTCAGCAGCTCTGGGTCGATGCGCACCGCGACCGGCTCCCCCCCGCGGTGCTGACCTGCGGAGGACTCTTCGACTGGTTGAGCGGATCGAACCGGCGCGCACCGGAGTGGATGATCCGTGCAGGGCTCGAGTGGCTCTGGCGCCTGATCATCGAGCCTCGCCGCCTCGCCAAGCGGTATCTGCTGGGTAACCCCTCCTTCATGGCCGCGGTCGCGAGACAGAAGCTCCGCGGGTCGCGGGCATGAGCGCAGCCACCACCTCGCGCGGCGAGCTGGCGCGCGGTGGGGCGCTGAGCTTCGTCGGCTCCGCGATCAGCGCCGTGATGGGCCTGGTGCTCATCATCGTGCTGGGCCGCCTTCTCGGTGACGCCGGCTCGGGCGTCGTCCTGCAGGCAGTCGGCGCGTTCACGATCGCGCTCGGCGTCGCCAGATTCGGCATGGATTCCGCCGCCATCTGGATCCTGCCGCGCCAGCTGGAAGACGATAGGCAGCTCCTCCGCCCCACTAGCGCGTTCCTCCTCCTGACCTCGGCTGTCGCAGGCCTGGTCTGCGCAGTGGTCCTCTTCGCCGGCGCGCTGATCGTCGAGGCACAAGCGCCCGGTGACCCCGTGGCAGAAGCGATCAGATCGATCGTGTGGCTGCTTCCCGTCGCCTCGGTGATGCTGACGGCCCTGTCGGCGACGCGGGCCCTCGGCCAGGTGACCGCCTACGTGCTCGTGGGCAACGTGTTCCTCCCGTCGTTGCGTCCGCTGGCGATCGCCGCCGCCGTCGGCCTCGGCGCCGGTGCCCTCGGGTCGACCGTCGCCTGGGCACTGCCACTCGTGCCTGCCGCCCTCGTCGCCGTCATCGTGGTGCTCATCCAGCTCCGGCGGCTGGGCAGTGCGACGCAGCCCGGATTCCTGCGATCGGGCGTGCCCGGCCGCACCCTCCGCTATGCCCTCCCTCGGGTCGTGTCATCGGGGTTGGAGCAACTGCTGATCTGGGTGGCCGTGATCATCGTCGGTGCCATCGCAGGTCCGGCGGCGGCAGGGGTGTACGGGGCCGCGAGTCGATTCGTCGCCGCGGGAATGATCGTCGACACCGCGCTACGCGTCGTCGTCTCTCCGATGTTCAGTCGGATGTTGCACCGCGGGGACAGACACGAGCTGGAGTCGGTCTATCGCACGGCCACCGTGTGGCTCGTCCTCTTCAGCACACCGGTCTATCTGCTGCTCGCCATCTTCGCTCCGGTCGCGCTCTCACTGCTCGGTGAGTCCTTCGCGGAGGGTCAGGCGGTTCTGATCGTGATGTCGGTCGGCTCGATCGTGACCTTCCTCGCAGGAAACATCCACTCCGTGCTGCTGATGAGCGGTCGCAGTGGGTTGGCCGCGGCCAACAAGGCGGTGGCGGTCGCGGTCAACGTGGCACTGATCTACGCGTTCGTGCCGCTGTGGGGCATCACCGGCGCGGCGGCCGCTTGGGCCGTGGCGTGCGCGTTGGATGCCCTCCTCGCCTCCCTGCAGGTTCGATACGTGCTGAAGCTGAACGTATCGCCCCTACCCGGCCTCTACCCGCTCCTGGTGGCGACGCTCACGATCGGCATACCCGCTCTCGCGTCCCGAATGCTCCTGGGGGCGACCTGGGTGGGTCTCATCGTTGCTGCCCTCGTCGGTGGCGCACTGTTTCTCGCATGGTGCCGCTGGGACCGTCGGCGTCTTCACCTCGGGGAGCTCCGGCGTCCGCCCAGCAGCCCGACTCGCGAGGGGTAGTGCGCCTGTCGAGACGCGTGCTAGTATGCCGCCTGGGGAGCTTCTGACCGAGTCGTGTCGGAGGCCGCTCGGTGGGACGAGCAACTTACAACTGGGGAAAAGTAATGTCTGGGGACGTTTTGGGGACGCCTACTGACGCCAAGAGGCGCAGCAAGGCTCTATGGATTTCGATCGTCGCGGTGGTTCTCATCGCCGCGGGCACGATCATCGCTTTCGCGCTGTCCACGAACAGTGGCAACGGTTCGACGCCCGGTGCGGCGTCGCCGACACCGCAGGTGACAGCGACACCCGCGCCGGCCGGTCCGCCGACCGTGGCGGGCGAGCTCGATGATGACGAGGCACTCGTCACCATCGAGACGGCGCTGGCCGCTCCGATCGGCACGGTGGGCACGTCGGCCGACCTCGAGGCTCTCCTCAAGGACATCGCCGTCGACTCGTACGCCGCAGAGCTCGAGGCGCAGTGGCAGGAGCTCATCTCTCAGGGCTGGAGCATCAAGGGCTCGCCCACACTCGTGACGAGCGAGGTCACCAGCCTCACTTCGGACTCCGATCCGCCGACAGCTCAGATCACGGCGTGTATCGACTCTTCCGCCGTGTCGATCCTCGACGCCAACGGCGATCCGATCGGTGACGATTCTGCGAAGACGCCTCGCGCACTGCACCTCTTCACGCTGGTGCAGGGCAGCGACGACATCTGGCGGATCGCCAACCACAGTTTCCCGAACGACCCGACATGCTGACCTCGGCCGCTGACGAAAGGCGCCCTGAAATGACTCGCAACACCTCTCGCCGCACCGGCCGCGTCGCGGTCGCAGCGGCGACCGCCGCCCTCACGATCGCAGCGATGTTCACCTCGGTATCCGCGGCGTCCGCCGCCGAACCGACGCTGCCCACGGCGGACGGCCTGTCCGAGATCACCGCCGCGGCATCGTGCTGGGAGATCAAACAGCGCGACCCGCAGTCCTCGGACGGCATCTATTGGCTGAAGACGCCGGCAATGGTCGCCGCCGACCAGTTCTACTGCGACCAGACCACCAGCGGAGGCGGCTGGCTGCTCGTCGGACGCGGACGTGAGCGTTGGGCGACGTCGACCAACGGCTCCGGCTCGCCCGAGCAGGTTCGCACCGACATCACCGGCCCCGCGGCGTTCAAGCCGCGCCAGCTGTCGGGCGAGCTCATCGACCAGTTGGTGAACAACCAGCCGGTCAAGAACCTCGCCGAGGGAATCCGCCTGGTCCGCGCCACCAACACGGCCGGCACGACGTGGCAGGACATGACGTTCACGTTCTCCAGCCCGCGCGACAAGTGGACCTGGATGTTCAACAACGAGCAGCGGGTGGCGCAGTACAAGATCGGCGGCGTCACGAGGACCGGCGGCAACACGTCGAACTTCGGAAGCGACAACAACTACAACCGCGTCCGCACCATCACCGGCTCGACCGAAGGCTGGGCGATGGGCTTCGGATTCGGCAGCAACATCAAGGGCAACCCGAGCGACACGAGCTACCTGTGGTCGAAGGACACGAACACCGGCTACGCCCGCCCGTTCACGCAGGTGTTCATCCGTCCGCAGATCTCGACGGCGTCGCTCACCGCGATCCCGTCGTCCGGCACGGGAGCGATCGCGAACCAGGCCGTCGTCGACAGCTTCGCGCAGACGCAGAACTGGGGCGTCGCCGGCCTCGGCAACGGACCCGCGTCGATCGAGGGCAGCAACGAGGTCTCGGCGTTCGCCGAGGTCGGCAACACGGTCTTCGTCGGCGGCAACTTCACTTCCGCGCAGAAGACCGCGGGCGGCGGCAGCGCCCAGTCCCAGTCGTATCTTGCCGCGTTCCAGCGTGACTCGGCGGAGTTCGTCTCGACGTTCCGCCCGACTTTCAACAACCAGGTCAAGGCACTCGCGGCAATGCCCAACAACCGCATCGCGGTCGGCGGCTACTTCACCCAGGTGAACGGCCAGAACGTCGCCGGTCTGGTCGTGCTGAACGCGACGACGGGTGAGATCGACCCGACGTTCACAGGGCGCCTGACGAATGCGCTGAGCGGCGGCGTGCCCGTTGTACGCACCCTCGATGTCCAGGACGGCTGGCTGTACGCGGCCGGCGTCTTCACGCACTCGACCGGTGGATCGTCCTCCTCGTCCAACTACACGCGCGGTGCCGCCCGCTTCTCGGTGACCAACGGCACGCCCGACGGCTCCTGGAACCCGGAGTTCAACGGAACGGTCATGAGCGTCGACGCCTCGGCCCGTGGAGATCGCGTGTACTTCGCCGGATTCTTCACGCAGTCGAAGTCTCGCCCGGCGGACAAGGCCGCCGCGATGTCCGCGAGCAACACCGACCTCTACCCGTGGTCTGTCGTCTTCTCCAACCGCAACAGCGGACGCAGCGGATACCAGCAGGCTGTCCTCGAGGTCGGGGACCGCGTCTGGCTCGGTGGGTCCGAGCACTCGCTGTTCAGCTACTCCCGAGACGGTCTCACGCTGATGAGCTCGTCGGTCGGCAACGCCGGCGGTGACTTCCAAGCGATCGCCACCGATGGAAACGCCGTCTACGGCGGATGCCACTGCTTCGAAACCCAGTACCAGGGTGCGACGACCTGGAACCCGATCGGAACGACCTGGACTGCGGCAGACGCTGTGTATGGCTCGGGAGCGTGGAGCGCATCGACCGGTGACCGGATCCCCAGCTTCAACGGCGACTTCGACACGCAGCGTGGCGCAGGTTCGTGGGCTCTGTTCGTCGACTCGAAGGGCACGCTCTGGCAGGGCGGTGACTGGAGCTACTCGACGCAGGCCGGCTACGTGCGGCAATGGTCGGGCGGTTTCGTACGCCACGCCCAGCGCGACACGACGGCGCCGACCACGCCGACGGGTCTCGTGGTGAACACTGCGGACGACGGCGTCGCACTCAGCTGGAACGCCTCCACCGATGACCGTGGAGTGACCGCATACCAGGTGCTCCGGAAGGATCGTGTGGTCGCGACTGTGACCGGGACCACCACCACGTTGCCGGCCGCGCCCGCCGACACGCTCTACTTCGTCCGCGCGATCGACGCTCGCGGCAACGCCTCCGCATCGACCGCCGGTGTCACGGCGGTCGCCCCGCCGGCGCAGCCGACCACCGAGACGTTCATCGCGGCCGGGTCCGAGTGGTCCTACCTTTACAACGCCACGGGTCCGACGGGCGCGTGGACGACCACGTCCTACGACGCGTCTTCCTGGCAGACCGGTGCGGCTCCTCTCGGATGGGGCCAGGCAACTCTCGGCACCACGTTGACCACCAGCGTCACGCCGAAGCCGCTCGCCTCTTTCTACCGACAGGCGTTCCAGGTCGCCGATGCCTCGAAGGTCGAGTCCGTGGAGATCACCACACGCGCTGATGACGGCATCGTCCTCTACGTCAACGGCACGGAGGTCCTCCGGAAGAATGTCGACCCCGGCACGGCTGGCGTGGGCACCTACGCGAATGCTGCGGTCGGAGCGGCGACAGCGCTGGCGAACCCTCAGACAGTCACGGTTCCGGGCTACCTGTTCACCACGGGCACCAACGTCATCACGGCGTCGGTCCACTCGAACTACCGCTCGACCCCGAGTCACAGCTTCGAGCTCGAAGCGGTGGCGACGATGGGCACGCAGCCGGCACCGCCCGTGGAGCCGGACCCCGAGCCCGAGCCCGAGCCCGAGCCCGACCCCGAGCCTGAGCCCGCCGACACGAGCGTCATCGCCGCCGGATCCGACTGGTCCTACCAGTTCTCGACGGACGCGATTCCGGCGAACTGGGCGGCGACCGACTTCGACGCCTCGGCGTGGACGACCGGGGCCGGCGCCTTCGGGTGGGGACACAGCGGCCTCGCCACGCCTCTCGACACGGCTCAGTCGCCGCGACCGGTGACGAGCTACTACCGTCACCCGGTCACCCTGACCGCGGTCGACTTCGACAAACTGACGGTGACCACCCGCGCCGATGACGGCATCGTGGTCTACGTGAACGGCGTCGAAGTCGCCCGCAAGAACATCGACCCTGGGACCGTCACACAGAACACCTACGCGAACGCCGCGGTGTCCGCGACGAACGCCGTCAACACCCCGTTCGTGTTCGACGTGCCGGCGTCGGCGTTCCAGGTGGGCACCAACGTGATCGCGGTCGAAGTGCACTCGAACTACCGCTCCACTCCGAGCCACAGCTTCGAGCTCTCCGCCGTGACATCATGACAGGTGTGATGGCCGCACCCCGAAACGGATTCCGAGAGTATCTCGCCGATCTGAACCGCGCCCAGAAGAGCGGCGCAGGTGTCCCGGCCTATACGCGCTGGGTCAACCGTCGGCTCGCCCGAGGGGTCGCCGCGGCGTCGGCGGCCCTCGGGCTGACGCCGAACGCGGTGACGATGATCAGCGCCGCCCTCTCGGCAGCCGGACTCGCGGTGCTGGTCATCGTCGGCCCCACCTGGTGGACGGCGCTGCTCACCGCCGCCCTGCTTGCGGCAGGGTACGTCTTCGACTCGGCCGACGGTCAGGTCGCCCGTCTGACCGGGGCGTCGAGTCCTGCCGGCGAGTGGCTCGATCATGTGGTCGACGCCATCCGCACGCCCGCGATCCACCTCACGGTCGCGGTGGTCGTCGTCCTGCACCGCCCGGAACTCGCCTGGCTCGCGGTGGTCGCCCTGCTGTTCACGGTGATGAGCGTGGGCCAGTTCATGAGCCAGATCCTCGCCGAGCAGCTGGTCCGCAACTCCGGGGGCGAGGAGGCCGAGTCCAACGGGCTCCGCAAGTCGTTGTTCCTCCTCCCGACCGACACCGGCGTGCTCTGCTGGAGCTTCGCGTGCTGGATCTTCCCGCCGCTGTTCGCGGTCGTCTACGCGCTGCTGTTCGTGATCAACTTCGTGCACACCGCAGCGTCGATGCGACGGAAGTACCGCAAGCTCACCCTTCGCTGATCACGCCACGTGATCCCGCGCTCGAGCGGAGAACCCCGTCGCCCATCCACTCGGCGACGGGGTTCTTCTTGCGCGCGAGGAAGGTGACACGCGAAGTCGGCCCTCGGAGTTCACACCTTCCCTGGCCACGTTCGGTCAGGGCCTCTTCCCGATGCCCGGAGATCGACGTCGAGGCACCTGCGCGGGGCGATCTTCGAGAGGAAGCGCTACGGCGACTCGGAGCTTCGAACGAGAGACCAGCGCGAAGCCGTCCCGGGATCAGGAAGCCCCGGACACCACAGAGGACTCCTCGTCCCGGGCCGCCGCGGTCACGTCGGTGCGGGCGCTGTGCCGCGAGGACGCCGTGCGCTCGGAGCGAGCGGAGAGCGGCCAGGCGATACCCGCTTCTCCGCGGTCTCCTCGGGACACCGCGCGTTCCGCGACAGCGCCGAGGATGGGCGTCTCGATTCCGTCGGCCTCTTCGCGAAGCCAGCGGATCTCGGCGCTGGTGGTGTCCTTCTCCCGCGTGACGATGACGACAGACCGCGAGACACGCAGACCGGCGAGGATGCTCGCGGGATGCGCCGAGGACGAGAGCACGAGGAAGGTGATCTCCTCGGCGCCCGCGTTCTCGATGGCCACGTGCGTCTGCTCCGTCAGCAACAGGTCGCCCTGGAGCTCGTCTCCGTCATCCGTGGCCGAGAACACCCGCAGGGCAGGCACCGTCTTCGAGTAGGCAGTGCCACCCGACGCAGCTTCCAGCGCGAGCGCCGTTCGCAGATGGTCGCGGAACTTCTCCGAGCCCTCGGGCACGATGAGCTGGACATTGTGCCCTGCCTGCGCAGTGACCACGGCGAGGTTGACGGCGGTGGGCGACGTCTCCCCACGGTGCGTGGCGTCGATCACCAGAACCGTCGACCCGAGGTAGATGTCCACGAGCAGGCGCTCGCGGGTCACTCGCAGCGAATCTGCGGCGTCGCCCCGCGCGGGGACGTCTTCGCGGCGGGCGTCGAGCGTGGCGAAGACGGGTGCCCGCAGCTCCCGCGACATCTCCTTGGCGTTGCGGAGTCGACGGTCGAACGGGTTCCACACGAAGGCAGCGATGATGCCGACGACGAGGCCTGCGGCGAGGCCGGTGAGCAGCGTGACGGTGCGCGCCGGCGAATAGGCCAGTTCGTTGTCCTCCGCGGCGGAGAGGACGATACCGCCCGTGGTGTCGACGCTCTGGAGTCCATTGCGCTCCGACAGCAGGCCGTCGAGCTCGGTGAGGATCTGCTGACGCTGAGTGGTCGCCTGCGCATACGCGGCGCTGCTCGGGTCGGCCGAAACCAGCTGCTGGTTGACCTCGCCGAGTGTCTTGTTCAAGGCGTCGATGCGCTCGGTGAGGTTGCTCACCATGACATCGATGCGCTCTTGCGCCTGGTCACTGCGGAACGAGAGGTACGCGGAGGCCACCGCGTCCGCGCCACGGATCGCATCGGCGGCGGTCGATGCCTCGAAGTCGACGGTGACGACAGCCGCGCCGGAAGTGGTCGCGACGGTGGAGGCGCTACGGATCTCGTTGGGCGAGAGGGAGTCCTTCAGGAGATCGGAGGCGCGGGACGCGACGACGTGCGACCGCGCGATCGCCGTCTCCGTCGCGTCGTCGAGGAGGCCGGAGGCCGCGCGCTGTGCGCTGAACGGCTCGGTGGTGATGACGTTCAGATTGAGGGTCGTCGTCGCGGTGACGGTCTGCGGCGCGAGAAGCAGGTACAGGGCGGCGACGAGCCCCCCGATGACCGTGGCACCGATGAGCAGACGCCATTGCCGCTTCAGCACGAAGACGTACTGCTCGAAGCCCAGCGACGCCGCGCCGGTCTGATCCTCATTCATGGACGAAATTCCCCCTCGCCTTCACACCGTTGCGGAACAGCCCCCACTGCTCTCCCGCCGATGTCACAGCCTCTGCACCTATCCTAGGGGCGAACCCTGAGTGAACACGGAGGACGGGTGAACACGCACGCGACAGTGGTAGGGCGAACGCCTGCGCGCCCCCTCGGCGCATCGCGATCGGCCCTCCCCCGCTGGCCCTTCACCGCCATGCTCGCCTTCTTCCCCCTGTGGTGGGTCCTCGGCTTCGCCGAGATGGCGTGGATTCCTCTCGCCGGTTGCATGGCGGTGCTGATGATCCGCCGCGGAGGCATCCAGGTGCCCCGCGGCTTCTCGATCTGGCTTCTGTTCATCGTCCTGATGTGCGCATCGGTCATCGGTATCGACACGTCGGGGCGCCTGATCGGCTTCGTCTATCGCGCGCTTCTCTACATCGCGATCACCATCGTCTTCATCTACGTCTACAACGCCCGTGAGACGCTCACGCTGCGCTACATGCTCGGAGTCTTCACCCTGTTCTGGCTGTGGGCCGTGCTGGGCGGCTTCGCGGGCATCGTCGCCCCGGAATTCTCCTTCCGGACGCCGTTGTCCTACGTCCTCCCACAGGGGCTGCAGGCGAACGAACTCATCGGCGAGATGGTCGTCCGACGCCTCACCCAATACAACCCGGACAGCTGGCTCGCTCTCGACCCACGGCCGTCCGCACCGTTCCTCTATACGAACGGCTGGGGCAACGTCTACTCGATCACTCTCCCGATGGTCGTCGCCTACCTGACGGTGATCCCCCGCGGCCGACGGTTCTGGCTGCTGATCCTGGCCATCCCGCTGTCCCTCATCCCGGCGTTCCTCACGCTGAACCGTGGCATGTTCATCGGCCTCGCCGTGGCCGCGGCCTACCTCTTCGTCCGGTTCGTCCTTGCCGGCCGACTCCGAGCAGTCGCGCTCCTCAGCGTCATCGGCATCATCGCCGGCATCGCCGCGGTAGCGCTCGACGTGGGGAGCAAGCTCACCGACCGTGTCGAGACCAGCTCGTCGACCGAGGACCGGGCGAACCTCTACGAGGAGACCTTCGTCCGTACGCTGCACTCTCCACTGTTCGGCTACGGGGCGCCCCGACCATCGTTCACGGACGGTGCGCCCTCCGCCGGCACGCAGGGGCATCTGTGGATGGTGATGTTCTCGCACGGTTTCCCGGCGTTGATCTGCTTCATGGCCGCGCTGGCCTGGATGTTCTTCGCGACGATCCGCGGGCGCAGCACCGCGATGCTCATCCTCAACACCGTGCAGCTGGTGATCCTCGTCGAGGTCTTCTTCTACGGTGTGCTGCCCAACGGTCTGATCCTGACCTTCCCCGCTGCGGCGCTCGCGATCCGCGAACTGCGCAGTACAGCGTTGGCACCGCCGCCGCCGACACGGTAGAGTTGCCCGGATCGCGCTTTTGGGGAAGCGCGACAGTTCGACCAAGACTTAGGGGAGTCGATGGTGCAACCGATCGTTAGTGTCGTCATGGCGACACGAGACCGTCCACAGCTGCTTCGTCGCGCCGTGGCGTCCGTCTTCGCACAGGAACACGTCCATCCGATCGAAGTGGTGCTCGTCTACGACGGCACACCGATCGACGAACTCGAGGACCTCGAGCGTGGACCGCACACCCTACGGGCGGTGAACAACACCAGGACTGCCGGGCTCGCCGGCGCGCGGAACACCGGAATCCTCGAGGCGAGTGCGCCGCTCATCGCATTCTGCGACGACGATGACGAGTGGAAACCGGGCAAGCTCGCCGCGCAGCTGCCCCTGTTCGAGGACCCCGGCGTGGTGCTGACGGCGACCGGCATCGAGATCCACTCCGCGGGGGGCACCCACGAGCGGCTCTCCCCCGCCACCGTCGAGTTGGACGATCTCCTCCGATCGCGGATCACCGAACTGCACCCGAGCTCCTTCGTCATCCGCGCAGAGGCCCTCAAGACCGGCTTCGGTCTCGTCGACGAAGAGCTTCCTGCCTCGTACGGCGAGGACTACGACCTGCTCCTGCGGGCGGCCAAGTTCGGCCGCGTCGCTGCGGTCCCCGAAGCGCACACCATCATCCACTGGGATCGCACGTCGTATTTCAGCGAGAAGTGGCAGGGCATCGTCGATGGCCTCAGCTACCTTCTCGCCAAGCATCCGGAGTTCACACGGAGCGGCGAGGGCCAGGCCCGGATCGAGGGCCAGATCGCCTTCGCCCACGGTGCTCTCGGTGATCGCCCACAGGCGCGTTCCTGGGCGCGTCGCGCGATCGGCCACGACGCTCGTCAGCCGCGCGCCTACCTCGCGATGCTCGTCGGCATGGGGTTCGTCTCCGGCGAGCGGGTGGTCTCCGCGTTGAACAAGCGCGGACGGGGTATGTAGATGCCTCGTCTCTCCGTGATCGTCCCCGCCTACAACGCCGCGGGGACGATCGCGTCGGCGATCCGGTCGACCTTGAACGCCCTCCCGCGCGATGCCGAGATCGTGGTCCTCGATGACGGCAGCTCGGACGCGACGGCAGAAGCCGCACGAGGTGTCCTGGACGCCCGCGTGCGCGTACTCTCGCGCTCCAATCGTGGCGTCGCTGCCACCCTGAACGATCTCATCGGCGCAACCGACAGCGAATACATCGCCCGAATGGACGCCGACGACCTCGTGCTCCCCGGGCGCTTCCGGAGGCAGCTCGGCGCGATGGACGGCACCGTGGACGCGGTGTTCACCACCGTCGTGACGTGGGGTTCGGGCGTGCCCGGTCTTCCGCGCCCGTCTGCCATCTCGGAGGAAGACTTCGGCCTGCACCTGCTGCTGACGAACCCGGTCGCGCATTCGACGATGCTCGCCCGCCGGTCGGCCGTGCAGGACGTCGGCGGATACCGGGTGCTGCCGACCGAGGACTACGACCTGTGGCTGCGTATGGCTGCCAACGGCGCACGCCTGCGCAGGCTCGCGCTGCCGGGGCTCGCCTACCGCGTGCACCCGGGGCAGGTGACCGCATCGGCGCAGTGGCGTCGCGCATCGTGGGAGAACACGGACCTCGCCGCCGCGTATTCGGCTCTGGCCGAGCGACTCATCGGCGCCCCCGCGGTACGGATCACATCGTTGTCGATCGACGACTCCCGCACTCCGGATGAGAAGCAGGCCGAGCTGGACCGCTTCACCGAGCGTTTCGAGAGCGCGCTGCACGGTCACGCGCCCGCTGCCCAGCGCGCACTGCGACGCAAGCTCGCGGAGCGCCGGGCGTGGCTGTCTGCACGGCTCGAGGAGAAGGCAGTGGCGACATGACGACAGCACAGAGCCCCCGAGAACGATTCCGGACAGTGTGGGCAGCCGACCGGAAGGCGAACGCCGCCTACCCGAAGAGCAGGTTCGTGTTGCGCTGGTTCCGTTCGGCTCAGCGTTGGCGGGCCGGCAGCGGACCGTTGTCCCGGCTGCTCTTCCTCGCGGTCGGCGGCTCCTACAAGCTCGTCACCGAGGGGTTCATGGGGATCGAGCTACCCGTGAGCACCGAAGTCGGACCCGGCCTCCGCCTCCGCCACGGTGTCGGAATCGTCGTCAACCCGGCGAGCAGGATCGGCGCCGGCGTGATGCTGCGACAGGGAGTGACCCTCGGGAACCGCAAGCTCTCGGACGACTGCCCTGTCATCGAAGACGGGGTGGAGATCGGCGTCGGGGCCGTCGTGATCGGCGCGGTGACCGTCGGTACCAACGCGCGGATCGGACCGAACGCGGTCGTCTTCCGAGACGTTCCGGCGGGAGCTGTGGTCATGTCTCCGGCATCCGACATCCGCAGCTGAGCCCGACTTCCGATTTGACCTCGACGCCCGATCATGCTGTGATGAACTCGTTATTTTCCGCGGAGGGGGTCCGACGGAATGAGTCTTTCGAATCATGCGAACCTCGCGAAGAACGACGATCGCTGCGCTCGGCGCGACGATCCTCACTTTGTCCCTCCTCAGTGCCGCACCAGCGGTCGCGGCTGACGAGGATCTTCCTGGATGGACTTTCCAGGAAGATGTCGACCTGTCCGATTCCAGCCGCTGGACGCTGGAGACGGGCCAATCGTCGAACACGTCGTCATACGACATCCCGAGCAACGTCTCGTTCGGCCCCTCGGGTCTGAGCGTTCGAGGCGCGGCAGAGAGCCGCTCCACCGCCGACTACACCTCCGGTGATGCGAAGGGCTTCGGGATCAGGATCCCGAACTACTCCCGCGTCGAGGCCACGGGCTCCGTGCCCTTCGGACCCGGGCTGTGGCCGGCGCTGATGTGGCTGCGGCCGCTCGACAGCGCGCACGGTGAGATCGATCTGATGGAGGTCTTCGGTGACGATGCGCGCCCGGCCGCCACGATCCACAATGAGTACGGCCCCACCCATCGCAGCCTTCAGGGCTCGGTCCGCTGGGAGAAACTGCCGAACTCCGACCCCACCGGTGTGCATACCTATGTGATGGAGAAGACGCCGAACCGCATCGTCATCAGCGTCGACGGACACGTGATGCTCGATGCCGGACCGGAGGACGTGCGTCCCGGCTTCGACTGGAACGCCATCTTCGAACGACCCGGTGCCACCTGGTATCCGCGGGTCACGCTCCAGATCGGCTGCGCCCCGGTGGAGCCCGACTGCGGCATCGGTCTCCCCGCGAAGGGCTGGAAGGGTGGCACGATCAACCTGTCGAGCCTGAAGATCTGGCGCATGGCGAACCCCGACGAGCAGCCCCCCGTGGTCGAGCCGCCGGTCGTCGAACCGCCGGTCGTCGAACCTCCCGTGGTCGAACCTCCGGTCGTCGAACCTCCCGTCGTCGAACCTCCCGTGGTCGAACCTCCCGTGGTCGAACCTCCCGTGGTCGAACCTCCCGTGGTCGAACCTCCGGTCGTCGAACCTCCCGTGGTCGAACCTCCGGTCGTCGAACCTCCCGTGGTCGAACCTCCCGTGGTCGAACCTCCGGTCGAGCAGCCGCCCGCCATCGAGTCCGGCGCCTTCGAGCTGCGGCCCGGCAAGGAGATCCGCCACGCCTACGACAGCGGTGACACGAGCGGCTCCGAGGCGACCGTCGCCTTCACCGTGCCGGAGAACATCGGGTCCGGTGTGATGTACCACTCGCTCCAGGTGCTCTCCTCCGAAGACGGCCGCAACGGCTACCGCGCGACCGTATCCCTCAAGGCGTCCGGCTCCCTCCGCCTCACGATGGCGAGCGTCACCGGCAACCGCAGCACGGTTCTCGAGGATGTCTACGTCGGCGGTCGCGGGAGCTATGGTCCGGGCGATGATGTGCAGGTCTCCCTTCGCGTCGTGGACGGCAAGGTGTCAGCCAAGGCGTGGACGGTCGGCTCCGAGGAGCCCGACTGGCAGCTGACCGCGCGGGCGAACCGTACGGTTCCGGTCGGCGACGATGTCGTCCTCCTCGGCTACCTGTCTCAGCGCGCACCGGAGGCGCTCACGGCTCCGTGGTCGGGCCTCGGGGTCTCCGCGCCCTAGAGTTCGCCGGGCTTCATCACTTCGGTATCGATCGCCCGAATCACACGCAGCGCGGCGGTATCCGGCTTCGGCTCGGATGCCGCCGCGTCGTCGTTCCGGCGCCGCTTCGGGGCGTAGACGACGAGCGAGTGGAACAGGAACCGCGCGAAGAAGGCCACGATGAGGGAGAGGGCCGTCGCGAGCACGCTCGAGATGTGCCAGGACTCGACCATCAAGGCCATCACGGGGATCCGCAGTGCCGCCTCGACGTTGTTGAAGGCGAAGGAACTGGCGAAGCGGACCCCGAGGCCACGGGCGTCGGTGCGCATGTCGGCGAAGACGAAGCGCTCCTGCAGCAAGAAGTTGCCGATGATCGTGACCTCGGCGCCGATGATGGCCGCCCAGATGTAAGGGACGCCGGCGGCGGTCAGCGCCCACATGATCCCGAGGTTCGCGGCGGCGCCGATCGCGCCGATCAGTGCGAACAAGGACATCTTCCCGAATCGCAGACGTGCGAGGTGCGCGATGAAGGTCGCTCCCTGGCGCAGACTCGCCTTCGACGTGCCGTGCCGGCGCTCGGCGAACTCCATCGGCACCTCGGCGATGCGCAGGTCGTTGCGGGCCAGGATCTCGAGGAGGATCTTGAAGCCCTGAGGCTGGAGATTCGCGACGTCGAGGCGCTTCCGGTCCACCAGGAAGAAGCCCGTCATCGGGTCGGTGCTGCGAGCGAGCCGGATCGGGAACATCGCCCGGGTCAGCCAGGTCGCAGCGCGCGAGACGCCGAACCGCACGGCCGTCCCGAGGCCGCGGGTGTCCCCTCCACCGACGTAGCGGGACGCGGCGACGAGATCGGCATCCCCCGCGTCGTAGCGGTCGAGCAGGGTGGGCAGGAGCTCCGGCGGATGCTGGAGATCGCCATCCATGACGATGCAGACGTCGAAGGACGCGGCTTCGATCCCGACGACCACGGCCCCGCCCAGACCGCCGTGGTTCTCGGCGCGATGGATGACGCGCACCGGGACCGGGGCATCGGCGGCGACGCGCGCCACTTCGGCAGCGGTGTCGTCGGTGCTGTCGTCGACGAAGAGGATCTCGGCATCCCCCTCGGGGAGCGCGCCGGCGATGCGGGCGACGAGTTCCGCGACGTTGTCGCGTTCGTTGAACGTCGGCACGATGACCGTGACCGGTGTCCCCACGTCAGCCCCCTCTTCCGCACGCGCAATGCCTGCGGCCTCCATCGTTCCATGTGTTCCTGTGGGGAAAGAAACCCGAACCTGCTAGACTCTCGACTTGCGGCTGTGGGAGTCGCTGAGCGGGTGGGGATCCGCTTACTGGGGACTACTGATCTGGGGAGATCATGGGGACGCGTATCGGCTATGCCGTTGGTGCTTTCGACCTTTTTCACGTCGGGCATCTGAATCTACTTCGTCACGCCAAGCAGCACTGCGACATCCTGATCGCGGGTGTCGTCAGCGACGAGATGCTGCGCCAGGTGAAGGGCATCGAGCCCGTCATCCCGACGTCCGAGCGCGCGGAGATCGTGAAGCACATCTCCTTCGTCGACGACGTCTACGTGGAGACCACACCATCGAAGATGGACTCCTGGCGCGACGTGCACTTCACGCACTTCTTCAAGGGCGACGACTGGCGCGGAACCGACAAGGGCCTGCGCCTCGAGCGCGAGTTCGCCGAGGTCGGCGTCGAGGTCGTGTACTTCCCGTACACGGCGCACACCTCGAGCTCATCGCTGCGCCGAGCGCTCGACGCGATCACGGCCGGCGCGAACGCCCCGGCCGTCGCCGCGACCCGCTGACCTTCGGGCGTCGCTCAGTTCGCGACGCCGAGAAGGCTGCGCGCCATCCGCGCCACGTGTGGAGGGGTGTGCGGGCCCAGCCAGACGGTCCACGGGGACCACGGTTCGCCGCATGCCCATTCCACGCACCAGGCGTGGACGGCGTTCGCGAGTCTCTCACCGCGAGCGTGTGCACGGATGCCGTCGCCACGCACGAGCCACCGCACCGAGACGCCCTCGGGAACATCGATGTGGCGGAACTGGATGCGCGCCGCGACCTCGAGGAGGATGACCCCCTGGGCGTCCCAGGGCAGCCGCGCCGCGATGCCGGCGATGGTACCGGCATCGGCCGCATCGCCGGCGATGAGCACGGCCCCCTCGATGCTGTCCCAGTCGGGGTCATCCAGGTGCTCGCACGCGTTGCTCATGCCACCAGCTTAGATAAGGGTAGCCTTACCTATCAAGAGGCTTCTCAGCGCCACCCCATCCACGCAGCCGTAGGCTGGAGGCATGACTTCTCCTGCCTCCGACACCATCACGATGTTCGGCGCCGACTGGTGCCGCGACTGCATCCGCACCAAGAAGCAGCTCGATGCGCTCGGCGTCGAGTACACCTATGTCGACCTCGTCGCGGAGCCCGCTGCCGCGGACATCGCGAAGGACATCTCGGGGCGCACGAACATCCCGGTCGTCGTGTACCCCGACGCCTCGCACCACGTCGAGCCGTCGAACGCCGATGTCGAGTCGAAGCTGCGCGAGCTCGCACTGATCTGAACGGTCGCCGTGGCGCCGCTACACTGGCGCGATGAGCACTGAGGCTCGGCCCGAACGAGCATCCGTCCGCCTCTCCCCGCGCACGATCGTGCTGTACGCGATCGGGTCGCTGGGGACCGGCGGTTACGCCACCCTGCCCGGGCTGGTGCTGACGTACTTCCTGACCGACAACCTCGGCGTGGCCGCGCTGGCCGCGGGACTCATCGTCACCGCGGCGAAGATCTGGGACGTCCTGATCGATCCCCTGATCGGCGCGGCCTCCGATCGACAGCTCGCACGCACGGGGTCCCGTCGCGGGTTCATGGTCACTGGCGCCCTCGCGCTCCCGCTGTTCTTCGCACTCACCTTCGCCGTCCCCCCTTCCTGGGGACCGGTGACGGGTGCCATCAGCGTCCTGCTGGCGTTCCTCGCGACCGCGACGGCCTTCAGCCTGTTCCAGGTGCCCTACGTCGCGCTCCCCGCAGAGCTGACCGGCAACTACGACGAGCGCACCCGCCTGCTGGGTTGGCGCGTCGTCGTGCTCACCGCGGCGATCCTGCTCTTCGGCGCCGGCGGTCCGGCGCTGCGCAACGCCGGCTCCGATCCCGTCCTGGGATACCTCCTGATGGGGATCGCCTCCGGCCTCGCGATCGGCATCGGCATGCTGATCGCCGCCCGCACGGCGGACATCGCGGCGCGGCGCACCGCGCACGCCCCCGGGGCGCCGATCGTGTCCTCGACGTGGCGCGACCAGTACATGTCCGGCTTCCGGGCACTCGGACGCAGTCAACCGTTCCGCGCCCTGCTGGGGACCTTCGTCCTGCAGGCGCTCGCGACGGGGACGATGCTCGCCGGCGCCCAGTACGTCGCGACCTGGGTCCTGCGATCCGAAGACGCGGTGACGCTCGTGTTCGTCGCCCTCGTCGGACCCGCGCTGCTCGCGACGCCGGCGTGGACCGCGCTCGCCCGGCGCACCGGGAAGGAACGCGCATTCGCCATCGCCAGCGGCTTGTTCACCGCCGCCGCGGCAACCCTCGTCATCGCGGTCTGGACGCCCGGCGCGTGGATCTACGCATCCGTCGCCGTCGCCGGCATCGCCTACGCGGGGCTCCAGTCCCTGCCGATGGCGATGCTGCCCGATGTCATCTCGCACGACGAGCGCACCAGCGGGCCGGGACAGGCGGGCACGTTCACCGGCATCTGGACCGCGGGCGAGACCGTGGGCTTCGCCCTGGGCGCGACCGCGGTGTCACTGACCCTCGCCACCACCGGCTACATCTCCACCGTCGCCGGCGCCACCGTCGAGCAACCGGCGGCCGCGATCACGGGCATCGTCCTGAGCTTCAGCGTCCTCCCCGCTGCACTGATGGCGGCGAGCCTGCTGACCCTCCGCCGCTATCGCCTGCGCAGGGAAGACATCGACGCCGTGGCGAGCCTCGACGCCTAAGCTGGGATCCCGTCCGAAGGAGACATCGATGACTTCTGCGAGCACCTCCACCGCCGCCACGCCCGCTCCGAAGCGCGCGCCGAAGACCGAGGCTCCCGGGATGAGCGCGGGCGAGCGTGAACGGCTCGACACCGCCGTCGACGACCTGCACGCCGGTGCACGCACGTGGTCGGCCCTCACGATCGCTCAACGCGTGACCCTGCTGCGCGCGGTGCGCACGAGCGTCGCCGCCACCGCCGAGGACTGGGCGAACACGGCCTCCGCCTCCAAGGGCCTCGACGGGGCGCATCCGCTGCGGGGCGAAGAATGGCTCAGCGGCCCCTACAGCGTGATCGGCGCGCTCGACGCCTACATCGCGACCCTCTCCCGCCTGGCGGACGGCACCAACCCGCTCGACGGCATCACGATCGACCGCGCCCCGGGTGGGCGTACCCGGGTGCACGCCTTCCCCCTGACCGGGATCGACAGGTTCCTGCTGTCCGGCTTCACGGGCGAGGTCTGGCTGGAGCCCGGGATCACTCCGAACGCCGCGCGCGCATCCGCCGGTCTCGCGCAGCGCACACCTACCGCATCGGGCGGCGTCGGACTCGTGCTCGGTGCCGGCAACATCACCTCGATCCCTGTCCTCGACGTGTTCTACGAGCTGCTCGCCCACAACCGCACGGCGCTGCTGAAGGTGAACCCCACTCAGGACGCTCTCGTGCCGGTGTACAAGCGTGCGCTCGCGCCCCTCATCGAGCCGGGATTCCTGCGCATCGTGCGAGGCGGCCCGGCGGTCGGCGCCTTCCTCACCGACCACCCCGGACTCGCGCACGTGCACATCACCGGGTCCGCCGCGACGTTCGACACCATCGTGTGGGGGCCGTCGAAGGGCGAGGGTGCCGCGGCCACGAAGCGCCGTCGCCGCGAGAACCGCCCGCGCTTGAAGAAGCCGATCACGGCCGAGCTCGGCGGCGTCTCACCGATCATCGTGGTGCCCGGCGCGTGGACGGAGGCCGACCTCACGTACCACGCCGAGCACATCGCGACCATGCGCCTGCAGAACTGCGGACACAACTGCATCGCGGGCCAAGTGGTGATCATGTCGTCGGAGTGGGATCAAGCCGATGCGTTCCGAGCCGCGCTGCGCCGTGCATACGCCAACGCCCCCGAACGTCCGACCTGGTACCCGGGCTCCGCCTCGCGGATGGAGCTCGCATCCGACGCCTACCCCGACGCCCTCGTGCTGGGCGACCGGCTGCTCGTCGAGATCGACGCCGACGACGACGCGACCGCGCTGGAGACCACCGAGTACTTCGCCCCGGTGCTGGGAGTCGTGACCGTGCCGGGAACCGGCCAGGACTTCCTGGATGCCGCTGTCGCCCATGCGAACGACAGGCTGGAGGGCACCCTCGGCGCGAACCTGCTGATCGACCCTGCCACGGAGAAGTCGCTCGGTGCCGGATTCGAACGGGCCATCGCCGCGCTCCACTACGGCTCCATCGCCATCAACAGCTGGACGGCATTCGCATTCATCACCCCGACACTGACCTGGGGCGCGTTCCCGGGCGGCACGATCGACGAGGTCGGCAGCGGCCTGGGGATCGTGCACAACGCGCTCCTGCTCGACGGGGTCGAGCGTTCCGTGCTCCGCGGACCGTTCCGCCCCCTCCCGCGCTCACTGCCGATCGCGAACGGCGGTGGACGGTTCACGATCCTGCCCAAGCCGCCGTGGTTCGTCTCCGCGCGCACCGGTGCGGCCGTCAGCGAAGGACTGACCCGCTACCGGGTCGACGGCAGTCTCCTGGGGCTCGTGAAGACTTTGACGAAGGCTCTCCGAGCCTGACGGTCAGCGCAAAACGAGCCTGACGGTCAGCGCGAAACGAGCCTGACGGTCAGCGCGAAGCGAAGGAGAACTCATGGAATGAAGGAGCCGGTCGCGCATCCACTCCTTCGTTCCCCGAGATCTCCTTCACGTCGTGCGGCTGGCTCGGGCGAATCGGTCGGTCGCCGCGCGTAGCGCCTTCTGCGTGCCGGGCTCGGTCGCCGCATGACCGGCATCGTCGACCACGATGAACTCCGCCTCGGGCCACGCCCGGTGCAGATCCCACGCCGTCATCATCGGGGTCGCGACGTCGTGTCGACCCTGCACGATGACCGCGGGGATGTGGCGGATGGCGTCGACGCCGGCGATCAGCTGCCCCTCGTCCCACCACCCGCGATGGACGAAGAAGTGGTTCTCGATGCGGGCGAACGCGGTGGCCTTCTGCGGATCGGACAGGGCGGCGATCTGCGCGGGATCCGGTGTGAGCGTCACGGTCGCCGCCTCCCAGGTCGACCAGGCGATCGCGGCGGGCACGTGCACCGCCGGGTCGGGGTCGAAGAGTCGGCGGTGGTATGCCTCGATCAGGTGCGAGCGCTCCAGGATCGGGATCTGCGCGAGGAAGCTCTCCCAGAGGTCCGGGAAGAGGGCCGCTGCCCCGCCCTCGTAGAACCACTCGAGCTCCTCGCGACGCAGCGTGAAGATCCCGCGGAGCACGAGTTCGGTCACCGCAGACGGATGTGCCTGCGCATAGGCGAGTGCGAGGGCGCTCCCCCACGACCCGCCGAACACCTGCCACTCATCGATGCCGAGGTTCTTGCGCAGCAGCTCGATGTCGGCGATCAGGTGGGCGGTGGTGATGTGACGGAAGTCGGCATCGGGAGCACTCGCATGCGGTGTGCTGCGCCCGCACCCCCGCTGATCGAACAGCACGATGCGATAAGCCTCCGGGTCGAAGAACCGCCGCTGCCAGGGCGAGGTTCCACTGCCGGGGCCGCCGTGCAGGAAGACCACCGGCTTGCCTTCGGGGTTGCCGCTGACCTCCCAGTACATGCGGTGACCGTCTCCGACGAGCATCTCCCCCGTGTCGTACGGTTCGATCGGTGGATACAGTGCGTCTGTCTTCGTCATCATCGGCCCCCCAGCCGGTCGTGCAGTACTGCCTCTTCCACCGTAACGGACCTGCCTCGCGGGTGCCCCTTTGCTAGAGGTCACCTTCGGCGAGGGTGAACACCTGGCCGCAGGCGCCCAGCCCGTTCTGGTACCCCTCGGCGAACCAGCGCTGACGCTGATCACTGGAGCCGTGCGTCCAGCTCTCCGGGTTCACGAAACCGGACTGCGCCTGGATGTTGTCGTCACCGACCGCTGCCGCCGCGTTCAGGGCGTCGACCCGTTGCGCCTCGGTGGTCGGCTTCAGGTACGGGACACCCTTGCTGTCGGTCTCCTCCGAGATCCGGCCGATCCAGGCCCCGGCGTAGCAATCCGCCTGCAGTTCCATCCGCACCCCGTTGCTGCCCGGGCCCGTCCCGTTGTTCGGGTAGCGGTCCATGTAGCCCGTGATGTTCTGGATGTGGTGGCCCCACTCGTGCCCGACGATGTAGAGCTGAGCAAGGTCACCGGCGGACGCCCCGAACTGCTGCTGCATGAGCTGGAAGAACGTGGGGTCCACGTAGACCCCCTCCTCGGGCGGGCAGTAGAACGGTCCGACGGCATTGGACGCCGTTCCGCACTGCGTGGGTGTGGAGCCGTCGACCACGATCATCTGCGGCGCGCGATACCCGTCGACGTTCTCCGCCCAGAAGTCATCGAGCGCGAGCTGCGCGCCGGCCATCCGGCAGTCGATGTCCGCGTTCGCATCCGCGCCGGTGTCGCAGTTCTCGATGACCGATCCCCCGACGGGCTCGCCGCTCCCGCTCGGCGCCCCACCCCCGAGCAGCCCGGTCAGGTCGATGCCGAGGAGGGGGCCCGCGATGAGCGCGATGATGCCGAGCACGCCCACTCCCGCACCCCCGGCGATGGCTGCGGTGCGACCGCGTCGACGGGTCGTGTTGCCCGAGATGTCGGCGTCGGGATTGAAGGTCATGCGACGAGGGTACTCCGAGGGACGACCGGCGTGATCGGACGTATGCTCGGGGCATGACGACCACGATCACCCTCACCGGCGCCGGCGGCCAGATCGGCTACGCACTGCTGTTCCGCATCGCGGCGGGCGACCTGCTCGGACCGGACGAGAAGGTACGGCTCCGCCTGTTGGAGATCCCGCAGGGACTCGGTGCCGCGGAGGGCGCCGCACTGGAGCTGCAGGACGGCGCGTTCGGCTTGCTCGAACACGTCGAGGTGACGGATGACGCCGCGGTGGGCTTCGACGGGTGCGACCTCGCCCTGCTCGTGGGGGCCCGCCCCCGCGGGCCCGGGATGGAGCGCGCCGACCTGCTCGCCGCCAATGCCGGCATCTTCGGCCCGCAGGGCGCGGCCATCGCGGCGAACGCGGCGGCGGGAGTGCGCGTCACGGTGGTCGGGAACCCCGCCAACACCAACGCCCTGATCGCGGCCGCGTCGGCGGACGGCGTACCCGCCGAGCGCTTCACCGCCCTGACGCGACTCGACGAGAACCGCGCGCGGGCCCAGCTCGCGCAGACCCTCGGCACCCCGGTACACACCGTGCGCCGCGTGCCGATCTGGGGCAACCACTCGGCGACGCAGTTCCCCGACATCTCGCACGCCACAGTCGCCGGCCGTCCGGTGGCGCCGGCTCTGGAACAGATCGTCGGCGACGTGCCGGCATGGCTCGACGAAACGTTCATCCCGCGGGTGGCGAAGCGCGGAGCGGAGATCATCGCGGTGCGCGGTTCGTCGTCGGTGGCGTCGGCCGCGAACGCGACCATCGAGCACGTGCGCGACTGGGTCCGGGGCACCGACGACTGGACCTCGGCCGGCGTCGTCTCGCACGGCGAATACGGCGTCCCGGAGGGTCTCGTCTCGTCCTTCCCCGTGCGCTCCGTCGACGGTGCGTGGCAGATCGTCGAAGGGCTGGAGCTGAGCGAGTGGGCACGCGCGCGGATCGACGCGTCCGTCGCGGAACTGCTCCAGGAGCGAGAGACGGTGCAAGCCCTCGGTCTGTTGTGAATCCGGTCGCCGCGGCGCCGTCCGACAGGGCAGAATGGATGCCGGAGGTGCGCGATGAGCGAGACGATCGATCCCATGAAGGCGACTGCCGTCGATGAGGCGCTGACGAGCCCGTTGCACCTGCCTCATGATGCCGCGGCGTGCCCGAAGTGCTTCACCGAGTTGCAGCAGAACCGCAACTTCTGGACCGCACGCCCTGACGGCTCGCGCCTGGTCGGTCTCGTCGTCGCTCGGGAGGGCATGCCATCGGTCGTCAAGCAGCGCGAAGACCTCACCCGCTTCGGCGTGCCGATCGAGGGGTTCCGTCACCCGGCACCCGACATCCTGGAGAGCTGGAACGACCGTCTCGCGCGTCTGATCGCGACTCTGACACACGGCGATGTGTTGGTCGTCGTGAACATCAAGGCTCTCGGCCGCGACGCCGAAGAGGGCGCCCGCACCGTCGCCGAGCTGCGCCGCCACGGGATCATCGTGAAGGTCCTGGGCCACGACGCCCGGCACCTCGCCGACGCCGCACGCTGACGACGAAGAGGGCCGACCACATGGTCGACCCTCTCCGTGAAACCGCGCCGTTCGTCAGCTACCGGCGAGCTGCTGATCCAGATCCTGGATCGCACGCATCATGCCCAGCAGCGACTCCGACATGTCATTGATCCCGTCGACCGCGGTCTTCAGACCCGTCGTCAACTCCGTGTACCCCTCACCGAACTTCCCCGACGCATGCTGCGTCTTGAAGTCCTCACCCAGAAGAGTGTCCACCTGACCCTTCAACGTGTCCAACTGACCCTGAATGTCATCACGAGCCTGCGACAGCGACGACGCCACCTGCTCCATCTCTGCATAAGACGCACCGAAATCGGCCATCGTCCACACCTCCGCAAATCGAAAGAACCGGACCCCTCCGGCCCGAATAACACCACCCTACGCGGCAGCCACAAACACCGTCGATGGGGACAACTCCCCATCACCGACCCGTCCCCCACCGGATGGCGGAACAAAGCCGCACTCGCTCACATCGAGCTCGGGACCGTCTCCGGCATCGCCTGCTCCCACGCAACGGTGGAGATCATCAGATCGCTGAGCAGTGTCATGCCCTGAATCGCTTCGTCGGAGATCCCGCCACCGTCTGGCGTGAGGATGGTCGTCGTGAACACCAGCGCGCGCGTGCGGTCGGTCTCCGGCACCGGCAGGGCGTACGTGATCGTTCGTCCGGTCACCTGTTCGAGCTCCGCGCCACGGGGCGCCTGGGCCGCCGGGCCCTCCCACCGCACGACATGCTTGGCATCCTCGAGGAAGCTCGCTCCACGCAGCCGGAACGCATCCGTGATCCAGGCGTCGAGATTGCGGCCACCCTCGCCATCGACCGCCGACGCCGTGATCGACATCGGCAGGAGTTCGTCGGCTTCGACATCCTCCTGCCGGTAGATCGCGAACACCTTCGCCCGCGTCATGCCCTGACGCACACGGGCCATCATCGCCCGATACTGTGCCTCGAGATCGGGGCGTCCGGCTTGGCGGAACAGCTCCGATGCACGTGCGAGGTCAGCCTTCTCGGTCGCCGTCGACGCAGCCCTTCGATGCCACCCCGGCGGCAGCGCGATTCGGAACGGGGGGATGCCGTACCGCAGCTCCACACGAAGATCGTTCATCTCCCCATCCTCACAGGAAAAGCCCCCGAGACGGCATCATGCGATGACGGCGTCGGGGAGCACGATGCCTTCGACGAGGGCCAGCAGCTCACCCTCGAGCTGGGCAAGCACCGGAAGCGTGGTGGCCATGACGTTGGCGGCGATGAGCACACCGTGCACGTGGAGCAGCAGATCCCACTGGGCGACCAGCAGTGCGCTCGAGTCTTGAGCCTGCACTCCGGCGGTGCGGCGGATCAGAACTCCTGAGCCATGCGTATCCGACTCGATGGCGATCCCGTCGGGCGCGGTCGCTCCCGGATTCTCGGTCACACGCTGGACGATCTCCCTCGCCGAGTCCCCTTCGGCGTCGGTCACCACAAGGCTCACCAGCACATCGCTGTAGAACCCGGGCGGAGCGAACCACAGGCGCATCACGAACGGCTCGGCCATGCTCAGGAGTGCCTCGGCGGTCACCGTCAGACCCTGGCGATCGCCTTCGGTCAGCGGTGCCGACGCCGCGTAGTGCTCGAGAACCTCCCCGACCCAGATCGGCCCGCGCTCCGGATCGGCGGCGAGCTCCTCCGCCGAGGGAAGGGGGATGAACAACGCGGCGTCGTAGTTCAGATCCCACCCGGATTCCGACAGTGACTCGCCCATCTCAGAACAGCCCATTGATGGCACCCGCGGGCGAGAGGGCGCCGGAAGGGCGTCCTCCCGTCGCCGACACACCGCGGTCGATCCACTTGTAGACGTTGAAGACCTGCTCGAACGTCGTCGGTGCTCCGCCGACGACATTCTGCAACGCCGTCGGCAACTGGCTGAACAGCTGGGTTCCCATGGCCTGCTTCGGCGCCGACCCGACAGCGTCCGTGAACGCGATCGTGAAGGAGCGCCCGGTACCGCCGACGAATCGGTCGAGCATCCCCTTCAACGAGAAAGGGCCGGTCATCTTGACGCCGGACACCCGACCGGCGAAAGCATCGAACTTCGGCAGCCAGTCGGCGCGCCATCCGCTGCGCGGGGCGAACTGGAGCCCCCGGAGGCCCTTGACCTGTTGGAACGGCTTCGCGATGCCTTTGCCGATCTCCCCGAGGAATTTCAACTGTCCGCCCTTCTTGAACAGCAGGCCGAGCTTGCCGATGGGGAGGATACCCACCACCGACCACAACAGGTCGCCGATGCCTTTGCGCCCGTCGAACATGAGAGCGACCGTGACGAGCAGCGACGCGACGGCGACGATCACGGCAAGCGCGGCAATGAAAGGGCCGCCGATGATCAGGCCGAGGACGGCGAGACCGAGTCCGACCCAGCTGAGCACTTCAGCGACGACGGCGAGGACGCCGGCGATGTTCTCCCAGGTGGAGTCCTCGCCGATCTTGTTGGCATCCTCGAGGTCGCTCACGGCCGTCTCGTAGGCGCCCTCCCACGTCTCGAAGACGCCGTCGTAGGCACGGAGGTTCTCGGCGTGCGTCTCCCTCGCCTGCGAGAGCGCGAGCGCCGCACTCGCAGCCGCCTGCTCGAGTCGGTCGCTCTGCTGCGCGCTCGCATCCTGCTCCTCGGGAGCGGGAGGGGCAGCGGCGACCTCGGTGCGGAAGCTGCTGAACGCACCCTGTGCATCCGAAGCATCGCCTTGGGCCGACTGAACCGCGCTCAAGGAGGTCTCGCAGTCCGAGACGATCGTGGCCATCTGCTGCTGCGCCGTCGACAGCGCGGTCGCGTAGCGACTGAGAACGGTCCCCGCCGGGCGATAGCGCTCGCCCGCCTCCTTGAGGTCCTTGTGCGAGTCGTCCACGACCTCGCGGATCTTGTCCATGGCATAGCCCTTGCCGCGGATGCTGCCGTCGCCGATCCCGCGCAGGGTTGCGGCAGCGGACAACATGTCGTCAGCGAGATCGGAGATCTGCGTGGCTCTGGCGTCGATGTCGCCGGGGTTCCCGGCGATGACCTCGACCGCGCGCCCTCTGGTCGTCTGCATGTTGTTCTCCTAGACTGCCTGGGCAGCGCCGGGGCCCCGCCCCGCCGGCTGACTCGACGGGGAAGACGGCTCCATCTGGCTCGCGAGGTCGACGTCGGCCTGCTGCGTCTCGTCGATCGTTCCCTGCACGCGCTCGCTCACCGTGCGGAGCTTGCTGAGGAGTTTGTCCCGGCTGTCGTTCCAGCTGCCCTCGAACGAGTGGCAGCGGTCGCGCAGTCGCCCATCACCGGCGGGCCGACCGACCGCTTCTTGGACATCTCCCTGTCGCGCGCTGGCCGACTCGAACTCGGTGATGATCGAAGTGATCTGCTGTGACATCTCCTGCAGCTCGCTCATCGGAAGCAGCATCCCGTCGTTGCCCGCCATCAGTGGTCCTCCCTCGCCGGATTCGACGATAGCGGTCACCATGCCGCTCAGGCGATGGGGAGAAGTCCCCACACTCGATCAGCGTCTTTTCTCCTGCACGGTCTTGACGACGATCTGCATCGCATCGACACCCAAGGCCGTCAGCTGCGCCGCTCCGAGACCACGCTTCACGAAGCGCTTGGACTCCTTGCGGAACAACTCCCGGGGGTCACTGCCGAGCAGGGCGGCAGCCGCCTGCCAGCGGTCCAGAGAGACCCCGTCCAGCTCGCGGCGGTGGGCACGGCGGACCCGCGAAAGACGCCGGGCCGCCTGGCTCCGCTCGCGTGCGGCTTCGGCGAAGGGTTCATTCGAGCGCTTCTTGATCGCCGCCGCCTGGTTCTTCGCCGCGTCGCGGATGATCTCCGCCACCTCGACCGCGTAGCCCGGCAGGGGCCCGAGCACGCTCTTCTCCTCCGCGACCCAATCGGCCAGCGCTCGATCTCCACAGTCGAAGCAGAGCCTCGCAGGCGGCGTGCCGGTGGCGAGGTAGCCGCAGTCGCAACGGCGGCCCGAGATGCGGGACCTGTCCGTCTGATTCACTCGGCCACCTTATGGGATCGGAGGGTCTCACTGCCACTTGGCGGGCCGACGTCTCACACGGGCCGCCGTCGGGCGGGTGACGACGAAGAGGGCCGACCACCTGGTCGACCCTCTCCGTGAAACCGTGCCGTTCGTCAGCTGCCCGCGAGCTGCTGATCCAGATCCTGGATCGCACGCATCATGCCCAGCAGCGACTCCCCATCCAGGCGCACGATCAGTGCACCACTTCGATCGAGGTGAAGAGCGCCGAGATATCGTGCTGCGCCTCGTGGAGCGCACCGCCGTCATCGACGAACACATCGAGCATGAGCAGCATCCGCGCCGTCCGTCCGAGAAGGCGCCTCAGCGCGATGGTCGTGTCGTCGACCGGGACGAGCAGCACACAGTCCAGGGCCGTGTCGAACGCGGTTCCCTCGACCTCGGTGATGTTCTGGACCATTCCTCCCGCGCCGAGGAAGACGAAGGAATCGAGGGGCTGCTCGTGGAGCGACTCGTCGAGTTCGACGGCCGTCAGATGCGCGACCACGACCGATCCGCCGATCGAGGGGAGCCACCAGAAACGCTCCCGCACGCCGGGAAGCGGCGGCTCGGCGCGCACGAGAGTGAGCGCGCTCTCGGCGATCGCCGTGCGGACGGCCGCAGGCGCGTCGGCAACTGCTCTGTCATCTGCGACCTCGGCGGCCCAGGAGACGTCATCGACGAAGTCTCCCCACGGGAACTCGAGCGGAAGTGTCAGCCAGGCGGCTTGGTCTGGCAGCACCCGGTAGCCGGTCACGCACGCCACCGGAACGTCTCGACGACCGTGTCGCTGAGCTCGATCAGACCCTGCACCAGATCAGGTGCCGTGTCGTCGAGCGTGGTGATGGAGGTCGAGACGATCATGCCGCGACGGTCACGCGGGTTCGGAAGCGCGATGCCGTAGTCGATCTGCCGCCCGATCACCTCCGCGAGCTCGTCTGTGCCGCGGCGCTCGCTCTCGGTCCGCAGAATCCGACCGATCGACGTGTCGAAAGCTTCGACGGCCCCCTTCGCCATGTCGCGGAACGCCGACTCGAAATCGGCTCCGGGACGAGCGACGTATTGGATCAGCGCGAACGACATCGGCAGAGGTGTCGAGTCGTCCCCCATCGCGTCCGGAAGGTAGACCGCACCGACACTCCGCGCCTGCATCTGCTTCCATTGCTGGCTGATCAGCATCCGCGCCTCGACATCGAGATCGGGGCGACCGAGCGCTCGAATCTGCGACGACATCCGCATGATCAGGGCTTTTCGCCCCTCATCATCGATGAAGTACCGTGTCCATCCCGGCGGGAACAGGATGCTGAATCCGCCCGGCTCGTCTTCGGCCATCAGCTTTCCTGACCCGGGGTCCATATCGGGCGTCCTTCACGCTGACGAGCACGGTCATCTCGGACGGCGAGGATCAGCGCTGCGACCATCAGAACCACAGTGGCGGTCCCGTCGAGACCGGCCGCTACCCACCGCAGCGTAGCCTCGGTCGCCCCTTCCGAAGGGAGCATCCACGCGAACATCGCCGAGGACGCGGTGGCCGCACCCGTCGCCGCGAACGCTCCGCCCACTCGACCGGAATCGTTCACACGCGCCGTAGCGAGAACAGCGGCGGCCAGGATGAGACCGATGACGGACACGACGAGAGATAGCAGCCCTGGAAAAGAGAACAGGGGGTAGTCGATGGCAACGCCCCACATCGGCGCACGACCGGCGGCGATCTGTCCTCCGGTGAGAAGCAAAGACCCAACCAGATAGACGATCAGCGCCGCCGCCTGCATCATCCGCAGCAGGAGATACATCGTCGTGATCCGCTTGTGCACGGAGGCCCGAGGGGAGGTCATGAGAATCAAGCGTAGGCCGTCACCAGGGCGCCGTGATCGACCCGTAGACGTTCAGACTCGTGGATCCGAGCCAGTTCACCGCGTTCAGCCGCGATACCAGGCTGGAGGGGAAGTGCGACGCGGTCGCCGCGATGAACTGCTGCACGGCCGGATTCGTCCCCCACTGCGAGTTGTGCATCGTCGTGAGGAATCGCTGCATCTGCTGCACCTCGGGGCCGCCGTTGACGATCGTCCGCAACGGGTTGACGAAGAGACCCGGTCTGGGCAGGTTCGACATCGAACGGATAGGGGCTGCGAGCCACTGGAACGGCGTCGCCCAGGTGGACGGATGAAAGAGGCGCACGCGCGGCAGGCCCGCGCGGATCACCGAGGTGACGACACCCCGTCCGCCGCTGAGGACGGCACCGAGCGCAGGAACGCCCTTCGAGAGCACCCTCCCGATCCCGAACGGCAGCAGGCCGAGCGCGGCGAGCCCGACATCGCCCAGCGTCGCACGACCGTCGAGGTACTTGAGCGCCGTGAGACCGAGGCTGAGGAGGGTGAGTCCGAGGAGTACCCCCGCCAGCAGGCCAGTGAACGGGGCGCCGATGATCAGCGCGACGATCGTGAGAACGATCAGGACGACGGAGATGACGGTGAGGAGGTCGTCGACGAATCCCCAGAATCCGTCGCCGTTGTCGGCCGTGTCCATGGCCTTCTGCACGCCCTCCACGGCATCGTCATACGCATCGGACCACGCCCCGAAGACATGGTCGAAACTGCGCCACTGGGCGTCGCGATCCGCCTTCGCTCCGGTGAGCGAGGTGTTCGCCGCGTCGACAGCACCGGACGCTGCTTCCTTGTCGGCCTGGGTCGGCTCGTCCTCCCACGGCCACTGATGATCGATCGAGGCCTGGTTCCGGTCGGCGGTTTCCTTCTCATCGAGCGCGCTCTGATAGTCCCTCTCCGCGCGTTCGACCTCGTCGAGGTGAAGGTCGAGCCAGTTCTGCGCGGTCCTCAACGCATCCGCGTAGGTACGCAGCGCCGTGCCCGTCCCCTCGTAGCGCACCGCAGCATCCGACAGGTCACTCGACGACTCCCGCGCCATGTCGCCGAGTTTGTCCGTGCCTTTGCTCTTGTGCACGCTGGAGTCACCGATCTCGGTGAGCAGCACCGCGGTCTCGGACATCGTGGCGGCGAGCTTCACGAATCCGTCGCCGTCATCCCAGATCACGGTCGGGTTCCCCTCGAGCGGTCGCAGTTCGTGCTGCGTGAACGGAGACCTCATCGTGGAGTGGCCTTTCCTACCGAGACGTCTGCGGTGCTCGTCGGGTTCTCGAATCCGTTCGCGGTCTCGGAGTCCCATTGCTCCCAACCATCGATGATCCCGGTCAGCTGCTTGAGGATCTCGTCGAGGTTTTTCTGCAGCTTGCCGCGGTTCGACTTCCAGTCGTCCTCGAAGTCGGAGACCTTCTGCCGCAGCTCGGAACGTCCGTCCGGCTTTCCGACGGCGCTCTCCAGCGCATCGTTGGTCTGAGCCGCCGATTCGAAGGCATCGACCGAGGATGTCAGGCCGGTCTTCGTCAGTCGGAGCCGGTCCAGATCGAGCATGATGTCCATCGCGAACGTCCTCTCCAGCGGGGGTGGTGAGAAGGAGCCGACGGATCCCGTCGACTCCTTCCCGAGACCGTGTGTCAGCTACCGGCGAGCTGCTGATCCAGATCCTGGATCGCCCGCATCATGCCCAGCAGCGACTCCGACATGTCGTTGATCCCGTCGACCGCGGTCTTCAGACCCGTCGTCAGCTCCGTGTACCCCTCACCGAACTTCCCCGACGCATGCTGCGTCTTGAAGTCCTCACCCAGAAGAGTGTCCACCTGACCCTTCAACGTGTCCAACTGACCCTGAATGTCATCACGAGCCTGCGACAGCGACGACGCCACCTGCTCCATCTCTGCATAAGACGCACCGAAATCGGCCATCGTCCACACCTCCGCAAATCGAAAGAACCGGACCCCTCCGGCCCGAATAACACCACCCTATGGAAATATCCGCGCCCCCGTCGATGGGGACAACTCCCCATCGACGACCGCGGCCGTCGCCTACCCCTCGACGAGCGGCAGCTGCACCGTGACCTGGCGTCCGGCCTGCACGAAGATGCCTCGCCCCTCGGGGAAGTCGGTGCGCTTCACCTTCGGGAACGGCACCTTGAACACCGCATCGCCGTCGAAGGAGTCGGGCTTGAGGATGATGCCCTTGCGCCCGGCCTTGAAGTCTCCGATGAACCCGAAGCCGCTGGTGACCTGGGTGACGTCGGCATCGCCGATGAGCAGGTGGTCGCTGCGGTTGATCGCCTGGAAGAGCGCCTTCATCTCGCGCTCGGCGGGACTGTCCGCGAACTGCGGCACGTCTTCGACGACGATGAGCACCCTCGTCGGGAGCGAGTCGTCGGAGATCAGCTCGGTGATCTCCTTGGCGAGCTCCTTCGCATCGTCCGGCGTCACGGCGCTGCGTGTCCAGCTCGCGTAGTCCTTGAGCTGGGCACGTCGGCCTCCGAAGTGGAACAGCACGGTCGCCGGGTCGAGTCGCCGCATCGAGGTGATGAGCGACTTGAGGGCGTTGGTCTTGCCCGACGACGGCGGGCCGGCCACGACGAACGTGCCCACCGGGTCGAAGTCGCGCGCCGCCAGGGTGTCCTCCGCGACCCCGAGTGCCGGGAACTCGCCGAGGCGATCGGGCAGATCGCGCACAGACAGACGGGTGGGCAGCGCGCCGATCTCCGGCACATCGCGCGCCCCGGCCGTACGCAGTCGCTCGGCAAGGCCTTCGAGGAGCTTGGTCTGCTCGGCCACGTTCGGGGTCCCGCCGAGGGTGGCGATCTGCGTCTCCCTGCCGTCGATGATGGCGCGCCCCGGGGCCGACCGCTCGTCCAGCACGTCTTTCGGCGCGTTCAGCATCGCGTATCCGGACTCATCCGAGAGACGCAGCACCACGCGCCGCGACACGTTGGCGCTCACCGCCGTCGGAACCGAGCCCGAGCGGTCGGCGCTCGCGACGACGTGCACGCCGAGCGGGCGGCCCTCACCGAGGACGCGCATGAAGATCTGATAGAACGGCATCCGCGCCGTCGTCGACTCCCACTCTCCACGGAACTGCGGGAAGCCGTCGATGAGCAGGACGATGCGTGCCTCGTCCTGCCCGGTGAGCTCCCGGTACTCCGTGAGGCTGGAAGCGTTGGCGGCACTGAAACGCTTGCCACGGTCGTCGAGCACCGCGGCCAGCGAACGCAGCACCCGCTGCACGCGTTCGGAGTCGTCGCCCGAGATGATCGAGCCGACGTGCGGCAGCATCTCCAGGCTCTTGAGCGAACCGGACCCGAAGTCGAGCCCGTACACCTCGACGTTCGAACGAGCGGGATCGAAACCCGCGGCGATCGCGATCGTGCGCAGCACCGTCGACTTGCCCGAACCGCTCGTCCCGTAGACGAGCAGTGAACCGTCCTTGTCGGGGTGGAAGTAGGCCGGCTCCTGAAGCTGCCGTTCCGGGACATCCATCTTGCCGAGCAGCACCTGCCCGTCGCCGAGCACCGGGAGGTCGCGCAGGTCGACCGCGCCCTCGAGGTCGTCGAGCCACGGCCTTCGGGGCGCGGGGATGCGGGCCTCGCGCGCCGCATTCACGAGCGTCGCCACGATGCGCTTCTGGTCGTTGGGTCCGAGATCCTCGTCGTGCGAATCGGACTCCGGCGCCTGCTCGGCCTCCCAGGTCTGGATCGAGCCGAAGCGGAGTTCGGCGACCTTGACCTCGGCGACCTGGGCCTCGTCCGTGGTCCATCCGCCGGCGTACGCGGACTGGAACGGCACGAGTCGCCCCGGACCGGTCTTCGCGATACCGCGTCCCGGCAGCGAGGGCGGGAAGGTCGCCGCCACCGGGTCGTCGACGACGTCCTTCGAGTCGGACTCGTCGGCCATCCGCAACGCGACGCGCAGGTTCGTGTTCGCGCGGAGGTTGTCCTTGATGACGCCGGCGGGACGCTGCGTCGCCATGATCAGGTGGATGCCGAGGGAGCGGCCGCGCTGGGCGATGTCGACCACCCCGTCGACGAACTCCGGCACCTCTCCGGCGAGCGCCGCGAACTCGTCGATCACCAGCACCAGCGCGGGCGGCGTCTCGGGGTCGCGTCGCTTCTCGAGTTCGAGGAGGTCCTTGGCCTTCTTGCGGTTGAAGAGGTGCTCACGATGGTGAAGCTCGGCCCGCAGGCTCGTGAGCGCGCGGCGCACGAGGTGCGGGCTCAGGTCAGTGACGAGGCCGACGGTGTGGGGCAGGTCGACGCAGTCCGCGAAGGCAGAGCCGCCCTTGTAGTCGACGAACAGGAACGTGACCCGGTCGGGGCTGTGGGCGGCCGCCATGCCGAGCACCCATGCCTGCAGGAACTCGCTCTTGCCGGCACCGGTCGTCCCGCCGACCAGGGCGTGCGGCCCCTGGGTGCGCAGGTCGAGGGTCATCGCGTCCGTCTGCGACTGTCCGATGATGGCGCGCAGGTTGCCGGCCTTCTTGAGCCGCGACTGCGGAGCGCCGGAACGGTCGATGATGGTGTTGTTCTGCCGCCAGCGATCGATCACCGCGCTGGCATCCTCGGCGACCTCAGTGCCCACGAGCGAAAGGAAGCTGACCGAGTTCGGGATGTCGGAGGAGTCCTCGATCACCGTGCTGGAATCGACGACCGGCGCCAGGCGCTTGGCGAACATCGTCATGTAGGCGTGCGAGACACCCTCGACCTGCACCCCGCGGTAGTCCACGCCGCTGCGGACGGTGCCGACCACGGCATCGGAGAGCCCGGCGCTGACGTCGACGAACGTGCGGCACGCCGCGGGCAGTGCCTCGACGACCGGAGCGACGAACAGGGCGTAGACGCCGACGTCGGCGCCGCGCTCCAGGATCTGGGTCAGTCTGGCCCGATCGACGGGGGCGTCGTTCGTGATGATCACCAGGATGGCCGTCTGGCCGGGGAACGTCGCCTCCTCGGCCGCGCGCTTGACGTCGGTGCCGTACCGCATCGGATCCCAGTCGGCTCCGTACGGGGGCCGCGCAGACTTCGACTCCCGCGAGCGGCGCAGGACGATCTCCTCGAGACCGCTGAGCAGGGCCGTCCCGGTCGAGGCGGAATCCGCGAGCGGCATCTCCTTGAACGGGTTCCGCTCGCTGGAGGTGTGGGGGAGCCACTTGAGCCAGTCGAGCTCGTTCGCCCACCCCGGTTCGGTCAGCGCCACGGTGACGAGCTCGTTCGGGGAGTGCGTGCCGAACAGTTGGACGGCGATCCCCCGCAGCGCATCGCTGGCCAGCGACGTGGGACCGGCGACACCAACAGACCCCACGCTCTGGAGCGATTCCAGGATGGGGACGTCGTCGATCATCCGGTACCGCTCCTCCAGGCGATCGACGCGTTCGACGTATTCGACGAGCGCCTCCGGGGTCTCGGTGCGCTTGATGCGCGTGCGCGCCTCGGTCTCGCAGACCCCGAGACGCATCGCGAGGAAGTTCCAGTGCTCCGGTCGCCGCGTCCACAGCAGGGGACCGAGACGCATGGCCTCATCGAACACCACGGCGACGGCGGGGACCTCGTTCTGCCGTACCTCGCGCTCCTTCGGACGCGAGTGGTACAGCGTCTCCTCCAGCCGCTCGAACTGCTCCTCGAACGACTCGGCCTCCTTGCGAAGCCGCTGACCGATGTTGGTCTTCTGCGAGATGAAGTTGCCGAACATCATCATCGGCGACGCAGCCGCGATGAGCAGCGACGCCGGACGCTGCGTGATGCTGAACATCGTCACGGCCAGGAGGATCGGCGCGACGAGCATGGGCCAGGGGAACAGCCGCGACGGCTGGTCGCGGGGATAGCGCGGCTCATCGAGATCCTCCCCGGTGTACCGCTCCTCGACACGGGGGCTGCGGTTGAACATGAGCGCTCCCCCGCGCTCGAGCACCGGGTCACCCGTGGCTGAGCCGTCGAAGTCGCTCACCATATGCACGACGAACTCGCAGTCCCCGAGCACGAAGCTCTGCCCGGGGATCACACGGAGACGCTGCACGAGCCCGCCGTCGACGAGGATTCCGTTCGCCGAGTTGAGGTCGACCAGCTCGACGAACGTCGCGGCGACCTCGATCCTGGCGTGCCGCTTCGAGACGAGCGGATCGGCGATCGTGACGTCGTTCGCGGCGTCGCGTCCGATCAGGAAGTGACCGATCGGCAGCGGGAACTCCTGCCCGACCGCGGGGCCGGAGACCACCCGGAGGACGGCGGCGGGGCGCGCACCCACGGTGCCTGCGGCGGCACGGTTCGGGCCGACGTTGACCACCTCGGCGAGGAAGCCGGAGCCGAGCGGGGCGTCGCCGACGAGCAGGTCGGGATTGAGCATCGTGAGCTGCTCGCTCGTCGGAGGGGCGACGGAGAGCGTGAGCACGTCGGTCGGCGTCGCGACGATGCTGCGCGCCGGGTCGGTGGTGGCGATCTGGCGCGCGACATCGGCGATGGTCGCTGTCGAGTCCGCCATCACGACGACGTCGGTCAGGGGTGCTGCGGGTCGACGCAGGGTCAGCTTGACTCTCATCGCTCGTCCTCACCGCGCCGGGGGCGCATCTCACTTCTCCGGGTCATACCCACTCCACCTGCAGGAACCGATCGCCGAAGCGCACCGTGTCCCCGGTCCGCAGCTCGGCCGGGTGTCCGGCGGCCAGCGCGGTCTCGACACCGTCTCGGACGATCGCGCTGCCGTTGGTCGACGCGCGATCGACGATGAACACGCCCCGTCGAGCCGGCATCACCGCGATGTGCGTCTTGGACACCGAACGCGTGTCGTCGACGACCGGGACCAGGAGCGCTTCGCCCTCGCCGGCTGCCGCGCTCGGCGACCTCCCGAACAGCGTGGTGCCGCGCACTTCGACGCGCTCACCGGTGTCGAGCACGAGGATCGCCCGCACTCCGGCGGGAACCACCGGCACATCGGCGGGAACGGCGGCGGGAGCAGGGACCGGCGGCTCGGGGGCAGGAACCGGCTGGGCTGCGGGTGCGGGCGCGGGTGGCATCACGGGCGCGGGCGACGCCGCGGGAGCCGGCGCGGGAGCCGGCGGCGCGAACGAAGCCGGGGGCGGGGTGCCGGTGGCCAGGGAGGGCGGTGTCGACGACACGAGGGAGCCCGGGGCCGAGGTCACCGACCGCTCAGGGGCAGGGCCCGCGGCGGACCGGTGTGCGCCGATGACGCCGCCGGAGAGGCGCGCGCTCGGGACGTACTCGGCCGGAGCATCCCGGTGCACCGGGGTGGCGAGCGACGGGAGGGGTGCCTTCTCCTCGTGCTCGGGTGTCTTCACACGCTTGCGCGCGATACGCATCCGCTTCTGGTCATAGGGATTCAGGCCGCCGCGCACGTCCACGAACCAGGTCGCGGCGGCGAGGTCGAGCCATCCGCGTCCCCGCCGCTCGATGTCGAAGAGCGGGGAGAGCATGATCACCAGTACCGGCCCGATGAGCGGAACGAGGAGCGAGGCGTACGCGACGAGGTAGCGCACGACCGCGCCGCGCCAGAAGCCGGGACGCTCGAGAGTCCGGACGTTCACGGAACGGATACCGCAGATCGCCTTGCCAAGCGTCACCCCCTTGCGGCCATGCAGGACGAGCTGGACGACGAGGTAGGCGATCATGAGCCCTTGGGACACCGCAGCGGCCACGATGAGCCACACCAGATCCTCCCGCGCGAAGAACTCCTCCGCGTCGAACCGTCCTGACGCCGCCTGCGCGAGCACCGGCGTCAGAGCGATGAGGGCCGGGAGGGCGATGACGACCGCCACCGTCCACTCGATCAGGGCAGCGAGCACACGCGCGCCCCGTCCGGCGGGGCGCAGGCCGAGAGCCTCCGCGTACGCAGAGTCCGGGCGTCCGTGCGCGTCGAGTCCTTCGACCTCGGGCGCGCGGTCGTCGATCTCCCAGATCACTCCTGCTCTCCCTCGACGTCGTCGATGGAATGCTCGGTGTCGAGCAGCGGCAGGTCGCTCTTGCCGACCAGACGCGAGGCGATCACATGCTCGACCAGGCGTGCGCGCCTGTTGGTCGCGAAGCTGCGTTGCCCGCCGCGCATGCCGGGCACACCGACCCGGTCGAACTTGTCGCAGACGTTGTCGAGCTTGCGGTTGAACCGGGTGACCGTCCAGCCCAGCCGCTCCGCCGCCTTCGCCGAGGTCGGGATCTCACTCATCCCGGTGCCGTCCCTGCGCAACTGGGGTTCGGCGAGCGCCAGGATGAGCAGCTTCTGGCTGAGGGTCAGCGGAACGTCGCCGATCGTGGACGCCCCGTCGTCGTCGTGCTCGCGCCTGGTCGCGCGAAACGTCGGCTCCGCCGCATGCAAGGTGAGCTCGTAGGTGGTCGGCCCCGCGCTGAAGACGATCGTGGTCTTCTCGAAGACGAGTGGGAGCCGAGCACCCGGCGCCAGCCACGCCTGCACGCCACCCGCCGAGTCGGTCACCGTCGCGGTGAGCCGGGTACCGACGTTCGACAGCCACCACAGCCCGTCGGAGTCGGTGATCTCCAGGAAGTGCCGATGCAGGAACAGATTGTCGTCGAGCTCGAGGTCGCCCTCTCGTCCCACGATGAATCGATCACCACGGCTCACGCGGAAGTACTCCCCCGCGAACTCGACGGTCACCCCTCCTGCCCCCGTCACTCCACACACCCCCGCACGGTTTCCGAGGCACGACCGTCGTCGCGCCGCAGCATCACGTCGATGCAGACGGTGCCCGCCGCTGCGGGGACCGTCGCGGTCGCATCCGGCGTCTGGTGCGGATCGACCTCTCCCGACACCGCGACCGGTGTCCAGATGAACGAGTCGCCCTCGAGCGGACTCGGATTGGTCCAGGTGAACACGATCCGATCGCCCTCGCGCGTCCCGGAGATCTCGGTGACCTTCGGCACGACGTCCGTACCGACGTCCTTCGGCTCCACGGCCTGCTCGGTCTCCTGCGCTTCGGGGGTGACACCCGCCACCAGGAGGTTCATCCCGACGATCCCGCCGACCACGAGTACGACCGCGGCGGCAGCGAGCACGATCCACAGGCCCTTGCGACTGCGCGGCGCCGGCGGCTCTCCCGGACCCGCGACAGGAGCAGCCGACACGGCCGGAGGCGGCGTCGCCTCTTCCGGGGCGACCACCATCGGCGCTCGCGCGATGGTGCGGTCGTCGGCGGAGGGGGCGAGTGGAGCCGCAGCCGTCGGAGTCGGCGGGCGCAACTGGGTCTGCTCGACGAGCGGTTCCTCGGGCGTCGGGGCGTCGAATCGCGGAATGCCCGGCAGCGGAACCGGCGGTTCCTTCCGCTGCGTCTGGGCCGAGGGGCGGGTGAACGATGCCAGTTCGGGGTCGATGCTGACGATCTCCCGCACCCGTGTCAGACCGTCGCCGTCGTCCTCCAGGTCTTCCGCCGGCGGATGGTCGTCGACGATGTCGATCGGGGTCACCGAGTGGGAGAGCTCGATCTGCACCTTCTGCAGTGCCCGCGCGAATGCCACCGCGCTCGGGAAGCGGTCAGCGGGGTTCTTCGCCATCGACCGTTCGAGGAGCCTCTGCAGACTCTCCGGCGAATCCGGCCTTTTCAGTGAGGGGAGAGCGGCGCGCTCGATGCGCTCGATCAGATCGGCGCTCGAGTTGCGTTCGCCGGTTCGCTCGAAGGGCGAACGACCCGCCAGCAGCGTGTACAGCGTGGCACCGAGCGCCCAGACGTCCGTGCGCGGACCACTCTGCGGAGGCTCCGCGAACGACTCCGGCGGAGACCAGGGGATGGACATGCCGGAGGCCTCACCCGTCGCTCCGGTCGTCGATGCGATGCCGAAGTCGGTGAGGGCCGGCCGGTTGTACTCCGTGACGAGGATGTTGGCCGGCTTGATGTCGCGATGCAGCACGCCCGCCCGGTGCGCGGTCTCGACGGCTCCGGCGACCTGGATGCCGACGCGCAGAGCCTCGGCGACCGAGAACGGCTCCTTGCGGGAGCGGATCTGGAGGTTCGGCCGCGGGCAGTACTCCATCACCAGGTAGGGGCGACCGTCGCCGGCGACACCCGCCTGGTAGATCGTGACGATGGCCGGATGCGTCGAGAGCATCGCCATCACGTTGGCCTCGTCGGCGAACTCCTGCGCCGCGCCACTCGAGATGCGGTCGGCGACCAGCACCTTCACCGCGACACGGCGACGCGGCATCTCCTGCTCGTACAGGAAGACATCGGCGAAACCGCCGGTGCCCAGCGGCTCCACATAGGTGAAGCCCGGCAGATCCGGCGGCGGGGAGGGGCGACGCGTCACGGCAGCTCCTCGAACGCGACGGTCACTCCGTCACCGAGATCCACGACATCGCCGGACAGCACGAGCGTCTGCTCCCCGGGATGCAGCCGCACCGGGTCGGCGCCGGGACGGAGCAGGGTGGAGCCGTTCGTGGTGTGCAGGTCGATGACCACGACGGTGTCACCTTCCGGCCGCACTTCGAGGTGGCTGCGCGAGATGTCCTGCTGCGGGCTCTCGACGGCGATCAGGTGCGGGAGGTTCGCACCGCTCGCACGGGTCGATCGCGGGCGTCGGCCGATGATGACCGTGCGATCGAGCGCCGCCACCTGACCGGTGGAGAGACGCACGCGGCCCGTCGAAGCGGTGGACGGCACCGGCGTCACGTCGAGCACGTCCGTCGCGACATCATCGGCGACCGGGGGCTGCTGGCGGAGCGCACGCAGATCGGCCGCGGAGACGGTCGCCCCGTCATGATCGCCTTCGACCGGGACGGGGGTGGGCGCCGCGGCTGCGGCACCCACCGAGTGCACGGTCGCACCCCAGAGCTGATCGAAGTCGTCGTCGACGGGCGGTGCGAGCGTCACCTCGGTCGGTGGGAGGAACGCATCCTCGATGACCGGCGCAGGAGTCGGCTCGGGTTCGGGCGCAGGAGTCGGCTCGGGTTCGGGCGCAGGAGTCGGCTCGGGCTCCGGCGCAGGAGTCGGCTCGGGCTCCGGTGCAGGAGTCGGCTCGGGTTCGGGCGCAGGAGTCGGCTCGGGCTCCGGCGCAGGAGTCGGCTCGGGCTCCGGTGCAGGAGTCGGCTCGGGTTCGGGCGCAGGAGTCGGCTCGGGCTCCGGCGCAGGAGTCGGCTCGGGCTCCGGTGCAGGAGTCGGCTCGGGTTCGGGCGCAGGAGTCGGCTCGGGCTCCGGCGCAGGAGTCGGCTCGGGCTCCGGTGCAGGAGTCGGCTCGGGTTCGGGCGCAGGAGTCGGCTCGGGCTCCGGCGCAGGAGTCGGCTCGGGCTCCGGTGCAGGAGTCGGCTCGGGTTCGGGCGCAGGAGTCGGCTCGGGCTCCGGCGCAGGAGTCGGCTCGGGCTCCGGTGCAGGAGTCGGCTCGGGTTCGGGCGCAGGAGTCGGCTCGGGCTCCGGCGCAGGAGTCGGCTCGGGCTCCGGTGCAGGAGTCGGCTCGGGTTCGGGCGCAGGAGTCGGCTCGGGCTCCGGCGCAGGAGTCGGCTCGGGCTCCGGTGCAGGAGTCGGCTCGGGTTCGGGCGCAGGAGTCGGCTCGGGCTCCGGCGCAGGAGTCGGCTCGGGCTCCGGTGCAGGAGTCGGCTCGGGTTCGGGCGCAGGAGTCGGCTCGGGCTCCGGCGCAGGAGTCGGCTCGGGCTCCGGTGCAGGAGTCGGCTCGGGTTCGGGCGCAGGAGTCGGCTCGGGCTCCGGCGCCGGCTCGGGCTCCACGGCCACCGGTGCCGGGGCCTGCACGGCTGCAGCGGGCTCGGCGAGCACGGGGGACGGTCCGAGCGCACTGGTCAGCGGATCGGCGTCGCTCGGCTCGAGCTCGGCGCTCACCGCGGCAGCCCGCACGATCCCGCTCTGCACGGGGAGGCCGTCAGCCTCGGTCATCGTCTCGACCGTGATGTCGATCGTCGTCGCGCCACCGAGGAACCGCTCGTTCCAGGTGGTGACGTCCGCCCCGGAGAGCTCGAGGGATTCCGTTGCGGTCGTCACGTGTGCCGAGACGTCACCACGGAGGGCGATGCGCACGTCTCCTCCCTCGGCGACGGCGGCGACGAACGACGGCAACGATGTGAAGGACCGGCCCGCCTGCATCGTCAGGAGATCGACGACCGTTGCGAGCGTCTTCGCCTCCGGCAGGCGTTCCCACAGCCGGGCGACGACATCGCCGGGGACATCGGGCGGGAGCGCGACGAGCGCGCCGGGGATGACGATCAGGTACCACTGTCCCGGTCGGTAGATGGTCTGCATCAGCGAACCCCTCCTGCTGTGGCTTCTCGTGGACGCGTGTCGGCGTCGATGTCGTCGTCGTCGGTGGCCGTCAGCGTTCCCGGCCGCGACGCGACCGAGACCGCGTCCACGACGATCACGGTGATGTTGTCTCGACCCCCGGCGCTCACCGCATCGGCTGTCAAGGCGTCGGCGGCCTTCTGCGGATCGGATTCCGAGGCCAGCACCTCGCGGATACGCGTGTCCGGCACTTCGGAGGTGAGACCGTCCGAGCAGACGAGGATGCGATCGCCGAGTTCGGCGGGGAACATCCAGTAATCGGCGTCGCCCGTGCTGCTTGCACCGATGGCGCGGGTGATGATGTTCCGGCGGCGATCCGAGACGGCATCTTCGACGGAGAGCTCACCGGACTCGATCAGCTCCTGCACCACGGAGTGATCGACACTGATCTGCTCCAGCTCGCCGTCGGCGAGACGATAGGTCCGGGAGTCTCCGATGTTGACCGCGAGCCAGTACCCCATGCCGTCGACCGAGGCGATGACGACACCGCTGAGGGTCGTCCCGGCGCGTCCGTTGCCCGAGGTCGACAGATCCTCGACGCTCGTCCGCGAGACGGAGAGGGCGTGCCGGACGTCGTCGAGCTCGAGCGCCGGTCGCCCGATGTACCGGGCGAACTCGGCGATGACGGCGGCACTCGCACGCTCACCGGCCTCGTGCCCGCCCATCCCGTCGGCGACCAGGAACACCGGAGCCGAAGCCAGATGCGCGTCTTCGTTCAGCGCGCGCCGGAGCCCCGGATGCGTCGCCGACCCGGTGGAGACGATGAGTCCCGGCCTCATGCGTATCCGCCGATCGTCACGATGCGGTCGCCGATCTCGATCGCGTCGCCCAGACGCACCGGCACCCGCTGCCCGGCCGGGCACGCGATGCGCTGGCCGTCGCGGACGATGGTCATCCCGTTGGTCGAGTGGCGATCCCGCACCCATCCGCCGGAGGTCTCGGCGGCGGCCTCGAAATGCGTCTTGGAGAGCGACAGCGTCTCGTCGCGCACGGGTACGAGCGTCGCGCCCTCCTCCGGGGCGGGGTTGCGGCCGAAGATGGTGCGCCGCGAGACGGAGACCCGTGTGCCGTCATCCCACGTGAAGACCAGACGATGGCCGGGGACGCTGATCCGGGTCTCTTCGAGATCGTCGTCCTGTTCGACGACCTCCGGCGCTGCCGGCGCGGGTGCCACCGGGAGCGGCGGGACCGGCGGAGCAGCGACCGGCGGAGCAGCGACCGGCGCCGGAGGTGCGGGCGGCGTCACGGGAGCCCCGAGGTGCTGTTGGACGGTCGCGTCGAGTTCAGGCTCGGGCTGCGCGGGAGGCTCCGACCGCGACGGCGCATCCTGGGTGATGCCCGGGACGAAGGCGATGAGGGATCCGCTCTCGGCCACCGGCGCAGGGGGCGCAGCCGGCCGCGGCGGGAGCGACGAGGATGCCGGAGCGGGCGGGGCCGGAGCAACGGGGGCAGCCGGGGCCGGAGCAGCGGGCGCAGCCGGGGCCGGACCAGCCGGGGTCGGAGCAGCGGGAGCAGACTGCGGGAGTCCAGGGATCGCGGGACCGGTCGTCGGTGTGGCGAGGCCCGGCGCAGAGGCGGACGAGGAGGAGGCGGCCTCGGACGCCGATCCGACAGGACCCGCCTTCCGCGCATCCAGGATCAGAGACCCTGCGACCTTGTCGTGCCACCCCTGGAAGCGCCCCGACCCGTCGAAGAGCGGAGTGAAGTACCCCACCGCGACGGCCGCGGCGAGGCCGAAGATCACGTTGCGCAGCAGTGCACGCCCGAAGCCGAGCGGGCCGCCGTCCGCAGCGGCGACGAGCCGCACGCCCTGGGCGCGCATGCCGATCGAGCCGGCCCCTGCCTGCATGACGGTGTAGACCACGAACCAGCCGAGCAGCACCAGGCTCACCACCGGACCGCCGACGAGGAGGACTCCCACCATCCCCTCGACACTGCCGGTGAGCGACGCGGCGACCAGGAGTCCCCCGCCGAGCACGATCGCGAGGCCCCCGGCGATCAGGGCATCGATGACATAGGCGACCGCGCGACGGGAGAGGGGCGCGATCTGATCGAGCGCAGGCTGCGTCATGGGGTCTCACTCTCGGAGGACGGGGGCGTCGTGCTGTTCTTGATGGTGCCAGGTTCGCGGCGTACGCGCGCGGTCGCGGCGTCCTTGAGGCTCTGCAGGCCGTTCGAGATCGCGGTGCCGCCGACGAGCGAGCGAACGCTCAAGCGCGCCTTCACGCGCTTCCAGAAACCGGCGTCCTTGCCGAGACCGCCGACGATGCCGTCGACCTCGTGCCAGAAGGACTCGACGTCTTGTGGGCTCGGCTCTGTGGGACCGAACACCTCGGCGTCGGCCCGCTCGGCGAGCGCGGTGACCTGTGGAACCGTCAGCGCGGTGGCCACGACCTCGGCTTCCTCGGTCCGGGTGCCTCCCGGCGTGAGCCGCGCACCGTAGTCGATCGCGCGATCGGTCAGCTCGTCCCACCCGCCACTGATGCGGTCGGCGGTGCGCGCGGCGGCGCGGCGCGACCGACGCTTCGCCGCCTTCCAGGCGCCGATCACGATGAAAGGCGACGCGAGGAGCGCGATCACCGCGAGCGAGATGCCACCGATCACGAGGATCGCACCGATGATGCCGGCGAGGTTCAGGCTCTCGTCCTCGGACTCCCGGTCGTCGGGAAGGGTGGGCGGCAGATCGACGGGTTCCTGCGGCGGGGGTGGCGGCTGCAGCACCTGCGGCTTCGGGTCGACGCGGGGCTTGGTGTTCTGGTCGTTCGGCACCTGGTCTTCGGGCGGAGTCGGGTTGAAGGTCACCCAACCGATGCCCTCGAAGTTCACCTCGACCCAGGCGTGGACGTTGTCGCCGGTCGCGGTGAACACCGCTTCCCCCGCCTGCTCCTCGTCGGGGTAGTACCCCATGACGACGCGCGCCGGGATGTCGAGTTGCCCCGCGAGCAGTGCCATCGCCACCGCATACTGCTCGTCGTCACCGATCATCTGGTCGGCACCGACCAACGTCGAGATGCGCTCGGCGGTGTGGCCCGCGCGGGACAGCACCTCCCCCTCGAGCCCGTGGCTGAAGAAGCCGCCCTCGGAGAGGAAGTTCTCCAACGCCCGCACCTGCTCGATCGGCGTCTCCGCACCCGACACGGTCTCCGCCGCGAGCGAGGTGAGCTCTTCCGGCACGTTGCTCGACGTCGGCAGCGCCACCTTGCCGAACGGCACCTCGGCGAGCTGTTCGTCATCGGGGACAGCGGGCACGACGGCATCCACGACGTACTCGTCACCCTGGGTGAGCTTCGGCGTCGCGACCGCGGTACCGGTCACGGTGTTGACGTACGTGCCACGACGCAGGTCTTCGGCGCGCGCTCCCTCGAACCGGATCTCGGACAGCTCGCCGGCGGTCGGCATCCAGACACCGCGGTAGCCGTCGATCGCGAACTTCAGCGTGACCGGGACGCCCTCGGCATCCGGTGCCATGTTGGAGCGCAACGGTGCGAACGCGCTCGACGACGTCGGGCCGCCGTCCGTGACGTTGTAGACCATGCCGTCGAACTGATCCATGACCGCGGTGCGGACGCGTGCGCCCTGGGGGAGACCCTGCACCGTGAAGAGGGTCTCGGAGGCCTCGTCGCGCACGTTCTTGCGGAACGCCTGCAACGGGCTCGGGTAGTCGCGGATGTCGAACGGCGGGATGATCACGTCGCGGAACACGTGCCGCGGCTGTGCCGGGTTCGCGACGGCGCTCGCGGCGACGCCGGTGCCTGCGGCGACGGCCAGCACGGCGACGCCGGCCAGCAGCCTTCGGGTGCGCATCTGGGTCGCACGCGAAGGGTCGACCTCGCTGACGGAGACGGCCATGTTCTGTGGTGCCCACAGTTGCCGCAGAGCGAGCCACGACATGCTCACCACGGCGAAGACGAGCCCCTGCACCAGAGGGAAGGCGGGCTCCGGTGTGCCGAGGGCGATGACGAGCATCAGCAGCACCCCGGCCGGGAGCAGCGCCCAGGCGACCTGTGGCAGCCGGAGCGCGAGAGACGCGGTGAGCGTGGTGACGACGAGCGCCAGCAGGAACGGGACCACCAGGTGTCCGTCGACCGCAGCCACGGGGGCGACGGTGGTGAGCATCTGCTTCCAGGCGGTGACGGTCCCCACCGCGAGCTTCTGCAGCGTCTCGATCGTCGGGATGAAGCCGAGGATGGAGGTCTGCGGGAGCGCGAGGGCCCCGCCGAAGACGAAGTAGGCGGCGACCGTGAGCCCCGTCGTGATCAGGATGCCCCATCGTCGCCAGGTCGCGACCGCCGCGATCGCCAGCCCGATCAGGATGCCGCCGACGGCGGCCGGGAGGAAGGACGGACCGGCGAACGTCGGCCAGAAGCCGATCAGCGCGGTCGTCACGAGGAGTGCGGTCGCTCCCAGATCGAGGATCCATCGGCGCACGGCGAGACCCGCGGGGCCGGCGGCGGGCACGGTCATGCGAGCACCTTCTGCAGAGCGAGCGGAATCTGTTCGAGCGCGCCGACGGTGACCACGTCCGCGTCGCCGATCCGCCGAAGCGTCGGAGCGGACACGCTGGTGTCGGCGACGACGGCCAGCGCCTTCGCGCCGAAGGGCAGCCGCGAGCACGCGAGGCGCAGATCGTCGGAGCGCACCCGCGAGCCGCACACGAGCACCACCACACTGGCGAGCGGCATCGTGACCGACACGATCCCGGCGAGGTCGGCGATGCCGCCCTCGCGCGGCTTGCTGCCCTCGACGGCGGAGAGGGAGTCCAACAGCTGCTTTCCGGTGCCGGCCGGGAGCTCACGCCCCTGCACGCGCACGTCGACGCGCTGCGAGTCGCGGAGCGCGCGGAGGCCGATCGAGCCCGCGGCCGAGATACCGAGCTCGAAGTCCTCGGCGGTGGCGTAGTCGGACAGCGAGCGCGACAGACCGATCACGAAGTGGGAACGCCGCGTCTCCTCGTACTGGCGGACCATCATCGTGCCGGTGCGGGCGGTCGAACGCCAGTGCACATGACGCAGGTCATCGCCCGGCTGATACTCCAGAAGCGCGTGGAAGGAGACGTCGTCGCGCGAGAGGTCCGTGGCCGGAAGCCCCTCCAGGTCGCGCAGGTAGCCGAGGGACTGTCCGTCGAACAGCACGGTGCGCGGATGCACGAACAGGTCCACCGGGTCGTCCCGGCGGTGCGCCCGTTCGAAGAGACCGAGGGGGTCTCCGCGCACGACGCTCACGGGTCCGACCTTGACGACGCCGCGCTTCTGGGTCGGGATGGCGAAGAGCTCCTCCGCCTCCTCTCCGGGGGCCAGGCGCTGGATCCCGAACTCCCCACGACCGGCACCCACCGGGAGCACCACGCGCGAGGGCAGGATCGCCCTGCTGCCACGGTTGGCGAGGGTGAGTGCGCCGACCGCGCGCTCCCCCACCACCACACGGGTGCGGGCGAGGTCGAGCGACACGTCGTAGGCGGTGCGGCCGATGAGGAACAGCGCGCACAGGGTGACGGCGATCGCGATCACGACGGCGGCGACCGTGAACTCGGCCCAGCCGGCGATCTGACCGAGCACCCAGAACACGATGGCGAGGGACATCAGCACCCACGCGAGCGGACGGATCGCCGCGGTGATCTTCCGGAGGCGCGTCAGGGCACGGGCACCGAGGACGGCCGCGATGTCACGCCATCCGGCGTCGCGTTCCGTCGGCGGTGTCGACGCCTGAAGGGCCTCCGCGGTCATCAGGCCGCCGCTCGTGCCTGGGGAGCCGCGACGCCGTCGAGCACGCGGGCGATCACGGTGTCACTGCTCGTGCCGGCGAACTCCGCCTCGGCGTCGAGCAGCAGACGGTGCTGCCACACGGGCCGCGCGAGCGCCTTGATGTCGTCGGGGAGCACGAAGTGACGCCCCTGCGCGGCGGCCCACACCTTGGCGATGCGGACCATCGCGATCGCGCCGCGCACCGAGACGCCGAGCCGGATCGCGTCGTCCTCACGGGTGGCTTCGGCGAGCTCGGCCACGTAGCGGAGCACAGCGGGCTCCACATGCACGGTGGAGGCGAGGTCGGCCATGTCGGCGACCGCACTGGTCGTGATGATCGCGGAGAGTCCGGCGGAGGGGTTGCGGTCGGAGGCTCCGGCGAGGATGCTCTCGGTGACCGCGAGGTCGGGGTAGCCGATCGAGGTCTTGATCAGGAAGCGGTCCAGCTGCGCCTCGGGAAGCTTGTAGGTTCCCGCCTGCTCGATGGGGTTCTGCGTGGCGATCACGAGAAACGGGCGACCGGTCTCATGCGTGACGCCGTCGACCGTGACGCGGGACTCCTCCATGACCTCCAGGAGCGCCGACTGGGTCTTCGGCGAGGCGCGGTTGATCTCATCCGCCAGCACGATCGACGCGAAGATCGGTCCCTTGTGGAACTCGAACCGGTGGGACTGCTGATCGTAGATGGTCACACCCGTGACGTCGGAGGGCAGCAGGTCCGGCGTGAACTGGATGCGCGCGCTGGTGCCCTGCACGGTCGCCGCGAGGGCCTTCGCGAGGCTCGTCTTGCCGGTGCCGGGTGCGTCCTCGAGGAGCACATGCCCCTCGGCGAGCATCGACGCCAGCACGAGGCCGACGATCTCCTGCTTGCCCTGCACCGCCTTGTCGATGTTCGCGACGAGGCGCTGGAAGGTGCCCTGGAACCAGGCGGCCTGCTCAGGGGTCATTGTCATGGGAGTACTGCTTCCTCTCGGATGGAAGGGGCGCCGCTACCAGGCACGGCGTTCGTAGTCGGTGTTGCCGATCGTGACCCACACCTCGTAGCCGCGGCCACCCGCGCCGTGGAAGCAGCCGATCTCGATGGAACCGTTGGCGGGGATGTTCCAGCTCGAGCCGCCCGCGAACTTCGGTCCTGCGAGTGGCGCATTGCTGTTGCACCAGACCTGATACCTCCCGGCTGGGAAGTTCGACGTGTTGATGACGAACTTCGCGCAGGTGCCGTCGGTGCACTGCCCTGGCCAGTTCCCGGCCGTGCCTCTCGTCACCCAGGCACGGGGCTGCGGCGGGGGCGAGGAGGTCGCGGATGCGGTCCCGCTGGGATCGGACCAGGCGCCCGTCGAGTCCTGCGCGCGGGCGCGGATCGAGTGCGTCTGGCTGTGCCCGTTCCCGACGTCGGTCGAGCCGGTCTTGCTCACGTTCTGCCAGCCGCCGCCATCGATGCTGATCTGCACGTTCTCGATGGGTCGTCCGTTGTCGGAACCGTTGGCGTTCCACTTCAGACGCACCTGGGTGGAGAGCGGATCCGCGCTGACCGACGGGGCGTGCGGCTTGCCGTACGGCTTGCCGCTGGCCGACTTCGATGCGGCTCCCGCGTACGTGGAGCCGCTGACGTTCGCGACGGCGCGCACCTCGACACTGTAGGAGGTTCCGTTGGTCAGTCCACCGATCTTCTGGTTTCCGGGAAGGGCCGACCATCCGCCGCCGCCGTTCAGACGGTACTGGTAGCTGATCTCGGTGCTCGCCGCCCCACCGCTGGAACCGGCGTTGAAGGCGAGGGTGAGACTGCGATCCCCGTCCGTGACCTTCAGACCCGTCGGCGCTCCCGGCGGGATGACCCCGCGGCGAGGGGCCGACGGCGCACTCATCTCGCCCCACTCGGCCTTGTTGTAGGCCTGGATGCGGTACGTGTACGGCGTCTGGGAGGGCTGGACCTGGATGGCCTGGCTCCGCGCCTCGGGACCGGGCGTCAGCGTGTTCACGACCTGGCCGCCCTGAAGGACCTCGAGACGGTACCCGCGGATGGCGTCACCGTTGTTGTCGGGCGCGACCCAGTTCACCTGCATCTGGGCCTGGTCGCCGACCGGGGAGAGTTCGGTCGTCGTGGGCGCGGCGGGTGCCTTCGGCGGGCCGGCCGGGATCTCGGAGGCGGACCAGCCGCTCCAGCTGGAGGGGTCGGGCGCCCTGTTGTGCGCCTGCACCCGCACCTGGTAGTCCGAGCCGTTCTCGAGCCCTTCCCACGTGGTGGAGTTGCCCGTGACCTCCTTCTGCGTCACGCCGGACGGCGGCGCGGGTGAGATCTCGAGCGTGTACCGCTCGACCGGTGAGCCCGGGGTGCTCGGCGTCTTCCAGGCCACCTTGAGGGACTTGTCCCCGAACACGAGGGTGGGCGGGTTCGGTGTGTCGGGACGCGCATCGGGCCGCGCCGGGGCGGAGGCCGCGGAGGGCTGCGACTCGCCCACACGGTTGGTCGCGGTCACCTGGAACGTGTATTCCACGTTGTTGGTGAGCCCGTCGAGAGTGCACGTCGTGGACTGGCACTCCTTGGTGTACGGGTTCCCGCCCACGGACCTCACGGTGTACTTCGTGATCTCGGCGCCGTTGTTCGACGGCGCGGAGAACGACACCACGACCGTGCGGTCCTGCACGCTCGCGATGACCGGAACCCCGGGCGCGTCCGGAACGTCCTGAACCGTGACGACGATCTGTCCGTTGACCTCCCGATCGGGGTCCTCCGTCGCGTCCTGGATGCGATAGCGGACGACGAGCGTGCCCACGAACGACTTCGACGGGGTGATGGTCACCTGGTCGTCGATGAAGCCGACCTCGCCGCCGCCGGACTCGGTCACCGCGGACACGATCTTCAGCGGGGTCTCGGGGAACGGATTGAAGTCGTTGGCGAGAGCGGGGACCGTGATGGTCTCGCCCGCATCCGCTTCGGAGATGGTGTCGGTGTTGGCCGCGGGCATGGGACGGGTCGATGCTGTGACGAGCACCGTGACGGTGCCCTCCACCGGCTCGGTCGTGCCGTCGGACACGCGGAGCTTCAGCGTGACCGTCGTCCCCTTCTTGGCGTTCGACGACGCTTCCACGCGGAGTTCGTCGCCGTCGACCCGCGCGGAGACACCCTTGCCCTCGCCGCCGACGAGTGCGTAGTCGTGCTTCCCCTTGTCTTCGGGGTCGGGGTCGTCGGTCAGCGCGGCGAGGTCCAGCGCGACCGCCGACTCACCGGGTGCCACGTTGACCTGTCCCTGGACGAACGTGGGCTGCTGGTTCTCCGGGGGCAGAACGTTGATGGGGATGCTGAGCGTGGCCTTGCGCCCCTCCGGGTCGTCGGGCCCATCGCCGTCCGTGACCTCGAACGTGAGCGCGTCGGGCCCGAAGTAGCCGTCGGCGGACGTGTAGACCAGTGTCTTCGCGTCTTGGAGGAGATCTGCGCCGTCGGCATGGCTCGCGCTGATCTTCGCCTTCTCGGTGATGACGACGTCGCCGCCGCCCGCCACCGTCACGTACTTCGACAGCGGCAGGATCTCGGTCTCGCCGCTGACCACTTCGAGCGGCTTCGTCGACGTGAGCGTCGGGCGAAGGTCTGCCCGCGAGGGGACGAAGATGAACGCCGACGCCTGCAGGTCGTCGCGGTCGGTGAGGGTGTACCGGATCAACTGCAGCTCGTCCGTGACGGTGACGCGCACCTTTCCGTTCTCGAGCCGTGTGCCGCCTTCGCCGACATCGACCGTGAGCCGGTCGGTCGTGCCGTCCGGGTCTTCGTCATTGGCCAGGATGTCGAGGTCCGCGGTCAGTCCGCCGTCCTTCAGATCCGCGGGCTGCAATCGGTCGTCGCGTGCGACGGGAGCTTGCAGGGGAACGTCTTCATCGACCGTGATCTGCAGGGTCGCCATCGCCGTCGCCCCGCGGGAATCCGACACGGTGTACTGCAGCGAGGTCTCGGTGGGCGCGTCGGGTGCCTGAACGAGCACGCGGTCACCGGAGACCCGCGCATCCAACCCCTCCGGAAGCTCGAGCCCGTCCTTGACGAGGGAGACCTTGTCGCCCTCGGGATCGGAGTCGTTCGCGAGGACGGGCACGGCGATCTCACGCCCCGGTCGCACGACCACGGCGTCCTTCACCGCATACGGCGGCTGGTTGATCTCCTCCGCGGGGGCGATGCCGACGCGGATCGTGGCGACGCCCTCCTTGCCGAGTCGATCGCGCACGCGGTACTTGAACACGTCGACGCCGGACGCCCCGTCGAACGCCTCGTACGTGAAGTAGTTCGGCCCGTTGAGCACCCGTCCCTTGCTCGGACTCGAATCGAGGCCGACCAGCTCCACGGAGTCGCCATCGGTGTCGATGCCGTCCAGCGGGACCGCGATGTTCACCTCGGTGCCGGCGAGCGTGCGCGCCACGAGGTCTTGAGGACGCGGAGCGGCGTTCTTCTCCTCGTCGATCGGCAGGATCTGGATGGTGACGTAGCCGGCGGCCTTCTGCTGGCGCGAGTCGACGACCTCATAGGTGAGGTACACCGTCTTGGCCTCCGGGCCCGCTTTGAAGCGCACCGCGTCCTGCGAGACGAACGCCTCGCCGTCTTCCGGGTCGACGAAGGGCTCGATGAGCTCCGGCTCGAGGTGCATGACGTCGTCGCTGGGATGCGTGTCGTTGTCGAGCACCGGGATCGTGACCACATCGCCGGCGCGCACGGTCGCCGTATCCGGGTTGGCGATCGGCTGGAGGAGTTCGTCCGGCGCGGGGATGGGGATCACCACGACCTCACCCTCGGCCGACTTCGAGCCGTTCGAGATCCGGTACTTGATCCGCACCTGCTCCTCGAGCGCTCCCTGATCGGTGATGCGCAGCGTCTCATGGTTGAGCACCGAGACCGAGATGCCGCTGTTCGGCTCCAGCGACACCGACTGCACCACGAGGATCCCCCCGCCGGGATCGGTGTCGTTGTTGAGCACGCCGAGCAGCACATCGCCGCCGGTGGGCAGGAGCGCGACGTCACGAACGGCGACCGGCGGGAGGTCGGTCTCCGATTCGGGCATCACGTCGACGCGGACGAGACCCTCGCCGTTCTTGGGCCCGGTGGTGACCTGGTACTGCACGTAGTAGACCCCGGCCTTCTCCGCCATGAAGGAGAAGGTCTTGTTCGGGGTGTTCGGGATGATCGTCGCGCCCGGGGTGTCGAGGACCCGGCTGAGGCGCAGCGGCTCGCGGGAGGTGCTCGTGTCGTTCGCCGTCGGCGCGATGGTGACCTGCTCGCCCACCTTGGTGATGACATGGTCGGCGTTGGTCTTCGGGTTGGTCGAGCCCTGCGGCCGGACATCGAGCGCGATCGTCGACGTGCCCAGCTTTCCGAAGGCGTCCGCCACGGTCACCTGCACGTCTTTGCGTCCTTGCAGGCTGGCGGTGGCCTTGTAGGTGATCTGACCGTCCTTGCTGAAGTCGACCTCGTCGCCGGGAGCCGCGATCACCTCCTTCAGATAGATGTCGTCGCCGTCGGGATCGATCCAGTCGGGGAGGATGTTGTACGAGATCGTGCCGCCGGTCTCCACGGCGAGCGCGGTCTTGCGCTTGGGCGTCGGAGCGCCGTTCTCGTTCCAGTCGTGCACGGCGAGCGACACGACGGCCGTGTCTTTGCCCCCGCGTCCGTCGTCGACCTCATAGGTGAAACTCGCGGTACCGGAGGCCTTCTCTTCGACGGCGATCTGGAGCGAGCCGCCGTTGTTGATCGGCTGGACGGTGCCGATCGCGGGCTGCGCCTCGGCGAGGGCCGCGACGAGCACATCCCCGTCGGGGTCGTTGTCGTTGTCGAGCACGGGGAGCAGCGTCGTGGCGCCCGGCCGCACACCGTAGGAGTCGTCCTCCGCGATCGGCGGGGTGTTCTGCTCGCTGCGCTCGGGAAGGGTGGTCTCGACGGTCTCCTCGGTCGAGTCCTCCTCGTTCTCCGTCTCGCCCTCGGGCGGAGTCAGGTCGTTCCAGTTGTCGACGCGCTGCAGGCTCTCGTTGGCCATCCAGGCGGCACCGCCGACGGCATCGTTGAGGATGATCACGTCCCGGTTCACGCGGAAGGTCAGGTTCGCGGAATCCTCTGCTCCCTCGATCGGGGAGTTCACGTCGTTGGAATCGCCGGGGCATTCCCGGATGAAGGTCGCCGAACCCGCCCAGGCACCGTAGGTGCAGCCGCGGAGCCAGACCGGTGCGGCGGCCGTACCCGCGCTACCGGCCGAGGTCTCTTCGGGGTCGCTGCCGTCGAGCGGCACACGCACCAGAGCGGACGGGGTGGCGATCGCGACCGCGTCGTTCGCGGCGGACGCCTGTTGCAGCACGGCATCCTTCGCGCCCGGGACCTCCGTGCGGAAGCCGCCCGGGGTCGTGACGACGCCCGCCGCCTCGTCGAACACCACGGGCGTGCGACCCACGGCGGTGATCGTCGGCTTCGCGGCCGCATCGACCTCGCCGACCGAAGCCGTGGAGGTGTCCCGCGGCGCACCTTCGTTGTCGACGGGAACGGTCACGACCTCGCCGCGCTCGGCGGAGAGTGCGAACACCGTGCCGTCATCGGCGACGGTGACGTCGGCGTTCTCGCCCAGCTCGGCGACGGGTTCCGCCGCCTCGATCTCGAACGACGCGATGCCCTTCACCGGGACGACCCAGAGATCTCCGGACTTCTCATCCAGGATCGCCGCCGTGTTCGCACCCATCGCGACCTTGGCGGTGGAGGGGATGATCGCCGAGTCTCCGAGCGAGACCCGTGCCGGGTCGATCGCCGTCACGGTCGATGCACTCTCGTCGACGACGAGCACGTTCGCTGCGGCCTGGAGGATGTCGTAGTTCTCGCTCGTGGTGCGCAGACCGCCGTCGAGGACCGTGGACTCGTTGTTGAAGTGCCCGACGAGCAGGCTCGAGGTCTTGGTGATCCAGACGCCGCCGTCGTTCAGGTCGACCTTGGTGGTCGGGAACCCTTCATACGTGAAGGCCATCGTGGTGAGGGCGATGACCCCGACCGTGACACCCGCCGCGGACGCCAGCGTCTTCGGTCGCGCGCGCATCCATGACAACGCCTTCATTCCCGGTTTCCCCCCCCAGGGTGACACTCTGTGATCACTCGTGCGCGGGCCCGTCTGGCCGACGACGCACCCGTTCATCCTAACCGCGTGCCCGAGAACCGCTCGATGGGGAGTAGTACCCATCGCCGGAGCGGCGTCGAGTCGACCTCGACGCCGCCCCGGCGATAGGGGGAACGGAACGCTCTCAGCTGCCCGCGCGGCGCCTCCGGACGAGGAGGAACCCGCCGAGCGCCACGAGCAGCAGGCTGCCGCCGAGGAGGAACCAGCCCGGCTCACCGCCGGTGGCCGCGAGTCCCCCGCCGGTCGACGGTGCATCCCCACCGCCGGAGCCCGGCGCGACGCCACCCGGTCCCTCACCCGCCCCCGTGACGGTGAGCGGGGCGGTGACCTCGGTCCCGTCCGGAAGGATCGCCGCCAGCGTGTGAGCACCGGCCGGCGTCGTCGAAGGGATCGTGACGGTCGTACGGAACGCCCCGTCGGCGTCGGCGGTCGCCACGCCCACCCGCACCGGTGTGGAGCGCAGCTCGATCTCGACCTCGGTGTCGGCAGGGAATCCGGTGGCCTCGATCCTGACCCCGCCGCCCGCTGCGACGCTCTGCGTGCTCAGTTCCAGGGTGGGATCGACCGGATCGACCGGATCGACGGGATCGACGGGATCGACCGGAGCCGCCGTCGGCCGCGGGACGTCGACGTGCTTGATCTCCGTCGCGCCGGTGGAGGAGAAGGAGTACACCGTGACCCGCACGCGGTCGTCGTACAGCGCGGCGCGCAGCCCGACCGGATCGGCACCGCCGACGGCCTTCTCCTCCCAGTCGCCGCTCGGCCCGTACATCGTGGTCACCGCTCCGGTGTTCACGACCGTCGGGGCATGGGCGAGGCTCGGATCCGTCCGCAGCTCGGCGCTCCAGTCGTTCAGCGTCGGCGACCAGTGCGTGTGGCCGTTGAACATGATGACGTTCGGGTTCTGCGCGAGGAGCGCGGCGAAGCGAGCCTCTTCCTGGCCGTAGTCGTTCTTGTAGAACCGCGCGTACGACCCCGAGACCGAGTAGGGCAGCAGGTGGTGCGAGAACAGCAGCACCGGCTTGTCCTGGGCACGCCAGTGCGCGAGCCGGTCGCGCAGCCAGGTGAACTGCTCCTGGCTGAAGTCGATGAACGGGCCCGAGCCGGTCTTCGCCGCGTAGTCGTAGAACTCGCTCCCGATCCAGATCAGGGGAAGCTGCCCGTCGACGAGAACCTCTCCCCACAGACCGCCCTGCCCGCCGACCTCACGCATACCGGTCGAGTCGAGGAAGCGCTTCTGATACACCGCCGATCCTTCACTGCCGTAGTACTCGTGGTTGCCGATCGTCGAGACGACCGTGCCGTAGTCGCCCCCGCCCCCCGCGGCGAGCGCCGACAGATAGGAGGTGTAGTTGGCGGTCGACCCCGTGCTGACGAGATCGCCGTTCGACACCAGCACATCGGCCGCCTGCGGCAACGCACGGAAGCCGGGAAGCACGTTCTGGCTCAGCCGGGTCGTCGCTCCCTGCACGTCGCTGAAGATGTCGACGACCGCGTCCGCCTCGACCCCCTCGGCGAGCGGGGTGAGCGGGCGCAGCACCTGCACGTCGTCGAGCATCCACGACCCCGCGGCGCTCGCGGCCTCGAACCCGAATCGGATGCTCATCGACGTCGCGCCCGCGGGCACCGCGACCGGCAGACGGAGTCGCGCGGACTCCTCATCCGCATCGGAGAGCTCGCGCAGCACGGCCTCGGTCCCGTCGTCGAAGAGGGCCGTCACCGATCCCTGCTGTGGTCCGCCACGCTTGCGGTAGTGGCTGTCGAGGCGCACCTCGAGCGTGTCCCCCGCCGTGACGGCGATCGGTGCCGATGTCAGGGTGCCCGAGAACGCCCCCTCCGTCGCTTCCGCCACCGCGATCCGTCCCGAGGCCCGGGTGAAAGCGTGTCGGCGGTCGGTTCCGTACTGCCCGACCACGCTGTCGAGAGTCGACAGCGACCACGCACCCGTCGTGGTCCAGGTGTCCTTCTCGAAGCCGTCGAACCAGAGCAGCGGTTCGGTGGTCGCCGAGTCCGGATCGCCCGCCGCGAGCACCGTGATCTCGAGCGACGTCGAGACGATGCCGGCGCCACCGAGCGACAGCGCCACGTATCCGGGGGCGAGGTCTTCGGGCAGGGTGACGGAGAACGAGGTCTCCCCGGCGGCGTCGGCCACGGGGATACCCGGGATCGGAGTGGCGGAGTCCCCCCACGTCGCGGTCAGCTGCTGGCCGGGGCGGAGGCCGCCGATCGTGACCGGCACTGTCGCACCCGCCGTCGCGACGGGCTTGGACGCGGAGAGGATTCGCGGTGTCGAATCGGCCGGTGGCGCCTCGCTGATCTGCACGTCGTCGATCATCCAGAACCAGTTGTTGCTGCTCTCGGCATACGACCAGCCCACCGTGACGGCGTCGACTCCCGCCGGCACCGGGATCGAGACATCCACCTGCTCGTCGAGCCGGTTCCGCGCGAACGACTCGACCACGACGGGCGCTTCGTCGTCGAACCGAGCCACCAGCTGAGCGGTCTGCGGTGCCTGTCCCTGCTTGTAGTGGCTGTCGAAGACCACCCGCACCGCCCCGTCGCCGCTCTGGAGGTCGACCTCGGGAGCCCACAGGACCGAGCTGAAGCGCCCCTGCGTCGGCCGGTTCGCGTCGGAGTGCACGACCGCGGTCATCCCCTCCGCGCGGGAGAAGGAACCGCGGTCTCCGCTGTTCCCCCACGCCGACACGACCTCGGCCGGCGTGTGGAACGACCAGCCCTGCCACTCGGTGCGCATGCCGTCGATATTGGTGTTGTCGACCGACCATCCCGCCGGCGGCTGCGTCGCTGTGGCATCGGTGAAGCCTTCGTCGAGCGGCGGGGCCGCGGCGAGCGCGGGCGTCGCCGCGGTCCCGCCGAGCAGGGTGAGGGCGCACGTCACCGCAAGGGCACCGATTCCGCGTCTGGTTCTCATGTCTCTTCCTTGGAGTTGGTCGACCGCACATCTCGGCCGAGGCAGGGTGGAGAATCTCCGGGTCTCTTCCGAGCATGCGGAGCGAAAGTAGTCATGACAACTTTTTGCCGCAGTATTCTCGAAGTGTTCACCGACATGAGGCAGAGTGGGCTTGGCTGGCAGCGTCGAGGAGCGAGAAGTCATGACAACGGGAGCGAGGACGCGAATGCGCAGACCGCTGCACGAGCAGCTGTACGAACAGATGCGCGATCGCATCAGGAGCGGTGAGTGGCCCGAGGGCGAACGGGTGCCGAGCGAGCACTCCCTGATCGCCGAGTTCGGCACCTCGCGGGGGCCGATCAGGCAGGCGCTGGCGACCCTGCGCGCAGAGGGCGCCGTCGACGGCGGACGGGGCGCACCGCCGCGCGTACGGCGACTCGTGCCGACGCAGTCCTTCCAATCGTTCGTCTCGTTCACCGACTGGGCGCGGTCGATCGGACGCCGCCCCGGACAGCGGGTCATCGAGGCCGCCCGGCGTCCGGCATCGGAAACCGTCGCCGACGATCTCGGCGTGGAACCGGGGGCGGCGATCGTGGAGATCGTGCGGTTGCGGCTGCTGGACGACGAGCCGGCGATGCTCGAGAGGTCGGCATTCCCGTTCGCCGTCGGAAAGCTGCTGTTGGCGGCCGACCTCGATACGGGGAGCATCTACCAGACGATGCAGGAGCACGGATGCGCACCCGTCCGCGCACGCCACGTCTTCGACGCCGTCCCCGCGGATGACCTCGATGCCGCGGCGCTCGCCGTCTCGGTGTCGACTCCGCTGCTGCGGGTGCGGCGAACGGCGTGGGCCGAGAACGGCTCCCTCGTCGAGGTCGCCGATGACCGCTACTTGCCGACGATGGCCAGTTTCGCGGTCGAGAACACCTCCGACGTACGCTCCGCACTCACGCGGGAGACCGGCGAACGCTGAACCTCGCGGTTCCGATGATCAGGCGCGCCAGCACCCCGCGATGTGGTCGTCGACCATCCCCGCCGACTGCATCAGCGCATACATCGTCGTCGGACCGACGAAACGGAAGCCTCGTCGTCGCAGCTCCTTGCTCAGCGCCGTCGACTCCGGCGTGACAGCGGGGACATCGCTGAACGACGCCGGTCGGGTACCGGATGCCGGGGGCGCGAACGACCACATCAGCTCGTCGAGCTCGCCTGTTCCCATCGAGCGGACCAGCTGGGCGTTGCCGATGGTCGCCTCGATCTTCGCGCGATTCCGGATGATTCCGGCGTCTCCCATCAGGCGCTCGACGTCGTCTTCGCCGAACTCCGCGACGATCTCGGGCTCGAACCCCGCGAAGACCTCACGGAACCGCGGCCGCTTGCGCAGGATCGTGATCCACGACAGTCCGGCCTGGAAGCCCTCGAGCGCCATCTTCTCGAACAGCGCGCGGTCGCCGTGCAGGGGCGTGCCCCACTCCTCGTCGTGGTAGCGGCGGTACTCGGCGTCGTCACCCACCCAGGCGCAGCGGTCACGGGCGTCGGGTCCGGTGAGGAGGGAGATCATCCGCTCAGGCTATCCGCCAGGACCGACACCGCCACGGGCGCGTGCCGCCGACCGCCTGCCGCGTGCCGTCTGCCGCCCGCCGCCTGCCGCCTGCCGCGTGCCGCCCCGGTCCCCGCTTCCGCGTCTCCGTCCCCGTCTCCGTCGACACCCCCACCCACCGTCGACACCCCCGCCCACCGTCGACACCCCCTCTCACTCGCGTGTCTCGGAGGGGGTCGCGACACGGAGAGGGGGCCTCGACAGCAAGAGGCCTGACGACGCGAGTGGACCGCCCACCGCACACGCACCTATCCACCGTCGACCCGACCAAACGCCGACGCCCCCGCCCACCGTCGACACCCCCTCTCACTCGCGTGTCTCGGAGGGGGTCCCGACACGGAGAGGGGGCCTCGACAGCAAGAGGCCTGACGAGACGAGCGGACCGTTCACCGCACACACACCCATCCACCGTCGACCCGACCAAACGCCGACGCCCCCGCCCACCGTCGACGCCCCCTCGTATTCGCGCGTCTCAGAGGGGGTCTCGACACGGAGAGGGGGCCTCGACAGCACGAGGCCTTACGAGGCGAGCGGACCGTTCACCGCACACACACCGACCCACCGTCGACCCGACCAAACGCCGACGCCCCCGCCCACCGTCGACGCCCCCTCGTACTCGCGCGTCTCAGAGGGGGTCTCGACACGGAGAGGGGGCCTCGACAGCAAGAGGCCTGACGAGGCGAGCGGACCGTTCACCGCACACACACCTATCCACCGTCGACCCGACCAAACGCCGACGCCCCCGCCCACCGTCGACACCCCCTCTCACTCGCGTGTCTCAGAGGGGGTCTCGACACGGCGAGGGGGTCTCGACACGGCGAGGGGGTCTCGACACGGCGAGGGGGTCTCGACGAGGAGAGGAGCGGGGGCGGAGACGAGCGGGGTCAGCGCTTCTTCTTCAGGGCCTTCTCCTGGATCGGAGCCTGACCGGTCGCCGCGAGGTCGGCGTAGTACGCACGGGCCTCGTCCTGACGCTGCTTCTCGATGCCGCTCGCGATCGGTGCACGCACATGCTCCGGCTCATAGCCGAACGCGTTGACCAGGTCGAGGGCGTACGGGCGCAGCCGCGCGCACAGACGGTCGATGTAGCTCGACACGGCCGCTGCGCGCTGGGTCGACAAGCGTCCGTTGATCAGGTGCCAGGCGAGGTGCTTCTCGATGAGCTGCAGCCCGAAGAGGTCACGCAGCCACGTGAGGACCTTCTTCGTGTCGGGGTCGTCCATCTGATGCACGGCGTCAGTGAACGCCTCCCACTGCAACAGCTCTCCGTGCGCACGAGCGGCTTCGATGAGTTCCGCCTGGTTCTCGTTGAACAGACGCGCGCCGAGCACCTTGTCCTTCGCCCCCGGACGCAGCCGAGCCGCGATGTCGGCGACCATCTGCTGCACGCGCCCGGCGAGCAGGTCGTGCTGCTGCTCCTCGCGCAGCCCCCGCTCGACCGAGCGACTCACCTGACCGAAGTCGGAGACGGCCTGTCCGAGCTGACGGAGCCCCGCGCCGTGGAACACCTTGCCCGCGGTCATTCCGACGGCGAACTTGGCCAGCGCCGCCGCGTCCTTGCCCTGGAACTGCTTGGCGTAGTCGGTGAGCAGGCGCTTGCCGACCAGCTGGAGGAGGACGTTGTTGTCGCCCTCGAACGTGACGTAGATGTCGAGGTCCTGGCGAAGGCCGACCAGACGGTTCTCGAACATGAAGCCGGCCCCACCGGTGGCTTCGCGGGCCTCCTGCAAGGTGTCGAGCGCATGCCAGGTCGAGAGCGGCTTGAGGGCGGCCGCGAGCGTCTCGAGGTCCTCCCGGTCGGCCGGGGTGTCGGTGCGGCCGGAGAACACGCCGTCGAACTTCTGCAGGAACTCGTCGTGCGCGAAGATCTGCGCGTAGGTGGTCGCCAGGCGCGGGAGCAGACGGCGCTGGTGCTTGCCGTAGTCCATCAGCACGACTTCCTGACCGTCCGCCCCGTCGAACTGACGACGCTGCGTGGCGTAGGTGATCGCGATGTGCAGGCCGAGCGCCGATGCCCAGGAGGCCGCGCCGTCGAGGGACACGCGCCCCTGGACGAGCGTGCCGAGCATCGTGAAGAAGCGGCGGCCGGGACTGTCGATCGCGCTGGAGTACGTCCCGTCGGCGGCGACGTCGCCGTAGCGGTTCAGGAGGTTGGTGCGCGGGATGCGCACGTGGTCGAACGACAGTCGTCCGTTGTCGATGCCGTTGAGTCCCCCCTTGAGCCCGTCGTCCTCGCGACCGATACCAGGGAGATCGTTGCCGTCCTCCCCGCGCAGCGGCACGTAAAAGCAGTGCACACCGTGGTTGACGCCGTTCGTGATGAGCTGAGCGAACACGGTCGCCGCGACGCCATGCAGTGCGGCGTTGCCCAGGTACTCCTTCGTCGCGCCCCGGAAGGGGGTGTTGATGACGAACTCCTCGGTCTCCGCGTCGTACGTCGCGGTCGTGCCGACGGCGGCGACGTCGGAGCCGTGTCCGATCTCCGTCATCGCGAAGGCACCGGGGATCGACAGGTCCATCACGCCGGGGAGCCACTTCTCGTGGTGCTCCTTCGTGCCCAGCTGGAGGATCGCGGAGCCGAAGAGTCCCCACTGCACACCGGACTTGATCTGCAGACTCGGGTCGGCGACCACGAGCTCCTCGAAGCCGGCGATGTTGGCGCCGTTGTTCTCCTCACCGCCGAGCGACTTGGGGAACGCCCGGTGGACGGCCTTGTTCTCGACCAGCAGGTGCAGCTGGCTGAGCACGCGCTCGCGGTGCTCGTCCTTGCCGAGCTCGTCCTTGCGCCAGAACGCCGAATCCTTGATCATCTCGCGCGCCTGGCGGCGGACGTCACCCCACGTGCCCATCAGGGCATCGTTCACTCGGGCGACGTCGATCTGCGGCGGGGCCGCGATCTCGTGTGATTCATCGGGTGTCGTCGAAGGACGGACGGCAGCGTCGACCATGGGGTTCCTCCAGGAAAGTAGGGAGACCACCATGGTAGGTCTGCGACAAACGTCGAGGAACTCCTCTGTGAGCATCCTCCAACGCGTTGCCGGGACGCCCCCGCCGCCGCTTGTCGCCTCGCGACAGGAACGGCCGAGCCGCCCTCCTGCCCACGACTCCGAGAGGGTCGCCGGCGGGAGGACGGCTCGAGAGCGACTACAGCGAGAGACCGTGGCCGAAGCGGAAGAGGGGATCCGCGGTGTCGAACGGGACATCGGGGCGGGAGGCTTCGACAGCGGCCATCGAGCGCGGCAGATCGAACGGCAGTCTGCCGTGCGCCTCGACCGCACCGCTCAGCACGTCGAGCAATGCGGCGCCGGACGCGCCCCAGTTGACGGTCACCGCAGCAGCCACCTCGGCGATGGGGGTGAGGATCGGCGGACGGTCGGCCAGCACGTCGACGATGGTCGGGACCGCGTGTGCAACCTCACGGACGTGGGCGACGAGCTCGGCGGGGAACTCCAGGGATCCCGCGTGGAAGAAGTTCTCGAACATCGTCGCGCGCTCTTCGAACGGTGCCTGCAGGCGGATGATCGCGAGGTCGGCCTCGGCAGGAGTGTCGACGACCTCGCCGAAGGTGGCCGCCACGTCCGCATCGATGCCCTCGAGGTAGAGCTTCGTTCCGCTCGCGAACGGCAGCGCACCGTCGTTGGACAGGACGGTGATCGAGGCGCGTTGCGCGTCCTCCCCCGCGGCGCGGAAGTCCGCGCGTCCGACGATCTCGTCGGCGGCGTCCTCATCCACGAAGGGGTTCTCGAAGAGACCGAGCTCGAACTTCTCCCGCAGGATCCGCCGCGCCGAGACGTCGAGTCGCTCTTCCGTGATCTCGCCGTCGGCGACGAGCTCGAGCAGCAGCTCCGGATTCGCCTCGCCGCCGAACTGGTCGGCACCGGCATCCAGCACCTTCTTCATGCGCTCGCGAGGCGTGAGGTGTTCGACTCCCCAGGCGCGGGCGGAGAAGGGCTGTCCGAAGATCTCGGAGTCGCTGATCAGCCCCCAGTCGGTGCAGACCACCCCGTCGAACCCGTAGCGCTCCCGCAGCAACCCGGTGATGACCGACTTGTTGAAGCCGAAGCCGACCTCTTCATACTCAGTGCCGACGGGCATGCCGTAGTACGGCATCATCTGGCGCGTGCCAGCGGCGAGCGCATCCTCGAAGGGCTTCAGGTGCAGCTCGAACTCTCCGCCGGGGTACACCTGCTCGCGCCCGTAGGAGAAGTGCGGGTCCTCGCCGTCCTTCTGCGGACCGCCGCCCGGGAAGTGCTTCGTCATGGTCGACACGGATCCGGGTCCGAACGAGGCGCCCTGGAAGCCGCGGATGTACGCGGCCCCGAGCCTGCCGGAGAGTTCCGCATCCTCTCCGAAGGTCGCGGTCTGCCGGGCCCAGCGCGGTTCGGTCGCGAGGTCGACCTGAGGGTGCAGCGCCACGCGGAGGCCGACCGCGGTGTACTCCTGTCGGGCGATGTCGGCGAATCGCTCCACGAGCGCCTCATCCCGCGTCGCGGCGAGCCCGAGCGTCTCGGGCCACTGGGAGAAGGGACCTGCGAGGATCGACGCCCCGGGGTTCTCACTGAACGAGTGGCGGGGGTCGGTCGACAGGGTGACCGGGATGCCGAGACCCGTGGATGCCGCGAGACGCTGCAGGGAGTTGTGCCAGGCCGCGATCTCGCGGCCGGTCGGTGCAGCCCCCAGCAGGTTGAAGTGGGTCATCCGCTTGCCCTCGAGGAACTCACGGGCCGAGGGCGTCGCGAACGTGGGGTCGGACTCCTCGAGATCGCCGATCGCGATCATCGTGTGGAAGAGGAGGCCGGCCTTCTCCTCGATCGACATGGCACCCAGCAGCAGCTGTACGCGCTCGTCGACCGGGAGAGCGGCATCGAGCCAGGGACGGACGGTGGCGGCGGTATCGGTCATGGTCACTTGACTCCCTTGATGCGGTAGACGAGGAGGGCACCGGCCAGCGCGACGAGCGCACCGAACAGATACCAGGCCGTGTAGCCGCCGAGTGGCGTGGCGGCGCCGAGCGCGATGATGGCCGGGGCGATGGCCGGCGCGATCGACTGCGGCAGCGCGTTGGCGATGTTCAGCACCCCGAGGTCCTTGGCGGTGTCGGCGGGGTTGGGCAGCACCTCGGTGGCGAGGGCGAGGTCGACCGAGAGGAACGAGCCCGCACCGAGCCCGATGATCGCCTGCGCGACGACGACCGTGGTGACGTCCGGAGCAACGGCCAGGATGACGAGACCGACCACCATGATCACACCGGCGACCGCGACGAACGGACGCCGCTTGCCGATCTTGTCGGAGAGGAAGCCACCGAGCGGCGAGGAGATCGCCATCGCCGCCATCGAGGCGAGGTTGGCCAAGAGGATCGTACCGACCGCGCCCTGCTCGTCGAGGCCGAACTTGGTGATCAGGTACAGCGGAAGGTAGGTGGCGATGCCCGCGTAGCCGAACATCACGAAGAACTTGGTCAGCCACGTCCAGCCGAAGTCCGGGTGCTTGCGCGGATTGAAGACGAAGGAACCGAAGAAGGTGCCGACCGTGAAGCGCTCCGCCGGCTTCTCTGTGAGTCGACGGTCCTGGAGGACGAGGACGAACACGATCACCAGGATCAGCGCGATCACAGCGGGCACGACGAAGCGCTCGAAGTCACCGGGGAGGAAGTTGACGATGAAGCTCCCGGCGAGGATGCCGATGGGGGTGGTGATACCGATGATGCCGGACACCTTGCCGCGGCTCGAGACGGGCACCTGATCGGGCAAGGTGGCGTTGGCTGCGGCGAGCACCGCGTTCATCGACGCCTGCACGAGGCACCAGGCGAGCAGGACCATCCACACGGAGGTGGCGACGCCGATGATCAGGAATCCGCCGAGGCCGACGATCGCGCCACCGAGGATCCACGGGCGACGCATGCCCCAACGCGACGTGGTCCGGTCGGAGAGCCGACCCACCAGCGGGTTCGCCACGAGCGCGAATGCTGCGCCGATGCTCATCACCAGCCCCAGGCTCGCCTCCGTGCTGACCGGATCGATGTGCTGGATCTTGAACGCCATCGACACCATGACCGGCGTGAGAAGCGCGAGGTACACGCCGAAGTTCACGGCGGCGAGGCCGGGCGCGTAGCCGCGCGGCGTCTTCGACGGCGTCGTTCCGGGCGCCTTGAACCCGGTGGTGCCGACCGCAGCCGCGTTCGCGGCGGATGACAACTCTGTCATGACAGTCCTTTCGAATCTCCGCACGTCTTCGGGCGATGCGGCTCTCCGAAGAAGATACACGAATCCAGACCGATTGGTAAGTGAATACCGACCGAGTGGTAATGAGCGAGGATAGAGAGCGGAGAGGAGGATGCGATGACCACGACCGCACCGACGGGCTCGCGGCACGCCCGTGCCGCCGCCACACGGGAGCGCATCCTCGCTGCCGCCCACGATCTGTTCATCTCCCGCGGCTATCGGTCGACCTCCCTGCGCGACATCGCCGCCGCCGCCTCGGTCAGCCACCCCGGGCTGCTCGGGCACTTCGGCTCGAAGGACGACCTCCTCGCCGAGGTCGTCGGCGCACTCGAGGCCGACAACGAGACGGTCTTCGCAGAGATCGCCGCCGCCTCCGAGCCCGGCGACCTCGTCTTCACCCGACTCGCCGAGCGGAACGCCCACACCGAGGGATACCTCGAGCTCTTCGCCGCGCTCACCGGCGAGGCATCATCGCCCGGGCACCCGGCGCACGAGCGGATGCGGGAGCGCTATGCGCGGCTGCGCGAACTCAGCGTCGATGTCCTGGAGGACGCCAAGCACCTCGGCGTGGTCGCCGCCGACCGCGATGTCGACGGTGAGATCGTGCGGCACACCGCCGGCTGGGACGGCTTGCAGCTGCTCTCGCAGTACCTGCCCGACCGGGTCGACGTGGTCGAGGAGCTCGAGGAGCGGGAGAACCTGTGGGCCTCGCCGGTCGGCTGGCGCGACCCCGACGACGCGCCCGGGTCCGGCACCGGAACTTCCCGCACCCTCCCCGAACTCCGCACCGGCACGCTGGCGAACGCCGACCCGGGATACGCGGTCGGCCGCCGCCGCCGGGCGCAGATCGTCGCCGACGCGATGCGCCTGTTCTCGCGCGACGGCTACGGCGACACCAGCCTGCAGGACATCGCCACCGCCGTCGGCGTCTCCAAATCGACGCTGCTGCACCACTACCCCTCGAAAGAGCTGCTCCTCAGCGCCGTCCTCGCCGAACGCGACAAGGCGATCAGCGCGACCACGGCACTCTCCGAAGTCGGTTCGGCCGGCGCGCTGCTGCGGGGCATCCCGGACGGCGCGAGGGTCAACGCACGCAACGAACCCGGCCTGATCGAGGTGTACGCGGTCCTGTCCTGCGAAGCCGTCCCGGCGACCCATCCGGCACACGACTACTTCGCATCGCGGTTCACGAACGCCCTGGACCACTTCACCGAGCTCTTCCGCATGGCTCAGAAAGATGGCGACCTCCCGGCACACCGCGACCCCGCACACGAGGCCACCTGGCTCATCGCGATGTGGGACGGCCTGCAGTATCAGTGGCTCTACGACCGGAGCGCGGTCGACATCGCGGAACAGCTGCGGGCCCACCTCGCCGACGTGCTGCCCGCGCGCTGACAGACGGGGACGCGGTGCTCAGGCCGCGGCGATGACCGCGAGCACGCTCTCTCCGTAGGCCTCGCGCTTCTTCGCGCCGATGCCGGTGATGCCGTCGAGGTCTGCAAGCGACGCCGGACGATGCTCGGCGAGAGCACGCAGGGTGGCATCGCCGAAAACGATGTACGCAGGAACACCCTGCTCTCGTGCGGTCTCGGCGCGCCAGGCGCGCAGCGACTCGAAGAGCCCGCGATCCCCGGCGTCCAGCGCATCCGCGGCACTCGCCTTGCGGGCACGGCCGGACGAGACGGGACGGCCGATGGTGTCCTTGCGCAGAGGCACGGCGGTCTCTCCGCGCAGCACCCCGGCCGCCTGGTCGCCGGGGGCCAGCGTGCCGTAGTCGCCTTGGGCCACGAGGATGCCGCGGGCCAGGAGTTGCCGGACCACGCTGCGCCAGTCCTGATCGGACAGATCATGACCGATGCCGTAGGTCGCGAGCTTGTCGTGACCCTGCTGCCGGATGCGCTCGGTCGAGGCGCCGCGGAGGATGTCGATCAGGTGTCCGGCGCCGAACGCCTGGTTGCGCTCGCGCTGGAGTCGCACGATGGTCGACAGCAGCTTCTGCGCCGGAACGAGCCCGTCGAACGTCTCGGTGTCGTCGAGACACGTGTCGCAGTTGCCGCAGGGCTGCGACTGCTGACCGAAGTAGCCGAGCAGGTTCTGCCGACGGCACTCCACGGTCTCGCAGAGCGCGAGCATCGCGTCGAGGTGCTGCCCCATCCGCATCTTGAACGTGCGGTCGCCGGGGCTCTGATCGATGAGGCGGCGCTGCTGCACCACGTCGCCGAGTCCGTACGCCATCCACGCCACCGCCGGCTCGCCGTCACGGCCGGCACGACCGGTCTCCTGGTAGTACCCCTCCACGGACTTCGGCAGGTCGATATGCGCGACGAAACGCACGTCGGGCTTGTCGATCCCCATGCCGAACGCGATGGTCGCGACCATGACCACGCCGTCTTCCCGGAGGAAGCGGGCCTGATGGGCTGCACGCACCTCCGCGGGAAGGCCCGCGTGATACGGGAGCGCGTCGATCCCCTGAGCGGCGAGGGAGGTCGCCGTCTGCTCGACCGACTTGCGGCTGAGGGCGTAGACGATACCCGCCGCACCTTCCGGTTGCGACCGGATGAAGGCGACCAGCTGCTTACGAGGGTCGACCTTGGGCACGATCCGGTATTGGATGTTGGGGCGATCGAAGCTCGCGACGAAGTGCGTGGCGGCCTCTCGTCCGTCCTGACCGTCGAGACGCAGACGCTCGGTGATCTCCTTGTGCGTGGCCGCGGTCGCCGTCGCGGTGAGAGCCATGCGAGGAACGCCGGGGAACCGCTCGCCGAGGTCACCCAGCGCGAGGTAGTCGGGCCGGAAGTCATGACCCCACTGAGACACGCAGTGGGCCTCGTCGATCGCGATCACGCTCAGCGTCCCGCGTTGCAGCAGCGCCGTGGTCTGAGCGTGGGAGAGCCGCTCGGGGGCGACGTAGAGGAGGTCGAGCTCACCGGCGACGTAGGCCCGCTCGACCTCTCGGCGCTCGTCGATCGCCTGCGTCGAGTTGAGGTACGCGGCATTGACGCCGTTGGCCCGGAGCGCATCGACCTGGTCGTGCATGAGCGCGATGAGCGGACTGACCACGAGCCCCGTGCCCTCGCGCACGAGTGCCGGCACCTGGTACGTGATGCTCTTGCCCCCGCCGGTCGGCATGAGGACCACGGCGTCGCCGCCCGCGATGACCTGCTCGACGATCTCGGCCTGGTCGCCACGGAACTCGTCGTAGCCGAAGACCGTGTGCAGCGCGTCGAGCGCGGTCGCGAACCGGCTCGGGGTCGCCCGCCGTGCAACCGACGCGGGGGTCGAGGCCGATGCGACCGGCGTGACGGGCCCGGACCCCCAGTCGAGAGGCGGCTCGTATCCTGCTCCCTGTGGCTCCCAATCCATCGGCTCCGGCGGGGCGGACGGCTCCCAGCCATCGTCGTAGGGCTCGTCGGCGTACGGCAGGTCCGCGTACGGGTCACGGGGAGTCTGCGGCATTCCTCCAGCGTAACCACCCCCGCCGACGTGGGGCCCCCCTCTCCACAGGGGCGTAGGTTGGAGGCAACCCGTTCGAAGGAGCTCCGATGACCGACATCACCGTGACCCGCAACGAGGGCGAATCGCGCTACGAACTCCACTCGGGCGACGTGCTCGCAGGCTTCGCGGCCTTCGACCTCCGTGCCGGATCCATCCGCTTCCTCCACACCGAGATCGACCCGGCGTTCCAGGGACAGGGATTGGCCGGGAAGCTGGCCTCCGACGCGCTGACGGATGCGGCCGGGCGCGGCGAGGCGATCGTGCCGCTGTGCCCGTACATCGCGAAATACCTCGAGACGCATGAGATCCCCGGTGCCGAGATCCGCTGGCCGAAGGCTCCCGCAGGTCACGCCGGATCCGCGGGCGAGGACCCGACCGGGCGGGCGGAATGATCGGGCAGCACCGCCTGATCCTGGAGCCGCGGGAGGTTCCGCTCGGCGGTGTGCGCGGGATGAACGTGCTGCGCGCCCTGCCGCACCGGAACCTGCCCACGATCGGCGCCTGGTGCTTCCTCGACCGGTTCGGTCCCGCCGACACGAAGATGCGGGTCGAGCCGCACCCGCACATCGGACTGCAGACCGTGACCTGGCCGCTCGTCGGGGAGATCCGCCACCGCGACTCACTCGGCAGCGATGCGGACCTGCGGCGCGGGCAGCTGAACCTGATGACGGCCGGGAACGGCATCTCGCATTCGGAGTACTCGATCGGCGACGATCCCGTGCCGCTCGACGCACTGCAGCTCTGGGTGGTGCTGCCCGAATCCGCCCGCCACGGTTCCCCCGGCTTCGAACGGCACACCGAACTGCCGGCGCTCACACTCCCTGCCGACGAGGGGGAAGCAGCCGAAGCCACCGTCGTGCTCGGTGACTTCGCCGGCGTGCGCTCGCCCGCGACCGTCCACACGCCGATCGTGGGCGCGGAGATCGTCCTCTCCCCCGGCTCCCGCGTGCGTCTCCCCCTGCGGGCCGACTGGGAGCACGCGCTGATGCTCGTCGAGGGCGATGCGGTCGTGGCCGAGCATGCTCTCGACCGCAACGGCCTGCTCTACCTCGGCGACTCCCGCGAGAGCGTCGAGGTGTCGAGCGGCGAGGGGGCACTGCTCTTCCTCCTCGGCGGCGAGCCCTTCGAGGCCGACATCGTGATGTGGTGGAACTTCGCCGGCCGCTCGCACGACGAGATCGTCGACGCGCGAGAGGCCTGGGAAGCGGCATCCGACCGCTTCGGTGTCGTCGCCGGACACGACGTGCGCATCCCCGCTCCGCCGCTGCCACCCGTGCGGCTCATGCCGCGCAGCCGCAAGATCTGACGCGACACGGAGATCGTCACGCCCGGGCGGCGATGGCGCCGGCCTCGACGTCTTCGGGGAGTTCGCCGAACAGTCGCCCCATCCCCTCGCCGAGGCGCGCCGCGAGGAACCCCTCCGCGACGGCGGAAGGGGCGGTACGGATCAGGAGCGATGCCTCCAGCGACAGCGCGAGGTCGGCGACCAGCCTCCGTGCCCGCGCCTCGGCCGCAGGATCCTCCGTGATGCGGCGAACGCGATCCCGCGTGCGGGCGATGTGCGCGTCGAGTCGGGGATCCTGCCCGGCGGCGAGCGCCACTTCCGCGTCGAACGCCTCGAAGGATTGCGGCTCGCGGGCCAGCGCACGCAGGACGTCGAGGGCGATGACGTTGCCCGACCCCTCCCACACCGCCATGACCGGCTGCTCGCGGTAGCGCTGGGCGAGCGGGAAGTCTTCGGTGATCCCGTTGCCGCCGAGACATTCGAGCGCTTCGGCCGCATGCGCGGGTCCGCGCTTGCAGACCCAGTACTTCATGACCGCGGTTCCGAGACGACGAAAAGCGGTCTCCTGCTCGTCGGCATCGGCGTCGTAGGCGCGCGCGAGTCTGAGCGCCGCAGCGGTGGCCCCCTCGGTCTCGAGCTGCAGGTCGGCGAGCACGGCGGTCATCGCCGGCTGGTCGATCAGCGTACGACCGAATGCGGACCGGTGCCGCACGTGCCAGGCTGCTTCGGCGGTCGCCTGACGCATGCCTGCCAGCGAGCCCAGGATGCAGTCCAGCCGGGTGTGGGTGACCATCTCGATGATCGTGCGCACACCACGCCCCTCCTCCCCGACGAGGTGGGCGACGGCGCCTTCGTACTCCACCTCGCTCGACGCGTTGGAGACGTTGCCGAGCTTGTCCTTCAGGCGCATGATCCGGATCTCGTTGCGCGTTCCGTCTTCGCGCAGGCGCGGGAGCAGGAAGCAGGAGAGGCCACCAGGCGCCTGAGCGAGGACGAGGAAGGCGTCCGACATCGGCGCGGAGCAGAACCACTTGTGCCCCGTCAACGCGTAGCGTCCGCCCCCGAGCGGCGCGGCGACGGTCGTGTTCGAGCGCACGTCCGAACCGCCCTGCTTCTCGGTCATGGCCATGCCGAACAACGCGCCGGGCTTTCCGGGGGACAGGGTGGAGTCGTATCGGATCGACAGGAGTCGCGGCATCCATTGCGCGGCCAGTTCCGGCTGCGCGGCGACGACCGGCACGACGGAATGCGTCATCGACACCGGGCAGGCGTGCCCGGGCTCGACCTGGGCGAACAGCATGAACGATGCGGCACGAGCGACGTTCGCACCGGGCCGCGGGGCGGCGAAAGCCGAGGTGTGCGCCCCCGCCGCGACGGCCGCGCCGAGCACGCGGTGGTACGACGGGTCGTAGTCGACCTCGTCGATGCGGTGCCCCCAGCGGTCGTGGGTGCGCAGGACCGGCTTGTTCCTGTTGGCCCGTCGCGCATCCTCCTGGAACTGCTCGCCGCCCACACGGACGCCGATCTCGTGCAGTCCCGGGTGCGCCCATGCGGCGTCATAGCGCTCGACCCCCTCGACGAGCGCCGTGTTCGTGCCGTACTCGTCCACGCCGACGCGCTCCGGCGCCTGATTCGTGACGTGGTGCGTGCTCATCTCTCCCCCACAGCGCGCAGACACAGGGCCGTGATCGTCGCCACGACGGACTCGGGGTCGGGTGCGTCCTCGACGCCGGAGACCGGGGACAGTGGTCCGGTGAGCGCCTCACCGATCGCGCCGACGAGTCCCGCCGCCGTGATCGCCGGATCCTGCGGAGCGAAGACCTCAGAAGCGATCCCCTGTCGGACGATCTCATCGAACAGGGCGGCGTAGCCGCGGCGGTAGGCGAGGCGCTCCTCATCGACGGCGCGGCCGACGGGCTCGGCGAGGAGCGCCCAGGCCAGTCGCCGTCCGCGGAGTGCGCGCGCCGCGAACGTCTCGATCAGAGCGACCAGACGCGCACGAGCATCATCGGGCGCGGCGTGCACCGCATCGTCCACCGCCGTCAGCTCGGCCCCGGCGCACTGTCGGAAGACATCGGCGAGCAGATCGTCGACGCTGTCCACGTAGGTGTAGAGCAGGCCCGCGCTCATTCCCGCACGAGCGGTGATGGCCTTCACGGTCGCCGCGCCGAAGCCCTCCTCACGCACGATGCCGCTCGCGGCCTCACGCAGTTCGCGACGACGATCTCCGGCCACCACGTTCACTCGTCGGCGTCTCTGCTCCGCCATCTCGTCTCCCCACCGGATGCGACTGTTCGAGTCGACTGAATCATGATTCAATAGCCGCATTGAATCACGATTCAGTCGGCGCTGCAAGGCGCCGCCGGACACAGGCCCGGACGCACACAGCGCCCCGCGGAAGGGAGACCGCGGGGCGCTGTGCTGTGGGGGCTACTCCGGCTTGGCCGTCGGCGGAGCCTCCGTCTCGGGCGCCTCCGTCGGCGGCACGTCCGTCTCGGGGGCCTCAGTCGGCGGAGCCTCCGTCTCCGGAGCGTCCGTCTCGGGCGCTTCGGTCGGCGGGACCTCGGCGTCGGGCGCTTCACCCGCCGGGACGGTGACCGTCACCACGGTGCGGACCTCGGAGTCGCCGTAGCGGACCAGCCCCAGGTACCGGGTACCGGCCGTGAGGCCCGTCCAGCTGAGCTCGTAGCTCGTCTTCTCGCCGCGAACGGCGGCGATCGGGTTCGGGGTCGCGGCGAACGCGCCCTCTCCGCCGGGCTGCACGTTGGCGTAGGTCATGTCCCACGTCATCGGACCCGTCGTCGAGTACATGTTCGCGACCACGAGGTAGGTCCCGGCGGTCGGCGCGGGGAGCGTGACCTGCTCGTCCGCCGAACCGGTCGCCGACTGCCACCGCTCGTAGTACCGCAGGTCGTCCGGGCTCACCACGCGATACACGGTGAGGTCCAGGTCGCTGCTGTCGTCGTCCGAGGAGTCGAGGTCGAACCGCGAGAGGGTGGTCCCCTCCGGCACATCGACGATCCACGCCACGTCCTTGTTCGCGTCACCGGAGTTCTCGTCGCCCGAGTGCCCCTCGACCGGGTTGTCCGGGTCGCTGAGCAGGTCGAAGGCGGTGAGGCCCGAGAGGTCGAGCGCCAGGTCGCCGTCGAGACCGGGGGTGATCTCGACCGCCGTGCTGCCGTCCGCTCCGGTACCCGTGACCTCGGCCGGAGCATCCGCCGTCACCGGGAACACCGCGATCGGGGAACGCACCGTGTTCTTCTTGCTCGTCCAGGTCAGCGTGCCGGTGGCCCACTGCTCCACCGGAGCGTCGCTGTTGTCGAACGTGACCGTGAAGGTCTTCGTCTGCCCCGGCTTGTCGAAGGTCAACTGCGACGGGGTGACCTTGACGTGCACTCCCGGGACCGAGGCCTTCGCGGTGAACGTCCCCTTCTGGGTCGACGTGACCGACCGGGTGACGGTCTGCGCGCTGGCCAGCGAGCCGATCGAGATCGATGCCTGGTTCAGGTCGCTGCCGTCGATGGGATCGATGCCGGGGAAGTCCGACAGGCCCTTCCCGTCGAGGAACGCCGCCCAGTCCTTCACTCCGTTGAGGTAGAGCAGACCCGGGTTCAGGTACCGCGTCGCGTCGACCTGTCCCGCGCCCTGTTCGAACGGGTTCGTGTTCTTCGATCCGTCGGGCAGGACGGTGTCATAGGCGGTCGTCATCATCGCCGAACGGATCTCCGCCGGCGTCGCCTTCGGGTGCTCACCGAGGTAGAGCGCTCCGAGACCGGCGACGTGCGGTGAGGCCATCGACGTGCCGGAGAGGATGCCGAAGGTCGGCTTCTCTCCGGGGGCGTTGTTCGTCGCCGCGAGGATCGCGACACCGGGGGCCGCCACGTCCGGCTTCAGCACATCACTGCCGTCGGCGAGCATCGGTCCGCGGCTCGAGAAGCCCGCGATCTGCGGCGTGGGGGTGGTCACGCCCGTCGTGTTCTCACCGACCAGCGTGATCGGCCGATCGACGCCACCCTGCACGTACGCGAGCACGGCTTCGCGGTACTCGGCGTTGAGGTGGACGGTCGGCACGGCGTGGAAGTCGTTGTCGAGCGAGTCCGCTCCACCGGGCACGTTCACGAGAACCATGCCGATGCCGCCGGCATCCTTCACGACCTGCGACTTCTCGGCACGTGCGTTGCTGCCGCGGTCGCACACGACGAGGTGTCCGGCGACCTTGGCCGGGTCGAGGGTGCCGGGCAGGCAGAGCTGCGCGTCGACCGCTCCCGCCGCCCCGGCGTCGACCGCCGCGATGGACGGGCCGGTGACACTCTCGCCGAACGGCACGCTCACCGACGCTCCGGCCTGCTCGAACCCGTCGAACTGCACGGTGCCCTCCCAGGTGGGGATGGTGGAGGCGGCGACCGTCGTGTACCAGGGCGAGGCGTGGTCGGCGGTGACCGGGTCCGGACCGTCGTTGCCGGCGCTGGTCGCGACGAAGACACCCGCGGCCGCGGCGTTGAAGAACGCGAGGTCCTCGGGAGCCATCACTGTGCTGGCGGCACCGCCGCCGATCGAGTAGTTGATCACGTCGACACCGTCGGCGACGGCCTGGTCGATCGCGGCGACGAGGTCGCTGAGGGCGCAGATGTCATCCGTGGTGACCGCAGGGTCGGGACCGACGTAGCAGGCCTTGTAGGCGGCGACCTTCGCGCCCGGCGCGACGCCGGACACCGTGCCGAAGTCGACATCCTCGATGGAGGCCTTGACCTTGAAGTTGCCCGCCGCGGTGCTCGCGGTGTGGGATCCGTGACCGTCGCCGTCACGCGGCGAGAGGTAGTCGTACTGGAAGTCGAAGCCGGCGGCCTCGGCTCCGGCGTAGAAGTACTGGCCGCCGATCAGCTTGGAGGAGTAGTCGCGCTTGTCCCAGTCCTGGGCTTCCACCATCGCGGACTGGAACTGGCCGCCGTCGGACTTGTCGAAGTAGACGTACTTCCCGTCGGTGTAGGGCTGCTTGCCCTTGTGCCGGTCGTGCTGCTTCTTCTGCTTCTTGAGCTTCTTGCCGTCGAACGAGGGGTGCTCCGGGGCGATGCCGGTGTCGATCACACCCACCACGACGCCTTCTCCGGCCTTGTCTACGCCTCCGGTCTGCTGCCACACGCCACCACGGCCCTTGCGGTCGTCGCCGAGACCGAGGAAGTCGGTCGACGTCTGCGCATCCGGGTGACGGGTCTCATCGGGGTACACGCCCAGCACGTCCTTCGACGCACGGAGCGCATCGACCTGTTCGCCGCTGAGGTCGGCGCTGAACCCATTGAGCACGACCTGGTAGGTCGTGTCCGGGGTGACGCCGATGTCGCTGACGAGGTCGGTCTGCTCGGATTCGAGGTGCTTGACGTACCGCTGCGAGTCCTGCGACTGGGTCTCGAGCTGCTCACCCTCGGCGGGTTTCGTCGCCTTCAGGCCCTTGACGTCGCCCTCGTAGGTGGCGAGGGGGTCTGCTTTCATGACCACGATGTAGTGCCCTGGGGTGCCGGCGACCGGAACGGGGTGCGTCACCTCCTCGGTCGCCGCGAAACCGGTGGTTGCCGTGGATGCGATGAACAGCGTCGCCAGGGTGGTGGCTGCTGCCATCCGGAGGGGTGTTCGACCCATGTGGTGCTCCCGATGATCACGATGCAGCCGCGTTGCTGCACCGCGGCCAACATAGCCCCGCCCTCGCCGATCGAGACGAGATGTGGTCGATCGGTCAGGGCGGCTTCGCCGATAGGCCAGGGCCGGGGCGTGGCGCCGCCCCCAATAGGTCGACACTAGGATGTCGGCGAGGTCGGCGAACTACGGATGCGTTCCACCACCCGCCGCCCTGGGGTGCCTCCGCGGAAAGGCTTGCCTATCTACGAACACCTGGGAATACATCACGCTTCGCGTGCAATCAGCCGAGTCAAGCGCGAAACTTGAAGAAAGTGAAGAGCCGCCGCTCTCGCGTCAGCATCGCGGGTATGGCTGACCCGATAATGGCGGCACCGATGGCAATGGCCATAGTGATCATCAAGGATGTCTCGTATCCGGTGATCGTTTCACGGAGGAAGAGCCTCGCGGCCAGCCGCGCGAAGAAGAAAATAGCGATGGCTGCCGCAGATGCGCAGATGAAGGTTTCTGTCGCGATCCCCGCGAGGACATCGCGACGACGTGCGCCTGCGTGCAAATTGCCTGCCAGTTCCATCCGCCTGCGAGCAGTGAAGGTGAAGGCTAGCATCCCGAAAAGGATGACGACTCCCCCAGATGTGAGCGCTGTCACGCGTGTGGCGTACTCGTGCGCAAAATCGAACCGCTGTCCGATCGTCGGGTTCAACGGAGCGATCTGCGGGGCGGAGTCGCCTTGTCCGGAGGAGGTGACAGCACCGTAGACGTACTTGTCGGCCACATTCGATGGGGGCCAGACGCTATACCAGCATTCAGACGCTCGCACAGAGGCTTCGCCGACGACAACGATGGCGTTGGCGAAGCGCGGGTCGCGACCGTCGTCTTCGGAGTACTTGTAGATGCCGTCAACCACGATGGTGCCGTTCGAGGTGTCGAGCCCGCTTCCTTCGTGGGCGTGCCAGCGTTCGGCGAGAGATTCCGGGAGGTAGATTCCACCGGTCCGGATGCTTGGGAATTTCAACATCCGCGCGACTCCGGGACTGAGTTCAAAGAAGGGCACCTTGACCCGGGGCAGCGCGAGAAGGTGTATCGGTTCAAGCTGCCAGATTGGCCCAGCATCGGTGATGCTCTTCAGCTCCTCGAGGCTCGCGCACGCGCTTGGTTCGATTGCTTCGTCTGCAACGAGGACACGGACCGCTCCCGCTTGGTCACGGACATTGTGGACTCGTTCCTGCAATGCTCCCACCGAGGCAGCATCGACTGCGAGAAGAGCAGTCGATCCGGCTACGAGGATCAGCACGAGTATGCCGGCACGGCTGGATCCGGACCGGATATTGCGGATCGCCTCCCCGAAGACATCGAGGAATCGCATCAGCGCACGCTTCCTAGATCGATCGAGCCCTTGCACGCGCGTACGGTATCGGCATCGTGGGAGGCCACAAGCACGATCGCGCCGGCGTCAGCGAGCCCAGCAAGCACATCATTCACGGTTCGGGCCGCGACGCGATCGAGCTGCGCGGTGGGTTCGTCGACGAGGAGAAGATCGGGTCGGGTTGCGACAGCACGGGCAAGCATCAGCCTTTGGGCCTCACCTCCAGAAAGATCGGCGAAAGGCCGATCCCCTCGATCTTCGAGGCCGAATCTGACCAGAAGTCCCATTGACTCTCGATCCGCGGCTGTTCGTGCTAATCCTCGAGCGAGGAAAGGGTAAGACACGTGGTCAAGCGTCGTGCGTCGCGGTTGCCCGTAAGGGTTCTGGAAAACCCAATGAGTTCGATCTATCTTGATCCGCTGGACGTTTCCCCGCGTTGGGGTGAGCCAGCCTGCGATGATCGATAGCAGCGTCGATTTTCCGGATCCTGATGGCCCGGTCAGTGCGGTGACGTCACCGCGCTGGAGCGTCGCACTGATGCCATCGAAGAGAGGCGGCCCATCGCTCCATCCGTGCCCGACCCCCTGAAGAACAACGGCCGGCCCCTCATCCCTCACGACACGGCTCCGTGCCAGGTTGGAGGAGAACGTTTGGCGGTGGGACGCCGTCGAAAATGACCTGAGACATCCCCAAGTTCACGCCGACCACGGTGACCGGATATGACGTGCTCTCCGAGGCGACGCACCCCTGAGCCCCCTGAACATTGAAAACGCTCGCCGCAGGGACGGGAGCTACACGGAGAGGGGTGACCAATTCGCTCGTGCTGGAGATTGACGCCAAGCTATCTTCGCCTTCCCCGCTGAGCTTGCCTTTCGCCTCTGGCGAGGCGGCGATCTGCGCGAGATCCTTCGGGTCTGCGAGGACACCGTTCTCCGGCATCACAATGTCGACCCCGAACACCTGGAGCTTTCGCTCGCCAGGAACCAACGGCTCAGTTTCACTACCTGCCAACGACAAGGCGGTGAGAGTGCTCGCCGTCGTAGCGAAGACGGATCCCGACATGTAGCTTTGCCCGATCTTCGCCTCGCAGGAGGCGACCACCGCAGCTCCGGCCGGCACCCAGAGGAAGTCCGTGAGATGGAAGCCACCGTCATCGAACGCAAGGCCTTCTGAATCCTGAATCTTGGAGAGCGCCTCGGCAACGTCGCTGCTGAACTCTCCAGATGCCGCGACCGAGTACCCTAGAGCCGCGAGCGCACGGCGGAGAGAATCGACATCAGAGCCGGTGTCTCCCCAGCGAAGATCCCGGTAGAAGGGCACGTCCGCGGACAGTGCGACTACGGGTGAGCCATCAACAGAGAATGCCACCTTGCCAGAGACGAAAGCCTGTCCAGGAATACAGTCGTTGCTCGTCACCACCCCCGCCGCTGCTGCTCGTAGCTCTGCGCCCTCTGCGAAGGTCGGTGCGAGCGGCAACGTTCGCTGATCGGCGAAGTCCACGAGCGTCACCGGGTAAGTCTTCTCATACGGGCTAGGGGCCAGATCGCCGTCCGGGGATGGCAGGAGGTAATACGCGAAGGCCGCCCCGACGACAACACCAGAGCCAAGTACGAACGCTGCGATGACAGCGAAAGCGCGCTTCACCCGAACCCCTAACCCCTAAACGTCAACGGGCAATGCCCTACTCAACCCAAGACTGCTCAGCGCGCTTCCGTTATTCGACAACTTTCACGGTGTATCCCAGGGAATAGAGGCAGGTCTGCGCCTCGGGATCCATCACATCGAACGGATACTCAGCTGACCCCGTCTTGGAACCGGCAACGTTCTCGAAGTCCTCTTTGGTGAACTCGTCGTCGACCACCCCGGCCTTCTTCAGGCAGTTCACGACCGCCTGCGGGAAGTCCGTCAACAGGTCAGGGTTCGCCTGCTGCATCCGAAAGATCTCCTGAGTGACGGCGTTCACCGAGCATTCGTACTGTGCCTTCCCTTGCGCCTCGATCTCGACATCGGAGTACTGTCCGGGAGGCGGCTGAAACTCGATGACCCCGTTCAAATGCGTCGTTCGTGTGAACTCGATCCCCGCTGACTTCAGACACGCGTCGAAAAGGTCCATCCCCTCGACATAGTCAGCCTGAGAGATCTGGCCCTCCGCGCTCGCCTTCTCCAGCGCCGCCCTGTCCCAGTCCGACAGATCGTCTTGCGCCAGCGCCTGATCGATAAGCGCGGTCAGTGAGGGGGCCAAGCGTTCGTTTCCTTCATCGGATGCGGGAAAGCACCCGGACAGCATCGATGCCAACATCGCTACCGCTACGACGAAGAATCCGCGTGTGGTCATCTCTCCCCCTGCTATACGGCAGGATGAGGTACCAGCAAGAGCGACACCACGTCCCACCGCGAAGTCTTTCAGCCCTGGGCTTTCGCCCAGGTGCTGCCGTTGCGATACAGAATTGCGTTGTGCGTCTGGCTGTAGCCGTTCACCTCAGCCTTCGTGTTGTACTGCGACTTCACACCCCAGGAGTGGGTGTTCCCCAGGTATGCGTGGGCCTGGAAAGTCCCGCCTCCCCCCGTCGAGGTGAGCCCTGCGACTGCCTGGAACCAACTGGAATAGACGTCCCATAGACCGACAGCAGCCTGCGCCGGCGCGGCCGTACCGACCGCAAGCCCGACGGCCATCACACTCCCGACCGCCATCATCGCGACCCGATGCCTGAGGCCAACCCGCTTAGGCATTCCTCTAGTTTTGATAAACACTCGCTCGTCCTTTCGTGGATCCTAATTGTGCGCATTCGTCAAGCCGCCCAGATGGGTGGCCGAGTCTTCACCCTCGGAGCTGAGCGTGTGTTCGAGAGCTTTCAGCACAGGCTCGTCGAGCCCCAAAGTCGTCAGCGCGCGCATGAAAGTGCTCAACTTCGGGTCAGGAAGCTGGCCCACTTCAGAGACCCCTTGCTCCAAATACCGATACGTCGGGAGCGAGCAACCAATTCGGTTCGCCGCTTCTTCCTGAGTTACGTTCTCCGACTTGCGGTAGGCCTTCAGGGCTCTCGCAACAACCACCATCACCCGTGACGACATCGCCCACATCCTCCGAACAGATCCCCCCGGACCGCTTCCCACTCTCAGGTAAGCACGGATCGATCATCCGGTCCAGAAAGTGCACCATCTATTCGGTAGACGATCACTACTACTCCGCCAGCATGGCGACAATGACTTCGCTCGTCACCCCGGAAAGACAACTGTCCGATGGTCGAATCCGGCTTCGCCAATACGCCAGGATTTTGCACGGCAGGGCTCCCGATAGGTCGACAGTAAGCTGGAGACGTGGCCCGCACCTCCGTCCTGACGACTCGCGTCCTGCTCGTCTGCGCAGCGATCGGCGTCGCGACGGGCATCCTCGCGGGCATCGCCGGATGGGTGACGCCGGTCCTGCTGGCGAGCCCGCTGCTGTTTCTCTACGGCCTCGTGCTCGGCTCGCACGTGCTCCCGGGGATCATCGCCCAGGAGGTGCTGCGCCTTCCCCTCGTCGCCCTGATCACGCATGTGTTCGCAGCGCTGATCGCGAGCGCCTTCAACCCGGCCTGGGCTCTGCGGTTCATCGGCACGGCCCTGCTGTTCGGCCTGATCCAGGAAGGAGTGGCTGCGCTCACGCGCTACCGCTCCTGGGGTCCGTGGCGCTTCTTCCTCTCGGCCGCGATCATCGGGATCTTCGTGGCGGTCGTCGTGTTCTTCGCCGCCCATCTCTCGGTCATGCCGCTGTGGGCGCAGATCCTGTACCTCGCGATCTCGGTGCTCGGCCCGGTCGCCTGGACCGCGATCGGGCTCGCCATCGGTTCGGCGCTGCGCCGGGCCGGAGTCGCCCGACGCTGACGGGGCTCGATCCGGCGCACTGCGTCACCCCCGCTCGATGGCGGATCAGGTAAGGCTCAGCTAAGTTAGAAGTCCACGATCCGACGACCCGGGACCCCGCCGTGCGCCCATCCGCGCCTCTGCTCCGCGTGCGTGACCTCTCCCTCACCCACGCCGATGCCGCGCACCCCTCCCCCCGTGACGTCACGTTCGACATCCACCCCGGCGAAGTGGTCCTGCTGCTCGGACCGTCCGGATCCGGCAAGTCGACACTGACCCTCGCGCTCAACGGTCTGATCCCGCATGCGCTGCCCGCGAGCATGGTCGGCACGGTCGAGGCCGGTGGCATCGACTCGGCGAGCGCAGAGACCGCGACACTCAGCACGCAGGTGGCGATGGTGTTCCAGGATCCGGACACGCAGATCGTCACGGGCACGGTCTACGACGAGGTCGCGTTCGGACCCGAGAACCTGCTCCTCGACGTCGACGTCGTCCGCGACAGGGTCGAAGCGGCTCTGCGGCGCGTCGGGCTCTGGGATCGCCGCGATGAGAACCCCGATCACCTCTCGGGTGGAGGGAGGCAGCGACTCGCGATCGCCTGCGCCCTCGCGATGGGTTCCCCGCTGATCGTGCTCGACGAACCGACCGCCAACCTCGACCCGCAGGGCATCGACGACGTATACACGGCGCTGGCGGATGTCGTCGCCGCCGGTGACCGGGCGATCCTCCTCGTCGAGCACAACCTCGATGCGGCGATGGACTTCGTCACCCGCACGCTGGTGCTCGGCCGCGAAGGGACGGTCGTCTTCGACGGCCCCGCGGCGGAGATCATCCGCGAGCACGCCGACGAACTCGTGTCGATGGGCGTGTGGCTTCCGGGAGCCACGCTCGCCGCACTCCGGCTGCGGGACGAGGGCCGGAGACTCGATCCGCTCCCCCTCACACCGCACGAGCTCGCTGACGCGCTCGCCCAGGAGGCACCGCACTCCCCCGCGATGGCCGCGGCCATCCCCGCACCGCGTGAAGAGGACCGCGATGCACGCGCACACACCGGCCACGAGATCATCCGCGCGCGCGGGCTCTCCGTCAAGAAACGGCGCACCGAGATCCTGCACGGGATCGATCTCGCTCTGGAGACGGGGAGCCTCACGGCGATCGTCGGGGCGAACGGAGCGGGCAAGACCACGCTGATCCAGGCGCTCGCCGGCGTCGTGCCGCCGCCCCGAAGCCAGGTCACGGTCGACGGCATCGACCCGGGCGTCGCCTCACCACGCGACCTCGCCGCACGCGTCGGATTCGTGTTCCAGAACCCGGAGCACCAGTTCATCGCGCACACGGTGTTCGACGAGCTGGCTCACGGCCTGCGACTGCGCCAGGTTCCGGACGCCGAGATCACCGTGCGCGTCGACGACATGCTCACGCGCTTCGGGCTCGCGCACAAGGCGGACGTGCATCCGTTCCTGCTTTCCGGCGGCGAGAAGCGGCGCCTCTCGGTGGGCACCGCACTGATCACCCGGCCGCGGGTCCTCGCTCTGGACGAGCCCACCTTCGGCCAGGACCGCGCCAGGGCGGCCGAGCTCCTCGACCTGCTGCAGGAGCTGCGCACCGAGGGCACCACCATCGTGATCGTCACGCACGATCTGCAGCTCGTGGCAGAGCACGCCTCCCACGTCGTGGTGCTCGCGGGCGGGCGGGTGCGAGCGAGCGGCCCGACATCGACATTGTTCCGGGACGAGCGGCTGCTCGCCGATGCGGGGCTCCGCCTCCCCGCTCTGCAGCGTGTCCTTTCGTCTGCCGGGCTCGGGGTGCACCCGTGAGCGCCGAAGCCACGGACCGCGTGGTCCCCGGCACCGCGGCCGCCACCGGTCCGGGTTTCGACCCCTACGCCCGGATGACGGCGTCCTCCCCGCGGCAGTTCCTCTACGCCCTGAACCCGCTCGCCAAGGTGGCCGGGTTCGCGCCCGCGATGCTGCTGCTCATGTTCGTCCGCGACCTCGCCACCCCGGCCGCGTTCCTCCTGCTCGCGTATGCCCTGATCCTGCTCGGCGCGCGGCTGACCGCACGCCTCCTGGCCCTCCTGCTGCTCGCCCTCCCCGCCGGGATGCTGCTGATCGGCATCGGCTTCTCGGTCTGGGTCGACACCGCGCTCGTCGCCGACACCGCCCCCGTCGTGCGCATCGGCGACTGGACGCTCTACAGCGGTGCCCTGCTGCTCGGCTTCGCCACGGCCCTGCGTCTGGGCGCCATCGTCTCCCTCGCCCTCGTCGGCGGTCTCACCACCAGCGGCCCCGACCTCGTCCGTGCCGGCGTGCAGCAGCTGAGGGTCCCGTACCGGATCGGGTATACGGCGCTCGCAGCCTTCCGTTTCGTGCCACGGTTCGGACACGAGCTCGCCGTCATCCGGGCCGCCCACCGGGTGCGCGGCTACCACGGCGGACGCGGACCCTTCGCACGGGTCGCCCGCGGCTGGGGTTACATCGTTCCGCTGCTCGCCGGCGCGATCCGCCATGCCGAACGCGTGGCCCTGGCGATGGACTCGCGGGCCTTCGGCGCGCACCCCACCCGCACGGAGCGACACCTGGTGCCGTTCCGTGCCCGAGACACCGTCTTCACCGCGGCGATGCTGTTGGTCTCCGCCGCGCTCTTCGTGGTGTTCTTCCCCTGGCAGCTGCCCTGAAAGGCGCGCATGGCATACAGCAAGTTGGTCAAGCCCGAGAGCGCCGAGCTCCTCCACCTCACGGTGCTGCGCACGCAACGGCTCTCGGCGCACTGGTCCCGCGTGACGCTCGGCGGTGGTGAGATCGAGAAGTTCCGCCCGATGGGGTTCGATCAGTGGTTCCGGCTGTTCCTGCCGATCGGTGGCGACGCGGGACTCGACCGCGTGCCCGCGAAGGCGAACAAGATGTTCGGCTACCTGAAGTTCCTGCGCATCCCCGACGACGAGCGCCCCGTGATGCGGAACTACAGCGTGCGCGCCTACCGCGCGGCCACGGCGGACGCCGGTGCGGAGATCGATGTGGACTTCGTGCTGCACGGATCGGCGGCAGAGGGCACGGCCGGCCCGGCATCGCACTGGGCCGAGACCTGCCAGCCCGGCGAACACGTGCTGATCATCGACGAGGGGCTCACCTTCAACCCGCAGCGCGGCACCGAACGCGTCCTCCTCGTCGGCGATGAGACCGCCCTCCCCGCGATCGCCTCGATCAGCGCATCGCTGGCGGAGGACGCCGTCGGCACCGTGATCGTCGAAGTGCCGTCCGACGAGGATGCCCTGCCGTTCCCGCATCCGCCGGGGGTCGAGATCGTCTGGCTCGTGCGTCCGCACGACACGGCTCCCGGGGTTCTCGCTCTCGAGACTCTCGGCCGTACGGCGCTACCCGCCGCTCCGTTCCACGCGTATGCGGCGGGAGAGCAGGCGCTGGCCTCCGGGGTCCGCAAGCACCTCGTCGGCGAACGCGGGGTCGACAAGAACGCGGTCAGCTTCTGCGGCTACTGGAAGCGCTGAATCCCTGTGTGCGCGGCCCGCGTGCGGGATCAAAAACGCGCCTCAAGTGCTTCCCGCAGGGGCGTTTTCGATCCCGCACGCGGGGTCAGCGACCCGCTGGACGTCTCGGAACAAGCCCATGACCTCCGGGCCCATCTCGACCTGGCTCAGCACGATGCCGAACGAACCGTCGGGGTCGATCCAGAAGTCCGTCCCCTGCCCGCCTGACCATCCGTAGCGACCGGCGTTCGCCCCGGAGGTCTGCATCGCGACGCCGAACCCCCACCCCGTGCCGTCCCAGAACCCCGGGAAGAAGCTGTCGTCGGTCTTCGCGCTCGCAGGCACCTGGTCCGTGCGCATCTCCGCCAGCAGTTCGGGCTCGACCACGACCTTTCCGTCATGCCGTCCCCCGGTCGCCAGCATCCGCGCGAAGGCCGCATAGTCGGCTGCGGTCGACACGAGTTCGGAGTGGCTGAGGTCGAAGGGTGCCGGCGCGACCGAGAAACCCTCACCCGCAGGCTCGACCTCGACCAGTCCGCCCTCCGTGTGCCGGTTCGCAGCGGGCAGCCGGTGCGCCTGCTCGAGCGGAACCGTGTACCCGGTGTCGACCATGTCCAAAGGCTCGAAGAGGTCACGCCGAAGGTGCTCCTCCAGCGACCCGTCGACCACGCGGGAGAGGAGCACCCCGAGGATGCCGAAGGAGTGGTGATAGCGCCATCCGGAGCCGGGTTCGAACGCGAGCGGAAGTGCGGCCAGCGCGTCGATCCACTCCGGAGCGCCCATCGCCACCGGCTCCTGCCCCGCGGCCGTCCTGTTCCCGATCATCGCCATCGCCAGCGGAGACGGCACGACCTGCACGCCGTACCCGGAGGTGTTGGTGAGCAGATGGCGCAACGTGATGGGCGTCGTCGCCGGACGGACATCGTCGATCGGCGCGTCCGGCGTGCGCAGCACCCGGCGGTCGGCGAGCTCCGGCAGCCAGCGCTCCACGGGATCGTCGAGTCGGAGGCGCCCGCCCTGCACGAGACGCAGTGCCGCAACGGCGAGGATCGGCTTCGTCATGGACTGGATGCGCACGATCGCATCCGCCGGGAGATCACCGGCCGTGACGATCTCGGTAGACCCGTCGGGGGCGCCGAGCACGCCGATGATCCCCGGTGCCGTGCCGCGCGCGACGTGCTCATCCAGGATCTCCAGGAGCGAGGTCGTCATGCCCTCGATTCAACCCGGCGACGGCGGCCTTGTCCACGGCCCGACCGCGCGTGCGGGATCAAAAACGCCCCCGAGGAGCATTCCGGAGGTGCGTTTTTGATCCCGCACACACGACGACGCTGCGACGCGGCGACGCGGCGACGCGGCGACGCGGCGATGGGGCGATGGGGCGAGTTACTTCACGCTGCCCTGAGTGAGACCGCCCACGAGCCACTTCTGCAGGAACAGCGCCAACAGGTAGATCGGGATCAGGCCGGACAGGCTCGCCGCGGCCATCTGCCCGAACATCACCTCACGGCCGCCCTGCATCAGGGCGATGCCGACCGGAAGCGTCTGGGAGTCGATGCTCTGGGTCAGCAGCAGCGGAATCAGGAAGTCGTTGTACGCGAGGATGAAGACGATGATCGAGACGGCGACGATCCCCGGTGCGGTGAGCGGCAGGATGACGGACCAGAGTGCGCGGAGCGGGCCACAACCGTCGATCTGAGCCGCCTCGTCGACCTCGAAGGGGATGGCGCGGAAGAAACCGTCGAGCAACCAGACGGCCACCGGCGTGAGCAACAGTCCCTCGACGATGCCGAGGCCCAGCACGGAGTCCATCAGTCCCGCAGAGCGCACCAGCACGAAGAGCGGGATGATCGCCACGACCGGCGGAGCGACGTAGGCCGAGACGATGAGCCCGAGAGCCTGCTTCCCTCCGACGCGGAGTCGAGCCATCGCGTAGTTCGCGGGGATCGAGACCAGGAGCGCCACCAGGACCGCCACGATCGCGGCGCCGAACGAGTTCCGGAGGTACGTCAGGATCGGCCAGTTCTCGAACGCGGCGACCCAGTTCTCGACCGCGAGGCGAGAGGGGAGGATTCGCGTCGACAGGATGTCGTCCGGGCTCTTGAAGGACATTCCGACCATGTAGAGCACGGGCAGCAGGGCCAGAGCGATCGAGACGACGATCACGACCCACTTGACGGCGGTGACCACGACGGACGGACGCCCCGGGCGCGACGTGCTCGAGGTGCGGACCTTCGGGCGACGACGACGACGCGCGTCGGGGACGACGAGGGTTTGCGTCGCGCTCTCCTCGGTGCGGGCGGGGACGCGGAGCGTGAGGGACATGATCAGCTCTCCTTGTGCAGGCGCTGCCGCACGGCGTTGAGCGGCAGGATGACGATGGTGACGAGCACGAGGAAGGCGATGGTCTGAGCCGCGGCCGCTCCCACGTCGAACGTCTGCAGGCCGGTGCGGTAGATCTCGAAGCTGCTGACGGTGGTGTCGAAGCCCGGTCCGCCGCTGGTCATGATGAAGACGAGGTCGAACACCTTGAAGGAGACCACGAGCTTCAGCAGCAGCACCGTGATCAGGCTCGGAAGCACCAGGGGGAAGGTGATGCGCCAGAACGTCTGCCACACACCGGCACCGTCGACCTGCGATGCCTCGTAGACCTCCGTCGGGAGCGTCTGCAGCGCCGCGAAGACCAGGAGCACGCAGAACGGCGTCCACTGCCACGCATCCACGAAGATGACGGAGATCATCGCGGCAGGGCTCGACCCGAGGAACAGGAACGGATCCGACCCGGGTGCGAACGACTGCCCGATGTTGTTCAGCAGACCACCGGTGGGCGCGAGCATGAGCTTCCAGATGACGCCCGCCATGACGGGCGGTGTCATCAGCGGGAGCAGCAGGAGCACCCGGATGATTCGACCGCCCTTGACGGCCGCATCGAGCGAGAGTGCCACCGCGAGACCCGCGACGAGCGCGATGACCGCGGACGGGATGGCGAACAGGAGCGACCTGCCGAGGGACGGGATGGTGACCCCGTCCCCCAGCATCGCGGCGAAGTTGTCGAACCCGACCCATTCCGAGAACGGCCGCCCCAGCGACGACTCCGAGAAGGAGGCAGCGATGATGTACGCGAGCGGGTAGATCGCGATGATCACGATCGCGATGACGGCGGGCGCGAGCAGGGCGCGCCCCGTCCACGACCCGCGTCGGGCGACGCGACGGCTTGCGACGGGCTGCGACATGAGCGGTCCTTTCCGGGTTCGACGAGAGGTCAGTCGGCCAAGGACTGCCAGGAGTCCCAGGTCTGCTGCATCGCCTGTTCGGCGGTCAGGCCGCCCTGCAGCATGAGCGCCAGGTTGTCGCTCAACGACTGGATCATCTCCGGCGCCTGCGGCGAGGTCGGCCACGACTGCGCGTTGGGAAGCACCTGCGCCGCGACGGCCGACACTTCAGGGGCGAACTCGATGTACTTCGCGCTCTCCAGAGTGGAGGTGCGGGTCGGGTCGACGCCGGAGCCCGTCGTGGTGACGAGCTTCTCGTTGGTCTCCTTCGACGACGCGAAAGCCACGAACTGCTTGGCCAGGTCCTCGTCGGCGGCATTGGGGCTGATGCCCATCGCCCACCCCGCGTTCAGGGCTCCGGAGACCTTGCCCTCCGGTCCGACGGGAAGGGGCGCGACGCCCCAGCCGTCGACGATCTTCGACTGCTCGGGGTCCTGCGCGAAGACGCCCAGATCGGTCCAGAACTCGATCATGCCGACGGATCCGGAGAGGAACTGCGGGAGGGCCTGCTCGAAGCCGATCTCCAGCGGACTGGGCAACGCCGACGGCGCCGCATCGAGCATCGACTGCGCGGCCGCGACCGCGTACTCCGTGTCGAGCTGCGGCATCTGCGGGTCGATCGGATCGGGCGACATCGTGGCGAGACGGTTGAAGAACGTCGAGCCGATGTTGAAGGCGCTCTTGGAGCCGAGCAGCGCATTGCCGTACACGCCGTTCGCCTTCTCGGCATCCGTGATCTTCTTCGAGACCTCGACGTACTCGTCCCACCTGGTCGGGACCTCGACGCCGTTCCGTTCGAAGATCGCCTTGTTGTAGAACAGCACGTGCGTGTCACCGTCGATCGGCAGCCCGTAGGTCGCGCCCTCGTACTGCGTGTACGGCCCGAAGATCGCCTCGATGAAGTCGGAGGAATCGATGTCCTCGTCGGAATCGACCCAATCGGTGATGTCGGCGAGCGCACCGGCATCGGCGAGCGCGCCGACCGACGTGTACCAGTACTGGATGACGTCGTAGTTGTTCGTCCCGGACTGGGCGTCCAGGATCGCCTTGGTCTGGATCTGGTCGTAGGGCACGACCTCGACCTCGATCTCGACGCCGGTCTCGGCCTCGAAGTCGGCCTCGAGGATCTTGCCCGCGCCTTCCTGCGGGGCGGCGATCAGGACCTTGAGGGTCTTGTCGCCGCCGTCGCCGGAGGAGCCGCCGGAGTCGCCGGCGCATCCGGCGAGCACGAGACCCAGCGTGGATGCCAGAGCGATGACGGGCAGAGCGCGCCGAGTGAGGCGAGCGGATGATGAGGAGCGTCTTTGCACACTCATGGTGCTGTCCTTTCGATGTTCTTCGGGTGGGGGAGGAAAAGTCAGACGGTCGGTGGTGCGGCAGGGGTCCAGGGTCGATCGACCTTGTCGCCGTCGACCCACGGCGTCTTCACGAACACGGCGCGGAAGACCTCGTCGAACGGGTTCCGCACGAGGTGCTCCTCGTGCGGTGCGGCCCGCAGCACGTCTCCGGCTTCGACGACGCGACGGGTGCGGCGGTCGAGCCAGATCTCCGCACGTCCTTCGAGAACCACGAACGACTCGGTGTGGTGTTCGTGAAGATGGTTGGCGAACACGTCTCCCGGACGGAGCACGACCACGCCGAAGGCGGCGTCCTCGTCCTGTGCCAGGTAGCCGGGCCCCCAGTCGCCGAAACGCAGGTCGGCCTCCGCGGCCCGCAGCACCTCGGCGCTCATGCGGGCACCCGTGTCTCGGTCGCCTCGCGGAACAGCTCGTGGGCATCCACGGGATCGACGTCGTCATGGACGACGGCACGGACGGCGAGCATCATGGCCGCGGGGTCGGCGCTCTGGAAGATGTTGCGCCCCATGTCGACACCGGCGGCCCCCGCACGCACCGCGTTCGAGGCCATCGTGAGGGCTTCGAGCTCGGGCAGCTTCTTCCCGCCCGCCATGATCACCGGGACCGGGCAACCGGCGACGACGTCCTCGAACCCCTCCTCGCAGTAGTAGGTCTTGACGAGCTGCGCTCCCAGCTCGGCGATGATGCGGGTGGCGAGGCCCAGGTAGCGGGCGTCGCGCACCAGCTCCTTGCCGACCGCGGTCACACCGAGCACGGGTACACCGGCCGCGTACCCGTCGTCGACGAGCGTGGTCAGATTGCGGATGCTGCGGCTCTCGTGCTCGCCTCCGACGAAGACCTGCACGGCCACGGCATCGGCGTTGATGCGCACGGCATCCGCCATCGCCATCGCCGTGTACTCATCGGAGAGGTCCTTGAGGATCGACGGCCCGCCCGAGGCTCGCAGCACGAGCCCGGCCCGGGTCGCGGGCGGCACGGAGGTGCGCAGGGCGCCGCGGGTGCACATGACGGCATCGGCGTGTTCGGCGAGTGGTGCGATGTTGAGGTCGATGCGCTCGAGGCCGGATGTCGGCCCTTGGAAGTACCCGTGATCGAACGCCAGCATGACCGTGCGTCCGGTCCGGGGGTCGAGGATGCGTGAGAGGCGGTTCTGCATTCCCCAGTCGAGGTTCGCCGCGCCGCGGATGTTCTGGGTGAACCGGGCGGCCGGCGTCTCGACGTGGAACTTCTTCGCTGCGGCGTTGCCTTCGAGGTCTGCCATGGTGTCTCCTTCTGGTGGTCGTCAGCCGGCGTGGCCGGCGTGCGAGAGTCGGGTGGGAGGAAGGTCATGTGGGGCGCGGGCGGCCCCGGGAGGGGTGAAGAGCGGATGCAGGTCGGGCCCCGAGATCGAGAGCACATCCCGGTAGACGCGATGCCAGCGCTCGGTCACGGCGCGATACCGCTCGTGCTCTTGCGGGTCGACGTGCTCGACACGATCGGGGTCACCCATCGGGGGCAGGTCCGCACCCACTCCGCGCGCCGCCAGACGTGCCGCCCCGTAGGAGGTGGCCTCCGGCGCCGGGGTCACCCGGGTGTCGAGTCCGGTGACCCCCGCGATCACACGCGGCCAGAGCGCACCGGCACTCGAACCACCGGTGAAGGTCACGGTCCCCTCGGCGAGGGCTCGACCGTCGGTGAGCGAAGCGAGGATGCCGAGGTGGGCGTTCGCGACGATGGCGGCCGATTCCTCGATCGCCCGGATGAACGCGCCCCGCGACGAGTGCGCGGCGTCATTGATGTCGAAGCCCACGAAGGCGGGCGCCGCATGATGCCAGGCATCCGCCTGCATGACGTTCGCCATGGTCGCGACCACCCCGTTCGAGCCCGCGGGTACCTCGGCGGCCCAGCCCTCCATCACCGCGAACGCCGACGTACCGGCTGCACGACCGAGATCTGCGGCATCGGGGCACATCGCATCGCGGAACCACCGCATGGCGAGCCCGGAGAGGAAGCCGATGCCCTCGACCATCCAGCTGCCGCGCTCGACATGGCAGAGCGTGCGCAGTCGACGCTCCGGATCGATGAGCGGTTCGGAGACGACGGCGGTCGTCTGCCAGAAGGTTCCGGCGACGATGGTCGGCACCCCCTCCCTGGCGGCGATGCCGTGCAGGGCGAGCTGGGTGTCAGCGCCTCCCGCGACGACCGGGGTCCCGACGGCGAGTCCGGTCGCGGCAGCGGCGGCGGGCGTGACCGCACCGACGACGTCTCCGCACTCGACGACGGGAGGGAGGATGCGACGGTTCACCCCGACCAGGCCTGCCAACTCGTCGGACCAGTTCCGCGCGCGGAGATCGAACAGCGCCGAGCTCGAGCCGCTGGTCGGCTCCGTCACGAACTCTCCCGTCAGGCGCGTCGTGACCCAGTCGCTCAGCATGCCGAGGTGCTGGGCCTGCGCGAACAGGTCGGGCTGGTGCCGGGCGATCCAGCGCAACCGGGCGGGCGCGGTGATCGACACCCAGTCGCCTGCGGTGCGATACACCTCGTCGGCAACCCCTTCGGCGACCAGTTCATCGGCCTCGATCCGTGCCCGACCATCGGTGTTCGGGCAGGCCCAGAGCTCGCGTCCCTCGGCGTCGTAGAGCACGAACCCCTCCCGCATGCTCGACGCGGCGACGGCGGCGACGCGTCGATCGCCGAGCCGCGCGACCACCTCGGTGACGGCGTCCGCGATGGCGTTCCATCCGCCTTCCGTGTCGAAGACGGTGCCGCCGGGGTGGCCGGGCACGGCCGTGTGCGTCCATTCACGAGCGGCGCGCGCGACGAGGCGCCCTTCGATGTCGAAGGCGAGCGCCCGCGCCGAACCCGTGCCCGCATCGATCGCGAGGAAGACATCGGTCATCGTTCCCATCGGAGGCTCCCGTCTGTCAGGAAGCTCTCGACCTCGGCGGCGAGCATGTCGGCGCCGCGGGCGAGGGTCTCGTTCGTGGCCCCGGCGAGGTGCGGGGTGAGGATGAGAGAGGGCTCGGCGACGAGCTCGCGCCAGGGCCCGTCCGGCTCGTTGACGTCGAGCGCGGCACCGGAGAGTCGGCCGCTGCGCAAGGCGTCGAGGAGAGCCCCCTCATCGACGAGGGACTCCCGGGCCGTGTTGATGAGGAACGATCCTTCGGGCATCCGGGCGAGCTGCGCAGCACCGATCATGTGGCGGTTCTCGGCCGTGGCCCGGGCGTGCACACTGACGACGTCGCTGGAAGCGAGCAGCGCGTCGAGATCGGAGACGATCGTGGCATCCGTCACCGAATCCGGATCGACGAAGGGATCGTAGGCGGTGATGGTCGCCCCGAGGGCCCGGGCGCGGGCGGCGACGAGCCGCGCGACGTTCCCGTAGCCGATCAGTCCCAGCCGGAGGCCCTTGACCTCGCGGCCGAACCACCGCGCACCCTCGAAGGTCGACTCGGCGAGCGGGCGTCCATCGGCCACCCGCTCGTCGACGTCACGCAAAGACGCCGGCACGTTGCGCACCAGGGAGATCAGGAAGCCGATGGTGAGGTCGGCCACGGCATCCGCGTTCTTCCCCGGCGTCGTGGTGACCCGCACCCCCCGCTCACGCGCGGCATCGACATCGACGTTGACGGGTCCTCCGCGAGCGCAGCCGATCAGACGCAGGTCAGGGAGTGCAGCGAGCACCTCAGCGGTGACCGGTGCCGCATGGAAGGCGATGATGTCGTAGCCGCGTCCGAGGCGTGCGACCTCCGCGGGGTCGCCCTCGTACTCCCGGATCGAAGACGTGTCCCACGTCGGCGTCGCGATCGTCATCGTCGCCTCGTCGACGTCGATGCCCCGCTGCGCGAACGCGCGGGTGAAGATCTCGGCGGTCATGTAGCTGTCGCCGATGACGAGGATGCGGTGTTCGCTCATGTGCAGGGCTCCCGGGGGAATTCGATGGGTGTGCGGGGTCAGCGCAGGACGGTCGGATAGCGGCCGGATGCGGTCTCGGTGGAGATGCCTGCGGCGTCGAACCCGGTGTCGACGCTGACGCGCAGGCGGTCGGTCCGCACCGAAGCGCGGGAGAAGTCGATGGGCTGTCCGGCCTGGTCGTAGGCGACGGCTTCGACCACGACGATCGGATGCCCGGGCTCGACCTCGAGCAGACTCGCCAACGCTCGGTCCGCGGCGACGGCTTCGATCGTGCGGTGCATGCGAGCGATGCGCACCCCCGCCACGTTCCGGATCGCGGCGTAGAGGCTCGCGCGCGGGTCGCGGAGATCGGGCAGCACTCCGGCGAAGCGCGACGGCAGGTAGTTGATCACGTGCACGGCGGTCCGGGCTCCCACGGCGCGCACGCGTTCGAGCACGAATCCCATACCGTCGGGCGAGTCACGGCCGACGACCGCCGCCGCCCAGGACGGGAGGGGTTCGATGCCGGCGCGGAGGATCTCGGAGCTCAGTGCGCTGCGTCCGTCCTCGCTGTACTCGCCGAGGAGGCTCGGCGCCGAGGGCAGGGTCCACGCCGAGGGACCTTGCGCCCGCTCGACGAATGCACCCTTGCCCTGCTGACGGGAGATGATGCCTGCGCTCTCGAGCCGGGACAGGGCATCGCGAACGGACGTGCGAGATGCGGAGAAGTGGTCGCGCAACGCGCTCTCGCTCGGCAGCCGGTCGCCCGGCGCCCAGGTCCCCTGCGCGATCTCGCCCTCGATGGCGCGCATGATCTGGAACCAGATCGGGGCGGTCGACGTACGGTCGAGCAGCGGCATGGTGAGCGTGGACATTCCGGCCTCTTCGATGAGCGGGTACGGGGACTTCGTCGTTCCCCGAGTCGGACATCTCGTATCCGACATGTATCGATCATGGTGCAGGACATGTATCCCATGAAGAGACAAGTCAGGAGAATGATCCACGCGCTTCATCGCTGCGAAGATATTCCCTCTGATCAGGGATTCGCGCCGCCTGCTTCCCCGCACCCACGTCGGATGCGGCGCACGCTACCGCCCATTCCCGCCCGATCGTCGATACAAGTCACCCGTCTTCGCACGGCCCGACCGCGCGTGCGGGATCAAAAACGCACCCCCGGAGCATTCCGGAGGTGCGTTTTTGATCCCGCGCGAGGAAGTGTCAGCGCTTGCCGGCGATCTGACGGCCGACGAGATCGCGCATGATCTCGTTCGTGCCGCCGTAGATGCGGTGCACCCGAGCATCGGTGAAGGCGCGGGCGATCGGGTACTCCATGATGTAGCCGTACCCACCGTGCAGCTGCACGCCCGTGTCGAGCACCTCCCACTCGCGCTCGGTCGCCCAGAACTTGACCTTGGCGGCGTCCTCGGCGGTGAGCGTGCCGTCCTTGTAGGCGAGCAGCGCGCGGTCGATGTACGCCCACATCGCATCGGTGGTCGCCGACATGTCGGCGAGGCGGAAGCGGGTGTTCTGGAAGTCGGCGATGCGCTCGCCGAACGCCTCGCGGTCCTTCGTGTAGGCGACGGTCCAGTCGAGGGCGGCCTGCGCGGCGGCGGCGGCCGCGACACCGATCGAGAGACGCTCGAGCGGCAGGTTGAGCATCAGCTGGATGAAGCCCTGGCCCTCCTTGCCGCTGATGAGGTTCTCTTCGGGGATGAACACGTCGGTGAAGCTGAGCTCGGCCGTGTCCCAGCCGTGGAAGCCCATCTTGCTGAGCTTCTTCCCCTGGTCGAAGCCCTCCATGCCCTTCTCCACGAGCAGCAGACTGAACGCGTCGGGACGGTTGCCCTCGCCGGTCTTCACGAAGGTCACGACGACGTCGGCCGTGGTGCCCGAGGAGATGAACGTCTTCGCGCCGTTGAGGATGTAGCCGCCGTCGACCTTCTTGGCGTTCGTCTTGATGCCGCGCAGATCCGAACCCGCGCCGGGATCGGTCATGGCGAGCGCACCGAGCACTTCACCCGTGGCCATGCGCGGCAGCCACTTCTCCTTCTGCTCCTGGGTCCCCATGTGCACGAGGTAGGGCACGGCCAGGTCGTCCTGGATGCCGAAGGCCCCTGCCAGGGAACCCGCGCCGGCGGCGATGACCTCTTCCATGACGATCGTGCGGAAACGGTAGTCCTGCAGCATCCCGGCGCCGCCGAACTCCTCGGGGACCGACAATCCGATCAGACCCGCCTCGCCGGCCGCCAGCATCGTGGCCCGGTCGATCTCCCCCGCGGCATCCCACCGCTCGATCGCTTCGCCCGTCACGTGGCGCTTGACGAAGTCCTTAACCAGGTCTCGGAATGCCTCGTGATCCTCGTCGTAGATGTCGCGTTCCATGCCGTCCTCCTGAACGTCTCATGCATCGTTGCTCCGGAGATTCTACGTCCCCGCAGGCGGGTGAGACAGCACGTTGTGAGAATGCATCCCATATATCGTGACACTGGGTACCGCGGTTGTCGGATGCCGCAACGACCGCGGATGGCCGTGATTCAGTGCCCGTAATCGGGGGCCGCCGGGAGCCCGAAGAACTCCTCCAGCGTGTGATATCCGCCATCGTGATACGCCGCGGCGAGGTCGACGCCGACGTAGCGGAGATGCCAGGGCTCCGGCGCATAACCGGTCACCGGCGTGCCGACCTGTTCGTAGCGGACGATGAACCCGTACTCCCAGGCGTGCGCGGCGACCCAGTCGCTCTGCGCCGTCCCGCCGAACCCGTCCAGGCCCCCGCAGCCGGAACCGCAGGCCACCACGTCGATGGCCAGACCCGTCTGATGCTCGCTGTGCCCCGGGCGGGCCGACCCTGCATCCGCACCCTGCTGACCCTGCGCACGCACGTGCGAGTCGTACGTCGACACCTGCAGTCCGTACGAGCGGTAGCCGTTGTTCGCGCCGATGCGGCCGACCCCTGCCTTGACCGCCGCCTCCGCCATCGCGCCGACGGCAGCGGCCACCTCGGTGCGCACCCGACCGGACGGCGTCGTCATCTGCAGCGGCACGGAGGCGAGATCCGAGGGCTCGTACTCGGGTGGGTCCAGCGGAAGCGACTTGTTCACCACGACCCAGAGACGTGCCGGGTCGGTGAGCGAGACGCAGGGAGCGTTGCCCGCGACGACCGCATCGCGAAAAGCCCGTCCACCCCCGAAGCCCGCTATCGTGGCCACATCGTCACCGTCGGCGACCGCCTGTTGCACGGCCGGGTCCGCACACGGGTCCGCGGCCGTCGTCGCCCCCACCTGCACGGTCGGCACCTGCAGCACCGCGACCGGCTCCGGCATCGGGACGGCGTCCGACGACGCCGACGGCAGGGACCCGAGGGACAGCAGCACGCCGATCGCGGTCACCGCCACCCCGATCGGCAGTGCAGGACCCCGGATCGGGGACCGCGGCGCCGCATGCTGAGCGTGCGGCAGAACGGGCATTACCCCATTGTCTCATTCGAAGATAAGTCGCAGAGTCTCTTGCGTCGTATTCGTTGATCTGTTCGAATAGAGGAATGCGGTGGCAGGGACAGAGACTCGGAGAGGTGGATGCCTCAGCGCTGCCGGGGATGGAAGATCGCAGCAACGTGCTGCGCACGGTGACGACTCCCGAGTTCGCGGGCATGACGTTTCACGAGGTTCTGTCGAAGTCGGCCCTGAACCACGTGCCCGGTGCCTCCCGGATGCCCTTCGCCTGGACGATCAACCCCTACCGCGGATGCAGCCATGCCTGCGTCTACTGCTTCGCCCGCGGCACGCACGAGTATCTCGACCTGGACGGCGGCTCCGACTTCGACTCGCAGATCGTCGTCAAGGTCAACGTGGTGGAGGTGCTCGAGAAGGAGTTGCGCAGGGGGAGCTGGGAGCACGAGACCGTGGCCCTGGGCACCAACACCGATCCGTATCAGCGCGCCGAAGGGCGATACAAGCTCATGCCGGGCATCATCGAGACGCTCGCCGCCTCGGGTACGCCGATGTCGATCCTCACCAAAGGCACGTTGATCCGCCGCGACATCCCCCTGCTCGTGAAGGCCGCTGAGCGGGTGCCCGTCGACGTGCAGATGTCCATCGCGATGTACGACGATGAGTTGCAGAAGGCGATCGAACCCGGCACCCCGACCACGCAGGCCCGTCTCGACACGGTGCGTGCGCTGACGGATGCCGGTTTCCGCGTCACCGTCTTCCTGATGCCGATCATGCCGCATATGACCGACTCACTCGAGGCGATCGACAACGCGCTCCTGCGCATCAAGGAGGCCGGGGCTCGCAGGGTCGTCTACGGCGCCCTGCACCTGCGCCCGGGCGTGAAGCCGTGGTTCTTCCAGTGGCTCGACACTCACCGGCCCGACCTGGTCTCCTCGTATCGCGGCCTCTATCCGGGGGCCTCCGTCGAGGCGCCGAAGCCGTACCGGCAGTGGCTCGCCAAGCGCGCGCGTCCCCTCATCCGGATGCACGGGCTCGACGGCCGTCATGAAGACGACTATCCCCGGCGCGACCGCCCGACGTTCACACCGTCACCGGCCAGGACAGCCGCACCCGCGCCGCAGCCGATGCTCTTCTGAGGGAGGCACCCGCGCTACGGTGGACGCATGTTCCGTGGATTCGGGCCCTGTTGTTCCTCGGCGGTCTGGCAGCCGCGGTCGTCGGAACTCTCCTCCCGCTCGGCGGAGGCACCACTCTGTCGCTGCTGGGAGCCGCGGCGTTCGGGGCATCGTTGGTACTCATCGGCATGGTGCTGCTCCGCGACCGCGACGAGCAGCGGGCCGGGCTTCCCGAGAAGGTCGACGCCTCGCACTGACCGCCTTCGCCGGGGGTCGCGGTCGGGCCCCCGCTCCCACCCGCGTAGGCTCGGTGATCATGGCGATCGGTTCCACAGTCCACACATTCGAGGTGCAGCTCGCTGACACCGATCGCGGCGTCTACGAGGACTACTCCCTGCGCGTGGCGCGGCATCCGTCCGAGACCGACGCGTACATGCTCACCCGCGTGCTCGCCTACGGGCTCGAGTTCGCGGAGGGCATCGCGTTCGGCGGCAGCATCTCATCGACCGAGGAGCCCGCCGTTCTCGTGCGCGACCTCACCGGCCTCATCACCACGTGGGTCGAGATCGGTGCGCCCGACGCCGAACGACTTCACTACGGCAGCAGACTCGCCGAGCGCACCGTCGTGTACACCCACCGCGACCCCGCCAAAGTGATGGCACCGTGGGCGGACAAGCGCATCCACCGCCGAGAAGACCTCCGCGTCCACAGCTTCGACCCCGGCTTCATCGACACCGCGGCCACCCTGATCGAGCGCCGGAACACGATGACCCTGACCGTGACCGAGGGCGTCCTCTACCTCGACCTCAACGGCACGAACCTCACCTCGACCGTGCACGTGCACGAGCTGGCCTGACTCCGCCGTCGCTCTCGCCGCTCGGCCGTTCACAACTCAGGAAGAATGACGCCGAAAGGCCCCGGAAACCGTGTCCCCAGGGCCTTTCGGTGTGTTTTTGCGGAGTTGTGAACGGCCGCAGCTCGCGACCGCCCCGACTCAGGCAGTCAGGTCGGCCGCGGTCGGCACGCGGCCGGCGATCTCCTCGATGATGTCGTCGTCGAGGCGCGCGTTCTCGAACGGCGCGTCGATCTCGGCACGGTCGAGCAGCTCGGTCATGCGACGCTGGCGCTGACGCGTGATCAGCGTCACGACGCGGCCCGAACGACCCGCCCGACCCGTACGACCGGAGCGGTGCAGGTACGTCTTGTACTCGTCCGGGGCATCGGCCTGCACGACCAGGTCGATGTCGTCGACGTGGATGCCGCGGGCGGCGACGTCCGTCGCGACGAGCACGTTCACGCGGCCCGAGGTCAGACGCTCCAGGTTGCGCGTGCGCTTCGCCTGGTTCAGGTCACCGTGCAGCGAGACCGCGGGGATGCCGGCGTCGTCGAACTGCTCGGCCAGCATGTCGGCGTAGGCACGGGTGCGAGCGAAGACGAGGGTCTTGCCCGCGCGGTCGACGAGCGACGTGAGGATGTCGGCCTTGTCACGGTGCTCGATCACCAGCACCCGGTGCTCGATCGTGCTGGAGTCCTGGTCCTCCCCGGCGACCTCGTACACGGCGGGGTCCACGAGGAACTCGTCGACGAGCGCCGCGACCTCACGGTCGAGCGTGGCCGAGAACAGGAGCTTCTGGCTGCCGTCCGCAGTGTGACGCAGGATGCGCTGCACGGGCTCGACGAATCCGAGCTCGCACATGTGGTCGGCCTCGTCGAGCACCGCGATGCGGCAGTCCGAGAGGTCGAGCTTGCCCTGGTTGATGAGGTCTTCAATACGACCGGGCGTGCCGATCACGATGTCGACGCCCTTCTTGAGCGCGCCCACCTGGCGGCCCTGCGGCACACCACCGTAGATCTGCGTGGTGAACAGGCCGACGCTGCGGGCGATGGGCTGGATCGTACGGTCGATCTGCAGCGCGAGCTCACGCGTCGGCGCGAGGATGATCGCGCGCGGCGACCGTCCGAACTCACGCCGCTTGCCGGCCTGCGACTGCAGCACGCGCTCGACGAGCGGGGCGCCGAAGGCGATGGTCTTGCCCGAACCGGTGCGCCCGCGAGCGAGCACGTCGCGACCGCCGAGCACGGCCGGGATGCTGGCCGCCTGGATCGGGAACGGCGTGGCCGCGCCCATGCCGGCGAGGGTCTCGACGATGTTCGAGCCGAGACCGAGGTCGCCGAAGGTCACACCGTCGACCTCGACCGCCGCGACGGACTTCGCCTCGAGGCGCTCATGCACCACGTCGTCACCCGGCGCGAACTTGGCTCCGGTGGAGGCCGGGCGGCCGGTGGCGTTCCAGTCGTTGCGGCTCGGACGCTCATTGCGCGCCGGACGCCCCCGCGTGTCCGAGGTCAGCGGGCGCGGACGCTCGGTGCGGTAGGCCCCACCGGTCGACGGACGCGACCGCTCATCGCGGCCGCCCTCGTACGAACGCTGCGTGCGGTCGCGGTCGAAGGCGCGGCGTGCGCGGTCGGCGTCGTAGGAACGCTCGGCACCGCGGTCGTCACGGCGCGGACGCTCGTCACGGTCGTACCGGGGACGCTCGGCCCCACGGTCGCCGTTGTACCGGGGACGCTCGGCACCGCGGCGGTCGTCGCGGCCAGGGCGCCCACCATCGCGGTGGTCGTTGTCACGGAAGCCCTGACGCTGAGTGCCTGCGCGGTCGTCACGGCGCGGACGGTCACCGCCGCGGTCATCGCGGTAGGTTCCGGGACCGGTGGGGCGCTGTCCGCCACGGTCGTCACGCCGCGGACGGTCGTCGAACCGTCCGCCGGAGCTGGGCCGGTCGTTGTACCGCGGACGGTCGGAGCGCTCGTCGAAGCGGGGGCGCTCGTTGCGGTGGTGCGGGGCCTCGCGACGCCCGGACTCGGCGCGGTTGCGGATGCCACGGGCTTCATCGCGGCCTGCGCGCTCGGATGCGCTCCAGCGCTGCTTGGGCGCACCCGTCTCGGCCTCGGCCGGACGGTAGCCGCGGTGGCCGGCGCTGCGGCTGCCGGGACGCCGGTCGTAGCCACCGGCGGCGGGCGCGGAGCGACGCTCCCCGGCATCCGATCGTCCGCCGCGCTCGGCGCGCGCGCCGTCACGGGCGGGGCCACCGTTGTGGCGATCGTGGAAGGAGGTCTTCTTCGCGCCGTAGCGCGGCTCGAAGTTCGCGGACGGGCGTCCGCCCTTGGGCTTCTTGTTCTTCGGCATTGCGGTGTCTTCCTGTGTTCTCGCACGAGAACAGCGCCGCGCGCACGCGCGAGCACCCTGCGCCTGATCGGGCTCGATCAGCGGGGTTCCGGACTGTCAGCGGCCGGGGCCATTCATGTGATGGTTGATTAGCGTCGAGCGACGCTCACCATCGGCCCCTGGACTCACACTTCATACACAGAAAACGTCCGCGCCAACGCGCGGGTGTCCGAAGCCGACCGTCCGATACTACCGGACGCACCTGAGAGAGTGCTGCCGCAGGCGTGGCCGTACGATGTCGAGGTGAGTACCGCTTCCCCCACCGGCACCCAGATCACCCTCCGACGCGGCGAGGTGGATGCGCAGATCGCCCAGGTCGGCGCGTCCCTGCGCTCGCTGCGCATCGGCGGTGTCGATCTCGTGCCGCCGTATCCCCTCGACCTGCCGACTCCCGCGTGTTCCGGTGTGGTGCTCGTGCCGTGGCCGAACCGGGTGCGCGACGGACGCTGGGAGGACGACGGCACCGCGCGAGCGCTCGCGATCACCGAGCCGAAGTTGAACAATGCGAGCCACGGACTGCTGCGCTTCACCTCCTACGAGGTGTCGCAGACCGACACCGAAGCCGTGCTGCGAGCGACCATCGTGCCGCAGACCGGCTATCCGTATCTGGTCGAGACCGCGGTGACCTACACCCTCGCTTCCGACGGCATCCAGGTCGCACACGCCCTCACCAACCGCTCGGACACCCCGGCGCCGGTCGCGCTGGGCACGCATCCGTTCGTCACGATCGGTGATGTCGACCCGCACGACCTCACGCTGAGGATCCCCGCGAAGACCGCGTTCGAGACCGATGAGCGGATGCTGCCGACCGGGACGCGTCCGGCGGATACCGCGCTGCGGGATGGCGTCCGCCTGGGAGACGTGAGCCTCGACACCGGCTTCACCGATCTCACGCGCGCCCCGGACGGGCGGGTACGCCACTCGCTCACCGCACCGGACGGCCGTCGCGTGACCCTGTGGCAGGGTGAGGGCTTCGACTACGTGCAGGTGTACACCACACCTGCTTATCCCGGACAGAGCCTCGCGGTCGCGATCGAGCCGATGACCGCGCCCGCCGATGCGCTCAACAGCGGCCTCGGCATCCGCCGCCTCGCCCCGGAAGAGACCTGGACCCTGCACTGGGGCATCACGTTCAGCTGACCTGTTCCGACCCTTCGCAGCGTCGGGCCGTTGACAACTCCTCAAGGATCGACTCGAAAGGCCCCGGATCACGCATCTGCCTGCGGATCCGGGGCCTTTCTGCGGAGTTGTGAACGCGCGTGAGTTGTAACCGTCCGCCGGAACCCCCGCCGGACGGACCCGCTACTCCCGGTCGCGCAGTTCGCGCCGGGTGAGCTGCCGTGCGTGCGGCAGACCAGACGTGTCGATCAGCACCGAACCGGCCGGAGCTGCCGCAGCGCCCGACGCATCCGGCCCGACCGGAGCATCCGGCTCGGGCGCCCCGCCGGCATCCGACCCGCCCGCCTTGCGCGCCGCCCGCCGCTCCTTGGCACCCTCGACGAGGTTATAGAGCGTCGGCAGCACGATCAGTGTCAGCACGGTCGAGGACAGGAGCCCGCCGATCACGACGATCGCCAGCGGCTGGGAGATGAACCCGCCGTGCCCGGTGATGCCGAGCGCCATCGGGGTGAGGGCGAGGATCGTCGCGAGCGCGGTCATGAGGATCGGACGCAGACGCTTCTCCCCGCCGGCCTTGACCGCCTCGACGGTCGACAGCCCCTTCTCCCGATACTGGTTCACCAGGTCGACGAGCACGATCGCATTCGTCACCACGATGCCGATCAGCATCAGCACACCGATCAGCGAGGCGACACCGAGCGGCACTCCCGTGACGATCTGCAGCAGGATCGCGCCGGTCGCCGCGAACGGCACCGAGACGAGCAGCAGCAGCGGCTGACGCAGCGACTTGAAGGTCGCGACCATCACCACGTAGACGATCAGGATCGCCGCGAGCATCGCGAGGCCCAGCTGCGAGAACGAGTCCGCCTGCTGCGACGCCACGCCACCGACCTCGGCGGAGGCACCGTCGGGCAGGTCGACCGCGGCGAGCGCCTCGTTCACCGACTGTGTGGCGGTGGCGAGGTTGTCGGATGCCGGCGGCACCGTGATCGTCGAGGTGCGACGCCCCTGCTCGGTCGTGATCGACGTCGGGCCGTTGCGCTGCTCGACGGTCGCGATGTCCTGCAGCTGCACCACGCCGAGCGGCGTCGGGATCGCCAGCTCCTTGAGCGCCTCGACCGTGGTCGGCGGCTCGGGCGTGACGATGTAGACGGTCAGCGCGGTGTCGTCGATCTCGACGGAACCGGCCTGCTGCGGACGCATGGTGTTCGACACGATCGAGCCGACCGCGACCTCGGAGAGCCCGCGCTGGGCGGCCGCTTCGCGATCGACCACGACGGCGATGTACGGCAGCGAGGCGGCGAGGTTGTCGGTGACCTGACCGACTCCGTCCCGGCCGTCGAGCTCGTCGACGAGTGCCGTGGTCGCGGTCTGCAGGTCATCGGAGTTCGGTGCGCTGACCGTGATCTCGATGTCGCTCGAGCCGAATCCCGCGGAGGCGGACACGGCCACATCGCCGACCTCGTCACCGAGTCCGTCGATCGCGTCCTGCACATCGGCGCGGAGCTTCTCCTGGTCTGCGTCGGAGTCGGTCAGCACCGAGTACGTGACACCCGCTCCGCCCGAGAAGGCATCGCTGAGCGCCGAGCCGCTGGTGCCGATCGAGGCCTGCACGTGCTCGATGCCGTCGATGTCGAGCAGGGCATCCTCGACCGCGACGGCCGCATCCGACTTCGCCTGCAGGCTCGCCGACGGACCGAGGTCCTGCGTGATGGTCATGGTGTTCTGCCCGGAGTCTCCGAGGAAGTTGACCTTCATCAGCGGTGCCGCGGCGAGCGTGGCGCCGAGCACCACGACAGCCAGGATGACCGTGACACCCGAGTGCTTCAGCGTCCAGGCGAGGATCGGCCGGTACACGCGCTGGAGCTGCGTCGGCGGAGCATCGGGGTGCTCGGGGTCGATCGGCGTTCCATGCTCGTCGAGCAGCGGCTTGCCGGGCTTCAGGAACCAGTAGGCGAGCACGGGCACGATGGTGAGCGCGACCAGGAGCGAGGCGACCATCGCGATCGTCACCGTCATCGCGAACGGTCGGAACAGCTCGCCGACCATGTCGCCGACGAAGACGATCGGCAGGAACACCGCGACGGTCGTGATCGTCGAGGCGGTGATCGCCATCGCGACCTCGCGCACGGCGAGACGGATCGCATCACCCTTGTCGGCATCGCCCACGTAGTGACGTTTGATGTTCTCGATCACCACGATGGAGTCGTCCACCACTCGACCGATCGCGATCGTGAGCGCGCCGAGCGTCAGCACGTTCAGCGAGTAGCCGAACGCCTGCAACCCGATGAACGTGATGAGCACGCTGGTCGGGATCGATATCGCCGTCACGAGGGTCGAGCGGATCGAGAGCAGGAAGACCAGGATGACGATCACGGCGAAGACGAGGCCGAGCAGACCCTCCGTCGCGAGCGTCTCGATCGACTGCACGATGAACGGCGCCTGGTCGAAGATCACGGTGAACTCGGCATCGGGGAAGGCCTTGCCGATCTCGTCGAGGGCCGCGATCACGCCGTTGGACACCTCGACGGTGTTGGCGGCGGGCAGCTTCGTGATCGAGATCGACAGCGCATCCTTGCCGTCGACCCGCGAGATCGAGGTGACGGGGTCGGACTCCTGCACGACGCTGGCCACGTCGCCGATGGTGAGATCGGTGCCCACCAGCGGCAGCGCCGCGATCTCGTCGACCGAGGTGATCTTGGCTCCGGTCTGCACCGTGAGCGTCTGCCCGTCGGCGGTGATGTCCCCGCCCGGGAACAGGGTGCCGTTCTGCTGCAGCGCCGAGCTGATGGCCTGTGTGCTCTGACCCGCGGCGGCGAGCTTCGCCGTGTCGGGGGTGATGCTGATGCGCTGTCCGACGCCACCGACGATCTCCGCGGCGTTGACCCCGTCGACGTCCTCGAGGTCGGGGATCGCGACGGATTCGAGCTCGGCCTGGGCGTTGTCGGCATCCTCGAACCCGGTCACGGCGACCTGGATCACGGGGAAGTCATCGATCGACACCGACAGCACCTGCGGGCTGACGTCTTCGGGCAGTTGCGACGAGATCCGGTTGATCGCCTGCTGGATCTTCTGCTCGGCTGTGGCGAGGTTCGTGCCGTAGGCGAACATCGCCTGGACGATCGAGGCGTTCGTGGTGCTGGTCGCGGTGGTCGACTCGAGCCCGGGGACACCCTGGATCGCCGACTCGACCGGCGTCGACACGTCATTCTCGACCACCTCGGGCGAGGCCCCGGGGTAGGTCGTCATGACGACGAGCGCCGGCAGCTCGAGCGAAGGGATGAGCTCCTGCTTGAGGTTCGTGAGCGCGAGCCCGCCGAACACCGCCGCGACGATGGTGATGAGGGCGATGAGCGCACGGTTCTTGAGGCTCAGGATGGCGAGTTTCGACAAGGCGTTTTCCTCGGTGTCAGGGTGTGGCTGTCGTTGCGGTCGGAGTGGAGACGGAATCTCCGAGGATCCGCGCCAGTGCGGTCTCGATGAAGGACTGTGCCAGGCGGTCGTCGCGGATCTGCATGTTCCACATGACGCCGTCGATGAAGATCATCGCGGCACGGGCCCGGTCTTCACCATAGGTCGGTTCGAGGAGTTCCACGAGCCGGTCGGAGAGGTGACGAGCGAGTTCGCGCAGCCGTGGATCGTGCACGGCAGCGGTCACCACCGCGCGGTCGGCCTGGACGGCGTGCGCGTCCTCCATGCTGTCGGCGATCAGGGTGGCGATCGTGTGCGGCGAGACGCCGCGCTCGGTGAGCGTCTGACGGACACCGTCGAGGCGCGCGTCAACCTCTTCGGCAAGCGCGCGGAAGGCCGCAGCACGGAGGTCGTCGAGGGTGTCGAAGTACTGAGTCGTCGCACCGAGGGGCACGCCGGCGCGGGCGGCCACCATACGGTGCGTGACGGCCTCTGCGCCCACCTCGACGATCAGTTCCGCCGCGGCGGTCACGATCTCCCGACGGCGCGCCTCAGGGTCACGTCGCCGACGCGCACCATGCTTCATCCCGCCCCCTTGGACATCCGTACATGTACTTTTGTACATTTTCCGGATGTGAGTGCGCTGGGAGCGGGCCGTACGGGATCAAAAACGGACCGGGCGTCGCGTGTTCCGGCCCCTTTCTGATCCCGCAGCGAGGGACGCTGCGCTCATACCAGCGCGGCCTCGACCTGACCCCGCTCGAAGTAGGCGACGAGGTCGGGATCCAGCGGGGGGATCTCGATCGCGGAGCCGTCGCCCCGCAGCGACGCGGTGGCGAGGATACCGGCCGCCACGGCCTCGCGCGCCGCGATCGGTGACGTCGCCGTCAGACCACCGTGCCGCACGAACCGCAGGAACTCGGCGACGAGCAGCGCATCGGCGCCGTCGTGCCCCGCGTCCGGGACCTCGGGAACGATGAAGGTCTCGTCGGCGTCGGCCGCGCCCGCATGCCTCCGATTCCACAGCTTGACCTCGCTGCCTGCGACATCGCCGAAGTTCTCGATGCGCCCCTCGGTGCCGATCACGGTGTAGTTGCGCCAGTAGTCGGGCGTGAAGTGGCACTGCTGGTACGACGCGAAGATCCCGCCCTCCAGCTGCATGTTCACCATCGAGATGTCCTCGACGTCGACCACCGGGTGCAGGCCGGTGAGCGCGGTCGGCGGCCAGTTGTCCATGCTGAACCAGTCCGGCATCCGCTCCCCCGTCCGGTCACGCCGGTCGGTGATCTCGCCGTACACGCTCAGCGCCCCCATCGCGGAGACCCTCTCGGTGTACGCGCCGGCGAGCCAGTGGATGATGTCGATGTCGTGCGCGCCCTTCTGCAGCAGCAGTCCCGTGGTGCGGCGGCGGTCGGCGTGCCAGTCCTTGAAGTAGAAGTCGCCGCCGTGGCCGACGAAGTGCCGCACCCACACGGCCTTGACCTGTCCGATGCGCCCGGTCTGGATGAGTCCGCGCATGAGGGTGATCACGGGCATGTGCCGCATGTTGTGGCCGATATAGAGCCCGGTGCCGGTGCGGCGCGCGGTCTCGAGCATCCGGTCGGCGTCGGCGAGGTCGATCGCGAGGGGCTTCTCGCAGAACACCGGCACTCCGGCTTCGAGTGCCCGGATGCTGAGGGCGGCGTGCGTGTCGTCGGGGGTGAGCACCATGACGGCGTCGACGCCCGAGGCCAGCAGCTCATCGAGCGAATCGGTGATGAACGCGTCCGGGACGAGGGCGCGGGCGTCCTCGCGAGCGCGCGGGGCGAGGTCGCACACGGCGCTGATGCGTGATCCGTGCCCGGGGCGATGCACCTCTTCCTGGAGGGTCGAGCGCGCGCCGAAGCCGATGATGCCGATCTGGAGATCCACGATGGTCCTTCTGTGTGATGAGTCTGTGCGGGATGCCGAGGTCAACGGGCCCGCGGTGCGGGGGCGTCGAGGTCAGTGGATCCGCCGGGGAAGAGCGTCCATGCGAAGTCGTGCAGGCGCCCGGGGGTGGGTTCGGTCTCGAGGGCACGGTCGACGATGATGCGCGCCTGCCTCTCGTAGAAGTCGGTCGGGCCGACGGTCGTCAGGGTGGGCGCGATCAGGCGGGCGTCCGGGGTGTTGCCGACGCCCACCACCGCGACGTCGTGTGGCACCCGCAGACCGAGCATGTGCGCGGCGTTGATCGTGGCGATCGCGGCGAAGTCGGTCGTGGCGTACACCGCCCGCGGCCGGTTCTCGCCCGAGAGCAACTCGACCGCCGCCGTGAACGCGCTCGCCTGGGTATCGGCGTACGTCACGGTCCAGTTCGGCTCCGGCTCGATGCCGGCGGCCGCCAGCTTCTCGACGTAGGGCGTGTAGCGCGTGATCTGCTCACCGGCGAGGCGCACCGCTCCCTCCGCGGCGATGCATCCGATCGCGGTGTGCCGCTCCAGCAGATGATCCATCGCGATCTCGCATCCCGGGATCGCGTCGGAGCGGATCACGTCGAATCCCTCGGGTTCGAGGTGCTCGGAGAACACCACCAGACGCTGCCCGCGCCGGACGAGGTCGGCGAGGTTCTGCCGCGCCGACTCGTCGAGTCCCACGCCGTCCAGATAGGCCACGTCGCTCTCGACACGGTCGAGCGCGGCATGCCAGTCGCCGTCGGCGAGGATCAGCGTGGTGAGTCCGTGCTTGTTCGCCTCGGCGTTCACCGCGTCGGCCACCGCCAGGGACCACGGGTCGCTGAGCATGTGCAACGAGAGCTGCACCATGCCGCTGCGTCCCGTGCGGATCGCCCGCGCCGCGCTGTTCGGCCGGTAGTTGAGCTCGTCGGCCGCGGCCAGCACCCGCGCGGCCGTGGCCTCGGCGACACCGGCCCCCGAGGCCGCCCCCGCCCGTCCGGAGAACACATACGACACGGTCGCGGTCGACACCCCGGCCCGTTCGGCCACCATGCGCAGGGTCGGGCGCCGAGGCACCTGGTGCTCGCTCTTCGCCATGACTCAGCCCTTCGATCCGCTGAACGCGATGCCCTGGATGAACTGCCGCTGCAGGATCATGAAGGTCACCAGCATCGGGAGCGTCGCCAGCAGCGCACCCGCCATCAGCACTGGGTAGTCCGTGCCGTGGATGCCGACCAGCTGCGAGAGCCCGACCGACAGCGGCATCTTCGCGGGGTCGGTCGTCACGATCAACGGCCAGAGCAGATCGTTCCAGGACCACAGCACGGTGAACACCACAAGTGCGATGATGCCAGGCTTCGCGAGCGGAACCATGATCCGCCAGAAGGTCTGCCACGGATTCGCGCCGTCGATGCGCGCGGCCTCCTCGAGCTCGGCAGGCATCGACATGAAGAACTGCCGCATCAGGAAGGTGCCGAACGCGCTGAAGATGCCGGGCACGATGAGCGCCTGCAGGGTGTTGAGCCACCCCAGCGACTGGATGATCTCGTACTGCGGCAGCAGGTAGAGCTGCGACGGCACCATCAGCACCGAGAGGAACACCACGAACAGGGCGTTGCGGCCGGGGAACGGGATGCGTGCGAACGCGTAGCCCGCCATCGTGCACAGCACCACCTGTCCGACCGTGCGCCCGACCGTGAGGAGCACGGAGTTCAGGAACATCTGCCCGAACGGCATCGAGTCGAAGACCTCGGCGAAGTTCGTGAACACCCATTCACGCGGCAGGAACGACGGCGGCACCTGCACGGAGTCCGACAGCGTCTTGAACGAGGTCAGCAGCTGCCAGACGAACGGGAAGACCATCAGCACGGCGCCGAGGAGGAGCACGAGGTGCACGATCCAGAGGCCACGATTCCTCGGCTTCCCGGCGCGCGTGCCCGAGCGGCCGGCGGGAGCGCCGACCACGGCGCGCGTGTCGAGCGAGACGTCACTCATAGTGCACCCACTTCTTCTGCAGACGGAACTGCACGATCGTGAGGATCAGGATGATCACGAGCAGGAGGAAGGCGACGGCGGCCGCATAGCCGCGGTCGTTGTCGAGGAAGCCCGCTTCGTAGAAGAGATAGACGACGGTGCGGGTGTTCGGCATCGCGGGGTTGCTGCGTCCGAGCATCATGTAGATCAGGTCGAACACCTGCAGCGCCCCGATCACGCTGATCACGCTGACGAAGAAGATCGACGGCGACAGCAGCGGGATCGTGATCGAGAAGAACTTGCGCACAGGACCCGCGCCGTCGAGGTCGGCCGCCTCCAGGATCGTGTCGGGGATGCCCTGGAGACCGGCGAGGAAGATCACGATGTTGGTGCCCAGCCCCGCCCAGATCCCGACGACGGCGATCGCGATCAACGCGGTGTTCGGGTCGGTGAGCCAGCTGCGCCCCTCGATGCCGACGGCCCCCAGAGCGGCGTTGAGCACCCCGTAGTCGCCGTTGTAGATCATGCGCCAGACCAGCGCGATGGCGGCCGGCATCGTGACGACGGGGATGAAGTACAGCGTGCGGTAGGCGCTGCGGCCCTTGAGCCCGGCGGTGTTCAGCAGGGCGGCGATCCCGACCGCGAGAGGGATGCCGATGAGCGCGATGACCGTGTAGACCGCGGTGTTGCGGAGGGCCCCGATGAGCTCGGGATCCTGGAACAGACGCGTGTAGTTCTCGATGCCCACCCACTCGGACCCGCCGAACGGCCCCGACTTCGTGAACGAGATGATGAGGGTCCGGACGGTCGGCCACAGGTAGAACACGGCGATGCCCAGTGCGGTCGGCCCGAGGAAGACCAGCGCCCACCAGGGCGAAGCTCCGGGACTCCGACGGCGGCGACGGACGCCGGAGCCCTGCGGCTCCGGCATCCGCTCCGCCGTCTCGACCGCGCGCGGCGCGAGGACGGTCATACGATCAGTCCTGCTCGGCGTCCAGTGCCGCCTGCATCTGGGCGGCGAGATCCTGGAGGCCGTCCTTCGGGGTCACCGCACCCGACCACACCTGGGAGAGCACCTCGCTCTCGATGCTCGTCCAGGCGGAGGTGTTCTTGGACACCGGGTACGGGACGGCGTTCTCGAGCGCGTCGATGTAGACCTGCAGGTCGTACTGGGGAAGCGCGTCGACCCACGCCTGCTGCGTGCCGTCGAACGCCGGGATCACGGTGCCGGTCTCGGCCTGGATCTTCGCGGCCTGCTCACCGGAGGCGAACTCGGCGAACATCTTGGCCTCGGCGAGGTGGGCGCTCTTCGCGTTGGCGACGTTTCCGACACCGTGGATCACGCTCTGGTTGCCTTCGGCGCCGGCGGGCAGCGGTGCCACGTCGACGTCACCGCCGATGTCGGCGTTGTCCGCGTAGGCGATGGCCGCCCACGACCCGTTCTGGAACATGGCGACCTTGCCGGAGAGGAAGAAGTCCTCGGGGTTCGTGTCGGTCATCTGCTGTGCCGTGGGCGAAGAGCCGGCGGCGATCAGGTCGGTCCACAGCTCGATGCCGGCGAGTGCTTCGGGCGATCCGTATCCGCTCTTCGTGCCGTCGGCGGAGATGACCTCTCCACCGGCCTGGGCGATCGAGTTGTAGAAGTTCTCCTGGCCGTACTGGCTCGCCGCGACGCCGAACTGCCCCTTCGCGGGATCGGTGAGCTTCGCGGCGGCCGCGGTGAAGTCATCCCACGTCCACCCCGCCGAGGGGTACTCCACCCCGGCAGCGTCGAACAGCGCCTTGTTGTACCAGAGGGCGACGGTGTCGAAGTCCTTCGGGGCGCCGTAGAGCTTGCCGTCGTAGGTGTACAGGTCGATCAGGCCCTCGGGGTAGTCCGCGGCGTCGATCCCGCCGTCGTCGAGAGGGGCGAGCTGGCCGTTCGAGGCGTAGAGCTGGAAGTTCGGGCCGTTCATCCAGAAGACGTCGGCTGCCGAGCCACCCGTCGCGGCGGTCTGCAGCTTGGTGAAGTACTCCTTGTAGGGGGTGACCTGGATGTCGATCGTGACGTTCGGGTGCTCCTTCGTGAACGCCGCGGCGATGTCCTCCATCGCGGGCTTCTGGTTCTCGTCCCAGATGGCGTAGCTGAGGGTGACGTCACCGTCGGAGCTCTCCCCCGCGGTCGCAGAGGAGCAGGCGCTGAGGGCGAGGACGGCGGCCGCAGACGCGGCGAGGGCGCCCAGAGCGCGGCGGGTCGTACGGGGCATCGGTGTCTCCTTCGACAGTGCACGAGTGCAGGAACGGGTGTTAATCGTTTAGCGTTAATCGATTAGCAAGGAGAGTACCCCGCCCCTTCCCACCCCCGCAACCCCCGCTTCACCCTGTCCCGTCCCGTCCCGTCCCGTCCCCGTCCCCGTCTCTCTCGTCCGTCCGTCTCTCCCGTCCCCGTCTCTCTCGTCCGTCCGTCTCTCCCGTCCGTCTCCGCCGAGACCCCCGTTCACCGCCGACGCCCCCGCTGATTGGTGCGATCCAGAGGGGGCCTCGGCGAGCAGAGGGGGTGTCGACCTTCGCGACGGACCGCACGACGAGGACGGGACTGCACGACGAGGACGGGACCGCACGACGGGGACGGGACCGCGGGGGGACGGGACAGCGGGGGGATGGGACCGCGAGACGGGGCCGGGGCGGTCCGGGGGGGTCAGAGGGCGGTGCCGAGTGCCAGGCCGAGGGCGGCGGCGAGGACGCCGAGCAGGAGCATCCCGACCGCGTTGAACACCGCGGACCCGCGCTCGCCGTCTCGCCACAGTGCGACCGTGTCGAGCATCGCGGTGCTGAACGTCGTGTATCCGCCCAGCAGTCCGGCGCCGAGCACGAACGCCGCGTCAGGGAGAGCCGCGGTGACCACCCCGAGAGCGAAGGAGCCGGATACGTTCACGAGGAGGATGCCCCACGGGAAGCGGCGGCCGGCGAGCCGCGCGACACCGAGGTCGACGAGATAGCGCAGCACCGCACCGACTCCGCCGGCGAGCGCGGCACCGAGGAAGAGCAGCGGGGTCACGCGGGTGCTCCGTGGCGGGGTCTGCCGAAGCGCAGACCGAGCGCCGCTCCGGCCAGGCCGAGCACCAGGCTGCCGATGGCGTACGCGGCCGCGAGCACCGGTGCGTCCGCCCACAGCTCCACCGTGCCCGTCATGAACGCGCTGTACGTCGTGAATCCGCCGAGCGCTCCGGTGCCGAGAGCCAGACGGAGGTCCGTGGAGGAGGGGAGGCGCGCGGCCAGCACTCCGATCAGCACGGCTCCGAGGACGTTGGCGAGCAGCACGGCCACCGGAAAGCCACCCGCGTCGGGCACCATCAGTCCGAGTCCCAGCCTCGCCGCCGTGCCGACCATACCGCCCACGGCGACGAGCAGGATGCGGCGGAAGGTCATGCTCGCCACCTTAGTCGCGCGTGCCAGCGCGCCGAGTCGATGTCAAGGGCGTGGCTCCCTCGCTCCTCGCAACGTTGACTGTCGGAATGAGACCACTGTGGAAGCTCGAGAAGAACCTGCCCGTGGGCTCCCCCTTCGAGGCGGGCGCGCATCACGACGTGGTCGTCGTCGGGGCGGGCATCACCGGACTCTCTACCGCCGTGATGCTCACCCGCGCCGGACTCGACGTCGCGGTGATCGATGCGGGCGGGATCGCGGAGCTCGCGACGGGTGCGAACACGGGCAAGCTCTCGATCCTCCACGGCGCGCACCTGGAAGCGCTCCGACGGCACCATCCGGCCTCTCTCGTGCGGGCCTACGTCGACGCCAATCGCGCGGGGATGGAGTGGCTGACCGCGTTCGCCGACATGGCCGGCGTGACCTACACCCGCCGCACCGATCATTCCTACGCGCAGGGTCCGGCCGGGGCGGGGATCGTCCGGGACCAGCACACCGCCGCGCGGGAAGCCGGGCTGCCGACGAGGCTGCTGATGGCGACGACCCGACCGAAGACGACGTTCCCGATGGCCGCGGCGGTCGCGCTCGACGATCAGGTGACGATCGATCCGGTCGCGGTGGCCCAGGCCCTCGTCACCGAGCTGCTCGCGTCGGGCGGCACGGTGCACACCGGAGTCCGGGCGACGGGGACACGCGCCTTCGCCGGCCGGGTCGACACCGTGGACGGACCGCTCTTCGGCGACCACATCGTGCTCGCGACCGGCACACCGATCACGGACCGCGGCCTGTACTTCGCCAAGACAAGAGGGCTGCGGTCGTACTGCGTCGCCTTCCGCGTGCCGGGCGGCCTCCCGGACGGCACCTTCCTCTCGGTCGACGGCCCCACCCGCTCGATCCGTCCGGTGAGGGCAGAGGACGGTCCGGGCGGAGAAGCCCAGCTCGTCGTCGGCGGCAACGGTCATCCGGTCGGTCGCGGAGGTGGCGAGGCCGCAGCGGTGGACGACCTCATCGCCTGGACCCGATTGCACTTCCCCGGCGCCGAGGAGACGCATCGATGGTCGGCGCAGGACTACGAGTCGCACGACCTCATCCCGTTCGTGGGGGCGATGCCACGCGGTCTCGGTCGCATCCGCTTCGCGACCGGCTACGGCAAATGGGGCCTCTCGAACGGTCCGGCCGCTGCGCTGCGCCTCACAGCCGAGATCCTCGGCACCCCTCGCCGCGAGCGCGCGGCCTGGATGACCACGATCGGCACACGGCTCACGGTCCCCGCCGATCTGGGGCGCGGTGCGAAGGAAGGCGGGAAGGTGGCTGCGGCCCTCGCGTCCGGGTGGACGGAGGCGGAACGCCACCCCACCCCCGTCCCGCGGCCCGCCGAAGGCCAGGGCGCGGTGGCGAACCGCGCGGGTCGGCCGGTCGCGGTATCGACGGTCGACGGCGTCACCCGCGCAGTGAGCGCGGTGTGCCCTCATCTGGGCGGAGTGCTCACGTGGAACGACGCCGAGTGCTCGTGGGACTGTCCCCTGCACGCCTCACGCTTCCGCGTCGACGGCACCCGGATCGAGGGACCGGCGCTGCGCGATCTCACGCCTCTGTCGGGCGAGGACCGGGAATGATCTCGCCCCGGGGCGGCGCGCCATCCCATCCCTCCTGCGGTGTCTCGCCGTTCTCGCGGAACACGTACTGCGAGACGAGCTTGCGCTGACTGCTCGACCAGTCGATCGCGGGACGACGCTGTTCCGGTGGCAGGTAGCCGAGTCGGTAGACGGCCATGAGCTCCAGGTCGTCGGGCACACGAAGCAGCTGCACGATCTCGTCCCAGCGACCAGGCACCTCCATCGGGAACGAGATGAACTGGATCCCCATCCCGAGCTCGACCGTGGTGAGCCAGACGTTCTCCATCGCGGCTCCCATGCTGAACACGGAGTAGAACGACGAGAGCTGCCCCGGCCGGTACTCGCTCCGGTCGAGCATGACCCCGAGCAGGAGCGGTGATCCGGCCACCAGCTTGCGGTTCTCGGCACCGAGGGTCTTCGGAACCCCGAAGGTGTTCATGAGGGTCTGCCCGCGCTTCGTGAAGACCTGACTCGTGAAGGGGCGCAGTGCGGCGGGCAGCTTGTCGAAGAGCATGCCGCTGCGCTTCTCCTCCATCTCGGCCTCGCTGAAGCGGAAGTACGGCTTGTAGCGCTCGAAGAACGTGCCGTTCGACATCGCCTCGGTCATGCTCTCGCCCGAGATGCGTGCGATCTGCTCGATGGTGTCGCGGCTCTCGATCACGACGAACCGCCAGGGCTGACTGTTCAGCTGCGACGGCGCGCGCCCAGCGGCTTCCAGGAGGATGCGCTGATGCTCCTCGGAGACGGGGTCGGGCAGGAAAGCCCCGTTCGTGGTCTTGCGGCGGCGGATGGCGTCGAGCAGTTCCATGCGTGTCACTTCCGGTCGGCGGCGGATCGCGAGAGCACCAGCCCCGCGACGATGAAGGGGGCGGCGGTGAGCGCGACCAGCGGATGCCGCCGGGTGTGCGTGCCGAGGTAGGGGATCGCGGCGAGGGGGACGGCGGCCGGGAGCACCGCGAGTGCGGCACGACGGCCCTGGCGGGACCGGCCTGCGGATCCCGAGACGACCGCGGCACCGAAGGACGTGCACGTGGCGATGTAGAGCAGGTGATGCAGCCACCGGAAGTTCCGGGTGTCGACGATCCGCGCCGCGACCGACGCGCCGAGCATGCAGTTCGCGGCATAGACCGCGGCCGCGGCGACGAACATCGGCGCGGGGTTCCTGCGCCGGGATCCGTGAGCCATGCCCCGACCCTACGCCCGGGACCACCCCGCGAGCGCCCCCTTGCATCCCGCCCGCCCGTTCGGTACGCCCCCGCGCCGTTCCGGTCGCCCGTTCGGTACGCCCCTCCCCGTTCCGGTCGCCCGTTCCGGTCGCGATATGGCAGCCGAAACGGTGATTCGGGGTGACATATCGCGACCGGAAGGAGGATCTGGGCTAGAGGTTGCCCTCCGCGTAGATGCGCAGCGTGTCGCGGACGAATTCCGCACCGTGCGTTCCGCCGGATGAGGTCGCGTAGTTCGCGCCGAAACGCGGATCCGCGACGTACATCTCGCCGAGCCCGATCACGTACGCCTTGACGTCGCCTCCGGGGACGGCGGCGGGTGTGCCGGGGATGCCCGTGAGCCACTCGACGTGGCGCCGCGCGATCTCCTGAGCCTCGGAGGATGCCGGATCGATACCGCTCTCCGCGGCGGCGATCCAGTCGCGCCCGAGGTCGGACACGCGCTGCTGCCAGTCGGCGCGTTCGGCATCCGTCATCCCGCGCCACCAGCGGTCGCTGTCGGCGTAGGCCTTCTTGCCCCAGCGCTCCTCGACCTCGCCCTTGTACTGCGTGTGGTCAAAACCGTCGAACATGTTCTCTGCCATGAGTCGTTCACCTCCTCTCAATGCCGTGATGGTGGATTCGACCGACGCGATCTGTCGCGCCAGCCGGGTCTGCTCCTCGCGCAGCAGCGCGAGATGGGTTTCCAGTGCGGCGGCTTCGGTCTGCGAGGGCATCCGGTCGGTGGATGCTCCGAGGACCTCCGCGATCTGCGGCAGCCCGAGTCCGAGCTCCCGCAACAGGAGGATGCGCTGGAGTCGCACGAGCGCCTGCGCGTCATAGTGCCGGTAGCCGTTGTGCGCGATGCGCGTCGGCGGCAGCAGACCGATGTGGTCGTAGTGCCGCAGCGTGCGACTCGTTGTGCCGGCCAGCCGCGCGATCTCCTGGATCGACCAGTCGTCCGTGTCCATGCCTACGCCTCCTTCCGTTCGATGACTCGACTCTAGAAGTTGACGCCGCGTCAAGGTCAAGACCCCAAAACACACGAACGGCCCCACCCCCGATTCCGAGGGTGGGGCCGTTCAGGGCGAAGACGTCAGTCGGTGGCGGTTCCGAACGCGGTGAGCGAGGCCGTGAGCGCGTCGGCGACCGCCTGCGCATCGATGTCGAACAGCACGTCGACGTTCGGCACCCCCTGCCAGCGATCGATCATCTGCACGACGGTCTGTCCGCGGGTGTGCGTCCCGTTCAGCTCGACGTCCACACGGAGGTTGCGCACCGTGAACCAGTCGGGGTTGAGGGCATAGGCGACGCAGGGCACGTCGTTGAGGTGCATGCCCTCCGTCTTCCACTCGGGCATCTCGTCGGGATCGTCCTGACGATCCGGGTATCCGATCATCTCGCACAGCGCCAGACCCATCGGCGAGCGCGATTCCCACAGCGTGCGGACGTGGTCCGGCGTGAGGGCGAAGCTCCGGGACACGTCCAGGCCGACCTGCGTGAGGGGTGCCCCGGACTGGATGACGATCTCCGCGGCTTCGGGATCGTTGAAGATGTTCGCGCTCGCGACGGGCGTGACGTTGCCCCACGTGAGTGCCGCGCCGCCCATGTAGATGATGCGACGCACCGAGCGCGCGAACTCCGGCTCCAGCGTGATGGCCAGAGCCACGTTCGTCAGGGGCGCGAGGGCCATGATCGTCACCTCGCCCGGAGCCGACATGACCGTGTCGATCATCCGGCGGACGGCGTCCGGCTCGACCTCGGCCTGGGGGTCCGGGTCCGGGTACTCCCAGAAGCCCACCCCGCCAGGACGGTGGATGTGCTCCGCGAAGTGGGGTTCGCCGACCAGTGGCCGGCTGGCACCCTTCCAGATCGGCAGGTCGGAACGACCGGCGACGGCGGCGATCTTGCGGGCGTTGGCCGTCGCCGTGTCGACATCGACGTTGCCGAACACCGTGGTCAGCGCCTCGATCTGGAAGGCGTCGGAGGAGAGTGCCCAGAACAGCGCCCCCGCGTCGTCGATCCCGGGGTCGGTGTCAATGATCAGTCGTTCCATATCCATGCTTTCTTTCATGTCCTAGCGGCTGGTCTGCCGATCGGACGCTTCACTGAGCCCGTCCACGGTCGCCGCCCTCAGCCGTGCGGCGCGGGCGGAACGCGTGTAGACGAAGAGGTACCAGCAGTTGATCGCGATCAGCGTGATGTTGAGGGCGACCATGGGCGCACTGCCGAGCATCAGGTTGTACCCCATCAGCAGCGAAGAGGCTCCGAGGTTCAACCAGCGCAGGCGCGAGATCGTCGGCTGCAAGAGCGAGACGATCAAGAGAGCGCTGCCGGCCCAGCCGACGATCTCGCGCCACAGATCCATCAGGAGGTCACTTGCCCACGAAGAGGCCGTTGCGGCGCTTCGCGAGGACGTAGAGCACCACGCTGATCGCGCAGAGGGCCGCGATGTAGATCGGGAAGATCCACATCATGCCCTGGCTCTGCAGCCAGAGGAGCAGGTACGAGGCGGTGCCACCGAAGATGGCCACTCCCAGGCCGTAGCCGAGACCGAGCCCGGTGCCGCGGATATGCTGCGGCAGCAGGGAGTTGGACACGACGACGAAGATGGTCATGTTCAGGAGCAGCACGATCGCCCCACCGAACATCACGCCGGCGAGCGTGCCGACCCCGGGCTGCGAGTACAGCAACGCCAGGAAGATCGTCGGGATGGCCGCGAGACGCGCCACGACGAACCACTTGGACATCGGGAACCGATCGAGGATGCGGCTCAGCGCGAAGGCTCCGACCGTCAGGAAGACACCCATGCCCGTGGTGATGGCGAACACGGCGGTGGGGTCTTCCCCGAACGTGCCGTTGGCGAGGTTCGGGAGTCCGGCGATCCACGTGTAGTTGTACGCCTGGATCGCACCGACGATGAAGACGGTCGCGAGCACGCTCAGCCAGTACTTGCGGACGTCGCGCCACACCGAGTTGTCCTTGGTGGGGACCGCACCCACCGTGCGGATCGCCGCGGTGTCGAGGGTCTCGGGCAGCGTCCGACGCAGCCACAGCACGATCAGACCGAACAGACCACCCACGATGAACGGGATGCGCCAGCCGTACGCGGCGAGGGCTTCGGGGCCCAGCAGCAGGCTGATCAGGAAGATCGACGTGGGTGCGAGCAGGTTGCCCAGGTTGTTGAAGAACGCGAAGAAGCCGGCGACGTAACCGGGGCGGTTCGGAACCAGCTCGAGCGCGTACGCCGTGCCGAGCGGCGCCTCCACACCGGCGGAGAGTCCCTGGAGGAGGCGCGCGATCACGACGACGATCGGCGCGAGGGCTCCGATGGTCTGGTAGTCGGGGAGCACGCCGATGATGAAGCTGCCCAGCGCGACCGCGCCGACGGCGAAGATCATGATCTTCCTGCGCCCGAAGCGGTCGGCCACGAAGCCGAAGACGACCCCGCCGAGCGGACGTGCGACGAACCCGACCGCGAAGACGGCGAGTGCGTTCAAGGTCGAGGCGAGTGGACTGTCGGAGGGGAAGAACGCCGCGCCGAGGTAGACCGACAGCAGTCCGAAGATCGCCCAGTCGTACCATTCGAGCGCGTGCCCCCAGCTCAAGGCACGGAGGTTCTTGCGCTCGGTGCGGCTCGCCTTGCCCCTCAGCTGCTGCGGTGCGGTGGCCACTACTTCTTCAGTGCTCATGGAGCTCCTTTGCTCTGCCCCCGAGAGGGAGTTGATCGACCCTTGAATGCGGATATCCCCTGGTCATGACACAGTTCTCACCCAACGGCGAGGAGTGCTCATCTTCGGGAAGCAGATCCGAGTACGACTATAGTATAGCAGTAGCCCCCTTCGTGACGGAAAGAGTTCATCGTGAATTCCTCGCTCAACGACGACGACCGACGGCTCCTCGCCGCCGCATCCGACCTGATCATCCGTGCGCACGATGCGAACCTCCACCGCGTCGCCGCCGCCGCGCGCGGAGCCTCCGGTGCCATCTACCTCGGCCTCAGCCTGCGCACCCCACGAGAGAGCGTCTGCGCGGAGAGCACCGCCCTCGCCAACGCCCGGATCGGAGGTGAGCAGGAGATCGAAGCCATCGTCTCGGTCGGCCTGCGCGACGACGGCACGACCGTGATCCTCAACCCCTGCGGCGTCTGCCGGGAAGTCGTGCCCGCGATCGCACCGGGCATCCGCACGCTCGCGGACGGCGGCGGCCACCCGGTGTGGGTGACCGCCGCCGATCTGCTGCCGATGCCGTGGGTTCGCGCGCGCACCTACGACTGAGCCGTTCGCGGAGGTCAGCGCCAGGGCAGCGGACGCCGCAGCACCTCGCCGATCCGCTCCAGCACGCCGTCGAAATCCATGTCGAAGACGACGCGGTGGATCGGTCGCGTCTCGTCCTTCACCGGATGCACGCCGGCGAGGTAGCGGTCTCCGGTCTCGGGGTCGCGGAAGGTCTCGAGCGGCCGCATGACCGCCCCGGTCACGAGTTCCGGATACAGCAGGCTCGCCACCGCCATGCTGTCGTTGATGCCCATGACCCGGCGCCCCTCCGGCTGCGGGTAGGAACGCGAGTAGAAGCCGGCATAGTCACGACTGATCGCGGTGATCAGCTGCGCGGGCGCGAAGCCGGTCGACGAGGCGATGTCGAGGAAGAAGTCCTCAGGGACGAGGGCCTGACGGGTGACGTACGGCCCGCACCAGGTGACGTCGCCCTCGTGGGCTGCGACGACACGCGCGGCGTCGATGTCGAACGACACGTTGGGGTCACGCGAGACCCGGAACCGACGATCCTCCCACGGCGCGGTGTCGTGGTACAGCGCCGGGCCGAGCGTCCCGACGATGGTGGTCGAGCGAAGTCGCTGCAGCAGGTCGGGCCGGGCCTCGACAGCAGCGGCGAGGTTCGTCTGCGGACCGAGCGCGAGATAGTCGATCTCGCCGTCATATCGGTCGACGAGGTCGAGCACGACGGAGACACCGACCGGCTCGGGGTCGACCGACTCGGCGGGCCGGAGTCCCGTGTTGCCGAAGCCGTCCTCGCCGTGGATGCCCGGGTTCATCCGCAGCTCCTGCACCAGCGGCTCGTCCGCCCCGCGGTAGACCGGAACGTCGGTGCGTCCGCAGGTGTCCAGAACGTACCGTGCGTTGTCGGCGGCCCGCTCTCCGGTGGTGTTGCCGAAGACGCTGACCACCGCCAGGATCTCGACCTCCGGATCGGCGGCCAGAAGCATCAGCGCCAGGGCGTCATCCACCCCGGTGTCGGTGTCGACGATGACTCTTCTCATGGGTGCTCTCCTCGTTCGGGTTTCAGGGACGCGACAGCCCGAACGCGGCGAATGCGTCCTGTGCCGGCTTCTCGGTCAAGAGGGTGACGAATCGGGACGCGTCGTCGCCGGCGCCGGGACGGGCACCGACGGCGAACCGCCCGTAGGACTGCAGTTCGTGGGGAATCGGTTCGACGACATGCGCACCGGGGACCGAGCGCAGCTCGCTCACCTGCTGGATCGCGACGTCGGCACGTCCGTCGAGCAGCGCCTCAGCCGTGAGTCCGCTCTCGCATCGCACCGCGCGCTCATCGATGCGTTCGAGGAGGCCGCGCTCGCGAAGCATCTTCATGAAATGCACACCGCTCGCCCCGCTGAGCGTGTAAGCGACGGCACGGGCGGCGAGCAGATAGTCGAGGAACGTCGTCGCCGAGTCGTCGGCCGGTCCTGCCGCGTCGTCCGGTCGGGCGAAACCGACGGCGGAGACCGCGATCTCGGCGACGACCTCGGGGTCCACCAGACCCTGCGCCGCGAGATCGGTGACGGAGGACGAGACGCCGAGCACCAGATCCGGCCGTGCCCCCGCGGAGATGCGCTCCAGGAGCACGGTGGTGGGCTCGAACGTCGCCTCGATGTGCGTGCCGGTCTCGCGCTCGAACGCGGGGATGACGTGCTCGACGAGGGGGCTCTTGACGACGAGCCCGCTGTACAGGGTGATCACGAGGAGGTCCTTCCGGAGGGCGTGGCGAACGCGTGCAGCTGCGCCGAGGTGAGGGGCGACGTGGCGAGGCCGCGCGTGAGGAGGAACAGCTGCGCGGTGTGCTCGAGCTCCTCCACCGCGTCGAGCGCGGTGTCCAGATCGGCCCCGGCGACGACGGGGCCGTGGTTGCGCAGGAGCAGGGCATGGGTCAACCGCGCGGCCTCCTCGACGGCGCCGGTCGCTGCCGGGTCTCCCGGAGCGAAGTAGGGCAGCATCCGCAGTTTCCCCACGCGCATGCCGTAGTACGCGGTCAGGGGCGGGATCGGATTCTCGGGATCGACGTCGGACAGGCACGACACCGCGGCGGCATGGACCGAGTGCGTGTGCACCACCGCATTCGCCTCCGGCCGCACACGCAGCAGCGCGACATGGAGGAAGGCTTCCTTCGTCGGCTTCGGACCGTCGAGGTGCGATCCGTCGAGGGCGACCACCGACAGCCGGTCCGCGTCGACGTCGGCCAGGCTGACCCCGGTCGGCGTGAGCAGCACGCGGTCCCCGTCGCGCACGGCGAGGTTCCCGGTGCGGCCATGCGTGAGGCCGCGGCGGTGGATCGAGTGGGCGACGCGTTCGATCGCGCGGCGGGCATCGGCGCTCATGCCGTGCGCCCCTGTGCCGCGACCTCGACGAAGAGGTCCTCCTCGCCGAAGTTCCCGGACTTGAGGACCAGATGCACGTCGCGCTCCTCGTCGTGGATCCAGGGGGCGCCCGGTGCGACTTCCTCCCCCACCACCGCGACGGTCGTGCCGAGGGCCCGGACGACCTCGCCGGAGGTCTCCCCTCCGGCGACGAGCAGACGCTTCACACCTCGATCCGACAGCTGCGAGGCGATGAGGCCCGCCGCCCTTTCGTAGAGCTCGCCGGCACCCGGCACATCCTGGCGGCGCTCCGCTGCCGGGGTGGAGGAGTAGAGGAGGGCATCCGCGTCGGAGGGCAGGTGCTCCCACCACTCCACCGCGCGCGCAGCCAGCTCCTCGGCGGTGTCGCCGGGCTCGGCCACGACGCGATGAGCGGGGCCGCCCGAACCGACGAAGCGGTCGATCTGCTCGAGCGTGCGTCGGGAGCAGCTGCCCGCGATGATCGCGGTGCGACCCGATGGGGGCGTGGGCGCCGTCGTGCCGCCCGCCGTCTCCCGCAGAGCCATCGCTCCGACGAGCCCGGCGGATCCGGCCACGAGGACCTCCCCGTCGACGGCGTCGGCGAGGACGGCGAGGTCGGCATCGGTCACGGCGTCGGCGACGAGGTGACGGATCCCCTCCGCACGCGACCGTCGCATGACCTCGCGCACGGAGTCGGCATCCCGCTGCACCACGTCGAGGGGCAGGAGCCCGACCGGTGCCGTGCACTGCGCCGCGAGGAGCCGCGGCACCGAGGAGTCGCGCATCGGAGTCACCGGGTGGTCGCGCATGTGCGTCTCTGCCAACAGCACGTCGCCGACGAAGAGGTGGCCGCGGTAGACGGTGCGACCGTGCAGGGGTGCGGCCGGCGTCGTCACCACGAGATCCGCGCGAAGGGCGTCGGCGATCGCCTCCGTGATCGGACCGATGTTGCCCTCGTCCGTGGAGTCGAACGTCGAGCAGTACTTGACGTAGATGCGATCCGCTCCCTGACGCCGTAGCACCGTGAGCGCGGCGAGACTCTGGGCGACGGCCTCCTCGACGGGAAGGGACCGGGTCTTCAGTCCGATGACGATGCCGTCGGCGGGACCAGCGTGCTCGTCGAGCTCGGTGCCGAGAACGAGGAGCGTGCGCAGTCCCGCCCGGCGCAGGGCCGCCGCGACATCCGTCGCCCCCGTCATGTCATCGGCGATGACGCCGATCATCCTCGATCCTCCCGGAGTGCCGCGGTCAACCGTCGCGCGGCTGCGGCCGGCCCGTCCAGGACCGTGACACCGAAGCGATCCGCGAGGGACGACGCGGCCCCCGCGAGCGAGTACTGGGCGAGAACCACCAGGTCGTAGGGCTCGTCGACGCCGGCGATCCCTGCAGCCAGTGTATCGACGAGCTCCGGCGCGGAGAGGGGCGCGGCCGCGTCCGGGATCACCAGCGGGTGCACGCGCGCCGCCGACCCGGCAGCCGCGAACGCCTGCTCCAGACGCGCTCCGCTGTCGCTCGCGGCCGAAGCCAACGAGGCGACGAGCAGAACCCGTTCGGGGGCGGCGGCGACGGCTTCGGCGAAGAGGGGACCGTCGGCCGAGAGCACGGTGACACCGTCGGCGTCGCTCTCCCGCCGGTCGGCACGCTCTCCGAACTGGGAGCACGTGAGCAGCACGCCATCCGCTCCCCCGGCCAGAGCGAGCTCGATGAGGCTGTCCATGCGCGCAGCCAGCGGTGCGGTGATGCCGCCCTCGGTCTGCGCATCGGCCAGGAGACGATCATCGAGCAGGTTCCACACCGTCGCCGTGGGAAGGGCGGCGGTGAGGGCGGCGGCCGCCGGGGCGATCGCCAGGGGTGTCGCGCTGATGAGCGCGATTCTCGGGTCGGTCACCGGAGGGTCCTCTCGATCCAGGTGAGCCCGTCGCGGGTGCCCGCGACGGGAGCGTACTCGCAGCCGATCCACCCGGGGTATCCGCTCTGCGCCATCCGGGCGAGCACGCGCTCGTAGGCGATCTCGCCGGTTCCGGGTTCGCCGCGACCGGGGTTGTCGGCGATCTGCACATGCGCGACCATCGGCCGGAGCTGCTCGAAACGCTCGATGACGTTCCCGCGGTCGACCTGCGCGTGGTAGACGTCGAAGAGCACGCCGACGATGTCGGGATCCACCACCTGCGCCACCGCCGCCGCGGTCTCCATCGAGGCGAGGCCGTAGCCGGGCTGATCACGCTTGTTGATCGCTTCCAGTGCCAGCCGGACCCCCGTGCCACGTGCCTGCTCGGCCGCCCAGGAGATGTTCGACACATAGGTCGCGAAGGCCGTGTCGGCGTCGGCTCCGGACGGCCTGATGCCGGCCATGGCGTGGACCACCCTCGCACCGAGAACCGTCGCGTACTCCAACGCCCGCAGCACCCCCTCGCGGAACTCCTGCTCGGCACCGGGCACGAAGGCCGCGCCCGAGGCCGTAGGCGTCCCCGCGGGTCCGGCGGGCGTGTTGATGAGGATCTGCGCGAGACCCGCATCGTCGAGCAGCCGACGCACTTCTGCGGGCGCGAGCTCGTAGGGCGAGGCGAACTCCACCGCGGTGAAGCCCGCTTCGGCGGCCGCGTCGAACCGCTCGGCGAAGGGGACCTCGGTGAACATCCACTTGAGGTTGGCGGCGAGGCGCACCGGCCCCGAAGAGGTTTCGACGATCATGCGGTCACCGCGTCGTAGTCGGGGTTCACCACGAACTCGGGAGCCTGACCGCGGAGAGTCGCGATCACGTTGCGCGCGGCCATGCGGCCGGACTCGCCACGGGCCTCGCGGGTCGCGCCCGCGACGTGCGTCGTGGCGAGGATGCCGGGGGTGTGCAGGAGTGGGCTCGATGCCCGCAGCGGCTCGTCCGCGAAGACGTCGAGAGCGGCGGCGCCGATGAGCCCGTCGCGGACGGCGGCGACCAGGGCGTCCTCGTCGATGATGCCTCCGCGCGCGGTGTTGATGAGGACCGCGTCGGACTTCATCAGGGCCAGGCGAGAGGCGTCGAGGAGGTTCCGGGTCGTCTCGTCGAGGAACAGGTGCAGCGTGACGAAGTCGGCTTCTTTGAGCAGATCCTCGAGTTCGAGCCGACGGATGCCATTGGCCGCGGCGAAGCCCTCGTCGAAGTACGGATCGTACGCGACGACGTTCATCCCGAAGCCCGCGGCGATCGTCGCGACCGCCTTGCCGATCGAGCCCAGCCCGAGGATTCCGAGAGTCGCTCCCCGCAGCTCCCGTCCGGTGAGCTGCTGCCAGGTGCCCGCGGCGAGGTTGCTGATGTTCTCGGGGATGCGCCGGGCACAGGCGAGGGCCAGGGCAAAGACGTGCTCCGCGACCGCCTGACGGTTGGCGCCGGGGGTGACGCACACAGGAACTCGGCGTGCCGTCGCCGCCCCCACGTCGACGCTGTCGTAGCCGACGCCCGTGCGCACGATCATGCGCAGCGCGGGGGCCTGCGCGAACTCCTCCTCGCCCAGCGGGCGAGTGCCGGCGATGATCGCGCGGACGCCCGAGAGCGCCCGTGCCCGTTCCTCGGCGGAGAGGCGTTCGAGCTCCGGCTCATGCCGAGTCGTGAGTCCTGCGCCGCGCAGCATCCGGTCGACCTCGTCGCCGGGTTCGAGGAACGCGGTGGTGATCAGCACATCCTGGGAATCGGGCGATGTCACCAGATCCCTCCTTCGTAGTCGGGGGCGGCGAAAGCACCGCCGTGCAGAGTGGGTGCCGGAGCGGCGAAGTCCACGCCGTCGGTGTGGTCGGCGGCATCGTCACGGGGCACGTAGCCGATCGCGGTCCATCCCGCGTCACCGTTCCACCAGCGGCCGGTGTTGGCCGAGCAGCCGTAGACGACCGTGCAGCCCACGGGGGCGCTCTCGATCGCACAGCGGAAGAGCTCGACCCCGTCGCGCCAGCTGAGCCAGAGCGCGAGCTGACGCCTGTCCTCGGGCTCCGGACGGAAGGTGCCGATGCGGACGAGCACCGACTCGACCCCCCACTTGTCGTGGTAGAGGCTGGCGAGGGCCTCACCGAACGCCTTCGAGACCCCGTAGAAGGTGTCCGGACGCAGCGATGCGCTCTCGTCCAGCACCTCCTCCGCGGGATGGAAACCGACGACGTGGTTGGAGCTGGCGTAGACGACACGACGCACACCGGCCCGTCGCGCCGCTTCGTAGACGTGGTAGGTGCCGTCGATGTTCACGCGGCGGATCTCCTCGAACGACGCTTCGTCCGCGATCCCGCCGAGATGCACGATCACGTCCACGCCCTCCGCCGCCGCCGTGAGCGCGTCGAGGTCGCCGAGATCACCGATCACGACCTCCTCACCGGGGAAGAGCGACTCATCGGTGTCGGTCCGCGCGAACAGCACGACGCGGTCGTAGCGGGAGGCGAGCCCCTCGCGGATCACCCGTCCCATGCGCCCGGTCCCGCCGGTGTACAGCACTGTCGTCATCATCGTCCTCTCGTGCGCGCTCGGCGGTCAGCCGATGCTGCGGTCCTCTTCACCCGTGGAGGCGTCGGCGAAGAAGCCGATCGCGGCTCCCGAGGGGCGTCGGCGGTGTGCCTCGCCGTCCTCCCATCGCAGTTCGACGTCGTGTCCGGGTACGAGGCCGGCTCCGGTGTCGGTCAGCAGTGAGCGCATCGCCACGATCGTGGCCGCGCTGGCATCGGCGTCGAGCGTCGAGTCGACCCGCCCCGAGGCGAGTTCGTACAGATTCTTGACCGCATCCCCGGCGAAGACGCGCTTCTCGTCCGCACGCTCGAGATAGAACGCGAGGTGGTGCGGGGTATGCCCTGCGCTGTCGACGGCATGGATGCCGGGGAGCACTTCCTGGCCCGCCGCCATGCGTCCGACCCGATCCGTGCGGCGAAGAAGCTCCTGCACGTGGAGGTCGGGAAGGAAGGGGGTCCCGGACGGCTGCTCGGCCGCCCAGCGCAGCTCGCGCTCCCCCACCCAGGTCGTGGCGTTGGCGAACATCGGGAAGTTCGAGACGTGATCCCAGTGCATGTGCGTCAGCAGCACGTCGGTCACGTCGTCCGTGGTCAGGCCGTATCGCTCGAGGCCGGCATGGATGAGGGGGATGTACGCGGGCTGTCCGGCATCGACCAGCACGCGACGCACGCCGTCATCGAGCAGCCACAGGCTGCTCCATCCGAAGGCGCCGTGCGAACTCGACTTACCGGGGAAGCCCTCGACGAGCGGACGTGCGACGTATCCGGACGGTCCGGCTGATCCGGTCGTCGACGTCGACATGGTGCCCTCACTCTGCGCGCTCACAAAAAATAGTATAGCGCAATCCCTCCAAGAGCGACAGGTCGCCTCCTTCGCGGAACCGCTCGCCGTTCAGGCGTTCAGAAGCCGCTCGGTGGCACCGATGATGTGGTGGCGCATCGCGTCGGCCGCGCCCTCGGCATCACCGGCCACGATCGCCTGGTAGACCGCATCGTGCTCCGGCGCCGCACTCACCGCTCCCGTGCGCCCGAACTTCGAGAACAGGCGGAACCGCTGGATCTGCCCACCGAGTGCCGCATAGGACAGCTCCAGGAAGGCGTTGCCGGACTGCGCGGCGATCATCATGTGGAAGCGCGCATCGCTGCGCCAATAGAGGTCGAAGCCTTCGGTCTCGGTGTCGGCGACCTCGGCCGAGCGCCGGAAGTCCTCCACCGCCTCGCGCAGACCCTCCAGGAATTCCGGGGTCGTCCGCTGCGCGGCTTCGTAGGCAAGACGGGGCTCCAGCAGCACGCGGGCCTCGCCGAGCTGCTCCACCTCTTCCCGCGTCATGACCGGGGCCACGCGGTAGCCCCGCAGCGCCTCGCGCTGGACGAGTCCGGTGTGCTCCAGCCGCGCCAGGGCCTCACGCAGGGGCGTCTGACTGACATCCAGCTCGCGTGACAGGGCACCGATGTTCAGGCTCTGCCCCGCCGCCCGCTCCCCCGACATGAACTGGTGCAGCAGCACCTCGTACATTCGGTCGGCGATGGGCTGCTTCGTCGATCGCCCGGCCACATCTTCTCCCCTCGAAGTCCTTCCGTCGAAGACTACCGCTCGGCCCATCGACCCTCCGACGGACGCGCGGGGTTGACAATGTCGAGATATATCGTGTTACTGTGGCAACACACGATATATCTCGAACACTCACACAGGAGAAGCACATGACCGAGAAGTGGCTCATCGCCCCGGGCGAGGAACGCGTCATCGACATCGAGTCCGTCACCCGCCTCAAGGTGGGCCTGGTCGGCGGACAGGTGGATGTCATCGCCCACGACGAACCCGGCATCCGCATCGAGGTGCACGGTGTCACCACCAAAGACCTCCGTATCGAGTCCCACGACGGCGAGGTCGAGATCGACCACCCGCAGTTGGGCTGGGACAACTTCCTCGAGGTGTTCCGCAACTTCGGCTCCGGTGGCCCCCGCGCCGAGGTGAGCGTGGCGGTCCCCCGCTCGATCGCCCTGACCCTCGGCGTGGTCAGCGCCGGCGCCCTGGTCTCGGGCATCCGCAACGACGCACGCCTGAACACCGTGTCCGGCGACATCATCGTCGACACCCTGATCGGCGACCTCACGGTCAACTCCGTCTCCGGCGACGTGCAGGTGCGCGGACTCACCGGTTCGATCAGCGCCAACAGCGTCTCCGGCGATGTCGCCGTCACCGGGGCCATGCGCAAGGCGACGGTCGACATCGTCTCAGGCTCGACGCTCGTGGATGCGGCCGGCGACGTGAACACCATCAACGTCAACTCGGTCTCCGGCGGCACCACGGTGCGCCTCGACGAGTCACTCGCCGCGAACTACGTCATCCGGTCCCTGAGCGGTCGGCTGCTCATCGACGGGATCGAGCGCAGCACCTCGGGCCCCAGCAACTACACCGGCACCACCGGGGAGCTCGCCGGGCGCTTTGTCGACCTGCGCGCGAACTCCGTCTCCGGTGGCGTCACCGTCCTCCGCCGCACCCCGGCCTCCATCACCGACGACGAGGAGTGGGAAGCATGACCCCGGCCGTCTTCTCGCACGGCGACCTCCGCCTGTACCTGCTGTCGCTCCTCGCCGAGGCGCCGCAGCACGGCTACGGCATCATCCAGTCGCTCACCGACCGCACCGGCGGCACCTACACGCCCAGCGCCGGGACCATCTACCCGCGACTGGCGAAGCTCGAGGAGGAGGGCCTGGTCACGAAGACCGTCGACGGCCGCACCACGATCTACTCGATCACCGAAGCCGGCCGCGCGGAGCTCGCCTCACGGGAGGGCGACCTCGCCGGGATCGAGGCCGGGATCACGGACTCCGTGCGCCTGATCGCCAGTGAAGTCCGCCAGAGCGTCCAGGACGCGATGAAGAGCCTCCGCGCCGACCTCGCCGCTGCCGAGAAGGGTGAACGCTCGGCCGCGAAGAGCCGGCCGCGCACGGAGAGCGACGACTCCCGACTCCTCAGTCGAGAGGAGATGCACCGAGCGGATGCCGTGGTCAACGCTTTCCGCGCCCGGGTGCGGACCGATCTGCGTACCCACCTCGCCAAGGGCGGCACCCTGTCGTCATCCGTCGTCACCGAGCTCGAGACGGCGCTCGACGAGGCCGCCCGCAACGTGACGGCAGCCCTCAGCGTCCGCGGATCCTGACCCCGCATCGCCCCCACCGATGCTCGACACCCCCTCTGATCGTCGACGCCCCCTCGCATTCCCGGGAATGCGAGGGGGCGTCGACGGTCAGGAGGGGTGTCGCCGCGTCACTCCGGCCAGATCTCCTTCTGGTCATCGGGCACCGTCTCGCCGAGGGGCACGACCAGGATCGAGCGATGCTGCCGGTGGGCGAGGCGCGCTGCGACAGAGCCGGTGAAGAACTCCCTGATCGATTCGCCGATGCCGCGCTTGCGCGTACCGACGACGATCAGCTGCGCATCCAGCTTGTTGGCGAGTTGCTTGATCGCCAGGGCCGGATCCCCGACGAGCTGGCGGGCGGTCCAGGTGATGTCCGCGCCCGCGAGCAACCTCGCAGCCTCGGCCTCGACCGCCTCGAACTCCGCGGCACCCGCATCGAAGTTGATGTCGATCGGCGCCGAGTGCACGTACCCGTCCGGGTCCTCGTAGGTCACGAAACGCGTGACATCGACGTGCGCGACGACGAGCGGCGCGCTCAGCAGACGCGCGTATCTCACGGCCTCATCGATCACGTGTCGGTCCTGGCCCGGTTGCATGCCGACGATGACGGCTTTCTGCAATGCCGCGTTCTGTGCGGCCTCATCGGACGGAGTGGAGGTGTCGTCGGTCATGAAGATCGTTCCCTTCACCGGTCTGGCTTAGGCCAGAGCGTCTTACCCGCGTGCTATTCTGAATGCTACTCTTACCGGCTTCAGGCCGGTGTCGTGAAAAATGCCGCGGGCCTCGAATCCCGCCGCTTAACTCGTGAGGGGGTCTCGCGCATGGGCCGTGGCCGTCAGAAGGCGAAACACACCAAGATCGCCCGCGAACTCAAGGCGTACAGTCCGTCGGTGAACTACTCCGCTCTCGAGCGCGAGCTGGGTCACCCGACCGACGAAGACGCATATGTCGACAAGTGGGCGGATGACTATGCCGACGAAGACGAGGACGAACTAGAGAAGGCCTGACCGCCTGATCTGTTTCGAACACCCGCAGGCCATGCGGGTGTTTCGTCATGCCCGCCGCCTGCGAGGTGATCCTCGGCGACGGAGGGCTGTCCGTCATGCGCGGGTGTCGGCACCTGAGAAGATCTCCTCATGGCCCGCGTCGTCGCCCTCTACCGTCACCCGATCAAGGGGCTCACCCCCGAGCGCCGCGACGCCCTGACCGTGCAAGCCGACGGCCGGATCGCCGGAGACCGCGTTCTGGCGTTCCGGTTCGCGGATGCAGCCGTGCCGGAAGACCGGGACGGCCTGGACTACTGGCCCAAATCCAAGGGACTCGCACTCCAGGACTTCCCCGCTCTCGCCGCCCTGCGCACCGGATACGACGACGAGACACGGTGCGTGCGGATCGAACACTCCGGCACCGTGCTCGTCGAAGCAGGACTCGACGACGATGGTCGGCGTGAGCTGACCGCAGCCCTGACCGAGTTCGTCCTGGCGAGCCCCGAAGGCCGTCGCCTCCGGCGACCAGGTCGACTCCCGCTCGTGCTCGTCGGCGATGGGGAGACCTCGCGCTTTCAGGATCGTCCGCGCGGCTACGTCTCGGTGCATGGCCGGGGCAGCGTGCACGCACTGGGTGAAGCCCTCGGGATGAGCGTCGACGACCGACGCTTCCGTTCCAACGTGGTGATCGACGACAGTGCACCCTGGAGCGAGCTCGACTGGACGGGGGAGGTCCGCGTCGGCGGCGTCGTCTTCCAGGCGGCCGGGCCCATCGTGCGGTGCCTCGCGACCCATGCGAACCCGGACACCGGCGTGCGGGATGCCACGGTGCTCACGACCCTCACGGGCTCCTTCGCGCAGCCGGAGCCGACCCTCGGACGCCTGCTTCTCCCCGGCTGGACACCGTCGGATCACGGCAGGCCTCACGCGGGCGGCGTGATCCGCGTCGGCGACGAGGTCCGCGCGGGGTGAGCAGGATCCGCGAGCGCATGCCGTCGTGATGTCAGCGCTCCCTTTGGCGAGGCCATCTTGCGCCGAGTTCTCGTTATCCCAGGCTTGTGAGCGCAAACATTTTCTGATTTGATGTGCTTGTGATCGACGACGCTCCGGCGTCAGCCCCGGCCCAGGGCGGTCCGCATGAACCTGACCTCGAAGAGGAGAACAGCATGGCAATCACCCCTCGCTTCACCCGCACCGCCGCGATCGTCGCGGTGGGTGCGGTGTCGGCCTTCGGCCTCGCCGCGTGCTCATCCGGCGATTCCGGTGACAGCAGCGCCGGCGGCGACCCCGTCACCATCGAGTACCTGCACCGCCTCCCTGATGGCGAAGGGATGACCCCCACCTCGAAGATCGTCGAGCGCTGGAACGCCGATCACCCCGACATCCAGGTGAAGGCGACGAAGTTCGACGGCAAGTCGAGCGACATGATCCTCAAGCTCGAGACCGACGTGAAGGCCGGCAACGGTCCCTGCCTCGCGCAGACCGGGTACTCCGAGGTGCCGCAGCTGTTCGTCAAGGGACTGCTGCAGGACGTCGCGGACGAGGCCAAGAAGTACGAAGACGACTTCTCGGCCGGGGCCTTCAGCGGCATGAAGGTCGGCGACGCGATCGTGGGCCTCCCGCAGGACACCGGCCCCCTCGTGTACTTCTACAACGAGGCCGAGTTCACGGCGCTGGGCCTCGACGCCCCGAAGACGCTGGACGATCTCACCGCCGACTCCGCCACGGCGACGGCCGCCGGCAAGTACGTCACCGCCTTCACGCCCGACGAGGCGCAGAACTGGCTCTCCGCCCAGTCGGCCGCGGCCGGGGACACCTGGTTCACCACCGCCGGCGACGAGTGGAAGGTCGACGCCGAGGGCGACGGCTCCGAGCGTGTGGCCGCATTCTGGCAGGGACTGCTCGACAGCAAGCAGACGCTCGCGACCGAGCGCTGGGGCGAAGGCTTCACCGCCGCGCTCAACGACGGCAGCCTCATCGGCCATGTCGGAGCCGCATGGGAGGCCGGGTTCCTCCTCGACTCGCTCGACGGCACCCCGGCCGAAGGACAGTGGCGTGTGGCTCAGCTCCCCGACTTCGGCGCCGGCGCGATGAGCGGCCCCGACGGCGGCTCCGGCGTCTCCGTGATGAAGGGATGCGAGCACCCCGCCGAGGCCATGGAGTTCAACGCCTGGTTCAACACGCAGGTCGACGACCTCGCCTCCCAGGGTCTCGTCGTCGCCGCCAAGGGCGACGTGGAGACCCCCGAGAAGATGCTCCGTCAGTTCGGCGGTCAGGATGTGCTCGCCGAGCTCGGCACGGCGACCGAGAACCTGAACCCCGACTTCCCGTACGCCCCGGGCTTCTCGACGCTGTCGAAGATGAACGAGACCGCCGCGGCCGCGGTCGCCGGCACGGCGACGGTCGCCGACATCTTCACCACTGCGCAGGACACCGCCGTGGCCTCGCTGAGGGATCTCGGACTCCCGGTCGCGGAGTGAGTCGGCGAGAAGGCATCATCGGATGATCGACGGCGGAGTGCACGCGCAATCGTGCACTCCGCCGTCGTCTTGAGGTCGAGAGGCGACACCATGGTCACAGTGACCGAAACACGAGGCGCGACTTCGGCACCGGCGCCGCGCATCCCCGCGGACCCCACCCGCCGACGGCGGTTCGGGACCCGACGCGAGGGTCTCACGGGATGGCTGTTCATGACGCCGTTCGCCGTGCTCTTCGTGCTGGTCTTCCTGGTGCCGATCATCGTGTCGATCCGGTCGTCGTTCTTCGCACAGGTGCCGGCAGGAGGCGGCCTCTACGGCGGCGGCGAACTCGTCGACACGTTCGTCGGCCTCGAGAACTTCGTCACCGCGGCGACCAACGGCGCCTTCTGGACGGGGATGGGGCGTGTGGTCCTCTACGCCGCCCTGCAGATCCCCGTGATGATCCTGCTGGCACTCGGTCTCGCCCTGCTGCTGGACTCCTTCATCGTGCGCCGCCCCACGCTCTTCCGGCTCTCGTTCTTCCTCCCCTACGCGGTTCCCGGCATCATCGCCGCCATGATGTGGCTCTACCTCTACACACCCGAGGTCTCGCCCTTCCTGCCCTTCCTCCCGGAGGGCACCGACTTCACGGCACCGGGCACGATCCTGTTCTCGATGGCGAACATGACGACCTGGACCTATACGGGCTACAACATGCTGATCTTCCTGTCGGCGCTGCAGGCCGTTCCGCGCGACCTCTACGAAGCGGCTCGTCTCGACGGGGCCTCCGGCTTTCAGATCTCGATGCGCATCAAGGTGCCGCTCGTGCGCGGGGCCGCCCTCCTCGCCGTGCTGCTGTCGATCATCGGCACCATCCAGCTGTTCAACGAGCCGGTCGTGCTGCAGGCCGCGAACTCGTGGATGGGCAAGGACTTCACACCGATGATGCTCACCTACAACACGATGATGGGCGAGATCTCGCCGTCCGGCAGCGGTCCGGCCTCCGCCTACTCCCTGCTCATGGCTCTGATCGCGGGTGTGCTCGCGATCGTGTACGCGCTGCTCCAGCGCCGGAAGGGCGACGCATGACCACCACGCGCCTCCTCACCACCGCGACGTCATCACGACGACGCCCCCGCCGGCCGCGCGACGCGGATGCACCACCGCCGTCGATCGCTCCCACCCCCGTCGCACGCGCATTCGGCATCACCGCCCTCGTCGTCGCGACGCTGTACTTCCTCGTCCCGGTGTACTGGCTCATCGTCGCGTCGACGAAGAACAACACCGACCTCACCTCGACCTTCGGCTTCTGGTTCGCCGACGGCAACCTCGCCGCCAACTACAGCAGCCTGATGGACTGGACCCAGGGCCTGTTCTGGCGCTGGGTCGGCAACTCGATGCTGTACTCCGTGAGCGCCGGCGTCATCGGCACACTGTTCGCCGTGATGGCCGGATACGCGATCGCGAAGTTCGCGTTCCCCGGCAAACGCCTCGCCGTCGGGGTCATCATGGCCGGGCTCCTGCTGCCGGTCGCGCTGCTGACCGTGCCGCTGTACATCGAGTTCCAGGCCCTCGGACTGACCAACACCGTCTGGGCGATCATCATCCCCTCGGCGGTGTCGCCGTTCGGTGTCTTCCTCGGCATGGTCTACGCGCAGTCGTCGGTGCCGACCGAACTGCTGGAGGCCGCCCGCATCGACGGCGCCGGAGAGGCCCGCATCTTCTTCACGATCGTGATGCGCCTGCTGGGGCCCGCGATGGTGACGATCTTCCTGTTCATCTTCGTGGCCACGTGGAACAACTTCCTGCTGCCACTGATGATGATCTCCAGCCAGGATCTGAAGCCCGTGACGCTCGGCCTGTACGGCATGGTGAGCTACTTCGCCCCCGACAAGGGGGCCGTCATGCTCGGCGCCCTGCTCGGTGTCATCCCGCTCGTGCTGCTGTTCTTCGCCCTGCAGAAGTACTGGCGTTCCGGGCTCGCCGCCGGCGCCGTGAAGGGCTGATCCGGTCAGTCGGACGTGACAGGCACCTCGACGGTGCAGTGACCGGAGGCTGCGCGCGCCAGCCTCCGGTCATGCGTGAGCAGCGTGCACCCGAACACGCTCGCGAGCGCGACATAGGCCGCGTCATAGGCCGTCACGTTCCGGCGCAGCGCCAGCACGTGCGGGATGAGCGGCAGCGTGGGGTGCAGCTCGACGCGGAGCCGCGTGAGGTCGACGGCCGCAGCCTCGAGCGCGGCATCGGTGAGTACGCCTCCGCGGTTCAATCCGCGCAGCGCGGACGCGACCTCGACAGGCAGCAGATCGGGCGCGAGCAGCGCTTCCTCGGTAAGGCGTCGGTGAAGCGCAGAGCTCGAACCGACGTTGCAGAGGAGGTCGACCACGACGGAGGCATCGACCACGATCATCGATCTGCTCGCCCCTCCCGGATCGCCGCGACGATCGCCTCCGGCGCGATTCTCTGCGAGACGGGTCGCTCCGCGAGAGCGGCCAGGAGTTCCGGCACAGTGGGGCGGGACGCGATGAGCGCCAGCTCAGAAGTCAGGTACTGCTGCAGTGATTGCCCGCGTGACTCCGCGCGTGCAGCGAGGACCGAGTGGATGGTCGGGTCGAGGTCACGGATCAGCACGTTGGGCATGCTTACAGTATGCATGCGGTCCTCTCGTTCGGCGAGGGGACCAGCCTGATCCCCAGGGTGCGCTCGCCGCGCGGCGCCAGAGGGCGGCGGCCGGGGAATCGGCAAAACCCGATATCGTCCGCCGGTGTGCAGGACGCTTCTTCGTACACACAGACGACCGGCCCGGAGGGATTCCTCCGGGCCGGTCGTCTGTGTGCGGGGCGGTCAGCTGTGGCGGCGTCTCCGCAGCCACAGGGCCAGACCCAGGCCGATCGCCGCGAGGGCCGCGAACGCCGCGCCCGCCCAGATCGCCCCCTCCGCACCGGTGGAGGCGAGGTCACCGCCGCTCCCGGCCGCCGCGGTCACCGCGAGGTCACCCCGCGCCAGCTCGACGCCCTGCGCATCCGTCGCGACGAGCGCATGCGCGCCGGCCGGCGTCGCCGCGGGGATCGTGACGGTGGCGACGGCATCACCGTCGGCCGAGATCGTCACCTCACCGATGCGGACCGGCTCGGAATGCAGCCACAGCTGCACCAGCGCGTCGGGATCGAATCCGCTCAACTGCACGGTCAGGCTGGCGCCGGCGACGACCGATCCGATGGCTGCGGCGATGGTCGCCTTCTTCCCCGGCTTCGCCTTCTTGACCTTCAACGGAGCGCTGGCGAGCTCCGCGCCGGCCGCATCCTGCACGATCACCCGGTGCGTGCCCACCGAGGCGTTCGTCGGGATCAGCAGTCGCGTCGTCAGCGCGCCCTCCGCATCGACCGTGGCACCGGTCAGCCGGGCGTCGTCGAGCCAGACCGACACGGTGGACTCCGGAGCGAAGCCCGTGAGCGCGATGCCCACCGTCTCTCCCGCCCGCACCGAGTCGGCGTCGAGACCGAGCTTCGGGTCGATCACCGGGTTGCAGCCGCTCAGATCGTCGTCCGGCCGCGTCGCGGGAGCATGACCGCTCTGCGGGGTCGGCGAACCGTACACGGCCATCTCGGCGACGGCCGCGAACTGCGTGCCCGAGATGGACGACGTGGCGGTCACACGGATGTAGCGCGCCGTGGTCTCCGCGAAGTCCACGTCCTGCCACTCGGCGACGTTCTGCCACTCGCCCGAGACGACGGGCGTGTACGTCTGTCCGTCGGTCGACACCGCGACCTCGTAGCCCTTGATCGGACCGTTCTGGTTGGCGCCGCGGCGCAGGTACGAGATGCCGTCGACCTGCTCGGCGGCGCCCAGGTCGAAGGTCAGCACGTGCGGGTACGACGTCGCCGCCGAACTCCACCGACTGTGCCAGAACGTGCCCGCGTTCCCGTCGAGCATGTTCACGGCCGCACCGTTCTCCCCGGACGTCTCCTCGGAGCTCGCCGTCACGGAGATCTGCGCGTTGGGGATGCGAGCCCGTGAGGACACCGACACCTCCTGCGTCGTCACGACCGTGCGCACATCGCAGTCCGCGAGATACGTCGCCGCGATCCCGATGCCGACCGTCGTGCCCGCGGCCTCCGCCGGCGCGGTGACCAGCCACGTGGTGTCCACGCTGTCCCCGGGCTCGACCTTCTCGAACAGGTTCGACGAGTCGTCGGCGACCTCGACCGCGTACCCCTCCGGCACCTCGAGCTGCACGCCGATGTTCTCGACGACGAGGGACTCGCTGTTGGTGAAGGTGGTCGTGAACGCGGTCTGCGCGCCGGGGCTCAGGACGCCCGCCTCCGCAGACACCGTCGCACACGGGGTGCCGCCGGTCGTCGGGCCGAGGTCTGTGACCGTGAAGTCGTCCAGCACGAAGTCCACGTCCGGTCCCCCGACGCGTTCGAGTCCGACCCAGGTGTAGTCGCCGCATCCGACGATCACATCCTGCGAGAACTCCGCCGTCTCCAACGCCTGCGCGATCCCGGTGCGACTGAGCGTGGTCGAGGTGACCGTGCCGCCCGCCACCGCATCCGTGCCGGTGAGCCAGCGGTATGCGCCGCTCGCGCCGACCTGGTAGTCGAATCCGATCCGGTACGAGTGCCCCGCCTGCAGCGGAACGAGTGTCGGATCGGTGCGATAGACGACCCCGCTGTTCTCGGAGTGCGACATGAGCGAGTGGTCGCCGGTCAGCGTCGTATCCACCGCGAGCCCCGCGAGCGCGCCCGCGTCGAACGGCTTGGCGGTGTTGCGCCACTCGCTGCTCGTGTACGGATCGTGTCGGCGCGAGATGCTCGTGCGCGGGTCGTCGATGCCGTTGGCGTTCCCCTTCACGAACGGGCCCCACCCGGCCTCGTTGCCCTCGAAGTCGTTCGAGTACACCGTGCCGGCCGCGAACGGTGCGGTCGTGTCGCGCGAGACGCGGGCGTTGTCGATCCGGACCTTCGCGTCACCCGCGACGGCACCGACGGACACGGTGACCTCACCGGACGCCGGGGCCAGGAACGACGTCGACCCACGCTGGTAGTACTGACCCGCCTTGGAGTCGGCGCGCATGTAGTTGTACGTCGGAGAGAGGTTCCAGGTGCGGGTCACAGCACCGGAACCGGTGTCGACCGAGACGCTCACGTCGCGGGTCGCAGTCGGATCGATCTGCACCTGCGCCGAGAACGCGTACCGCTGTCCGGGGGTGAGCCCGGTCACGGTCTGCGAGATCGACGAGGCGGCCGCACCGAGCACGGCGACGTTGTCACCCCGGGACTCGTTCTTCGCGCTGCCGAGGTCGGTGCGCTCGATCGACACATCGCCCTGGGGATTCCAGACGTCGAGCGAACCGGAGTTGAACCCCGGGTCGTCGAGACCGGCGTCGTGGTACTCGACCGCCGCGCGCAGGGCACCACCCTGCGGCACCACGACGTAGGCCGTGCCTTCGTCTCCGCTGAGCGTGAGCTCGCCGCCTGCCGCATTCACGGTGCCGACCTTGACGCGCCCCTGGTCTCCCAGCTCGAACACGTCGAAGGCGGTGTTGCCGCGGAACGCCTCGGTGAGCCCGAACGTCTCCTCGCCTCCGGACGCCGAATAGAAGTACATCTTGTCGGCGTCGACCGGGGAACCGGCCTCCTCGTTGGAGGTCAGCGACTGCCAGGGGAGCAGGTAGGAGTCACCCCGCAGCACCGTGGCGCCGTCCATCGTGATGACCCGGGTACTGCCGTCGATGCGGACGGCGACGTCGTCGGTCAGCGTCGCCTCGGCACCTGCCTCGTACGTGAGCAGGTCGAAGTGCTGGAGGAACTTGGTCGGCAGGCTCTGGGTCCAGATGTTGTCGACGAAGCCGTCCCAGTTGCGGTTGCCGACCCAGCCCTCGGCGTCGACGAGTCGCTGCTGTCCGAGGAGCGCATCGTCGTTCCAGACGTCGGCCTGTCCGTTCTGGATGAAGCGCACCATCGTGGAGTTGATGCCCTTGTTCGTCACCCCGCCGTAGCTGAGGTCGTTCGGCCAGTGCGACCAGACCGTGCTGTCGACGAACTTGTCACCCCACTCGGTGGCGACCTCGAGGTCCATGCTGTTGAGCTCGTCTGCGAGCTCTTCGGCGACCCACCCGTTCGAGTAGTACACGTCGATGTAGACGCCGCTGAGACCGGGAACCTCGTCCCGCAGCTGCTGGAAGCGGTCGAGCACCCGTCCGGTACCGAGGTCGGTCTGCTGGTTGATGTAGTACGACTGGTCGAGCCAGTTCCAGCCCGGCTTGTACGGGGCGGCACCGTCGAGGATCGCGGAGTCGAAGGCGTTCGCCTGCGGATAGATCTCGGTGGCGTTGACGTGCACGCTCATGTCGGCGTTGAGCTTCGCGCCCTCGTCGACGAGGGTGTTCAGGTCGGAGAGGCCGCCCGCCCGCTCGTTGTAGTTTCCGCCGTAGTCGGTGTTCGCCGAGTCATGGCCTTCACTGCCGTAGCCCTTGTTGAGCACCCACTGGCCGAGACCGTCGGTCTGGTTCGCGATGCGCTTGGTGTTGTCGAGGACCAGGTCGAAGTAGTTCGTCGCACTGGAGGCGAAATTGAAGGGGATGCGACTGACCACGCGCTCGGCGACCCGATCGGCGCCGAGACGAGGGGTGTCGACCTCGCGGTAGCGGATCGCGCCGTCCTGCCAGTCGACCTTCGCGTCGCCGTTGCGGTCCGCCGCGAGGAGGATCGTGACCTTCGGAAGGGCGTAGGTGGTCACCCGGTTGTCCACCGCCGTGGTCGGGTGGATCAGCCAGGCGCTGGAACCGATCTCGGCCGTGCGCCCCGCCGCCTCGGTGATGCGTGTGGTCAGGCGCGTGTTCCACGACGCCGTGCCGCCGGAGGCCTGGGTCGTCGCGTTGGTGATCACGCTGCCGATGAGCGCGCCGTTGCCGAGGAAGGCGAAGGCCGCCCCCTTCTGGCCGGTCGCCGTCGAAGCGCTCACCGCGATGTGCTCGTCGGCGTTCTTGGTGCTGTCCGGGCTGATCACCGTGCGATCGAGCACCGACCCGGCATCCGCGGCTGTCGCGGAGAGGAAGGCGTTGTCCGGAAGCCCCAGAGTGGTCACGGCTGCCGTCCCCTCGACCGCGGTGACCTCGAAGCCGACGGTTCCGTCCTCCGCGACGCGGATGCTGCTGCGCACGGTGACGTCGATGCCCGTCAGTGTCGACACATAGTCGATCCCGGTGGCCGACGGCGTCGACGTGGTCTCCGACGCGTAGGTCGTGCCGTTCACCGACCAGGTCTTGGCCGAGGTGCGCTGGCCGGCGATGCTCTCACTCCCCACGCGATACTGCGTGATGCGAGGGAACTCGGTCGAGACGACCGCCGTGGTGCCGCCGGCGGCGATCTCGACGGTCTCATCCGTGTCCGGCTCCTCCGGCTCGGTGACGATCGGGGGCAGCTCCTCGTCGGAGAGCACCTCGATCTCGCCGGCCCCGCCGCCGGTGGTTCCCTGCGCGTCGATCACGAGCAGGGCCACGTAGCGGCCGTCCTTGGCGGCGTCCAGCGTGATGCGCTGCTTCTCGTCGTCCGCGGCCGGAGCGTGCAGCACCGCCGTGCCCGCGGCCGCACCCCATCCGCCGTCGGCCGGCGAGTTGCGGGCGACATCGGGATCGTCCGTCACGTAGACCTCGACCATCTTCGCAGCCACGGCCTGGCCCCGCTTGACCGAGTAGTCGAGGGCCTTCACCGAGAGGGAGCGCTGCAGATCGATGACGATCCAGTGCGGGAACGGCGCGTTCGCGGTGTAGCGCGAGGTCCACTGCGTCGCGAAATCGCCGTCGAAGGCGCCGAGAGCGGTGCCGTCGAGCGAGGGCGGCGCCGGGTACGGGTCCGATTCACTCGACACCGCGTGCAGGCGGTAGTCGGCTTTCGGGACCGGGATCAGCTCGGCGGCCTGCGCGGCCGGCGCCTGGGTGAGCACACCGCCGAAGGCGAGTGCCGTCGCCAGCAGCGAGCTGAGGGCGACGGTAGCGCGGGGCGGTCGGGAAGGTTTCGACACGTCTTGCCTCTCGGTCGAGCGGCGGCCGGGAGCACAGACGCCCCGGTGCGCCGCAGATGATCATCGACGACCCTCATCGATGTTTGCGCTATCACACTAGACTCGTGGATGCCTTAATATCAAGCATCAAGCGAGCAGAAGCGCAAACATTGGCGAGAAGTGCCGTGCACAGATGAGAAGAACAGACGAGAAGAGCCGCCCCACACCCTCGGTGCAGGACGGCTCTCGTGGTGTCCGGATCAGGAGCCGATGAACTCCTCGGTCTCCCCGAACGACGGTTCTTCGCGGATCTCAACGGTCACCCCGAGGACATCGGTGTCGAGCACGACGATCTCGTTGCGGCCGGCCTTCCACAGCGGCGCCGGCGCGTAGAGCGTCTCCTGCGGACCGACCTTCCAGTACCTGCCGAGGAGGAAGCCGTTCAGCCAGACCATCCCCTTCGCACCGCCGGGGAAGGCGAGCCAGGCATCGAGCGGCTCGGCGACGTCGAGGGAGGCGACGGCGACACCATCCGTTGCGTCGGTCGCGTCGGTCGCGTCGGTGGGGAGAGCCGGCGCCTCCTGGGGAACCAGGCGATGCGTCCAGCCGTTCACGAGCCGACGGCCGATCATCACGCCGCGCATGATGCCCTTGCCCTCGCCCGTGTACGGCCCGTAGTTGATCCGTCCGAGGCTCTCGACGAGGATCGTGAGTCGTCCCATCCCCCCGTCGGCGGGCAGAGCGAGAGAGGTCTCACCGTCGCGCTCCAGCACGCCGAGACGCCGCTCGTCGAGGAACACCACGGCACGGTCGTGCAGTCCGTCGACCGTGAGCGTCGCATCGGCGGGGAAGGACACGTCCGCCTCATACGCGACGAGGCCGTCTTCCGCACCGAGCTCCTCGAACGTACGCGGTCGCGGCGAGACGTCACCGGCCACGGGGAGCGAAGCGATCAGCCCCCGCAGGGATGCGCGCGGCGCGAGCGGCGTGGTCGCCGCGCTCTGCCGCCGCGGCGCACCGGGAACCGGGGGGAGATCACTCGCGTGGAACGGCGCGAACAGCGCACGGAGCGCGTGGAACTTCTCAGTGAGCGTGCCATCTTCGCCGATCGGTGCGTCCGAGTCGTAGCTGGTGACGGTCGGCTGCAGGACCTGGTCATGGTTGGCCCCGTTCCAGAGGCCGAAGTTGGTGCCACCGTGCGCCATGTACAGGCTCACCGATCCGCCGGCGGTCAGCAGCTCCTCGATCGTGCCCCCGGCGCTCGCGGCGGACCGCACATGGTGCCGCTCCCCCCAGTGGTCGAACCAGCCACCCCACAGCTCGCTGCACATGAGCGCATCACCCTCGCGGCGCAGTTCCACGGCCCTCGCCACCCCGGTGCCGAACGTGAAGGTCGCCAGGGCCCCGGCGACGCTGCCGTGCTCGATCATGTCGCCCGTGATGCCGTCGGCGGTGGTGAGCATCTCGACCATCCCGCGGCGGCGGAGCCCGTCCCGCAGGTGTGCGAGGTAGTCGGCGTCACTGCCGAACGACCCGTACTCGTTCTCGATCTGGATCGCGACGATCGGCCCGCCGTGCGAGGCCTGGAGCGGAACGAGCCGGGGGATCAACCGGTCGTACCAGGCGTCCACCGCGGCGAGGAAGCCGACATCGCTGGTGCGCAGCGCCGCGACGCGCCCGGACAACCAGGACGGGATGCCGCCGTTGGACCACTCGGCGCAGATGTAAGGGCTGGGGCGGAGGAAGACATCCAGACCCACTTCTCCGGCCAGGCGGATGAAGCGCTCGATGTCACGCCATCCGTCGAAGCGGACGTCGCCCTCGACGCGCTCATGGAAGTTCCACGCGACATAGGTGTCGACCGTGTTCGCGCCCATCGCCGCGAGTCGGCGGAGACGGTCCTCCCACAGGTCGGGATGCACCCGGAAGTAGTGGATCGAGCCCGCGAGGATGCGGTGCGTGACACCGTCGCGGAGGATCTCCCCGTCGCGCCAGGACAGGGTGGGCGCGCCGATCGGCGTCGCGGTGGCCGAGGCGTCGACGGCAACGGAAGAGCCGTCGAGAGCCGAGGCGAGAAGGTCAGGCATAGCGCTCCAAGTACGAGTGTTTGCGTTCACATTATCGCATCGCCCGACTCGCCGCCTCCTGGATTTACGCCGATTGATCGCTACCATTGAGCACATGTCCCCTCGCCGCCCGAGAGACGACCGCGCCCCGAGCCAGGTCGATGTCGCCCAGCTCGCCGGAGTCTCCACGCAGACCGTCTCCCGCGTCATGTCCGGGCAGGACAACGTGCGCCCCGACACCGCCCGCCGCGTGCTGGCGGCAGTCGAGGAGCTCGGCTACCGCGTGCACGCCGCCGCCGCCTCGCTCGCCTCCGGTCGCACCCGCGTGTTGGGCGTGATCGTGGTCTCGACGGACCGGTACTCGTCGGCGGCGCTCGGCGTCGGCATCCAGCAGGCGGCCGCGGCCAACGGATACACCGTGTCGACGGCGGCCGTCGCGGACCATGCCTCGGCCGAAGCGTTCCTGGAGGCCTTCGACCGACTGGAGCGTCAGGGTGCGGAAGGCATCATCCTCGGTGTCCCGGTCGAACTCGAGAGTCCGGCGATGCGGACGCGCACCGAGCGCACGCCCGCGACCCGCAGCGAACGCACCTCCCTGGACGAGGACGCCCCCCTCGCGGTCGACCAGCGCGCCATCGCCCGCCTCGCCGTCGAGCACCTCCTCGACCTCGGGCACGAGACCGTGTGGCACGTCTCGGGCGACGACTACTGGACCGAGACCCAGCAGCGCAGCGAGGCCTGGGAGCAGACGCTCCGCGATCGGGGCATCGTGCCGCCGCCGTTGATCCCCGCCGACTGGACACCCGAATCCGGCTACCGCGCCGGGCGCACGATCGCGGCCATCCCGGAGGCTACCGCGGTCTTCGTCAGCAGTGACGAGATGGCGTTCGGTCTGATCCGCGCCCTGCACGAGGCCGGTCGCAGTGTGCCGGAGGACGTCTCGGTGGTCAGCGTCGACGACATCGCTCTCGCCGCGTACGCCTCCCCCGCGCTCACGACCGTCCGCCAGCCCTTCGAGGCGATGGGCCGTGCGGCCGCTCTCCGGGTCATCGCACAGATCGAGGGACATGAGGCGGTCGGCGAGATGCCCTCCACCGAGCCGCAGCTCATCGTGCGCTCGTCGACGGCCCCGCCCCACTCGGCGCGCCAGGCGCACGAGGCGCGCGAGGCGCACGAGGCGAGCTAGGCAAGCTCGGCGCGCGTTCCAGGGCCGCAGCCTGTTCCAGCCCCGCACAACCTGAAGGAGATCTCACGGAACGAAGGAGCGTACTGAATAAAGCCTCCTTCGTTCCGTGAGATCTCCTTCGAAACGTGTGCCAGCATCCACCGCAGCCACCGCCACCGCCACCGCGCAGCCGCCGGCTCCGCACGCTCACCAGCGGCCGTGCCGGCGCTCCCACTCGTCCTCGACGGTGCGGCGACGCCCTGCGACGACGCCCGCGGGGATCACGACGACGAGCACACCTGCGATGACGAGGAGCGGGATCTGCCAGCCGTCGGTCGTCTCGTGGAGCAGCCCGATCAGCAGCGGGAACACCGCGGCGATCGCGTAGCCGATGCTCTGCACGAACCCGCTCAACGCGACGGCGCTCTCCGGCGTACGGGCACGGATGCTGAGCAGGACCAGGCTCAGCGGGAACATGATGGCCGTGAGACCGAAGATGCTCACCCACAGCGGCAGGGCCACGGTCGGGATGAGCAGGAGGCCGGCGAGCCCGACCAGTCCTCCGGCGACGGCCACGAAGAAGAGGGGACGTGTCGCCTGGAACCGGACCACCAGGATCGGCACCAGCAGTGAACAGGGCAGACCGATCAGCGCGAACAGCGACAACAGGAAGCCCGCCGTCGCCGGGCTGACCCCGCCGATGTCGACGAGCATGGTCGGCATCCACGCGAACGAGACGTACGCCATGGTGGAAGATGCCCCGAACACGAGCGCGAGTGCCCAGGCGAGCGGCAGTCGCCACAGGCGGGCGAAGTGCCTGCGGTTCGCCGGAGTGGTCGAGATCGGACCGGTCGCGACGGCCACCGCATCCTGCACGTCGTTGACGCCGTCCGTGGGATCGGGGACGAGGAGCTCCGTCTTCATCGGCGCGTCCGGGCGAGCCCGATTCCCCAGCAGCAGCGCGACCCAGGGCACCAGCGCGATTCCGGCGACGATGCCCCACATGCCGAGCGACACCCGCCACCCGAGCGAATCGGCGACCGGAACCGCGACGAGCGGCGGCAGGAAGGTCGACACCGCCATCGTGGTCGAGTAGATCGTCATCATGATCCCGAGGCGGTCGGGGAAGTACTTCTTCACCAGCGGGGGAAGCAGCACGTTGCCCGAACCGACCCCCGCGAACACGACCGCGGTCGCCGCGAGCAAGGTGGTGGAGTCGATGGCGAGACCGCGCAGCAGGAGCCCCAGAGCCATCAGAGTGATCGCGGCGACCGCCATCCGCTCCAGGCCGAAGCGCCGCTCGAACAACGGCGTGAGCAGCCCGAAGATGGCGAAGCAGACCGGAGGGGCGGCGCCGATCAGCCCGATGATCACCGGCGAGACGGGAAAGTCCTCGGCGACATGGTCGATCACCGGAGACAGGGAGGCGACCGCCGAGCGCAGCGAGAACGCCACCAGGACGATCCCCACGAGTGCGAGAGCCCGACCCTGCCACAGCGGTCGAGCGCCCGGCATCGTCATGAGGTCTGCGACCCCTCCACCCAGGCCAGGTATTCGTCGGAGACCGTGCCGGTCACGTACCGGCCGTCGAAGCAGCTCAGGTCGAGATCCGTGAGGGCCGACCCTTCGATGATCGCCGCCTTGAGGTCGTCGACCTCCTGGTACACGAGGTGATCGCAACCGAGTTCCTCGGCGATCTCGGGGATCGTCCGCCCGTGGGCGATGAGCTCGTGGCGTGAGGGCATGTTGATGCCGTACACGTGCGGGTGCCGCACGGGAGGCGCCGCGGAGGCGAAGGTGACCGAGGCGGCACCGGCATCCCGCGCCATCTGGATGATCTCCTTGGACGTGGTCCCGCGCACGATCGAGTCGTCGATCAGCAGCACGTTCTTGCCCTGGAACTCGGTGGACATGGCGTTGAGCTTCTGACGCACGCTCTTCTTGCGCACCGCCTGCCCGGGCATGATGAAGGTCCGGCCGACGTAGCGGTTCTTGTAGAAGCCCTCGCGGTACTCGATGCCGAGCTTGCGGGCGACCTCCATCGCGGCGGGACGAGAGGAGTCGGGGATCGGCATGACCACGTCGATCTTGTCCATCGGCACGTGCTTGGCGATGGTGTCGGCCAGACGGTCGCCCATGCGCAGGCGCGACTCGTACACCGAGATGCCGTTCATGACCGAGTCGGGGCGCGCGAGGTAGACGTACTCGAAGGCGCACGGCGCGAGCGTCGCGGCCGGGGCGCACTGCTTCGAGAACAGCTCCCCGTCATTGGTGATGAAGACCGCCTCACCGGGCTCGACCTCACGGACGACGTCGTAGTCGCCGTTCTCGAGCACGAGCGACTCGCTCGCGACGACCCACTCATCCTTGCCCTCGGCGCCGGGGACCGTCGAGGGGCGACGACCGAGGATCAGCGGGCGGATGCCGAACGGATCGCGGAAGGCGAGCAGACCGTAGCCGGCGATCACGGCGATCACGGCGTACGCGCCCTCGATCCGCTCGTGCGTGCGGGCGACGGCTTCGAAGACGCGCTCGGGGTCGAGGTCGACGGCCGAGGTCGTGTTCTGCAGTTCGCCGGCGAGCACATTGAGCAGCAGTTCGGTGTCGCTGGACGAGTTCAGGTGGCGGCGGTCGCGCTTGGCCATGTCGGCCGTGAGCTCGCGGGTGTTGGTGAGGTTGCCGTTGTGGATGAGGATGATGCCGTACGGCGCGTTCACGTAGAACGGCTGCATCTCCTCTTCATTCGAAGCCGTGCCCTTGGTCGCGTAGCGCACGTGGCCGAGGCCCACGTTGCCGAGCAGCGCGCGCATGTCGCGGGTGCGGAACGCCTCACGGACCATGCCCTGCGCCTTGGCGTTGTGCATCACGCCGTTCGCCTCGGCGGTGGCGATGCCCGTCGCATCCTGGCCGCGGTGCTGCAGCAGCAGGAGTGCGTCGTAGATGTCCTGATTGACCGGGGCAGAGCCCACCATTCCGACGATGCCGCACATGGGCTCTTACTTCGCTCCGTCCGCGTAGGCGCCGACCAGGCGCACCGCTCCACCGTCGACGCCCTTGGCGCCCTGTTCGAATTCACCGGCCGGACGCGGCCCGAAGCCCACGGTCCCGACCTGCCACGAGGGCATGCCCTCGGCGTTCAGCGCCGCGATCGCGGCATCCTTCTTCTCCGCGGCGACCACGGCGAGGAAGCCGATGCCGAGGTTCCAGGTTCCCTCTGCCGACTCCAGCGTGGATCCGGCGATGTCACTGAGCACGCGGAAGACGGGGCTCGGCGACCAGCTGCTGCGGTCGACCTCCACCCAGCTGCCCTGCGGGAGCACACGGGCGAGGTTCGCCGCGATGCCGCCGCCGGTGACGTGGCTGAGAGAGTGGACTCCGCCGCCCAGCTGCTCGATCAGACGCAGAAGGGGAAGCGTGTAGAGGCGGGTCGGCTCGAGGAGCGCCTCGCCCCAGGTGGTGCCGAAGTCGGCGGCGTTGTCGCCGTACCCGATCCCCGCGCGGGTCACGATGTGGCGCACGAGGGAGTAGCCGTTGGAGTGCAGTCCGCTGGAGGCGACGGCGATCACCGCATCGCCGTCCTGCACGAGCTCAGCCCCGAGGATCGCATCGGCCTCGACCACACCGGTCGCCGCACCCGCCACGTCGTAGTCGCGGGGCCCGAGAAGCCCAGGGTGCTCTGCGGTCTCGCCGCCGACGAGTGCCGTGCCGGTGGCCGAGCATGCCTCGGCGATACCCCGGACGATGTCGGCGATACGCTCCGGGACGACCTTGCCGCACGCGATGTAGTCGGTCATGAAGAGGGGCTTCGCGCCCACCACGACGATGTCATCGACGACCATCCCGACCAGGTCCTGGCCGATCGTGTCGTGCTTGTCGATCGCCTGCGCGATCGCGACCTTCGTGCCGACGCCGTCGGTACTGGTCGCGAGCAGGGGGCGACGGAAATCGCGCAGCGCGCTGGCATCGAACAGTCCGGCGAATCCGCCGACACCGCCGAGCACTTCGGGGCCGTGCGTCGCGCGCACGGACGACTTCATCAGCTCGACGGCGAGATCACCTGCAGCGGTGTCGACGCCGGCTTCGGAATAGGGATTGGTGGGGGAGGCAGCCACGCTTCCAGCCTACCGCCCGCGAGGGGTTCGACTCTCCGCCAGGATCACTCTCGGATCCGGGCCCTCGACCCGCCTACGATGGGGCCATGGCCGACAAGCCGCAGTGGCTCATCCGCGAAGACGCGAGCGTTCCGGTGCTCGTCGCGCTCGCATTGCGGCAGAGCCTCGGGATCCGCGAGCCGGAGGGCCTCCCGACGCTCCGCGAGCTCGCCGTCCGCGCGCCGGATGCGGTCGACGCCTCCCCCGCGGTCGAGGCGCAATGGCGCGAGTACTGGGACATGACGGTCGAGCCGCGCGCGCACCCCTCCGAGGTGCCGCTCGAGCTCATCGACGGATTCGACACCCTGGTCGCGCTGCCGGCCTCGGGCGCCGAAGAGCTGACCGCCGCGATCGCTCCGCAGGCGGAGTCCGCACTCCGCTACGCGCGCGCCGCGCACGACCGATATGTGAGCTCGATGAAGAGCCACACCGGCGGCGATGCCTACCGCGCCTATGCGAGCGCGATCGCGGAGTTCGAGCGCGAGGTCGGGCGTCGGGCGCACTCGTTCGAGCTCAATGTGCAGGTGCTGCCGTTCTCGCAGCGCGGCATCTGGTGGATCGGAGCGCTCACCGTCGCGGTGACCGACGGCCTGCGTCGCGACGTCGTGGCGTTCGACGCCGCCATCCGTCCGGTGATCGCCGAGCTGGCGTAGCCTCAGTCGTCGACGACGGTCTCGTGGTCGACCCGCACGACGCGGTCGTGTCGGCGGGCCACGCGCTCCAGGATGAGGGCGACGACTCCGCCCAGCGCGATGCCGATCGGCACCGTCCACAGCAGGAGGAAGCCGAAGACCTGTCCGGGCGGATAGACGACGTCGAGCGCCTGCGAAGGCTCGAAGCTGCCCGCCCAGGTGAGGATGCCGGCGGCGATGATGCCGACCACGACGCCGATGCCCATGAACACGCCGTACCGCGGCACGCGGCGCACGGTCGCTTCGACGGTCTGGTGGGAATCGGTGGGGGCCATGACTCCATTGTCCCACCGTCTACGGATGCCGGGAACCGGGGTTCACGGCCCTCGGTCTGGTGCGCATCGGTCGGACGATTGCACGGATGCAGGAGCCGGCCCACCGATTTCCTCCTGCATCCGTGCGATCCTCCGACATCCGTAAGCGACAGGAGACGGAGGGCGGCCCTCCCCGCGTGCGCCGCGGGGAGGGCCGTCCTGTCTTCGGGAGGGGATCAGACCTCGGTCGTCGTCTCGGCGGTCTCGTCCTTACGGTTGCGGCGGGCGATCAGCACACCGCCGGTCGCGGCGAGCACCACGACGACCAGGCCGCCGACGATCCACGGCCACACGGGTGCGCCTTCGGAGGTCGCGGGCTCGGTCACCGTCGTGACGGACGCCGCGGCCTCGGAGTCGACCTCCTCCTCCGGCGTGACACCGCAGTCGGCGTTCACCGGGATGACCGCGGTCACCGGATCCAGCGCCTCGCCCGCGGCGTAGGTGCCGAACGCGGCAGCCCCCGCCTCGGTGAGCGTCGTCGGGATCGCATCGAGGGTCAGCACACCGTTGACGGTCGTCGCGTCACCGCGGGCGAACTCCGCGAGGCGGACGCCCTGCTGGTCGATGCTCTCGCCGCCCTGCGTGGTGCCGGTCACGTCGAAGACGAGGTAACCCTTGTCCCCGGCGAGCTCGATGCCGGCATTCGCGAGGGTCGTGTTCAGTGCGCCGTCGTGTCCCGTGAACGTGATGCTCCCTCCGAAGGAGACGAGACCGGTCAGTGCCTCGTCGTCGAACGATCCGGTGCCGTTCTGCCACACGAAGTCCGGGTACTGGTAGGCCACGTCGGTCAGCGTCCAGCCACCCTTCGCGATGCCCTCGATGTACGTGCGGAACGATTCCTTGTAGCCCCACTTGAGCGTGGCGCCCTCCACCGTGCAGGATCCGAGCACGGTCGTGGCGCGGGTCAGCGTGAACGTCAGACCGCGGTCGACCGATCCCTGGAGGGTCAGGGTGTGGGCACCGTCTTCCAGGCCCGCGGGCACCGAACCCGACCAGGTCGCGACACCCGCGGAGTCGGCGGTCACGGTGTCGAGCAGCACGGGGCTCGAGTAGACGACGACCTTGATGCCCTCTTCGTTCGGCTGGAAGCCGGAGGCCGAGATGGTCGCCGGCTGCCCGGATTCGAGGGCGGCGAGGTTCTCCGCGTCGACGTCGATGCCGTCCGATGCCGGTGGGGCGGCGGGCAGGGTCGTCTTGGCCTTCACGGCAGCCGCAGCCACGGTGCCCGTCGTCCCGGACGGAGCAGCGGCCACCGAGCCGATCGTGAACGTGACCGGGTTGAGCGTGGTCGAGTACCCGGCCAGGACCCTGTCCCGTCCGGCGGCCGTCAGTGCGGCGGGGGCCGCGGTGTACGTCACGGCGCCGTCGACCGTGGTGCGTGCGGCACGGGAGAGGTCGAGAGTCGCGAACGGCACCTGCGCACCGCCGCTCGTCACGGAGAGAGTCGCCGCCCCCGCCGAAGTGATGCGGATCTGCGGGTTCGAGACCGTGACGTCGAGCACACCGTGGTGACCGGTGAACCGCACCGATCCGCGGTAGACGACGCCCCCCAGACCGGTCCCACGGTCGTAGTCGCCGCCGACCGACTGTCCGAACTGGAACTGACCACCCGATCGGGTCGCCCCGTCGGAGACCGTGATCGATCCCTGCGCGATGTCACCCGTGACGTAGTTCACGAACGACGACGAGATGGCCCAGCGGAGCGACCCACCGGGGACGCTCGCCGGCGGGGTCGTCGGCTTCGTGGGCTTCGTGGGCTTCGGGGGGACGACCGTCGCGAACAGGGCATCCCACTGCGCGGGGGTGATCTCCACCGTCGAACGCGCGTAGATCGTGTCGGCCGTGGGCATGGAGTGCTGCTTCCACACGATCACCTCGTACGACTTCGTGCGATCGAGGTTCTTCGCTGCCGTCGTGAGGTCGACCGCGAACGCCCCGTACGTGATCTCCCTCACGTACGTCATCGCGAGGAATCCTCCGGAGGCCGTGACATCCGCCTCCGTGCCGGTCTCGATCAGAGCGGCGTACGCGCCGGGGATGTCGCCGAGGTTCGTGGCCGCGGCCCTGACCGTCAGCCCGTCCTTCGCGGTCGCCGAGGTCACCGAGGTCTCGAGAGTCGCCGCGTCGCCGTAGTTCAGTGCCACGCTGCGTTCCTGCGCGGCATTGGTGACCCCACCCGCGCCGTAGGTGAAGACGCCGTAGGAGCCGGGGGTGGCGGCGGCATCCTTCAGCGTCAGCGTCGCCTCGAAAGTGCCGTCGTCGGCGATGTCGACCCACTGCGCACGGATCGCACCCTGGTACTGCGACGGGACCTGGTTCAGTACGCCCTCGGCGAGCGCCCACACCTGCGCCGCGACCGAGCGGTTCGCGGAGGAAGCCCCCTCCGACGGCTTCCAGTCCGCGGCGAAGTTGCCGAAGACCACGTAGGTGCCCTGCGGAAGATCCTTCGGGATCGGCACGCCACGGCCGCCGACGTTGGCCGCCGGGTCGTAGCCCGAGCCCTTCACGACGATCTTGTCGCCGGCCGCGAGGGCGGCACTCCCGGCCGGCGTGGTGCCGTCGGCAAGGAAGACCTCGAGCGACGGGGTGAACGTCGGGGCGGTGAGCGCATCCCACTCGGCGTCGCTGATCGTGACCGCGTCGCGGGCGTGCAGGGTGTCGGCGTTCGGCATCGTGTGCTGCTTCCAGACGATCACCTCGTAGGACTTCGTGCGGTCGAGCGTGGAGGCAGCGGCTGTGAGGTCTGCGGTGAACACGCCGCCGGAGATGCCGCGCACGTACTGCATCGCGAGGAATCCGCCGCCGGTGGTGACCTCCGCCTCGGTTCCCGCCTCGATCAGCGCGACGTAGGCACCCGTGATGGCGCCCAGCTTCGACGCCTTCGCCTCGATCGTGAGCCCATCCTTCGCGCTCGCGTTCTTCACCGTGGCGGTGAGAGTGGCGGTCTCGGTGTAGTTCAGTGCGACGCTGCGCTCCTGATCGACGTTGACCACGCCTCCGGCCGCGTAGGTGTAGACGCCGTATGAGCCCGGAGTCGAGGAAGCGTCCTTCAGCGTCAGGGTCGCCTGGAACGTGCCGTCGTCCGCGATGTCGACCCACTGCGCGCGGATCGCACCCTGATACGGGGACGGCACCTGGTTCAGCACGTCCTCGGAGAGCGCCCAGACCTGCGCCCCCACGGAGCGTGTCGACGACGCGGCACCGGTGGACGGCTGCCATGTCGAGGCGAAGTTGCCGAACACGACGTAGGTGCCCTGCGGAAGGTCCTTGGGGATCGGCACGCCGCGCCCGCCGACGTTGGCCGCCGGGTCGTAGCCCGAGCCCTTCACGACGATCTTGTCGCCGGCCTCGAGGGCGGCATTCCCCGCCGGGGTGGTGCCGTCGGCAAGGAACACCTCGATCGTCGCGTCGGTCGGCGGGGTCGTGCCCGGGTCCGTACCGGGGTCGGTCCCCGGGTCCGTGCCCGGATCGGTACCAGGGTCAGCCCCCGGATCGGTACCGGGATCCGTCCCCGGATCCGTACCAGGGTCAGTCCCCGGATCGGTACCGGGATCAGTCCCCGGATCCGTACCAGGGTCAGTCCCCGGATCGGTACCGGGATCCGTCCCCGGATCCGTGCCCGGGTCGGTGGGCACGGGGCCGAACACGGCATCCCACTGCCCCGCGGAGATCGCGACGTCACCGCGTCCGTAGATCGTCGTCGCGTCCGGGTTCGAGTGCTTCTGCCACACGAGCACCTCGTAGGACTTCGTCCGGTCGAGCGAGCCTGCCGGTGCCTCGAGCGTGAACGTGCTCGCCCCTCCGGCGACGACGGGCATCACGAACGCGGCGTATCCGCCCCCACCGCTGAGCCCACCTTCCGTGCCGGTGACGATCAGGGCCGCGTAGGCGCCCGCGACATCGGGCAGCCCGTCGGCCTGCACCTGCACGCGCACCCCCGACGTGTCGGCGGAAGAGACCGACGCCGTGACCGTGGCGCCGGCGGCGTGCGCGGGCGGGACGATCACCGCACCGGCCGCGACGAGAAGGAAGGAGACGAAAGCGGCGAGCAGCACGCGTAGGCGAGTGCTCCCTGAGGATGCGGTGGCTATGGCGTTCACGATTCTCCACGGCTCCGGGCACGCAGAAGATCACGTGTGCCGACGGTGCCGCAATGCGGTCGGGCGACGGATGGTTTTTGGTTAGGCTTAGCTAAGTAAGCACTGATCCTGAGCGTAGAGGTGCCGATCGAGGCTCGTCAAGTTTTAGGATAGCCTTGCCTAATGCGCCGCGTCATCGCCGTCTTCTTCGTCGCCGCCCTCGCCGCCGGGCTCACCGCGTGCGCCGAGCCGGGAGCCACCGCCGCACCCCCTCTCGCCGTGGAGGACACGTGCCCGCAGGCATCCACGCCCCTCGCGTCCCTCGGCCTGATCGACGACGTGCGCGGACAGGAAGGCCCCTCCACCGCGTGCCTCTCCAGCCACGCGATCGACGCCGTCGACGATGGCACCGCGCCGGACCTGCCGGTGACGGTGACCGACAGCGAAGGCCGGGAGGTCGAGATCACCGACGTCGACCGCATCCTGCCGATCGACATCTCGGGCACGATCGCGTCGACCGTGTTCGCTCTCGGTCTCGGCGATCAGGTCGTCGGGCGCGACGCGTCGACCGACTTCGCGGGCACGGAAGACCTCCCGGTCGTCACGAAGACCGGCCACACGCTCAATGCCGAGGCGATCCTCGAACTGTCCCCGACCGTCATCCTCACCGACACGACGATCGGCCCGAAGGAGGTGCGCCAGCAGTTGCGCGACGCGGGCATCGCGGTCGTGGTCATCTCCAGCGACCGGCGGCTCGACACCACCGATGAGCTGGTCACCGAGATCGCGGCAGCCCTCGGGGTCCCGAGCCGGGGGGAGGCGCTCATCGCGCGGCTCGATGCCGCGGTCGATGAGACGCTGGCCGAGATCTCCGAGGTGGTGCCCGCCGACGAAGCGGATCGCGCCCGCATGCTCTTCCTCTACGTCCGCGGCAGCGCGAACGTGTACTACATCTTCGGCGAGGACTCCGGGGCCGACTCGCTGATCGACGCGGTCGGCGGAGTCGACGTCGCCGCCGAGATCGGATGGGAGGGCATGAAGCCCATGACCGCCGAAGCCCTCGTCGCCGCGCAGCCCGACGTGCTGGTGATGATGACCGACGGGCTCGAATCCGTCGGTGGCATCGACGGGCTGATCGAGCGGATCCCCGCCGTGGCTCAGACACCCGCCGGAGCACACCGTCGCGTGATCGACATGGCCGACAGCGAGATCCTCAGCTTCGGTCCGCGCACCGCCGACGTGATCGGCGCCCTGGCCCGCGCCCTGTACGCCCCCGAGCCCGCGAAGTGACCGGCGAGGTCGTCACCCCGACTCCGACCAGGCATCGGGGCCTGCGCTTCACCCTGGTGACGGTCGGCCTGGTCGTCGCGCTCGCGATCACGTGCATCGTGTCGATCACGAGCGGGCAGTACGACCTGTCCCCCACCTCGCTGGTCGGGGTGCTGCTGCGCGGCGTCGGGATCGACTCGGCGTGGGCTCCGGCGGCATCCACCGACTACGGCGTGATCTTCACCCTGCGGATGCCGCGCATCGTGCTCGGTCTGCTGGTCGGCGCCGCCCTCGCCGTCTCGGGTGTGCTCATGCAGGCGATCTTCGGCAACCCGCTCGCGGACGCCGGGGTGGTCGGGGTCTCCTCGGGCGCGGCTCTCGGTGCAGCCGCGAGCATCACCTTCGGGCTGGCGACGTTCGGGATGTGGACGACGCCCGCCTTCGCGTTCCTCGGGGGCCTGGTCGCGGTGTTCTCGGTGTACTTCATCAGCCGCTCCGGCGGACGCACCGAGGTCGTGACCCTCCTGCTCACCGGTATCGCGATCAATGCGATCGCCGGCGCGGGCATGGCGTTCTTCACGTTCCTCGGCACGACGTCGACCCGCGAGCAGATCGTGTTCTGGCAGCTCGGCTCGCTGAACGGCGCGCTGTGGTCGAACATCCAGCTCGTGGCACCGCTCGTCCTGATCGGCGTGGTCGTCGCCCTGATCGTGGCGCCCGGCCTGGACCTCTTCGCCCTCGGCGAGCGCACCGCACGACACCTCGGCGTGAACGTCGAGCTGCTGCGGGTGGTGGTCATCGTGACCGTCGCGCTGCTGGTGTGCGCGGCGGTCGCGTTCGCCGGGATCATCGGCTTCGCCGGGCTCGTGGTGCCGCACCTGATGCGCATGATGATCGGCCCCGCCCACCTCCCGCTCGTGGTCGCCTCGGCACTCGGCGGCGCGCTGCTCATCGCGGTCGCCGACCTGGTCGCCCGCACCGCGGTGCCGCTCGCGGATCTCCCCATCGGCATGATCACCTCGCTCGTGGGCGGGCCGTTCTTCCTGTGGCTGCTCGTGCGCACGCGCCGTCGCTCGGGAGGATGGGCGTGACCGTGCGGCTCCGCGGGGCGGGGCTCACGGTGCGCGTCGGCGAAGGGCGGACGATCCTCGACGATGCGTCCATCGACGTCCACAGCGGGGAGATCCACGCCCTCGTCGGACCGAACGGTGCGGGCAAGTCCACGCTGTTCGGAGTCCTCGCCGGAGACGTCACCGCGCAGGCGGGCACGGTGGAGCTCGATGGCCGGCCCCTCGACCGGGTCGCACCGCGCATGCTCGCCCGGCAGCGTGCCGTGCTCCTGCAGGAGAACACCGTCACGTTCCCCTTCAGCGCAGAGCAGGTCGTGCGGATGGGCCGGACCCCCTGGGCGCGCACGCCCGCGGCCGAGGAAGACGACGATCTGGTGTCCTCCGCGATGGCGCAGACCGAGGTGACGACACTCCGTGCGCGCGCGGTGCCGTCGCTGTCGGGAGGTGAGCGCGCCCGGGTCGCCCTCGCCCGCGTGATCGCCCAGAGCACCGGCATCCTGTTGCTCGACGAGCCGACCGCGGCGCTCGACCTGAAGCACCACGAAGACGTCATGCGGCTGATCCGGACGCGTGCGGACGCCGGGATCGCGGTGGCCATCGTGCTGCACGATCTCAATGCCGCGCTCGCGCACGCCGACCGCGTGACGCTCCTCGCCGACGGGCGGGTCGCCGCGACCGGCACGGCGTCCGAGGTGCTGAGCGCCGAGCGGATCGAGCAGGTCTACGGCCAGGCCGTCGATGTGTTCCCCCACCCCACGACCGGGGTTCCGCTGGTCGTCGCGCGGCGCTGATCCGGGCGCGGCTAGGGCCGCAACGGGAGGACGTCGCTCAGATCGGCGCGGGTCCCGGAGGCGTGGATGCGCCCGGCGGCCGCGGCTTCCGCCCATCGCTCGGTCCCGGTCGACACGGCGATCCAGGTCGCGGCATCCATCTCGACGACGTTGGGCGGCGTGCCCCGGGTGTGACGGGGTCCTTGGATGACCTGCACCGCACCGAACGGGGGCACCCGAACCTCGACGCTGTTACCCGGCGCCTTCTCGTCCAGCAGCTGCAGCAGGTAGCGCACGGCGGTGGCGAGGTCGGAGCGCTGCGGCTTCGCCCCCGAGGCATCGGCGGCACGGACGGCATCGAGCGCGACGCGTCCGTCCGTGATGTCGATCTTCCTGGCCATCTCTCCAGACTACGTCCGACGTCGCGCGACGAGTCCTAAGCTCGAACGCATGAGCATGCATCCCCAGGGCGCCCGCGCCGAGCTGCTCGCGGCTGTCGCCGATCATTCCTGGGGCGTGCGCATCCCGCAGCTCGCCGATCCGCAGAGCGCTCACGACGCGGCCGTGCTCATCCTGTTCGGCGTGCTCGACCGCATCCCCGCCCCCACGGCCGGACCCGCCGTCGCCCGCGATCTCGACGTACTGCTGCAACGCCGCGCACCCACCCTCTCCTCCCACCCCGGTCAGGTCTCGTTTCCGGGCGGCCGTGTCGAGCCGGATGACGCCGATGCCGTGGCCACAGCCCTGCGCGAAGCCGAGGAGGAGACCGGGCTCGATCCGGACGGAGTGGAGATCCTGGCCACGCTCCCCGTGATTCCGCTCGCCGCCAGCAACCACCTGGTGACCCCGGTGCTGGCCTGGTGGCAGTCGCCGTCGCGGGTCGTGGCCGTCGACCACGCCGAGACCGTCGAGGTGTTCCGCGTCCCTGTCGCCCAGCTCCTCGACCCGGCCACCCGGTTCACCTCGACCCTCACACGGATGGGCCACACCTTCCGCGGCCCCGCCTTCGACGTCGACGGCACGATCGTGTGGGGCTTCACCGCGATGGTGCTCGATGCCCTGTTCGACGCCGCCGGCTGGACCGTGCCCTGGGATGCCTCCGTGGAACGGACCGTCGACCTCTGACCCCGGTCGCCCTCGGAGCCCGGTCGACCTCGGAGCCCGGTCGTTCTCGGAGCCCGGTCGTCCTCGGTCACAACTCAGGAAGGATGCGGCGAAAGCGGCGGACACGCCGCGGATGCTCGCCGGCCGGAGAGATTCCTCCTGAGTTGTGAACACCGACCACCCGAACACCGAACACCCGAACACCCGAACACCTGAAACCCGGACCGTGAGCCTCGGTAGTCTGGACGGGTGAAGATTCTCGTCCTCGGTTCCGGTGCCCGTGAGCACGCGATCATCCTCGCCCTGCGGGCAGAGCAGACGGAGCACGAGATCTTCGTCGCTCCGGGCAATGCCGGCATCGCGCAGGATGCGACCCCCGTCACGGTCGATCCCCTCGACGGTGCCGCGGTGACGGCCTTCGCGCATGAGCACGCCATCGACCTGGTCGTCGTCGGCCCCGAGGCCCCGCTGGTCGCCGGTGTCGCGGATGCGCTGCGGGTGCGTGGCATCCCGGTGTTCGGCCCGGGCAAGGCCGCCGCTCAGCTGGAGGGCTCGAAGTCCTTCGCCAAGCGGGTCATGGACGCGGCGGGCGTGCCGACCGGTCGTGCAGTCCGTGCATCCACCACAGCCGAGGTCGAGTCCGCGTTCGACGAGCTCGGCGCACCGTACGTGGTCAAGGCCGATGGCCTCGCCGCGGGCAAGGGTGTCATCGTGACGTCCGAGCGTGCCGACGCCCTCGCGCACGCCGAGCAGTACCTTCCTGCCGGGCCCGTCCTCATCGAGGAGTTCCTCTCCGGCCCCGAGGTCTCGCTGTTCTTCCTCAGCGACGGCGACACGGTGCGCGCGCTCAGCCCCGCTCAGGACTTCAAGCGCGCACTCGACGGTGACGCCGGACCCAACACCGGTGGCATGGGCGCGTATTCGCCGCTGCCGTGGCTCGCCGAGCAGTTCGGCAGCGAGCGGGCTTTCGTCGAAGAGGTCACCCGTGACGTGGCTCTCCCCGTGGTGCGGCAGCTCGACGCCGAGGGCACCCCGTTCATCGGGCTGCTCTATGCGGGGCTGATCCTCACCCCGGCCGGTGTGCGCGTGATCGAGTTCAACGCCCGCTTCGGCGACCCCGAGACGCAGATCGTGCTGCCCCGACTGGTGACCCCGTTGTCGGACCTGCTGTTCGCCGCTGCCTCCGGCACGCTCGAGGATCAGCCCGAGCCCGAGTTCAGCGACGACGTGGCGATCACCGTCGTGCTCGCCAGCGAAGGCTACCCCGAGGCGCCGCAGACCGGTCGCCCGATCGAGGGCCTCGCGGACGCTGCATCGGTCGAGGGCGTGCGACTCGTGCACGCGGCGACCGCGAGCCCCGATGCACCGGGAGGATCGCTCATCGCGACGGGCGGCCGCGTGCTGAACGTCGTGGCCGTCGCCTCCGACTTCCGCACGGCGCGTGACCGCGCGTACGAGGCGATCTCCCGCATCTCCCTCGAGGGCTCGCACCACCGCACGGACATCGCCGCCCGCGTCGCGGAGTAGTCCTGCTCCGCCTCCGGACCGCAGACGCTCGCGGTGAGGCTAGCTCGCGGTGAGGCTGGTCCCCGAGATGTCGATCCAGTACCGCCGTACGCGGGGCTGCCCGGGCTCGGGGGCGTCGATCACGTCTTCGAGCTCGCCACCTGCACCCTCGATCGTCCGGATCGACCCCACGTTGTCGTCATCGCAGGTGAGCATGACCCGCTCGTAGCCCTCGGCCTTCGCCAGGCGCAGCATCAGGCGGAGCGCCTCGCGCACGATCCCCTCCCGGCGTCGGGAGGGGATCACCGAGTATCCGATGTGGCCGCCGAAGCGACGAAGCCACTCGTTGAGCTCCCGACGGAACGCGATGAACCCGACGACCTCGTCACCCTCGGTGATCCAGAAGTAGTCGCACGGAACCCGCCCCTCCGGCAACGCGGCACCGGGGGTAGCGAACAGCGCCGCCATCTCGACGAAGGCCTCGCACGCGGCACGGTCGGGCACCAGCCCCTTCTCGACACCGGCACCATCGACGTGTCCGCCCTCGAACTCGGCCACCGCGGAGGCCCAGGACTCGAACAGGTCGGTGGTCGGTCGGGAGAGCGCGATCGTCATCGCCTCAGCACACCAGACGGTGGTCGCCGGTGCAACTCGCTCCCGGCTTTCGAATCCCGCAAACGGCCCGATCCGAGCCACGGATGCGACGATTCACGCGATTCGAAAGCCGCGGCCGGACTCAGGGAGCCGTGGTCTTGTCGTAGCGGCCGAGGAACAGCGAGGCGATGAGGGCGATCCCCATGACGCACGCCGGCAGCAGGATCGACTGCGCCATACCGGCGGCGAACCCGTCGGCCACCTGCGGCGGAAGCGTCCCGCCCGTCGAGATGCCGGAGGGCGCATCGGCGAGACCCGGGAGGTTCGCCTCCAGGCGCGACTGCATGAACGCCGCGATGGATGCCGAGCCGATGACCGATCCGATCGTCCTGGTCGTGTTGTAGATGCCCGCACCCGCACCGGCCTGGCGCGGAGGGAGCTTGCGCGTCGCCGTGGTGGCGAGCGGGCCCCACATGCCCGCATTGCCGATGCCCATCAGGGCGGACGGCAGCAGGAACATCCAGATCGGGGTGTCCATGTTGATCAGGGCCGAGTACCAGACCAACGCTCCGGCCACGCAGAGCAGCCCCGGGATGAGGATGATGCGCGGATCGACCCGGTCGAGCAGCTTGCCCGCGGCCGGAGCGAGCACACCCGAGAGCACGGCCATCGGGATCAGGAGCAGCGCCGCTTCGGTGGGCGTGAGCCCGCGCGCCGTCTGCAGGAAGAACATCATCGGCAGCGACATGCTCGTCACCGTGAAGCCGACCGCGGCGATCGCCACGTTCGCCCCCGAGAAGTTGCGGTCGCGGAATAGCTCGAGCGGGACCAGCGGCTCACTCCGGGTCTTGGCCTGCTGCAAAATGAAGAGACCGAGGACCACCAGCCCGGCGATGATCAAGCTCCACACCGAGATGGGGCCCCAGATGACGCCCCAGTCGTACTTCTCGCCCTCCTGGAGTCCGAACACGAGGAGGAAGAGGGCCACGGCGCTCAGCACCACGCCCACGATGTCGAAGCGGTGCGGGTGCGTCGCGAGCTTCGGGACCAGGCGCCAGGCGAGCACGAACGCGACGATGCCGACCGGGATGTTCACGAAGAAGATCCACTCCCAGCCGAAGCCGTCGACCAGCAGGCCTCCGACGAGCGGGCCGACCAGGGTGGCGACACCGGCGGTCGCGCCCCACAGTCCCATCGCGGCGCCGCGGCGCTCCGGCGGGAACGTGCGGGTGATCACGGCCATCGTCTGCGGGGTCATGAACGCCGCCCCGAGACCCTGCACCGCGCGGGCGACGATGAGCCCCTCGAGTGTGGTGGAGAGTCCGCACCAGAGCGAGGCGAGCGTGAAGATCGCGAGACCGATCAGGTAGATGTTCTTCGGGCCGAAGCGGTCGCCGAGGCGTCCGGTGATCAGCAGCGGCACGGCGTAGGCGAGCAGGTAGGCGCTCGTGACCCACACCACGTTGTCGAGGTTGTTCGTGTTCGGGTCGAGGGCCGCCTTGATGGCCGGGTTCGCGACCGACACGATCGTGGTGTCGACCAGGATCATGAAGAAGCCGATGACGAGCGCCCAGAGCGCGGGCCAGGGACTCGTGGGCTTGTGCCCGAGGGAGTAGGTGCCGGTCGACGAACCGGAGGACGAGGGCGCGGACACCGGTGGGCGGTCTCCGGCACGAGGAGTATCGGTCATTGCTGTGCAGCCTTTCGCTGAGCGCGGTAGCGGTCTGAGTTCTGGAATGCCGTGGGACCCCACGGCAGGGCGTCGGCCTCGAGGCGCTCGAGGAGGGAGTCGAGCCAGCGGAGCTCCGCCGCCAGCAGCGCTTCCTGGCGCTCGATCTCGACGAGGACCTGTTCGGGAACCGCGTGCTGCCTGGCCTTCGCCAGGCCGTCGCGATGTCGGATGTGGTCGTCGACCAGGGCGACCCGGTGCGCGCCCAGAAGCTCGATGACCTCCGGACGCTCGAGGTTGTGCGCCTCGGCGAGCGCGATCCGGAACTCGGCGGGGCGGTCGATGCGGGGCAGCTCGCGCTGCACCCACGTGACGACCGCTTCGCGTCCGGCATCCGTCAGGGAGTATGTCGTGCGCTCCGGACGGTTGCCCTCGCGGTCGATGCCGAGTTCATCGATCAACCCTGCACGATGCAGCCGGGAGACCGTGTGGTACAGGGTCCCGTTCGTGATCGTGAGGAGCCGGTCGTCGTGGCGGGCCCGCATGAGACGCACCATCTCGTAGGGGTGCATGTCACCCTCGCGCAGCAGCGCGAGCACCATCACCCCCATCGGGGTGAGGCGATCGACGGCATCCTTCTTCATGGGTCCCCTCAAATAGTCCATGTGGACTATACGCCCATTTCGACCGCGCCGAGACCCCGTCCTCCCGCCGAGACCCCGTCCTGTCGCCGACACCCCGTCGCAGCTACGGCGGTACGGCGGGGTCTCGGCGTCGAACGGGGGTCTCGGTGGGACCCGCCCGAGGGAACCGGGATAATGAGCGGGTGAGCATTCCTTCAGAAGGCACGGCACAGAGCATCCCCGGTTGGCGGCACATCTACTCGGGCAAGGTCCGCGACCTGTACGCCTCGGAAGACCCGGCGGACACCCGCATCCTCGTGGTCGCCTCCGACCGTGTGAGCGCCTTCGACTTCGTGCTCTCTCCCGGCATCACCGACAAGGGCGCCCTCCTGACCCGTCTGAGCCGCTGGTGGTTCGCCCAGCTCTCCGACTTCCCCAACCACATCGCCGCGGGTGAGCTGCCCGAGGCCGTCGCCGATCGCGCCATGCTCGCACAGTCGCTCGAGATGCTGCCGATCGAGTGCGTCGTGCGCGGCTACATCACGGGGTCGGGCTGGGCCGAGTACCAGGAGAGCGGCACCGTGTGCGGCATCCCGCTGCCCGCGGGCCTGCAGAACGGCGACCGGCTGCCGGAGCCCCTGTTCACCCCCGCCTACAAGGCGCCGATGGGCGAGCACGACGAGAACATCACGTTCGACCGAGCCGTCGAGCTGGTCGGCGCCGACCGTGCGGCCGAACTGCGCGACACCTCCCTCGCGATCTACACGGCTGCGGCCGCCATCGCCGAGGAGAAGGGCCTGATCCTCGCCGACACCAAGTTCGAGTTCGGGACGGATGCCGACGGCACTCTGCGCCTGGCCGACGAGGTGCTCACGAGCGATTCGTCGCGGTACTGGGACGCCGAGGCCTGGCGCACCGGCAGCACCCCGAGCGCACGGATGGCGAGCTTCGACAAGCAGATCGTGCGCGACTGGCTGGCGGCGAACTGGGACCAGCAGGGCGAGCCGCCGCTGCTTCCGGACGATGTGGTCGCACGCACCGCCGACCGCTACCGCGAGCTGATCGAGCGTCTCGGAGCCTGACCCGTCCCGCTGTGTGCTGCTCGCACGCCCGCGTGTGCTGCTCCGACGCCCGCGTGTGCTGCTCGGATGCATGACGATCCGACGGATGCATGACGATCGGCCGCGAGCCGCTCCTGCATCCGTCGTGCACACCTGCATCTGAACCTGCACGGCGACCGACGGAGAGGGGCGTCCGCACTCAGGGAACCCTCAGGAATCGATAGTGTTGCTCCAGCACTCCTGCCATCCCCCGAACCTCTGAGGAGCCCGCATGGCCCTGTGGAAGCTGCACGGAAACGGCCGCACGGTCGAACCCGACGCCGTCGTCCGTCCCGATGAGCGCCTGAACTGGCCGGCGACGATCGCGATCGGACTCCAGCACGTCGTCGCGATGTTCGGCGCCACGTTCCTGGTGCCGATCATCACCGGCTTCCCGGTCGCCACCACCCTGCTGTTCAGCGGTGTCGGCACGATCCTGTTCCTGCTGATCACCCGCAACAAGCTGCCCAGCTACCTCGGCTCTTCCTTCGCCTTCATCGCGCCGGTCACTGCCGCGACCGCCTCCGCGAACATGGGCACCGCCCTGGCCGGCATCGTGGCGGTCGGCGTGCTCCTGGCGATCATCGGCGTCGTGGTGCACACGGTCGGTGTGAAGTGGGTCGACCGCTTCTTGCCGCCGGTCCTCGCGGGGACCATCGTCGCCCTCATCGGGTTCAACCTCGCCGGCGCAGCGCACAACAACTACGCCGCAGCGCCCGTGACCGCGACCTTCACCCTCGCGATCACGATCCTCTTCGCCGTCGTCTTCCGTGGTTTCCTCGGACGCATCTCGATCTTCCTCGGCGTGATCGCGGGCTACATCTTCGCAGGTTTCCGCGGGGAACTGGACTTCACAGCCGTCGAGAAGGCGGACTGGATCGGGCTGCCCACCTTCACCTTCCCGAACTTCACCGAGCCCGGCACGCTGACGGCGTTGGCGATGTTCCTCCCCGTCGTCCTGGTGCTGATCGCGGAGAACGTCGGCCACGTGCGCGGCGTCGCGACCATGACCGGTGATGCGAGCGTGAACCAGCAGACCGGCAAGGCCCTGATCGCCGATGGTGTCTCGACCACCCTGGCCGGCTTCTTCGGCGGATCCGGAACCACGACCTACGGGGAGAACATCGGCGTGATGGCCTCCACCCGCGTCTACTCCACCGCCGCGTACTGGGTGGCCGGAGCCGCCGCGATCCTGCTCAGCCTCTCGCCCAAGTTCGGTGAGGTCATCAACTCCGTGCCCGCCGGAGTGCTCGGTGGCGTGACCACCGCACTGTACGGCCTCATCGGTGTCATCGGCATCAAGATCTGGGTCGACAACCGCGTCGACTTCTCCCGACCCGTCAACCAGTACACGGCCGCCGTCGCCCTGATCATGGCCGTCGGCGGGTTCATGATCAAGGACGAGGCCTCCGGGTTCGAACTCGGCGGAATCGTCATCGCCACGGTCGCGGCGATCCTGATCTACCACCTGGGCAACCTGATCGCCCGCCTGCGCAAGACCGGTGCCGACGACCCCCGTCCGCTCGCAGCCGTCGGCCCGCTCGGCGGCGACCCCGAGTAACCGGCTCCCCCGCCGGCTCTCCCGCCGGCTCTCCCGCCGGTTCGTCCGCCGGTTCCCCCGCCGGCTCTCCCGCCGGTTCGTCCGCCGTCGCGGTTCACAACTCAGGAGAAAGCGCCGGATCCGCTCCATGACGAGGAGTTACGGGTCGAATCTGCACAGTTCTCCTGAGTTGTGAACGCGACTCAGTCGATGACCGCGAGCACGCCGTCGGCCGAGACCGTCGCGGAGAGCGCAACGCGTTGTGAAAGCGTGCCGGCGCGATGGGCTTCGACCGTCGTCTCCATCTTCATGGCGTCGATGACGGCGACCGGATCGCCCTGTGCGACCTCCGCGCCCTCCTCGACGAGCCAGCGCACGAGCGTGCCCGGCACGGGGGAGCACAGTTCGGTCGGATCGGCGGCGGGCGTGGGCACGGCAGCGCCCGTCGACGGCCCGAGTCCTGCGAGCAGAGCCGCCGGGAGCCCGAGCATCACCCGCCGTCCGTCGATCTCGACCGGGAAGCGCTGCAGCACGGCGTCCGGCAGCGCGGACGGGCGGGACTGCATCTCCAGCTTCGGCAGCAGCGCGCTCTCGATCCACTGCGTGTGCACCGCGAAGGTCTCGGTGGCGAACGCCGCATCGTCGAGGGCGAGCAGGTCGAACGGGATGACCGTCGCCGGCCCCTCCACCACGAGCTCACGCAGGGCCCGGTGCGCCCGCACCATAGCCGCGTCGCGGGACTCAGCATGCACGATGAGCTTGGCGATCATCGAGTCGAAAGCCGGCTGGACGACGTCGCCCTCATCGATGCCGCTGTCCCACCGCACGCCGGGACCACCGGGGATCCGCAACCGCTCGACGCGACCGGGGCTGGGCAGGAATCCGCGACCGGGGTCCTCGGCATTGATCCGGAACTCGAACGCGTGGCCGACGGGGTCGGGCGTCTCGGTGAAGGACGGACCTTCCCCGAACGCGATCCGGAACTGCTCGCGCACCAGATCGACCCCCGCGACCGCTTCGGTGACCGGATGCTCCACCTGGAGCCGGGTGTTCACCTCGAGGAAGGAGATGGTGCCGTCGGCGGCGAGCAGGAACTCCACCGTGCCGGCCCCGCGGTAGGAGACCTCGGCGCAGATCGAGCGTGCGGCGTCGTGGAACCGGGTCCGCTGTGCGACGGACAGTCCGGGCGCGGGGGCCTCCTCGATGAGCTTCTGGTTGCGACGCTGCATCGAGCAGTCACGATCGCCGACGATGACGACACCGCCGCGTCCGTCGCCGAGCACCTGGACCTCGATATGACGCGGGCTCTCCAGGAACCGCTCCACGAAGCACTCGCCTCGACCGAACGCCGCGATGGCCTCGCGGGTGGCCGCATCGAACGCCTCCGCCACCGCGGACAGCTCGCGCACGACCTTGAGTCCGCGCCCGCCGCCGCCGAAGGCCGCCTTGATCGCGATCGGGAGACCGTGTTCCTCCGCGAAAGCCACCGCCTCCTCCGCGCCGGCCAACGGCTCATCGGTTCCGGCCGCCAGCGGGGCACCGACCTGCTGAGCGATGCGGCGCGCGGTCATCTTGTCTCCGAGCGCGTCGATGCTCGCGGGCGTCGGGCCGATCCAGACCAGCCCGGCCTCTTCCACCGCCCGCGCGAACGCGGCGCTCTCCGACAGGAATCCGTATCCGGGATGCACGGCGGTCGCCCCCGACTGCCGTGCGGCGGCGAGCAGCGCATCGATGGAGAGGTAGGTGTCGGCGGCCGTGGTGCCGACGAGACCCACGGCCTCGTCGGCGAGGCGCACGTGCAGGGCGTCGACGTCCTGGTCGGCGTACACCGCGATCGATGCGTAGCCCGCCTCGGCACAGGCACGGATGACGCGCACGGCGATCTCTCCGCGATTGGCGATCAGGACCCTCTGCGTGGTCGGCGCGGCGGTCATGAGGTCTCCTTGACGATGAAGCGAAGGCGCACGCCCGGTGGCAGCTGACCTGCGAGGTCGAGGCTGCGGTCCGTGAGTGCGCCGATGATCGGGTATCCCCCGGTGAGGGGGTGGTCGGGCAAGAACAGCACCGGCTGCCCGTCGGGCGGCACCTGGATCGCACCGGTGACGGCGCCCTCGCTCGGCAGCTCCCCGCCGCGTGCGCGTTCCAGGGGCACCTCGCCGTGGAGCCGGATGCCGACCCGATCGGAGCGCGGCGTCACCGTCCACTCCTGACCGGTGAGGGTCGCGAGCGCTCCGGCCGTGAACCAGTCGTCGCGGGGACCGAGTGTGATCTCGAGCTCGACGAGGTCGCCCACGGCCGGCAGCTCGCGGGGCAGGGCGTCGGGTTCGACCGGATGCGAGGCGACGCCGCCCACCGGGACGACCGCGCCCGCGGTCAGCGCCTCGGGTCCGAGTCCGGCCAGGGTGTCGGCGGCGCGGCTGCCCAGTGCAGCAGCCGCCTCCAGTCCACCGCGGACGGCGATGACGTAGCGCAGTCCGCGCGCGGGATGGCCGAGGTTCAGCTCGTCGCCGTCGACCGTGGCGAAGGGCACACCGTGGGCCACGGAACGGACAGCGCCCTCCACGTCGGTCAGGCTGAGCGCACCGATCGCTCCGGTGACCGCGGCGACGCCGGCTCCCCGGAATCGCAGCACCGCACCACCGACGCTCTCCAGCACCGCGGCCTCGGTCGCATTGCCCACCGCGCGGTTCGCATCGTGCAGGGCCCGGCGGTCGGCTGCCCCGGATGCCGAGACCCCGAGTGCCGCGAAACCCGGACGCCCGGCATCCTGCACCAGCAGCTGCAGCGACGGGCGGACCACTTCGACCGCCGCCTCTGTGCGGAAACCCAGAGCATCCGCATCCGTCTCGGCGTGTTGCTCCACGACACGCCCAGGGCGCACCGCGTCGTCTCCGTTTCGGCCGGATTCGTCCGAGCGACCCACGCCCAGCCGAGCCACTTCGCGCACGTGCTCGAACCGCACGGAGGTGCCGGGGGCCAGGAGTGCGGGAGGGTCACGGTCGATGTCCCACATCACGGCGTCCGTGCGGCCGATCAGCTGCCATCCTCCGGGGCTCTCGCGCGGATACACCCCGGTGAACGCGCCCGCGAGTGCGACGGACCCGGCGGGCACGCGCGTGCGCGGCGAGGAGCGGCGCGGCACGTCGAACAGGGGATCGCTGCTGACGACGTAGCCGAATCCGGGGGCGAAGCCCGAGAACGCGACCCGCCAATCGGCAGCGAGGTGCCGGTTCACCAGTTCCTCCGTCGAGACCCCGAGCAGGGTCGCCGCTTCGTCGAGGTCTTCGCCGTCGTACCGCACCGGCACGACGACCTCGCCCGCGTCCGGGAGCTGCGCGGTGTCGATCTCCACGGCCGCGAGCGCGGTCGCCAGCTCGACGGCGGAGACCCGCAGCGGATCGAAGCGCACGAGCACGGTCCGGGCACCGGGAATGCGCTCGACCACCCCGGGCACGCCCTCCCACGCGAGGTTCAGGCGCATCGCCTCGTCGAGGTCGGCCGCCTCGACGAGCAGAGCATGATCGGATGCCGTGAGGATGCGCATCAGACGAGGTACTCCGCATCCGGAACGTCGGTGAGGAACATGTACCCCGGCGCGTGCGTGATCGCGAACGGCGGCTTCGAGGCCATGATCGCGGCCTGCGGGGTGACCCCGCAGGCCCAGAACACCGGCACCTCGCCGGCACGGATCTCCGGGGCGTCACCGAAGTCGGGGCGTGCCAGATCGTCGATCCCGAGCGACACCGGGTCCCCGATGTGCACCGGAGCGCCGTGCACCGCCGGAGTACGGCCGGAGATCTGCACGGCATCCGCCACCCGATCCGCAGCGATCGGCCGCATCGACACGACCATCTCGCCGTTCAGCCGTCCCGCCGGCGTGCACGGCACCGCTGTCCGGTACATCGGCACGTTGCGGCCGAGCTCCTGGTGGCGGATCGGGATCCCCGCCTGCACGAGACCGGATTCGAAGGTGAAGCTGCATCCGATCAGGAACGACACGAGGTCCGGATGCTCCGCCCAGGCCTCGGTCGCGTCGGAGACCTCCTCCGCCAGCTCTCCGTCGCGCCAGACGCGATAGCGGCCGATGTCCGTGCGGATGTCGCTGCCGGGCGCGAGCCGGGACTCCACCTGTCCCTGTTCGATGACCTCGAGCACCGGGCACGGCTTCGGGTTCCGCTGCGCGAAGAGCAGCGTCTCGAAGGCCCAGTCGGCCGGCACCGCGATGAGGTTCGCCTGGGTCAGCCCCACCGCGACGCCGCTGGTCGGCTCGGCGTGCCCCGCCCGGATGGCGGCGCGAGCCGCACGCGCATCGGCGAGCTGATCGGCGGTGGCGAGGACGGTCATGTCAGGCGCCCGTGAACGGGGCGATCGTGATGCCGGCGTCCTGCAGCATCCGCTTCGTCTCGGCGGCCATCGCCACCGAGCCGGGGCTGTCGCCGTGCACGCAGATCGACTGCGCGGCCACGGGCACATCGGTGCCGTCGATCGCCCGGATCACGCCGTCGGCGGCCAGGCGCACCATGCGCTCGGCGACCGCGGCCGGGTCGTGCAGCACGGCCCCCTCCTCGGTGCGCGACACCAGCTGCCCGTCCGGCTGATAGGCGCGGTCGGCGAACGCCTCCGCCGCAACGGCGAGCCCTGCCCGCTCGGCGACGTCGAGCACGACGCCTCCGGACAGGCCGAGCAGCACCAGGCTCGGGTCGAGCGCACGGATCGCGGCCACGACGTCCTTCGACTGACGCTCGTCCCGCGCGATCGTGTTGTACAGCGCACCGTGCGGCTTGACGTAGGCGACCCGTCCGCCGACCGCGGAGGCGACCCCCATCAGCGCGCCGAGCTGATACTCGACGTGCGCCTGGAGCGTGGCCGAGTCGATGTCGACCTTCGTGCGTCCGAAGTTCTCGTAGTCACGGTAGCCGGGGTGCGCGCCGATCACGACCCCGCCCTGGACCGCGGCCGCGAGCGTCTGCCGGATGCCCTCCGGACTGCCGGCGTGGAAGCCGCACGACACGTTCGCACTCGTGACGAGGCGGAGCATGCTCGCGTCGTCGCTGACGATCCGGTCGGCGACGTTCTCGCCGAGGTCCGAGTTCAGGTCGATCGAGGTCATGCGATCACGCTCCGATTCCGAGGAAGGCGAAGATGGGGCCGACCGAGACGATCCCCATGTACCAGGTCAGCAGCGTCACGAGAGTACCGGCGATCAGCAGCCACATCGGGTACTTCTTCGAGCCGAGCAGATCGCGACGGAACCAGCCGATGTACATGAACACCGTGAGGCCGATCGGCAGGATCAGACCGTTGAAACCGCCCACGAAGACGAGGATCGCCGCGGGTGCCGTGCCGATCGACAGGTACACGGCCAGCGACACCACGATGAACGCGACGGTCGCGAGCTGCAAGGGCCAGCCGCCCCTGAGCTTCTTCGTGAAGGTGGAGAGGAAAGTGGCCGACGTGTACGCCGCACCGATGACAGAGCTGATCGCGGCGGCCCAGAAGATCGCGCCGAAGATGCGCAGTCCGGCGTCGCCGAGCACCGCGCCGAATGCCTGCCCCGCGGGGTTCGCGGCCTGACTCGACAGGTCGAGAGTGACACCGGAGGCCACGACGCCGAGGATCGCGAGGAACAGGACGTAGCGCATGATGCCCGTGACGAGGATGCCGTTGGCGGCGGCGCGCATCACCGGACCGGCGCGCTCGGGTCCGGTGTGCCCGGAGTCGAGGTAGCGGTGTGCACCGGAGTAGGTGATGTAGCCGCCGACCGTTCCACCGACGATCGTGGTGATGGTGGCGAAGTTCAGCTCGTCCGGGAGGAAGGTCTGGGAGAGCGCTTCGCCGAGCGGCGGCTGCGCGATGAAAGCCACGATCAGGGTCATCACGATCATGCCGAGGCCGAGCACGATCAGGACGACATCCATCACCCGCCCCGCCTTCTTGATCAGGAAGATGATGATCGCCAGCGCTGCGGTGAGTGCGCCTCCGAGCTTCGGATCGATGCCGAGGAGCGCGTTCATGCCGAGCCCGCCACCGGCGATGTTGCCGATGTTGAACGCGAGTCCGCCGATCACGACGAGGACGGCGATCACGTGTCCGGAGAAGGGGATGGCGCTGTTGGCGAGTTCGCCGGCGCGCTTGCCCGACGAGGTGATCATGCGCCACACGTTCAGCTGCACGGCGATGTCGACCAGGATCGAGACGAGGATGGCGAAGGCGAACGCCGCCCCCATCGTCGCGGTGAACGTCGCCGTCTGGGTGATGAAGCCGGGGCCGATGGCACTGGTGGCCATGAGGAAGATCGCACCGAGAACGGCACTGCGGCCGGCGCGCTTCTTGACGGCGGCCAGGCGGACTTCGTCTTCCGGGGAGAGGGAGGCGGTGGACTGCTCGGACATGGAGGGGGATTCCCATCGTCGTTGGTGGGTGTCGGGTGACCCCCAGTGTAGAACGGATAGACACTGATTGTTCAACAATATTGTTTCGGCTGTGCTACGAAGACGTTGCCCGCGTGTGTTTTCCGGAGAGGATCCTCGAACGATCGATTCCCGCGCCACCTACGATGAAGGCATGAACCAGCAGGGCATGCTCCCCGATGTGCTCCGTCAGCGCATCATCGACGGCGACTTCGCTCCGGGATCGCGCCTGTCCGAGTCGGCCCTCGCCGAGCAGTTCGACGTCTCACGCAACACCCTTCGCGAAGCCTTCCGCGCTCTCGCCGAGCAGGGGCTGCTGGAGCACATCCCGCACCGTGGCGTCTCCGTCGCCTCCCCGTCGATCGCCGACGTCATCGACATCTATCGGGCCCGTCGCGTGATCGAATGCTCCGCGCTGCTGCAGTCGGAACCCGAGCACCCGGCCGTCCAGCGGATGAAGGACGCGGTCGAGTCCGCGGAAGCGGCCCGGGCCGAGGCGGCGGACGACCCTCGGGCCTGGCGCCGGGTCGGAAGCGCCAACATGGCCTTCCACGTCGCACTGGTCGATCTCGCCGACAGTCCCCGGCTGGCCCGCACGTACCGCGATCTGGCGGCCGAGCTCCGCCTGGTCTTCCTCAAGATCGACGATCCGCGTTCGCTGCACGAACCCTTCGTCCGCAAGAACCGCGCCGTGCTCGACGCATTCCTCGCGCGCGGTCCTCAGGCCGGAGCCACCGAGCTCGAGCGCTACCTCGTGCAGTCGGAACGCGTGGTGCTCGGCGCCTTCGCCCGCATGCGCCTGGAATGAGCGACCCCGCACCACGCCTCAGGCGGTGCCCCCGGGCGGGTGCGGACCCGACTCGAGCGCTCCGGTCGCGCGCGGACGCCGTTCGCCGTCCCGCAGTCGCACCGGCGGGGCAAGGGGCGCGGCGGGTGCGGGCAGTCCGTATCGGCGGTAGACCCAGCGTCGCGCGTCTTCGAGTGGATACGTGTCACCGAACACCGCGAACTTCACGAAGACGCCTTCGAGGGTGCTGCGGAACATGATCTCCTCGAGCTCCGGATCCTCGGCGCCCCGCGCACGGAACAGCTCACGCATGGCATCCTCCGCTGCCGTCACGCGTACCTCGTGTCGGACCTCCGACTCGGCGAACAGCCGGTGCGTCGACGGCTGCTGCTGCATCGCGAGCACCGCCCGCTCCAGCGGTGTCGCGTAGCCCGTCGCCCCGAGCGCCCCGTCGATCACGGCAGCGAGCATCTCGTCCGGCGTGCCTTCGACCCGGGCGAAGCCGAGCACGGTCTCGAACCAGCGATCGATGACGGCCGCGATGAGCTGGTCCTTGCCGCCGAAGTGATAGTTGACGAGCCCCTGGGCCACACCGGCACGCGTCGTGATCTCCGCGATGCTGGCCCCGGCGACTCCGCGTTCGGAGAAGGCCGCGATCGCCGCCTGCAGGATGCTCTCCCTGGTACGTTCGCGCGCCTGCCGATACTGCTCGTCGGAACGTGCCATGCGGCTTCCTCTCCCGTGTTCCGCGGTGTCCCTGCCTCTGAGCACGTGCCGCCCACTCAGGCCGAGGCGCGCACCACGAGTTCGGTGGACAGGATCGTCGTGGTGGGCGGGTCCTCGCCCGCGAGCCGCGACAGCAGGACCCGGGCCATCGCCTCGCCCTGCGCGTACATCGGCTGACGCATCGTGGTCAGCTGCGGATCCGTGCTGACGGCGACCGACGAATCGTCGAAGCCCACCAGGGCGATGTCCTCCGGAACCCGCAGGCCCGACGCACGCAGCGCCGTCAAGGCGCCACGGGCCATCAGGTCGCTCGCGACGAAGATGGCGTCGGGGCGCCCGCCCGCGAGAAGGCGTCGAGCGGCGTCCGCCCCGCTCGTCTCGCTGTAGTCCCCCTCCTCCTCCGCGTACGGGGAGAGACCGGCATCCTTCAGCGCCTCGCGGAAACCCTGCACGCGGTCGACCGACGCGACCATCGTCAGCGGCCCGGAGATCGTCGCGATGCGCGTACGGCCGATGTCGATCAGGCGCTGGGTGGCGTTGCGCGCTCCGGTGACGTTGTCGACGTCGACCACGTAGTCGCCCTCATGGCGTCGCACCGGCCGACCGCCGAAGACGACGGGGACGGCATCCGCGATCCGATCGACGAAGGCGTCGCTCGTGTGATGCGAGACGATCAGCGCGCCGTCGACTCCGCCGTTGCGCACGAAACTGGTCATCTTGTCACCGGGATCGTCGCTCGCGATCAGCAGGTTGAGCAGGTAGTCCGAGCTGCCGAGCGCCCCCGTGATGCCGGCGACGATCGCTGCGAAGAACGGGTCGCCGAAGAAGCGGGTCGTGTCCTCGGGGATGATCAGGGCCATCGCGTGCGTCTGCCTCGATGCCAGCGAGCGTGCCGCGCGGTTGGGCACGTAGTTCAGCTCGTCGATCGCGGCCCGCACGGCGGCCAGGGCCTCCGGGCTCACGGACGTCGATCCGTTCACCACCCGCGACACGGTGGACCGGGATACTCCGGCGGTGGATGCCACCTCTTCGATGGTCGCTCGGGGCGACATCAGCGTACGCACTCTTCCATCGCCCTATTGTCGCTGACCATCTCCCTTCGAATCACGCAAATGGTCGCATCTCGACCAACGGATCGAGCCATTCACGCGATTCGAACGGGGAGGAGGCCGCACTACAGAGCGCGAGCGGCGATGATCCGGGCGTACTCGCGACCGGAGTCCTTGAGCGTGCGCTCCTGGGTGTCGTAGTCGACACGGACGATGCCGAAGCGCTTGTCGTAGCCCCACGCCCACTCGAAGTTGTCGAAGAGCGACCAGTAGAAGTAGCCGCGCACGTCGACACCCGCATCCGCCGCATCGAGCACCGCGCCGAGGTGCAGACGCAGGAATTCGGTGCGGTCGGCATCGTGCACACGCTTCTCGTCGCCCTCGACCACCACGACGTCGTCATAGGCCGCGCCGTTCTCGGTCATGGAGAGCACGGTGCCCGCAGGCTCGGCGTATTCGGTCCAGATCCGCTGCAGCACGCGGGTGAGGCCCTCGGGCTGCACCTCCCAGTTCTGCGCGGTGCGCGGCAGACCCCGCTCGACCGCGTGGATGCCCTCGCTGGATGGATACGGGCTGCGCCGGACGCGATCGGTGTCCGGCTCCGCGGAGACCGGCCCCTGGGCCGGTGCCGTGCCGGACACGAAGTCGCCGTGGTAGTAGTTCACGCCCTGGGTGTCGATGCGCTGCGCGATGGTCTCGAGGTCACCGTCGTGGACGGCCGCCTCGAACCGTGCGACCGCCTCGGCATCGACCGCACGGATGTCCTCGACGATGTCGGCCGGATAGCTGCCGCGGTAGATCGGATCGAGGAACCAGCGGTTGAACTGCCCGTCCACCCGGCGGGCAGCATCGACGTCGGCCGGGTTCTGCGGATCGGCGGGATCGGCGACCGTGTGGTTCAGCGTGATGCCGAGGTTGAGCGACGCATCGCGACCGCGCAGCTCCTGCACGGTGCTGCCGTGCGCGAGCAGCAGATGGTGCGCGGCGAGCAGCCCCTCCGCGACGCTGGTGTGACCCGGCGCGTGCTCGCCCGCCGTGTAGGAGAGGAACGACGAGCACCACGGCTCGTTCAGCGTCGTCCACACGTTCACCCGGTCGCCCAGCGCATCGTGCATCGTTCCCGCGTAGTCGAGGAACCGATCGACCGTGTCACGGTTCGTCCATCCCCCGCCCTCCTGCAGCGCCTGCGGCATGTCCCAGTGGTACAGCGTCAACCAGGGCAGGATGTCGGCGCCGAGGAGTTCGTCGACCAGTCGTTCGTAGAAGTCGACCCCGGCGGGGTTCACCGCACCGCCGTCCGGCCGCACCCGCGACCACGACGTCGAGAACCGGTACGTCTGCAGGCCGAGCTCCTTCATGAGCGCGACGTCCTGCGGGTAGCGGTGGTAGTGGTCGCAGGCCACATCGCCGTTCTCTGCGCCGATCACGGCACCGGGCACACGGGCGAACGCATCCCAGATCGACGCGGTGCGCCCGTCCTCGAACGCGGCCCCCTCGATCTGGTACGCCGCCGTCGCGGCACCGAAGAGGAAGTTCTCGGGGAAGGAGCGGGTCATACGGGTCATCCTTTCACCGCGCCCGCCATGATGCCACTGACCAGCTGGCGACCCGCGACCACGAAGAGCACGAGCAGCGGAAGGGTCGCGAGCACCGCGCCGGCGAGCACGATCGAGTAGTCGATGTAGTACCCCGACTGCAGCTGGCTGAGGGCCGTCTGCAGCGTCGGGTTCTGGGGGGAGAGCACGATCAACGGCCACAGGTAGTCGGTCCACGCGGTCATGAAGGTGAAGAGTCCGAGGATCGCCATGGCCGGTCGCGCCGCCGGGAGGCCCACGGTCAGGAAGGTCCGGAACTGGTTCGCCCCGTCCATCCGCGCGGCCTCGATCAGCTCTTCCGGGATCACGTCGACCAGATACTGGCGCATGAAGAAGACACCGAACGCGGTGACCAGGGTCGGCACGATCACCGCGCCGATCGTTCCGGTCCAGCCGAGTTCGCGCATCAGCATGAACAGCGGGATGATGCCGAGCTGCGTCGGGATCGCCATGGTCGCGATCACGAAGATCATCAGCCCGTCGCGACCCTTGAAGCGCAGTTTCGCGAAGGCGTACCCGGCGAGCGTCGAGAACGTGACGACCGAGAGCGTGATGATGCCCGAGATCAGGAACGAGTTGCCGAGCGCGAGCCAGAACGGGATCGCATCGAACACCTGAGCCGCGTTGGTGAGGAAGTTCCCGCCGGGGATCAACGGCAGCGTCTCACCTCGGGTGGCGTTCGTGCCGCTGGCGACCACGACCGACCACCACAGCGGATACACGCTGCCGATGATGAACGCGGCCAGGAGTCCGTAGGTGAGGAAACCGGGTCGGCTGCCGATGCCGGCGTTGCCCCCGGTCCGGACCTGACGACGCCGGATCTTCTCCGGCACGCTGAGAGCCTGCGTGGCGGTCATCGGGTCCCCTCCTCGGTGCTCGTGCGCGCACGGCGACGGGCCGCGCGATTCTTCGGGGCGTCACCGGTGGAGATGCGCCGGGAGATCAGGAAGTTGATGACGCCGATGGCCACGATCAACAGGAAGAGCAGGATGGCGACCGCCGAGGCCTCGCCGAGGTTGCGGCGGAAGAAGGCGAGTTCCCACAGGAACAGGACGGTGGTCTGGAACTGCCGATCGCTGCCGCCGATGCCGCCGGCCGTCGAGACGTCGAACAGGCGGGGCTCGGCGAAGATCTGCAGCCCGCCGATCGTCGCGGTGATGATCACGAAGATCAGCGTCGGACGGATCGTGGGGATCGTGATCGAGAAGAACCGCCGTGCGGCACCGGCGCCGTCGAGGGCGGCGGACTCGTACAGGTCGCGCGGCACGGCCTGCATCGCCGCGAGCAGGATGAGGGCGTTGTAGCCCGTCCAGCGGAAGTTCACCATGACCGCGATCGCGATGTGCGACAGGGCCGTGTTGTGCTTCCACTCCTGATCGGCGATCCCGACGAGGTTGAGCAGGTTGTTGGCCAGACCGTCGGCCTCGTTGAAGATGCTCGAGAAGATGATGGCGACCGCGACCGGCGTGACCACGAACGGGATGAGCACACTCATCCGCCAGAACGTCGGGGCACGGAGTCCGCGGTCCAGGAGGTACGCGATCACGAGGGCGACGGCGAGCTGCGGGATGGCCGAGAGCAGGAAGATGCTCAGGGTGTTGCCGATCGAGTTCCAGAACATCGCGTCGCCGAGGATCTCGACGAAGTTGCCGAATCCGACGAAGTCCCCCTCCCCCTTGAGCAGGTCCCAGTCGTGCACGGCGACCCACACGGTGTAGAGCAGGGGGAACAGGCCGACCAGCCCGAACAGCAGGAAGAACGGCGAGATGTAGAAGTAGGGCGATGCGTTCTGGTCGAACCGCGAGACGCGATGACGCCAGGAGCGCTTCGACACGGCATCCTTCGCCGGAGGTGTCGTCTCGCGGTGCTCCGCGGGCGGGGCGGGGAGAGTCATGGGGTGTCCTTGTCCCGGAGGTCCGAGGGGTTCCGGTCGCAGTTTCGCTCGGAATGCACGGGCGATACCGAGCGAGACTGCGACCGGAAGGGGGATGTCCGCTGAGGTCAGCCGACGAGGTCGTTCAGCAGACCGATCGCCTGATCCCAGGCACCCTGCGTGTCGGTCTCGCCGCGGTCGAGGCTGCTGAGAGCCGGACCGAAGACGTTCTCCTGGATGACGGAGTCATCCGCGCCCTTGAACTGCGCGACCACGCCCTTGGCACGCTCGGCGAGGATCGCCCCGGTCGGAGCGTCGTTGAAGAAGGCGTTCGGTGTCGCGTCCGCGGCGAGCGTCTCCTGCGCCTTGATCGTGGACGGGAAGTTGCCCGCGGCTGCGGACTGCTTCACCTGCTGGTCGGGCTGCGTCAGCCAGTCGGCGAGCTCGGCCGCCGCCTCCTTGTGCTCCGAGGACTCCGGGATCGAGAGGAACGCCCCACCCCAGTTGGCCGCGCCGCCGGGGAACACGTCGGCGAAGTCCCATCCGGTCGACGCGTCTCCGCCGCCGGCCTCGACCTGACCCTGCACGACGCCGAGCATCCAGCCCGGGCACACGAAGGTCGCGAAGGTGCCGTCGACGAACGACTTGCCACCGTTCCAGTCCCAGGCCGTCTGCGCGGCGGACTGACCGCCCTCGGTGGCCGCGCCGAGTTCCTCGAAACGCTTCTTGAGCTCGTCGTTGCCCTCGACGTTCAGCTCGCCGTCGGCCGTGTAGTAGCCCTCGTCGAGCTGGTTGACCATGGCGTTCCATACGAAGCCGGAGTGGTCATACCAGGCCTTGCCGGTCTTGGCGGTGTAGTCCGCGCCGACCGCGAAGTAGTTCTCCCAGTCGCCGTTCAGGAGCTCGGCGACCGACTCGCGGTCGCTCGGGAGGCCTGCAGCCTCGAACGCAGCGCCGTTGTAGCAGATGCCGCTGGGGCCGATGTCCGTGCCGTAGCCGATCACACGGCCGTCGGCGTCAGTCGCCTGACCGTACTTCCAGTCGACCCAGTCGTCCTTGCGGTCCTCGATGCCGTAGTCGCGCAGGTCGACGAAGGTGTCGGACACGTCCATGATCGCGCCGAGCCAGCCCTCCTCGATCGCGACGATGTCGCTGAGGCCGGAACCGGCGGCGATCTTCGTGAAGGCATCGGTGCGGGCGTTGCCACCCGTGTCGATGTTGGTCGCCTCGATCTTGACGTTCGGGTGCGCCTCCTCGTACTCCTTGTAGAGGTCTTCGTAACCGAAGGTGCCGAACGTGGTGACGGTCAGGGTGACCTCCTCGTCGGCGCTTCCCTCCGAGGTGTCGCCCGAGCTGCCGGAGCAGCCGGCCAGGGCCAGGGCGGAGACGGATGCCACAGCTGCGATCGCGAGGATCCGGTGGCGGGCACGTGTGTTCACAGTTCACTCCTTTGTGGTGGTCGTGCGGTGTTGGTGCGTAGGAACACCGTGGGAGCGCTCCCACGGGTTGAGCAGCCACTCTATGGGAGCGCTCCCACGGTGTCAACCCGACCCGTTCGAACCCGGTCCTGTTCACAACTCAGGAAGCACCTGGCGGCGCGGCCGGTACGGAGCGGCAAACGCGGTAGTCGGGCCGTTTTCTCCTGAGTTGTGAACGCGGCGTACCCTTGTCCGGTGCCCGATGCCACACTCTCCCCTGCCCTCGTCCGCGCCGAAGCCCTGATCCGCAACGTTCCGGACTACCCGCAGCCGGGGATCATCTTCCGCGACATCACGCCGCTCCTCGCCGACGCCGAGGCTCTCCGTGTGACGACCGAGGCGATCATCGAGCCCTTCGCCGGGCAGTTCGACGTGATCGCGGGCATCGAGGCTCGTGGATTCATCCTGGCCAGCGCCGCGGCGATCGCGGCCGGTGTGGGACTCATCCCGATCCGCAAGGCCGGAAAGCTGCCGCGCCCCGCTGCCTCCGTGGACTACGCCCTCGAGTACGGCACCGCCACGATCGAGATGCACGACGATCTGCCCGCCGGATCCCGCGTGCTGCTGATCGACGACGTGCTCGCCACCGGCGGTACCCTCGCCGCGGGACGGGAACTCGTCGAACAGCTCGGCAGCCACGTCATCGGCATCTCGGTGCTGTTCGAGATCGATGGCCTCGGCGGCCGCGAGGCCATCGGCGACCTGCACACGGTCTTCCACTCCGCGGAGTAGTCCGCGTCCGGGGCAGTAGACTGGGTGCGCCCGTCCGCCCGCGACTCCCGGAGCCGTTCATGCCCACCATCGTCGTCGACGTCATGCCCAAGCCCGAACTGCTCGACCCGCAGGGGAAGGCCGTCTCCGGCGCCTTCGCCCGCCTCGGTGTGGAGGGCTTCTCCGACGTCCGCATCGGCAAGCGCTTCGAGCTCACCGTCGAGGGCGAGGTCACCGAAGAGGTCCTCGCCGAAGCCCGCCGCATCGCCGACGAGGTGCTCTCCAACTCCGTGATCGAGGACGTCGTCGGCATCGAGGTCGCCGAGTGACCGTCCGCATCGGCGTCATCACCTTCCCCGGGTCGCTCGATGACCGCGACGCCCAGCGCGCGGTGCGCATCGCCGGCGCCGAACCCGTCGCCCTGTGGCACGGTTCGCACGACCTCGAGGGCGTCGACGCCCTCGTCCTCCCCGGCGGCTTCAGCTACGGCGACTACCTGCGCGCGGGCGCCATCGCCGCGCTCTCGCCGATCATGTCCGAGGTGAAGGATGCCGCTGCCCAGGGCATGCCCGTGCTCGGCATCTGCAACGGCTTCCAGATGCTCGTCGAAGCGCACCTGCTTCCCGGCGGTCTGATCCGCAACAACCACCAGCACTTCGTGCGCCGTGACCAGAAGCTCACGGTCGAGAACTCCGACACCGCCTGGACGAACGCGTTCCGCGCCGGCCAGGAGATCGTGATCCCGCTCAAGAACGCCGACGGCGGCTACATCGCCGACGAGCAGACGCTCGACCGCATCGAGGGCGAGGGGCTCGTCGCCTTCCGCTATGCCGGGGTCAACCCGAACGGTTCCCTGCGCGACATCGCCGGCCTCACGAACGAGGCGGGCAACGTGGTCGGCCTCATGCCGCACCCCGAGCACGCGACCGAGGCGGGCTTCGGCCCCGACACCTCCGCCGCCATGCGCAGCGGTGTCGACGGACTCGACTTCTTCACCAGCGCCATCGCCGCGGTCGCCCGCGTCGCCGCGTAGGCCCGGGGTTCCGCAGCCCCTGCGCTTCCGCAGCCCGGCTCAGTCGCCCGGAAGTGTGAAGGGGTTACTCCCTGCTGCCGCGAGCAGGTACCAGGCCGTCGCGCCCGTGTGCAGACTCGCGTAGTAGAGGTCGCCGAATCCGGAGTCGAGGCCGTCGTTCGAGGTCGCGACGATGCCCTTGCCGTCTCCGTTCGGGGCGTCGCGCTGCGCCAGCCGGATGCTGCTCAGCAGGGCCTCCGCACGATCCGCGTCGCCCGCTCCGTCGCGCAGACGCAGAGCCAGCGCGAGGTGTCCGCTCCCCTCGAACCACGCCTTCGACACGTCGACCTCGCTGATGGACGGACCCGTGTACGGGCCATCGGTGGCCATCAGGTTCGCGAGCGTCCAGTCCAGCGCGGCGCCATACCGCGGGTCTCCGGTGGCGAGTGCGCTCCAGGTCTGGCCGTCCAGGGGGATGGGCCGCGTGTTGATGGTCGAGCCGTCGAGGCCGGTACCGGTGTTCACGTGGCCGTCCGCGCTCTGCATCGCCGCGACGAAGTCAGCCGCGACGGCTGCCCGCTCCGCCCACACCGCGTCCCCGGTGAGCTGCGCGAGCTGCGTGAAGAACCCGGCGATGTCACTGTTGTGCTCGGTCGACTTCCAGGTCAGCGACGTGCCGTCCTCGAGCTGACCGCCGGTGTAGCCGTACGGAGCCCGGACCATGTCCGCGGTGTTGTCCTGGATCCACTGCCCCACGCGCAGCGCCCCGTCGAGATACTTCGGATCCCCGGTCGCGTGCGCGAGCCGCGCGAGCGCCAACCCGACCCACGCCTGGTTTCCGGTGAAGCTGCCGGGACCGGTGATCTCCACCCGTCCTTGGCGGATGCCGTGCGGCTCGTACGACGCACGGGTGCGTCCGTCGCCGATCGGGTCGTTCTCCTGCACGAACAGGAGCGTGTCGCCGATCGCCCGCGCGCGACGGAGATCGTCCGGAAGCCCCCGCGCGATGTAGGCGATCACGACCAGCGCGTCGTCGTACACGAACGACGGCGTGAAGTCCCAGGTGGGCGTGGTGAAGAAGCCGCCCTGGTAGCTGCGCGGGAGGCAATGCCCCGCACCGTCGCAGAACTCGTCGACCCTGGCATCGAGGAACTCATAGGCCAGTGCCACCGACTGTGCGGCATCCGGTGCTCCTCCGCCGGGCGCCGAACCGTCTGCGGTCCTTCCGGCGCCCAGAGCGGCAGGGGCCGCGCCGGCGAGAACGGCTGCGGCGACGAGCGCGGCGACGACGATCCACGGCGCCGAGCGACGCGAAGAACCGGACATGGAGACCCCTCGGTCAGAACCGCGCGCGGGGGATGACGCGCAGGCGACCTGAAGGTCACAGCATGAGCCTGACAGTTCCGTCGGGGCTCGAGAAGCGGCGAAAGTCTATATATCGCCCTTTCACCCTCGCCGATTGGCGAGTGCTAGCCGAGCGCGGGTGGCCAGACGCCGATGATCAGGGCCATCACGACGACGGTGACCAGCTCATGCGCGATGTTCAGCGTGGTCAGCTTGGTCGAGCGGCCCTCGAACGCGTCGTGCGTGATGAAGCGGGCGGCCGTGAAGCCCGCCCACAGCGTGACCGCGGTGACGATCGCACCCCAGAAGTACGATCCGCCGTAGAAGTGCCAGGCGATGACGGCGGCTCCGGCGAGCACCCAGGCCGTGATGAAGCTCACGATGACCGTGGTGATGATCGCCAGCACGGGGTTGCCCGAAGGGTTGTCGAGGTCCACGTTCGCGAGCTTCGACCAGCGCGTGCCGAACACCCCTCGGGCGTACCAGATCGAGCCGACGAGCATGCTCGACGCGGTGGCCAGCAGGACCGCCCAGTAGTTGATCTCCGGAACCATGACAGCCTCCACTCCTCGGATGCCGCCACCCTACTCCCGACATCGCGCCCCCGGTCCCCGACACCTGCATGACCGCGCAACGGATGCATGACCCCGGCGGGAGAGGAGCTCATGCATCCGGAACGGCCTCATGCAAAACGCCCGCACGCTCTCCGCGCAGCGCGCGCCTCCGAACCGATTCGACTCCCGCCCTGGCACGAATGTAAGCGTTTGCAGTAGCCTGTTCGGCATGGCACAGCTTGAGCAGATCGCAGCCCCCGGTTCCGAGTGGTGGCGCAGCGCCGTCATCTACCAGATCTACCCCCGCTCCTTCGCGGATGCCTCGGGCGACGGCATCGGCGACCTTCCGGGCATCACCAGCCGCCTCGATGCACTGCAGGAACTGGGCGTCGACGCGATCTGGCTGAGCCCGTTCATGACCAGCCCGCAGCGCGATGCAGGCTACGACGTCGCCGACTACCGCGATGTCGACCCGCTCTTCGGCACCCTCGCCGACTTCGACCTGATGCTCGAAGAAGCGCACGCCCGCGGCATCCGCGTGATCGTGGATCTGGTCCCCAACCACTCCTCAGACCAGCACGTCTGGTTCCAGGAAGCGCTCAAGGCGGCACCCGGCAGCCCGGAGCGCGCGCGCTACATCTTCCGCGACGGCAAGGGGGAGAACGGCGAACTCCCGCCGAACAACTGGGAGTCCGTGTTCGGCGGTGGCATGTGGGAGCGCGTCGTCGAGGCCGACGGCACACCCGGCCAGTGGTACCTTCACATCTTCGACGCCACGCAGCCCGACTTCGACTGGACGAACGAAGAGGTGCGCGAGGAGTTCCGCTCCATCCTGCGCTTCTGGCTCGACCGCGGCGTCGACGGCTTCCGTGTCGACGTGGCCCACGGCATGATCAAGGCCGACGGTCTGCCCGACTACACGCCCCCGAGCGATGCCGACTCGATGGGCGGCGGCGAGTCCAACGTGCCGTACTGGGGCCAGGACGGCGTGCACGACATCTACCGCGACTGGCACACCGTGCTCGCCGAGTACGACGGCGATCGCGCCCTGTGCGGCGAGGCCTGGATGCCGACGCTCACGCAGACCGCGCTCTGGGTGCGTCCGGATGAGATGCACCAGACGTTCAACTTCCCGTACCTGATGACGCCGTGGGACGCGAAGGCGCTGCGCGACGTCATCCGCGAGTCGCTCGACGAGTTCGGCGGGGTCGGCGCCCCCAGCACGTGGGTGCTCTCGAACCACGATGTCGTGCGGCACGCCTCCCGCCTGGCGCTCACGGCCGAGAACCCGCAGGGCGAGGGCATCGGACCGAACACCCCGACCAAGCCCGACACCGCGATCGGTCTCGCCCGCGCCCGCGCTGCGACCACCCTGATGCTCGCGCTCCCCGGATCGTCGTACCTGTACCAGGGCGAAGAGCTCGGACTGCCCGAAGCCATGGAGATCCCGGACGAGTTCCGTCAGGACCCGACCTGGTTCCGGACCCACGGCGAGCGCTACGGCCGCGACGGATGCCGCGTGCCGCTGCCGTGGGAAGCGGAGGCTCCGGCCTTCGGCTTCAACGACACCGGCCTGTCGTGGCTCCCGCAGCCGGACGAGTGGGCGACCTACGCGCGCGATGTGGAGGAGACCGATCCCGCGTCGACCCTCGCGCTCTACAAGCGACTGCTGGCCGGGCGTCGTGAGCACGGCTTCGGCACCGGATCGCTGGTCTGGGAGGAGGCCGGGGCCGACGCCGTGGCTTTCCGCCGTGGCGATGTGCACGTGGTCGCGAACCTCGGCACCGCACCGATCGAGCTGCCGGCGAACGCGGTCGTGATCCTGCAGAGCCAGCCGTTCGACGGAGCGGCCATCCCGGTCGACACGGCCGTCTGGTACACCACGGCCGTCCAGGCCTGAGAGCCCCTTCCGGTCGCGATATGACAGCTCTCTGCACCGCAGGGGATGTCATATCGCGACCGGAGCACATTCGAGGAACACATGGCCAGCATCGATGAGGTCGCCCGGCTCGCCGGAGTGTCGACCGCGACCGTCTCGCGCGCGCTGAGCGGACGCGGTCACGTGTCGGAGTCCGCCCGGGAGCGCGTGCAGGCGGCGGCGCAGTCACTCGGCTACGTCGTCTCTTCACGAGCGTCGAGCCTCGCTTCCGGCCGCACCCGGAACGTCGGCGTCGTGGTGCCGTTCCTCGACCGGTGGTTCTTCAGCACCGTGCTCTCCGGTGTCTCGGCCGCCCTGATGCGCGCCGGCTACGACATCACGCTCTACAACATCACCGCCGACAAGGACGTGCGTCGGCACGTGTTCGACACGTTCCTCCGACGGCAGCGCGTGGATGCCGTCATCGCCGTGTCGATCGAGCTCGACGAGGAGGAGACGCAGCTCCTCCTGGACCTGGGGCTCCCCGTGATCGCGATCGGCGGCCCGAACCCGAAGCTCGACACCCTCACGGTCGACGACGTCGCGGTGGCACAGCTGGCGACCGAGCACCTGATCGGTCTGGGGCACACCGACATCGCGCACATCGGGGCCAACCCCGAGTTCGACATCGACTTCCACATCCCGACCAACCGTCGACTGGGGTTCGAGAAGGCCCTGGCGAAGGCCGGGATCCCCCTGAACCACGCGTTCCTCGAGCCGGCGGACTTCACGGTCGAGGGTGGCTACCGCGCCGCGAAGCAACTGCTCGGACGCCCCGGCCCGCGTCCGACCGCCGTGTTCGCCGCCTCGGACGAGATGGCGATCGGCGCACTGCTCGCAGCGCGGGACCTGGGCTTCAGCGTGCCGGAGGAGCTGTCCATCGTCGGCATCGACGGACACGAGCTCGGCGAGTTCTTCCGTCTGACGACGGTCGACCAGTTCCCGCTGGGGCAGGGGGAACGCGCCGCGGATGCCGTGCTGGCGAAGCTCACCACCCCGGACGAGGTCCGCATCCCGTCAGCGCTGCCCTACGAGCTGAACGTACGCGGGACCACCGCCCGCCTGCTCTAGCCGCGGAGCAGGGCGGCGTCGCGCCAGGTGCGGTAGCCGCCGTCGAGGTTGCGGGCGTCCACACCGTGCTGCCGGAGGATCCGCGTGGCGATGTGTCCGCGCAGTCCGACCTGACAGTGCACCACGATCTCTCCGTCGGGCAGCTCATCGAGTCGATCCCGCAGTTCATCGAGCGGCACGTTGACGGCGCCGGGGATCGCACCGGCCGCGAACTCCGTCGGCGTGCGGACGTCGATCAGTGCCGCCCCCGCACGCTGCGCGGCGTCGAGCTCATGCCACTGGATCGTCGGCGTCGTACCGGTCCGGGTGTTCTCCGCGACGTAGCCGAGGATGTTCACCGCATCCTTCGCCGAGCCGAACTGAGGTGCGTAGGCGAGTTCGAGCTGCGCGAGTTCTGCGGCCGGCATCCCTGCATGCATGGCGGTCGCGATCACGTCGATCCGCTTGTCGACGCCGTCCCGGCCGACGACCTGCACCCCGAGGATGGCGTCGGACCGCGGGTCGGCGAGCAGCTTCATCGACAGGGTCTCCGCACCGGGGTAGTACCCGGCGTGGGATCCGGGATGCACGTGCACGACATAGAACTCGCGCCCCGCCGCTCGGAGCTGCCGTTCGCTCCAGCCCGTCTTGCCCGCGGCGACCCCGAACACGCGGACGATCCCGGTGCCGAGCGCGGGTCGCACCGTCTCGGACCTTCCCGCGAGGAGGTCGGCCACCATGCGCCCGTGACGGTTCGCGAGCCCGGCCATCGTGACGAGAGCCGCGCCCCCGCCCACGAGCTCGGCCTTCTCGACGCCGTCTCCCACGGCGAACACGTCGGGCGCGCTCGTGCGGCACTGCGCGTCGACGTCGATGCCTCCTGTCTCGCCGATCCGGATGCCCGCGCGCTCCGCCAACGTCGTCTCCGGCACCACCCCGGACGCGTCGACCATGAGTTCCGCGGCGATGGACGAGCCGTCACTGAGCGTGACGTATCCGGAATCGGCGCGAACGACCTCGACCCCGAGGCGCACATCGACGCCGTGTGCACGGACCTCCGCGGCGATCGGGGCGGCCATCTCCGCATCGAGAGGGGAGAGCAGTTGTGACCCACGCTGCACGAGGGTCACGGATGCGCCCCGCGCCACGAGGTTCTCGACCGCTTCCAGGCCCGTGTAGCCACCGCCGACGACGACCACCGGAAGCCCCGGTCGCACGAGTGCAGCATCGATCGCATCGGCGTCGTCGACCGTCCGCAGGGAGCGGACGGGGATGTCGGAGACCGGTTCGTCCCGGCGCGGGCGTGCCCCCGTGGCGAGGATCAGGCTGTCGTAGCTCTGCGTGAAGAGTCGACCCGAGTCGAGCTCTTCGACCTCGACGAGCTTCTGCGCGGTGTCGATGCGCACGACGTCATGACGCACCCGGACGTCGAGTCCGAAGCGGCTGCGCAGCGAGGTGGGCGTCTGCAGGAGCAGCGACTCCCGCTCCGCGATCACGCCGCCGACGTAGTAGGGCAGCCCGCAGTTCGCATACGAGACCTCGGGTCCGCGTTCGAACACCACGATCTGCGCGTGCTCGTCGAGTCGGCGCAGACGTGCGGCGGCGGACATCCCTCCGGCGACTCCACCCACGACCACGACGGTGCGCGCTTCGGTCGCGGTCATCGCTGGAACATCCGCGAGAAGAAGCCGCCCTGCGTCTGCTCCTTCGGGTGCCCGGAGCACCACTGCGCTGCGGGAACCGTTCGCCGCACCTCGGCGACGTGCTCGCCGCACCCCGCCCAGGTCGTCTTCCCGCAGGTCTTGCAACGGACTGCTCGGCACATGGTTCTGGACTCCTCACCGATACCCCCGTGGGTATCTTTAGGGTTTCAGCATACCCCAGGGGGTATAGTGGCAAGTCCAGCCGACACTCAGGGAGCGACCGATGTCATCCGCAGATGCCGAGACCCAGCGCAAGATCGCCAACCGCCTCAAGCGCGCCCAAGGACAGCTCGGCGCCGTGATCGCCGCCGTCGAACGCGGGAGCGATTGCCGCGCGGTCGTCACCCAGCTCGCCGCCGTCACCTCCGCGCTCGACAAGGCCGGATTCCAGATCATCGCCTCCGCCATGCAGGACTGCCTGACCGACCCGGCATCGGAGACGGATTCGGCCATCGACACCGATGGGGTGTCGATGGCCGAACTGGAGAAGCTCTTCCTCTCCCTCGCGTGAACCGCGGCTGACGACGGTCAGCGCGGGACGACGAGGCCCGCGGTCGCGGTGCGGGCGACTTCGAAGCGGCGCCGCACGTCGGGCCAGTTCACGAGGTTCCAGAACGCCTTCACGTAGTCCGCGCGCACGTTGAGGTAGTCGAGGTAGTAGGCGTGCTCCCACACGTCGAGCTGCAGCAACGGGGTCACACCGAGCGGCGCGTTGCCCTGCTGGTCGAAGAGCTGGAAGATGACCGGACGCGCACCCACGCTGTCCCACGCGAGCACCGCCCATCCCGAGCCCTGCACCCCGAGTGCCGTCGCGGTGAAGTGCGCGCGGAACGCGTCGATCGACCCGAACGCATCCACGAGCGCCGCCTCCAGCTCGCCTTCCGGAGCGCCGCCGCCCTCGGGCGACATGTTCTGCCAGAACACCGAGTGGTTGATGTGGCCGCCGAGGTTGAACGCGAGGTCCTTCTCGAGCTTGTTCACGTTCGCGAGGTCACCCGCGTCGCGGGCGGCGGCGAGCTGCTCGAGGGCGGTGTTCGCACCCGTGACATACGCCTGGTGGTGCTTGGAGTGGTGCAGCTCCATGATCTTGCCCGAGATGTGCGGCTCGAGCGCTGCGTAGTCGTAGGGCAGCTCGGGGAGCGTGTAGAGAGCGGACATGGCATCTTCCTTTCAGTGGTGGGGGTCGTGCGGGAGAGCGTGGAAGCGACGGTCGAGGTACACGAGCGGACGCCCCTGCGGTCCGGCGATGACGTCGAGCACCTCGGCGATCACCACCGTCGACGAACCGACGGCCACGGTCTGCAGTGCACGGCAGCGCAGGGCGGCGCGCGCGGAGGCGAGGTACGGTTCTCCGGTGTCGAGCTCCGACCAGCCCTGTTCCGCGGTGAAGCGTTCGGAGCCGCTGACGGCGAAGCTCTGCGCGAGGGCGGAGTGCTCGTCGTCGATGAGATGCACGACGAAAGTGTCCGCACCGAGGATCGCCCCGGCCGACCCGGTCGCCCTGGTGACCGAGAACACGATCGCCGCAGGGTCGACGGCCACCGAGGCGACGCTCGACGCCGTGAGGCCGACCGGACCGGCCGGCGTGGACGCCGTGATGATCGCGACGCCCGCGGGGTGCGTACGGAAAGCGTCCTTGAGCCGGTCGCCGACCGGTGTGGGTATGGGTGTCGCGGTCATCGTCCGGCCTCCGTCATCTGCTCCTGCTTCGCATGCCTCAGCATCTCGTCGCGCTCGACGAGTTTGGTCCGCTCGCGACCGCGGTCGGCTCCGGCGCTGCGCTCCGCCGCGTCGATGCGCAGCCATCCGTCGAAGTCGACGGCGTGCCCGAGGTGGGCGATCGGGTCATCCCCGCGCACGACCTCCTCGGCGGCCTCGAGATCCTCGACGACGTGCCGCACGGTCTGAGCGGCATCCGACTTCGTCGAGCCGATGAGCCCGACCGGTCCGCGCTTGATCCACCCCGTCGCGTACAGGCGCGGGATCGGCTCGCCGGCTGCGTCCAGGACGCGCCCCTCGGCGTGCGGCACGACCCCGAGCTCGTCGTCGAAGGGCACCCCGGCCACGGGCGTCGAGCGGTAACCCACAGCGCGGTAGACCGCCCCGACGTCATAACGCCGCAGTTCGCCGGTGCCCACCATGCGGCCCAGCTCATCCGACGCGGTCCGCTCCATCTCGATGCCGGCGACTCGTCCGGTGCCCAGCAGACGGACGGGTCGCTGCCGCAGGTGCAGGTGGATGCGGCGAGCGGCGGTGCGGCCGGCCGGATCGAGCGCGGCCCACTCGGTCAGGGTGCGCACGATGATGCGGCGCTGCGAGAACTGCGCGATCATCCGCTCGGCATGCGCGTCGAGTGCGAGTTCGTCCGGATCGACGATCACATCGACGTCATCCTGCTCGGCGAGCTCGCGCAGTTCCAGCGGAGAGAAGCGCACGTCGGCCGGCCCCCGACGCGCGAACAGGTGCACATCCCGCAGGGGGCTGGCGCCGAGCTGGTCGAGCACGGCATCCGGGGTGTCGGTGTGCGTCAGCGCGGAGGCGTGCGTGGCGAGGATCCGCGTCACGTCGAGCGCGACGTTGCCCGCACCGAGCACCGCGACCGACTCGGCGGCGAGCGGCCAGGTGCGCGGGGCATCGGGGTGCCCGTCGTACCACGCGACGAAGTCCGCGGCACCGAAAGAGCCGGGAAGGTCGATACCGGGGATGTCGAGGCGGACGTCGAGGTCGGCCCCCGTCGCCACGATCACCCCGTCGTATGCCGCACGCAGCTCATCGATCCCGATGTCACCCCCGACGTCGACGTTGCAGCGCAGGCGGATGCGCGGGTGGACGAGCACCTCGTGCAGCGCATCCGTGATCTTGCGGATCCGCGGGTGATCGGGGGCGACCCCGTAGCGCACGAGACCGTACGGTGCCGGGAGCTTCTCGAAGAGGTCGATCGACGCGGTCGGCACACGATCGAGCAGGATGTCGGCGGCGTAGATGCCCGCGGGGCCCGCTCCGACGATGGCGATCCGGGGTTCGGCGACCGTCATGCGTGTTCCCCTTGGGGAGCCAGCGCGGCGATGACCGGGTGGTCGAACGCGAGCATGCCCGTCTTCGCGGCGCCTCCGGGGGAGCCGATCTCGTCGAAGAACTCGACGTTGGCCTTGTAGTAGTCCTGCCACTCCTCGGGGAGATCGTCTTCGTAGAAGATCGCCTCGACCGGGCACACCGGCTCGCAGGCACCGCAGTCGACGCATTCGTCCGGATGGATGTAGAGCGAGCGCTCACCCTCGTAGATGCAGTCGACGGGACACTCATCGATGCAGGCCTTGTCCTTCACATCGACGCACGGCAGGGCGATGACGTAGGTCATCGGGGGGTCTTCTCTCGGGTCACGCAGTCCACCGTAAAACCTCAAGTACACTTGAGGTCAAATCGAGGAGGCCCGGATGAGCCCGCACGCACCCGACGAACCGCTGACGATCGGCGAGATGACCCGACGCACCGGAGTCGCCGCGTCCGCCCTGCACTTCTACGAGACGCTCGGGCTCATCGCGTCCACCCGCACCCCCGGCAACCAGCGCCGCTACGCCCGGCACATGCTGCGCCGCGTCTCCCTGATCACGGTCGCCAAGCGCCTCGGCATCCCGCTGTCCGACGTGCAGGCGGCCTTCGCCGACGTGCCGCTGACCGAGACCCCGAGCCACGCCGACTGGCAGCGGGCATCCCGACGTTGGAAGCGCGAACTCGAGAAGCGCCGCGAGGGCATCGAGCGCCTCGAACGCGAGCTCACCGGATGCATCGGCTGCGGCTGCCTGTCGATGAAGGCCTGCGGCCTGCTCAACCCCGACGACGCGCTCGGCACCCAGGGCTCAGGTCCCCGCCGCCTCGACGCCTAGCCCCCTCCCCCCCCCCCCCTCTCCCCCCACGCCCCCTCTCCCCCCACGCCCCCTCTCCCCCCACTCCCCCCCCAGGTCGAGACCCCCGCTGGTCGTCGACACCCCCGTGCACAGACGCCTGTGGGAGGGGGTGCCGACGACCGGCGGGGGTCTCGGCGAGAAGGAACCAGGAACCAGGAACCAGGAACCAGGAACCAGGAACTACACGACCTCGAAGTCCGCGGCGAGGAGCACGTCGTCGCGCGAGCTGGGGCCGACCAACAGCTCGAACGCGCCGGCCTCGACCAGACGCGTGCCCGCGGCATCCACGATCGTGCAGTCGGCGACCGGCAACTCCACACGCACGCGCGCGGACTCCCCGGGTGCGAGTTCGACCTGGCGATAGGCCTTGAGCTCCTTGTCGGTCCAGCTCACGCTGGTCACCGCATCGCGCACATACACCTGCACGGTCTCGCGCACCGGCCGCGTGCCCGTGTTTGCCACCGTGACCCGGCCGACGATCGTGTCCGTCTCCTCCAGCGAGGTCGCCTCGAGCTCCAGGTCGGAGTACTCGACGGTCGTGTACGACAGTCCCTCACCGAACGCCCACGTCGGTGACTGCGTGAGGTCGGCGTACCGGTCGCCGTGCTGTCCGCGGATCTGGTTGTAGTACGTCGGCTGCTGGCCCACGTGCCGGGCGAACGAGATGGGCAGGCGGCCCGACGGCTCGACCGCGCCGGAGATGATCTCGGCGAGCGCACGCCCGCCCTGCATGCCGGGGTTCGCCGCCCAGATCACGGCGGCAGCCTTCGACGCGGATGCCGGGAGCACGAGCGGCTTGGAGGCAAGCAGCACCACCACGACGGGCTTCCCCGTCGCGATGAGCGCATCGATCAAGGCGTTCTGCCCGCCGATGAGCTCCAGCGTCGCGGTGGAGCGCCCCTCGCCGACGAGCTCGATCCGGTCCCCCACCACGGCCACGACGACGTCCGCATCGGCTGCCGCGGCGACGGCCTCGGCGATCAGCTCGGCATCCGGGGCGCAGGGCTGCACGACCGGTGGACGTGGCTGCTTGTCGGGGAAGAACGGTCCCTGCGGGTCTTCCTGAAGGGTGAGGATGTCCGCGCCCCGGGCGTGCGTGACCGTCCAGCCGTCGACCGCGCGCAGTCCGTCGAGCACGGTCGTGATCATCTCGCGGGGCTGACCGTCGAGCCACCCGGCTTGCCCCGATCCCCCGGCCCAGTCGCCGAGCTGCGTCTGCGCGTCGTCCGCCAGAGGACCGACCACGGCCACCCGCACCGGGGCGGCGGCGTCGAGCGGCAGGAGGCCGTCGTTCTCGAGCAGCACGATCGACCGGCGTGCCGTCTCCAGGTTCAGCTCCGCGTGCGCGGCGCTGCCGACCACCTCGTCGAGCCCCGCACCGGGGAGGCGCGGGTTCTCGAAGAGGCCGAGCTCGAACTTGAGGGTGAGGATGCGCGCCGCGGCCGCATCGAACGCGTCCTCCGGGAGCATGCCCGCAGCGACCGCGTCCAGGGCACCTTCGTAGAACCCCGGCGTGGTCATGATCATGTCGTTTCCGGCCCGCACGGCCGCGGCGGCCGCATGCGTGATGTCGGGCTGGATCCGCTGCTCCCACACCATCCGTCCGACGTTGTCCCAGTCCGTGATGAGGGTGCCGGTGTACCCCCACTCCCCGCGCAGGACGTCGCTGAGCAGCCAGTCGTTGGTGGTGATCGGCACCCCGTCGGTGGTCTGGTAGCCGAGCATGAAGGTGCGGCAGCCCTCGCGGGCGACGCGCTCGAACGGAGGCAGGAACCAGGAGCGGAGCTTGCGCCGCGAGATGTCGGCCTCGCTGGCATCGCGTCCGCCCTGGGTCTCGGAGTATCCGGCGAAGTGCTTGGCCGTCGCGAGGATCGCCGTCGGGTCGTCGAGCCCCTCCCCCTGGTATCCGCGCACCATCGCGGAGGCGAGTTCCCCGATCAGGAACGGATCCTCACCGAAGGTCTCGCTGATGCGGCCCCACCGCAGGTCGCGGGCGATGCACAGCACCGGCGAGAACGTCCAGTGGATGCCGGTGATCGCGACCTCCTCGGCCGTCGCGCGGGCCACGCGTTCGAGCAGATCGGGGTCCCACGTCGCGGCCATGCCGAGCTGCGTGGGATAGATCGTCGCCCCGGGCCAGAACGAGTGCCCGTGGATGCAGTCCTCGCCCACCAGCAGCGGGATGCGGAGGCGGGTCTGCGCCGTGAGCTGGTTCGCGCGCAGGATCCGCTCGGGCGAGGTGTGCAGGATCGAGCCCGCGTGGCGGCGTGCGACGTGATCGTCGAGGTCGTCGCGGGCGTCGAGCTGCAGCATCTGCCCGACCTTCTCCTCGAGCGTCATACGGCCGAGGAGGTCGGCCACACGTTCAGGGATCGAGAGCGCGGGGTCCTGGTACGGGAGCTGGGTGGTCAGAGTCTGAGAGGTCATCACGGGGTGTTCCGGGTCGAAGTCGGCGAGGGATCGGAGTTCTTCTGCGGCAGGGGCACGCTGCGGACGGCCGTGACGGCGTCGTTCACGTTCAGCCCCTTCTTCTTCATGGCCCTGGCCCGCTCGCCCGCCGAACGCAGGCGCGGGTTGACGTACTCGTCGATGCCGAAGTTGATGAGCGAGAGGGCGACGCCGATGATGGCGATGCAGAGTCCGGCCGGCACGTACCACCACCACAGGCGCGGGAAGGCGCCGTTCTGCTGGGCCCAGAACAGGATGGTCCCCCAGTTCAGGTTGCTCACCGGGATCACCCCGATGAAGGCCAGCGTGGTGAGACCGAGGATCGCGGCGGTCACGGTACCGACGAAGCTCGAAGCGATCAGGGCCATGAGGTTGGGCAGCATCTCGACCGTGATGATCCGGCGCAGAGGCTCGCCGTTGGCGCGGGCGGCCTGGATGAAGTCACGGTTGCGCAGCGACATCGTCTGGGCACGGAGCACGCGCGCACCCCATGCCCAGCCCGTGATGCCGAGCACGGCGGCGATCACGATCAGCGGCGGGTTGTCGAACTGCGAGGCGATGATGATGATGAGCGGGATACCCGGGATCACCAGGAACACGTTGGTCAGCGCCGACAGCGATTCGCTCTTCCAGCCGCGCACATAGCCGGCGATCACCCCGATCGTGATCGCGATGATCGTGGCGATGAAGGCTGCGAGGAAGCCGACGACGATGACGCCGCGCGTGCCGTAGATGATCTGGCTCAGCACGTCCTCGCCCATGTGCGTCGTCCCCAGCCAGTGCTCCCACGAAGGAGGCTGCCGGAGCGCCGTGCGATCCTTCTGAGTCGGTCCGTACGGGGCGATCCACGGAGCGAGGATCGCGACGAGCACGAACACACCGAGGATGATCAGCCCGGCGATCGACTTGGGGTTGCGGAACATCGCGAACGCCTGACCCAGCTGCGACCAGAAGGTCTTGCGCGGTGGCGCGGCGGCCGACCGCGTGCGCAGCGTGGCGGTCTCGGGCATGCCGGAGACGACGGCCGACCCGTCGGGTGCGGTGCTCTCGGTGGTGGTGGGAACGGTCATGTCAGGACTCCATCTGGCGGGTGCGCGGATCGAGGTAGGCGTAGACGACATCCGCGAGGATGTTGGCCACGAGCACCGACAGGGTGATCACGAGGAACACGCCCTGCATGAGGGCGAAGTCCTTGGCGTTGGTCGCATCGAGCAGGAGCTTGCCCACGCCCGGATAGCTGAAGACCATCTCCATCACGATCGTGCCGCCGACGATGAAGCCGATCGACAGCGCGAAGCTCTGGATCTGCGGCAGCACCGCGTTGCGGGCGGCATAGCCCCACAGCACGCGCTTGTTGGGCATGCCCTTGGCCTGGGCCACCGTGATGTAGTCATCGTCGAGCACGGTCAGCATCATGTTGCGCATGCCGAGCACCCATCCGCCGAGCGAGGCGACCACGATCGTCAGGGCGGGCAGGGTGCCGTGCATGATCACCTGACCGATGAAGTCAAAGCTCCACTCCGGGGACTGCCCCTTGTCGTAGGCGTGCGAGGAGGGGAACCACTTCAGGGTCGACGAGAAGATCGCGATCGCGATGAGCCCGAGCCAGAAGTAGGGGATCGTGTTGAAGAAGGTCGTCACGGGGATGATCGCGTCGAGCCTGCTGCCGCGCTTCCATCCGACGACGGCACCGGCGATCGTGCCGATCGTGAAGGAGATGATCGTCGCGATGCCGACCAGCCCGAGCGTCCACGGCAGTGCCGACGCGAGCACCTCGGCGACCGGCCGCAGCCCGTGCAGCGTCGAGATGCCGAGGTCGCCGCGCAGCAGCATCCCCCAGTACTCGAGGTACTGCTGCCAGATCGACTTGTCGGTGTCGATGCCGAGCAGGATGCGTAGCGCTTCCTCAGCCTCCGGGCTCACGCTGCGGTTGCGCGCGAGGTAGGAGCTGACCGCGTCGCCCTTCATGAGGCGCGGGAGGAAGAAGTTGATCGTGATGGCCGCCCAGAGCGTGAACAGGTAGAACCCGGCACGCCCGGCGAAGAAGCGCCACGGGATCTTCCGGCGTCCGCGTTCCGCGACGGTCGCCGTGGTGCCGACCTCGAGGGCGTCGCGGGACGCGAGCTCGTCGTCGAGCCGGGGGAGAGCGGCGCTCACAGCGCACCTCCCATCGAGGTCGCGAAGTGTTTGTCCGGGTCGGGCGACGCGGCGCGCAGCTCCCGCGTGTACGGATCCTGCGGGTTGAGGATCACCTCGTCAGCGGCGCCGTACTCCACGACCCGGCCCTGGTTGAGGACCATGATCTCGTCGCTGAAGTGACGGGCGGTGGCGAGGTCATGGGTGATGTAGAGCACGCCGAGCCCCTCCTCACGTTGCAGGTCGGCGAGCAGGTTCAGCACACCGAGGCGGATCGAGACGTCGAGCATCGACACGGGCTCGTCGGCGACGAGGAGCGAAGGGCGGGACGCGAGGGCACGGGCGATGGCCACCCGCTGTCGCTGCCCGCCGGAGAGCTCGTGCGGACGCCGGTCGATCACGGTGTCCGGGTCGAGCCGGACCCTGCTGAGCAGACGGCGCACCTCGTCCTCGGTCTCCCCCTTGGGCACCACGTCATCGAGGCGGATCGGCCGCTCCAGGTGGTAACGGATCGAGTGGTAAGGGTTGAGGGAGGCGAACGGGTCCTGGAACACCATGCGCAACTGCTGCCGGTACTTCCGCAGCCCCTTGCCGCGGCGCGGGATCGGCACGCCGTCGAGCAGCACCTGTCCACTGGTCGGGGTCTCGAGCTGGGTGAGGATCTTCGCGATCGTGGACTTGCCGCTGCCGGACTGACCGACCAGGCCGATCGTCTGCCCGGAGGTCAGCGTGAAGCTCACATCGTCGAGCGCTTTGAGCTGGCCGGCACCGCGGACGTTGTACGTCTTCGTGATGTTCCGGAATTCGAGGGTGGTCATCGCACCAGCACCCCTCTCTCCCCGGTCAGCCGGGGGAACGACGACAGCAGTGTCTTCGTGTAGTCGTGCTCGGGCCGCGTCCAGATGCGCTCGGCGGTGGCGAGCTCGATGATCTCGCCCTCCCGCATGATCGCGACCCGGTCGCTGATCTCCAGGAGGAGGGGGAGGTCGTGGGTGATGAAGATCACCGAGAAGCCGAACTCGTGCCGCAGCTGCGAGATCTGCGTGAGGATCTCGCGCTGCACCAGCACGTCGAGGGCGGTGGTCGGCTCGTCCATGACCATCAGCTGCGGGCGCAGCGCGAGGGCCATCGCGATCATGACGCGCTGACGCATACCGCCGGAGAGTTCATGGGGGAAGGAGCGGATGCGCTGTCGCCCGACCTTGACGATCTCGAGCAGCTCCTCGGCCTCGGCATGCCGCTGCCGGCGGTTCATGTCGGGGCGATGGATCTCGAAGACGTCTTCCAGCTGCGAGCCGATCGTCGCGACCGGGTTCAGGGCGTTCATCGCGCCCTGGAACACCATCGAGACCTTGTCCCAACGGAACCGCTGCATCGCGTCCACGTCGAGCGCGTCGATGTCGATGTCGACGCCGGTCGCATCGTGGAAGGTCACACTGCCGCCGGTGATCACGGCCGGCGCACGCAACAGGCGCTGGACTCCGTAGGCGAGTGTGGTCTTGCCGCACCCGCTCTCACCGGCGAGACCGAGGATCTCGCCGCGCTGCAGTTCGAGGTTCACGTTCTTCACCGCCTCGACGGGCGGATCGACGTCGTACACGACCGAGAAGTCGCGCACGCTGAGGAGAGGGTCTGGCATGGTGATGTCTTTCGTCGGCGGAGAAGGGGAGCCCGGGGTCGTTCACCCGGGCTCCCCACCCGGTGCTTACTCGGCGGGCTTCAGCTTCGTGAGGATCTGCACGATGTTCTGCTGCGTCGGGTCGGCCGACGCGTACGGGTCCTCCTCCGAGGGCCATCCGACGTAGTTGCGGGTGTTGAACTCGCCCAGCAGCGGGTGCGCCCCCAGCGGGATGGCCGGCACCTGCTCGGCGAAGATCGTCTGCAACGTGTCGAGTGCCGCGGTGCGCTCCTCATCCGACGACGCGTTCGCGTAGGAGTTCAGGGCTGCCGTCGCCTCCGGGTCGTCGAAGCGACCGAAGTTGAAGCCGGCCTTGCCGTCCGAGATCCAGCGCGGGTCCATGGTCGAGGTGTAGAGGCCGTAGGCGGTCCCGCTGTCCTCGAGCCAGTGGATGATCGCGGAGAACGTGCCGTTGTCGCGAGGATCGGCCCAGCCGCCCCAGTCGGGCATGTCGATCTTGACCTCGGCGCCGATGGCCTCGGTCACGTCTTCGGCGATGAGCTCCTGCGCGGTGTTCCAGTCGCTCCAACCCGAGGGGACCGACAGCGTGAACGACACGGGGGCGCCGTCGGGGTCGATCAGCGCGTCGTCCTTCCAGGTGTAGCCGGCGGTCTCGAGCAGGTCGCGGGCCTTCTCTGCATCGACCGAGTAGTCCACGTCCGTGAACTCGGGCTGGATCTCGTCTTCGAGGATCGACGAGAGGCCGGTGACCGACCACACGGCCTCGCTGGCACCCTCGCGGGCGATGTCGACGTAGGCGTCGCGGTCAATCACCCAGGCGAGCGCCTGGCGGAAGGCCGGGTCGTCGAACGGCTTCTGCTGCAGGTTCATGAACAGCGTCGCCGAACCGGTGGTGGGAGCGGCCCAGAACTTGTTGTGCTCGGGGTCGACCGACAGGAACTGCTCCTCGATCTGCGGGATGAACGCCTGCGCCCAGTCGGCGTCTCCGTTGGCGAGAGCGGTGGTCAGCGCCGTGTTGTCGCCGTAGGAGACGTAGTGCAGCTCGGGAACGGCCAGATCGCCACCCCAGTAGTCGTCGCGGGCGTCGAGGGTGACCGACTCGGTCGACCAGTTCGAGAGGACGTAGGGTCCGGTACCCACCAGGTCGTCGCCCTTGACGGGGTCGGTGGCCGGGTCGTCGAGGTTCTCCCAGATGTGCTTCGGCACGATCGGCACGTGCAGGGCGCGGGCCTGGTTGACGTACTTCGACGCGGCGAAGGTCAGCACGACCTTGTCGCCGTCGACCGCAGCGCTGTCGAGCTGGAGGCCCGCGGTGTCGAGGGCGGGGGTGGAGGCGAGCTCGTAGGAGTAGACGATGTCATCGGCGGTGAAGGGCTCGCCGTCGCTCCAGGAGACGTCGGCGCGGGGAACGACCGTGAGCACCGTGTAGTCGTCGTTCCATTCCAGGCTGTCGGCGAGCCACGGGGTGACGCCACGGTCGCCGGTCTGGTTCACGAGGGCGAGGGTCTCGAATATCACCTTGCCGTAGCCGTACTTCGAGGCGGACGAGTCGCCGACGTAGGGGTTGTTCGATTCGGTGGTGATCGCGCCGTCGGGCTTCGCGATCGTGAGCGAGGCGGAACCGGCACCGCTGCCGGACTCGTCGCCCCCTCCTCCTGCGGAGCATCCGGCGAGGGCCGAGATACCGAAGGCGGTGATCGCGGTCGCCGCGATCAGAGATTTCCTGAGCTTCATTGCTTCTCCTTGGGCACGGTCTTTGTGCTGCGGCACCGGCGGAGGATGCTGCGCCGGTCTGGTGTGATTCGCTTACTGTCGAGAAAGTAAGTTTCAGTGAGGTTACCGAGTAGTAAGTTAGATCGCAAGCACGGCTGGCGATGGAGGAACGGCGATGGCAGACAGCGACCAGACGGTGCGCGTGCGCCCCGCGACGCTCGCGAAACGCGAGCAGATCCTCAAGGCGGCCATCGAGATCTTCGGGAACAAGGGATCGACGAACGGCACACTGGCCGACGTCGCGGAACAGGTCGGCATCACGCACGCCGGCGTGCTCCACCACTTCGGGTCGAAGCAGAAGCTGCTGCTCGAGGTGCTCGCCTACCGCGATCAGGACGACGTGGCGGGGCTCGCGCAGAAGCACATCCCCGGCGGACCGGAGCTGTTCCTGCACCTCGTGCGCACCGCGTTCACGAATGCGAAGCGCCCCGGCATCGTGCAGGCGTACACGGTGCTCTCCGCGGAATCCGTGACCGATGACCATCCGTCGCGCCCGTTCTTCGAAGAGCGCTACACGACGCTTCGCCGCGAGGTGACGGACGCCTTCCACGAGCTGTGCGCCCAGGAGGGCGTGAGCGATCCGCGCAGCATCGCCGACGCGGCCGCCGCGATCCTGGCCGTGATGGACGGCCTGCAGTTGCAGTGGCTCCTGCATCCGGAGGTCGTGGAGCTCGGCGAGACGAGCGAGTTCGCGATCCGCGCCATCGTCAACGCCGTGCTGCATCCCGGGCCGGAGCTGGAGACCTACGCGCACGACACGGACGGCTGACGCCCCCGACACGCCCGACTAGGCTCGGGCCATGACGATCGACCTCGAAGCGCTCTACATCGACCTGCACCAGCACCCCGAGCTCTCGTTCCAGGAGACACGCACCGCGGGCATCGCCGCCCGTCATCTGCGCGATCTCGGCCTCGAGGTGGAGGAGGGCGTCGGGGTCACCGGGGTCGTGGGCCTTCTCCGCAACGGCGATGGCCCCGTCGTGTGGGTGCGCGCCGACATGGACGCTCTCCCGGTCGAGGAGCAGACCGGCCTCTCGTATGCGAGTACCGCGAAGGGCGTCGACCCCGCGGGCACCACCGTCCCCGTCATGCACGCCTGTGGCCACGACATGCACGTCACCGCCATGATCGGCGCCGTGGAGAGGCTCGTCGCGGAGCGCTCCGACTGGTCGGGAACCCTCGTCGTGCTGATCCAGCCCGCCGAGGAGTACGGGGCCGGGGCGCGCGCCATGCTCGACGACGGCATCCTCGACCGCTACCCCCGTCCCGACATCGTGCTCGGCCAGCACGTGACCCCACTCCCGGCCGGCATCGTCGGGGTGCGCAGCGGGACGCAGATGGCCGCCTCCGACGGGCTCACCGTGACCCTGCACGGCCGCGGCGGACACGGCTCTCGCCCGCACGCCACGATCGACCCGGTGGTGATGGCCGCGGCGACCGTGATGCGCCTGCAGACCATCGCCTCGCGCGAGATCGATCCGCAGGGCGTCGCGGTCGTGACCGTCGGCTCGATCCATGCCGGGCTCAAGAACAACATCATCCCGGCCGAGGCGAAGCTCGAGCTCAGCCTGCGCTACCCGAACGAGGAAGCACGCGAGAAGGTGCTCGCGAGCGTGGAGCGCATCGTGCGGGCCGAAGCCACCGCATCCGGGGCCGAGCGTGAGCCGGAGATCCGCACCGACCACACCCTGCCCGCCACGATCAACGATGAGGATGCCACGGCCCGCGTCACGACCGCGATCCAGCGGGCCCTCGGCGAGGCGTCCGTCATCGACCCCGGCATGTTCACCGGCAGCGAGGACGTGTCCTGGTTCGCGCGCGACGCCGGCGTGCCGCTCGTGTTCTGGTTCTGGGGCGGCGTCGACCCCGCGCGGTTCGCCGAGGCGGTCGCCGCGGGTCGACTCGAGCAGGACATCCCGACGAACCACTCGCCGTTCTTCGCGCCCGAGATCCACCCGACGATCGAGGTCGGCGTGACCGCCCTGTCGGCCGCGGCCCGGGAGTTCCTGGACTGAGCGCGTTCACAACTCCTCAGAATCGTTCGGCCTCGGCTCGTATGGCCCGTTCGCCCCGCGGAACGAGCGTTCTCTGAGGAGTTGCGCACACCGCCGCTCCGCAGCGCAGTCGGCTCAGCCGCCGATCGCGTTCATGCCGCGCGCCGGTTGCAGGAACGAGGGGTCGTTGATCGCGTGCCCCGGGAGCTTGCCGTGCACACAGGAGCGCAGCATCTCGGCGATCCCGGCGGAGCGTGCACCCGGAGCAGAGGCCGACTCCCCGCGCAGCACCTCGATGAGGTCGTACTCGACGTTCGAGAACAGGCAGTTGCGCAGCTGGCCGTCGGCGGTCAGGCGCAGACGGTCGCACGCACCGCAGAACGGGGCGGTGACCGAGGCGATCACCCCGACCTCGTGCGGTCCGCCGTCGATCCGCCACTTCTCTGCAGGTGCTCCCCCACGCCCTTCGACCGGATCGAGATGCCAGCGCTCCCCCAGCGACGCGAGGATCTCCTCGCGTGTGACCATGGATGCCCGGTCCCAGGTGTGTCCGGCGTCGAGCGGCATCTGTTCGATGAAGCGCAGCTGCGCGCCCACACCCATCGCGAACTCCACGAGATCGACCAGCTCGTCGTCGTTGACGCCGCGCATCGCGACCGCATTGAGCTTGAGCGGACGGAGCTCCGAGGCCGCAGCCGCGGCGATGCCCTCGAACACGTCGTCGAGGCGGTCACGGCGGGTCAGGTCGGCGAAGCGCTGACGGTTCACCGTGTCGATGCTGATGTTGAGGCGCGTGAGTCCGGCCTCGATCAGCGCCGGGAGTTTCTGGGCGAGGCTGATGCCGTTGGTCGTCATGGCGACCTCGACGGGTCCGTCCTCGCCTTGGATGCGGGAGACGCGTCGCACGACCTCGACGATGTCGGCCCTCAGGAGCGGTTCGCCACCGGTGAGGCGGAACGTGCGGATGCCGAGCGCGGCGGCCACCTCGGCGACCTCGACGATCTCATCCGTGGAGAGGATGCTCGTGCGGGCGAGCCACTCGTTCCCCTGCTCCGGCATGCAGTACGTGCAGCGCAGCGAGCAGCGGTCGGTCAGCGAGATGCGCAGATCCCGGTGCACCCGGCCGTGCGTGTCGACGAGACCTGCTTCGACGGCGGCGTGGCCAGGGCTCTGCGCCGTCGAACCGGCGTGCGGCGGGCGCACACCGATCACCACCGGCACGGCCGTCATCGCGCTCCGCCACTCCCCGTCATCGTTCGAGACTAACCCGCCGCTTCCCCCCTCGGGGCCGAAACACCCTTCGTTCCCGTCGCGATATGGCAGCCCATATGCGCGTGAGGGCTGTCATATCGCGACGGGAGCGACGGAGGCGACGGACGCGGGGACGAACCGCACGCCGGCAGGATCGACGCGCAGGTGCACCTCGTCGCCCACCACGAGGTCGACGGCGTCCGCCAGCGAGGTGTCGACCTGACAGTGCTCGGTGTGCAGGCGGACTCCCGTGAGGATGGGCTCGAGTCGGAGGATCCGGCTGGACCACGCGTGCGGGTCGTCAGCTCGCTCGATGCGCACCGCGGCGGGACGGAACACCGCGGCGAGCGGTGAGCCATCGACCGCGGCGAGCGCGAGCGACTCGGCATCCGTGCTTCCGAGACGCAGACCTCCCCCGCGCCAGCCCCCGTCCGCGGCGACGCCCACCAGCCGGTTGACACCTGCGATCGCAGCGATGAAGCCCGAAACGGGTGCCGACAGCACCTCGCGGACGGGCCCGTGCTGCGTGACCCGCCCCGCCTCGATCACCAGGAGCCGATCGGCGAGGGCGACGGCGTCCGCAGCATCGTGCGTGACCGCGATCGTGGTGATCCCCGCCAGCTGATCACGCAGCATCTGTCGGATGTCGCCGGCCGTCGCCGGATCGAGCGCGACCAGCGGTTCGTCGAGCAGCACGGCGCGCGGAGATGCGGCGAGCGCTCGGGCGACCGCGACGCGCTGCCCCTCGCCACCGGAGAGCTCGCGCGGCATCCGGTCCCCCGCCCCCGGAAGTCCGACGCGTGCGAGCCATTCATCGGCCGAGTCGCGTGCCACGCGAAGGTCCTGCCCAGCGGCACGAGGGCCGAAGGCGACGTTCTCGCGCACGGACAAGTGGGGGAACAGCCGCGCTTCCTGCCCGAGCAGCACGATGCCGCGGTTCATGGGAGCTGTCCGCACACGAGGTGTGGCCACGCGGTCGACCACGCGTCCCGCGACCTCGATCGCCCCGGCGGTCAGCGGCTCGAGCCCCGCGAGCGCCTGCAGCAGAGTCGACTTGCCCGCGCCGCTCGGCCCCATGATGGCGACGGTCTCCCCTACCGAGACCTGCACCGAGACGTCGACGGCGAAGTGCTCACGGTCGACCACGACGTGCGCACGCAGGCCTCCGCCGCCGACAGCCCGGCCCGTCGAGGAGGTCATCGCGTCGCCCCCGGCCGCCAGCCGCGCACGAGCAGCAGCACGACGATCGCCGTGGCGAGCAGCAGCAGCGCGAGGGCGACCGCCGTGCCCTGCGACACTCCGGCCCCGTTGAACGCGGTGTAGATCGCGAGCGGCATGGTCTGGGTGACGCCCGGCCGGTTCCCTGCGAACAGGGCCGTCGCACCGAACTCGCCGATGGCCCGCGCGAAGCACAGGACGACACCCGCGACGATGCCCGGCGCGGCCAACGGCAGGGTGATCCGTCGCAGGATCGTCCATCGTCCGGCGCCGAGGGCCGCCGCCGTGCGCTCGTAGTCCACGCCCGAGGTGCGTACCGCACCCTCGACGGCCAGCACGAGGAACGGCAGCGCGACGAACGTCTGCGCCAAGATGACGGCCGGCGTGCTGAAGGAGAGGCCGAGCCCACCGAGCCAGCCCGCACGTCCGAACAGGTACAGCAGCGCGACACCGCCCACCATCGGCGGCAGCACCAGCGGAACCGTGACGACCGCGCGGAGTACGGCAGCCAGCCGCGGCCCGGAGCGGGCGATCCACAGCGCGAGCGGTACGCCGATCAGGATGCACAGCACCGTGGCCACCAGGCCGGTACCGAGCGAGAGCGTGAGCGCAGAGATCGCGGCCTCCGAGGTCACGTCCGCGAGGAACGTCGACCACTGCACGCGCGCGACGAGCGCGGTGAGCGGCAGGATCAGGAACGCCAGGCCGACCAGGGCCGGTACGGCGAGTGCACGGGGCGCGTACCCTCGATCACCTCCCCCGCTCATGGTGCTCCGAAGCCGAAGTCGGCCAGGATGCTGCGCCCCGCATCCGACCGCACGAACGCCACGAATGCCTCGGCCGCCGTGGCGTTCGGAGCATCGGAGAGCACGGCGATCGGGTAGTGGTTGACGACCTCGTCAGCGCCGTCCGGCACGATCACCTCGACGTCGCCGCGGCCGATCACGTCGGTGGCGTACACGAGCCCGGCGTCGGCTTCGGACGCGGCGACCTTCGTGAGCACGGCCGTCACGTTCTGCTCGAGGCTCGCCGGGTCGACCGTGACCTCGGCCGCGGACAGCAGCGTCGCGGAAGCCGCACCGCACGGCACCTCCGGCGCACACAGCACGGTGGTGACGTCGGCGAGATCCGCCAGCGCCTCGACGTCACCCGGGTTTCCGGACGGAACCACGATCACCAGGGTGTTGGATGCGAACAGCGCGGGCTCAGCCACGACGTCCGCCGCCTTCGCCATGTTCGCCTCGTCGGCCGAAGCGAACACATCGGCGGGAGCACCTTCGAGGATCTGGGTGACGAGCGTCGAAGAACCGTCGTACACCGGACGGAACCGCACGTCCGGGTTCTCGGCCATGAAGGCCTCCCCGATCGCATCGAAGGCTCCGGCGAGGGATGCCGCGGCGTAGACCGTGAGCTCGCCGCGCATGCCATCCGTGGCCCCCGACGGTGAGGGCGTGTCCTCAGCTGTGCCCGCACAGCCCGTGAGCACGAGGCAGGCAGCGGCGAGGAGAGCGAGCGTGGAGCGGCGCATCAGGCGGTTCATGTCAGCCGTTCGGGATCTCGACGACGACCTGGGTCGCCTTGACGGAAGCGGTGGCGAGGGAGCCGACCTCGAGCCGCAGATCCCGCGCCGCCTCGGACGACATCAGCGACACCACACGATGCGGTCCGGACTGGATGTCGACCTGCGCCATCAGGCCTTCGACCTGCACGCGCGTGACGATGCCGACGAAGCGGTTGCGCGCACTGGAGAGCACATCTCCGGCGTTCCTCGCCTCCTCCGCGAGCTCGACCGCGCGCGCCGCGAGGGCATCACCGGGGATCTCGGCCGGTGTCGCATCCGTCACCGGAAGCAGTCCCTGATCGATCCAGCGACGGACGGTGTCATCGCTCACGCCGAGCAACTGCGCGGCACGGGCGATCCGGTAGGTCTGCATGCGAAGAATCTACCGCAGATGCGGAGTTTTCCGGAGGCTTAATCCGCTTTCACGGTCATCGCCCTCCTCCGGGAGGAGGGGCATACGCTGAATCCATGCAGCCCCTCGTCGCCCCGGCCGCCGCGCTCGCCCCGGAAGAGCTCATCCGCACGGCCCGGCACGCGGTGCTCGCCGGCATCGGCGAAGAAGGTCAGCGCCGCCTCAACGCCGCTCACGTCACGGTCGTCGGCGCCGGCGGGCTCGGCTCCCCTGCCCTGCTCGCCCTGGCCGCCGCAGGTATCGGCAGCCTCACGGTGATCGACGACGACGTCGTGGAGCTGACCAACCTGCAGCGCCAGCTGGCGCACCGCGTGGAGGACATCGGCACGCCCAAGACCGCCTCCGCCGCCCGAGCCATCACGGCTCTCGCCCCGCAGACCGTCGTGACCCCGGTGCCGGAACGCCTCGACGCGGCCAACGCCGCCCGCCTGCTCGCGGGAGCCGACGTGGTGGTCGACACGAGCGATTCCTTCGCGACCCGCCGCGATGTGGCCGCGGCGACCGAGAAGCTCGGACTTCCCCTGGTCTGGGGCGCGGTGCAGGAGTGGCATGCGCAGGCGACCGTGTTCTGGTCGGACCCACCGGCGGGCGAGCCGGTCGTGCTCGCCGACCTCTTCCCGCCCGGCACCGAGGGGGAACCGCCCAGCTGCGCCCAGGTCGGCGTGCTCGGAGCGCTGTGCGTGCAGGTCGGCGGGATGCTGGCGGGTGAGGTGATCAAGCTGGTGACCGGGGCCGGCGAACCGCTGCTCGGACGACTCGCCATGATCGATGCGCTCACCTCCCGCCAACACGAGATCGCGATCCGCCCGGCGTCCACGACCTCGACGGCGGTGCACGCATGACCGGCCGCCGCACGGTCGAGGAGCAGCTCGACCGTGTGCTCGGCGCCATCCGCCTGGTCGGCAACGAGGCTCTCCCGGTGACGGATGCCGCAGGACGCACGCTCGCCGCGCCCGCGGTCGCCGCCCACGACATCCCCCTCTTCGACAACTCCGCGATGGATGGGTTCGCCGTGCGCGGTGCCGACGTCGCGGAGGCCTCCGAGGAGAATCCGGTCACCCTGCGCGTGGTCGCCGACCTTCCCGCCGGAGTGGCCCTCGATCCTCCGCTCGGGTCCGGCGAAGCCGCCCGCATCATGACCGGATCCCCCACCCCCACCGACGCCGACGTGATCGTGCCCTTCGAGGACACGGCCGGCGGGCTCGCCGACTCCCTCGATGGGGTGACGGTGCTGCGTGCCCCGTCGAAGCCCGGTGTGTTCGTGCGCCGACGCGGGGCCGACCTGCACGCCGGCGACGAGGTCGTGCCCGCCGGGGAACGTCTGGGGCCCTTCCAACTCGCGTCCGCGGTCGCTGCCGGTGTCGCCGAGGTGTGGGTGACGCGGGCTCCGCGCGTGGCCGTGGTGTCGACCGGGAGCGAGCTGCTCGCGCCGGGCGAGACCCCCACCCGCGGCCGCATCCCCGACTCGAACGGCCCCCTGCTCGCGCAGCTGGTCGCCGAGGCCGACGCCGAGGTGGTGCTGGTCGCACGCGTTCCGGATGCGGCCGGCGCCGTCAGGACCGTGACGGCCGAAGCCACAGCCCTCGGCGCCGACGTGATCGTCTTCACCGGCGGGGTGAGCGCGGGAGCCTACGAGCCGGTACGCGGGGCCTTCGACGGCGGCGGACAGGTCGAGTTCAGCGCGGTATCCATGCAGCCGGGCAAGCCGCAGGCCTTCGGGGTGCTCGATGACGGATGCGTGGTGTTCGGACTCCCGGGGAACCCCGTCAGCGTGGCGGTGTCGTTCGAGGTGTTCGTGCGCCCCGCCCTGCTCGCGATGCAGGGCCGCACCCTCATCCACCGCCCGCGTTCGCCCTTCACCGCCGATGCGTCCTGGACACCCCCGCCCGGCCGCCGCCAGTACCTTCCGGCCGTCGTCGACCTCGCCACGCGCACCGTGCGTCCGGCGACCGCCGGCGGGTCGGGATCGCATCTCGTGGGCGGACTCGCGCGTGCCCACGCGTTCGCGATCGTCCCGGCGGAGGTCGAGTCCGTGGCCGTGGGCGATGTGATCGATGTCATGCTGGTCGGATGAGCTTCCCCCACCTTGACGCCGGCGGCCGTGCACACATGGTCGATGTGACCGCGAAGCAGCCGACCGTGCGCACCGCGACCGCCCGCGGTTTCGTGCGCTGCAGCGCCGACGTGATCACCGCCCTCCGCGACGGCACCGTGCCGAAGGGCGACGTGCTCGCGGTGGCGCGCATCGCCGGCATCCAGGCGGCCAAGTCCACGCCCTCCCTGCTGCCGCTCGCGCACGTGATCGGGGTGCACCGGGCGAGCATCGAGCTGGACGTCGTCGACGACGGCGTGCGCATCGAGGCGACCGTGGGCACCGCCGACCGCACCGGGGTCGAGATGGAGGCGCTCACTGCCGTCTCGGTCACCGCACTGGCGATCGTCGACATGATCAAGGGCGTCGACCGCGCGGTCACGATCGAGGACGTGCGCATCGTGGCGAAGTCCGGCGGCCGCTCCGGCGACTGGGTGCGTCCCGGCGAGCCCGCCCCCGGAGCCGACCGATGACACGCGTGCGCTACTTCGCCGCGGCCGCCGAGGCCGCAGGCACCGACGCAGAGGAGCGCGCCGAGCACTCCCTCCTGGAGCTGCGCACCGCCGTCGTCGCCGAGCACCCGGCACTGGCCGACATCCTGCCGCGCTGCGCGGTGCTCGTCGACGGCGTACGCACCGACGGCGACCTCTCCCTCGACGACGCCGAGCTCATCGACGTCCTCCCGCCCTTCGCGGGCGGCTGACCACGCGCCACCTGCAGGACCGCCGGCCACCCGCATGACCGTCTGCCGGTGTTTCCTCCTGCATACGGCAGAACCTCATGCAAGTGACGCGTCGAGAACGGCGCTGACGCGTCGAGAACGGCAGGTGACGCGTCGAGAACGGCAGCTGACGCGCAGGACTCAGCCGCCGATGCCCTTCCACGACGTGGTGCCGTCGACCTCGAGCTGACGCTTCCACACGGGAAGGTCGCTCTTGATCGCCTCGATGACCGCACGGCACACCTCGAACGCCTCGGCTCGGTGCTCGGAAGCCACCGCGATCACCACCGCGGCATCGCCCACATCGAGGCGTCCGACGCGATGACTCACAGCCACCACAGCAGGAGCATCGGCACCGGCACCGGCCTCCTCCGCGATCCGCCGCAACGTGGCTTCCGAATCGGGGTGCGCGCTGTACTCCAGTCCGACCACGGGCGTCTGCGCATCCGGGTCGTTGTCACGCACCCGGCCGACGAACGTCGTCACCGCTCCCAGGCGCGGATCTTCGACCGCGGCGAGGTGGACGTCGAGATCGAGGAGTTCTTCCGACACGGCTGCGATGCGTACGTCGTTCATGAGTGGTCTCCGCCTTCGACTTGATCCAGGATGTGCGCGGCGACGCCGAGCACCACGGGCACGCCGGAGGCGACGGCTCGGGGCGAACCGGGGAGGTTCACGACGAGCATGCCGTCGGGGTCCACGATGCCCGCGATCCCGCGCGACAGCACCGACAACGGGGTGTCGGCGAGTCCGCTGCGGCGCAGCTCCTCCGCGATCCCGGGGATCTCACGGGTGATCACCCGGCGCGTCCCCTCCGGCGTCAGGTCACGGGGTCCGACGCCCGTCCCACCGGTGGTCACGACCAACCGGATGCCGCGCGCGACCGCCCGGCGCAGGGCATCCGCCACAGAACCCGCTCCGTCGGCGATGACCTCGGCATCGGGGCAGTGCCACCCGGCGTCACGAAGCAGCCCCACGGCGATCGGGCCGCCCCGATCCTCGCGCTCTCCGGAGGCCGATCGATCCGAGACGGTGATGACGAGTGCGGGGTACGGGCCCATGGCTCCCACCCTAGGCCCGCGCCGATGACCGTGCACCGGTATCAGGTGACGCGGACGAGCGAACGCTGCCAGCCCGACGATCCGTTCGGCGCGATGGGTGCGCGCTCCTGGATCTGCAGGTCGCCGTTCTTGTTCACGGCGCGCACGGCGACGTAGTGCGTCCCCGGGGTGGCATCCCACTCCATGAACCACTGCACCCAGGTGTCATCGTTGATCGGCGTCGACAGCGTGGCCGCAACCCAGTCGCCGTCGTCGATGCTCACCTCCACGCGCTCGATGCCGACCGACTGCGCCCAGGCGACGCCTGCGATCGGGATCTTCCCCGCATCCACCGCCTCGCCGATCTTGGGGGTGTCGACGCGGGAGGAGAACTTGATCGGCGCCTCGGCGCTGTAACCGCGCGGTGTCCAGTACGCCTCGTCCTCGGCGAACGTCGTGACCTTGAGTTCGGTGAGCCACTTGGTCGCCGACACGTAGCCGTAGAGTCCCGGCACGACCATCCGCACGGGGAAACCGTGTTCGAGCGGCAGCGGCTCGCCGTTCATCCCGACCGCCAGGATCGCGTCGAGGTCATCATCGGTGAGTGCCGACAGCGGCGTGCTCGCCGTGTAACCGTCGACGCTGCGCGAGAGCACCATGTCGGCACCGGACTTGACGCCCGCCTTCTTGAGCACGTCGCGCAACGGCACGCCCAGCCACTTCGCGTTGCCGACGAGTTCGCCGCCGACCTCGTTCGACACGCACGTGAGCGTGATCGCATACTCGTCGAGACCCATGTCGAGGATGTCCTGGAAGCTCATCTCCACACGCTGGTCGACCATGCCGTCGATCACCAGGCGCCAGGTGTCCGGGTCGATCGAGGGAACCGTGAGGGCCGTGTCGACCCGGTAGAAGTCCTTGTTCGGGGTGAACAGCTTGCTGAGTCCGGGGATGTCCAGCTCCGCGCCCTGCGGCACCGTGACCGTGGTCTTCGGAGAGGGGAGCTTGAGCGCACTGCGGACGGCTTCGACCGAGGACACGGCCATGCTCACCGTGCGGGCGGTGATTCCCACGACGAGCGCGGACGCACCGGCGACGGCAGCGAGGAGGAAGAACCGACGACGGTCGATCCCGGGCCGGGCGGACTCTCCTTCGGCGAGATCGGTCGGGGGATCATCCGTGGTCGCCATAGCTCGGTCGTCCTCGCTGGCGCCTGCGAAGGAGTCTCTCCACCCGCGGAGGCGGCGGCACAGGAGCACGAGGATGATCGATCCCACGACGGTGCCGAGGACCGGGGGCAGGAACGCGAGGGGCGCGACGCCCGCGCGGGTGACGATCGCCGCGGTCGAGAGCACGCCCGCGATCACGAGCGCGATCACGCCGAGCGGCGGACGCACGAACTGCAGGATCCCGGCGATCGCCGAGGCGATGAGGACGGCCAGACCGAGGCCGGCCAGCAGGGCGATCTTGTCGTACTCGCCGAAGGTGGCGATCGCGAACTCCTTGAAGGGCTGGGGCACGATGTCGATCACGAAGCCGCCGACCGCGAGGATCGGGCTGGCGGTGCGCGCGAACAGAAGCGCGAACACCTCCGCCGTGGCGAGGAAGACGCCACCCCCGATCAGGCCCGCGAGGGCGGCCCAGACGAAGAACCTCTTGCCGCTGCGGCGTTGCACCATGATCGTCTCCTGTTCCACCGGTCGCCGGCGTCATCCCCCGTTGTTCGGAGCGGAGGCGCGATCGGATCTGACGATCTGCGGAAGAGGTCGCGCGGACCCGTTCATAACTCCGGAAAATCGGCAGGAGAGAAACACGTCAGGCACGGCACGACGGGCGAGCCGTTCGCCTGACACTCCGATCTTCCGGAGTTGTGAACGTCCGCGGGCGGAGAGTCACACTGGGCGGAGAGCCAGACCGGGCGGAGGTCAGACCGTGGGCGGAGGTCAGACGGGGACGACGGGCGGGGGCGGCGGAGCGAGCCGGCGCTGCGGCACCCCGTGCGCCTCCCGGTGCAGACGCTCCATCCGGCTGTCGAGCTCGGCGGCGGCATCGGCGGCATCGGACAGGCTGTCGACGAGGTGTGAGGGCACCTGGTTCGAGAACTTGTAGTAGATCTTGTGCTCGAGGCTCGCCCAGAAGTCCATCGCTATCGTGCGGAACTGCACCTCGACCGGAACCGACAACGCACCGGTCGACAGGAACACCGGCACCTCGATGATCGCGTGCAGGCTCTTGTAGCCGTTGGCCTTCGGCTGCGCGATGTAGTCCTTGACCGTGCGCACGGTGATGTCGTCCTGCGCGGTGAGCAGGTCGAACAGGCGGTACACGTCGGCGACGAAGCTGCAGGTGACCCGCACACCCGCGATGTCGGTGATCTCCGCACGGATCCGATCGAAGTCCGGCTCGTCGATCCCCTTGCGGGCGAGCTTCTCGACGATGCTGTCGGGCGACTTGAGACGGCTCTTCACGTGCTCGATCGGGTTGTACGCATGGTCGTGCGTGAACTCGTCACGGAGGATGGAGATCTTCGTCTCGACCTCACGCATCCCGAACTCGTACTCGCGAAGGAAACGCTGCAGCTCGTCACGCAGCTCGCGAGCCTGGTTGATCGTGTCCTCGGTGACGTGAACGGTCGTCATGCTTCCGACGTTACGCGTTCGTGATCGGAAACGGCTGTGGATCATCGATCAATCGAGGGCGCGTGCCGGCCGTCCGGGCGGCCGTAAGGATTCCGTGAGGACAGCGCGTCCGGCCGTAGGGATTCCGTGAGGATCGCAGGAGGATGACATCGGCAGGCGTAGTGTCGCCCGACGTGTCAGACGAAAACAGGGAGGGCGCGGACACTCCGCCGCTCGCCAAGCGCATCCTCATCGGCGAACCGCTGACGAGCCAGCAGGTCGATGATCAACTGCTCCCGAAGCGGATGGCACTGCCGATCTTCGCGTCCGACGCGTTGAGCTCGGTGGCCTACGCGCCGCAGGAACTCGTGATGATCCTGCTGATCGGTGGACTGACGTTCCTCTCCTTCACGCCGCTGGTCGCGATCGCGGTCGTGGTGCTGCTCGTCGTCGTCGTCCTGAGCTACCGACAGCTGATCAAGGCCTACCCGTCTGGCGGCGGCGACTACGAGGTCGCGTCGAAGAACCTCGGCGAGATCCCCGGTGTGATCGTCGCCGCGGCCCTCCTGGTCGACTACGTGCTGACCGTGGCCGTGTCGGTCGCCTCCGGTGTCGACAACATCATCTCCGCCGCGCCCGGCCTCGACCCGCTCCGCGTCGAGCTCGCGGTCGGCTTCGTCATCCTCATCATCATCGTGAACCTGCGCGGCGTGCGTGAGGCGTCACTCGTGTTCGCCATCCCCACGTACGTGTTCATCGGCTCGGTCGGCATCATGATCGCGACCGGGCTGATCCGGACGTTCCTGGGCGATGCGCCGGTGGCCTCGAGCCACGACTTCTCCGTGCAGGCCGAGAACCTCGGTCAGGCCGCGGTGATCCTGCTGATCCTCCGTGCGTTCTCCAGCGGATGCTCCGCCCTCACCGGCGTCGAGGCGGTGTCGAACGGTGTCCCGGCGTTCCGGGCTCCCAAGGTGCGCAACGCCCAGTCGACCCTCGTGCTGATGGGGTCGATCGCCATCTGCCTGTTCGCCGGCCTGACCGCTCTCGCCCTGATCGCCGGGGTGCACTATGCCGAGAACCCCTGCGACCTGATCGGCTTCGACTGCTCGACCCCCCAGCCGAGCCTGATGGCGCAGATCGCCGCGGCGACGTTCGGCGGCGGCAGCATCGCGTTCTTCATCGTGCAGGCGGCGACCGCGTGCGTGCTGCTGCTCGCCGCGAACACCGCGTTCAACGGCTTCCCCCTGCTGGGCGCGGTGCTGGCCCGTGACGGATACGCCCCCAAATCGCTCAACACCCGCGGTGACCGCCTGGTGTTCTCGAACGGCATGATCCTGCTCGGCATCGCCGCGATCGCCGTTCTCGTGGTGTTCCAGGCGCGGCTGACGACCCTCATCCAGCTCTACATCATCGGGGTGTTCGTCTCGTTCTCGCTCGGACAGATCGGCATGGTCAGGCACTGGCGACGCGTGCTCCGGGGGCCGGTGGAGAACAGGGCCGGTTCCGGGATCGACGGGGCCTCGGCATCGGATCGCCGCTCGGCCAAGGTCGGACTCATCATCAACTCGACCGGCGCCGCGATGACCGTGCTCGTGCTGGTCATCGTGACGATCACCAAGTTCACGCACGGCGCCTACCTGGTGTTCTTCGCGATCCCGGTCCTGGCCTTCCTGATGCTGGGCGTGAAGCGGTACTACCGCGACGTCGAACACGAGATCGCGATCGACGACACGACCAAGTTCGGGGCGACCGGCGACCTCGCGATCGTCCTCGTCAACCGGCTGCAGAAGCCCGTCGTGAAGGCCATCGACTACGCGATCGCGGCCAAGCACGGCAAGACCCTGGCGGTGCACGTGGCCGTGGCGTCCGACGACGCGGCCCAGTTGCAGCAGGAGTGGGCCGACCATCTCGTGCCGATCCCGCTCGTGATCGTCGAGTCGCCGTACCGGTCGTTCGCGCAGCCGGTGACACAGTTCATCAAGCAGTACCGCGAGAAGCACGGTTCCTCGGTGGTGACCGTGTACCTGCCGCAGTACATCGTCGGGCACTGGTGGGAGTCGTTCCTGCACAACCGTCGGGCGCGCCGCCTCGCCAACCAGCTGATGCTCGTGCACGGCGTGTCGATCACGCTCGTGCCCTGGCTGCTCGACTCGTCGGAGCTCATCTACGGCCGCCGCTCCCGCCCGCTGCCGGGTCAGGAGCGCGCGGGGCGCCCCGTGGTCGTCAACGGTCGGCGCGCACACCGGCCCGCCGGCCCGCCGCAGGAGTAGTCGCGGGGCGTCGACGGGGCCTTCGAATCGCGCATTTGGTTCGATCTCCCGCCCGGATGGGATCATTTGCGCGATTCGAAGGCAGTCAGGACGTGCCATCTAGGGTGGAGCGATGACCGAGACGCGAACCGCCGAGCCGTGGCCTGCACGGACAGACCGACTTCAGGTGCGCCCCTGCACGCCCGCCGACGTCGATGTGATGTGGGAGTGGCGTCGACTCCCCGAGGTGAACCGGTGGCTCGGGGCCGCGCCCGACACGCGGGATGCGTTCCGTGAACGGTATCTCGCTCCGGAGCGCCTGGCGTCGCTGTACCTCGTGGAGCTGCTGCCCGCGCACGAAGGCGCCGCCCCGACGCCGATCGGCGACATCATGGTGCAACTCGGCGATGGGTGGGCCCAGGCCGAAGTCGAGGCCGAGGCGAAGGGCGTCGAGGCGGAACTCGGCTGGGTGCTCGACCCCGCGTACACCGGCCACGGCTATGCGACCGAGGCGATCCGCGCGGTGATCGACGTGTGCTTCGGCGCACTGGGGCTGCGCCGCGTGCACGCCGGGTGCTTCGCCGACAACGAGCCCTCCTGGCGTGTGATGGAGCGCCTGGGGATGCGCCGCGAGGAGTTCAGCCGGAAGACGGCGCTGCACCGCTCGGGCGAATGGTTCGACGGCATGAACTACGGACTGCTCGCCGAGGAGTGGCCGCCAGAGCGGGGCGTCTAGCCCGAGACGAGGAACAGGACGAGAACGGCCACCAGCACGGTCGGCACGGCGGCGACCACGCCCCACAGCATGTACCCGCGCCAGCGGATCGTGACTCCGAGCGCCGTGATGCGGTGATGCCACAGCAGCGTCGCGAGCGAGGCCCACGGCGTGATCAGCGGGCCGAGGTTGACGCCGATCAGAAGGGCCATCAGGGCGACCGGATCCGCGGCGACGGGCTCGAGCACGAGATAGGCGGGGAGGTTGTTGATCGCGTTGGCGCTCACGGCCCCGAGCGCGGCCAGCCGGAACAGGTCGCCGGGGGAGTCGCCGTTCGCGGTCTGCGCCGTCAGGAAGTCGAGGAGGCCCTGCGCGTGCGCGGCCTCGACCAGCACGAACAGCGATGCGGCGAGCGCGATCGCCTTCCACGGCACGAGCGCGAGCCGCAGCGCCCGGCGCCGCCGCACCGCGAACAGCACGATGAGCGCGAGCGCCGCGGCCGTGGCGGGGATCCACACATCGTGCGTGACGACCAGCAGCGGCAACAGCACGACGAGGATCCCGGCAGCGCTCCAGAACAGCATCGGGTCGGCGGGGCGCCGGGGCGGCGGCGTCTCGTAGGCCGCGAACACGGTGCGCCGGTGCACCACGGTCAGGATCACGACGGGCACCAGGATGCCGACCAGAGTCGGCGCCCAGCTCAGGGCGATGAACGCCGCGGGACCGTCGCCGATCGCGGGTGCGGCGAGCAGGTTGGTCAGGTTCGACACCGGTAGGGCGAGGGAAGCCGTGTTCGCCAGCCACACGGTCGCCAGGGCGAACGGGAGCGGGGAGACGCCGACGCTCTGCGCGAGCACGATGACGACCGGCGTGACGATCACGGCGGTCGTGTCGAGGGACAGGAACACCGTGCTCACCACCGCGAGCACCACGACGAGCGCCCAGAGGAGGAGCACCCGTCCGCGCCCCCAGCGGGCGAGCCGTTGCGAGACGACATCGAAGACCGCCGCGTCGCGGGCGAGCTCGGCGACGACGGTGATCGCGACGACGAACCCCAGCACCGGTGCGATCCGCTGCCCGAGAGCGTCGGCGTCCGACTGCGGGAGGTATTCGGTCAGCACGAGGACGAGGGCGAGGACGACGAGCCCGCCGACGACCCACGTCCCTGCGCCGATACGCCACTCTCTGGTGCCCACCTGGTGAGCATAGGGGCACTTCAGCGCGAAGGGGAGCACCCGGTGCGCTGCCTCGTGGAGTCTAGGATTCAAGGACGGGATCGGGGATTCCTCGGCGAGGAGCACATCAACGTCGCCGACCTGAATCCCGCGTCGGACGATAGGGAGGGCGAGTGGGCGCAGAGCGGACGCAGCGTCCGGCTCCGGAGCAGTCGCGACGCGGACGCCTCCGCGTGCTCCTGGGCGCTGCCCCGGGCGTCGGCAAGACGTTCGAGATGCTCGCCGAAGGCCGCCGCCTCCGCGAGGAGGGTCACGACGTCGTCATCGCGATCGTCGAAACCCACGATCGCGCTGCCACCAAGGCGCAGACCGTCGGGCTGCCGGAAGTACCGCGCCGGGTCGACGAGCACCGAGGCGTCGCCCTGACCGAACTCGACCTCGAGGCCGTGCTCGCGCGCGCCCCGGAGATCGCCCTGGTCGACGAACTCGCCCACACGAACATCCCGGGCTCGCGGCACCCGAAGCGCTGGCAGGACGTCGACGACCTGCTGGACGCCGGCATCGACGTGGTCACCACCGTCAATGTGCAGCACATCGAGTCGCTCAACGCCGTGGTCGAGAAGATCACCGGCATCACGCAGCGGGAGACGATCCCGGATGCCGTCGTCCGGGCCGCGGATGAGATCGAGGTCGTCGACCTCGCGCCGCAATCGCTGCGCGATCGGCTCTCCGCCGGGCTAGTCTATCCGGCCGAGCGGATCGACGCCGCCCTGTCGAACTACTTCCGGTTGGGGAACCTGACCGCACTGCGCGAGCTGGCGTTGCTCTGGCTCGCCGACGAGGTCGACAGCGCGCTGCGCACCTACCGCGCCGAACAGGGGATCGAGGGCAACTGGCAGGCCAGGGAGCGTGTCGTGGTCGCCCTCACCGGCGGCCCGGAGGGCGAGACCCTGCTCCGGCGCGGGGCACGGATCGCGGCACGCTCGGCCGGCGGCGAGCTGCTCGCCGTACATGTCTCGGCACAGGACGGTCTGCGCAACGAGACGCCCGGAGCGCTCGCCTCCCAGCGCCTTCTCGTGGAGTCGCTCGGCGGCAGCTATCACCAGGTGGTCGGCGACGACATCCCGTCCACACTGGTCGAGTTCGCGCAGGCCGCCGACGCCACACAGCTGGTGATCGGGGTCAGCCGACGCAGTCGACTCACCGCCGCGCTCACCGGCCCCGGCATCGGATCGGAGGTCATCCGCCGCTCCGGCGACATCGACGTGCACATCGTGACGCACGCGGCTGCCGGTGGTCGCCAGGCTCTGCCGCGTATCACCGGCGGGGCGCTCGGCTGGCGCCGACAGCTCCTGGGCTTCGCGATCGCGCTCGTCTTCGGACCGATCCTGTCGTGGATCATGTTCACGGTCCGCAGCCCCGAATCGATCACCGCCGAGGTGCTCGCCTATCAGCTCCTCGTCGTCGTGGTCGCCCTGATCGGCGGCATCCGTCCCGCCGTGTTCGCCGCGGTGCTCTCCGGGATCACGCTCGACTTCCTCTTCGTCGCGCCACTGTTCACGATCACGATCGCACACCCCCTGCACGCGCTCGCCCTGTCCCTCTACGTCCTCATCGCGATCCTGGTCAGCATCATCGTCGACCAGGCCGCACGACGAGCCCGCACGGCTCAGCGCGCCGCCGCCGAGGCCGAGTTGCTCGCCGCGGTCGCCGGCAATGTGCTCCGGGGCGACAACGCGGTGCTGGCGCTGGTCAGCCGCACCCGCGAGGCGTTCGGACTCAGCGGGGTGCGGGTGCTCTCCCCCGATGGCGAGGTGCTGGCGAGCGACGGCGAACCGGTGGCCGACGGCCGCGCCACGACCCTGCCGATCGGCGTCGGACCAGGCGGTGGACCCCGGGCGCTGCTGGAGTTGAACGGCGAACCTCTGGCCGGACCGGAACGACGCCTGCTCGATGCGATCATCGCGCAACTCTCCGCCGCGATCGAGCACACCGACCTGCGCGCCACCGCCAGCGAAGCCGAAGCCCTGGCCGAGACCGACCAGGTGCGCAGCGCTCTGCTGTCGGCCGTGAGCCATGACCTGCGGCGACCGCTGGCCTCGGCGGTCGCCGCGATCGGCGGCCTGCGCGGCGCGCACGGGCTGTCGGCGACCGATCGCGAAGAACTGCTCGCCACCGCCGACGAGAGCCTCGCGACGCTGTCGGCGCTGGTCACCGACCTGCTCGATGTGAGTCGCGTGCAGGCCGGCGTGCTCGCGGTCTCCTCGTCCCGGATGGATGCCGCCGGCGCCGTGCTCGCCGCCGTCGACGAGCTCGGGTTGGGGCCGGCAGACGTCGAGCTCGCCCTCGACCCGGACCTGCCGCCGGTGTTCGCCGATCCCGTGCTGCTGCAGCGCGTACTGGTGAACGTGCTCGCGAACGCGCACCGTCACTCCCCGGACGGCAGCCGCGTGATCATCTCGACCAGCACGATCGGCGACCGCGCCGAGATCCGCGTGATCGACCGCGGGGCAGGTATCGCTCCCGAGCGGCGCGACCGCATCTTCCAGCCGTTCCAGCGCTTCGGTGACACCGACAACACGACGGGACTCGGACTCGGACTCGCCCTGTCCCGCGGGTTCACCGAGGGCATGGGCGGTACCCTGACACCGGAGGACACCCCTGGGGGAGGCCTCACCATGGTCATCTCCCTGCCGCTCGGCGCAGGGCTTCCCGACACGGAGGGGACGGAGTGAAGCTCCTCATCGCCGACGACGACCCGCAGATGGTGCGGGCGCTGCGGATCACGCTGGCCGCCCACGGATACGAAGTCGTCGTGGCCGCCGACGGTGCCGCTGCGATCGCCGCCGCCGCGCAGTCGCACCCCGACCTGATCATGCTCGACCTCGGCATGCCCCGACTCGACGGCATCGAGGTGATCCAGGCGCTGCGCGGGTGGACGAACGTGCCGATCATCGTGGTGTCCGGACGCACCGGTTCGGCCGACAAGGTCGACGCGCTGGACGCCGGCGCCGACGACTTCGTCACGAAGCCGTTCCAGGTCGATGAACTCCTCGCCCGGTTGCGCGCACTGTCCCGCCGATCGGCCCCCGCGAACGGCGAATCCGTCGTGGCCTTCGGTGAGGTCGTCGTCGACCTGGCCACGAAGACCGTCACCCGCGCCGGAACACGCGTGCACCTGACCCCGACCGAGTGGCGCATGCTGGAGCACCTGTCGCGGCACCCAGGAGCCCTGGTCACCCGGCAGGACCTGTTGAAGGAGATCTGGGGCAGCGAGCAGGTCTCCGACTCCGGTTATCTGCGGCTGTACATGTCGCAACTGCGCAAGAAGCTCGAACGGGAGCCGGGTGCCCCGGTGCACCTGCTCACCGAGGCGGGAATGGGCTACCGACTCGTGCTCTGAGCCGTCGCCCGCGCCGGGGTGCGCCGGCTCGCCGTTCGTAACTCAGGAAGAACCTGCGACCGGTGGACGGTGTATCGCCGTTTCCGGGGCGATTCGGCTGGTTTTCCTGAGTTGTGCGCGTCGTTCACAACTCAGCAAGAACTGCCGGAACCGACCCGGAAGTCGGCCCACGCTGCGCTCAGCGCGACGATTCTGAGGAGTTGTCGACGGCGCGTGCCCGGCGCAGCACCGCGACGACACCGGTGACGACGAGCAGCACGGCCACGATGATCGCGGCGATGGCGGTCGGGGTGCTCTCCGGCTCCCCGGTCAGTCGTCCGACCGCGAGCCAGGCCAGTCCCCACGCCGTCGCGAGGGCGGGAGCGATCCGGCCGGTGGCCCACGCCGCCGCGGCACCGATCACCAAGACGACCACGAGCACGGCGATGGCCCAGGCGTCCGCGGCGTCGGCCCAGCTCTCCGGAGCGATTTGGGTGAGCCAGGCAGCGGTGTTCGCGACGGTGGCGATCGTGACCCAGCCGAAGTGCAGCCCGTTCGCGCCGTCGGTGAGGATGCGATCCGCGACGGTACGCGCCGGGAAGCGGCCGAGCACCACGATCACGCGGGCGAGCACGACGAGCAGCAGCGCGATCACGACGACCGTGAGCCACAGCGTCAGGTACCTCGCGGTCACCAGCCACAGCCCGTTCAGCACCATCGACACGGCGATCCATCCACCGACCGCCTGCTGACGGGGATCCTGCCGCTGCGCCGGGAGCGCCTGCCACACCGTGTAGGCGATGAGTCCGAGGTAGATCAGCGACCAGATCGAGAACGCCGGTCCTGCCGGAGCGAGGTAGGAACCCTGTGCCGAGAGGGCTCCGTCCTGCAGGTCGTCGACGGATGCACCGCCGAACGCCCCCGCTCCGATGGTCGCGGCGATCAGCATGAACGTCGCCGACGCGATGACCAGGGTCTGCCGGCCGATGCCCTTCGTACGTGAGTCCATGGTCACGACGCTACGGCGCGGTGAGCCGACACGCATCGGGGTTGACACCGAGGAGCTGTTTCGCTAACCAGGTTAGGGAAAGCTCCGCTCAGGCCCGGGCGAATGCCGCATCGATCAGGACCTCCGCGGCGCCGCGCGCCTGCACCGCCACCGACGGATCCTTCGAGATCGCCGCCGTGCTCTGCGCACCCTCGGCGAGGATCGACAGCTGTGCAGCGAGCGCCGCAGGCGCACCCGTGTCGGCGACCAGGCCCGCCATGTACTCCTGGAACGATGCCTTGTGCGTGCGCACGATCTCCGCGACCTCGGCGTTCGTGCCCCCGAGCTCGCCGAACGCGTTGATGAACGCGCAGCCGCGGAAGTCGTCGGCGCAGAACCAGTTCTCGAGGTATTCATAGACCGCGAGGAGACGCGCGCGCGGGTCGTCGCCGGCATCCGTCACGGCCCCCGAGAGGCCGGACTCCCACTGGGCGTGCTTGCGGGCGAGGACAGCGGCGACGATGTCGGTCTTCGCGGGGAACAGCGCATAGAGGCGGCGCAGCGACACTCCGGCCGCGGCACGCAGTTCATCCATGCCCACCGCCGCGTATCCCTTGCGGTAGTAGAGCTCCTCCGCCGCGGTGAGGATGCGTTCACGGGCCTCGTCTTCGGTCATGTCCAGAAGTCTACTTGACACGAGAACGAACGTTCTCTAGATTGAACACATCGAGCGAGAACGACCGTTCTCCTCTCAACCGAAAGGACCCGGATCATGGGCTACATCACCGTCGGAAACGAGAACAGCACCCCGATCGAGCTCTACTACGAAGACCAGGGATCGGGTCAGCCCGTCGTCCTGATCCACGGGTATCCGCTCGACGGACACAGCTGGGAGCGTCAGACCCGCGAGCTGCTCGCCCAGGGCTACCGGGTCATCACCTACGATCGGCGCGGCTTCGGCGGATCCTCCAAGGTCAACGTCGGCTACGACTACGACACGTTCGCCGCCGACCTCAACACCGTGCTCGAAACCCTCGATCTGCGTGACGTCGTGCTCGTCGGCTTCTCGATGGGCACCGGAGAGCTCGCGCGCTACGTCGCCACGTACGGCCACGACCGCGTCGCGAAGCTCGCCTTCCTCGCCTCGCTCGAGCCCTTCCTCGTGCAGCGCGACGACAACCCCGAGGGCGTGCCGCAGGAGGTCTTCGACGGCATCGAGGCCGCCGCCAAGGGCGACCGCTTCGCGTGGTTCACCGACTTCTACGAGAACTTCTACAACCTCGACGAGAACCTGGGCTCGCGCATCAGCGAGCAGGCCGTCACCGGCAGCTGGAACGTCGCGATCGGCAGCGCCCCCGTCGCCGCCTACGCGGTCGTCTCGTCCTGGATCGAGGACTTCCGTGGGGACGTCGAGGCCGTGCGCGCCGCCGCCAAGCCCACACTGATCCTGCACGGCACGAAGGACAACATCCTCCCGATCGACGCGACGGCGCGCCGTTTCCACCAGGCGGTGCCGGATGCCGACTATGTCGAGGTCGAGGGAGCCCCGCACGGTCTGCTCTGGACCCACGCCGACGAGGTCAACGCGGCACTGAAGGACTTCCTCCAGAAGTAACCCCCGCCCGAATCGCGCATATGGCCTCATCCCGTCAGGGAATGGGGCCATTTGCGCGATTCGAAGCCGGGCCTACGCGTCGCGCGAGCGCCAGAGCAGCCAGACGAAGTACGGGGCTCCGATCAGCGCCACCACGAGTCCAGCGGGAAGTTGCGCGGGGGCGATGACGGTGCGCCCGATCGTGTCCGCGACCCCCACCAACAGACCTCCCAGCAGCACGGCGACGGGAATCACCCTGGCGTGCGTGGCCCCGACGAGCGCTCGTGCCGCGTGCGGAGCGACGAGTCCCACGAAGCCGATCACGCCGATCGCCGTCACGCTGAGCGCTGCGAGCACCGCCGCCACGACCAGCAGCGTCAGACGCACGGGCTCGAGGCGGATGCCGACGAGCCTCGGGGTGTCCTCATCGAGGGATAGCACGTCGAGCTCGCGACGGCTCATCACCACGAACGGCAGCGCGATCGCCAGCACGATCGCGAGGGGCAGCACCTGATCCCACGCTCGGCCGTACGTCGTGCCCGAAAGCCAGGTGTAGATCTTCGGGGTGTCCCAGGGGTTCGACCGCAGCAGGAAGAACGTCGTGAGCGACACCGAGAAGTACGAGACGCCGATGCCGATCAGCAGGAACCGGTCGGCGTTCAACCCGCCGCGCCACGACAGCAGATAGACGAGGGCGAAGGCGAGCAGCGCCCCGGCGACGGCGCCCGCGATCATGCCCGCAGTGGACGAGACGGCGCTCGTGATGACGAGCACGGCACCGAGTCCGGCACCGCCCGTGACACCGAGGATGCTCGGGTCGGCCAGCGGGTTCCGACTCACCCCCTGGATGATGGTGCCGGACAGCGCGAGCGCCCCACCGGCGACGAGCGCGGCCACGATGCGCGGCGCGCGTTCGTCCAACGCGAAGGCGATCACCGGCGGCGCCTCGCCCTGCAGCCACAGCGCGATGTCGCCGGTCAGCAGCCATGTGTGCCCGGCGAGCAGGCCGAGGAGCAGCACCCCGACCACCCCGAGCACCACGACGGCCAGGGCGATGCGGAACCGCAGCCGGCTGCGCACTCCGAACCGCACCCGCGGAGGCTGCCGTGTGGGACCGGCGTCGCGCAGACGCCGTGCCATGAGCACCAGCACGATCGCTCCGAGGAGTGTCGTCGCGACTCCGGTCGGGATGAGGATCGCCGCCTCGGCCCCGATGATCGCTCGCAGCAGAGCATCCGAGAGGATCACGACGATCGCGCCGAGCAACCCGGCCGCGGGGATCAAGAGCAGGTGGCGGTTCAGGCTCGGCACGACCCGCGACAGCAGGCGGGCGAGCACGGGCGCGCACAGTCCGACGAAACCCATCGGCCCCGCGAGCGTCACCGACACCGCGGTGAGCGTGACGGCGAGCAGGATGCCGATGGCCCGCGTCGAGCGGATCGGCACGCCCAGCGACGATGCCGTGTCGTCGCCGAGCGCCAGGATGTCGAGCCGCCGTGCCAGCAACAGCGCCGCCCCGGTCACCACGACCACGACCGGGGCCGCCTGGAGGAACGCGGTCAGGCCGAGCTGGGACAGGCTGCCGCTTCCCCACGCGAGCAGACCCTTCGTCTCCTCGTCGAACAGGATGAGCAGGGTCGAGGTGCAGGCCTGGAACGCGAGGGCGAGGGCAGTCCCGGCGAGGATCAGCCGCGTGGTGGACGAGCCCGCACCGCCTGCGAGTCCGAGCACGATCCCCGCGGCGAAGAGGCCGCCGGCGAACGCGACGGCGCCCGACGCCCACACCGGCACCGCGATGCCGAACGCCGCGAGCGCCGTGACCGCGAGGTACGAGCCGGCTGTCACGCCCAGGGTGTCCGGCGAGGCCAGGGCGTTGCGAGCGAGCGACTGGAGGAGGATGCCCGCCACGCCCAGCGCCACGCCCACGGCGATGCCCGCGGCCAGGCGCGGCACCCGCGAGCCCCACAGCACGTCCGGGTCGGCGAACACGGCACCGCTCGTGCCCTGGGTGAGATGCCAGCAGGCCACCGCGAAGAGCACCACGGCGAGGGCCACGAGAGCCCCGATGCCCGTGAGCAGAGCGTGCGGTCGGCGTCCCTCCGCCTCGTCGGGCGCGACGACGGGCGCCGGATGCGCCGGCTTCGTCATCGCCGCCGCGTCGTCGAGGCGAAGGGCTCCCGTCACTTCGAGAGCACCTCGACGTAGCCGTCGATGATCTGCTGGGTCGAGCGCGGTCCGCCGAACGTCCAGATCCCGGCAGGGAACGCGGTGAGGCGGTCATCGGCGACGGCGGGCAGCGAGGTCCAGGCCGGGTTGCCCTGCAGAGCGTCGATGAAGCTCTCCGACTCGGGGTCCTCCGTGCCCGTGTAGAACAGGTTGGCGTCGCCGACCGTGGTCATGCCTTCGACATCGGTCTGTCCGAGGCCGTAGGTGGGGTCGACCTCGCCGGTCCACGCGTTCTCGAGACCGAGCTTCTCGCCGATCTCACCCACAAGCGAGCCCTGGCCGAACGGGCGCAGAGCGACGTTGCCGCCGTCGACCCAGCCGTCGAAGAACACGAACTCCTTCGTGGGCACATCCAGATCGGCGAGTTCGGCCGAGGCCGCGTCGAGGTGCTCCTGGAACTCGTCGGCGACCACCGCAGCGCGCTCCTCGCGTCCGGTCACCTGGGCGATGAGGTCGAGCGTCCCGAGCATCTTCGCGATGGGGTCGGCGGCATCCGCACCGACGGTCGCGAGCACCGGCACGTCGTAGGCCTCGAGCTGGGAGACGATGGGGTCGTCCGCGGCGCTGACCTCGACGATCACGAGGTCGGGCTCGGTGCCGAACAGCGTCTCCAGGTTCGGCTCCTGCCGGGTGCCGACGTCGGTCACGCCCTCCGGGAGCTCTTCCGCGGTGACCCACGTGCTGTAGCCCTCGGCGTCGGCGACCGCGACCGGCGTGATGCACAGCGACAGCGCATCCTCGATCTGCTGCCACTCCAGCACCGCGATCCGCTCGGCGGGCTTGTCGAGCTCGACCGTGCGACCGAGGTCGTCCGTGACGGAGACGGCACCGGTCGAAGTCGCGGTGGTGTCGTCGCCGCAGCCCGCACTCGTCGAGCCCGAGGCGTCGGGGTCGGCGGCGGTGGGAGCCTGGGTCGTGCCACAGCCGGCGAGGGCCATCACGAGCACGCCACCGAGGGCGATCAGGGCGAGGGACTTCTTCTTCATTCGGTTCTTCCTCCGGGAGGTGTGAGGGGGTTCAGGATGCCGCGGGGGTGCGGTGCCGGCGGTGGTGCCGACCTCGCGGGAGCACCCGCACGAGGCCGGTCTCCTCATCGATCTCGGTGTCGATGCGCAGGCCGTAGACGGCGGAGAGGTTCTCGCCGGTCAGCACCTCGGCGGGAGTGCCGGCCGCGTGCACTCGCCCCGCGTGCAGCAGCACGACGTCGTCGGCGACGGATGCCGCGTGGTCGAGGTCGTGCAGCACGACACCGAGGGCGGTGCCGTGGTCGTCGGCGAGCTCGCGCACCAGGTCGAGCGTCTCCACCTGATAGCGCAGGTCGAGGTGGTTCGTCGGCTCGTCGAGCAGCAGCACGCCGGTCTCCTGCGCCAGCGCGGTCGCCAGCCACACGCGCTGCATTTCGCCGCCTGAGAGCTGGTCGACGGGGCGGGCAGCCATGCCGGTGAGTCCGGTCAGCTCGAGCGCCCGCGCGACGGCGGTGCGGTCGGCGTCGCTGACACCGGAGAAGCGACCCCGGTGCGGGTGACGGCCGTACGCCACGACGTCGGAGACCTCGATGCCGGAGGGATGCGGCCGCGATTGTGAGAGCATCGCGACAGTCTTCGCGAACTCCTTCGCCGAGAGGGCCGCGGCGTCGCGCGTCTCGTCACCGCCGATGCGCACACTCCCCGCCTCGATGCGGTGCAGGCGGGCGAGCGCGCGCAGGACGGTCGACTTGCCGCTGCCGTTGGGGCCGATGAGAGCCGTCACCCTTCCGGGGGCGAGGCGCAGCGAGACATCGTGCACCACCCGGGCACGACCGTATCCGAGCACGAGGGATTCGCCCTGCAGGGCGTGGGTCTGCGTCATCATGTCAGCCCCGCATCGCGACACCGCGGCGCCAGTAGCCCATGAAGGCCACCTGCCCGCGGTCGATGCCGAGGTCCTTCACGAGGTGTCGGCGCAGGGTGGTGACCACGCCGCTCTCCCCCGCGATCCAGAAGTAGCGCTCAGCCGGGGCATCAGCGGCGGCGATCTCCTCACCGAGGCCGGAGTACGCCGGCGTCTCCCACAGCAGGTCCTCGCCGTCGATGTCCTTCACGCGGATCTCGTCCGAGGCGTCGGCGTCGCCGAGGTAGCCGAGGACCGCAGGGATCAGGTGCAGGCCGTGCGGCTCACCGGCGTCGCGCGGCAGCCAGTGCACCTCGACACCGGTCGGTGCATCGATGCGCAGCACGTCGGCCGGAGTCGGCACCTCGATGAACGCGACACCGCGCAGCCCGCGAGGGGCGTCCTCCAGGATGCGGGCGATCGCCGGGGCCGCCGTCTCATCCCCCGCGAGCACGACCGAAGGGGCACGTCCGGGGTGGAACTCGGCACCGCCGTGCATATCGACGCCGAGGCCGCGACGCGGTCCGACGAGGTACAGCTCCTGCCCGACCGCGGCCTGGTCCGCCCACAGCGACGCGGGGCCGGTCAGACCCGGCTCGAGGTGCAGCACGAAGTCGACGTCGACCTCGGTCCCGGTCTCGTCGTCGACCCGGAGGTCCCGCACCGAGTAGGTGCGCATCGAGCCGCGCTCCTCTTCCGGCACCGCCAGGAACGCCTGCCACCAGTTGTCCGACGCGCGGTCGAGCTCGGGCAGCACCCCGGATGCCGGCGGGAAGACCAGCTTGATGCGGCTGTCGAACACCTCGCCCGGGGTCCCGAACTCGTACAGGTCGTCCCCGCCGAAGGTCACCCGCACGAACGAGGGCGAGACCCGGACCACGGCGCGCACCTCGGCGCGGGTGAGGATGTAAGTCGGACGCTCGGTCGTGGTCGTCTCAGCGGACATGATGCCTCCCGATGGGTGTGACCATCGGCGTACCGGAGACCGGGTCGATGGTGATCTGATTGGCGAGGCCGAAGACCTCTTCGACGAGGTCGGCGGTGACGACCTCGTGCGGGGCTCCCGCTGCATGCACCCTGCCGTCCTTCATGGCGACCAGTTCGTCGGCGTAGCGGGCGGCGAGGTTGAGGTCGTGCAGCACCATGACGATGGTCGTGCCGCGTGACACGCTCAGGTCGGTCAGCAGGTCCAGCACCTCGACCTGGTGCGCGACGTCCAGGAACGTGGTCGGCTCGTCGAGCAGCAGGATGTCCGTCTCCTGCGCGAGAGCCATCGCGATCCAGACGCGCTGCCGCTGTCCGCCCGAGAGCTCGTCCACGCTGCGGTCGGCGAGATCGGAGATGCCGGTCGCATCGAGCGCGTCCGCCACGACCTCGTAATCGTGCGCGCTCCACCGCGCGAGCATCTTCTGGTGCGGGTGTCGCCCTCGACCGACCAGGTCGGCGACCGCGATCCCCTCGGGCGCGATGGGCGATTGCGGCAGGAGACCGAGGATCCGCGCGACCTCCTTGGTCGGACGCGAGTGCACCGAGGCGCCGTCGAGCACGATCTGCCCCTCGGTCGGCGAGAGCAGGCGGGCCAACGAGCGCAGCAGCGTCGACTTGCCGCAGCCGTTCGCGCCGACGATCGCAGTGATGCGTCCGGGAGCGATCTGCAGGTCGAGCCCGTCGATGACGGTGCGGTCGCCGTACGCGAGCGTCACCCCCTCGGCCGACAAGCTGTGCGAGACGGTCATAGCGAACCCCCGGAGCGGTTGGTGCGGATGAGCAGATAGATCAGGTACGGCGCGCCGACCACGCCGGTGATGACGCCGACGGGGTAGCGGGTGCCGAAGGCGAACTGGCCGATCAGGTCGCCGGCGAGCACGAGCACGGCGCCGACGAAGGCCGACGGCAGGAGCAGGTTCGCCCCGGGCCCGGTGATGCGGGCGGCGATGGGTCCCGCCATGAACGCGACGAAGGCGATGGGGCCGGTGGCCGCGGTCGCGAACGCGAGCAGCGCGACCGCGCCGAGGATGAGCAGCAGGCGTGTGGCGTCGACGCGGACACCGAGTCCGGCGGCGGAGTCGTCACCGAGCCGGAGAGTCCCCAGCGCGCGACCCTGCGACAGCATCAGCGGCACGATGATCACCGCGGCGATCGCCATCGGCAGCACCCGCTCCCAGGACGCGTTGTTCAGGCTTCCCGTCAGCCACTGCATCGCGGTCTGGATGTCCCAGTTCGCCGCACGGGAGAGCAGGTACGAGATGACGCTCTGCAGCATCGCCGCGACGCCGATGCCGATCAGGATCAAGCGGGTGCCGGCGAAGCCGCCCTTGATCGAGAGCAGATAGATCGCCAGGGCCGTGAGCACCGCGCCGGCGAGCGCGAGCGCGGAGACGACCGGGCCGTTGACCGACAGCACGATGATGCCGAACACGGCCGCGGCGCCGGCACCGTTCGAGATGCCGATGATGTCGGGCGAGGCGAGCGGATTGCGCAGCATCGTCTGGAAGCAGACGCCCGCCATGCCGAACGCGATCCCGGTGAGGACGGCGAGCACCGCCCGCGGCAGTCGCAGGTCGCCGACGGTGAAGGAGGCGCCGGGCACGCTCTCACCGAGGATCACGCGGATCACCTCGTCCGGTGTGTAGAACGTGTTGCCCACCATCAGAGCGATCGCGAAGAGGGCGAAGACCAGGACTCCGAGGACGATCGTGGCCGTCGCGTGGCGACGGTGGCGCGAGCGACGCCCTGCGACGATCCGGGCGATCCGCGCGGATGCGGACTCCTCGTCGCGGGCGAGGGTGTGTTCCGTGTGCTCGGTCGTGGTCACAGCTCACGCACCTTCTGCCGACGGACGATCCAGATGAAGAACGGGGCGCCGATGATGGCGGTGATGATGCCCACCTGGATCTCCTCGGAGGAGGGAGCGATCACGCGACCGACGATGTCGCTCGCCGTCAGGAGTGCGGCACCGGCGATGGCCGAGAACGGGAGCAGCCACCGGTGGTCGGTGCCGACCAGGAGCCGGCACATGTGCGGGATCACGAGGCCGACGAACCCGATAGGTCCGGCGATCGCGGTCGCGGCACCCGCGAGGATCACCGCACCCAGCGCCGAGATCATGCGGGTGCGGAGCACATGTTCGCCGAGTCCCTTCGCCATGTCGTCGCCGAGGGCGAGCGAGTTCATGCCGCGCGCGCTCAGGAAGCAGATGAGGGCGCCGAGCGCGAGGACGGGAGCGGTGATCGCGATCCGCGGCCACTCCGCCCCACCGACACCGCCGATCTGCCACGACTGGAACGTCTGCATCAGGTCGACGCGCGGCAGCATGATCGCGCTGATCAGCGAGGCGAAGGCCGCCGAGGTGGCGGCCCCGGCGAGCGCGAGCTTGAGCGGCGTCGCGCCTCCGCGCCCGAGGGATCCGACGGTGTACACGAAGACGGCGGCGGCACCGGCGCCCACGATCGCGAAGGTCATCTGCCCGTAGGGGTCGGCGAGACCGAAGAACGCGATGCCGCACACCACGGCGAGCGAGGCGCCGTTCGAGACACCGAGGATGCCGGGGTCGGCGATGGGGTTCCGCGTGACCGCCTGCATGGTGGCTCCGGATAGCGCGAGTGCCGCGCCGACGAGGAGCGCGAGGACCGTACGGGGGATGCGCTTGACGATCGCGGCCTCGGCGATCGTGTCGGTGTGACCGGTGAGGGCGGCGACGATGTCGTCGAACGAGACCGCGCGCACGCCGAAGGCGATCGACATGACGCTGAGCACCAGGAGCACGACCACCCCGAGGAGGAGCCACAGGGTTCGCGCCAGCGCCGGGCGCCGCAGGTCTGCGGCACCCGGCGCGAGGACGGTCGCTGAGGTCACTGAATGCTCATTCCGCGGGAGCGGATCGAACGACTACGACGCCAGCGGGCCGGCCAGGATCGCGAAGTAGTCGCCGAGTCCCCACGGGATCGACAGCGGCGACGGGTTGGCGGACGCCGCGATCGGCGTGGCATTGGGCAGGATCGCGATGCGCCCCTCGGCGATGGCCGGGATCTTCGACAGCAGCGGATCGGCCTGCAGAGCAGCGACGGTCGAGTCGTCACCGTAGGTCACGAACAGATCCACATCGTCGAACTTCTGCGCCTCCTCGGCGCTCACCTCGAGGTTGAACAGCTCGGTGTCCTTGTTCTCCTCGACGATCGACGGGAAGGGGAGACCGAGGCTGTGCAGGAATCCGGGTCGCGTGTCCGCCGCGGTGTAGAAGCCGATCGTGCTGAGGTCGCTCGGGTCGAAGTACGCGAAGAGGACCTTCTTGTCCTTCAGGACGCTGTGCTCGTCGAGGGCGGCTTCGGACTCGGCATGCAGCTCTTCGATCAGGGCCTTGCCTTCGTCCTCGAGCCCGAGAGCTTTCGAGTTCATCTCGACCATCTCATCCACCGAGGTGCCCCAGGCGACGTCCGGGTAGGCGACGACCGGCGCGATCTTGGAGAGGGTGTCGTACTCCTCCTGCGTCATGCCGGAGTACGAGGCGAGGATCACGTCGGGCTCGGTGTCGGCCACGGCTTCGTAGTCGATGCCGTCGGTCTCGTCGAACAGGACCGGTGTCTCGGCCCCCATCTCCTCGAGCTTCTCCTCGACCCACGGCAGCACGCCGTTGTCGTCGTCGTCCCCCCAGGTGACCTTGCTCATCCCGACCGGCACGATGCCGAGGGCCAGCGGCACCTCGTGGTTCGCCCAGGCGACGGTCGCGACCCGCTCCGGCTTCTCGGTGATCGTGGTCTCGCCGTAGACGTGCTCGATCGTGACGGGGAAGGCGTCGTCGGAGGCGGGGTTGCCCCCGGCGGAGGACGTCGACTCCGGTGCGGACGAGGCGCAGGCGGAGAGGCCGACGGCGAGCGCGGCGGCTGCGCCGAGGGCGAGGAGACGGGAGGTGCGCACAGGCGTTCCCTTCGATTCGGGGTGGGAGTGTGGCGCAGACCGCGCCCGGCATTGGTAAGCCTCGCCTAATCTAACACGGAGGTTAGGGTGACCTCACCTCCGCTCCGGATTTCGAATGGCGCAACTGATCGTCTCTTTGGGCCCGGATAGAGCCATTCGCGCGATTTCGAAGGCGCCGTGGGTACGAAAAAAACCGGCCGGATCCGTGAGGATCCGACCGGCTTCAGGAAGTCAGCGCGCGCTCAGAGAGCGCGGATGTTCGCCGCCTGCATGCCCTTGGGGCCACGCTCAGCGTCGAATTCGACCTTCTGGTTCTCGCGGAGCTCCTTGAAACCGGAGCCGGCGATAGCCGAGTAGTGGGCGAAGAGGTCGTCCGAGCCGTCATCGGGAGCGATGAAGCCGAAGCCCTTTTCCGCGTTGAACCATTTCACAGTGCCAGTGGCCATGTGTTTCTACTTTCTGTTGACTTAGCCGTTTACACGGCCTACGCCGAGTCGGAACATCCGACACGCGCGCTTTGTCACGCTACCACGGGAGACTGAGCAGCAGCACGGAACGACGGATTCTTCTGCACGAGAGCCGCTTCGGTGCGCGTGTTCACTCCGAGCTTGCGCAGAACCGCGGAGACGTGGACGCTCACCGTCTTCACGCTGATGAACAGGCGGTCGCCGATCTGTCGGTTGCTCAGGCCCTCGGCGATGAGCTCGAGCACTTGCCTCTCACGAGCGGTGAGCAGGTCGTCGCTCAGCGGCGCATCGGGGGCGCGAAGACCAGCGTCGGCGCTGAACCGCGAGACCGCCGCCTGGAGCTGCGCATTGCCCAGGGAGTCCGCCAACGCGGCGGCCTCACCGAGCACCGATGCTGCGGATGCGCGATCCCCCTCGTGCACCCGCAGGCGCGCGCTCTCGAGGCGGAGGACCGCTCGGAAGATGACCGGGACGTCTTCTCCCTCGGCGCTGCGCAGGGCGGCGTCGAGCGCATCGCCGCGCGGGTCGAGGAGGGCATCGAGGATCGTCGACCACGCATCGTTCTGCAGCGGCACGGGTTGCGCGAGCCAGGCGGCGCGGATGGCGTCGGACTCCTCCGTGACATCGGCCCCCTCGGCGCGCAGCTCGGCGATGATCGCCCCGCCCTCCAGCAGCAGCCGACGCTGGTGCAGCAACGCGGGCCGGTCGTCACGCAGCATCTCGAGGATCGCGTCGAGGGCTCCGCGGAGGTTGCCCTCGCTCTCGGCGACCGCGACCGTCATCATGACCCGGTCGTACCAGATCTGACGTTCCGAGCCACCGGTCTCCTCGAAGGCGGGCAGCCACGCCTGCAACAGCTCTGCGGCCTCGGCCGATCTTCCGCGCCAGGCCAGCACCCGCACGCGCGTCATGCTCATGTACATGCGGAACACGCGCAGGGTCCCCTGCACGAAGTCACGCGCCAGCATCTCCTCGACCCGTGCGATCTCTCCGAGTTCGAGCAGGGGGACGACCATGTTCTGCGCCATGATCGACCCCGAGGTGCGCTCGACCCGGAGCTCACGCGCACGCTGCAGGCCCTCTTCTGCGACCTCGACCGCCTCACGGTAGCGGCCCAGCAACGTGAGCAGGTCGGAGTAGTTCACGCGGTAACGCATCTCGGCGGTCGTCCCCGTCGCGAGCACACGCGCACGCTCGTACTCGCGTACCCCCTCCTCGATGTGTCCCAGATGGGCGAGGGACCCACCGCGCACGTTCGCGGCGATCGACAGCTGATCCGTGGATTCGGCGCCGGCAGCACTGCGCTCGGCCTCGTCCGCGAGCCGGATCGCCTCCTCACGGTCGCCCGCGATCATGCGTCTGCTCGCGAGCTGGTTGAGGAGTTCGGCGCGGAAGACGTCGTCATGCACGTGCTCGTCGGCGATGGTCAGAGCCTGCTGCAGGAGCGGTATCGCTCCCAGACGCCCGAGGTTGACCAGGTACAGCGCCTTGTTGCGCAGCAGCCGCGCGTGCAGCCGCGGGTCGACCGTCTTCGGGTCGACCTCGGCGAGGGCGACGTTCGCTACGGCGAGGGCCCGGTCTCCGTCACCGGCGTTGCGCAGGATCGAACCGAGCACCAGGAGCAGGTCCAGGCGCTCGATGCGCGCTGCGTCGGCCGCGTCGGGCACGAGCGGCCACAGCTCCAGCGCCAGCTCACCGAAGCGGGCCGCGCTCGCGAACGCATACTGTGCCTTCGCCTGCCGCATGGCATCGGCGGCGGCGATGAGAGCCTTCCGATCGTCTTGTGCGAGTTGCCAGTGGTAGGCGAGCGCCGCGGCATCGCTGGTGTCCGACTCCGCGCACTGCGCCTCGAGCGCCTCGGCGTAGGCACGGTGCAGCCGCGCCCGTTCACCGGGGAGCAGGTCGTCGTGCACGGCCTCGCGCAGCAGCGCGTGGCGGAAGCGATAGTCGTCGTCGCCCACGACCAGGATTCCGCTGCGGGTCGCCTCGCGGATCGCGTCATCGAGCCGCTGCTCCGGCAGGCCGACGAGACTCGTGATGAGCGGGTGCGACAACGGACGCTCGGCCCCGGAGACGACCTGCACGACGTGTCGCGCATCGTCGCTCAGCCTGTCGAAGCGGGCGAGCAGCAGGTCACGGAGCCCATCGGGGAGCGGGCCGTTCGTGCATCCGGCGATCTCCTCGATGAAGAAGGGGACGCCCTCCGCCCTCTCCTGCATACGGTCGAGCGCGCTCTCGGTGAGCGCGCGGCCGGTGATCTGCTCCGCCAGCTCGCGGACGGCGGAGGCGTCGAGCCGGGCAAGGGTCACGCGGTCGAGCAGCCGCGCGCGCGTCGCCTCTCCGATGAACCGACTCACCGCATCGCCGCGCCGCACGTCGTCGCTGCGGCAGCTGAGGAGCAACAGGATGCGGCCGCGACCCAACGCCCGCAGCAGGAAGGAGAGGATGGCGAGCGTCGACTCATCCGCCCAGTGCAGGTCTTCGACCACGAGCACCTGAGGAGCGCGCTCGGCCGCCGCCTCGATGAGGGAGGCGATCGCGTCTCTCAGCCGCTCGGGACTGGTGCGGTCACGATCGGTCGGGGTGTCGACGAGTTCGGGGAGCAGCATGCCGAGGGCCTCCGCCCCGACTCCCACCGAGTCGCGCACCCTGTCGACGCCCATGCGCGTGACGATCGAGCGCAGGATGCCGGTCAACGGACCGTACGGCGTGCGCGAGGCACCGAGGTCGAGACACCAGCCCACGTGCACGTCGGCGGTCTGCTCGATCTCGGCGGCGAACTCGCGCAGCAGACGCGACTTGCCGATCCCGGCCTCTCCCTCCACGAGCAGGGCCGCAGGCACGCCGTCGCGCACACCGGCGAACGACCGGCGCACCTCGGTCAGCTCGGCCTCGCGGCCGACCATCGCAGCGCTCGACGGGGAAAGGGGCATGGATTCATCGTCCCACCCCGGACCGACATTCGGCACGGCCTGCAACGCGCGCTTCGCGAGGACGCCGCTCACTGCGCGGGAGCTGCCGCTGCGTCGCACCGAGCGGACGTGGGTGGCGTCGCCGACCGCTGCCGGGCGCTGCCGAACGCGCGGCGCAGCATGCGTCGGACGGCTCCCTCCGGACGCGGCCGGATCTGGTCGGCGTGCTCGATGAGGAAGAGGCGTCGGGCGGCGGCACGCTCCATCTGCTCCTGGTCGTGCCGGGTGAGCTGTTCGCTGAGATACGGGTGCTCGTACATGGGGTTCTCCTCGATGGTTCTGCGTATCCCTAGAGTCCGCTCTGCGGGCGCCCCTCGACATCGGGCAGATGCCCTATCTTTCGGATTCCGGTGTCTAGGGATGCCGGCACTACGCGTGCCGGGTGGGCATCAGGGAAGTGCGCGCCGAAGGGCGGGAGGTGTCCGGCGTGAGGATTGCGAGCACACGCACGAGGGTCGCCATCCACAGCAGTCCGAGCCCGACGACGATGGCTTCGACGGCGGTGGTCGAGTACAGCCCGAACGGGACCCACAGCACGATCGCGACCGCGAGGAGGAGGCCCACCCCGATCGACGTGATCAGCAGAGCGCGTGGCCGCCCGGGGATCGATGCCACGGTGGTGGCCGCCGCCACGGCGAACAGCACGAGAGTGGCGAAGGCGGCGATGTCGTGCGGGAGCGGCACCCGGTGCAGCGGCAGCAGCCCGACCGCGGCGAGTGCGACGCCCGTCGCCGCCCATGCCCCGACCACGACGGCGAGACGAGGGAGGGCGGCATCGCCGAGGAGGCGGTGCAGGTCGCGGCCGATGTACGACCCCACGGTCGCGACGAGGAGGCCGGCGACCAGGAGGGTTCCGTTGAAAGCCCACGACCCGGAGCCCAGCTGCGAGAAGTTCTCCTCCCACCATCGCGGATCGGCCGCCGTGACCATGGCGAAGAGCGTGCCGATCACGAGGAACCCGAACAGGAGCGCGGCGAGATCGACCGTGCGAAGGTCGACACCGGCCCCGAACGCGAAGCGCCCACCGACGGCCGAGGCCACCCCGGTGAGGAGCCCACCTCCGATCGCGGCGAGCTGCAGCCCCTGAAGACCCGCCGCCAGAACCTCGGCGGTCAGCAGCACGCCCATCATCGTGACGACTCCGAACGCGACGGTCAGGGCGATCGACGAGAGGTCGGACACCACCGCCTGCCAGCGCGGCATGGGCGCCGTCTCCCCTCGGCGGTGCATCAGCGTGCTCGTGAGGAAGGCTGCCGCGGCGATCACCCCCGCGATCACCGCGGCCGGCATCGCGAGGGCTTCCGTGCCCGTGAGCGGGCGCGCGGCGGGACCCAGGATCAAGATGCCGGCGATCGTGCCGAGGACGAAGCAGATCACGGTCGCCCAGACCGCCGTGGTCTCGCCGCGCAGCCTCGCGTCCTGATCCATGCGCCCATGCAAGCACGCACCTATGACGGAAGGAACCCCCGCTCTTCCGAGGTCGTTCCGCCCACAGCGTCTCAGGCCGCCAGGCGACCGACCGCTCTGGCGCGGATGAGCACGGCCGTGCCGTCGGAGTACGCCACCGGCAGCTCCTCCACCGCGACGACCTCGATCGTCGCCGGGTCCGCGCCCGCAAGTCGCGCTCGCTCGGTCGCCTCCGCGGCGGCGTCCGCACGGGAGGCCCGTCGGTCGGACGGGTCGACCCGGTAGATCTTCTCGACCTGCCCGGCGACCTCGCCGAGGGCCGCGCCCACCGCGTTCGCCGCGCCGAAGTGGTCGGGGCGGATCAGTTCGGTGACGCCGTCGAGCTCGGTCGGCGCGATGATGCCGCCACCCCCGACCAGGATGACCGGGACCGGTGCGGCGTTCGGCTTCATCCGGTCGATCGAGTCCTCGAGGATCTCGCGCATCGCACTCCAGGCCGCGGCGCCGACCGCCTCAGGAACAGCGGGCGCCTCGAGTCCGTCGATCCCGGCCCCTCCGACCGCGAGCGCGATGTCGGTGGCCGTGAGGGTGTCCCCTCCGAAGGCCAGGCCCTCCTGAGGAAGCCGATAGCCGACACTGTCGGGGCCGACCGTCGTGCCCGCCTCGGTCTCGCGGATGATCGTGCCGCCGCCGAGTCCGACCGACAGCACGTCGGGCATGCGGAAGTTGGTGCGGATGCCGCCGATCTCGACCGCGTGGGCCGATTGGCGGGGGAACCCGTCGACCAGCACGCCGATGTCGGTCGTGGTGCCACCGATGTCGACCACCAGGGCATCCGTCGCCCCGGAGAGGTGCGCGGCGCCGCGGATGGAGTTCGTGGGTCCGCACCCGATCGTCAGCACCGGGAACTCGAGCGCGTACTCGAGCTGCATGAGGGTGCCGTCGTTCTGGCCGAAGTAGGGCGTGGCGGGGATGCCGCGCTCGCGCAGGGCCGCCACGAAGCCTGCGGCCATCTGCCGGAGCGTCTGCATCAGCGCCGCGTTCAGCACGGTCGCGTTCTCGCGCTCGAGCAGTCCGAGCGAGCCGATGCGCGCCGACCGCGACACGGGAACACCCAGCTCCTCCGTGACGATGGTGGCGACCCGCTCCTCCTGGCTTTCGTCGATCGGGGCGAACACTCCCACGACGGCGACCGCGTCGACCTCGCCGCGCATCCGTGCACAGGCCTCGCGCACGGCATCTTCATCGATCGGGGAGAGCGCTCGGCCGTCGACCTCGAAACCGCCGGCCAGCAGGTGCGCGTGCTCACCGATCGCCGCCCGCAGATCGTCCGGCCACCCCTCCAGCGGAGGAACCGCGGTAGTGGCCGGTGCACCGAGTCGGAGGATGCCCACACGGCCGAGCCCGCGGCGCTCCACGATCGCGTTGGTGCAGTGGGTGGTGCCGAGCATGGCGTGCCCGATCAGCGCGGCATCGACGCCGGAGGCCGCGAGCACCGCGTCGATGGCCGCGGCCACGCCGTCGCCGGTGTCGGCCGTGGTCGGCCGCTTGACCGACGCGACGACGTCGAGCCGCTCGTCGAGGATGACGGCGTCGGTGTTCGTGCCGCCGACGTCGATGCCGAGGCGATACCTGCCGGCCATCACGCGGCGTCCTCGTCCGTCGTGCGCGCACCGGAGCGCTGCGCGATGTCTTCGACCGGGACCCACTCCACGTCGTACCCGAAGTGGGCGGGTCCGGCGGTCTCCAGACCGATGGACGTACGCCACTTGTCGTGGCAGGGGATCGCGACCACCGCGACCCGCGCGCCGTACCGGAGGGACTCCGTCGTGATCGGCATGCCCGTCGCCAGGTCGAGCACGGCGATCAGATCGGGGGTCACGGCCGCGAGCACGCCGTCGCGGCGTCCGAGCAGCATCTCGTTCTGGAAATCGAGCCGGAACGCACTGCCCCGGTCGGCGCCGACACCGACCAGCTCGGCCGCGCCGCGCGTGAATCCACCGTCCACGGCACGCTGCAGGTCTGCCACCTTGCCGTCGAACAGGCGCACGGCGTCGAGGTCGGCGCACAGCGCGTCGATGCGCTCATCGTCTCGAAGCTCGCGTCCGGCAGTATCCCTCCCCCGCAGGATGCGCCCGATGCGCTGAGCGAGTCCGAGAGTGCCGGGGATCGCGCACTCGCGCACGACGTCGCCGCCGTACGCGTAGTCGATCATGGTCGCCCCTCCGCCCATCTCGACGGTGACCGCCCGAGCGATGCGCTCCGACCATCCGCCATCGATCGGGCGGCTCACCACCTCATTGCCGTGATGGTCGACCAGCACGGTCGTGCCGGGTCCGTAGCCGGCCAGGTGGAAGGTGACCATCTGCGCCTCGGGGAACGCCCGACCCATCGCATCGCCGTCGACCATCGGGAGGCCAGCGAGGGCTGCGGCCGCGATCGGGATCATCGAGTTGCCGCCACCGACCTCGATCGGCATCACCGCTGTCGCCTTGCGACCCACGGCGCGCTCGATCGCGTGCAGGGCCGCGAGCAGCTCGGACTCGGCCTGGATGCGCTCCACGCTCACGGAGGGAGCGCCGATCCCTCCGATCGGGATGACGAAGTCGTCATCGCTCAGGTCTTCGACGGCGATCAGCGGGACCGGCCCGTGGAGGCGGATGAGGCGCTTGGCGATCAGCGAGCCGACGTGCGGGTCGCCGCCCCCTCCGGTGCCGAGCACGGCGGCACCGAGGGCGATCTCGTCGATGTCGGCCTCCGTGATCACGGGCGTCGTGACGACAGCGCTCATGCGCTCACCTCGTCTGCGACCGGGGCCGACGCCGACGTCACGCGGCGGCGCAGCGGCAGCAGCACGAGATACGCGACGAAACCCACGAGGAGACCGTCGAGAGCCGAGATCGACGTGAGGGTGAACCAGCCGAAGCCGGGGCCGTCCGCCGGATTCGTCGTCGCGACGGCGACGAAGATCCCGACCACCCAGGCCGCGATCGACCAGCCGTCGACCAGCGGCACGGTGGCGCCGTGCGCCCAGCGCGCCGTCTTGCGGCCTGTGAAGAACGACGCCAGGTACACACCGCCGTAGGGGGCGATGATCGTGCCGATGACGAGGATGAACTGCACGAAGTAGTCGGCAGCGCCGATCACCCCGACGACGATGCCGATGGCGCCGAGCACGATCGTGACGGCGCGACGACTCAGCCGCTCACTGATCGACGCGAACGAGAGTCCGGCCGAGTAGAGGTTGGTGGTGTTCGTGGTCCACTGCGCCAGGATCAGCACGATCACGGCGACACCGCCGAGGCCGAGCGCGAAGAAGATCGCCATCAGCTCGGTGCCGTCCATGATGCGGGCGAGCAGGATCGCGACGACCAGGATGATCGAGTTGCCGAAGAAGAACCCCACGAAGCCGGCGATCATGGCCTGCTTCGGGGTCTTCGCCCACCGCGCCATATCGGGGGCGAGCACGACGCCGAGGATGAAGATGCCCATGACGAGCGACACCGCTCCGCCGAAGGTGAAGGTGGCCTCGACCGGGGCCTGGAGACCCGCCGCACCGTTCACCGTGAATGCGACGATGACGCCGACGACCAGCAGCAGAAGCAGCAGCGGCACCGCGAGGGTGCTGAGACGGTTGATGGAGCGGTACCCCCAGAACGCGGTGATCGCCATCAGCACGCCGCCGATCGCGGTGAACACCTGCACCGGCACGTCGACCCCGGTGAACTCGGCGAACGCGATCTGCGCGTTCGCACCGAAGAATCCGGCCTGCACGGCGTACCAGCCGACCAGACTCACGGCGATCGCCAGGGCGAGGATCGCGCCGCCGATGCGGCCGAACACGGCTCGGGAGATCATCGCGGTGGAGAGCCCGGTGGCGGCGCCGACGTAGGCGCAGGCCATCGCGAGCAGTCCGAGCAGGAGGGATCCGAGCATCGTGGCACCGATCGCCGGCCAGAAGGCCATACCGGAAGCGAGAGAGACGCCGAGGAACGCCCCGGAGAGGTCGATGCCGATCGCGATCCACACGATGGCGATCGACAGCCAGCTCTTGCGCTGGTCCTGCGGCACGACACCGTGCTCATAGTCGGTGGTGGTCATCATCTTTTCCTTGAGAAGTGGCCCTGCGAGTCCGTCGGCGGGGATTCGGGTTCCCGGAATGCGGACGACTCGCAGGGCGGGTCGGGGGCGGCCTGTCTGTGCGGCCGGGTCGTGCGATGCCGGGTCGGAGTTCGTGGCTCCGCGCCGGCGAGGGGTGATGGTGTCCGCCGCATCGATGCGGCGGGGTTCATCGGGACAGGATCGTGGAGAGGTGTCGCCAGGCTTGATCGAAGCGCTCGCGGTAGATCTCGGGCGAGTAGTGGGTGAGCTGGAGGAAGAGGCCGTCCATGACCACGAACACCAGCGCCGTGAAGCCCTCGGCGTCGCCGGCGGCGAAGGTTCCTGCCGCGACACCGTCGTCATAGGTCTGGCGCACGGCAGCCGCGAGAGTCGACTCCGAGTCGAGGAAGATCTGTCGCAGCTGCTCGCCAGCGGGTCCGTACTCGGTGACCGCCGCCCTGAGGCTGAACTCGGCGAGGTCGGGTCGGTCGCGGTAGTACGCCTCGATCCCCCCGAGGATGTGGTGCAGGCGTGCGAGCGGCTCCAACGCCGAGCTGCGCTGGAGGAGCTCGTCGAAGAACGCGGTGTGATCGACCGAGACCCCGGCGTAGACCTCGGCGTACAGCGCTTCCTTGCTGGGGAAGTGTGCGTAGAGGGAGGGCGTCTTGATCCCGACGGCCTCGGCGATCTCGCGCAGGCTCGTCTCGGCGTACCCCTGGCGCGCGAAGATCGTGCGGGCCTCCGTGAGGATCGTTGCTCTGGTCATCATTTACCTAACGACTATTAGTTAGGCAGAGCGTAACCCCGCATCTCCCTGCGACGCAAGAGCCACGGGCACAGGACGTCACGACTACCGTGGAGGCATGCGCATCCCCGCCGCGATCCGCGCCTCCCAGCGCTCTCCGCTGCTGCAGGTCGTGAAGTCGGCCGCAGCGACGATCGCCGCGTGGCTCATCGCCGGATGGGTCTTCCCCGCGCAGCTGCCGGTCTTCGCCGCGATCGCCGCCCTCCTGGTCGTGCAGCCCAGCGTGAACCAGTCGCTGTCGAAGGCGCTCGAACGCAGCATCGGGGTGATCGCGGGAGTCGTGATCGCCGTCGCCCTGGGCCTGCTGTTCGGTTCGCCGACCTGGATCGTGCTGCTCGCGATCGTCGTGGCGATGCTGGTCGCGTGGGTGTTCCGCGCCTCACCGGGAACGGGCAACCAGGTCGCGATCTCGGCGATGCTGGTGCTGGCGCTGGGCTCGTCGAGTCCTGAATACGCGTTCGCGCGCATCGTGGAGACGCTGATCGGCGTGGCCATCGGCATCGTGGTGAACGCCCTCATCGTCCCTCCCGTGCTGGTCGCTCCGGCACTGCGGGATGTCAGCCTCCTCGGGCGCGAACTCGCCGCGAGCCTCGACCGACTCGCCGTCGCGCTCCCAGAACCGCAGACGCCCGCACAGCTGCAGGAACTGATGCTCGAAGTACGCCTGCTGCGGCCGATGAAGGATGCCGCGGACGCCTCCATCGCCGCCGGAGAGGAATCGCTCACGCTGAACCCTCGGCGCTCCACGCATCGCGCGGAGCTGCGGGAGATGCGGGAGCTCCTCGAGCGGCTGTCCCCCATCGTGACCCAGACGATCGGCATGACCCGGGCCTACTTCGACCACTACGACGACACGATCGGCGAGGAGCCGGCCGTGGTCGCGATCGCCGAGCAGCTGCGGCGGGCCGGGCACGACGTCCGCCTCGCGGTGCAGGTCGCCGAGGCATCGCCGGAACCCGAGACGTTGACCTCCACGATCCCCGCGCTCACCGCCCCGCTCGTGCTGCGCCCGCCGTCCTCCCAGCACTGGATCCTGATCGGCTCTCTCATGGAGGATCTGCGCCGGATCAGGGGTGAGCTCCTCGACGAGGACTGACCCGTCGGCCTTTCTCGTCGCGCAAAGTGTTGCATCCGACGCCGACTTCGGACCATTCACGCGATTCGAAAGCCGCCTACCCTGGAGACATGTCCGACGTCACCGTTGCCGAAGCCCTCGACGAACTCGCCGCGCTCGAGGATCCGAAGATGCGCGCCGCCAACGAGAAGCGCGGCGACGACCACGGGATCAACCTCAGCCGGATGCGCGCGTTGGCCAAGAAGATCAAGACGGACCAGCCTCTCGCGCAGGAGCTGTGGGCGACCGGCGAGACCTCGGCACGGCTGCTGGCCCTGCTGATCTGCCGCCCGCGCGACTTCACCGCCGATGAGCTCGACGCCATGCTGCGCGAGACCCGCCCGCCGAAGGTCAACGACTGGTTCGTGAACTACGTCGCCAAGAAGACACCGCTGGCCGAGGAACTGCGGCTGCGCTGGTTCGACGACGCCGACCCGACCGTGGCCGCCGCCGCCTGGTCGCTCACGACCGTGCGGGTGATGAAGGACGCGGACGGACTCGACCTGCCGCACCTGCTGGACCTGATCGAGCGCGACCTGAAGGATGCACCGCCACGGCTGCAGTGGGCCATGAACGAGACCCTCGCCAACATCGGCATCTTCCATCCGGAGCACCGCGCGAGGGCCCGGGCCATCGGCGAGCGTCTGCAGGTCCTCGCCGACTACCCGACCGCCCCGGGCTGCACCTCACCCTTCGCGCCACTCTGGATCGACGAACTCGTCCGACGCCGCGAGGGCTGAGGCGTCCCCGCGTGTGGGGGTGAGCCGCTCATCCTGTGGAGGCTGAGGCGCTCACGCCCTGAAGGAGAACTCACACCCTGAAGGAGAACTCCCGTTGTGAAGGAGAACTCCCGTTGTGAAGGAGAACTCACGCCCTGAAGGAGAACTCACGCTGTGAAGGTCCGCATCCGGGATCCGCTCCTTCATTCCGCGAGTTCTCCTTCACGAGCCGCGTTCGCCCGGACGGATGCGTGTGGGCGCTGGATACGCTGAGGTCATGAGCACCCACATCGCGGCAGAGCCCGGTCAGATCGCCCCCATCGTCCTGTTCCCCGGCGATCCGCTGCGGGCGAAGTGGATCGCCGAGACGTTCCTCGAGGATGCAGAACTGTACTCCGAGACGCGCGGGATGCTGGGCTTCACCGGCGCTTGGGAAGGGCACCGCGTCTCGGTCCAGGGTTCGGGGATGGGCCAGCCCTCGATGGCGATCTATGCGAACGAACTGTTCGACTCCTACGACGTGCAGACGATCGTGCGGGTCGGCTCGTGCGGAGCGCTGACCGAGGATGTGCGGATCCGCGACATCATCATCGCCAACGGCGCCAGCACGGACTCCGGCATCAACCGGGTGCGCTTCCACGGACTCGACTATGCGCCCGTGGCCGACTTCTCTCTGCTGCGCGCCGCGGTCGAGGCGAGTGAGGCCGAGACCCTCGAGTCGACCGTGCACGTGGGGCAGCTCTTCTCGAGCGACCAGTTCTACAGCACCCGACCCGAGCTCACGGAACCCTTCGTGCGGCACGGCATCCTCGGCGTCGAGATGGAGGCCGCCGGTCTCTACACGCTCGCGGCGTACTACGGTCGGCGCGCCCTCGCGATCTGCACCGTGAGCGACCACATCGTCACCGGCGAGCAGACGACCGCGCAGGAGCGCGAGCAGACCTTCGGAGACATGATCCGCATCGCGCTGCGCGCGGCAACCGGAGTCTGACCCCCACGCGACGACGGAGAACTCACGATTCGAAGGAGAACTCGCGACTCGAAGGAGAACTCGCGATTCGAAGGAGAACTCGCGATTCGAAGGAGAACTCGCGATTCGAAGGAGAACTCGCGATTCGAAGGAGCGATTCCCCGGACGAGTCCTTCGAATCGCGAGATCTCCTTCACAACAGGCGGCAGGGCGGCAGGAAGGGCGGCAGGAAGGGCGGCAGGGCGGCGGGACGAACGGACGGGATGGCGGATGGGATGATCGAGGGACCATGACTTCCTCGCCGCGGCTCGACCCCGCCATCGTTCCGGACGCCGCGGACCCGGACGCCGTCTACCTCGCATTCGTCGAATGGGCGGAGTCGACCGGCATCCGGCTGTATCCCGCGCAGGACGAGGCGGTCATCGAGATCGTCTCCGGCAACAACCTGATCCTGTCCACCCCCACCGGCACCGGGAAGTCGCTCGTCGCGATCGGCGCGCACTTCAGCGCACTGGTCGCCGGACGGCGCAGCTACTACACGGCACCGATCAAGGCACTCGTGAGCGAGAAGTTCTTCGCGCTGGTCGACGTGTTCGGGGCCGAGAACGTCGGGATGGTCACGGGCGACTCCGCGGTCAACGCCGACGCGCCCATCATCTGCTGCACAGCCGAGATCCTCGCGAACCTCTCGCTGCGCCAGGGCACCGATGCCGACGTCGGTCAGGTCGTGATGGACGAGTTCCACTTCTACGCCGACCCCGACCGCGGGTGGGCGTGGCAGGTGCCGCTGCTCGAGCTGCCGCAGGCGCAGTTCGTCCTGATGTCGGCGACCCTCGGCGATGTCACCGAACTCGCGGCGGACCTCACCCGTCGCACGGGCCGCGAGACGGCGACGGTCACCGGCGTCGAGCGCCCTGTGCCCCTGCACTTCTTCTACGAGACGACCCCGATCCACGAGACGATCGACGATCTGCTGAGCACCGGGCAGGCACCGATCTACATCGTGCACTTCTCGCAGGCGGCCGCGATGGAGCGGGCCCAGGCTCTGTCGAGCACCAAGGTCGCGACCCGCGAGCAGCGCGACGAGATCGCGGCGCTGATCGCCCAGTTCCGTTTCACGACCGCGTTCGGCAAGACCCTCTCCCGCTTCTTGCGCGCAGGGATCGGGGTGCATCACGCGGGGATGCTGCCGAAGTACCGCCGCCTAGTCGAACAGCTCGCCCAGCGCGGACTGCTGCGCGTGATCTGCGGCACCGACACGCTCGGCGTCGGCATCAACGTCCCGATCCGGACCGTGCTGCTCACTGCGCTCACGAAGTTCGACGGCTCCCGGATGCGGCAGCTCAACGCCCGCGAGTTCCACCAGATCGCCGGCCGCGCGGGCCGTGCGGGCTACGACACCGCGGGCACGGTCGTCGCGCAGGCCCCCGAGCACGAGAGCGAGAACGTCGCGGCCGTGAAGAAGGCCGGCGACGACCCGAAGAAGAAGCGCAAGATCGTCCGCAAGAAGGCCCCGGACGGTTTCGTGTCGTGGGGTGAGCCGTCGTTCCGCAAGCTCATCGACGCGGTGCCGGAGACACTGACCTCGCACATGCAGATCACGAGCGCGATGATGCTCAACGTGATCGCCCGTGGCGGCGACGTCTTCGCCAATATGCGCGCGCTGGTATATGACAACCACGAGCCGCGGAAGCGCCAGCGCGAGTTGGCGCTCCGGGCCATCGGCATCTACCGCACCCTCCGCGAATCGGGCATCGTCGAGAAGACCCCTGACGGCGACATCCGGCTCACGGTCGACCTGCAGCCGAACTTCGCGCTCAACCAGCCGCTGTCACCCTTCGCCCTCGCCGCGTTCGAGCTGCTCGACCCCGACCCGACCGCGGGCACGGGCACCGGCTCCTACGCTCTCGACATGATCTCGATCGTGGAGTCGACGCTCGACGATCCCCGTGCCGTGCTGAGCCAGCAGGAGTTCCTGGCCCGCGGCGAGGCGGTCGCCGCGATGAAGTCCGAGGGCATCGAGTACGACGAGCGGATGGAGCTGCTCGAGCAGATCACCTACCCGAAGCCGCTCGATGAGCTGCTGTCAGCCGCGTTCGAGACGTTCAGCGCGGCGCAGCCGTGGATCCGCGACTTCGAACTGCACCCCAAGTCCGTGGTGCGCGACATGTACGAGCGAGCCATGTCGTTCGGGGAATATGTCGCGTACTACAAGATCGCGCGGTCCGAGGGCGTGGTGCTGCGCTACCTCTCCGATGCCTACCGTGCGGCCTCGCAGACCATCCCCGAGGAGTTCAAGGATGAGGATCTGCGCGACCTCATCGAGTGGCTGGGCGAGTTGGTCCGCCAGGTCGACTCGAGCCTGCTCGATGAGTGGGAAGAACTGGTCGCGGGCGTCGACAACGGGCGCTTCGATCCGCATGCGCCCGACGAACCAATCGTTCCACCCGCCCCGAAGCGCCTCACGAGCAACATCCGCGCTTTCCGCATACTGGTCCGGAACGAGCTGTTCCGCCGTGTGCAGCTCGCCGCGCGGGACGACGTCGACGGGCTCGCCGAGCTCGACCCCGGTTTCGGAGCCGACGCCTGGTCCGACGCCCTCGACGGGTACTTCGCCGACCACGACGAGATCCTGACCGGCGCGGACGCCCGTAGTTCGAAGCTGCTGATCCTCGCCGAAGGGCCGACCACCTGGACCGCGCGGCACATCCTCGACGATCCCGCCGGCGACCACGACTGGGGCATCACCGCGACGATCGACCTCGCCGAGTCCGACGACGCCGGTCAGGCCGTGGTCACGGTGACCGGAGTCGACCGGCTGTAGCGGCGTCCGGTCGTCAGGCCTGCAGGACGGCGAGCACGTTGCCCGCAGGGTCGCGGAACCACGCGATGTCCGGCCCCTGACCGTTGCCGCGCACGATGCCACGCGAATCGGACGGGAACTCCTCGTCGCTGTAGATCTTGGTCTGCACCCCGCGCGCGATGAGCTCGTCCACCGCGGCGTCGACATCCGCCACCGGGAAGTTCAGGATCGTGAAGCTCGCCGGTGTGTGGTTCGGCTTCGCGTAGACGAGGATCGACCCGCCGCGGGGCAGCCGCAGGTCGAGGAACCCCATCGCGTTCACCTCGACGTCGAGGCCGAGGGTCGTGCCGTAGAACTCTTTCGCCGCATCGATGTCGTCGACGCTGAATCCGCTGAACGCGTTGTCCGCTGTGAAGGCCGCCATGACTCCAGGATCCGCCGTCCGCCGCCGATTGTCGAGGCCTTCATCGCCGCAGGTGCGGCGCCAGGCGGTCGATCGCCTGCAGGGGGTCGAACAGCGCCCCGAGTCCGCCGCGCACGAGCAGCGCATGTACTCCCAGACAGATCGCGATCACCGACGCCGTCAGCACGAGAGGGCCGATGGCTTCGAGCACCGGCGTCGTCCTCCAGCCCGCAGCATCCAGCCCCGCATCGATCAGGGCGAGGGGCATCATGTGCAGCACGTAGATGGGCAGGGTCCGCCGGCCGATCCAGCGCAACGGTCGGGCGACCACCTCGAGGTGCCGGTCCAGGAGCACGCTGAGCGACACCCCGCACGCCACCGCGATCAGGGCGAGCGCGGGCCACACCCCCGGCAGCAGACGGAGGGTCAGGCCTGCCACGAGCGCCAGCGCCGCGACGTAGACGGCGGCGAGCGCGAGCGTGCGCCACACCCCGACGCTCTGCGCGAACCGCTCGATGACCGCACGCCCTCGAAGCCCGAGGAGGAAGAAGAACAGGTTCTGCACCAGCTGCCAGAGGTTGCCGAGGTCGGGGATGACCCCGGCACCGGCGACCGCCGCGATCACGAAGGCCACCGACAGCACGACGGCCGTCGGGAGGCCGCGAGTGAGCCGACCGATCGTCAGGTAGACCGCGAGCGCGAGCAGGTACCAGAGGTTCGTCGGGCTGAGGGTCAGCTGCGCGAGCAGCTCCCATCCGTCGTTCGCCCGTGCCGTGTCGAAGCCGGGCGTCAGGGCGAGCACGAACGTCTGGATGAGCACCCACACGACGTAGAGCAGGGCGAGGCGCCCCGCTCGACGACGCCAGGAGCGTCCGCCCACGTCGAGCACCGCCCGCGCGGCGAACACCCCGGATACCAGGAAGAACAGCGGGATCCGCAGCGGGAGCAGCTGCGCGTTCAGCATCACCCAGACGTCTGTCACGGGTCCCGCGCCGGGCATCTCGACCGCGACCTTCGTCACCACGTGCCACAGCACCACGAGGATGATGCAGATGCCCTTCGCGACATCCGGCCAACCGACCCGCGGCGCACGCGCGCCGGTCACGATGCCGCACGCACGAGCCGCGCCACCAGGTCGACGTAGGTCACGCCCGCCGCCGCGAACATCCGCGGCACCTGCGACGCGGCCGTCAGCCCCGGCATGGTGTTGACCTCGTTCAGCAGCGGACCCCGATCGGTGAGGAAGAAGTCCATCCGTGCGACCCCGTCACAGCCGAGGGCGTCGAAGACCGCGATCGCCGCCCGTTTGAGCGCCGCCACCTCGGCCGCGTCGAGCTGAGCCGGGACCGTGAACCGCGCGCTGCCGTCGTACTTCGTGGCGGTGTCGAAGAGCCCGGTCGCGTGGATCTCCAGGGGCGGGGCCGCCCAGCGGATACCCCCCTTCTCGCGCAGCACCGCCACGTCGATCTCGCGTGCCCGCACGACCTCCTCGACCAGGATCCGCCGGTCGAAGCGCGCCGCCTCCCGCAGCGCCGCGAGCAGCCCACCCTCCTCGCGCACCAGACTCACGCCGTGGCTGGATCCGGCCGACACCGGCTTGACGACGACCTCTCCTTCGAACTCCACATCCCCGATGTCCTCGGCGGCGACCAGACGACCGCGCGCGGTACCGAGGCCCACTGCGTCCGCGACCAGCTTGGTGGTCCACTTGTCCATGCCGATCGCGCCCGCCCGCAGGCCCGACCCGACCACGCGCACTCCGGCGAGTGCACACAGGGCCGCGAGCGCGCCGTCCTCCCCGAGCGCGCCGTGCACCGCCGGGAAGACCACGTCGGTGCGGGCGAGCAGCGGAAGCGCGAGCGCCAGCGACTCCGCCGCCGAGACCCCGGTCGGGATGCCGTCGGCCCTCCACACCCCCTCTCGATCGATCGTCGCACTCGTGACTTCGTGATCGCCCATGCGCAGCGCTGCCGCGACCGCGGCCGCGGAGGCCAGCGACACCTCGTGCTCGGCGTTCTGCCCCCCACCGATGACCAAGACCCTCGTGGTCATGCCACACTCCTCTGCACTCGTGCTCCGATGCCGGTGACGACGGTGTGCGGGATGCTGCCCGCCCACCGCGCCCACTCCTGCACCGACGGCACGACTCCCCCCTCAGGTCCGAACACCGTGGCGACCGCGCCGCGCGGAACCGGCACGGTGCCGGTATCGATCACGATCTGATCCATCGACACCCTCCCCACGACCGGATACCGCGCCCCGTCGATCGCCACGGCCGCCTCCGCCGCGAGCTCCCGCGGGATCCCGTCCGCGTATCCGACGCCCACGACGCTCAGGCGCGTCTCCCGTTCCGTGATGTGCGCGCCCCCGTAGCCCACCGCCGTCCCGGCCGGGACGAGCGCGCTGTGCACGACGGGGGCGGTCCACCGCGCGGCACCGGCCAGCGTCGTCGCCCCGGAGGGGTCGATGCCCACCAGCCCCGCACCGATGCGCACCATGTCGAAGTGCGTCCCCGGATCGGTGAGCGCGCCGGACGTCGCCGCGAGATGCACGAGCACCGGCCCGAAGCCGGCCCGGAGCACGGCGTCCCTGCCCTGCCGAAAGCGCAGCACGGCCGCCGCGTTCGCCCGGGGGTCGGCTTCGTCGGCGCGAGGCAGATGTCCCATCACACCCACCACCTCGGCCCTGCCCCGCCCCGCGCGTGCGGTGCGGAACAGCTCCTCCCAGTCGTCGAGCGGACACCCGCCCCGGGCCATCCCCGTATCGAGGTGCAGGTGCACGCGGACCGGATCCACGGCGTCGGCGATCAACTGGCGCAGCTCCTCCACAGAGCCGACCGCGACGTCGATGCGAAGCGCCGCGGCCGTCTCCGCATCGGCCCCCGAGGGATTCAGCCACGAGAGGATCGGCACGGTGAACCCGGCATCACGCAGGGTGACGGCGTCGGCGACATCGGTGACCCCGAGCCATTCGGCACCGGCGGCGACCGCGGCCTCGGCGACCGTGACGGCGCCGTGGCCGTAGCCGTCGGCCTTCACCACGGCCATGATGCGCGCGGAGCACGTGGCCCGCACCCGCCGTACGTTCTCGGCGACGGCCTCCGGGATGGTCTGCAGCGTCGGGGCATGAAGGCGGGAGAGGGTCACCCGCGGGGCAGGCAGGAGGGTGGTCATCGCTTCGTCCTCGGGTCGGCGGTGGGGTCGGGCAGCATCTCGGGGCACCCCTGGTCGACCGCCTCCGGACGCAGCTCGTAGTGCCACGACTCATTGGCGTAGATCTGGCAGAGCCCGTAGCGCCATCCCCGCTGGACGAGCCAGTCCAAGGCGGGCAGCGGACCGAGGTCGACGGCGTCGCCGGTCACATGCTCCGATGTCTCCGGAGTCGCCACCCATCGCCGCGCTTCCGCCTCGGAGCCGTACTGCGCGATCGCGTCCTGCAGCATCCGTTCCTGCAGCGCGGGGGTGCGCCATCCACTGTTCACCCGGAACGTGACCCCGTCGGCCTCCGCATCGGATGCGGCACGCTGCAGCGCCGCGAGCAGCAACGCGTCGAGGTTGCCCACGGCGGCCCGATCGACGTCGAAGACGGTCGGCTGGTCGCCGTCGCGGATCACCCCGTCGGCCTCGCTCGGGGCGATGACCGACCCTTCGCTCTGCCCGCTCGGCCGGGGCGTGGAAGAGGGCAGCGGACCGGTGCGCTCGGCATCGGCGAAGGCCGCGGACAGCGACTGCTGGACGACGAAGGCGATGATCACGGCCAGCGCGAGGCCGATGACGACCGAAGCGGTCCGGCGGCGGCGCGCTCGCGGTGTGAGGGAGGTGGTGCGGGTGTTCATGCTCCCAGTGAAGGAGGACGCGCGTTGCGAGGACGTATGCGCTTTTCCATATGCTCCCGATATGCCCCACTGCGTAGGATCGCAGCCATGCGTGTACTGATCGTCGAGGACGAGCCCTACCTCGCCGAGGCGGTGCGGGATGGGCTGCGCCTGGAGGCGATCGCGGCCGACATCGCGAACGACGGCGACACCGCGCTGGAGCTTCTGAGCATCAACTCCTACGACATCGCCGTGCTCGATCGTGACGTTCCGGGCCCGTCCGGCGACGACATCGCGCGGTGGATCGTGGCCTCCGGCACCGGCATCCCGATCCTGATGCTCACGGCGGCCGACCGTCTCGACGACAAGGCGACCGGCTTCGAGATCGGCGCGGACGACTACCTCACCAAGCCGTTCGAGCTGCGCGAACTCGTGCTGCGTCTGCGTGCCCTGGACCGACGCAGACAACGATCCCGGCCGCCCGTGCTCGAGGTCGCGGGGCTGCGCCTGGATCCGTTCCGTCGCGAGGTGTACCGCGACGACCGCTACGTCGCCCTCACCCGCAAGCAGTTCGCCGTGCTGGAGGTGCTCGTCGACGCCGAGGGAGGGGTGGTCAGCGCCGAGCAGCTGCTGGAGCGCGCCTGGGACGAGAATGCCGACCCGTTCACCAACGCGGTGCGCATCACGGTGTCGTCGCTGCGCAAGCGCCTGGGCGAGCCGTGGCTGATCTTGACGGTGCCCGGCGTCGGATACCGGATCGGGACGGACGCCGATGCCTAGGCGGCGCGGGATGAGTGCCCGGCTCAAGCTCACGCTGAGTTATGCGGGGATCGTCGTGGTGTCGGGCATCCTGCTGTTGGGAGCGGTGGTCTTCTACCTGTTGCGGTATGTGCCGGACACCGTAGAAGTATTTCCCAACCGCAGCGACCTCATGAGGGTATTCGTTCCTGTCGCTGCGATAGCAATGCTTGTCCTGTTCGTGATCGGGCTAGCCGGAGGCTGGATCCTCGCCGGACGCATGCTGGCACCGTTGGGGCGTATCGGCGACGCAGCGCGGCTAGCAGCGCAGGGATCGCTTTCACACCGAATCATGCTCCCCGGCCCCGGCGATGAGTTTCGCGGCCTAGCTGACGTCTTCGATTCGATGCTCGAACAGCTCGAGGCCCACGTGGCCGAGCAGCAGCGGTTCGCCGCGAACGCCTCGCACGAGCTGCGGACTCCGTTGGCGATATCTCAGACCCTTCTCGAGGTAGCCCGCGACGATCCCGACCGCGACGTCGATGCACTGATCTCTCGTCTGCAGGAGGTCAACACTCGCGCGATCGACCTGACCGAGGCGCTCCTGCTGCTCAGCCGCGCGGATCAGCGGACGTTCCCCCGAGAGATCGTCGACCTCTCGCTCCTCGCGGAGGGCGCGGTGGAAGCGCTCGTACCGCTCGCGGATCGTCGTGGCGTCGCCATGGAGGTGGGTGGTGTCCCGGCCCCGGTGCTCGGCTCCACCGCCCTCCTGCCGCAACTGGTGACGAACCTCGTTCTCAACGCGATCGTGCACAACCTGCCGTCCGGCGGAGCTGTCGCCGTGCGCACGCACGCGATGCCCCACGCTGTCGCACTGGTCGTCGAGAACACCGGCGAGGCGCTGCCGGCGCACCGCGTGGCCACCCTCGTCGAGCCGTTCCAGCGCGGCGCCGACCGCACGCGCGGAGACGACCATGCCGGTGCCGGGCTCGGCCTCGCGATCGTCGACCGCATCACGCAGGCCCACGGCGGGACTCTGGTGCTCACGCCTCGCACGGACGGCGGCCTGAACGTGACGGTGTGGCTGCCGCATCCATACCCCGAGTCATTAGCCTGACTATTCATTGGCGCTGTATCGCCCCATCCAGCGGGCGAGAATCTGCAAGACGACCGGATGTCGGTCCGCCCTCAGTTCCGCCGCTGTGTATATTGTGACCGCGGTCCGGGGAGAACTAAGAAGGGCCGCGCAACGAAGAAGACCGGAGAATGCAATGAAAAAGTCTAAGAAGATCCTCGGTATTAGCGCTGGTGTCGCACTCGCGCTCGGACTCCTCGTGGGAGGCGGATCCCCCGCCTACGCGGGAACCTGTTCGAAGATCACACACAGCAACGGCAGCCTCACCGCTACATGCGTGGGCCAGACGACCATCAAATGGAAGTGTTCGACCGACCTCTGGAACACGGTCAACAAGAAGACGATTCCCTTTGGCGCGTCAGGCGGCAAGGTCACTTTTAAGGCGTGCGATGCAGGCTTCCCGTATGAAATTTCTGTGAGCTAATCCGCCTCCGAAAGACATCACAAAGTGTGAAGACCCTCGTGATCGAGACGGGTAGGACAGACGTATCCCACGAAGGTCTTCGCACTTTCTTTCTTCAATTGCCAATCGCGCCCGTTCAATGGAATCTGCCTCCATGGCATTGAAGACCGCTCGGCTCAGGCCACGCGAGGGTCGCGCAACGCCGCGAGCTCGCGTCCGTAGATGCGGGCGTCGGACTCGGCGTTCTCCTTGAGCTCGCGCGCAGTGTCAGCGAAGGCGTCGAGCGCCGGATTCACGCCGACCAGCGTGAACGGACGCTGCACCACGCGCAGATCGAGGCCCCAGACGTCTTCGAGCACGCGGCGCAGCCAGCCGGTGGAGTGGTCCCAGCCCTCCTTCGGCGAGCCGGGCGAGTAGTTGCCGCCGAGCACGGTGACGAGCGTCGCAGGCTTGCCGTTGAGCGCGGTGCCGGTCGGGTCGATGCGTGAATCGGTGTAGGACAGGTCGAACCACGTCTTGAAGTGCTGCGAGACGCCGTAGTTGTACAGCGGCACCGCGAACAGAAGCGCGTCTGCACCGATCAACTCGTCGGCGAATGTCGAAGCGAGCGCGCGGGCGTCGCGCTGCGCGGGGGTGCACTGCGCCTCGTCGACGAATCCACCGGTCACGGCGTCCGCCCACGCGGTCGCCGGCACCGGGTCACTTGCCAGGTCGCGGCGGGTGACGATCGAGTCGGGGTGGGACGCGGTCCACTCGGCCTCGACGAGGTCGGCGAGCGCCCGGCTGGCGGACGACGTGGGAAGGATGCTGGCATCCAGGCGGAACAGGGACATGGCCTACCTCTCGTTTTCGTAGTCGCTATGTTTTTCTTAGCGACACTGCTTAACGTAGCACGGGTAGGATGGGGGAATGGCCGAGGTCGACGAAGAACGTCAGGTGTGCGACGTCGCCGTCACACTGGCGTTCAGCGTGCTCGGGAAAAGGTGGAACGGCATGATCGTGTCGTCACTCGGCGGTGGGCCGTCCACGTTCGTCGCCCTGCGCCGCGCCGTCGCCGGCATCAGCGACACCGTGCTCTCCGATCGGCTCGCTGAACTCTCCGATGCCGGACTCATCGCGCGCACGGTCGACGCGGGCCCGCCGATCACCGTCTCCTATGCGCTCACGCCAAGTGGCGAGGGGCTCCTGCCGATCCTGGACCAGCTCGGCCGATGGGCCTCCGCGAACCTCGCCACTCGCGCCCACTGAATTCGTATCCGCCACCCCGGCGAGGGCGTCGCTCCTCGCTGTCGCTCAGCCCGTCCGGGCGTCGGAGACGGTGAGAGCGGGGATGATCATGGTCTTGATCGCCTCCGGATCCGTCTTCGCCTTCATCAGCGCTTCCTCGACGCCGTCCAAGCCGTATCGTCCGGTCACGATCCCCGAGGTGTCGACGATGCCACGGGAGATCAGATCGATCGCCGTCGGCCATGTGTTGACGTACCGGAAGGTACCGGCGAGCGTGATCTCTCGGTGCTGCAGCATCGCGACGGGAACGTCGAGCTGGTTGCCACCCATGCCGACGAGGACCGCGATGCCTCCACGGACGATCGTCGGCAGCGCGGCACGGATCGCCTGGGCACTGCCCGATGCGTCGATGTAGATGTCGAAGTACTGGTCGAAGCGAGCGAGACCATCGCCTGTGGAGTCGATGACCTCGTCCGCCCCTCGCGCGCGGGCGAAATCCCGCCGTTTCGCAATCGGATCACTGATGACGACCTCGACGGCACCGAACGCCTTCGCGACCTGCGCGGTGAGGACCCCGATCGGGCCGGCTCCGGTGATGAGCACCCTCGCGCCCGCCGTGACACCTGCACGACGGGCCGCGTGGATCGCCACCGAGACGGGTTCGGCGAGCGCGGCCTGCTCGTCGGTCATGGCCGAGGGGATCTCGTGCGCGAAGTCGGCGTCGACGATCACGTACTCCGCGAAGGAGCCGTCGACCGGCCAGGCGCCGAAGAAGCGGATGCTCGGGCACAGGTGATAGGCGCCGCGCTTGCAGAAGCGGCAGGCGCGACACGGCGTCTGCGGCTCCACAGCGACCCGCGTCCCCACGCGGCTCGCATCGACGCCCGCACCCACGGCGACGATCTCCCCCGCGGTCTCGTGCCCGAGCACGACATGGTCCCGGACGACGATGTCTCCGACGGCACCCGATTCGAAGAAGTGGGTGTCCGAGCCGCAGACGCCGACCGCGGTGACCTTGATGAGGACCCCGCCCGCACCCGGGGAGGGGACCGGGCGACTCTCGAGCTCTACGCGCTTCGGCCCGGTGAGCACGCTGGCGTACATGGTGGAAGGAACGGACATGGGTGGCACCTTTCGGTCGTGCGGGCTTTCAGCCTTTGACAGTGCCGGCGGTGAGACCGCCGACGATCCAGCGCAGTGAGAACACCGCGAAGAGAATCCCGGGGATGAGGGAGACGACCGTGGCCGCTGCCATGGGTCCCCAGTCGATGGATTGCGCGGAGATGTACTGCTGGATCCCGGTCGTGATGACCTGCGTGTTCTTCCCCGCCAGCACCAGCGGCAGCGTGTAGCTGTTCCACGCCCAGACGAAGGAGAGCATCAGACTCGCGCCGAGGCCCGGTGCGATCAGTCGCAGGAGCACGTGACGGAAAGCAGTCCAGCGCGTGCCCCCATCCATGGCCACCGCTTCCTCGAGCTCGCCGGGCAGATCCTCGATGAAGGAGCGGAGCATCCACACCAGCATGGGCAGCGTGACGAGTTGATACGCCAGGATCAACCCCAGATGAGAGTCGTACAGGCCCGTCTTCTGGAACAGCAGATACAGCGGCAGGATGATCAGCAATTCGGGAGCGAATCGCAGGGACAGGATCCCGAACGCGATGTTCTCGCGTCCCCGGAACGAGAAGCGCGCGAGTGCGTACGCGGTCGGAAGGCCGATCACGACCGTCACGAGCAGCGACCCCACCGTCACGATGAGCGAGTTCACGAACGGGGCCATGAACTTCGCACTGCTCAGCACCTCGACGTAGTTCGTCAACGTCGGAGTGAAGACGAAGGTGGGCGGGTAGGCGACGATGTCTTCGGCCTTCTTGAACGACATCATCACGATCCACACGAGGGGCGCGAGCGCGAAGACGCTCCACATGCTCAGCGACGCGATCACCGCACCATGCCGCAGGAGCTTCTTGCGACGACGGGACCGCGCGACGGAACCGCTCGGAGAGGCGTTCATGCTCCCGCCTCCGTCCGACGCGCCCGGAGCAGCACGGACGACAGCAGGTTGCACAGCACCCACAGCACCACGAGGGCCGCCATCGCCGCGCCGAAGTTCATGTTGCGGATGCCGTCCAGGTAGGCAAGCACATGGAGGTTGGTCGTCGCGTCCACGGGCCCGCCCTTGGTCGTCGTGTAGATGATGTCGAACATCTTCAAGGAGTCGATGCCGCGGAACGCGATGATCACGATGAGCACGGGCACCAGCATCGGCAGCGTGATGGAGAAGAAGTTCCGGACCGGACCCGCACCGTCGACCGCGGAAGCCTCGCGAAGCTCCTGCGGAACGCTGCGGAGGCCGGCCTGCGCGAGGAGCACGACGAACGGGGTGAAGATCCAGATGTCGATGATCATCACCGACCACAGGGCGCTGTCGAGGCCGTTGAGCCAGAGCAGTCCGGGCTGGCCGACGGCTTCGAGAAGCCAGTTCACGACACCGTTCTCGGTCAGCATCACCTTCCACATCAGCGCGGCGATCACCGGGGGCAGCAGGAGCGGCAGGACGATCAGCAGGCGGAACGTGCTGCCGTACGGACCGTAGTTCAGCAGCATCGCGAGTCCGATGCCGAGAACGCACTCCACGCTCACGACGACGACGGCGTACAGCAGCGTGATGCCGATCGCGTGCAGCCCCTCCCCGGTGACGAACAGATTGAGGTAGTTCGCGCCACCGTTGAATGTCGGCGCACCCCGGTTCAGTCGGTAGGACGTGAACGACCACCAGACACCGGTGAGGAAGGGGTAGAGCACCGCCACGAGAACAGCGAGTGCCGGCAGGACGAGCAGGTACGGCAAATGAGGTTTGGGCTTCATGACTCTCTGTCCACTCCGATCGTCATCTCCGGTCCGCCGAGGTCACTCGATCGCCGCGTCGATCTTCGTCGCCGCGTCATCCAGAGCGTCTTTCACAGATGCTTTGTCGAGCAGCGCCGACTGGATCGCGGTCGCCCAGATGTCGCCGACCGTCGTCCAGCTCGCAGACGGCGCGTACGGCCACTCCGCATAGTCGGTCAGGGTCTTCTTCCAGACCTCGTTGTAGTCCCCCCAGCCTTCGGTCGCGGCCGAGAGTTCAGGGCTCTCGGCGACGGAGACGCGCGTCGGGTTGAGGTTGCCGTTCGCGATGGAATCCGTCAGCAGCTCCTTCGACGTCGCCCACTGGATGAACTGCCAGGCAGCGCCCTTGTGCGTGGACGCCGCGTTCATGCCGAGCGACCAGACCCACATGCTCGACGCGCGCCCCTTCGGCCCCTCGGGCGGCAGCGCGTAGCCGACCTTGCCCGCGATCCCACTGCCCTCCTTCTCGAAGTCGGGGGCCATGTGGTCGGCGTCGATGTAGAACGCGGAGTTCCCGGCGAGGAAGTCCTGCTGCGCCTCGTACCACGTGTAGGTGCTCGCCGCTTCCGGCGCGGTGCGCATGAGTTCGATCCACTTGGTGACGGCCGCGTTGCCCGCCTTCGAGTTCACAGTGGCTTTGCCGTCGGTGATGTCCTGGACGCCGTAGGCCCCGGCGAACGTGGAGAACGGGTTCAGGGTGGGGTAGGTCTTGTCGCCGCGACTGACGAACCCGGAGATGGTCTTGCCGTCGAACTCGGTGCCGTCGAGCTTCTGCGCGGCGGCGATGAGCTCGTCGATCGTCTGCGGCACCGCGACGCCGTTGGCCTCGAGGATGTCCTTTCGATAGAAGAGGGCGTAGCCTTCCTCGTTCGCGGGAATCGCCCAGAGACCTCCTTCGCCCGCTCCGTCGAACTCCGTGGTGTCCCACCGCTCCGCTTCGATGAGCGACGGGAAGAAGTCGTCGAAGTCGTAGTCCGGAGCCGTCTGCGTGTCGTCGTCGACCCACGGCTGCAGGTCTTCCATCCAGCCGGCCGCGGCGTACTGGTAGTTCATCGGCTGGGACGTCATGAAGACGTCGTAGCCGGCCGCGCCGGACTGGAGCTCGGTGAGGATCTTCACCATGTAGTCGGACTCGGTCAGCGTCTCGATGTCGACGTCGATGCCGGTCTTCTCCTCGAAGTCGGCCACGTGGTCGAGGACGGCGTCGGAGAGGGGATGCTCGCTCATGAGGATGCTCAGCTTCTCGCCGCTGTAGTTCTTCCAGTCGAACGACGAGACGTCGGTCGAGGACGTCATGCTGTCGCTCGGCGCGCAGCCGGCCAGGAGGCCGGCGGTGGTGAGGACGACGACGGCGGCGGTGATGCTGTGGGCGCGCGCACGCTTTCGGCTGTTGTTCATCGATACTCCTTCGAACTGCGACGGGTTCCGTGTGACTTGCGTTCGAGAGTACAGGGATTGTCCTCATGTGAGTCACTAGAGTGCTCATATGTGCACAACTCTTTCAACAACCGAATCTGTGCAGTATGCGTACGCTGCCGTCCAGAATCTCCAGCACGGACGATCGACCATCGAGATCGCCGAAGAACTCGGCATCTCGCGATTCCTCGTGGGGCGGATGATCCGGCGAGCGCGCGAGGACGGTCTCGTCGAGGTCCGCACCCGCCTGCCGGAGCCCATCGCCCCCGAGCTCTCGAAAGCACTCAGCCGCGCCTACGGTCTCGAATCGGCGTTCGTGGCCCTCACCCCCTCGAACGACGAGACACGCACCCGCACGACGATCGCGAGCATCGGTGCACGCTTCCTGAGCGAGACCATCGGCGAAGACGCCATCGTGGGACTCGGCCCCGGGCGGACGATCCTCGACACGTGCGGCCGCATCCGGGAGGTGGCCACCTGCGACGTGGTCCAGCTCACCGGCTTCGCCTCGGTCGACGCGGGGACGCACCTCGAAGCGATCAGTCAGCTCAGCGGCGTCGCCAAGGGGAGGATGTTCGCCCTCCCCGCCTCGTTCGTCACCCGGAGTGCCCGCTCGTGGGACGCGGTGACCCGGGAGCCCGCCGTGCAACAGGCCCTGGCACGCATCGACCACATCGACATGGCAGCGCTCACGGTCGGTGGTTGGCCGGGCAGCTCACTGCTGGCTTCCCAGCTCGACGAACTCGACGAACTCGCTCCCCTCCTGCGCCGAGGGGTGGTCGCCGAGCTGGGCACGACCCTGCTCGACATCGACGGCAACGAGGTCGACGGCCTCCACCGACGCCTGATCGGGATCACCACCGCGCAGCTGGAGCGCACCCCGACGCGCATCGCCCTCGGCGGGGGTGCGGGCAAGCAGCGCGCCGTGCTCGCCGCCCTGCGATCCGGACTCGTCACCACCCTGATCACCGATGAAGGGACGGCGCGTGCCGCTCTCGACGCGCTCTGACCCGCGGCTTCACCAGGGGCTGGGCTCGTAGTCCTTCAGGAACACGCCATGGATGTCCTCCCCGGCCTCGCCGCGCACGATCGGATCGTAGACGCGTGCGGCACCGTCGACCAGATCGAGCGGCGCGTGGAAGCCCTCTTCCGCCAGCCGGACCTTCGTGTAGTGCGGGCGCTCGTCGGTGATCCAGCCCGTGTCGACCGCGGTCATCAGGATGCCGTCCTTCTCGAGCATCTCGCCGGCGCTGGTGCGGGTGAGCATGTTGAGCGCGGCCTTCGCCATGTTCGTGTGCGGGTGGCCCGGCCCCTTGTAGCGGCGGGAGAACTGCCCCTCCATCGCCGAGACGTTCACGACGTAGGTGCGACGCGCCGCGGAGGCGGCCATCGATGCGCGCAGGCGGCTGATCAGCAGGAACGGGGCGGTCGTGTTCGCGAGCTGCACCTCGAGCATCTCGAGCGGGTCGACCTGCTCGATCGACTGCACCCAGCTGTTGACGCGATTCACATCGGGCACGAGCCCGCCGGCATCGATCGCGGTGCCGTCCGCGTGCTTCTCGAGGGAGGAGGACCCGGGGGCCATCGCGAGGCGAGCCAGGTCTTCGGCCGTGAGCGCCTGGCCACCCTGCTCCGCGACGGTGCCGCCGAGCGCCGCCACCGACAACAGCGGATGCGAGTCGACCGAGGCCTGCAGCGCCTGCGGGTGCGGATCGACCGTGTGCCCGAACGTCTCCATCTCGGGCAGCGGTCCGTCGGGGAGCGGCTGCAGCTCGGCATCCGCGAGCAGCGAGTACGCCCCCGGCGAGCGCCGTACGGTCTGGGCGGCGTTGTTGATCAGGATGTCGAGCGGCCCCTGAGCGGCGACCGAGTCCGCGAGCCCGATGACCTGTGCCGGGTCACGCAGGTCGATGCCCACCACCCTCAGACGGTGCAGCCAGTCGGCGGAATCGGGCAGCGCGGAGAACCGGCGCACGGCGTCGCGCGGGAAACGCGTCGTGATCGTGGTGTGCGCCCCGTCTCGGAGCAGACGCAGCGCGATGTGCATGCCGATCTTGGCGCGGCCGCCCGTGAGCAGGGCGCGCTTGCCGGTGAGGTCGGTGCGGGCGTTGCGCTTGCCGTGGCTGAAGCGGGCGCAGTCGGGGCAGAGCTGGTGGTAGAACGCGTCGACCTGCGTGTACGGCTGCTTGCAGATGTAGCAGTTGCGCGGCTTGAGGAGCTCGCCCGCGATCGGGGCGTCCACGACGCTGGTGGCGAGGTCGTGGCCCCGGGTCTCGTCGTCGATGCGGTCCGGGGCACCGGTGGCGGTGCGGGCGACCACGGCCTTGTCGGCCTCGGCGATCGCGTCGCGGATCTCTTTGCGGCGCACGCGCTTGACGGCCTTGAACATGGCCGCGGTCGCGTGGCGCACCGCGACGAAGTCCGGGTGCTCGTTGTCGATCGTGTGCAGTTCGGCGAGCACGCGCAGCGTCGTGGCGAGGTCGTCCGGGTCGATGCCGGCGCCGAGTTCAGGGGGGTTCGCGTCGGTCACCATCCCGATTTTACGCGAGTTTCCCCGCCCCACCCCTCGCTCAGGCGATGCCGCCGCCGTCCACCACCAGGGCCGAGCCGGTGACGTACGAGGAGTCGTCGCTCGCGAGCCACACCACGGCCTGTGCGACCTCGCTCGGCTCTCCCATCCGGCGCAGCGGGCGGTCGGCGGCCTCGGCGAGGAAGGCGTTCGTGTCCTGCGCGAGCTGACGCGCCTCGTCGCGCAGCATCCCGGTGTTCACGTCTCCGGGGTTGACGGAGTTCACGCGGATGCCGGCGGGCCCGTGGTCGATCGCGAGCGCGCGGGTCATGTTCACCACGGCGCCCTTCGACGCGCAGTACGAGATCGCCTGGCCTCCGCCCTTGAGGCCCCACCCCGATCCCGTGTTGATGATCGAGCCGCCTCCGGCCGCTTCCATGATCGGCACGATGTGCTTGCACATCAGGAAGATCGACCGCACGTTCACACCGAACACCCGGTCCCACTCCTCGACGGTCGTCTCCACCGCCGTGGTGCGGCGGATGATGCCCGCATTGTTGAAGACGACGTTCACGCCGCCCAGCTCGGCCACCGCGGTCGCGATGACCCGCTCGATATCGGCCTCGCTCGCGACGTCGGCGGCGATCGCGATGGCCGAGCCACCCGCCGCACGGATCTCCGCGGCGACGCCTTCGGCCGCATCCGCGTTCAGGTCGACGACGGCGACGGCAGCGCCCTCCGCGGCGAGCGCGAGCGACGTGGCACGACCGATGCCGCCGGCGCCGCCGGTGACGATGGCCTTCTTGTTCTCGAGACGCATGGGGTGTCCTTTCGGGTTCGTTCAGACTGGTGGTCAGGCGGGGGTCAGTTCGGGGGCGGTCACGGCGTAGAGGCTGCGGGTGCCGACACCGGTGATGATGCGGACGTGTCCGGCGAGTCTCGCATCCAGATCAGGGTCGCCGGTGTCGACGAGAAGGGGCCGGCCGTGCAGGTCGATGAGCTTCTGCTCCGGTGCGACGACCAGGAGCGGATCGGGGCCGATGGCGCGCAGGACCGCGGCCGAGAGCTGCTGGTTGCCCCGCCCGAGCAGGAATCCTTGGCCGCCGATCACGGTGATCACGGCCTGGGCCGGGCCCTGCGCGATCTGGGCGAGAAGCTCCTGCTCGCTGGCTCCCCGCACGCGCACGGCACCGTCGAGGACGACGTCGACACCGAGGGGGGATCCTTCGACGCCGAGCTGCCTCGCGATCTCGGCCGTCGTGCCGCCGGGTCCGAGCAGATAGCGGACGCCCGGGAGCATGCGCGCGACGGCTCCCCGCGCGGCGGCTTCGACGGCGGCGGCCTCGGTGACCGGCGTCGCGGCCTTCCGTGCTTGCGTCCGTCCGGCGCGGTAGGGCACCCGGAGCATCCCGTACAGCGTCGGGTCGACACGAGCCTGCCGCATCGCTGCCTCGTCGATGTCGAGCACTTCGCGGTCGTCGGTGGGAAGTCCGTCCCGGTCGATCCAGTCGGCCGCGATCGCCCCGGCCGCCCGCGGGCTGACCGCGAACACGGGCGAGTACATCTTCACGCCGGCCGGAACCCCGAGCACGGCGGGCACCACCGCACCCGCAGCCGCAGCCCCCGCAGCCCCGACCGCCTCCGCCTCCGCCTCCACTTGCAGGACGACACGCCAGATGTCGGAGCCTTCACCGGCGGATCGTCCTGCATCTGGCGTGTCGTCATGCATCGGGTCGAAGGAGGCGGCCGCATCGAGCCCGGCGCACGCATCCCGCAGGGTCCCGTCCCCACCGACCACGAGGATCAGGTCAGCACCGGCGGCGGCGAGCCCACCCACCGCGGCGGTCGTGTCAGCACCGGCGGTCGTGTCAGCACCGGCGGTCGTGTCAGCACCGGCTGTCGTGTCGGCACCGGCGGTCGCGCGACCGGGAGCCCACACCACCCGGGGCACGAGCCCCGCCGCACGGACGGCATCGGCTCCCATCGCTCCGTCTGCGGTCGCGACCACGAGCCCCGGATGCCGTGCGGCGAGTTCCGTCAGAGCCAGGACTGCCCGCTCCTGCACGCGGGAGCGGGCACCGCGCGCGAGGGCGAGGTGCTGCACGTCCGCACCGTCGGAGCCGGCGAGGCCCGCGGGCCCGCCGACTCCGGCGACAGGATTGACGACGAGTCCGATCACGACGCGTCGGGCTCCGCGGGGAAGTACTTCCGCTGATACGCGCGCCACGTGACCGCCCAGCGCTCGGGGTCGTCCAGATCGTCGTGGTGCGTGTGGTGCACGGTCTGGTTGTGCGGGGCGGTGCGCACCACCTCGGGGGTCTCCCGTGCTTCGCGTGCGACCTCGGCGAGGGTCGCCGCATACTCGTCGAGCTCGGCGAGGGAGTACGACTCCGTCGGTTCGAGCGTGAACGGCTGGGGCACCACATAGGGGTGGTGGCTGGTCCAGTAGTGCATGCCGAAGTCGGTCATGCGCACACCGATCTCCTCGGATGAGATCCCGGTCTCCCGGGAGAGCTCCTCCCACGAGTAGCGCACCTGCTCGATCCGCCGACGCCCGGTCGCGTAGGGCGCGGAGGCTCCGGGGATCGCGAGCACCTTCGCCATCAGGTAGTTGTTGTTCAGCACGGCGGTCTCGGCGGCGGCCAGCAGGCCCTCGGCCCCGAGCGCCATGATCCACGAGTAGGCCTTCACGAGCGCGGGGATCACCCCGAAGAAGGGCCCGACCGCGCCGATCGACAGCTGACCCGCCTCGGCCACCGCGAAGGTCCCGTCATCCGCACGCACCACCCGTGGTCCCGGCAGGAACGGGGCGAGCGCCGCACTCACGGCGTTCGCGCCCGAGCCGGGCCCCCCGCTGCCGTGCGGAGTGCCGAACGTCTTGTGCAGGTTGAAGTGGCACACGTCGAACCCGGCGTCGCGGGCACGCGTGATGCCGAGGATCCCGTTGGCGTTGGCCTGGTCGTAGGAGGCGAGGGCGCCCACGGCGTGCGCGGCGTCCACCCACTCGCGGATCGCCGGGTTGTAGATGCCGGTGTCTTCGGGGTTGGTGACCATGATGGCCGCGGTGCGCGGCGAGAGCGCTGCCTTCAGCGCATCGAGCGAGGGGTATCCCTCAGCGTCGGGATACACGGTGATGACCTCGTACCCGGCGGCCTTCGCGGCGGCCGCGTTCGAGGGGTGGCTGAAGATCGTGGTGATGACTTCGCGGCGCTGCTCGCCCTCTCCGTTCGCCTCGTAGAAGGCGCGGATCATCGCGATGTTCGCCCAGATCGCCGCCGATCCGCCCTGCGTGTGGAGGGAGACCTCGTCCATGCCGGAGATCTCGGCGAGCATCCGCTCCAGCTGCCAGACGATCTCGAGCACGCCCTGCGCGTCTGCCGGGTCCTGATGAGGGTGCATCGCGGTGAGCTGCGGCGTGTTCGCGAGCTGGTCGTTGATCTTCGGCGCGTACTTCATGGTGCACGTCCCCTGGCCGATGTCGACGTTGAAGTCGGCGCCGAGGTTCTCCTGCGACAGGCGCAGGTAGTGCTTGAGCACACGCATCTGGCCCATCTCGGGGAGCTTCGGCTTCGCGGCCCGACGCAGGGAGGACGGCAGCGCGGCGACCACATCCCCCACCGCCGCGCGCACGCCGGGCTCCACCTGTGAGACCAGCACACCCCGTTCGCCGGGAGTGGTCAGTTCGAAGATGATCGGCTCGTCCCAGCGAGCCTGTTGGAAGCGGCGCAGCGCGGGCTTCGGGGCGACGGGGAGGCTCATCGGTTCTGCTCCTTCGTAGCGAGATCGGAGGCCGTGACCTGAGCGAGTGCGCCCGCCAGAGTGTCGATGTCGGCCTGGGAGGTGAGTTCGGTGACGCAGACGAGCAGGCGGTGCTCCCCCACGGCCACGCCGGGTTCGATGCCGCGGGCGCGGAGCGTCGCGACGACCGCGTCCGCCGTGACCTCGCTGAACGTCACGGTGAATTCGCGGAGGTGCACGGCGTCGTCGTCGAGCGAGACGCCAGGAACCGCGGCGAGCGCCTGCTGGGCGTATCGGGTGCGGGCGAGCAGCACCTCGCCGAGCTCCGCCATGCCGACGGGACCCATCAGCGCCAGGTAGACCCCGGCGGCGATGCCCCAGAGGGCCGCGGCCGTGCCGACCCATTCCTTCCCCTCCTCGCGATGCGCGAAGGAGGTGCGGTCGTACGCGACGTCGCCGAAGCCGTACTCGCCGGGAACGTCGGTCGTCGCGAGCCCGAACAGTCGCGACGGCATCTCCATCACGAACCGCGGGTCGTCGTGGACGGCGATGAACCCGCCGTGGGCGCCGCCGAACCACTGGTGCAGGCCGAGGGACTGGATGTCACCGGTGACGATGTCCGCTCCCGAGACGGCGGGCGGGGTGAGGACGCCGTAGCCGATGGGGTCGGTGCCGACCACGAGCACGGCGCCCACCGCGTGCGCGGCATCCGCGATGTCCTGCAGCGCGGCCTCCACGGCGCCGGTGGCGCTGGGCGTCTCGACCCAGACCGCGGCCACGTCATCGCCCAGCGCGGCGCGGATCGCATCGACGTCGGCGGTGCCGCCGACGGTCGGCAGGTGCTCGAGCGTGAGGTGGGCACGGACGTAGTCGTGCACCTTCGCGAGCTTCGCGGGGAGCACATCGCTCACGACCAGCACCCGTCCGCGGCCGGTGAGGCGCCCCGACATGGTGAGGCCGGTCGCGGTCGCCTGGTAGCCGTCGTAGGTCGGCACGTTCACGACGTCCATCTCGAGCAGCTCGGCCATCAGCGACTGGTACTGGAACAGCGCCTGGAAGCGGCCGTGGTCCTCATAGGGCTCGCCGGCGTAGGCGGTCAGGAACTCGCTGCGTCCGATGACCTCGTCGACGACCGCCGGTACGTAGTGGTGGTAGGTGCCGGCGCCGAGGAAGCTCAGCCGCTCGTGCGTCGAGTGGTTCCTGGCGAGCAGTGCGCGCACGTGGCGGGCGAGGTCCTGTTCCGCGACGAACGGCGCGGGCAGATCGAGGGGTCGCCCGAGCCGGAGGCCGGCCGGGATGTCGGCGTAGAACTCGTCGACCGACGCGGCGCCCACGGCGGCGAGCATCGCCGCACGGGACTCGGGCGCGGTGTTGGGGATGTACGGATGCACGAACGGGGCGGTCATGCGTCCTCCTTCACAGGGATCAGGGTGGCAAAGGGGATGGACTGTGCGCGGGGCGCGGCGAGCACGGCGACGCCGTACCGATCGAGCTCCAGTCGGTCCGTATGACGCAGACCGGTGAGCAGGTCGACTCCCGGGGTCGGGATCTCGAACGTCACGGGTGCGCGTCCGTGGTTGAGGTAGAAGGTGTAGTCCGTGGTGTCGTCGGCGCGGGTGACCGCCTCGACCTCGACATCGGTGTGCTCCCTGGTGGGGACGCCGGCCCTGCGCAGCACGTCGCGGAAGACCGGGAGCAGACCTGCGGCGTCGAACATCGCGCTGACGTACCAGGCGGATCCCCGGCCTTCCGCGCGATGGGTCACGGCGGGCAGACCGTCGAGCTCGCCACCGGCATAGCGGCCGCGCACCTCGACGTCGTCATCCGTTTCGAGCCACTCGCTCCACGACGGCACCGTCAGGATCTCGCCGGCGTAGTCGATGCTCTCGGTCAGCCCGTCGGCGATCGGCCACTGCTCGTCGACCTCGATGCCCAGAAGATCGCGCAGCGGCCCGGGTGCTCCGCCGTCGTGCACCTTCTCGGTCGCATCCACCACTCCCGAGAACGGTCCGACGACGAGGTGTCCTCCGCGCTCCACGAAGGTGCGCAACGCGTCGGCCTGCGGCTGTTCGACGATGTAGAGGTTCGGCACCACGACCACGTCGTACGCGTCGAACGGCCCCGTGGCGCGAACGGCATCCACCGGCTGGCCGAGCGTGTACAGCGCGCGGTGCCAGGCCCGGGCCTGCTGCGCCCACTGCAGTCTCTGCGAGGGCAGCGACTCGACAGCGCTGGTCCCCCACCACGAGTCCCAGTCCACGACCAGCGCCACGCGCGAGCGCACCCGGGTGCCGCGCACCGGCTCGAGCCTCTTCAGTTCATTGCCCAGCTCCTTGGTCTCCCGGAAGCTGCGCGAGCGCTCCCCCCGGTGACCGAGCATCGAGGAGTGGAACTTCTCCTGGCCGTACTTGGCCTGGCGCCACTGGAAGAACATGACGGCGTCCGAGCCGTGGGCGACCGCCTGCAGACTCTCGATGCGGATCTTGCCCGGCGCCTTGGGCACGTTCACGTCGCGCCAGCTGGTCGCGCTCGCCGAGGATTCCAGCAGCAGCCAGGGCTGTCCGCCCTTGAGTGAGCGCATGAGGCCGTAGTTGAGGGCGGCCCCGACGTGCGAGGTCGGGTCGGCGGGTTCCGGGTAGGCGTCGTCGGTCACGACATCTTCGATCGCGGCGAAGTCCCAGTAGTCCAGGTCGCGGAACATGCTCATGAAGTTCGTGGTGACCGCGATGTCGGGCGTGACCTCGCGCAGCACGTCGATCTCCACCTGGAACAGCTCCCGCAGGGCGTCGGACGAGAACCGCTCGAAGTCCAACAGCTGGGTCGGGTTGATCGGACCCGGTGCCTTCTTCGGCGTCTCGATGTGCTCCCAGGAGGTGTAGCGCTGACCCCAGACGTTCACGCCCCAGGCCTCGTTCAGCCCGTCGAGGTCTCCATAGCGATCCTGCAGCCAGCGGCGGAAGTGCCTCGCCGACTCGGGGCACCAGCAGCGTGAGGTGTGATCGCCGTACTCGTTCGAGATGTGCCACATCGCGAGGCCGGGGTGCTCCCCGTAGCGCTCCGCCATCGCGCGAGCCATGCGGGCGACGTTCTCGCGCCAGATCGGCGACGAGGGGCAGTAGGTCTGACGGGAGCCGAACTCGAGCCGGTGCCCGTCGGAATCCCACGGCACCATCTCGGGGTGGGCCCGCAGCAGCCAGGACGGCGGGGTCGCGGTGGCGGTGGCGAGGTCGATCGCGATGCCGGCGTCCCACAGCAGATCGAGGATGCGGTCGAGCCATGCCCAGTCGTAGACGCCGGGCTCGGGTTCGAGCTGCGGCCAGCTGAAGATCGGCAGGCTCACCATGTTCACGCCGGCCTCGCGCATCAGACGGATGTCTTCGTGCCACGTCTCCTCCGACCACTGGTCGGGGTTGTAATCGCCGCCGTAGGCGAGGGCGTCGAGGCGGACGCGTCGGGCGGGCTGGTCGCCACCGGGTGCGGGCACGAAGCCTCCTCTCTGAGTCATGACCGGCTGATCCGGCGGTGCACTGGTGCGAATCCGGGATCAGCTGTATTCTGTATACAACACACTAGGACGTCGCCCGAGGCCCGTCAACCCATAGGCTGACGGGCAGGCGGCAGAAGAGGGGACGCATGGCGATCGAACGCAAGAACCTGCGCTCGCAGGTTCGGCAGGAGTTGCTGACCCGTATGCGCGCCGGACTCGTGCAGCCCGGCGAAGGCATCAACGAGGTCCAGCTCGCCACCGAACTCGGCGTGAGCCGCACCCCCCTGCGTGAAGCGCTCATCGCCCTCGAGTCCGAGGGCCAGATCGAGAGCGAGAACGGCAAGGGCTTCCGCTTCGTCCCGCTCAGCGCGTCCGAGTTCCGCGACCTCGCGCCGGTCATGGCTGCACTCGAGAGCCTGGCGCTCGAGCTGAGCCCGCCCGAGGAACTGCGCGTGATCGGGATCCGACTCAAGGAGATGGCCGAAGCCTTCGCCGACGAGCTCGTGGAGCACCAGCTGGTCATCACCAAGGACGACGAGTGGCACAGCGTGATGCTGTCCGCCTGCCCGAACACCCGGCTCCTGGCCGTGATCGACAACGTGCGCAGTTCGTTCCACCGCTACGAGTCCCTGCTGGTCCCCGAAGACGTCAAGGTCGAACGCGTCGCCGCCGAGCACGCCGAGATCGCCCGCCACCTCGCCGACGGCGACATCCCCGGCGCCGTCGACGCCCTCAAGCTCAACTGGATGCACGGCATGCAGCGCATCCTCGACAACGCCACGAGTTCGTACTTCACCGCCTGACGCCGCTCCGGTCGCACTTCCTGCCGACAAAAGGGCCGAATAGCGGGAGAAAGTGCGACCGGAACGGATGCTGCGCGTGCTCACCGCGAGAGCGTCACGGCGAGGTCGACGAACAGCGCGGCCGACCAGCCGAAGGCGGTCGTGGCCGTGCGGGCCTTCTTACCCGTGTGCGGATTGAAGTACTCGTGCGGGCCCCCGCCGTGGATCACCAGCGCCACGGTCTGCTCCCGCAGTTCGCGCGCGCGTTCGGGGTACCCCGAAGCCTCCAGCCCCTCGGCGACGAGCATGCTCGTGTTCACCCAGACCGGTCCGCGCCACATGCGCTCGTCCGAGTAGTCGGGGTCGGAGGCCGCGACCGTGGGCAGCCCCCACGGCAGAGCGAAGCGTTCGGGGTCGTCGACGGCCGCCCGCAGCGCCTCGGCGACGGGAGGCGGCAACGTGCCCGTGAGCAGCGGCATCAACCCCACGACCGTGTCGCTGAGCTGCGGCTCCCCACCGCCGAATGCGAGAAAGCGTCCCCGCTCGGGATCCCACATGCGCAGCAGCAGCTCCTGTGTGGTCTCGGCCCGCTGCTCGAAGCGCGACACGTCGACCCCGGGCTCGTACCGGCGCAGGAGGTCGGCGATCTCGCGATCCTGCCGCACCAGATACGCCCCGAGGTCGGGCGCGGCAGTCGGCAACGGCCCATCGAAGATCGGGCTGTCATCGAGGCCGGAGGAGTAGGGGTGCCCGTACTCCGGCATCCCGTCGTGGTCGAGGTCGCTGCCGGCGAACCACCAGTCCTGCGAGCGGACGATCCGGGCCAGTTGCCGGCGCGCGTAGTCGGGCGCATCCTCGACGTCGAGCACCTTGCGCAGCGCCCAGGCGGCGAGCGGAGGCTTCGTCAGCGGCACGGGTGCGCTCGGGTCGGCGATCTGCGACCCGGCACGGCGCAGGTTGGCGCGGTCGCTCTCGGGCAGATCGTCGCTGGTCGCCAGCACCCCGAGCTCATGCACGACGTCGGGCAGCTGCCCGTCGGGCTGAGGGAACCGGAAGGCGAGGTCGAGCTGCTCGCGAGCGAGCTCGGGGTCGCCGTGGCGCAGACCGACCGCGATGAAGTACGCATCCCATTGCCAGAGACCGACGTAGCCGATCTTCGACGGCACGATGGCCCTGGCATCGCCCAGCGACGGCAGCTCGACGATGTTCGCCCCGAGCACCCACCAGCAGAAGGCGGCCATCTCCTGCAGATCGTCGCGCACGCGCGGGCACTTCGCGAACCACTCGGTCCAGATCGCCTCGGTCGTGGCGAGGGCAGCCGAGTGGTCGCCGTGCACGACCGCGACGGTGCGATCTGCGGCGACGTGCAGCCCGAGCCCTCGATCGAGCGGATGCTCCTCGACGCCGCCGTCCGGACGCCGGAGCCGCACCCGCGATCCCGAAGCGCCGCCGAGGCTGAGTGTGGAGGGATCGGCGAAGGTCAGGGTCACCGCGCCGCCGCCGAAGCTCACCCGCGCGGGATGCACGCCGGTCACCGGGAGCACCTCGCCCCCGGCACCGATCACGATCAGCGCATCGAGCACCCGGCACTCCGACAGCCGCCGCTCGTACTCCGAGGTGTGCACGCGCACGCCCTCGCCGTCGTCGGCTCGGAACACGAGCACGCGCGAGCGCGGGAGCGTGAAGGGAGCGGACACCAGGTCGAGGTGACGCCCGGCGAGGGCGGCGAGATCCGTCATCATCGCCCCCCGAGTCCCGATGCGGCCATGCTGTTGAGGATCTTGCGCTGACCGATCACGAACACGATGAGCATCGGCACGGTCGCGATCGCGGACGCCGCCATCACGAGCCCGTAGTTGATGGAGCCGAACTGCCCCTGGAACGAGGTCAGCAGCAGCGGAACCGTGAACAGGTCCGGCGTGTTCAACAGCACCAACGGGAACAGGAACGCGTTCCAGACGCTGAGGGCGGTGATGATGCTGAGCGCAGCGAGGCCGGGCTTCAGGTTCGGCAGCACGATGCTCCAGAAGATGCGCCAGCGCCCGGCGCCGTCCACCAGCGCGGCCTCCTCCAGCTCGCGCGGCAGAGCGAGGACGAACTGCCGCATCAGGAACACGGCGAAGGGGTTCGCGATCATCCCGGGCACGATCAATGCGAGATGCGAATCCACCCAGCCGAGCTGCGACATCAGGAGGTAGAAGGGGATGAGGGTGACCTGCGCCGGGATCATCTGCGTCGCGAGGAAGACGATGAAGATCACCTTGCTGCCCCGGAACCGGATACGGGCGAACGCGTACCCGGCCATCGACGCGGTGATCAGGGTGCCGACCACCACCAGCACGGCGATGTACGCACTGTTCAGGTAGGCCTGCCCGAACGGAACGGCGTTCCACGCGTTCACGTAGTTGTCGACGGTCCAGGGGTTCGGCAGGAACTCCAGCGGGTTCTTCAACAGCTGTGGGAGGGTCTTGAACGACGTCAGCAGCATCCAGATGAACGGGAACACCATCGAGATGCCGCCGACCACGAGGAGCACGTGCAGCACGGTCGAACCGAGACGTCGGCGGGCGCGTCCGGCCCCTGGTCCCCCTCGGCCTCGCTGACGGTATCCGGGAGCGGTGAGGGCGACGGTCGAATCGGTCGCGGGGGCGGCGGGGTCGCTGAGGGGTGTGGTCTGGAGGGTCATGCCGGGTCATCCTCGTAGTGGACGAACTTCTTCTGCGCACCGAACTGGATCGCCGTGATGACGAGGGTGAGCACGAGCAGGATGATGCTGGCCGCGCTGGACAGCCCGAACTCGAATCGCCCGAAGCCGAGGTCGAAGATGTGATAGACGATGGTGCGGGTCGCGTTGTCGGGTCCGCCGCCGGAGACCAGCACGTAGACCGTGTCGAAGGTCTGCAGCGACGAGATGAACGCGATCACCGAGGAGAAGAACACGATCGGCGAGAGCAGCGGGAGCCGGATGCTGGTGAACAGGCGCACGGCACCGGCGCCGTCGATGCGGGCGGCCTCGATCACCGACGGCGAGATGTTCTGCAGACCGGCCAGGAAGATCACGACGTTCAGGCCCATCGACGACCAGATCGTCACGATGCAGACGGCGAGGAGCGCGAGCTTGGGATCCTGCAGCCAATCCGGGGGCGTGATCCCGAACACCTTCGAGATCGTGGTCGAGAGCAGGCCGTCCGCACGGAACATCTGCTGCCAGATCATGGCGACGGCGACGGTCGAGGTGACCACCGGGGCGAAGAACAGGATCAGGTAGAGCGTGCGGGTCTTGAGCTTCTCGAGTGCGACGGCGACGATGACCGCGAGCGTGAGGCCGATCGGCACGGTGATGATCGCGATCAGCAGGGTGTTGATGATCGCACGGGCGAGCAGCGGATCCTGCAGCTGATCGGCGAAGTTCGCCAGCCCCACCCAGGTGAGCTCGCCCAGGCCGTCCCACTCGGCGAAGGCCAGCACCAGGCTGGCGGCGAACGGCAGCACGACGAACAGCGCCATGCCGAGCAGCTGCGGAGCGACGAAGACGTAGCCCCAGGCCCGATCCCGCCGACGCCAGGCGGCCTCCCGACGCAGGGGCGGGACGGATGCCGCAGGGGTGGCCTGCGGCATCCGTCCGTTCTCGGTGAGCGTGGTCACTCCTACTTCTCCGACCGATCCTCGACCACGCCGGCGATCGTGTCGAGCGTCTCCTGCGCGTCGGTCTTGCCTTCGTAGAGCTTCTGGAACTCCTCGGAGATGGCGACCGGCAGCCCCGGGACCCTGGCCTCAGCGGGGTAGTTCGTGAACCCGATGTCGCGCATGTCGAGGAACGTCTGCGCGTGCACGGGGTAGTCCCCCTCGAGCACCACGTCGTCGGCACCCTTGATCGACGGGACCGCGTTCCCGCCCCCTTTGAGGCGGAAGGTCTGCCCCTCGGCGGAGAGGAACTCCGTCCAGAACGTGAACGCGGCGTCCTTCACCTTGGTCTTGCCGTTGATCGCGAGGAAACTGGTCGCGACACCGGTGGGAGCGGCCTCACCGTCGGGCGTCGGCCAGCGGACGATGTCGTAGCTGTCCTCTTCGCCCGTGGCCTTGACCGTGCCGATCGTGTAGCGGCCCTGCACGAAGAAACCGGCCTTGTGCGTGACGAAGATGCTGTCGGCTCCGGCGCCGTCGGGAAGCGTGTCGGCGACGACGAAGGTGCCGTCCTGGAAGAGGTCGCCCAGCTCCTGCACGGAAGCGACGGTGGCGTCGTCCTGGTTCGCGACGAACGCTCCCGCCTCGTCGTATGGCGCGGGAAGGCCCTGGGACGACAGCCAGCTCCAGTGGGTGGCCCAGTAGTTCCAGTACATCGTCCCGGTGAGCCCCGCGTCGTGGAGCGTGGCGTTCATCTCGAGGAACTTGTCGGTCGTCCACTCGCCGTTCTCGGCCAGCGTCGCGGGGTCCTCGGTGATCCCGGCGGCTTCCAGCGCCTGCTTGTCGTACCAGAAGACGTCGGGGTTGGAGTCGTTCGGGGCCGCGTAGACCTCGCCGCCCTCCTCCGCCGCGCCGAAGAGTCCGGGGAAGAAATCGTCCTTCGTGGTCTTGCTCGCGTCCGATTCCATCAGGTCGCTGAGCGGCATCAGCCTGTCGGAATCGACGAACTGGCCGATCATGTCGTCACCGACGTAGAAGACATCGGGTGCCGTGTTGCTGGTGAGCTGTGCGAGCAGCTTGGAGTGGTAGTCGCCGTAGCCGGCGACGGGCTGGAGCTTGACGGTGATGTCGGGGTGGCGCTTCATGAAGTCCTTGTTGAACTCCTCGTAGCGGGTCAGCTCGTCCGCCGTGCCCCAGGTGGACCAGATGACCGTCGCGTTGCCGTCGGCGTCGACGCCACCGCCTCCTCCGCCGCCGCTGCACGCGGCGAGCCCCAGGGCCAGAGCGCCGGCGGCACCCAATGCCAGATACCGCGTCACGTTCGCACGTGCCATCTCGCTACCTCTTTCATCATTGGAAGATCGTGTCGGGAGCGCCTTTCCGGCGCACTCGTATTCTGTATACAGAACGCAATTCTGTCAAGGATCTCCCTCGGGTGACGGACATCGAGACCATCCCGTGACGTACTGGTCACCCGTGACGCAGACTGGGTGCATGACCGATCCCGACCCGCACCTGCTCGGCCCCGGCCTCCTGCCGACGCCGTTCACCGCCGAAGAGATCAGAGACGCCACCGGCAGGGGGAAGCGCATCCGCCTCCTCCTTGAAGGCCCGGACGGGCCGCTGGGCGAACACGTCAACCGCTTCCACCACACGGATGAGGAGGGCGCGACCCTCGATCGGTGGGCCGCAGCCGACCCGAACGCCGTCGTCTCGAGCCGGGTGACCTGGACCGAGCTCCAGGGCCATGCGGCGTTCGACGCCGAGACGACGAGCATGTCGACCGTGCCGCTGTCCTCCCCCCTGGGCGAGCTCACCTGCCGTCGATACGACACCGCCGACGGGATCTTCTGGTTCTCGTCCGCCCACCCCGGGATGCCGGTGCAGTACGAGTCGGACGGCATCCGCACGACCGTGTTGAGCATCGAGCACGAGTGAGACGCATCCGGCGGGCGCGCACGTTGTGAAGGAGATCTCGCGTTCCGAAGGGGAGTCCGCGCGAACCTCTCCTTCACACCGTGAGATCTCCTTCACAATCCGCGCGGTTGCCCGGCCGGTTCCCGCAGACGTCGGACGCCCGGCGTAGGGTCGATCCATGAGCAGCACACCATCGACACAGTGTCCTGGAGTCGTCCCGTCGTACCTGCTCGCACGCCTGGCCGAATCGGGGCGCTTCCCGAAGGCCGCGGCTGCGGCGCGGCAGACGCTGACGGCCGGACGACCGCCGTTCCGCGCCCGCATCGACCTGTCGATCGACGAGAACGGCGACCTGGTCGCCCAGCTGTCGGATGCTCCGAACCGCACCATCAGCGACGCCGGCAACACCCAGCGCCTCCCTGGCGCGGTGGTGCGCGGCGAAGACGACGCCCCCGTGGCCGACACCGCGGTGAACGAAGCCTTCGACGGCCTCGGAGCGACCTTCGAGATGCTGCTGTCCGCCTTCGGGCGCAATTCCCTCGATGACGCCGGAGCCCCGCTGGACGCCACCGTGCACTACGGCGTCGACTACGACAACGCGTTCTGGGACGGTGAGCGCATGGTGTTCGGTGACGGCGACGGCGAGGTGTTCCAGCACTTCACCGGCTCGCTCACGGTCATCGGGCACGAGCTCGCGCACGGCGTCGTGCAGCACACCGCGAACCTCGAATACCAGGGCCAGCCGGGCGCGCTGAACGAGTCGATCGCCGACGTCTTCGGTGCTCTGACCGAGCAGTATGCACTCGGGCAGACGGCCGACAGCGCCACGTGGCTCATCGGTGCCGAGATCTTCACGGATGCCGTCGAGGGCGCGGCCCTGCGGTCGATGATCGCCCCGGGCACCGCCTACGACGACGACGAGCTCGGCAAGGATCCGCAGCCCGATCACATGAGCGGCTTCGTGCGCACCACCGAGGACAACGGCGGTGTGCACATCAACTCGGGCATCCCCAACCGCGCGTTCGCCCTGTTCGCGCTCGACCTCGGCGGCAAGGCCTGGGAGCGCGCGGGGACCGTCTGGTACCGGGCACTCACCGGCGGCCTGTCGAGCACGGCGTCCTTCCTCGAGTTCGCCGATGCGACGGTCGCCGCGGCCACCGCGATCGACGAGGCCACGGCCACGGCGGCTCGACGCGCGTGGAGCGTCGTGGGAGTCTATGCAGATGAGCGAGCCTCCTCCCGCGATTGACGCACCGATCGTGATCGCCGTCGTCCGCACGGGCGGCATCGCCGGCATCCGTCGCCGGTGGCAGGTGGAAGCAGGACCCGACGACGCCGGCGAATGGATCGACCTGATCGACCGGTGCCCCTGGGATCAGGAGGCGCCGACCGAGACCGGCGCCGACCGCTTCGTATGGCGCATCCGCGCCCGGACTCCGGTCGAACGCCGCGAGCGTGAGCTGCCCGACTCCGCGCTCGACGGACCCTGGCGCGCGCTCGTCGAGGCGGTCCGGCAGGCGGCGGCCGCGAAGGGCTGACCCCCGGCGAACCAGTCCCGGCGTCCGGCCCCGGCGTCCGATCAATTCCGTGTGAATCCGGCCTCCGCGTCGAGGCGTGGGTTCACAATGGACCCATGGGAATGTTCCAGCAGAAGCCGGAAGAAGAACAGAGCCCCTGGGCACTGCCCTCCGAGCCCGTGAAGCGCTCCGAGGCCGAGGTGCTCGGCGAGGAACCCGCCGTCGACCCCCTCTCGCTCGGCCTCGGCTTCGGGGCGACGACCGAGGTCAGCTCGATCGTCTTCCCGATCGCGGAGCCGGCGGCGGAGACCGTGGGCGACTACGAGGCGGAGGAGCCCGTCGACGACGCGGGCGCCGAGTCCGACTGAGGTCCGAACTCCACCCGGGTGCGCGGGAGGGCGTCCGGGTACTCCCGCTGCAACCAGCTCATCATCTTCTCCCGCACCTCGCAGCGGATCGTCCACTGGTCGTCGGAGTCCTTCGCCGACATCACCAACCGGACGGTGACGTACCCGCCCTGTGCGTCCGTCACCAGTGCGCTCGACGAGCGCCCGTCCCAGGCGGGCGAGGCTTCGACGATGCGGGTGAACTCCGCGCGCAGTGCGTCCATCGGCACGCGCCAGTCCAGATCCAGGTAGACGGTGCCGAGGATCTTGTCCGACCTGCGCGTCCACGTCTCGATCGGCGTCGAGGTGAAGTAGCTGCACGGCACGACGAGGCGTCGCTCGTCCCAGATGTAGACGACCACGTACGACAGGTTGATCTCGCCGACCCGTCCCCACTCGCCTTCGACCACGACGACGTCGCCCACGCGGATCGCGTCCGTGAAGGCCACCTGTATCCCGGCGATGAGGTTGCCGAGGATCGACTGCGCCGCGAGGCCGGCGATGATGCTCGCGATACCCGCCGACGCGAGGAGGCTCGTGCCCACGGCCCGCATCTCGGGGAAGGTGAACAGCACGGCCCCCAGAGCCAGCACGGCGATCGACACCAGCACGAGCCGATGGATGACGAGCAGCTGCGTGCGTCGACGTCGTGCCTCCGGACCGACCAGGACGGTCTCCTCGCGCTCGATCAGCCGTTCGAAACCGAACGAGATCGCCGCGGCGAACAGCCAGGACCCGACGAGGATGGTCGAGATCAGGAACAGTCGCGAGACCGCCGGCCACCATCCCTGCTCGGCGGGCGCCGTGATCGCCATCGCGATCCACACCGCGACGACCAGCGCCGTGGCCGTCGTGGCGTTGCGCACCCTGCGCGCGAAATCACGCACCCACGGCAGACGACGGCTCACGAGCGTGGCCACCAGACGCAGCAGTACGAGAACGGCGACGGTGGCGAGGACCGCGATCGCGATCACCACGGCCGTGCCGACCAAGGATTCCCATTCGGTGCCGGAAGACATCCGTCCACCCTAGGCGGCGCGCACGGAGGACGCGAGTGCGCGGCGATCGCGCACCCGGTGACCGCATTACGGTGGAGGGATGACGATCACCGCCGCCGCAGACGGCTCCGCCCTGGGCAACCCCGGCCCCAACGGCTGGGCCTGGTACATCGACGACGCGAACTGGGCGGCGGGCGGCTCCCCGCACGGCACCAACAACCAGGGCGAGTTGCGGGCGGTGCTGGAGCTGCTGCGTGCGACGGCGGGCACCGACGAGAAGCTGCTGATCGAATGCGACAGCCGCTACGTGATCGACTCCGTGACCAAGTGGATGCCGGGGTGGAAGCGCAAGGGCTGGCGGAAGTCCGACGGCGGGCCCGTGCTCAACCGCGACCTGCTGGAGGGCATCGACGAGGCGATCCGTGGGCGTGACGTCGAGTTCTCCTGGGTCAAAGGCCACGCCGGACACCCTCTGAACGAGGCAGCCGACGAGCGTGCGAACGCGGCCGCGAAGGCGTACCAGGCCGGGGAGGAGCCGCGTCGAGGTCCGGGCTTCACGCGGGCCACCGGCGCCGGTGCCGCCGTGGCCGCATCCGCTCCTGTGGCGGCCTCCGTTCCTGCGACGGGCTCCGCCCCGGAGGCCGCCGCGCCATCGACCACGCTCGCGGAGCCGTTGTGGGCCGAGGCCTCGGACCTGCTCGACGGGCTCGACGATCCGGGCTCGACGAACGCCCCCGACGACGACCCGATCGAACTGCGCATCCCGCTCACGTCGGACGAGCATGCCCGGTTGCGCGACCGCGCGGACGCGCAGGGCGTCTCCCTCGAAGAGGCTCTCCGTCGGCTGATCTGACGCGCACCGCCGGGGTCACCGGAGGTATTCGGGGCGCGCTCCGATCCCGACGAAGCGCCCGGTGATGCGGGACAGGCGAGGGTGATCCCGCAGCATCCGCAACGGGAAGGGCAGAGGTGCGTCCGCGGCGCGCGACGCGAGGAGAGGACCCTGCAGTCGTCGCTGGATCGCCTGGGTCACGATCACCGGCCAGACGCGACGACGCTCGACCCGGCGGAGGTCGGCACGCTGCGGCGCACGGGTACCCAGCACCGGCCCGAGGATGCGGTCAGTGGCCACCGCATCCTGGATGGCCAGGTTGATCCCCACGCCTCCCGCGGGAGACATGGCGTGCGCAGAGTCGCCGATGCACAGGAGCCCGTCGACGTGCCACCGACGCAGCCGCTCCAGGCGCACACGCAGAAGGTGCACGTCGGCCGGACGGAGGTGCGCTGCCGCGGCACCGAGGCGAGGCGAGATGCGGCGCAGGCGCTCGTTCATCCGATGCAGGTCGTCTTCGGAGCCCGTCCAGGCACCCGCGGGGATCACGTGCGCGATCTGGAAGAAGTCCCCGCGGTCGATCGTGATGACCATGCCCGCGCCGGCCTGGATGAACGGGTACACCTCGTCGCCGTCCTTCGGCAGCCGGAACCACAGGACATCCATCGACGCGGCCACCCCGACCGGTGAGAGCCCGGCAGCGGCACGGAGCTCGGAGTCACGTCCCGACGCATCGACGACGAGGTGTGCACGGATGTCGACCGGTCCGTCCGGCCCGGTTCCGGTGACCCCGACGATCCGCCCCTCCTCGCGCACGACGTCCTGGATGCGGGTCGAACGCAGCAGGCGGAACCCCGGGAGCTCTTCCGCCGACGAGGCCGCCAGGTCGAGGAAGTCCCACTGCGGCATGAACGTCATCACCTTCCTCGCCGTCGGCAGGTGCGAGAAGTCGGCCAGGGTCAGTTCGGTGCCGTGCCAGCTGAGCGTGACCTCCGACATATCGGCGTGGGGGCGCGCGAGGAAGTCGTCGAGCAGTCCGAGCTCCCCCAACAGCTCCTGGGTGGAGGGGTGGATCGTGTCGCCCCGGAAGTCGCGGAGGAAGTCGGCATGCTTCTCGATCACGGTGACCCGGAGCCCGCGACGCGCGAGCAGCAGTCCGAGCATGAGCCCGGCGGGCCCGCCTCCGACGATGACGGTGTCGGTATCGGTGTCGGTTCTCGTGTCCATGCAGACAGCGTCCCGCTCCGCGTGCGACGATGCGAGAATGGTCAATAAATCGCCGGGCCGTCCGCGCGGATCGTCGACGGCACGGGCTCGGCTGCTGGAGGCAGCGCAGAAGCACGTTCTTCGAGGTGATCTGGCGGCCATCTCGTCCCGTCGACTGGCCGCGGAAGTCGGCGTCAGCCACACACTGGTCAATTATCATTTCGGATCGCGGGACGACCTCGTCGCCGCGGCGATCGCCCTGCGCGCAGCACCGCATGATGTGATCGCGCTCGCCCGCGGACGGGACGGTCACGGCCCCGTCGACCTCTCGCGCCTGGCACACGGCATCCTCGCGGTCTGGGAGCATCCGGAGCACGGCGCGCAGCTCGTCGGTCTCGCACGGCGTCTCGCCGCCGCGGATGACTCCGCCGCGGCGATCAGCGGCTACATCCAGGTGGCGGTGTTCGAACCTCTCGTGGCCGACTTCGGGCGCGAGCACGCACGGCGGATGGCCGTGGCGATCGTCGGCTTCCTGTTCGGACGGTACGTGCTGGAGCTGCCGATGTTCGCCGCGCTCCCGCGCGAGGAGGCAGGACGGCTCCTCCTCTCGATGATCCGGTGAGCCGGTCCGTAGACTCAGCGGATGAAGGAATGGCGGGTGACGCAGCGGTGAAGGCGCGTACCGTCTTCGGGCTGCTCCGCCTCAGTGCCGCCGCCATCTGCCTCGTGGCGCTCATCCACCGGCTGAGCTGGGGGTTGGCGTCGAACACCGTCGCGAGCCAGAACTTCTTCGCGTACCTGACCAACCAGTCGAACATCGCGTTCGTGGTGCTGCTCACCGTCGCCGGCATCCTCGCGTTGCGCCGTGCGAAGGACCCCCGGTGGCTCACGGTCGCGCTCGCCCTCGTACTGACCTGGACGATCACGGCGGGGCTGGTGTTCGCGATCCTCGTGTGGCAGGCGGGCATCCGCGGGATCCGCATCGATGTGCCGTGGTCCGATCAGGTGCTGCACTTCTGGCTTCCGGCGGTGACCGTGGCGGCCTGGGCGCTGGCTCCCGGACACCGGACCGTGCCGTGGCGGGTCATCCCGGTGTCACTCGCCTATCCGGTGGTGTGGGGCGTCGCGACATTGATCCGCGGACCGCTGATCGGGTGGTATCCGTATTACTTCCTCGACCCGCGACAGGTGAGCGGACCGGCCGAGTTCGTGATCTCCTCGGCGATCGCGCTGGGTTCGTTCGCGGCCGTCGCCACCGTGCTCGTGCTGATCAGCCGGATGCCTCTGCCCCGCGATCTACGCGAGGGTGGGGAGGACGCCTCCGCCGCACCGCTGTCCGAGCCGGAACCCGCCGGCGAGAAGGTCGCTCAGGTGTAGAGCGCGAGCGAGGCGAGAGCCGCGTCGAGGGCGGCGTCTTCGTCGAGCTCCGCGAACTCCACGGCGGCCGGGCCTCCGACGATCCCGACGAGCACGTTCTCGCCGGTCGCCGCACGCAGATTGATCCAGGTCGGGATCGCGACGTCAGCGCCCACGGCGTGCCAGATCGCCTCGTCGTTGTCCCAGAACGGCTCGTCCCATCGCAGCCACACGGTCTCGATCGCCCCCATGCCGAGGGCGGAGACCGCGCCTCGGTTGGAGAACGGCAGCGGGGGATCGAACTCGATGCTGCGGTCCTGCAGCACCCCGAGCGGCACCGTCACGAGCACCCGGTCGAAGGACAGCGCCTCCCCCGTTCCGAGGCGCACGCTCACGCCCGTGTCGTCGTAGGCGAGGAGGGCGACCGGGGAGTTGAGCCCCACCCGCACGCCGTCGAGTGCGTGTTCGACGAACGGGGTGAGGTCGTCGCGCGCCGCGGTCAGATCCCCGGTGGGCAGCGGCGGGGCGAACCAGCTGGAGAGCTCGTCGGCACCGGCACCACTGCGGGAGGCGAGGAGCGAGAGCAGAGCGGCGGTGCCAGGATCGGCGGGGTCGATGCCCGCCGCGGTCAGGGCATCGGCCACCGACGAGTCCTCCGGAGCAGCTTGCGACGCCACCATGGCGGCCTCGAACGGCGCCGGGTCGACGGGGTCGATGTCGCCGTCGGGGGTGCGCCAGAGATCACCGGCCAGATCGACGATGCCGACCTCTCCGCCGCTCAGCCGGTCGAGCACCTCGGCGTCGTCCGCGCCGAACAGCCAGGCACCGAGCTGCACGGGCACCGGCCAGGAGTCGTCGACGCGGGAGGACACCCGTCCACCGACGCGGTCCCTCGCCTCGAAGACCGTCACCTGCATCCCGCCGCCCGCGAGCAGGGCGGCCGCGGTCGCACCGGCGAGGCCCGCACCGACCACGGCGACGCGTTCCCCCGATGTCGCCGGGATCAGGAGCTCCTCTGCGGCGCGCGCGCCCGAGGCGATGGCACCGCGTACCGTTCCGGGGGCGTCTTCGTCGGTCGCCTCGCCTGCGAAGAACAGTCGATCGTCGACGGGCTTCGCCAGCGCGAGACGGGTGCCGGCGAGGACGCCGACGGGCGTGAAGCTGGCGGCGCCGAGGGAGAACGGGTCACTCGTCCAGGTGCTGCGGATGCTGCCGGCCGGCGCGGGGACACCGGGCGGCGGCTCGGGCTCGCGCGTCCGGGTGGGCGTGGGGGTCGGCGCGGGTTCCGGGGTGCAGGATGCGAGAAGCACCGAGGCGACGCCGGCTCCGGCGCCGAGGAGCAGAGTGCGGCGCGTGATCCTCATCGTGTCGCCACTTTATCCCGCGCGGGTGGGTTCTGTCCGTCCGGCGGGACCAAGCAGACGTGGTGAGTGTTCACAACTCCGCAGAAACACGGGGCAGCAGACGCAGAACTGGCCGGACTCACGCGAGGCCGACCAGTTCTGAGGAGTTGTGAACACTCAGACGGCGAGGAGCTCGCGCTCCAGGCGGGCGAACGACTGCTCCATGCCGTCGGCCATGCCGGTGGCGAGGATCATGTCGCGCGTCTCCTTGTCCGGGTACTCGACGAGGAGCGTGACGAGGGTCGCGCCGTCCTCCTCGTACAGGTTCAGGTCGTTGAGGGTCTCGGTCGGCATGCCCTGCATCCGCTCGGTGCTGATCGCGCGGCGCGGGGCGTCGATCAGCAGCGCCTCGCCCTCGAAGCCGAAGGGCTGCCCCTCGGTGTCGCCCACCGGTGCCCAGGAGTTCCGGTACGACTGGCCCACCTCGGTGGCGGCGACGCACTCCGTCATCTCCCAGCCGTCGGGGCCGAGCATCCACTGGCGGATGAGCTCGGGCTCGAAGTGCGCGCGCCAGACCAGCTCGCGCGGCCCCTCGACGAGGCGGGTGATGCGCACGTGCGTGTCGTCGAGCAGCTCCACACGGGTGCCCTTGCCCTGCGCGTAGGCGCGGAGGTCCTGCAGAACGGCGTCGAGCTGCGCCATTGCCATCGTGATGCCCTCGACCTGGCCCATCTCGACGACCTGCTCGAGCGCATCGACCGAGTCGAAGTGACTCGTCGTGACCATGCGCGTGCCGTCGGCGGTGGACTCGAAGGCGAACGACATGCGCTGCGCCGGGAAGCCGTCGAGCGGTGTGCCGTCTTCATCGACGAAGGAGTCGATGACCTCGAAGCCGTGAGGCTCGTCGATCGACACGAACTCCCACGATCCGGAAGACTTCTCGCCGCGCGGGCCGTTCATCGAGTAGACGGCGCAGCCGCCGACGGTGTGGTCCCAGGCGGTGAAGGTGGCCGGCCACCCGGGAGGACCCCAGAACCGCTCGAGCTGACGCGGGTCGGAGTATGCGCTCCACACCCGCTCGATGGGGGCGGCGAAGTCGGCGACGACGGTCATCGTGAGGTTCTCGGTGTCGGTGGTGACATCGGTGACGGGCATTTCAGTCTCCTTGTTGCGGGCTCGTGGTGCCGGTGGTGTCGGCGGGGCCTGACCGAGGCGTCTCGGCCAGCAGGTCGTCGAGTCGGGCGATGCGCGATCGCCACAGCTCTTCGTATCGGGCGAGGAGCGCCCTGGCGCGGGCGATCATCTCGGGGTTCGCGCGGACGAGCCGCTCGCGTCCCTCGGCGCGCTTGACGATGAGGTTCGCGGCCTCGAGCACGGCGACGTGCTTCTGCACCGCGGCGAACGACATCTCGTATTCAGTGGCGAGGGTCGAGACGGACTGCTCCCGCTCGATCGTCCGGCGCAGGATGTCGCGCCGGGTCGACGTCGCCAGTGCGTGGAACACACGGTCGACCTCCGCTTCGCTCAACTCCGTTTGTACAACCATTTGGTTGTACATTAACTCCGAGCGAAGACCATGTCAAGAGTCAGTCGACCGTCAGGCCCAGCAGGCGGTACCCCATCCCGGGCTCGGTGATGATGTGCACCGGCTCCGACGGCCTGTCCTCGAGCTTCTTGCGGAGCTGCGACACGTACAGACGCAGGTACCCGGTGTCCTCGATGTGCTCGTTGCCCCAGATGGCCGTGAGGAGTGTCTGCCGGGTGACGAGCTTGCCGGCGTTGCGGATGAGGATGTCGATCATCTGCCACTCCGTCGGGGTGAGCCGGATCTGCCGGTTGCCGTCGGAGGACTCGCGGGAGACGCTGCGTGCGGCGAGATCGATGGTGATGTCGCCGAGCCGGACGAGGGGAAGTGCTTCTTCCTGGGGCACCCGGCGGGTCAGGGCTCTGATCCGGGCGAGGAGCTCCTCGACGGCGAAAGGCTTGGTGATGTAGTCGTCGGCGCCGGCGTCGAGCGCCTCGACCTTGTCGGAGGCACCCGCCCGCCCCGAGACGACGAGGATCGGGGCCGCGGACCACCCGCGAATTCCGTGGATCACCTCGATCCCGTCGAGCTTCGGCATACCCAGATCGAGGAGGAACAGGTCTGCGTGGTGGTCGATGGCCGCGGCGATGGCGGCGGCGCCATCCGATGCCGTGACCACGTCGTATCCCTTGGCCGTGAGGGTGATGCGGAGCGCGCGCAGGATCTGCGGGTCGTCGTCTGCGATGAGGATCTTCACTCGGTCTCCTCCGATGTGCCGGGTGCGGGAATGGTGGCAGGCAGCGCGATGACCATGGTCAGTCCGCCGCCGGGGGTGTCCTCCGGGGTGAGCGTCCCGTGCATGGCTTCGACGAAGCCGCGGGAGAGCGCGAGGCCGAGCCCGAGACCGGACGAGTTGTCGGTGTCACCGAGGCGCTGGAACGGGACGAAGATGTCGTCGCGCTTCTCGGCCGGGACACCGGGCCCGCGGTCGATGATGCGGATCTCGAGGTGATCACCGAAGGTGCTGGTGCTGACGTGCACGGGCACGTCCGGAGGGGAGTACCGGTGGGCGTTGGTGAGCAGGTTGACGACCACACGCTGCAGCAGCACCGGGTCCGCCTGCGCCACCGCGTCCCCATGATGGAGTGCGAGCGTGACGTCGGTGGGACCGAGCTGGAGTTCGTCGAGAGCGGGGGCGATCACCTCGGCCGGATCGGTCGGGATGTCGGCGATCGCGAGCACCCCGGTCTGGAGGCGGCTGACATCGAGCAGATCCGTCACCAGCGTCGCGAGCGCGGTGAGGCTCTCGTCCGCGGTGTCGAGCAGCTCCTGCTTGTCGCGCCGGTCCAGATCGGGTCCCGCAGCGCGCAAGCCGCCGACGGCGGCGGCAGCAGCGGCGAGCGGGCGACGCAGGTCATGGCTCAGCGCAGAGAGCAGGGCTCCGCGCACACGGTCGGAGGCCGCGATCGGCTCGATCTCCTTCGCGGTTCTCTCGAGGCGCTGGTGCTCGAGCGCCGCGGCGAGCTGAGCGGTCATGACCGCCAGCAGTCGACGCTCGGACGCTGCCACATCGCCCCCGTGGAGTTCGAGCACAGCGTGGTCACCGATGCGGATGTCGGTGTGGCGGTTGTCCGCCAGGGGTTCCCCGGCGCGCGCGATGACCTCCTCGCCACGCACCAGACGGACTCCCGCGAGGTGGAACGCCTCCCGCGTGCGGTCGATGAGCGCCTGTATCGCGTTCTCGCCGCGGAGCACGCTGCCGGCGATCGTCTGGATCAGCTCGGACTCTGCGGCAGACCGGCGCGCTGCGCACGTGTATCGGGCGGCGCGATCGACGATGAAGCTGACCATGCTCGCGATGATGACGTACAGGACGAGCGCCAGCAGGTGGTGCGGCTCGTGGATGTGGATCGTGTAGAGAGGCTCGACGAAGAGGAAGTCCAGGGTGAGGCCGGACAGAACGGCGGCGAACAGCGCCGGCCAGATACCGCCGACCAGCGCGACGATCACGACGAGCAGCTGGTAGCTCAGCACATCGGTCGTGATCGATTCGGGGCTGCGGAAGAATCTGAGGAAGAACGTCAGCAGCGGACCGCCGAGGAGCGCGACGAGGAAGCCGAGTACGCGGCGCTTGCGGGTCAGCGCCCCGGTGAGCGGCGGCAGCGCGAAGCGACGACCTGCGGCGGAGTGATTGACCATGTGCACGTCGATGTCACCGGACTCGCGCACGACGGTCGCGCCGATGCCCGGGCCGGTGAACGCCGCCGTGAAGCGTCCGCGCCGACTGGCACCGAGCACGAGTTGGGTGGCGTTGACGGATCGTGCGAACTCGACCAGGGCGGTCGGGATGTCCTCGCCGACGACCTGATGGTAGGTGCCGTTGAGCTTCTCGACGAGGGCGCGCTGCTCCGTCAGCACGACCGGGTTCGCCGCGCGCAGGCCGTCCTGGCTGGTGATGTGCACGGCCATCAGCTCGCCGCCGGCCGACCGCGCCGCGATCCGGGACCCGCGCCGCAGAAGGGTCTCCCCCTCCGCTCCTCCGGTGAGGGCGACGACGACGCGCTCCCGCGCCTCCCAGGTGCTGTCGATGCCGTGCTCAGCGCGATACCCCTTGAGCGCCTGGTCGACCTCATCGGCCAGCCAGATGAGGGCGAGCTCGCGAAGCGCGGTGAGGTTGCCCAGGCGGAAGTAGTTCGACAGCGCGGCGTCGATGCGTTCGGCCGGGTAGACGAATCCGCCGGAGAGACGGTCGCGAAGCGCCTGCGGGGCGAGGTCGATGACCTCTATCTGATCGGCGCTGCGCAGCACGTTGTCGGGTACGGTTTCGCGTTGCGGCACGCCGGTGATCTGTTCGACGACGTCGTTGAGGGATTCGATGTGCTGGATGTTGAGCGTGGAGATCACATCGATCCCCGCGGCGAGGAGTTCCTCGACGTCCTCCCAGCGCTTCTCGTTGCGGGAGCCGGGTGCGTTGGTGTGGGCGAGCTCATCGACGAGCGCGACGGAGGGCGCTCGGGTCAAGAGCGCAGCGAGATCCATCTCCTCGAGTTCGACGCCGCGGTGACCCACGTTCATCCGAGGGATCGCCGGGAGGCCGTCGGTCATGGTCGCGGTGGCCGCACGGCCGTGCGTCTCGACGATGCCGATGACGACGTCCTTGCCCTCGGCGAGGAGCCGGCGCCCCTCTTCGAGCATGGTGTAGGTCTTGCCGACGCCGGGGGCGGCGCCGAGCAGCACACGAAGCTGCCCCCGAGTCATGCTCAGCCTGCCGACTCGTCGAGTGCGAGGTTGAGCTCGGCGACGTTGACGACCGACTCCCCGAGGTACCCGAGGTCGGGAGCGCTCGTGGCGGCCTCCACCGCCGCGGCGACCTCGTCCTCCGACATCCCGCGCGCGTCGGCGACGCGGGCGATCTGGATCTGCGCGTAGGCCGGGCTGATGTGCGGGTCGAGGCCGGAACTCGACGAGGTCACCGCGTCTGCGGGCACCGCGGACTCGTCGACCCCGTTGAACTCGGCGATCTGTGCCTTGCGCTCGGCGATCGCCGCGACGAGATCCTCGTTCTCCGGCCCCTGGTTGGTGCCGGACGACGCCGTGCCGTCATAGCCGTCGCCGGCCGCCGACGGCCTGCTCTGGAAGTACTCCGGAAGCGGGTTGCCCTCCTCGTCGGTGAACGACTGACCGAGGAGCGAGGATCCGACGACGTCCCCGCCCTTCGAGACGAGGGCTGAGCCGTTCGCCTGTGCGGGGAATGTGAGCTGCCCGATGCCGGTGATGAGCAGGGTGTAGCCGATGCCGAGGACCACGGTGAACATGAGCATCGCGCGAACCGCGACCCAGAGGGTGCGGCCGCCGCTGCGTGTTCCAGCGTTCATGAGTGTGCGATCTCCTTGTCAGATCAGAAGCCGGGGATCAGGCGCACGAGCAGGTCGATGAGCCAGATGCCGATGAAGGGTGTGATGATGCCGCCGAGTCCGTATACGGCGAGGTTGCGTCCGAGGATCTTCGAGGCGTTGAGCGGGCGGTACTTCACTCCTCGCAGGGCGAGCGGCACGAGGAAGACGATCACGATGGCGTTGAAGATCACCGCGGACAGCACCGCCGATGCCGGAGAGTGCAACCCCATGACGTTCAGCACCGCGAGCTGCGGGAAGACGCCCATGAAGATGGCCGGGATGATGGCGAAGTACTTCGCGATGTCGTTCGCGATCGAGAACGTGGTCAGTGCGCCGCGCGTGATGAGCAGCTGCTTCCCGATCGCGACGATGTCGATGAGCTTCGTCGGGTCTGAATCGAGGTCGACCATGTTGCCGGCTTCCTTCGCGGCCGACGTTCCCGTGTTCATCGCCACACCCACGTCGGCCTGCGCGAGCGCGGGCGCATCGTTGGTGCCGTCGCCGGTCATCGCCACCAGGTTGCCGCCGTCCTGCTCCTTGCGGATGTACGCCAGCTTCTGCTCAGGCGTCGCCTCGGCGAGGAAGTCGTCGACTCCCGCCTCCTTGGCGATTGCCGCGGCCGTCAGCGGATTGTCGCCCGTGACCATGACGGTGCGGATGCCCATCGCGCGGAGTTCGGCGAACCGCTCGGTCAGCCCCTCCTTGACGATGTCCTTCAGGTGGATGACGCCGAGCACCCGGCGACGGCCATCGGCCGCCTTCACGGCGACGACCAGAGGCGTCCCGCCGGACTGCGAGATGTGTTGGACGTGCTCGTCCAGCTCGGCGAGTTCGCTGCTCGGCAGACGCGCGCCGTCCTCCTCCAGCCACGCGGTGATGGCGCTGCCTGCGCCCTTGCGGATCTGCGTCCCGTCGTCGAGGTCCAGTCCCGACATGCGGGTCTGAGCCGTGAACGGAACGATCTCACCGCCGGCATCCGCCACGACATCGACGCCTTCGGCACGTGCCAGGTCGACGATCGACTTGCCCTCGGGCGTCGGGTCGGCGAGCGACGACTTCGCGGCCGCCTCGATGAGCTCTCGCTCCTGGACGCCGTCGATGCGGACGAACGCGCTCGCACGGCGGTTTCCGTACGTGATCGTGCCCGTCTTGTCGAGCAGCAGTGTCGTGACGTCGCCCGCGGCCTCGACCGCGCGACCGGACATCGCGAGGACGTTGCGCTGCACCAGGCGATCCATGCCGGCGATGCCGATGGCGGACAGGAGGGCACCGATCGTGGTCGGGATGAGGCAGACGAGCAGCGCGATGAGAACGGTGATGCTCGCGGGGCTCGCCGGGTAGGAGGCGATCGGGTTCAGTGTGAGTGCGACGACCACGAACACGATCGACAACGACGCGAGAAGGATGTTCAACGCGATCTCGTTGGGGGTGCGCTGGCGCGCGGCCCCCTCGACGAGAGCGATCATCCGGTCGACGAACGTCTCCCCCGGTTTCGAGGTGATACGCACGACGATGCGATCCGAGAGCACGCGCGTACCGCCGGTGACCGCTGACCGATCTCCCCCGGATTCGCGCACGACGGGGGCGGACTCGCCGGTGATCGCGGACTCGTCGACGCTCGCGATACCCCACACGATGTCCCCGTCGCCGGGGATCAGCTCACCGGCGGACACGACGACCGTGTCCCCCAGGCGGAGATCCGCGGAGGAGACGTCGGAGATGCGCGCGGCCTCTGCAGAACCGTCGTTCGCCGGGTCATAGTCGTCGACGCGGTGGGCGGTGGTGCTGGTACGGGTCTTGCGCAGCGTGTCGGCCTGCGCCTTCCCGCGTCCTTCGGCGATCGACTCGGCCAGATTGGCGAAGACGACCGTGAGCCACAGCCACACCGCGATGATCCACGTGAACGACCACGGGACGCTGCTGCCACCCGACGTCGCGGGGCCGCCCAGGAAGGGCTCGGCGACGGCGAGCAGCGTGGTGAGGGCGGCGCCGACCCACACGATGAACATGACGGGATTGCGCCACTGCGCGCGCGGGTCGACCTTGCGCAGCGCGCCCGGGAGAGCGGCTCGCACTTGCGCCCAGGTGAGCGTCTTGCGCGGTGCGGGTGGGGTCGCCTCCGATGTCTCGGGCGACGGGGTGTGCGTGATGGTGGACATGGTTACAGCAGCCCTTCCGCCAGGGGACCCAGCGTGAGAACGGGGAAGAAGACGAGTGCGGTCACCAGGACCGCGGTGCCGACGGTGAGACCGATGAAGAGCGGTCGATGCGTCGGCAGCGTGCCCGCCGTGGCGGGGACCTTGTCCTGCGCGGCCAGCGAACCGGCCAGGGCCAGGACGAGGGCGATCGGCAGGAACCGTCCGAGGAGCATTGCGACACCGAGTGCTGCCGTCAGCCACGGCGTGCTCGCGGTCAGGCCCGCGAAGGCGGATCCGTTGTTGTTCGCTGCGGAGGCGAACGCGTAGATCACCTCGGAGAGGCCGTGCGAACCGCTGTTCGCGAGCGATTCGTCGATGATGCTGCCGCGGAGCGCGGGAATCGCGAAGCTGAGGGCGACGCCCCCGAGCACGAGGATCGGCATCACGAGGATGTACATGCTGGCGAGCTTCATCTCGCGCGGCCCGATCTTCTTCCCGAGGTACTCCGGCGTGCGGCCGACGAGCAAGCCGGCGACGAAGACGGCGATCACGGCGATGATGAGCATCCCGTACAGGCCGGCGCCCACACCACCGGGCGCGATCTCGCCGAGCAGCATGTTGACCATCGGCATCATCCCGCCGAGAGCCGTATAGGAGTCGTGCATCGAGTTCACCGACCCCGTCGAGGTGAGCGTGGTGGTCGACGCGTAGAGCACCGACTGCACGAGCCCGAACCGCGCCTCCTTGCCTTCCATCGCGGCGCCGGCGAGTTCCGGAGCCGAACCGCGGCCCGCGAACTCGAACGCCGCGAGAGCGAAGGTCGACGCGAGGAACAGCGTTCCCATGACGGAGAGGATCGCGTATCCCTGACGGTTGTCGCCGACGATCCTGCCGAACGTCCGCGGCAGGGAGAAGGGGATCAGCAGGATCAGGAAGCACTGCAGCAGGCTCGTCCACGCCGCGGGGTTCTCGAAGGGGTGGGATGCGTTCGCGTTGTAGAAGCCGCCGCCGTTCGTGCCGATCTCCTTGATCGCCTCCTGAGAGGCGACGGGACCACCGGGGATCGTCTGCGTGCCACCGGAGACCGTGCTCACATCGACGTAGCCGTTGAAGTTCTGCACGACGCCGCCGGCGATCAGGACGATGGCCGCGATGATCGACAGCGGGAGCAGGATGCGGAAGGTACCGCGGACGAGGTCGACCCAGAAGTTGCCGATGACGCCGGATCGACGGTATGCGAAGCCGCGCACGAGCGCGATCGCGACGGCGATTCCGGTCGCTGCCGACACGAAGTTCTGCACCGCGAGACCGGCGAACTGCACGGTGTACGACAGCGCCTCACCCGAATAGGCCTGCCAGTTCGTGTTGGTCACGAAGGAGATCGCGGTGTTGAACGCCACCCCCGACTCGACGTTCTCGTTGCCGAGGGCGTACGGCAGCCACTGCTGCGTGCGCTGGAGCGCGAAGAGCAGCAGGACGCCCACGATCGAGAAGGAGAGAACCGAACGCAGATATGCCTGCCAGGACTGCTCGCGCTTCGGGTCGACGCCGATGACTTTGTAGATGCCGCGCTCGACACCCCAGTCCTTCGTCGTCGTGAAGGTCCAGGCCATGTAGTCGCCGACAGGCCGGTAGACGAGGGCGAGGGCGAGCGCGAGGGTGGCGACGCTCGCGATGAGGAAGCCCCACTCCATCAGAAACGCTCCGGCTTCACGAGGGCGAACACCAGGTAGACGACAGCAGCGACGCCGAGCACGGTCGCGAGAAGCTCGAACACGATCACAGCTTCTCCACCGCCTTCCCGACGAGGCCGACGGTCACGAACAGGACGATCACGCCCAGCACGTAGACGAGGTCAAGCACAGAGAGCTCCATTCAGGCTGCGGCGATCGCCGGGCGACGACCGCGCGTCTCGAGGACGCAACACCTGATACAACACCCCTCGGTGCCCCTGCTTTGACCGCCCTTACAGAACCCATACGACGATCCCGGCGACCCTCACGGGGCGCTCACAGGATCGTCGGATCGTCGCCTCCTCGTCCTCCACCGGGAGGGCGCTCCTCGCGTCGACGACACGAGGAGCGGGAGGGGGAAACGCGCTCGAGGCTCAGTCGCTCAGCACTGCGGAGAGGAAGTCCCTCGTGCGCTGCTCGCGCGGCGCGGAGAACATCGTCTCGGGGTCGGCCTCCTCGACGATGCTGCCCTGATCGAACATCAGCACGCGGTTCGAGACGTCCCGGGCGAACTGCATCTCGTGGGTGACGATGAGCATGGTGATGTCGGTCGTCTCGGCGACGTCGCGCAGCACGCCGAGCACCTCCCCCACGATCTCGGGATCCAGAGCGCTGGTGACCTCGTCCAGCAGCAGGATCTCCGGGTCCATCGCGAGCGCCCGGGCGATGGCGACCCGCTGCTGCTGGCCACCCGAGAGCTGCAGCGGATGGGCGTCGGCCTTGTCCGCGAGGCCGACCTTCTGCAGCAGGTCGGTGGCCTTCGCGGTGGCCGCCGCCTTCGACATGCCGAGCACGTGCACGGGGGCCTCGATGAGGTTCTCCATCACGGTCATGTTCGGGAACAGGTTGAACTGCTGGAAGACCATGCCGATGCGCTTGCGCACCTCGTTGCGGTGCTTCTCCCGCAACGGCACGCGCTTGCCGCCGCGTTCGACGTGCGTGAGCGGCTCGCCGTCGATGAAGATGTATCCGCCGTCGGCCTCTTCCAGCGTCATGACCAGACGGAGGATCGTGGTCTTGCCCGAACCGCTCGGTCCGATGAGCGTGACCCGGTCGCCCTGCTGCACGTCGAAGGTGAGGCCGTCAAGCACGACGTGGTCGCCGTAGCGCTTGTGCACCGCGTCGAAGCGGATGGCGGGACGGGAGTTCTCAGGAGGCGTATTCAAGGCGCTTCTCCAATCTGCGGACGAGGACGGATGCGGGGTAGCTGGCGAGGAAGAAGATCACACCGGCGAGCGTGATGGGCTCGAGGTAGCGGAAGCTGTTCCCGCCGAACTCCAGGGCGTTGCTGACCATGTCCGCCACGGTGATGGCGATGAGGAACGGGGTGTCCTTCAGCATCGAGATCACGTAGTTGCCCAGGGAAGGGACGGTCGCCCTGATCGCCTGCGGGAGCACCACGGCGGTCCAGGTGCGCGGGCGGGACATGCTCAGGGCGGTGGCAGCCTCCCACTGCCCGCGCGGGACGGACTCGATGCCGGCACGGTAGACCTCGGCCATGTAGGTCGCGTAGTGGATGCCGAACACCGCGATGCCGATGGTCAGCGGATCCACGGTCACCAGCGCGAAGTAGGCGAAGAGCAGCTGGATGACGATCGGGGTCATCCGGATGAAGTTCACCAGGAAGCCGACGCTCGCAGCGACGGGTCGAGGGGCACTGCGGCGCACGACGGCGATCACGAGGCCGAGCACGGCGGCGATGGCACTCCCGGCCAGGGTGACGACGAGGGTGACCGTGAAGAAGCCCTCGAGCAGGTGCGGGAGCGCCGCCCAGGCGGTGTCCCAGCTCCAGACGGGTCCGTTCATGCGGCGGTCTCCCCTCGGGTGACGGGCGAGCGGAAGCGCAGGGTCGCAGCCAGCGACTCCCCACGCCCGAGCTTGTGCTTCGCGCGCACCTCCAGGGCGTTCATCACGAGGGTCAGCGCGTAGGCGATCACGAAGTAGAGCACCATGCCGACGACGCCGTAGAAGAAGGTGTCGGTCTGGATGCGGAGGCGGTCCAGCGCCACGGTCAGGTCGATGAGCGTGATGAACCCGACGATCGCGGTGCCCTTGAGCAGCTGGATGAGCAGATTCGTCAGAGACGGGATCATGAGCGCCCAGGCCTGCGGGAAGATGACCCGGCGCATCCGGTGTGCAGGGGTCATGCTCAAGGCGGTGGTCGCCTCCCACTGCCCGGTCGGGACGGAGTTGATCGAGCCGCGGATGACCTCCGCACCGTAGGCACCGTAGTTGAGACCGAGGCCGAGGATGCCGCACGCGATCGGGGAGATCGAGACGCCGAGCTGGGGCAGCACGAAGAAGAGGAAGAACAGCTGCACGACCAGCGACGTGCCGCGGAAGAACTCGATGATCACCCGCGAGGTGCCCCGGATGACGATGTTCTCGGCACGGACCGAGAGGCCGAGCACCACCGCGACGATGAGCGCGAGGAGGGCCCCGCCCACGGTCAGCGTGAGCGTGACGAGCACGCCGCCGCCGATCGCGGGCAGAGCCGCCCACAACGCGGACAGATTGTCCATTCGCCGGTGGCCTCAGCCGAGCTCGCCCGCGCAGAGCTGGGCGGTCGTCAGGTCGGACGGCGGGAGGTTCTCCGCGGTGAAGCCGTACTCCCCGACGAGGTCGAGGTAGGCCTGCTCATCACCCGTGATGGCGGCGAGCTGCTCGTTGTATGCGTCGAGGAGCTCCGTGTCGCCGGTGCGGAACACGGTCGACCCGGCACCGATCTGCGGCACGCCGTCGATCTCCTGGACGAACGCCTCGGTCGTCTCGACGCCGGCGTCCGGGTTGTTGTCCGCCATCCAGTTCAGCGAGATCGCCGTCATCGCGAAGGCGTCGGCGCGCCCGTTGGCGACGAGGTCCATGCCGGACTGCGCGTTGTCCACCGACACCGTGTTCGAGATGCCGAGCTTCTCGGCGTATCCGCTCTCGATCCCTCCGCCGAGCACGGCGAGCGTGACGTCGGGGTCGTCGACGACCGAGTCGAGGTCGGTGAGACCGCGCGGGTTGCCCTCGGGCACCATCAGCGTGGTCGTGTACATGATCTCGGGATCGCTGAACGCCGCCTCCTCGCAGCGCTCGGGCAGGATCGACATCCCGGCGCTGATCGCGTCGAAGCGGCCGGCCTTGAGTCCGGGGATAAGCGAGTTCCAGTCGACCTCGACCACCTCGACGTCGTCGATCCCCATGTTCGAGAAGATCTCGCGGTGCATGGCGATGGTCGCGCCGGTGGGCTCGCCGCCCTCGACCCACGAGTACGGACGCTCGTCGGCGATCGCGACGGTGATCTTCCCGTCGTTCTGCAGCTGCTCGAGCGTCGAGCCGCTCTCCTCGTCCGTGCCGGACGACGAGCAGGCGGCCAGAGTCACGACGAGCGCGGCGGAGGCCGCGACGGCGCCGGCGCGCAGATGAGTTCGGGTGGAGGGCATACGGTTCCTCTTTCGATATCGGGCGTGCGGTTGGGCGGGCGAGACCGTTCTCCGGCCTCGGGCCGACGGCCACGTTATGCCGGATCGACCGTTTGTGCACATTCAGACTGTCGGATTGTCTACATTTATACAAACTCGTTATGGTGGGGTGCCCGGCCCGTGCGGACACGTGTCGGGCGCCGACACGCGTCGGATGCAGAATGGAGTCACCGACGATCGACTCAGGAGCGCTCATGCCACTCACGCCCGCCCCGAACGGGATGCCCGGCGCGGTCTTCCGCATGGCACGGCCTTCGACGGTCGACCTGATCACGGCCGAACTCCGGTCGGCGATCTTCTCCGGCGCGCTGCCCGTCGGCAGCCCCCTGGGCGAGGTGGACATCGCCGCGAAGCTCGGCGTGAGCCGCGGTCCCCTGCGCGAGGCGGCGCAGCGACTCGTGCAGGAGGGTGCACTGACGGCACTTCCGGGTCGGGGCCTGCGCGTGAGCGTGATCCCGGTCGACGGCATCGCCGACCTGTACACCGAGCGCCGGGCCGTGGAATGCGAAGCCGTGCGCCTCATCGTGAGGAACCGGCTTCCGGCGGCGGAGCAGCTCGAGAGCGCGCTGGCCGAGCTGAGGCAGGCGAGCACCCGCGCGGACGCACTCGGCATCGGTGACGCGGACATCGCGTTCCATCAGGCCCTCGTGAACGCCGCGCAGAGCCCTCGGCTCTCCCGCGCGATGATGACGCTCGCGCTCCAGACGCGGATCGCGAGCTTCAGTGCCGACGAAGGTTATGCGGTGCCCGCCTCCGTCTCGCCCACCTATCAGGCGTTGATCGATGCGCTGTCGCACCACGACGCACCGGGCGCACTGGCCGCGCTCGACGAGCAGTTCGACGATGCGGTCGCGCGCCTCACGGGCCGGCGCGATGTCGAGACCGTGGAGACGGGTGCGATCCTGGCACCGCCCACGCTCAGCAGGATCGACGTGGCCGACGCCTGACCGGCACCTTCCGCACGGAGACATTTCCATTCACGTGAATCCACCCCGGTCGTGAAGGCGTAGGGTGGAAGGAAGGACGGACCGTCCGAGAAGATCTCCCGGCACCGTGCCCGCCCGGAAGTGGAGTCTCTCGTGGCTCAGTACGACGTCTCGAACCGCTCGGCGATCGTGACGGGAGCAGGCAGCGGAATCGGACGCTCGACCGCTCTCCTGCTGGCGAAGAACGGGGCAGCGGTCGTGGTCAACGACCTGAATGCCGAGCACGCGAACGCGGTCGTCGAGGAGATCCGCGCGGCCGGTGGGACGGCGGAGGCCTCCGTGGGCGATGCGACGGACGCCGCCTGGATCGCCTCCTCCATCGAGACCGCCAACTCCCTGGCTCCGCTGCGCATCGGGGTCAACAACGCCGGCATCGGCGGCGCGAGCGCCCCGACCGCGGAGTACGAGGACGACGCCTGGGACAAGGTCATCGCGATCAACCTCAACGCCGTGTTCCGGAACATGAAGGCGCAGATCCCGTCGATCCTCGCGAACGGCGGCGGATCGGTCGTGAACATCGCCTCGATCCTGGGAAGCGTCGGGTTCGCCGGCTCGCCCGCCTACGTCACCGCCAAGCACGGAGTGGTCGGCATGACCAAGTCGGCAGCGCTCGAGTACTCGGCGAAGGGGGTGCGCGTGAACTCGGTGGGCCCCGGCTTCATCGACACCCCTCTGCTCGCGAACATGGGCGACGAGGCGAAGGAGTTCCTCGTGAGCAAGCACCCGATCGGCCGACTGGGCCAGGCCGACGAGGTCGCGAACCTCATCGCATTCCTCGCCAGTGACGCCGCGAGCTTCATCACCGGCAGCTACCACCTCGTCGACGGCGGATACACCGCCCTCTGAGCGAAGGGCATCCGGCCGCCAGGACCCGATTCCGGGCGGCCGGATGCCAAGAGCAGCGATGTCGTCACCCCCCGGTGACACCGCCACGCACCTCCGTCCGGTCTTCGCGCTGCTTTGCCCAGGAGCGCGGAGTTGACGGAGGCGAGCTTTCAGGCGACCGCGTGCATCGGTGCCGCAGACGGCAACGACGCGGCGAAGTCGGGATCCGTGAGGTCCAGCCCGTTCGCCGAGCTCGCGGCAGCCATCATCTTCACCAGCAACGGCCGCTGGAGCTCACGCTCGTCGTCCACCACGAAGCGCACCGGAATCGACGCGTGCATCCACAGGGTCTCGATGGTCGACTCCGTCGTACGCAGCGTGAGCGGGAAGGACTCGCCCCGACGGAGCTTCGTGACGGCGACGAGTCGGAGATGCGCGAGCAGCGGGTCGTCGATCTCGATGACCTTCGATTCTCCAGCGTAGCTGAGCAGACCCATGACGTCCCCTTCCCGTATTTCGTACAGGAATTAGATTACTAGTTTAACTAGCTAAATGGAAGTCGGGCCTATTCGATGCCTTCGAGTTCGCGGGCGAGACGCCGCAGGAACAGCGAGATCGCGGCGAGCTGCTCGGGTGCGAACTCCCTCTCCACCCGCTCGATGCGGCGAGAGATCTCGTCGGCAGGAGAGTGCAGATCGCGAAGAGACGGACGGATGATCTTCGAACGCGCGTCGTCCGGATGGACGGCCACGACCACCTGACCGCGCTCGGCGAGCCGGCGCACGACGGAGGTGACGGCCGCCGTGCTCACCCCGAGCTGAGCGGCCAGCTCGCCGGGCGTGACCGGGGTATCGACCGGAGCCGACGCGATGATGCGCATGGCCGAGCGATCCGTCTCATTGGGTTGACGCGCTGCCGCCAGCCGTCGACGCAGCTGCGCCTCGGCCCGCCGGAACTCTTCGACATCGCGGGCGAGCTCCGATGCCACGACGTCCAGACCGTTCCCCATTTCGCACCTCCCCTCGACCCCGGGTGCCCATGTTACCTCGGTAGCCTTATTACCTGACGAACTAGGGAATTCGGTCGTCGACGAGACCCTCCCACGATGAGAGGATTGACTCACCGCGCGAAAGGAACCCATGGTCGACCCGGTCACCCTCGAGGACGAGAAGTTCATCGGCTATGCGAGCCTGCTCGAGCACCTGCAGAGCCGGTTCCCCGGGATTCCTCGCGACAGGATCGAGCAGATCATCGTGGCGGAGAACGACGCGATCACCGGCGGGTTCCTGCTCGTGGTCCCCGTCGGCGTCGCCGCGGGAGCGGTGGAGATGCTCGAACGGGAGTCCCTCCCCGAGGCCGACGGAGAGGTGGTGGCGTCATGAGCGAGCCCCAGGAGTACACGCGCTCCGGATACTGGTACCCCGACGGCGGGAACGTCAGCACCGTCGACGTGCTGAACATGCTGCGGCGCTACCGGGCGGCCGAGACCGCGATGCGCGCACGCACCCGCGCATCGATGGGAATGAACGAGACCGACCTGATGGCACTGCGCTTCCTGCTCCGGGAGCAGCGGGCGGGCCGCATCGTCCGCCCGATCGACATCGCGAAGATGCTCGACATCTCCACGGCGTCGACGACCACTCTCATCGACCGGCTCGAGAAGGGCGGACACGTCCGTCGCGAGCCCCACCCCACCGACCGCCGCGCGGGAGTCGTGGTGCCGACCGTGAGCAGCGACGAAGAGGTCCGTGCGACCCTCGGGGCCATGCATCGACGCATGCTCGCCCTGGTCGACGAGCTGTCCGACGACGAACGTGCGGTGGTCACGCGGTTCCTCGCCGGCATGACGGCGGCGATCGAAGAGGCCTCCGACCTCGACCAGGAGCTGCGCGACGCCATCCGCGACGAGAAGGACACGGGCCCCGCGCGCTGACCCGCCGTCGCCGCCCGCCCGACACCCAACCCCGCCGACACGCCAGATGTCGGACGAGCCTGCCCGAAGCATCCGACATGTGGCGTTTCGTCCGCGGGGAAGGTGACCCGACAGCCCGACAGCCCGACACCCCGAGCGCCTACAGCCCCTCCGCGATCTCCTTGATCGCGGCGAGGCGGCGGTCCCACTCGCGCCCGATCACGTCGAGCTTCGCAGCGGTGGCGGAGAGCTCGGCGCCGACGACGCGGAAGCGCACTTCGCGGCCGACCCGCACGGGCTCGACGAGACCGACCTCCTGCAAGACGGCGAGATGCTTCGCGATCGCCTGACGGGACACCGGAAGGCGCCCGGCGAGAGCGGATGCCGACGCCTCCGCCTCCCCGAGCTCCGTCAGAATGCGCCAGCGCGTCTCGTCCGCGAGCGCCGAGAACATGGGCAGGAGGGTTGCTGCTGTCATGCTTCGCCTTCCACCAGGGTGACCATCTTGTCCAGCTCCAGGTCCCAGCCCGTGCGGTGCGACTGCAGGTTGGCGCGCGGGTCGGACGTGCGCTCGAAGCCGCTCTCGACGACCGTGAGGCGCGTGCCACCCTCGGCCTCTTCGAGCGTGAAGGTGAAGACCGTCGAGGTGGTCTCGTCGATGCTGTCGGGCAAGGCACCGAGGGCGTCGTCGTTGTTCCAGCGGTAGGTGATGCGCCGCGGCTCGTCGTACTCCTCGACCCTTAGGGGGATCACGTCGTAGTCGGGGAAGGTCATCGTGCCGGTCGCGCCGACCCCGGTGCCGTCGAGCACGGTGCGCCCGAACCACCGGGAGATGTGCTCCGGCTCGGCCACCGCCCGCCAGACCTTGTCGGCGGGTGCCGCGATCAGGATGGTCCGCCGAACGGAGAAGGTCTCCTCGTCGACGACGGATGCCTCGTTGTGGGTCATGTTCACCATGATGGTTCCTTTCAGCGTTTCCTGCATGTTCCGTCGGTCGGGCGACCGACTGCAACTTTAGAGTTGCATGTCGTGGACGGAAACGCAACCCTTGCGTTGCAATAGGGGCTTGTGCCCGTACCGGTCGCCACGACGCCCCGCAACCCCGTTCCACCGGACGCGGGAGCGACCTACGCTCGACCTATGCCCGAACTCACCCACCCCACCGGCCGTGAAGAGGCGCTGCGCGCCGCACCCCGCGACGACGGCTCCGCCCCGCGCGCCCTCGTGCTCGGGGCGACCGGCTACATCGGCGGACGCCTGACCCCGCGGCTGCTGAACGCGGGCTACCGGGTGCGGGTCCTGGCGCGTGACGCCGCGCGCGCGGCCTCCTTCCCCTGGGGCGGCGACTGCGAGATCGTCGAAGGCTCGGCGGATGATGCGGATGCCGTGGCCACGGCGATGGACGACGTCGACGTCGTGTACTACCTGATCCACTCGATGTCCGCCGGCAAGGGCTTCGAGGAGAGCGACGAGCGGGCGGCGACGACGGTGGCCGAGGCCGCAGCACGGGCAGGCGTGCGACGGATCGTGTACCTCGGCGGACTGCATCCCGACGACGCGAAGCTGTCACCGCACCTGCGCTCGCGTGTTCGTGTGGGGGAGATCTTCCTGCAGTCCGGCGTGCCGACGCTCGTACTGCAAGCGGGCGTCGTGATCGGCTCGGGGTCGGCGTCGTTCGAGATGATCCGCCACCTCACCGACGTGCTGCCGTACATGCCGGCGCCGAAGTGGGTGCGCAACCGCATCCAGCCGATCGCCGTCCGCGATGTGCTGCACTACCTGCTCGGGGCGGCGCGCGTCGACGCCGATGTGAACCGTGCCGTCGACATCGGCGGGCCGGACGTGCTGCGCTACGGGCAGATGATGAACGGCTACGCCGTCGAAGCCGGGCTCCGGCAGCGCGCCATCGCCGCTCTCCCCGTGCTCACGCCGGGGCTCGCTTCGCACTGGGTGAACCTGGTGACGCCGGTGCCGCGCTCGATCGCCCGGCCGCTCGTGGCATCGCTGCAGAACGAGTGCATCATGAAGGATCACGTGGTCGACGAGCTGATCCCGCGGCCCGAAGACGGCCTGACCCCGTATCGGCGTGCGGTCGACCTCGCGCTCGGGCGGGTGCGCGGCGACAGCATCGAGACCAGCTGGCAGGACTCGGAAGTGTCGGGCGCGCCCAGTGACCCGCTGCCGAGCGACCCGGACTGGGCCGGACGCACGGTGTTCACGGATTCGCGGTCCGTCGCCACCCGCGCCTCCGCGGCAGAACTGTGGCGCGTGATCCTGGGCATCGGCGGCGAGAACGGCTGGTACTCCTCCCCGCTGCTCTGGGCCGTGCGGGGGTTCATGGACCGGATCGTGGGCGGCGTGGGCCTGCGTCGCGGCCGCCGCAGCCGCACCGCGGCGAGGGTCGGCGACGCGATCGACTTCTGGCGCGTCGAAGCGGTCGAGAGGACCGAGGCCGGATCCCTGCTGCGCCTCCGCGCCGAGATGAAGGTGCCCGGCGAGGCCTGGCTCGAGCTGCGCGCGGTGCCGGACGGCGAAGGCGCGCGCTACGAGCAGCGCGCGATCTTCTTCCCCCGCGGACTGAGCGGACGCCTGTACTGGCTCGCCGTGCTGCCCTTCCACGGACTGATCTTCGCCGGGATGGCCGCCCGCATCACCGCTGCCGCCGAGGAGGCGTCCGAGCGGATCAGTCCGTGCGGGGCTGGTCCGGGGCAGCCGTCGGGTCCGGGGCGGCCGTCGGGTCCGGGGCAGCCGTCGGGTCCGTGATCGACGCATCGACGACCGCATCCACCTCGGCGGGCGGGATGATGTCGATCGCCTCGGTCGCGGCCTCGTACACCTCGGCGAGCGTCTCGTCGACGGTCGACTCGTCGATCCAGTCGAGGTCGTCCTCGGAGTGGTCGTACTCGACCGGCACGAGCGCGAAATCGTCGCCGTACTCCTCGAGACCGGCCATGACGCTGTGCCGGACGGCCGCGCGGGCATAACGCTCACGAAGGATCAGCGGATCGCGTCGGAGATCCTTCATGAAGGCGATCATCATGAACCCCATGATGATCGCGAAGGGCAGCGCGGCGATGATCGTGACGTTCTGCAGCGATCGCAGACCACTGCCCTCCTCGCCGATGACGAGCAGCACTGCGGCGATCGCTCCGACCAGCACACCCCACACGACGGCGACCCAACGCGACGGCTCCGGCCTGCCCTGCTGAGACAGCGTGCCCATCACGAGGGAGGCCGAATCCGCTCCCGTGACGAAGAAGATGGCGATCAGCACGATGAGGATGGCGCTCGTGATCAGCGAGAACGGCAGGTTCTCGAGCACGCCGAACAGGACTTCCTCCGGCGGGTCGACCGTGAGGTTCGCGCCGTCCATCTGCTGCTGGATCGCCGTGGTGCCGAAGATCGCGAACCAGACGAGAGAGATGGCCGACGGCACCACGATCACGACGGAGACGAACTGGCGAAGGCTGCGCCCGCGCGAGATCTTGGCGATGAACATGCCGACGAACGGCGACCAGGAGATCCACCACGCCCAGTAGAAGATCGTCCAGCCCGACAGGAACGTCTCAGCCGCTTCACCCTGCGATGCCGAGCGGCCGATCATCTGCGGGAGGTCGCCGATGAACTGCACGGCGACCGACGGGATCACGTTGAGGATGAGCAGGGTCGGCCCCACGAAGAACACGAAGAAGGCGAGCAGGAGCGCGACGACCGCATTGATGTTCGACAGCGCGCGGATGCCCTTCGAGACCCCCGAGACGGCCGACGCGATGAAGCAGGCCGTGAGCACGGCGATCACGGCGATCAGGATGCCGTTGCCGAGCTCGCCGATGCCGCTGACGATCTCGACGCCGTGGCCGATCTGCAAGGCGCCCAGACCCAGCGACGCCGCGGTGCCGAACAGCGTGACGATGATCGAGAAGACGTCGATCGTGCGGCCGAGCGGACCGGTCGTGCGCCCCTCGCCGAGCAGCGGCGCGAAGATCGAGGAGATGAGGGGCGTACGGCCGCGGCGATAGGCGCCGTAGGCGATGGCACCACCGACGAGCGCATAGAACGCCCAGGCCTGCGGACCCCAGTGGTACAGCACCTGCGTCTGCGCGGTGTGCATGGCGTCGAGGGTGCTCGCCTCGACCGTGCCCGGCGGCGGGCTCTCGAAGAAGGTGAGCGGCTCGGCGGCACCCCAGAACACGAGGCCGATGCCCATCCCGGCGGCGAAGAGCATCGAGATCCAGGAGAACATCGAGTACTCGGGCTCTTCGTCGTCGCGCCCGAGCGGGATGCGTCCGTAGCGGCTGAAGCCGATGAACAGCATGAACACCAGGATGACGGTGGCGATGGTGGTGAAGAAGAATCCGAAGTACTGGACGACCCAGTCGAGGACCGTGCGGGTGGTGCCGGCGAGGTTGTCGCCCGCGAACACGCCCCAGGCGATGAAGGCGAGGGTCAGGGTCGCCGCCACGCCGAACACGAGCGGGTCGGTGCGGTAGGTGCGACCGGTCTCCTCGACCGAGACGCCCGGGACGAGCGCCGGGTGGACGCTGCGCGGAGGAACCGCCGCGATGTCGCGGACGATCTTCTTGGCGGTCTCGGTGGCTTTGGCCGGCAGTCGGTTCACGCCCGTGCCGACGGCGCCTGTCCGGGTGCTCGGAGGGGTCTTTCCTGCGGAGCGTTCATCGGGCTTCTCGTCAGGGGTCTCCATGGCATCCCATCCTGTCACGCGCGGCGCCGCCCCCTCGTTGTGCGATATGCCGGAACATCCGCCCGATCCCCGGCGCCCCGGGCCTGCGGGGGCGCGAGTGCATGCTCGACGCTGCGGGTTTCTCGGGCGTGCCGCGCCTACCGCGGGCCCCGTCGGCCGACGCCGGCGAACAGGGAGTGCAGCAGGGGGAGCGCCGAGACGCAGATCAGCGTGATGCCCAGCGGGGGCATCGCGGGCACGAGCAGTGCGCCGCCGATGAGCATCGCCGCGAAGAGCACGCCCGAGGCAATCCGCCGGGCGATGCCCTCGAGCCGATCGAGGCGGCGTTCCAGGCGCGAAGTGTCGAACGAGACGGTGCCGTCGTCGACGCGGGTGATGATGTCGTCGATGCGCTTCGGCAGGCGCCAGGTCGTGTTCATCGTGTCCATCGCCTGGCTCGCGAACGCCTGCACGATGTTGCCGCTCTCGTCGCGCAGCAGACGGCCGGCGTAGGGTTCGGCGGCGTCCCAGACGTTGAACGTGGGGTCGAGGCCGCTGCACATGCCCGAGGTCAGCGAGACGGCGCGGATCAGCAGCAGCATGTTCTCGGGCAGCTGCAGCGGGAGCGAGCGCACCATGTCGCCGAACTCCTCCGCGAAGTCACGGAACTCGCGGGGGTCGACCTTGCTGAGCTCGGCGAATCCCATGCCCCCGAACCGGGCGAACAGGGCGGTGAGGGCGCGTTCGAGTTCGCGGGTGTCGGCGGAGGGCAGCAGGACCCCGATCTCCTGGGCCGCAGCGACGAGGCCCCGGCTGTCGCGGCCGGTGACCGCGATCAGGAGGGTGCGCAGGCCGTCGCGGAGGCTCGCCGGGATCTCGGCCATCATGCCGAAGTCGATGAACGTGAGCCGGAAGCCGCCGGGCGTCGCATCTGTCGTATCCGCCGTCGGCGTGGTCGGCGGGGTCGGAGAGGTCGGCGTGACGAAGATGTTGCCGGGGTGCGGATCGGCGTGCACGAAGCTGTGCGTGAAGACCTGGTCGAACATGACCTCGGCGAACACCTCGGCGACCTGGGCGGGGTCGATGCCGGCAGCCCGCAGCGCATCCGTGTCGTTGATCTTGATGGCGGTGACGTCGGACAGCGTGAGCACGCGGCGGGTCGATCGCTCCCACACGATCTCCGGCATGCCGACCCGGGGGTCGTCGGCGAAGTTCTCGCGGAACCGTTCGGCGCTCGCGGCTTCGTGCAGGTAGTCGATCTCCTCGCGACTGGTCTCGGCGAACTCCTCGACGAGCGCGGGCGCGTCGACGCGGTCGGCGACGAGGCGCACGCGGGTCAGCCAGCGTGCGACCCGACGGAGCGCCGCGAGGTCGACGGCGACGATCTCGTCGATCCCGGGGCGCTGCACCTTGACCACGACGTCTTCGAGGCCGGTGTCGGCAGCGTCGAGTGCGGAGAGTCGGGCACGGTGCACCTGGCCGAGTGAGGCCGCCGCCACCGGGGTGTCGTCGAACCAGGCGTAGGCGCGTTCGAGCGGGATGCCCAGTTCGGCCTCGGCGAGCGCGCGGATCGCGGCGGTCGGGACGGCGGGGACTTCGTCCTGCAGCCCTTCGAGCTCCTTGGTGATCTCCGGAGGGAGCACGTCGAGGCGCGACGACATGAACTGTCCGACCTTGATCATGAGTCCGCCGAGTTCCACGGCGAGCGTGTGGAAGCGGCGCGCGAACGTCTGCATCCGTGGCCCGCGTGTGCGCTCGGCGACCCTGCTCATGCCGAGGCGCGGGAGGACGAGCTCGAACCACCAGATCTTGAGGAACTCCCGGCCGGCGAACGACAGGATGCGGCGGTACCGGGCGCGGTGGGCGCCCCGTGCCGCAGCATCCGTCATCGTGTGGCCCTTTCGCAGGTCCTCACTCGATGCCGCCGCACTGCGCGGTCAGTCCTGCGCGAGGATCGAGTACAGCCTACGGCGGGCTTCGTCGAGGACCTCGATCGTCTGCTGCACCTGCTCGGGCGAGCCGCTTCGTCCGACCTGGGCGGCAGCGGCGGCGAGGTCGACGCCCGCCTTCGGGAGTGCATTGAACCGGGCGCTGTCTCGGTGGCCGTCCTTGCCGGACGACGACTCCCAGGGAGCCGGGGTCTCGGAGCTCTCGTCGGCGACGGCGCGGCCGGCCTCGGTGAGCGAGTAGGTCTTGCGGCCGTTCTGCTCCTCGGCCTCGATGAGTCCTTCGTCGGCGAGCAGCTGCAGAGTGGGGTACACGGAGCCGGCGCTCGGCTTCCAGGTGCCGCCGCTGCGCTCGGCGATCTCGTTGATGATCTGGTAGCCGTGCATGGGCTTCTCGGCGAGGAGTGAGAGCACGGCGGCGCGGACGTCGCCGCGGGCCATGCGCGAGCCGCCGGACGGGCGGGACTCGAACGACTTGCGGAGCTGGTCCATGGCTTCGAAGATCGCGGCGGCGGGCCCGCCGGGGCCTGTGCCGAACCCGGAGCCGGATCCGAACCCGGATCCACCGAAGATTCCGCCCGGTCCGCCGGAGCCGCCGTTGTTCCCGGAGCCGCCGTTGCCGCCGAACGGGTTGGAGGGGAATGCGTTGTTCATGATGACCTCCTGCTGTGGTGAACGATACTCAACGATATATCGTTCAGGCTGTGGGTTGGGTGGGAGTTCTCGCTCTGCGACACGTTCTCGGGCGCCGCCCCTCCCGGCTCAGAGCGCGAAGGGCCCCGCTGATCACCGCCCTCCGACGGCCGATCTCTGACAACCACTCGCCGACAGCCACTCGCTCTGATAACCACTCCCCGACAACCCCCCTCTGACAACCGCCCTCTGACAACCACTCGCCGACAACCGGAACCCTCGCGCGGTGTCGCCCTCAGGCCGCAATGTCGAAGCGCGCTCGTCCCCCCAGGCGCGGCGTGCGGGCGGGGTCGACGTATCCGGGTGGAATGAACCACACCCGTCCTACCGGGCCAGCCCCATCGATACGGATCTCCCACTCGTTGTCGTGAATGCGATGGTGACAGGTCTCACACAGCAGCACCCCATTGGACAGATCCGTCGGCCCTCGATCTCGCCTCCACCAGCGGATGTGATGCGCCTTCGTCATCTCCGGCGGCAACCCGCACATCGCGCACCCACCGTCCCGCTCCACCAGAGCCAACCGTTGCGCCCGGGTGAACAGGCGTCTCTCCCGGCCCCAGTCCAAAACCTCGCTCGCACCGCCGAGCACGCACGGGATCACGGCCCCGCCCGCGGCCATCCGCCGCGCCGCACCGACACTGACCGGCTGTTCGATCCCGTCGACCTCTGCGGCTCCGGATCCGGACTCCAGATCCTCCAGCCGCATCCGCACCACGACCGTCGCACCCGCCAACGGCACCCGCTGCGCACACCCGAGAACATGAGCTGCGAACACGGCCAGTGCATCCGCCTGCAGCATCGGCACCGAACGACGATCCGCATCGACTGCATCGGGATCCGGCGCATCTTTCCGCGCTGCGAACGCCGCTGAGACATACCCCCGGATCGCCGTCACGACCGGAGCCGCCGATTCCGCATCCAGCACCGCGCTCAGATGCACCATGCCATCACGCTCGAACAGCGTCAGCGCACGCTTTCCGCGGCGCTCTTCCTCCTTCGGCTCGACCCCGTGCGGGTCGAGCCACGCCTCCGCGCGGACCACGAGCTTGCGGACGTCGTCGAGCGCGAGGCCCTGAGCCTTCTCGGCGAGCACCCGCTCCCCCTCGGCGATGCGTTCCGGGCCGGCAGCCACTCGACACCGATCCAGCAGCCCGACGATCATCGCCGCCGCCTGCGCACTGAGAGCCCCGGTGGCCAGCGCCTCGCGTACGAGCGGATACCTCGCCGGCAAGCGCGCTCCGATCAGGTCCATACGCGGCGCCGTCGCCTCGCCGACCTTGACGAGACGCTGCGCATCACCCGTCGATACCCCCGACGTCGCTGCGATCAGCTTCGCCGGACTCCGAAAGCCCTGTTGCTTCGCGAGGCTCTCTGCTCCCAACTCGGGGCGCGACTCGCGTGAGATACCAGCCGCCACCTCCACGTGCACAGCATCCAGACGCCGCTGCAACAGACCGATCGCATCATTGACGGCGATCAGCTGCGCTCGAGACAGATCGTCGGTCTCCTCGGCGCGCGACCACGCGTCATCGAGGCGAGCCATCGCCTCGTGCAACCCGGTCAAAGTGGACATGCTTCACTCTAACCCGGAATGGCTCTACTTTCGAAGCTTTATTCGATTAAATGCCGGAATATCGCCAAGAATCCATGCAAACTATCCACAAGCGCGGGATCACACACCAAGCGTCTTCGAAACTATGTACCATGCAAACATGACCCCACACAATGACCCCGGATGCGAGTCGCACGCCCGCGATGCTCTCGATGGGGCCGGCGATCGGCCACGCGCCGGCTGGATCAGCGCGTCGCGAGCATCTCCTCCAGGCGCGCCGCCTCACCGCGCGCCATCGTGTAGCCGTGCTCCGCCGAGGGATACACACCGCTGCGCACCTCCCGCGCGTATGCCTCGACGCCGTCGATGGCCGCACTGCGCAGATCGGCGTAGCGCTTGACGAACTTTGCTGCCCCGCCGTCATAGAGCCCGAGGAGGTCGTGGAAGACGAGCACCTGCCCGTCGGCACCCGCTCCGGCGCCGATACCGATCACCGGGATGTCGAGGCGCGGCATGAGGACTGCGGTCACTTCGGAGGGCACTGCTTCGATCACGAGCATCGCGCACCCGGCATCCTGCAGGGCGAGGGCATCATCGATCACGGCGAGCGCGGCTTCGGCGGTTCTACCCTGCGCGCGGTAGCCGCCGAGAGCCGTCGCGGTCTGCGGGGTGAGTCCGACGTGCCCGACCACGGGAATGCCGGCTCGAACCAGGGCCCGAGCGCGGTCGACGGTCGCGCCGCCGCGCTCGATCTTCACGAGGTCGCAGCCAGCCTCCTTGATGAAGCGCTGTGCCGTCGCGAGGGCGAGTTCGTCAGAGGCTTCATACGACCCGAAGGGCAGGTCGCCGATGAGCAGCGGGGAGGTCAATCCGCGGCGAACAGCCTTGGTGAGCATGAGCATCTCGTCGACCGTGACCGGCACCGTGCTGTCGTAGCCGAGCACGGTCATCGCGGCCGAGTCGCCCACGAGAACGATGTCGACCCCGGCAGCTTCCACGATCTGCGCGCTGGGGTGGTCATACGCGGTGACCATGACGAGCGCTTCGCCCGCGTCCTTCTTCGCGGCGAGGGTAGCGAGGGTGACACGGGGGTGGGAAGCATCTTGGGCACTCATGCGCGGACCTCCGTCGCGGTGGGGCCGGCGGCGACGTCGCCCCCGGAGAGGATGTGGTTGTCGATGAGCCGAGCAGCCCCGACGTGCGCAGCCACGGCGAGGAGGGCGTCGCGGTCGACGCGTCCGAGAGGGCGCAGAGTCTCGGCATCGCGGAGCTCGAGGTACTCCGGATCGATGTCGGCCTCGTCCAGCACGCGACGAGCGGTCGACAGGATGCTGCCGGCGTCACGGGCACCGCCGTCGAACACCGCGGTCGCTTCGTCGAGGGCACGGTTGAGCGCGGTCGCCTGAGCACGGGCGTCCGCATCGAGGTAGACGTTGCGCGAGCTCATCGCGAGCCCGTCAGCCTCGCGCACGATCGGGCACGCGACGATCCGCACGTCCAGGTCGAGGTCGCGTACGACGCAGCGGACGACCAGCACCTGCTGCGCATCCTTCTGCCCGAAGTAGGCGGCATCAGGGCGGACGATCCCGAACAGCTTCGTGACGACCGTGGCGACGCCGTCGAAGTGATGTGCGCCGCGACTCGCACCGTCGAGAACATCGGTGAGGCCGGCGACGTGGATGTTCGTCGCGAACCCGTCGGGGTAGATCTCGGATGCCGCGGGGGCGAAGAGGATATCCACGCCCTCGGCTTCGGCGAGCGCGGCGTCTCGCGCCTCGTCGCGCGGGTAGGTGCTGAGGTCTTCGTTCGCGCCGAACTGCGTCGGGTTGACGAAGAGCGAGACGACGACGAGATCAGAAGCCGCTCGGGCCGCACGCATGAGAGAGAGGTGCCCGTCATGGAACGCCCCCATCGTGGGGACGAGCCCGACCGACGAGTCCGTGCGCCGAGCGTCGCGAACGGCCGCCCGAACCTCGGTGATCGTGCGGAGGATCCTCATACAGAAGACTCCTTCTCTTCGCCGGCAACTTCTCGCGACGGGTTCCCCCGCGCCCCCTCACGCGACACCGCCTCCCGCGACGGCACCCCTCGCGACCCTTCCTCCCGCGACACCATCTCCCGCGACGCCATCTCACCCGCCCCCTCCCGCGACGTGACCTCCCCCGACCCCTCCCGCGACACCCCCTCCCGCTGCAGCACCCCTCGCGACCCTGCCTCCCGCGAGGCGATCGTTCGGGTGACCACGGCGAGGGCGTCGAACAGTGCCTGAAGGTCGTGTTCCTTCGCAGCCGACCTCTGACGCGCGACCGTGGCTTCATCCCCTCGGGCGATCGGTCCGGTGAGAGCTTCCTGCGCTCCGACGCGTGCCCAGTTCTCGATGGTGCGACCGACGAGCGGGGTGAGGATTTCGCGGGCCTCGCCCTCGGGCATGCCGGCGGCGACGGCGAGCTGCTCGGCCGCATCGAGCACCGTCAGCACGAAGTTCGAGGCGAACGATGCGGCCGCGTGATAGCTCACGCGGTGCTCGTCGTCGACCATGAACGGACGGGTCCCGAGCACGCGGGCCAGCTGCTCGGCGACAGAGCGGGCTTCGTCGGTGCGGCCGGCGACTGCGACGCCGATGCCGTGGAACACGTCGGGCGGCTCGGTCCCCGTGAAGGTCTGCAGGGGGTGGAAACGGAAGTCGACGTCGTCGAGCGAGGTGGCACCCGAGACGTGTCCGACGAACCGCACATGCGGTCGTGCGACGAACGCCACCGCCGGGATGGCGCGGTCCGGCACGCAGAGCAGCGCGATCTCCGCTTTCGGCATCGATTGGTCGCGCCGGAGGGGTCCGAGGACGTCGAACCCGGCCGCGCGCAGAGCCCCGGCGAGCACGCGTCCGACACGACCGGCGCCGACGATGGCGATGGTCGTTCCTGGCGCGAGTGCGGTGGAGGTCTGCATGTCGATTCCCCAGCCGATTCACGACGGCCGGGATGCCAGAAGTATCCGCCCATCTCGGCATCCGTTCCAAATCTGAGGCCAGAATGCCAAACAAAAGGCAACCATCACTTGTCATTACCGTGACTTCCGGCGAACTCAGAAGGTCATTTCGATCCCACCCACACGAACGAGCCCGTGGAGAACGTGCCCTGCGCCGTCGTCCACGGGCTCGCTCCGACACCCTCAGTCGCGTCGCCAGACCGCGACGATCGCCGCGCCGACGACCGCCAGTCCAGCCGCGCCGAGAAAGAGCCAGGAGAACCCTCCCGTGAGGGCCTCGGCGTGGGAGGACCCTTCCGCCGAGAGTGCCGCGGTGCGGAGCCCGGCGACCGTGCCGAGCACCGCGAGCCCGATCGCGCCACCGAACTGCTGACTGGTGTTGACGAGTCCACCCGCGAGTCCGGCCTCTCCGCCCTCGACGCCGTCCACGGCGAGCTGGGTGGTCGCGACGACCGCGCCGCCGAGTCCGACGCCGATCAGGAGGGTCGGACCGAGCAGGTGCGTGAGGAACGCGGCATCCACCGGAGATGCGGAGAGCCACACGAGCCCTGCCGCCAGGAGGAGCAGCGCCCCGATCAGCACCGGCCGCGTGCCGACGCGGGCGATCACGGCAGGGACCACGCCGGCGACGAGCACGAGCACACCGGCGAGGGGTAGCTGCGTGAGGCCCGCGGTCAGGGCGTCATAGCCGAGCACGGCCTGCATGTAGACCGAGAGGGCGAAGAAGAGGGCGACCATGGTGGCCCCGCCCAGCAGCATGACGATGTTGCCGAGCGCGAGGTTGCGGTTCCGGAACACGCGGAGCGGGACGAGAGGAGCGGCGGCGCGGCGCTCGATCGCCACGAAGACCCCTCCGAGCATCAGCGCGAGGGCGAGCAGTCCCAGCGGCAACGGATGCACGAACCCGACCTGCTCGACCGCGCTCAGTGCACCGACGAGCGAGACCAGTGCGGCAGTGACGGTCACGGCGCCGGCAGCGTCCAGTCGACCGGAGACACGGAGGCCGTCACGGGTGATGAGCAGCGGGATCGCGATGAGCACGAGCGCACCGATCGGCACGTTCACGAAGAACACCGACTGCCAGCCGAGGGTCGCCGTGAGCACCCCACCGAGCAGCACCCCTGCGGCGGATCCGGCGCCGGCGACCGCTCCCCACACGCCCAGCGCCTTGGTGCGTTCGGCGTCGTCCGGGAACAGCTGGGTCAGCAGCGCGAGGGCGGCCGGGGCGAGGAGCGCGGCCGACACCCCCTGCAGGGCGCGGGCGGAGAGGAGCATCTCGCTCGAGAAGGAGAAACCGGCGAGCGCGGATGCTGCCACGAACCCGGCCGCTCCGAGGAGGAACACCCGGCGATGCCCGTAGCGGTCGGCGAGGCGTCCACCGAGGAGGAGAAGGCCACCGAACGCGAGGACGTAGGCGGTGATCACCCACGAGAGGGTGGCGGTATCCATGCCCAGCTGCCGCCCGATGACGGGGAGGGCGATGTTCACGATCGAAGCGTCGAGCACCACGAGGAACTGGGCGAGGGCGAGGACGCTGAGGGCGAGCCAGCGACGCGTGCTGCTCGGTGCGGCGACCGCCGGGAGGGAAGTGAGGGTGGTCATGACGTGCTCCGTTTCTCGATTCTTGTGGGTGGAGGAGGTGTTGAGTGATTGCTCACTCACTCTTGAAGGCGCGGAAAAGGACCCGCCTCCGACAGAAGCATCAGTCGGGGTGCGTGATCCCCTTGGTCAGCAGGGCGACCCAGTCCCCCGGGCGCCCGTCGAGCTGCGTCGTGACGATCAGGTGACAGAGCTGCCCGTACGCGATGAAGCGCTGCACGTCGTCGTCGCTCGCCCGAGAACGGGTCTTCGCGAACGTCGTGACGCGTTCGAGCCCTTCCCGCAGCGCCCCACCGACGGCGGGGATCTCGGCGACCGACTGCGCGTGCACCTGCAACATCAACAGCGTCCGGTCGGAGATGAGGTGCGCGTAGGCATCACCCATCGCGTCGAGCACGCCTTCCGGCGAGGTGTCGGCGGCGGCATCCGCCCCCTCCTCGAGAGCGGCGAGGATCGCGTCGAAGCAAGCCTCGAGCGCCACGACGAACAGCGCCTCCTTGCCGGAGTACAGCTTGAAGACGTAGGCCGGCGAGATCTTGGCCTCGCGAGCCACGTCGGCGACGGTCGTGCCGTGATAGCCACTGCGCGCGAACGCCGCCAGCGCTGCCGCAGCCACGAGGGGCCGACGGGCGTCGGCTGTCGAAAGGATGGAACTGCGAGTGCTGGACACATGAGTGACTATACACTCACTCTTGCGGGTGAGCAAGGAATCCACGCGCGACGGCCGGTGGGCGGTCACGGAGTGCGCAGCACCGAATCCAACAGTCCCGGGAAGAGCGCGTCGAGGTCGTCGCGTCGGAGCGTCAGCATCCGCCGGCGCCCGTTGGGCTCGTTGCGGATGACTCCGGCTTCGCGCAGCACCTTCATGAAGTGCGACTTGGTCGACTTCGGGAGGTTCGGATCGGTGGCATGGCAGGCGGCCATGTCGAGGGGTCCGTCGGCGAGCTGGCGCGCGATGGCGAGGCGCTCGGGGTCGCTGAGCGCGAAGAGCACATCCGTGAGCTGGATCTCGGAGCGTTCCGGGTGAGGGAGATCGCCAGGCATGGTTCGAGAATAGTTGAACAATCACAGGATGGCGAGTACGCTCCGATAGTTCGATGATTCTCGAACCTTATGAGGAGTCGCCATGACCAGCACCGCGCCGATCATCCGTCCGTCGATGGCGGGCAACACCGCGCCCGGCGCGGTCCCCCGGGCGCGGTTCGGATTCGTGCTGGCGATCGTGGCGCAGATCCTGATGATGGTCGGGGCGAGTGCGCCGTCGCCGTTCTATCCGGTGCTCGCGCAGGACATCGGGTTCCCGGCTGTGGTGATCAGCGCCGTATTCGCGGTGTACGCGGTGGCGCTGCTGCTCACGCTCCTCACCGCCGGTTCGCTCTCGGATCACGTGGGTCGTCGTCCGGTCGCGATCGCCGGGTTCCTGCTGCTGGCCGGAAGCATGTTCCTCTTCTGGCACGCGGATGCCGTCGCGGTGCTGTTCCTCGCGCGCATCCTGCAGGGCGTGGCGAGTGGTCTGCTGATCTCGGCCCTGTCGGCGACGGTGCTCGACTTCGCACCGGGCGGGCGTGCCGGGGTCGCGGCGCTGTGGAACGCGCTGAGCCCCGGGATCGGACTCGCGCTCGGGGCGCTCGCGTCCGGGGTGATGCTCGACGTGAGCGGCGAGGCCCTGCTCGACGTGTTCGCGCCCTTGAGCTCGATCTACCTCGTACTGGCGGCGCTGTTCCTGCTGGTGCCGGAGACCGCGCCCCGCACGCCCGGAGCGTGGGCGTCGCTGAGCTTCCGGCTGTCGATCCCTCCGGCGATTCGGGCCGACTTCTGGCGTGGGGCTCCGGCCGTGATCGCGGGGTGGGCGACGGGCGGACTCTTCCTGTCGCTCGGCGCGAACATCGTGCGGGGCGAGCTCGGCGGGGAGGCGCACGTGTGGCAGGGGCTCGGCGTCGTGCTGCTCGCCGGTGTCGGTGCGGTGACGGCCTTCGTGCTGCGGCGGATCTCCGCGCGATCGATGGTGCTGTTCGGCACGTCAGCGCTCGGGGTCGGGACGCTGCTGTCGCTGATCGCGCTGGGGGTGGGGTCGCTGCCGTTCTACCTCGTCGCGGCGGCGGTCACCGGCATGGGCTTCGGGACCGCGTTCTCAGGAGTCGTCGCGTCGTTGGCTCCGCGGATCCCGGCGACGCAGCGGGCCGACACCTTCGCCGTCCTGTATGTGCTGGCGTATCTGGCCTTCGGAGTGCCGGCCGTGATCGCCGGTGCGCTGGTCGGGGTGTTCGGGCTCGAAGCGGTGTGCGTCGGGTACGGGATCGTGGTGATCGCGCTCGCGGGGATCGCATTCGGACTGCGGGTACGGGCGGGGCGGTAGCGAGGTCGGCATCCGATCATCACGAGCAGAAGTCTTCTGCGAACCGCTCGAATTCCTCGGGACTCACGACGGGGTCATCCGAAGAGTCGTAGATGTCGGACGCGAACATCCCGATGGGCGTGAGCACCTCGCCAGGTTTCACGGCCGCCAGCTCGCTCGCGCTGAAGAGGCCGGACTCCGCGTTCTCGCCGTTGTCGCCGAACGCCTTCACTGCGAAGAGGACGTCTTTCCCGAGTGTTTGCTCGCGGAACGGCATCGCCACCTCACCCTCGCCGCTGATCGGCTCCGACAGGTTGAACTCCTTCGTCTTGACGTTGGTCCACCCATCGGGATCGCCGTCTTGGTTGGGAGGGAAGGAGTTGACGGCACGGAGCTCGAGGAAATCGACCGAGCCGTGGCACAGGCGCACGAGGACTTCGAGTGAGCCGTCCGGCTGCCGGAGCAGGCCCAGCGTTCCGGTGGCGGCAGGCGTGCACGCCGTCAATGCCAGCATCGGCGCAAGGAGCAGGATCGCAATACCGCGCCGACGTTTCATGAAGGCACGCTAACCTGACGCGTGCACCCGAGGCGTGAACGTGCCGCAATCGTGATGGCGGGCCTTCGGGGGGGCCGAAGATCCGATCTAGAGGTAGAACACCTGCCGTCCGGGCGTCAGGGCCCCGTCATCGGCTCGATCACGACGTCGATGACCCCGAGTGGGAAGGGGCTGAAGACGGACCAGGAGCCGGACGAGAACTGCTCGAGCGGAATCAGCTGGAACCACACGTGCGAAACCACGAGGGCCACGGCGACGAGCAGACCGGCTCCTCGGATCGCGCGTTCCAGTGTCCGCAGGGCGGCGCGCTCATCCGATGCCTTGGTGACGCGCCCAATCGCGATCAGGACGATCAGCGCGATGCCGACATAGACGAACACGCTGGGACGGAGTGCCAACGACACGCACATCGGAGCCTGCTCGACCGACCGGCCCTCCGCGTCGATGAACCCGCCATCGGCATCGATTCCTCCCGGGCAGAATCCCTTGCTGCCGCTCATGAAGACGGAGTAGAGGACTCCCGCGACGAGGGCCCAGATGAGGAGCCGTCGGATGCCTATGATCACCACAGCTCCGGGGAGCCCGGCGGCAGTGGTGTCGGGCTGCGGGGCCGGGGGTGATGTGAGTGACACGGCGGACTCCTTCGAGGTCGGTCCTCTTCATCATGTCGGAGGAACCGGGGACGGGGGAAGGGGGGCGGGAGGTGCGCAGTGTCGCGTTGTCGTGCGCATACGCCATGATCTTCATAGGCGCGCATGGGGTTTCGCACGAAAGGGCATCACGTATGGACGACGTAGATCTCTCCGAGATCGAGCTGATCACCGACGGGGATGGGCTCGCGCTGATCGGCCCAGCGTCCAGCGTGGAACAGTTCTTGACATCCAATCGCCTCGAGTCTCGCGATCTTGAACTTCCGCGGCTTGGGAGCGCCTTCGGAGGTGGCGCCGCTGCTCTCAAGGCAGGCTCCGAGATCACAGCGAACTCCGGGCGCTGGATGAAGCTGACTGAGGAGTCGTGGGCTGCCGCGCAAAAACTGCCCAAAGTGACGAACTCGTCAAGCGGTAATCTCCATGCGACTCTCCGGGCTCCCAATGGGCAGTTCGCGAAGAATCTGCAGTTCCTCAAGACGCCGGGATCGATGCTGACGAACCCAGCCATGCTCGCGGGCGTCGCGGGAATCATGGCCCAGGTTGCGATGCAGCAGACCATGGAAGAGATCACCGACTACCTCGCCGTCATAGACGAGAAGGTCGATGACGTGCTCCGAGCGCAGAAAGATGCTGTGCTCGCGGACATGATCGGCGTGGACATGATGCTCGAAGAGGCGCTGACCATCCGAAAGGAAGTCGGTGGCGTTTCAGACGTGACTTGGTCAAAGGTGCAGGGATCGGCGATGACGATCGCTCGCACCCAGGCATACGCCTTGCGCCAGATCGATGCCCTTGCGGAAAAGCTAGAAAGCAAGTCCGTCAATGAACTCGCCGACCTGTCGAAGAACGTCGACCGTCACGTGCAGGATTGGCTCGCTGTGCTCGCACACTGCTTCTACCTGCAGGAGGCGACAGGGGTCATCGAACTCGACCGCGTCCTCCAGACATCTCCCGAGGAACTCGACCGTCACCGAATCGCGCTCCGAACGGCTCGCGCCAACCGCGCGGAGGTGATCACACAAGCCACGCGGCAGCTCCTCAATCGCATGGACGTGGCAGCGTCGCTTGCGAACTCGAAGGTGCTCTTCAATCCCATCGAGTCTCCGGCGATTGTTCGGTCGAGGAACGCAGTCAATGACTCTGTCGGAACTTTCCACGATCACCTCGGCGTCGAAGCGGCCCCAGACGAGCTTGAGTCCCGGCGTTGGTCGGCCGCAGTTGCGGACACCCGCGATGACTTGCTCCGAGCCGGCAGCGACGGCGTAGACACGGCGCGCCGCCTCGGCACAGAAGGCGTCGAGGCCGCCACACGCATCGGCGCTGAGGGCGTGGACAAGGCCAAGGAGATCGCGGGATCGTTCGCCGACTTCGCCGGACGCACATTCAGACGCCGCAACCCGAAGAGCGAGGTGGGCGAGTCATGAGCACCGGGAGCAAAGCCCTTGATCGGCCCGTCCACCAGTGGCTCTCCGATATCGCGGCCGGCAAGCTTCACCTTCCAAGTTTTCAGCGCGGTGAGGCCTGGGACCGACGCCGAATCGAGTCAATGCTGCGCACGATCATCCGTGATCTTCCGCTGGGAATCACTCTTGTCCTCGACGTCGGCGAGGAAGAGCAGTTCCATTCGCGGCCGCTGGTAACCGCTCCGCAGACGCATGCGAAGGTCACGGAGCACCTTCTCGACGGGCAGCAACGACTCACCGCGCTTTGGCGCTCACTCAAGGGCAACTACGAGGATCGCAAGTTCTTCGTCCATCACCCCCTGCTCGACGAGGACCCGCAGAACGATGGTGACGGCGTCGACGTCTGGTCGTACACGACGTGGAAGAACAAGAACGGGCAGTTGATGCCACGCTGGACCGAAGACCCCGCTCAATGCGCACAGCGAGGTCTGGTTCCCGTGCACCTTCTGGACCCCGCGTCGGACGATGAGGTAGGAGCGTGGATCGAGAAGGCGACTTCGCACCTCAAGCCAACGCTCCACGCCGATTCCGATGCGACGCAGATCTTCGCCGCCATGGAGGCCTACGACGCGCGGCGACGGTTCCTCAAGGACGACGTCGTCTCTCCACTCCGTGAGACGGTCAAGCACTATCGGCTCCCGTACTTGAATCTTCCCGCCAGCACACCAAAGTCGGTCGCTCTCGAGGTGTTCATCAACATGAACACCAATGCAAAGCCGCTTCGCCCGTTCGACATCGTCGTCGCAGAGGTGGAGAACGCGACGGGAGCTCGGCTGCAGGAGATGATCGACACGTTCGTCGCGCAGCATCCGCACGTCGGCCCTTTCGGTTCCGTGTCCGATCTCCTCCTTCAGACGATCGCGCTGCACCAGGATCTCTCGCCGAACAAGTCTGGCTTCTTCAGCCTCGATGCCGATCGACTCGTCAAGGAATGGGACCTCACGCTACAAGGCCTCCTCGACGCGATCGAGCTTCTCGGGCAGATGCGAATCTGGGATGCCGAGCGACTGCCCACTGCCGTAGCAGTGCCTGTCGTGGCCGCGATGTTCGTTCGTTCCCCTAAGCTCGGCGACGCCCGAGGGCTGGTCGAACATGTCGGCCGAAAGTACCTGTGGACCGCGTTCTTCACCGGACGCTACGACGGCGCGGCGGCGACTCGTGCGCATGCAGACGCCAAGCCGCTCCTCACCTTCGCGTCTGCGCCGACACCCGGTGCGCTCGCATTGCTCGACTCGACCGTGCCCGTCCTCAACCGCGAGGTGTACCCGCTTCCCAGTACTCGGGCGCTCCAGGCCGCAGGGTGGCCGAGTGGGCGGAGCAGCCTCGCACGCGCGATACTCGCCGCGACCAACTACTTCGGTGCGCGTGATTTCGCGGATGACTCGCCACTCAGCGCCTCCAACGTCCGAAAGCGCGAATACCACCACCTCTTCCCGGCGAAGCTGCTCAGCGACGCCGGAATCGATCCGAACCTGGCACTGAACTGCGCCCTCATCACGTGGCGGACGAATCGCACGATCGGTCGACTCGACCCGATCGCCTACCTGGCAGCGCGCGCCGAGGCTGCTCCGAGCGTGGAGTCCGTTGAGGCTCGGCTGCGGAGTCACGTGATCCCCGTCACGGCTCTTCGAGATGCAGGGCCATATCCGGACGCGGTGGTCGGCGCCGAACTTCTGGCGCAGGTCGGGCCGGACTTCGCGAGCTTCATCGAGTTGCGCGCCGAAGCCGTGGCTCGCGCAATGGCGCGACTGTGCGAGGGCGAGGGACCGGAGCTCGCCGCGGTCTTGAGCTAGGAACTGGGTATGAGACGCCGTTCGCGCATGTTCCGTCGACGGAGAGCCGTCCGATACCCTCGCCTTACTCCCTGCGATGTCGTCGGTCACCCCTATCGTCGATCGACTCGGCATCGAAAGGTCCAGCAGGAGGAGACCCGTGCAAGACAGCAACCATCATTCCGACGTCGGCGATGCGCTCGGAGTACTGATCGACGGCTTGCGCCCGTTCGTAGACCGCGTGCTCGCCGAGGCCGCACCTGACATCAGCGATTGGACCACGATCCTTCAGCAGAAGGACCGTCGCGGTGGTCGCAACGTCACCCAGTACTCGCGCGGTGACCTCTCCTTGATGCTGCGCGCCATGACCGAACATCTCGGCGAGCTCGGCTACCCGTTCGAACGTGCGTTGTCGCGTCAGGGCAAGCTGTATGCGAGCGAGCTTCGGCAGGTCCGCAATGGCTGGGCACACAATCAATCGTTCTCTGCCGCCCAGGCATACCGCGCTATGGATTCGATGGAGCTGCTCCTTCGTCTGATTGCCGCCGACGACGAGGCCGCCGAAGTCGCGAGGTTGAAGACCCCCATACTTCCTGCTCCCGCGATGGCCAACTCGGGTCAGCCGGCCGCCGAGTCGACTGCTCCGCTCGACCCTGGCACTCGCGCCCGGATTCCCAACGATGCGGCTGGTGCCGTCGCGACGCCCGGATCGATCACTCAGCGAGCCGTCGCGCGCATCGAGACGAACGCGATCACGTACCTCAGCTATCCGATGGCGATGAACCAAATTCCGGTGCTCGACGAGGTCACTATCGTCGATGTCCTCGAAGATCACCGCGGGGCATCCCTCGAAATCGATGTACTCTCCGCAACCGGCTCCCTCGGCGACCCGAAGGTACAGTTTGTCGACTTGGAGGTCGGACAGTCGACGACCATCCGCGACATCGGACTGCAACTCGACCCGCAGCGCATGCTTGAGATCGACGTGGAACAGCAAGGCGTGCTGCGCGTCACGCTTCGCGACGCGGCAGGAACCGTGCTCGCGCTGTCATCGAAGGATGTCCGGGTGCTCGCGGCGAATCAGTGGATCGGCACTCCGCTTCAACTCGGCCTCGAACTGCTGGCAGCCCACGTGCAACCCAATTCCTCCGCACTTCCGTCCCTGCTCGTCGAAGCAAGCGACATTCTCGGTGTTACAACAGGGAACACCGAGATCGACGGATACCAGTCCGAGAGTCCCGATCGGGTCGATGCGATCGCAGCTGCGATCTACGACGCGATTCGACGTCGGGACATCCGATATGCCGAGCCGCCCGCGACCTGGGGACAGCGCGGCCAGCGAGTTCGCACCCCGCGCGAGGTCCTCGAAGAGCGTCTCGGCACGTGCCTCGACACCACGATCACGATGGCATCGGCGCTCGAGCTCGCCGGAGTTAACTCGACCATGTGGCTCGCAAACGGGCACATCTTCCTCGGATACTGGCGCTCCGACCACTCGCTCGGTACCGTCGCCACAACCGACGCGATGGAGCTTGCCAATCTCGTCGACCTCGGCCATATCGGGCTCATCGAAACAACGATGCTCACTGGCGGCGCTGAGTCCCGTTCGTTCGGCGACGCGAATCGCGCACCCCGGGCGAGGTACCTTCGCCCCGACGCCGAGTGGAACGAGCTGCTCGGGGTCACCGACGTGCGCGAGGCCCGCGAACATCAGATCTTCCCGCTCCCGAGTCGCGCAGTCGCGACCGACGGAACTGTCGTCATCACCGCGTACGAGGCGCCGAAGCCGGTGGCTCCCGAGCCGTATTTTGCGCCGAGTGGGGCCGCGGGCTCCACTCCTGGCGGGTCGACGGTTCCACGTCGCGTGCAGTTGTGGAAGAACGCGCTGCTCGACCTCAGCCTTCGGAACAAGTTAATCAATTACACCGACCGTGCCGGTTATCGCCTCGAGGTTCCACCCTCGTCGGTCGCTCGACTCGAAGACACGATCAACGCTGGCCAGGCAGTTGCCCTCAACGCGTCCGACGACATTCCGACCGTCGATAAGGTGCGCGGCGTTCGTTGGGCGAAGGACCTCCCTGAATCGAATCGCGAGGAAGCACTCACCACGAAGCGCCGCGCGTACATCGACATCACAGGCGCCAGCTACACGAGCAAGCTTCGCTACCTCGCATACAAGGCCAAGACCGTCGTTGAAGAGAGCGGCGCGAACAACCTCTACCTCGCCTTCGGGATGCTGCATTGGAAGTTCAGCGATCGGGAACTCCGGTCGCCGCTTGTCTTGGTGCCGGTGAACCTGACCACGGCGAACCGTGGCCAGGAGTACCGCCTCGTCCTCGACGAGGCCGGCACCTCTACCCCGAACTACTGCCTTCTCGAAAAGCTTCGGCTCTCGTTCGGACTGGAGATTGCCGGGCTTGCGAACCCAGTCGAGGATGACTCGGGCATCGATCTCCCCGCCGCGTTCCACGCTGCGCGCACTGCGATCGCGGCGGCCGGTCTGCCCTTCCGGGTCGAGGAGTCTGTCGATCTCTCGATCCTGCAGTTCGCGAAGTTCCGTCTCTGGAAAGATCTCGACGAGAACTGGGAAGTACTCGCCAAGAACTCGCTAGTTTCGCACCTCATCCAGACTCCGCTCGAGCCCTTCTCCGACCCGATCGCGCCTGCCGCCGGAGTGGACCTCGACGAGCTCGGCGAATCCGTGCCCGTGGCCGCCGACGCCTCCCAGCTCGATGCGGTTGCCGAAGCGGTCGCCGGTCGAACCTTCGTCCTTGAAGGCCCTCCAGGCACGGGTAAATCGCAGACGATCACCAATCTGCTCGCGCGCTCCGTGGCGGCTGGAAAGCGAGTGCTGTTCGTCGCCGAGAAGCGAGCGGCGCTCGACGTGGTGAAGACCCGACTCGAATCCGTCGGCCTCGGCGATCTCTCGTTGGATCTGCACGATAAGTCGGCACGCCCTGCCGCAGTGCGAGCTCAGATCAAACGCGCGCTCGACCTCAACGTTCGGGCCGACAGCACGAAGCTTCACGCCGACAGCGAAGCCGCCCAGTCGAGCAGGCGTTCACTCGCTAGGTACGCAGATCGGTTGCACGAGCCGAACGCCGCGGGCCTCTCGCTCTACTCCGCCCGAACGACCGACTTGGCCTTAGACCCAGACGCACCCACGCTCACGATTCCGTCGTCGCTGGTCGCGAATGCCGATACGCCGACCCTCGACTCGCTCCGCCAAACACTTCGTCAGCTCCCCGAAACCGCGGACTTGGCCCGGCCGAGCCTGAACCACCCGTGGGGCTTCGTTGATGAACGCCCAGGCACTCGTGTCGAGAGCTCCCAGCTGCATGCCGTGGCAGCAGCGTTCGATTCAGCCCTCGCTGCTGTGGTCGAGAGTGGGATTCCGCTCAACCAACTCGCCCTCGAAGGCTCGCCCGCAGGCATCACGACGTGGACCGAAGTGAGTCGCGCGCCACGCCACCCGCTCGCAACGATCGACGCCCTCTCAGACCCGGCGTGGACCGCATTCCTGGTGAGCCTTCGCGCTGAAGTGTCGAGCTTCCCGAAGCCGGCATGGCTCGCACGGGTTGGAGCGAGTGTTCTTGCCCGTGACATCCACGGAATTCACCGCGACGCCGTCGCTGCTGATGCTTCGGGTTTCTTCGGGCGCAAGAAGCGCAGACGTGAAGTTCTGGCCCGCTTCACCGACGAACTCACGGTCGAGCCGAAGACCATCCGATTGAAGGATCTGTCGTCGTTGACCGGCGAAATGGATACGACGGCGACCGCAGTTGACACGCTCCGCGAACGACTCGGCAAAGTCCCGATCCCACTCGTGGATGCCTCATTCAACCCGCTCATTCCGGCCGACGCCGAGGGCGTCTTGTCCCGGCTCAACTGGACCACGTGGCTCTGTACGGCTCTCGGGAACAGCGAAGACCCGTTCGTCGGCGCCTTACGCGCGTACTTCGCGAGCACACCGGTCGGGGCATCCGCTGGAGAGCTGGACCGCTTCCAGTCCGCCTGGCGAGAGTTGCAAGCGGCCGCCCGAACCGATTCCGAGGCCGCACTCGACTGGGTCGGTGATTCGGACTTCCTCACGAAGTGGTGGACTACCCGTGGGGAACGTCGCATCACGGAGACCGGGCACATCGGACTCGCGCGTTGGCTCGACTTCACCAGAGCACTCGAACCGCTCCGGGCGGCGGGCCTCGAATCTGCGCGGCGCGCGCTCTTGATCGGTGAGGTGCCGGCCGAGTACGCGGCGATCGCATTCGACAAGGGCGTCGCAAAGGCCTCGATGCTCGAACGGCAGGACGCGACTGCGCTCACCGGATTCGATCTCCAAGCACACAACCGCACCATCAGCAGGTTTACGAACGCGACGCACGCGGTACGCTCCGAGCTCCCCCGATCCATCCCGGCTGAACTGTTGGCTGACAGGCGAGTCTCATCTGCGGCAGGCGGAAAGATGGGAGCCCTCCGGCGCCAACTCGACCGGCAGCGAGGCGGCATGTCGGTGCGCACGATGCTCGAGAACTTCGGTGATCTCATCGTCGAGGTCATGCCTTGCACGCTGATGAGCCCCGAGTCGGTCGCTCGATTCTTCCCCGCGCAAGCCGACCTGTTCGACATCGTGGTGTTCGACGAGGCGTCCCAGATTCGCGTGGCCGACGCCGTCGGAGCGATGGGACGAGGCCGCGCCGTCGTCGTGGTCGGCGATAGCAAGCAGATGCCGCCGACGTCGTTCGCGGACGCCGGCACCTCGATCGACGATGACACGGACTACACGCCGGAGACTGTCGTCGACGAGGAGTCCATTCTCTCGGAAAGCGTCCAAGCCCAGGTCCCCCGGAAGTGGCTGTCCTGGCACTACCGCAGCCAAGACGAATCACTGATCGCGTTCAGCAACCACCACTACTACGAGAACCGGCTCTCGTCATTCCCGGCTCCAATGTCGACTGCCGCAGACGACGGCATCGACGGGCACGGCATCGCCTTCGCGCGCGTGCACGGGCACTTCGAACGGTCCGGGCGAGGGAAGGCGCTTCGCACGAACCGAGTCGAGGCAGAGGCGATCGTCGATGAGGTGCGTCGCCGATTCACCGCGTCACCTGACGAGATTCCGTCGCTCGGCATCATCACCTTCAACGCTCAGCAGCGCGACCTCGTCGACAACATGCTGCGCGACACCGGAGATGACCGCATCCTCGCCGCTCTGGATGCCCGCGACGGCGTTTTCGTGAAGAACCTCGAGAACGTGCAGGGCGACGAGCGGGACACCATCCTGTTCTCGGTCGCGTTCAGCGTGAACGATCGAGGGGTGCTCCCTCTGAATTTCGGGCCGTTGTCACGCGCCGGTGGAGAACGTCGACTCAACGTGGCGATCACTCGCGCCCGCCGTCAGGTGGTGCTGTTCGCAAGCTTCGACCCCGACCAACTTCGGGCGGAACAGACCGGGTCGGTCGGTATCAAGCACCTCAAGGCCTACCTCGAGCTCGCCGCGCGCGGTGTCGAAGCGGTCACTGATGAAGCGCGTCGGATGCCTCGTATCGATCGACACCGCGATGAAATCGCCGCCGAGCTCCGCTCCGCTGGATACGCGGTGCTCACCGATGTCGGACTCTCCGAGTTTCGAGTCGACATCAGCATCGCCGATGCTGATGCGCCCGATCAGCCGCTCGTCGCGGTGCTCCTCGACGGCGAGAACTGGCGAGCACGACAGACCGTTGCCGACCGCGACGGGCTTCCGGTAGATGTCTTGAAGGGGCTGATGCGCTGGCCAAGCGTCGTGCGAGTATGGCTCCCGGAGTGGCTGCACGATCACGAGGGTTCCCTGAAGCGTCTGGCGGAGGCTGTCGAAGATGCGAAGGACTTCCTCGCGACGGCACGCGAGCACGCATCTGAAGCGACCGTTGCCGCGGATATATCTGGGGACGGGCCCGAGCCTTCGATCACTGAGTCTTGTGTGGCCATCTCGGCCAAGGAAGACATCAGCAGCGCACGGGTCGAGCTCGACCGCGCGACGGGGCTGATCCGCGCAGCGCCGATCACTCCCACAGAGCCCGCGCCTTTCACGCCCCGTAGACACCCTGACGTCGCAGACTTCGCCCCATGGATTCCTGTTCGACTGGGAACGGTGGCTGTCCTCGACTCACTCCCGAACGGTCGAAGCGCCACCCAGGTGCGTGACGCGATCCGGGAAGTGGTCCGGGCAGAAGGTCCGGTCCACCGCGCGCGTGTCGTGAAGCTCGTCGCTTCCGCCTTCGGGCTCGACCGAGTCTCACAGGTGCGTGCGGCCGCCATCCTCCGTTGTGTACCGAGCGAGCTGAGCCGGGCCGACGGAGAACGTACCTTCCTCTGGCCGGAACAAATCGAGCCCGACACGTGGATGGGGGTCAAGTGTGTTGAAGCGGGCGCCTCTCGCGATGTCGAGCATGTTTCGCTGGTCGAGATCGCGAACGCGATGCGTGTCAGCGCCGACCTTTCGGGCGGCATGACCGACGAAGAGATCAAGCGCGACGCGTTAGGCATGTTCGGTGGCAAGCGCCTCACCGCCGCGATCAGGGAACGCCTCGAAGCTGGGCTTGCCTACGGACTCGAATCAGGGCGACTCGATCGGGATCCGACCGGCTATGTGGTGAATGGGCTGCGCGGGAGCTAATCCATGGAGACGAAGGACAGGATTCCTCACGTCGTGAACCCGACAGGAGCTAGCTGGTTGAAGAGATCCCGAGGCCACTCGCGCGAGGGTCGCGAAGCACTGCCCGGATCTGAAGCATCGTCAGTGACCTGATCTACCTGGGTAGATCAGGCGTAGCGTTCGGCGAGCCAAGACTCGCCGACGATGGGGATGCCGTAGTCGCGAGCTTTTCGGGCCTTGCCGGAGAGGGAGTCGGGATCGGCCGCGATCACGAGGCGCGCTGCCTTGGTCACGGCGGGCTTCGCGATGATCCCGTGTTCGCGGAGACGTTGCTCCCACTCGGAGCGTGCTCGCGTCATCTCCCCCGTGAGAACGACAATGTCTCCAGGGCTCAGCGCGAAAGCAGACATCGACGGAGGCTCCACGATCTCAACGGGCTGAGCCACGGCATCCAGCACGATCTCGACGGGGACTTCGAGAAGCTCCGCAACGGAGATCAGATCGGCACGCTCGTCCTCGGTGACGACGCCATCTGCCCAGGCGATCTTGACCAACGCGGCGAGGTAGTCGCGATGCAGCCGCTCGACCGTTGAGCGTGGCAGACCGGCTCGCTCCGCGAATGCGACGAGAGCGTCCTTCTCATGCTCCGACAGATAGCGGTCGAGGAGGCACCGCTCGACGAGAGCGACATACTCCGCCTGCTCATCGGAGTCGCTGACGTCCGGAACGCGGTCAACAATTCTCTCCAGGAAGCTCGGCGAATACTCTTCGACGCTCGAACGAGCGAGCCACTCGCCGCGCTCCCCCGCGTACGGAGCGAGGCGCTCAGCCCGGCCGAGCAAATCACGCCAAGTGGACTGTCCCGTACTCGCCACGAAAGCGCCAAGGAGTTCCGCCGTCGCGCGCGCATCAACCGCTGCACGGTGTGCCCCGCTGAGGTCGATGTCGAAGGCAGCACAGCAATCGGCGAGCGTGCTGCTTCCGCCGAGGTGGGTGCGCGCCAGTCGCATCGTGCAGAGGCTAACGAACGGCACGCCTGCCCAATAGGCCGCGCGCCCGAGCTCAGCTTCGAGGAATCTCATGTCGAAGGATGCGTTGTGCGCGACGACCACGCGCCGTGAGAGCAGATCGACCAGGTCGGCAGTGATGCCCGGGAACTGCGGCGCTCGCAAGATCTCCCGGGAACTGATGCCGTGGATGTCCTGACGCCCGAGGTCCCGCCCCGGGTTGATGAGCGTCTCCCACTGGCCGGTTATCGTGCCATCAGGCTCAGAGTGGACCACGGAAATCTCGATCGCCCGATCGGTCCACTCGGCGTAGAAACCCGTGGTCTCAAAGTCGATGGTCGCGAAACCGGAGGAGGGCACGGGAATCGAGGTCATGGTGCCACTGTATCGGCGACCGTCGGCGCTTGTTCTGACGCTCTCGCCGCGGATTCCGCCATGATCGAGACATGAAGTCCCCGATCTACCTCAGCTTGTTCGCGATGCCGAAGCCCGTGCGGATCATGGGTCGGAGTTCGAGCATCACGAACTCGTTCGTGAACGGCATCATCCCCGTGGTCGTACCGACCGAGGCAGAGGTCCGGGCAGCCCTCGAGATTCTCGGCATGCTCGATCGTGTGAGCTGCAGCTACTGCGGCGACACCAGCACGGAATGGGACCACCTTCGTCCTCTGGTGAGCAACCAGCGACCGACGGGATACATCTCCGAGATACACAACCTCGTACCCGCCTGCGGCAAGTGCAACCAGAGCAAGGGCAACAAGGACTGGCTGACCTGGATGCGCAGCTCGGCCCCGCTCTCTCCGGAATCTCGCGGTGTTCCTGACATCGAAGATCGCATCGCTCGCCTACAGGAGTACGAGCGCCAGGCATCCCCGACTCGTGTCGACTTTGAAGCGGCGGTCGGGCCCGACCTGTGGCAGCAGCACTGGGCGCACCACAAGCACCTGCTGGAGCTGATGCGCGCGGCCGATCAGGACGCGCAGGAGATCAGAGCCCGCGTGCGGGAAGCCCATGAGGCCAAGAGACACGCGGCGACCTGATGACGTCCGTGATCACCTGGCTCGACGTGTCGGCAGACGAGCAGCTACGGATGCGAGAACTCGCGGCGATGTTCACGCAACGAGACAGCCGAAACAAGCTGGGCATCGGGCAGCTCCGCGACGGCATCAGCGACGCCCTGTTCCCTTGCACGTCAATCCTGCACACCCGCGTGCGCTATCTGCTGTTCGTGCCGTGGTGCTTCCAGTACGCCGCACAGTCGAAGTGACGCGTGAAGGGCGGCACGCGCCAACCCGATGCGACCGAGCTGGAGCTGATCGAGACCCTGCGGTTCTCGCCGGATGCGGACGGTCTGCTCGGCTCGGAGGAGGTATGAGACGCGGCGTTCGCTGCTGCTCTCGCGTCGCCCGAAACCAAGCGATTTGGACCAGTTCGCGCCATGGTGGGTGTACGAGGGGGACGCCCGGATCCAGCGGCGAATTGCCTCGTTCACGTTGAGAAGGGATCACGAGAAGTACGAGCGGTTGCTCGACGCCCTGCCCCTGTACCGCCTCATCCTCGGGCAACCCCGACAGGAGGACATGGTGCGGCTGATGCAGCAAGGCGAAATGGGCCGAGACCTGGCGGTTGGGGCGATCAATCTGCGCCCACCCACCAGGCACGTTGAGATTCACAGCGATGGCGCGGCAAAACCTCGTCTGAACGACAGGGAAGAGGCGCTGGACTCACTCGGCAAGTCGCACCAACTTTTGTTGCACCTTGTCGTAGGAGTAGTCGACGATCTCTCCGGACATGATCATCGCCACGGCCTGGTTGATGACATCGCGCGGAACGACGAACCACTCGGACGGATCGTAGTCGCGTCCCTTCCGGTCGGTCTGCGTCAGGTCGAGGCGAACGTCCGCAAAGACACGGTGCAGAAGACTCTCCAACGCGGAGGCCTTGAGGTTGTAGACCCTGTAGTCCGCGACAATCTTGATGGGAGCCATCAGATAGGTCGGGGACGTGGATGCACCCTTCACGCGCTGTTCGACACTCGTGGTCGAGAAGCCAATCTTGTGCAGGTGCTCGAGATTCGCGATCAGCGGGTCTGTACTGAGTGACTGCAGCACGTATATGTGGCCGCTTTCGATGTCTGCGTCCAGGATCTCATCCGAGTCGTGACCGGCGCGAGCCAGAACCTGCCCTTGTGCCTCATACATCCGCGTCATCAGACTCTGCTTGTACATTGCTGACTCGGTGCCGTTCTCGAACACCACTCGCAGGCGCTGCTTCTGGGTGCGCTTTCCACCTACGACGAGGTCAACGTCGTCACCGACCTCTGCCACGAAGCACATGACGCCGTTGAGGACGAAGAACACACCCTCTCGGATCAGGTCCATGCCGGTGAATGGCTTCAGCGTGAAAGTGCCGTCGGTGAGCTCTGTGTGCTTGGCTTTGAACAGTGGCTCGAACTGTTCGAAGTCCTTCGCCTTCACGCGCTGTGCGACAGACTCGGCGGACTCTGGCCGCTTGATTACAGGCAAGCCAGACACATCAAGTATCCCGGCGTCATCGCCCAGCAGATCGTCGAGATCGTCGCTCTCGAGCAGCTCATCGAGCGACGCTGGCGCTGCAGGTGCTTCGAGCAGACCGAACTCGTCGAGGTGCTTCACCGCTTCAGCTTTCGCCTCGTTGGCGAGAAAGCCATCCAGCCGCGCACCGAGCTTGCGCTCGGCGATCTCACGCGTCTGCGGGCTGGGCGCCCGCCCTTCGCTACGCCGGAACTCGACGATCTCGAGGAAAGCACGCTCCAGGCGGTCGGATGACGTGATCCTCTTCGGTTGCTCCGGCGCCTTTAGCAGCTCGTCGTCGAGGATGTCGTCGATTGTGAGGACCACGTTCTCGTTGAACGTGAAATCGATCGGGGTCACGACGGCTCCCCCATCTCGGTCGCTGTCTTCTCGGCCTCGCGCTTCTGCTTCAGCTTCTGCAGGAACAGCAGCGCCGCGGCCATGCGCTTCTCCGCAGGGTCATCCGAGCGCAGATCGGGGCGCTTGCCGTTGACCTGCACCCAGGCCTTGATCTTCGGGTACAGTGCCAGCGCCTCCTCCTCCGAGAACTCGATCTTCGTCGAGGTGATCGTGTCTTGGATCAAGCGCAGCACCGACGGCGTAACCGACTTCGACAGCACCTCGAACGCCCGCTGGAACGGGTTCACCGAGTCGATGAGGTTGATGTTCAGCTCGTCGATGTTCACGAACTTCTCGGCCATCTTGATGAACCGCTTGTCACCGACCTCGCGCACCTCACCGTTCTTGATCACCGAGTCCACGACGACTTGCTGACGCACTTCCTCGACCTGCTCCTCGGTGAGGTCGGGATACTTCTCACGAATTATCTTAGGAATCAGTACCTTGTTGGTCGTTTCTGCGTCGACGGAGCCTGCGGCTGCGCGGGCGAAGGTGTCGTCCTGCAGGATCGTCGCCTTCAGGTCGTTCAGGTCCGTCGCGACGATCTGCTTCACACGGTCGCTCGAGGGTTCCCTGAAGCCCTTGATCTTGAGCTCGCCCTTCTTTGCCGGCACATCGTCATCGAACTTCTTCGTTTTGAAGTTGAAGTTCGGCGCGAGCACCTGCTCCATAAGAAGAGACGCCGTGATTGCCTTGAGCATGTTGTTCACTGACACCTTGACCTCGCCCTGCGAGGCATCGGGCTCGGCGATCAGGTTCGTGAACTGCGCATGCATCTTGCCCGGGCTGTCGCGCGTCACGCGCCCAATGATCTGGATCACCTCGGTGAGCGACGCTCGGTAGCCGACCGTCAGGGCATGCTCCGCGAACGGCCAGTCGAAGCCCTCCTTCGCCATGCCCAGCGCGATGATGATATCGACGCCGTCGCGCTCCTTCGACGCGGTATGTGACAGGTAGTGCAGCGTGTCGCCGCGCTTTTTTCTGATCGGTGTCGTCGACGAGGTCCGCGACTCGCACGACCGCACCCGTGTCCTCGCGACGCACGCTGATGATCCCCGTGTCCGGGTCCGTCGACTCGACGTGACCGATTGCGTCGATGATCCGGCCGACCTCCTCGATTTTGTCCTTCGTGGACTCGCCGGAGTTCACGCTCGGGATGTGCACGATCGTCTTCTTGTCGAGGTCGAGCACCTCATGGATCGCGTCCGTGTACCGGCCCTGGTAGAAGTGGTGTCCGATGCCCAGCGACCGTAGGTGCTCGTAGCCATTGAGCTGGTCGTAGTAGTTGAACGTGACCGGTGTGAACTTCGCCTCGTCCTCGGGCGAGAGCACCGGCACGGAGTCTCCGCGGAAGTACGACCCCGTCATGGCGACGATGTGGACGTCCGAGCCGTTCATCACGTCCCGGAGCAGCGCGCCCAGCCGCGACGACTCGGTGTCGGCGGAGACGTGGTGGAACTCGTCGATCGCCAGCACCGCGCCGTTGAACGATTCCGGGGCCAGTTTCTCGAACGCGAACCGCAGGGTCGCATGCGTGCACACGAGCGCGGCATCGGGGCCCTCGAGGAACTTTACGAACGCGTCGACCTTGCCCGCCGATGATCCTGCGTCGCACAGGTTGTGCTCGTCTTTGATCTCCCAGTCCGCCCAGAAGCCATGCTTCGTCAGCGCTGTCGAGGCGAATGACGCGCCGATGGACCGCTCCGGCACGGCGACGATGACCTTCTTGCGGTCCTGGTTGTAGAGCTTGTCCAGCGCCACGAACATCAGCGCGCGGGACTTGCCCGACGCCGGTGGGGCCTTCACCAGCAGGTGCTGGGCGTCGCGCTGCTCGAACACGCGCTGCTGCATCTCGCGCATGCCCAGCGCGTCGGTGTTCACCGAAGCCTTGGTCTGTGCATACGTGACGTCGACGATGTTCAAGGGCTTGTTGATCGCGTTCACTTCGCAGTCCTCCGGGTCTTCTTCGCCGGGGCCTTCGCGGCCTCCTCTGCGGTCATCCGCTCGTACAGCGCGAACAGGTCGGACAGACGTTGCTCGTCCGTCTCGTAAGGCTTCTTCGAATAGATCGAGTCAACCAGCGCGTCGATCTGGGCGTGTGCGTCGCGCAGGTCCTGCGGCATTTTTTCGGGGTCGTAGAGCTCGGCCAGCGTCTGTTCGCAGTGGTACTCCCGTACGTCGAGCACGCGGAGGGCGGCGACGGTGAGCTTCTCCTTCACCGCCTCCGACAGCGGGGGGACGGGGAAGTTGTTGTAGACGATGTAAGCACCGTAGCGGTAGTCAGTCTTCATTCGACCGCCGACCGCAGCGAGCCACACCATGTGAATCCTCGAAGTGAGCAGCGCAAAGATCCACGGCTCCGCGTCATAGACCGCATTGGCTGCATCGGAGATTACGGCGTTCTCTCCGAGATACCCGATCGGGACATACTCTCGTCGCGCCGAGGACACCCGCGGCACAATGATCGACTCGGTGGCCTTGTAGGCGACCTGCTTGAACCTGTGAGGGAACTCGGCGAATGCACGGACGCCGACTTCCTCGCGACCCCCGCGCCATTCGGCTACGGCATCAAGTCGTGCTGCGATCGGTCCCACCTGCTTCGCGGAAGACAGTTCTGCGTCTGAGACCCATACGCAGAATCGCTGGATGTCGTTGATGAACTCTGCCGACCCTACGTACTGCTTGAGGTACTTGTCCGCCTCAGGGGCCGCCTCGATCGCATGGTTGCGCTCCGCCGAGTCGAGGATCAGGTGCCCGCCATCCTTTGGCATAGAGCCCAAGACCATGCGCGGTAGCGAATGGCTGAGCACTCCAGTTCGGCGATAGATGAACACGGAGGAAGCATCAGCCAGATACCCGTTTATGTTCTTAGCTTCGATCTGAAGCCCATCGGTGAAGATGAATTTCTGCCCAGGTCGTGCAACACGGAGGTTGATCACGGCAACTGTCACGCCAGCATTGTGCTTGGCGTTGTTCTCCCATTTAAAGGACGTGTACGCGTACCCGATCTCGATACCCTTGGCGAAGATCATCGGAAACATCAGCCCGACCTGCTCACCCTGGGCGACCGAGTTCGTCGTCACGAAAGCCAGCTCCGCACGCGTGCCCTCTATGTAATCGGCACCCTTCACGAACCAGAGGGCGATGTAGTCGAGGTCCTTCGAGTGGGGACGCGTCCCGAACACGAACGGATAGTCAGCCTTCAGTTCTTTGCTCTGCGACTTACCACCCTTGTACGGCGGGTTGCCGATCAGGTAGATCTCCGACTCACCGTCATTCGGACATACCTCGTTCCAGTCCACCCGCGCCGCGTTTCCGGCCTTGACCTGCCCGGTCTCCTTGAGCGGGATCAGCGGGATCTCGACACGGAACTTCTCGCGGAATTCCCGATTCATCTGGTGCTTCGCGATCCAGAGCGAGAGGATCGCAACCTCCACGGCGAAGTCGTCGATCTCGATGCCGTAGAAGTTCTCGATGCTGATCTTCGAGTCCGCCCAGAGCATCTGGTGCGAGGAGCTCAGCTCTGCGAGCCGCTCGAGGATGGCGTGCTCGAGCTTGCGCAGCTCCTTGTAGGCGATAACGAGGAAGTTGCCCGATCCACACGCAGTTATGTGTAGGTTCTGTCAGTGTCTCAATCAAGCACCGATCAGAACCCCGGAGCACCATGCACCTTCGATTCATCAATCGTCGGCTCTCGCCGTCGATCGCTGCCGACAATCTGACTCGGGATACATACGCGTCGACATCGTCGCTGCCTGACGGGACGCCGCTCTTGTTCGACGATCAGTGGCGCCCTGTCGAACCGTGGATGACATACTTTCGGTCCATCGCGGCCGCCACGGGTAAGACGACCGTGCGCAACTATGGCTACGACGCGTTCCGGTTCGCATCGTTCCTCGCGAAACGCGGGACCGACGTCATCCAGGCGACCACAGATGACATCGTCGCTTACCGCGACTCGCGATTGTCCAGCACCGAGCCGGTGTCCCCGGCGACGTGGCAACGAGAGGTAGTCGTGATCCGTGGCGTTTACAGCCTGCTGATGCAGACGGGGATGATCGACCGTGAACCGTGGATCACGATTGGACGTTCGTCAGCCTTGCGCAGCCCTTGGCACAGCGAGCCTGATATCCGGCCGTTGACTCGGGAGCAGTGGGTCGCATTCCGCGACGTCGGCCTCAGAGGGATGAGGCCGACAGGCGGGATCGACCCAAGCTGGCGCGGTCGCTCTTCGCTTCGGTCGTTGGCCGGCGCCGAGATCGCTGTGACGACAGGAATGAGAGTGTCCGAGTTCTCCACTCTCCTCGACGCAGAGGTGACCGCGCCGTCGGGGGTGGGCTCATCCATCCTGCTCGAGGCATGTGCGAAGTATCAGAAGCGCCGTCGAGTATCCATCCCGGTGTCGACGCTGCGTACGATCGACCTCTACAGGCAAACGGAGCGGCGCGTACTCGTGCGGCGCTCGGCGTCTTCGCTGTGGGCCCGCCGCGATGAGCTGTTCGTCGTCGAAGAGCTGGATACCGCGGCCGGTGTTATTCGTGGTCGCCTCGATGGCCGTCGTTCCAGGTGGAGGCTCCACCTGCTGCCGCCTCATCTCCGACGGATCGCCGTTGTTGAGCGCGAGCACGGGCTTGAAGCGCTCGGCCTCTTCTTGGGGCGAGGCGGTCTGCCGATCAGCTTGCGAGCATGGCACTCAGCTTTTGAGCTCGCGAGTGCGCGCGCGGTGGACCTAGCTCCGGAGCGACTCGGTGGACGCCGCGAGCGCGTCACTCCACACGATCTGCGGCACACATTCGCAGTGGTCACGCTCCGGGCGCTGACCGAGCTCGCTCTGGCTCGCGAGGCAGAGCGTCGAGCGGGCTCGCTCGGCCCGGCGACGCTTTCCGAGCACATTTCGATGAATCCTCGGCTGACCGTACAACGGCTACTTGGACACTCAAATCCTGCGACGACCATGATCTACCTTCGCTATGTCGAGGACACGGATGCCTTGATCCAGGACGTGTTCGAGAGTTGGAACGATGACGCAGTGACATTTGCGGAGGCTGCACTAGCCGATCGGACTAACTCATGATCGATCACAACCTAGCGCCACGCCCAATGTCGTTCCGCACGGATACCGGCAGCGTCGTTGACTCCGTCGTACGCCCACTGGACTATCGGCACCCAGTGTTCGCAGCCGAGCTCGCCGACGCCTTGCTTGAAATGAGGAGTTCCCTTGGCCTCGCTGACGGCACGATGTACCACTACCGCCGCGGCCTCGAGAGCCTCCTGACGGACTTACCAGAATCCATCCCCCGAGGGGCCTCCCTGTCACGAGCAGATGCTTCTGTGGTTGAGGCGCTGCATGAGTGGGAATCCTCACTCAGTGAGGCCCATTCAGCCGAAAGCCACGTGCCTCACCGCCGAGGCCGCCAGATCCGGCGGCTCCTCCGAGTACGCGCAGCCAGCGGCCAGCAAGTCAGCGAACCCCTGATGCGGTGGGCCCAAGGCCCGGTCCTTCATCGCGGCGGTGAGGATCGACCGTTGGACGAGTTCTCGAACGCGGAGCGCCTCGCGATTCGAGACGCCTGCCGCAACCGTATACGCGCCCTTGAAGCAAGACTCTCGCTTGGGCGACAGCTACTGCTCGATAACAAGAACCCCGAAGATGACGGCTGGTCGAGCCCCGCCAGTGTGTTGTGGGGCGTCCGATGGTTGGGTCGGGCTGACAACCCATCGATCTTCGATGATGTGGCTCTGGCGTGCAGGTCCGGCGTGCTCAACCAGCTCGATGGCGCCGGCCTCGAGGACGAATCCGTTCACCAGTCGATGATCCGTGCAATGTCATACCTCTACCCGTCGGACCAGGATTTGATCGCGTTCCGCACTCTGCTGCAGCTGGCCACCGGAGCAGCTCCCGAGGAATGGTCAGGTGTCACGGTTCAAGACATTGAATCGAGCGATGCAGCGCTCCACGTGCGCGTCCACAAAGCACGCGCGCATCGAAGCCGCACCATCCGCTGTCCGATCACCTCGGCAGACGCCGACAACGGTTGGAAAGCCGGCGACCTCGTCCGCCGCCTCCTCGCTGCCACCGCCCACGCCAGAGATGAGGCCAACACGATGGAGCATCCGACGATAGATGCCCTGTTCCTCACCGTTCAAAGAACGATCAGTCGCCACCTCGAACCCCGCGCGTCTCCATTCCACCGCCAACCGTTCGGCGCGCTGCTCAGCAGCATCGCACCGGGGATCTCGCGGCCTCACGACGCTCGACGGCTTCGCAAGACGGTGAAGAGTGTTCGCGCAGCGGTGCTGCGAAGCGCCGATGCCGCGGCCGGCGACGATCACAGCATCGCCGTCTATCAACGCCACTACGCCCAGTCCACCACCGTCCACGTCCTCGCCGGCGCCGCTGTCAACGCCGCTCAAGCTCTTGTGTTCGATCGACTTAGAGAGGGGCCGATCTTCGTCAAGTCGCCCGCCAAGGCCGTGACGACAGACACAAAGAGCGAACTTTCAACAGCCGCAACGGCCGAGCTGTCATCGAGCCCAACTGACCGTGCGATGAACGTTGCCCAGTGTTCCTCGCCTTATGGGTCGCCCTTCAGTCCCGCCGGTCGGCTCTGCGAGCATCGACCCTCGATGTGTTTCGCCTGTCCGAACGCAATCGTGTTCACCGACCATCTGCCGCGAATCCTTGCATACCGAGACATCCTTCGTGGGTATGAGAAGGAGATGTCCCCTGGCCAGTTTGCTGCAGTCCACGGCCAACAGCTCATGAACGTCGAGCGGATACTGAGCGAGTTCACGCCCGACGATCTGCAGGCGGCCGAGAACAAGATCGACAATCAGCAACCGACCATCCATGTACCCCTCGCCCAACGGGGAACTCACCTATGAACACCACGTCGATCGCGCAAAACGCACCAGCTTCGGAGCGGCTGAGCGACTTCTGGCCTGATGACGAACCTGTTCTGCGGCACCGACATCTTGAGAATGAGCATGTGATCCCGACCTTCGGTGACCGCCAGCGATGGGATCTCCTCGCCCTGGGATGGAATCCAGCCGCCGGTCGACATTCCGCGTCCCTGCTGTTCGACAGTTTCGACGGCGCATGGAACCTACGTGCCCGCGAACTCGCGATCGCTTTACTCAATCCCGCCCACAAGACGCTCCGCGCGCACGGGGTCTACCGCCGGTCGACACCGGTGTCGGTCAAGACGATCAGCTCTCGCCTGTTCGGCCTGAAACACTTCGCTTCGTGGCACCGAGAAAACTGCGGGGGGCTCCCGCTACGGGATCTACAGCAAGCACATCTGGACCAGTTCCTTGTCCAGATGAAGTCGCTGAACGTCAGCTCAGCGACTACCTCAGCTGTCGATGCAGTGCGTTCGCTTCATGACCTCGACGCCGTCCTCACCGGAGGCGGAATCGCCTTCCGCCCGTGGGGAGCTCAGACGACGATGGCGCTGAGCGGGCGTTCAACCAGCGAGGAACTGAGCACGCCCGTGATCCCACCAGCGGTCTGGTGGCCTCTCTTGCGAGCCAGCTGGCAGTACATAGATGTGTTCTCACACGACATTCTTGCTGCAGCTGCCGAATGGGCTGCCCTCGATCGTCCTGCGGAGGATCGCGTACGACTGAACGATCCTGACGGCACTCTCGAGCGCTGGATCGACGCGACGAGCAGCTCTGTCCCATTGCATCGTCTGACGTACGGACGATTCCAGCAGGGAGAGATTCACTGGACATTGCTTTCATTGCTCGTCACCGGCGGCCACAGCAAGAGCATGTTCGCGGAACTCACTTCGCCTGCCGTAGTGCGTCGCCGACACAAGGTGACGCACGCGATCGCAACGGGCGCACTTCGGACGACCCCGGGCGGATTGATGACCACTGCCACTGATGTCACCCGAGCGGACGGCAGCGTCGGTCCCTGGATCAACGGGTTCGACCCGGCGACTGTCCGCGCGCAACTGAAGGTCCTTCGCAACGCTTGCTACGTCTTCTGCGCCGCGCTCACAATGATGCGCGACTCCGAGCTGCTGAGCATCAAGAAGGATGCACTCACGACCTCCTACGGCGCGCCGGCGGTCACGTCCCAGTTGCGCAAGGGCCGAAAAGGAACGCACCTGCGCAACTGGTGGATCATCGAACCCGTTGCACAGGCGATAGCTGTCGCGGAGCGGCTCGCGCTTGGCGAGGAGGTGTTCGGCTCGACACGACGCAACCGCGACGGCCGAGGCCGCACCGTCCACTTTGATCGGCACGATGAACTTAAGAAGTTCATCCCTCAGCTCAACGCACTGGGGCCGGGCGCTGGCCTCGAACCGATTCCGAACTTCCACCTCGCCCCACACATGTTTCGCCGCACGATGGCGGCCATCACAGCTCAGCAGCCCGACGGAGAGATAGCGCTCGGCATCCAGCTGAAGCATGCCGCGCGTCGGGCCGTCGCGAATGGCACGACGTCCGGATACGCAAGCGAGACACCGGAATGGGCTGCGGAGTTCGAGCACGAACTTCAGGAGGCCGTAGCCTCGCGTCTCGTCGGCATGTGGTCCTCAGATTCAGTGAGCCACCTCCGACTTGCTGGCGCCGGCGCGCAACGCTTCCGCAGCGCGCTGACGCACGTCGAGGAAGACGCCGGCAGCGCGGTCAAGATCGGAGACGAACGTACCTTGCGCGCTCTCCTTCGAGACCGATTCAGCACCCTGCGGTGGGGAACGATCAACCACTGTCTCGGAGATCCAGAGCAGGCCGTTTGCCTCACGGGGTTGCCCGCGACGGCGGCCGCGGACGGCGTCATGCCGAATCGTTGTCAGCCAACCGTGTGCGGCAACTCTGTCATCACGGACGAACATGCGCCTGTGTGGATCGCCGAGGAGCGTAACCTCGTGGCAAAACTCCGAGATCGACGTGTCGCCCCGCACAATCGCGAGCAGCTTGAGGCCGAGCTTCAAGATGTACGCAAGATCACAAGGAGATTCACGGATGCCTGACGCCATGAGCGCATCGGAGCGCAGGCTCCGCGAAGCGATGGAGCGTCTGCTTGCCGGCGCTCCACTGCGCACGGACGGCCGACTGATCAAGGAGAACCTGTATCGCGAGGCGGAGGTAAGTCGTGCCACGATGAACCGCGCCACGGCCGTGCTCGAAGAATGGAATCGTCGAGTCGACGGCACGCAACCGCGGGACAAGGAGATCGAGAACCTAAAGCGTCAGCTGACAGAGCGGCGATCGGAGATACGGCAGTTACGTACCCGGGTCAAGGAACTCGAAGGGCAACTCACCATCGCTGCGACCGCGGTCGCGAAGTTGCACGTCGAGAACGAGCTGTTGCGCGGTGAGGATCAGACGCGCAACGTCAGCCCGATGAGGCCGACCAGCACCAATCGTCGCTAGTCCGCGCGAGATCGGAGTGGAGCGCAAAGAGGAGAACTGCTGAGATGATTGGCCGGTGAACGATGGGCCGTCCTTGGATACCGATGACCTCACGACCGATGAAGACGCATCAGTCGTGGAGGACAAGACCACTCCCGCGTGGCGTCAGTTCGAAATCGATGTGGTCAAGACCATCACCAATCTCGATCCAGCCGCGGAGGTGGTGCACGATGAACACGTCAGGGGCCACTTCTCAGGGACGATGCGCCAGCTGGACGCCGTTGCGAGGAAGTCGTTGGCGGGAGCACCCGTCGAAGTGGTGATCGAATGCAAGCAGTACAAGCGAAAACTCGGCATCGGGAAGATTGATGAGTTCGTCGGCAAGCTGGTTGACCTCGGGTGTGCGCACGGCATCCTGTATGCGACGAGTGGTGTCACGGAACCGGCGAGACTGCGCGCACAGGGGAGCGTAAACCCGCGGGTCACGCTACGCGATATGTCCGACGTCCCGCTCTACGCGGACCCCTCGCAGGTGGCTGCCGACGCTCTCGAGAGTGTCCTTGACGAGCATGCCGTGGACTTCTCTGATCTGGTGGAAGAAGTAGTACTCGGGAACTGCCAAGCCAACAACTGTTGGTATGGCAACGTCCAGTTGGGGCCGGTGGACGGCATCTATGTGGGCCAATGCGACGCGTGCGGACAGCTCCACGTTATGTGCGGGTGCTGCGACGAGATCTCAGAGATCGATTGGTCGTCGGGCGCTTGCTTCGTGTGCGGTGCGGAGTACAACGTGATCAGTTATCAAGGCGACCTCGACGGAATGGAGCAGACCTCGCATGGACCAGACTGCGAAGGCGTGCACCCGCCTGCCGATCCCACGCCCGAGACGACGGCTTCACACGTCCCTGTGGAATCGCGAATCTAGAGCGGAACCTACCGACTCCTGAGGTCAGGCGCGTCTGCAGGAATCAAACTCGCGACCGTCACGTCGAGGACCTGCGACAGCGCCAACATCGTACGCAGCGTGGGATTCGCCGGAGTGCCTGGTCGGGACTCGCCCTTTTCGTACTTCTGGTAGGTGTATCGCGTGAGTCCTGCGCGATAGGCCACCTGTTCCTGGCTGAGCCCCGCCCCTTCGCGCGCGCGGCGAAGCGCTGTGGCCAGCCGCTGAGCGTAAACAGACCACTCCGCGTCAGCGGTATCGTCTCGGCGCGCCATCTTTTCAGGGTTGCGAGAGTCGCGCCCTCGTATGGCCTATTCCGTATGGCATAATTTCGGAGGCCATACGAAACAATCAACGCCCATCGGACTCCTCCGCTTTCTTGCACGTGTGCTGCCCAGCCCGATGACTTCCGGTCGCGTCGCGGGCAAGGCCCGTGCAGCGACCGCGAATGTGACTGCGGCCATGGCTTCCGACTCGTACCCGATCTGGTGGCGGGGCCCCGACGTACCGCCGCCCGCCGAGTGGACCTACATGTTCGAGTCCTTCACCGGCGATGACACCGGTGATGAATGGGCGCTGGCTGCAGCGATCTTCATCGCTCAAACGCGTCGACGCAACGGCCTCGGTCCGACGTTCGCGGAACTGTTCACACATCTCATGCCGGAGAGCAGCGGCCTACCGGCTCCCTTCCCGCCGGGGATGGAGTTCATCGAACGAAGACGCGCAGTCACAGCCTTCCGCGGGCACGTCACGATCGACTGGCGCCGTCGCGGACTCATCAGCTTCGACAAAGACGTCACGCGGAGCCTGCGCGTCGGGCGAGCGTTCCGCGAACGATCACGGCACCGACAGCTGGCACGCCTTGCGGGAGCGTCGAGGCTCGAGAACGGAATGTCGGACGCCTCGGATACGAATGGATGAGAACGCGTAGGACATCTGATGGCGGACCCGCGATCGAAAGGTGAATGGTCAGAACGATGGAACACAGCGAGTATCCACCAGACATGCAGCGCCTGATCGACCGCATCGCGCCAGGCTGGCCGCCCATCCTGGAAGTCAGCCCGGGCTGGTACCCGCTGCTGACACGACTTGACGCCCGCCTGACGGCGATCGCGCCGTCCTATGTCGTGCAGCAGTGCAAGTCGAAGTTTGGTTCGCTGTCGTTCTATGCTTCCCCGTCGAATGACGTCAGCGAGTACAACGAAGAGTTCAACGACGCCATCCGCGCAGCCGAGTGGGAGAGCATCGAGACCTGCGAGGAGTGTGGGGCTACCGGTGCTCAGTACGTGATCCGCCTCTGGGTGTCGACGCTGTGCCCCGACCACCACAAAGAGCGAATCGCTGTCGCTGACGGCCACTCCTGACTAGTCGCCCCCGCCACTCTGACGCCGCCGGGCGTTCACCCGCTAGTCTCGGACATATCCGGAAAAATCCGGTTCAACTCGCCTCCGAGGAGCTCGCGTGCCTGAACCATGGCTCTCTGCCGACGACATCGCGGACTACCTGGGCGTGACAAAGGACACGATATACGCCTGGATCGCCGACAAGGGGATGCCGGCCCACAAGGTCGGTCGTCTCTGGAAGTTCCAGACGAGCGAAGTCGATGACTGGGTGCGCCGCGGAGACGCCGCGTCGGCCGAGTAGTCGTACTCGCCGCCGCAATGTCGGCGGCCAGACGTATCCTGATCGACTGCCCAAAATCGGAGGAGGAGCGAAGTGGATGAAGCCACGATGACGCCAGCTGCGTTGAATGCTGGCCAACGCGTCCGCGGGCTCGTTCCGAGTGGAGCGGTCACGCTGATCGCGGTCGACGCCATCGACGACTCACTCTTCGAGATCTTCTACCGGGAAGACTCCGGTCGCAGTGGCGCACGGACTATGACCGACGTCGATATCGCTCGGCTCGAACTTGCACGCGACTATGACCAAGCGCCCCCGTTCGACGGAGACCCGGACGAGTTCCGTCTGGCCGCAGAGGCGTTACGGATCAAGTACGCCGCGCTCTACGACCCCATGGCCGCGGTCAACAGTTCTGACGTCGACCCGCTGCCGCACCAGATTCGCGCCGTGTACGAAGAACTCCTGCCACGGATTCCCCTGCGATTCCTCCTTGCCGACGACCCCGGCGCGGGTAAGACGATCATGGCTGGGCTCTACCTCAAAGAACTCATCCTGCGCTCAGACTGCGAACGGGCCATCATAGTCGCCCCCGGCGGTCTCGTCGAGCAGTGGCGCGAGGAACTCTCGCAGAAGTTCGATCTTCGCTTCGAGGTTTTCAGTCGCCAGATGGTCGACGACGCCGAGGGCCGCAATGTGTTCGATCTCCATCCGTACCTGATCGTCCGGATGGACCAGGCCTCGCGCAGCGAGGACTTGATGGAGCAGCTTTCAGATGTGCAGTGGGACGTCGCGATCGTCGACGAAGCCCACCGCATGTCCGCCCACTACTCGTCGTGGGCAGGCGAGGTCGATGAGACCAAACGCTTCCGTCTCGGGCGGCTGCTGTCTGAGACCGCGCACAGCTTCCTCCTCATGACGGCGACCCCGCATGCTCGCAAGGAGGAGGACTTCCAACTGTTCATGTCCCTTCTGGATCGGGACCGGTTCGAAGGCCAGTTCCGCCAGGGGGTGCACCGCACCGACACCCAGGGCCTGATGCGGCGCATGGTCAAGGAAGACCTCCTCACCTTCGAGGGCAAGCCGCTCTTCCCCGAGCGCCGTGCCTATACCGTCGAGTACGAGCTGAGCGTGGCAGAGCGTGATCTCTACGAACAGGTCACCAACTACGTGCGCACAGAGATGGGACGCGCCGAGCGCATCGCAGCCGAAGGCGACAAGAAGCGTGGCAACAACGTGGGCTTCGCCCTCACCGTGCTGCAACGCCGCCTCGCCTCCAGCCCCGAAGCAATACTGCGTTCGCTCGAGCGACGCCAGCACCGCCTCGAAGCGAAGCTCCGCGAGATGCAACGAGCAGCCGACACGGCCCGAGACACCTCCAGCATCTCCGCCCACATCGATCAGTGGACGACAGGTCGCACGGAGCTGGACTTCGCCGAGCAGGCTCTCCCGAACCTGTCTGTCGACGACTACGAAGACATCGACGAAGAGACAACCGAGGAAGAACGCGCCAGATTCGAGGAGCAAGTCGACACGGTCGTCGACCTCGCGACCGCAGCAAAGACCATCCCCGAGCTGCGCGCCGAGATCGCGATCCTCGAGGACCTCGTCCGCACCGCACGTCGCGTGCGCCTCCAAGACGACGACAAGAAGTGGGTCGAGCTCCGCGAGATCCTCGATGAACAACTACTTACGCACGCGAGCTCGGGCGAACCGCGGAAGATCATCATCTTCACCGAGCACCGAGACACCCTTGACTACCTCCAGTCGAAGATCTCCGCGCTACTCGGACGGGCCGACTCGGTGATCACGATCCACGGCGGGACAAGGCGCGAGGACCGCAAGGCAGCGCGCGAACAGTTCACCCATGACCCTGACACAGTCGTCATGCTCGCAACCGACGCAGCCGGCGAAGGTCTCAACCTTCAGCGCGCGCACCTGATGGTGAACTACGACCTGCCGTGGAACCCGAACCGCATCGAGCAGCGCTTCGGGCGCATCCACCGAATCGGCCAGCGCGAGGTCTGTCACCTCTGGAACATGGTCGCGAAAGACACGCGCGAAGGCGATGTGTTCACCCGGCTCCTGTCCAAAATCGACCAGATGTCGATCGCCTACAACGGCAGCCTCTTCAACGTACTCGGCGACTCCGACGCCTTCCAGGAACGCTCCCTGCGCGACCTGCTGATCGAAGCGATCCGATACGGTGACCAGCCCGAGACCAAGGCAAAGCTTGACCGCATCATCGACGCCAGTGTTTCCCACGGGCTCGACGACATGCTCGAAGAGCGTGCGCTGCACCCGGAGATGTTCAGCGCGCTGAACCTCGAAGAAGTCCGCGCTCGCATGGAGAAGGCTCGGGAACGAAAGCTCCAGCCCGGTTACATCGCCGCGTTCTTCATCCCTGCCTTCGAGCGCCTCGGCGGCCGGATCCGTCGACGCGAGAGGGGACGCTATGAGGTCACTCGCGTTCCGCGTCGCGTCGTCGACACAGCACGGCGCTTGAACAGGTGGGCACCGGTCGCCGAGCAGTATGAGCGGGTCACGTTCGAGCTCGACAAGAAGCGCATCGACGGGCAGGTCGAGGCAGCACTCATCGCGCCCGGGCATCCGCTGCTGCACGCCGTGATCGACGCCACGGTCGACGACCTCGGCGATGTTCTGAAACGCGGCACAATTCTCATCGACCGACGTAACAAGCAGGCTGCGGAGCCGGCGCTCATGTACGCGGTGGAGCAGCGGATTCAGAACACCGCTCCCGAGCCGGACGCTATCTCACACCACTTCGACTACCCGCAGTACTCCAGCGACGGCACAGTCACGGTCGCACCGACCCCGCCGTACCTCGACTACGACCGCCCGCTGCCCCACGAAGCCGAGCTGATCGACGAGATCGTGACGAGTGATTGGGCTAAGGAGAACCACGAGAAGCTGATCCGCGCCCAAGCATTCCGACACGGCCTCCAGCCGCGGATCGACGAGGTGAAGGCGCGACTGGAGGTAGAGTCCGCGCGGACCCGCATTCAAGTGCGAGATCGACTTCTCGCCGAGATCAACCACTGGGATCGCGAGCACAGCCGTCTTGACGCGCTCGAGCGTGGCGGCACCATCGGTCGGGTGCGCGCCGAAACTGCTCTTACCCGGTCGCGGCAGCTCGACGAACGACTCGAGCAGCGGATGCGGGAGCTCGACGAAGCCACCAACATCGTCGCCGTCCCCTCCGTGATCCTCGGCGCCGCACTCGTGATTCCCGACGACATGCTCACCACGGGCGAACAGCACCCGGCTACATTCGCGCGCAACACTGAGGAAGTGGAACGCCGTGCAGTCGACGCAACGCTCGCGGCCGAGCGCGCACTCGGTCGAGAGCCGGTCGAAATGGCCAGGAACAACCCGGGCTACGACATCCGATCGACGGATGCCAATGGACGCGTGTTCTACATCGAAGTGAAGGGCCGCATCGAGGGTTCCGAGACGTTCACGATCACCACGAACGAGGTCACCTTCGCGCAGACCCAGGGCGAACGGCACAGGCTCGCACTTGTCGAAGTATCGACCGGCGGCCCTGAGCAGGACCAACTGCGCTATGTCTCCGGTGCTTTCGCGCACCTCGGACCATCCGCGACCACCCGTTCGTACAACGAGCTCTGGCGCGACTATTGGGAACGCGGAGGACCGCCGCGATGACCCACACCACCGAGCACCAGAGCAATACCAACGAGAGAAGCACCGTGACCGACGCGCCCAAGAAGAAGCTCATCGAAGTCTCACTGCCACTCCAGGCGATCAACGATGCAGCGCAACACGAGAAATCTGTGCCACGTCGCGGCCACCCCTCAACCATGCATCTGTATTGGGCGCCTCGTCCGCTTGCCGCCGCTCGCGCGGTTCTCTTCGCGCAACTCGTGGATGACCCTTCATCTCACCCTGACGAGTACCCAACGCAGGACGCTCAGGATCAGGAGCGTGCGCGCCTCCACGCTCTCCTAGCCGAACTTGTGCGTTGGGAGAACTCGAACGATGAAACGCTGCTTTCCCAGGCGAGAGATGAGATTCGACGGTCTAACCCGAGTGGTGTCCCGACCTTCCTCGATCCGTTTGCTGGTGGAGGCGCAATACCACTCGAGGCACAGCGACTTGGCCTAACAGCGTCTGCGTCGGACCTGAACCCTGTTGCCGTCCTACGGACTAAGGGACTCATCGAGATCCCACCTCGCTTCGAACGTCAATCACCGGTGAGCCCTCATGCCGAAGGCCGCACAACACCGTGGCTACGAGCAGAAGGCCTGGCCGAAGATGTCCGCGCCTACGGGCAGTGGATGCGGGACGAAGCGGAGCTCAGACTCGCTGGCCTCTATCCAAAGGTCGTAGCTCCGGGCGGGACTGAGCATAAGGTCATTGCCTGGATCTGGGCACGTACGGTTCAAAGTCCTAATCCGGCAAACCCGATCGAAGTGCCGATTGCGGCAACTTGGTGGCTAAGCAAAAAGAAGGGGAAGGAGGCGTACATCGTCCCGACCGTTGTTGACGGAAAGGTCAGCTACGACATCCGCACGAACGCCCATGGCCCCCAAGGGGACCAAGACGGTACGCGTGTTGGTCGCGGTGCAGTGAGTATCGCTGATGGCACGCCGATCTCAGCCGACTACATCAAGTCGGAAGGTTCGGCGGGCAGACTTGGCGCTCACCTGATCGCCATCGTCGCCGAAGGCAAGAGAAGTCGCCTGTATCTGCCCCCGACTGATGAGCACATCCAAGCGGCCGATGCACCAAGGCCCATCGACGTCCCCGATCAGGAGCTTCCTTACGACCCACGGAATATCTGGACTCCGCCATACGGCCTGACACGGTTCTCTGATCTCTTCACAAATCGTCAACTCGCGGTCCTGACTACTTTGTGCGAGCTCGTTTCTGAAGCCCGTGAACTTGTCGTACGTGACGCGGAAGCAGCTGGGATGCCACGCGGAGCACGTCTGGAGGAAGGGGGGAATGGCGCAATTGCGTACGGCGACGCCGTGGCGACGTACCTTTCGTTCGCCATAAGCAAGCTCGCAGACTGGTCGTCAACCTCTTGCAGTTGGATCAATACGATTCAAGGTGTGCGCGATACATTCGCACGTCAGTCGATACCCATGGCATGGGACTACGCCGAAGTGAACCCGTTTTCAGAGTCGGTTGGCAACTTTCTGTCGCACGTCAATTGGGTTGCTGCGGGGGTCAATGCGATGCCTGCCCCGGGGGATACCCCGGGGCATGTAACCCAGGCCGATGCGTCGAGCCGGTCGTACGACAACGTAGTCATCTCGACTGATCCTCCGTACTACGACAACATTTCCTATGCTGATCTTTCTGACTTCTTCTACGTGTGGCTGCGGCGCTCGATCGGCGAGGTTCATCCAAAGGTCCTCGGGACCCTCCTCACACCCAAGGCAGAAGAACTCGTTGCCAGCCAGTATCGGCACGACGGAAAGAAACAAGCAGCCGAGTTCTTCGTTGAAGGGTTCAACCGAGTCTTCTCAAGAATGAGGCTTGGGGCCAACAAGAACGTACCGATGACGGTCTACTACGCGTACAAGCAGCAAGACACTCGGGATGCCGGCACATCGTCCACAGGCTGGCACACACTCTTAGACGGACTTATTCACTCGGGCTGGGAGATCACTGCCACATGGCCCATGCGCAGCGAACGCAGTGGGCGGATGCTGAGCGTTGGAACGAATGCGCTTGCGTCCTCTATCGTCTTGGCCTGCCGCCCACGGCCGCAGGACGCGGGCGCAACGACTCGGCGCGCGTTCGTGGCCGCTCTGAAAGCCGAGCTTCCGGGAGCCCTTCGCGACTTGTTGTCCGGAGATATTGCTCCTGTTGACCTTGCACAGGCAGCCATCGGCCCCGGCATCGCTGTCTTCTCCCGCTACTCACGAGTACGCGAAGCTGACGGGTCGGACATGAGCGTAAAGGATGCTCTGCTGCTGATCAACGCAACCTTGGACGAGGTCCTTGGTGAGCAAGAGAGCGACTTTGATCCTGATACGCGTTTCGCAATCAAGTGGTACCGACAATATGGCTGGGGCCAGGAGCGCTCCGGCATCGCCGACCAACTCGCCAGGTCATCGGACACGTCGATCGGTGCGCTCGAGCGGGGCGGAATCTTCGAAACCAAGGGTGGCAAGGCACGACTTCTTGCGCCTTCCGCGCTCGAGGGGGCGTGGGATGCGGCTGCGGACGACCGAGTGAGCGTTTGGGAAGCGACCATGCGGCTGGCCGCGGTGATGGCAAAGGACGGCGCCGACAAAGTGGCCGAACTGATTCCAGTGGTGCAGACCCGCGTCAACCTAGAGGCCGTTAAGGAGCTCGGCTTCCTGCTATTCCATGAGGCAGAGAAGAAGAAGGATTCGAAGGACGCGGGTCTCTTCAACGGGCTCGTGGGAGCGTGGGGCGATCTCAACGAGCAGGCCCGCAAATTTGCGGCAGCGGCCCCACGACTGGGTTCGCAACAGGCATTCGATTTCGACGACATGGAGGGTTGAGCGATGGCGATCAACAACCAGGAGCGGCTCTTCAAGGCCTTTGTGCTCCTCGCCGAGGGCCTCGGAGATGTCGTTGACGAGGTCATGACCAAGGGGCTCGGCACACCAGAGTGGCCCACGAAGTGGGCCAGCGAGGATGCGGCAAAGAACGGCCGCGCCCCACAGGTGATGGACAAGGACGACGTCCAGGTGCTCCTGCGTGCGCTGACCGAAAAGAGCTACTACTTCAAGGACGTCCTCTCGCGGGCGCAGCAGGGCTACGCGTCCGAACTACGTGAGATTCGTAACGCAGTCATGCACGGTCAGGCCGGCAAGCTCAGCTCCGACGACACTGCTCGTGCGCTGGATACGATGGAGCGGCTGCTGCAGGCGGTCGGAGCGGTGGACTCGGCGAAGGATGTCCGTGGTCTCCGCATCGATCTCCAGCGCACTGTATTCGAGGATCAGACACGCAAGCAGGTCAAGCGCAGCGTGGTCTCCGCGACACCAGACTCAGGGCTGCGGCCGTGGCGGGAGGTCATCCGACCCCACGATGATGTCGCCCGTGGTGAGTTCACCGCGTCGGAATTCGCAGCCGATCTTCACCTCGTACATACGGGTCAAGCGCTCGGATCGGAGTACAACGATCCAATCGAGTTCTTCACCCGCACCTACCTCACAGAAGGCCTGCGAGACCTTCTCTCACGTGCCTTGCGGCGCCTGAACGGGGATGGCAATGCCAGCCCCGTGGTGAACTTGCAGACCAACTTCGGCGGCGGCAAGACCCACTCGATGCTCGCGCTCTACCACCTGTTCAGCGGCACTAGCACGGCCCACCTGCCGAACGAGCTGCAGGACTTGGTTGCAGTGGCCGGGATCGAACACCTCGAAGAGCTGAGGGTGAAGCGGGTCGCCCTTGTCGGCACGTACCTCAAGGCTGGATCACCGATCATCAAGCCGGACGGCACCGAAGTCCGCACGCTCTGGGGGGAACTCGCCTGGCAGCTCGGCGGCCGAGAAGCATACGACCTCATCGCTGCCGATGATGCGGCCGGCACCAACCCCGGCGACGCGTTGCTGACGCTGTTCCAGACAAACGGCCCCGCACTGATCCTGATCGACGAATGGGTCGCCTACGCGCGCCAACTCGTCACCGAAAAGGAGCTTCCTGCCGGCTCCTTCGAGACGCAGTTCACGTTCGCGCAGTCGCTCACTGAGATCGTGAAGTCGGTACCCGGTGCGATGCTGGTCGTGTCGATCCCGGCATCCGACACGGGCACGGACGGCAGCGGCGCGGACATCGAGATCGGCGGCGCGAACGGCCAGCTCGCGCTGGAGCGCCTCCAGAATGTGATCCGTCGAGTCGCAGACCAGTGGCGGCCGTCGAGCAAGGATGAGTCCTTCGAGATCGTCCGTCGTCGCCTGTTCCAGGCGCCCAACGCTGAGGGACTCACGGCGATCTCTGCCACGGCACGCAGTTTCGTCACGATGTACCGGACAAACAAAGAACTCTTCCCCCGGGATGCCACAACGCCCGGCGACGACTACGAGACGCGGATCCGAGCTTCGTACCCGCTCCACCCGGAACTACTGGACCGTCTGTATGAGGACTGGTCGACGCTCGAGCGATTCCAGCGCACCCGCGGTGTCCTCAAGCTCGTTTCTTCGATCGTCCACGAGCTGTGGGTTTCCGACGATGCCGCACCTCTGATCATGCCCGGCTACGTGCCGCTCGATGCGAGCACGGTCAACACCGACCTGACGCAGTACCTCGAGGACCAGTGGAAGCCGATCATCGACTCCGATATCGACGGCCCTGGATCCACTGCAGCCGAGATCGACAAGAGCCGGCCTGGGGGGGGGGGGGGGGGGGGGGGGGGGGGGGGGGGGGGGGGGGGGGGGGGGGGGGGGGGGGGGGGGGGGGGGGGGGGGGGGGGGGGGGGGGGGGGGGGGGGGGGGGGGGGGGGGGGGGGGGGGGGGGGGGGGGGGGGGGGGGGGGGGGNTCTTCATGGGCGCGGCGCCCCGCAGCAAGGCGAGCCGTAAAGGCCTCGACAAGCAGTACGTCTGGCTCGGCACAGGCACGCCCGGGGACACGCTCGGCAACTTTGGCAGTGCCATCGATCAGCTCGCGCAGCGGTCGACCTACTTCTACGAGGAGCAGGGACACTACTGGTTCGACACTCAGCCGTCGGTCACGAAGACCGCAAGCGACTACGCCGAGCGCCTTCGTGAAGACGTCGAGACTGTGTGGAACGAGATCGTGCAGCGGCTGCGCGGCGAGGAGCGCGCCCGCGGAGTTTTCGATCGAGTTCATGTAGCGCCTGAGTCGAGCGCCGACATTCCAGACCTCGAGAACACGCGCCTAGTGATCGTCCATCCGCGTCATTCCCGCCGCAAGCAAGACGGAAGCGATTCCGCAGCGCATCAGTGGGTACGTGATGCGATCGAGTCGAAGGGGGCGAGCCAGCGCGTCCACCGGAACACACTCGTGTTCTTGATGGCGGACAAGAGCGAGTTGGAGAGCCTGGAGGCCGCAACTCGCAGCTACCTCGGATGGAAGCGAGTGCAGGCGACGAGCGACTCGCTCAACCTCTCCACGCAGCAACGCAAGCAGACTGACGAGTGGGTGACCCGACTCAATCAGACGGTGTCGGACCGGATCCGTGAGACCTTCGCATGGGCGCTGTACCCGGAACAGTTCGACCCGACTAAGCCCTTCGAGATTGTGAGCGAGAAGGTGCCTGACTCCGCCGGCCGCTCCCTGGCCGAGCGCGTTGGCGCGAAGCTTGGCCGTGACGATCAGCTCGTCACCGAGCTGGGGGCTCCGATTCTCGGCGCGACACTGCATGAGGAGCTAGGAACGCTGTGGTCCAGCGCGCGGGAAATGAGCGTCGGCGAACTCTGGGGGTACTTCACCCGCTACGTCTACCTGCCGCGTCTTACCAATCGTGAAGTGCTGGAGTCCGCCCTCGAGCGCGCGCTCAATGCAGTTCTGGTCGACCGTGAACGTTTTGCAATCGCATCTGGCAAAGACCCCGAGACCGGTCGTTACCGTGGGCTGATTGTCCCGCCCGACCACAACGCGGCACTTCAGATCACCGACAGCACGATCCTCGTCGACTGGAGCCTGGCCGAGCAGCAAGCGCAAGTGGAGCGTGCTGAGGCAATTCGGCGAGCTGCGGTAGACGCAGCCGGTGACGGAACGGAACCCATCGGACCGGTCGACTACGTAACGCCGAGTCCAGGAGTCGACTTCGCACCCGAGGTTCCAACGCCTGCTCCGGACACCGCTCGCAGCCCCATCCGCTACTTCGGCTCAGTCAAGGTAGATCCAACTCGGTACTCGCGGGATATCGGCAACGTGACTCGAGAGGTCATCGATCGGTTGGTCGGCGCCGGTGCGAAACTCGAGATCACGATCGACATCCAGGCGATCAAGAGTGACGGCTTCGACGAGGGCGAGATGCGCACAATCTCCGAGAACACTCGCGTGCTGAAGTTCGACGCCAGCTCGGGCTTCGAGAACTAGTCAATGTAAGCAGTCCGCCGTGCATGAGGCGTGCATCGGATCGGCATCAAGATGGAAGGGACCTCAAGGATGAGGATCGAATCAGCAGTTGCAACCAACTATCGCTGCATCGTCGACAGCGGAGAGTTCGGCGTTGAAACTGACAAGACAATCCTGGTCGGGATCAACGAAGCAGGTAAGACTGCGCTATTGAAGGCGATACAGCTCGTCAGCCCGACGCCCGACACCCCTAGGATCGACTGGCTCTTTGACGCTCCTGCACCGATGGTTGATGACATCCGACGCGGGAACCTAGATCGCGAGCAGATGGCGGTCGCCAAGGTCGTGCTGGTGCCCGACGCGACCGATCTCGAGGGTCTTGCGCTCACGAATGGCGCCGACATCCGATTTGAGATGACTGCGTGGCTCAGCGGCAAGCGCACCTACGATGTCACGGGTCTGCAGCCATCCCCCTCGCTCGGAAACGTTGACAAGAGCATCGTTCGCCTCACCAGCGCGATGTCGAAGCAGTCGAGCGAAGACGCGAAGGACGCCGCTCAGGCGCTGACCGGCTGGAGGGCAAGCCACGGCCAAGACGACCCGATCAGCGGCGAGATCGCGAAAGAACTCCGCGGCCACCTGGATGCGCTATTGCCGTTGTTCGCGGACGGCTCCGCTGCCGAAGGGTACTGGGATGCGCTGGACTCCGTCGTCAAAGAGGCGACGCAACGAGACAAGATTGGCAAGCACCTTCTGTCAAAGTTGCCACCGTTCGTCTACTTCTCCTCCTACTTCTCGGTGCGCCCCCGAATCCACCTGAACCGCCTGGCGGAGCGGGAAGAGTCAGGCGAAATTGACCTCGATTATGACTTCGGCAATCTGCAACTGCTGAAGTTCCTAGGCTTTACTGCCCGCGAGCTGTCGGATATGGACTCGGAGGCTCCTACAAAGGGGGCTTACTACGACACGGATGTCCAGGAGCAGGAACGGTACAAAACTGAACTTGCCGCGCATGAACGCCGGCTCACGGAGCGTAAGCGCGCGCTGCAGACCGCTGGCGCACGTCTGACCGCTGAGATTCGTCGCGTATGGAACGATGACTCCCTCACACTCCGGCTCGACGTCGACGGCCAGTACCTTCAAACGCTCGTCGAGGATGAACTCGGGATTCCCGTCGAACTCGACCAGCGAAGCGAGGGCTTCCGCTGGCTCGTATCGTTCTTCGTCGTCTTCCACGCTCAGGCCAAAGACGATCTCCGGAACGCGATCCTGCTCCTCGACGAGCCTGGGCTCAGCCTTCACGCGCTTAAACAGCAAGAGTTCCGCAAGACTGTGTCCGCCCTGGCCGAGGGGAATCAGATCATCTACACGACGCACTCGCCTTTCATGGTGGGAGCGGACGAACTGGATCTCGTTCGGGTGGTCGAGATGGTGGACCGCAAGGTCGGAACGAAAGTCCACACGCGCCTGGCGGTCGACGATCCAAAGTCGATCTACCCGCTTCAGGCGGCACTCGGCTACGACCTTGCGCAGAGCATGTTCACGCACCAACGAAACCTGGTGGTCGAGGGCATCACCGACCTCCTCATCATCGAGGCCCTGAACGCCGAGTTCTCCTCGAACGGCGGACCAGCGTTGGATAGCGACATCGCAATCGTTCCCGCCGGAAGCGCAAGCAAGGTCGTTTACTACAGCACGATCCTCACCAGCCAGAGCCTCAAGGTGGCGGCGCTCTTGGACTCGGATTCTGCCGGTGATCTGGCTGCCGAGCAGGAAGCACTGTGGCAGCTTCTGAGCACGAAGCGAATCCTCCGGACTGGTGACCACCTCACCGGCGTGCAACGTGCCGAGATCGAGGACCTGCTGCGTCAGACTCTGGCTCAGATTGCTCGAGACGATCTCGGGTGGGACAGCGTCGCGACCGTGCAAAGCCAACCCACCCGCCCTCTGATGGAGATCCTCGTCGCGGAGCATTCGGGAGTGTCCAAGTGGAAACTCGCGCGCGCCTTCGCGAAGTGGTTGAGTGCGAACGGAACAGCAGCGCTCGATCCTTCGGAGCTTGAGGCGTGGCGTTCGCTGTCGACTGGGATCAACAAGGCGCTCGCTTAGACTCAGGCCCGGACGTTGGTCGCGAACCGAGACCGCCGACGGTTACGCTGCCCGGCCAAAGAGCTCCAGCGGATCCCGCTCTATGTCTCGTGAGACATCCGACTTGCGCATAAACGCCGGGTCGAACACATTGATATCCGTGATGCGGTCGAGCAGGCGCATCAGCCGCCGCTCGCTGTTCTGAGCCTCGTTGAGCTCGGTCTTCAGGTCATCGAGGAAGAGCGGTTCGATCGTCTTCAGGATGTTCGGCACCGAGGTGTAGTGCTGCCCTAGGTCGCTGCGCTTGCCCGGTGTGACGATCGCCTGGAACATCGAGCCGAAGATGTCGGGGTTGATGTCGCGCCAGATGAGCGTGCCTGAGGCGATGAGCTCGTCTCGCGCTTGCTTCGTGAAGCGCGGCACGACCTGGTCGTCCTTTACCGTGAACAGCCGGCCATTCACGTAGGGGAAATCGGCGAGGTGCTTGGGCTTGTCAGCCGCGTTCTCTGTGTCGAGGGCCTTGAACAGGTCGGTCAGGAACTCAGCGAGGTCCGAGCCGTCGGACTGGGTCTGGGATCCGATCGCGGTCGTGAACTGGTTGTCCCCGAAGATGCCCGTGTCCTCGGCGAAGAAACAGAACAACAGACGGGTGAAGAAGATGTTGAGCGAATGACGACCGCGCTCGTCGTCGAAGATGCCGGGGTTAGCCTGCAGGAGCTCGTCGAACAGCTTCCCCATTCGCTCAGCGGCCTTGACATCGGCGTGAGACTCAGCCACGTACTGCGCCTTCTCCATGCCTGCCCACGGCAGGAAGAAAGTGAAGTGCTGGTCGATCTCGCGGATCGGGAAGCCGATCGTCTCGTTCGTCTTGATGTCGTGTGCGACCAGCTCGACGTAGTCCGTGACGATGACAAACCGCGTGCTGAAACGGACCACGGCTGGGGTCGACTTGAGGTCTTCGATGACCTCGAGAGGGTCGCTGGTCGTCTCCTTGAAGTAGACGACGTTCTTCTGCGCGACCTCGGTCGACGGGTCAACTGCCACGTTGAGCGAGCCGTTGCGCAGCCTCGTGACGTTGCCCTGGGGCTTCCCGTAGGCGAGCAGCAGGTCGAAGATGAATTCTCGGTCGTACTCTTCACGACTAGCCAGAGGCGCGACGCGCTCCTCGACCGCCTTGAGGCTGAGTCTCGCCATATGGAGGTCCTATTCTCACGCACGCCAAGTTGGGAGCCAGCACATCACGCAGCCTTGCCGCCTCTCCAACGATGCGGTGCCCGCGTCCGTCCATCCTATCTAGCGGTTGTCGCCGGATCAGGAAGGCGATTACCTGCTCGATCGCGCGCGGGGAGCAGCAGTTGGTGCCCCCTACCGGCGCGGAACGCATCAACCGTCAGGCCTGCCCCAAGCAAGAGAAGGCAACGGGTCGCACGTCGGGCAGACGATAGAGGCCCTCGGTCGCCAGATGCCGCCGGAACCGCGTCCTGACTCAATAGCTGCAACCTGTCGGATCGCCTGCCAAAGTGTCGTCATGTGGGAATCGTTTATTCCAGACGTCGTGGTGGCGATTATCGGCGCAGTGTTCACGGTGTTGATCGCACTAATCACGTATGTGCTGAAGGTTCGCCTTGATGAGAAGCGAGCGATTCAGTCGCTCATCAGCGAGCTTCATCGTCGACGAGCGATAGCCGAGGGGCCCGAACCGGTGATTCCTGGGGCCGAGCAGTCAGCCGACTTCGCCAGGGCGAACGCGAGCGTAGCGTCGATGCGCACAGAGATCCGTGCGACCCGCGACCGCGTTCGGCAGCTGGACTCACTTCAGGCTCCGCTTTCGGAGATGACTCGCTCCTGTAACCGGTATCTCGAACTCAGCGCCGCCTACCCCGACCACTACGCGGTCTATCTCGGCAACCTTCGACGAGAGTTGACTCCGCAGGTAGCCCAGCTGGCCGCATCCCGCCGGGGAATCGTCGCCCACGAGCCAGGCGGCGGAGCGTTCTAAGAACCTCCGAACCGCTCCCCCGAGCTCACCTGTTGCGCCACCCGCCGCAGGGCCAACAACAACGGCTCCACCAGCACCGACCCCAGCACCACGTATCGCACCGCGGCCTCCGCAGACTCCTCGGGCACCCCGGCGATCTCCGCGTCCGCAATCCGCCGCATGCTCGCGAGGTACTCCGCCATCACCGCGTCCGGCACGGTGAACCCGACGCGCTCCAGCCCCTGCATCGCGCGCGCGACCGCGTGCAGCACCGCCTGATCGCACATCCCCGGCTTCCACCCGAGCCCGGCGACCAGCGCCTCCGCTTCCGCCAGATCCAGTGAGTCCTCGACCGGCGGAGTGATCGCCGCGTGCGCCGTTCCGAGCAGGTCATGGGCATTCGCCGGCGGATCGTCCAGCGCCCCGAGCACCCGCCGCGTCTCGGCGATGCTCACCCCGGCGTCGAGCAGTGCCCGGATCACCCGCAGCCGCTCCACGTGCTTCTCGCCATAGGCGGCCTGCGTCGGCGACGTCCGCTCGCCCTCGGGCAGCAGCCCTTCGCGCAGGTAGTACTTGATCGTCGGCACGGTCACGCCGGCCTCGGCTGACAGCTCGGAAATTCTCATGGCCACCTCTTGACATCGATAGTAGCGCTATCCATTATGGATAGTGACGCTATCTAATCAAGGAGACTCCATGTCGAAAGTCATCACGGGTCGCATGACCCACCGCCACGAGGGCGAGCTCGTCGTGTTCCACATCGGGATGCAGATCAACCGCTGGTGGCGCCCCGACCTGTGGATGCCGGCCTTCGTCGCCATGCCTCGGATGCTGCGCGAACTCAGCACAGACCCCGACTCGGGCCTGCTCGGCTACCACCTGCTCCTCGGCTCGGGCGGCCCCTACGTCGTGCAGTACTGGTCCTCGGTCGACAAGCTCTACGCCTACGCCTCCAGCCCGCATCAGGAGCACCGCCCCGCCTGGACCGCTTTCAACCGCGCAGCCCGCAAGGCTCCGGGAGCCGTGGGTGTCTGGCACGAGACCTTCCGCGTCGACACCGCCGAGAGCGTGTACGTCTCGACCAAGCCGATGGGGCTACCAAAGGCGACGGAGCTCGTCGAAGTCGGCAAGCGGCACGACCGGGCCCAGGCGCGATTCGCGGACGGACGCACGGCGACGACGACTCCGCAAGCGAACGTCGGGAGCTAGCCCGTCGCCCCACCCGACCCGCGGGCAGCACCCCCACGCGTTCGCCGCCTGACCCAACGGACGACTGCCCGCACGAGAAGGAAGGCGATCGCGAGGATGGCGACGACGACCGCGACGCTGATGATGAGCCCCCACCAGCTGAAAAGCGATGCTTCCAAGACTCCTTCTCCTTACGACAGAGCGAACGAGCCGGAGCTCGTGCAGACGAAGGACTTGCAGTCCGTCTGCATGCAGGCTACTGCTCCTGTGACCTCGGCATTCGCCGTGGCACCGGAACCGACCTACGGTCGCGGCACTGCCATCGCCACCGAGTCCTGACGCAGCTCCCTTCCGCAGCACCCCTTCCGGAGCACCCGGAGTTCTGCCACCATGAGCCCCATGACGGCGGACACCCCTCCCACCCCTGACCCCAAGCCCACGCCGGGCCGGTTGGAGAAGCTCCACGACGCGCTGAAGAGCCCCGGCGGACGGGTCCTCCGCTACCTCCTCGTCCTCGTCATCGTCGGGCTGGCCGTCTACCTGTCGCTCACCGGATGGTTCCAGGTGTGCGAAGTGGTCGACTCCGAGAAGGACGGTATCACCCGCACCTGCGCGGGCCCGAACCTCACGAGCGCCGGCGTGCTCGCTGCGGTCGTCTTCGTCCTTCTGCTGCTCTGGCCCGACCTCTCGGAGTTCAGCGCGTTCGGCGTCACGCTCAAGAAGCTGGTCGAGAAGGTCACCGAAACCCGCGACAAGACCACCCACATCGACGACACGACCACCGCCACCCGGTCACGCCTGGAAGATCTGCAAGCCGCCGTCACCACCCAGGGCGGGGACATCAGCGAACGACTCTCCCTCATCCAGTCCGACCTGACCTCGTTGAATGCCCGCGAGGCCGAGCGCGAGGCGGCACCTCCGTATTCGGAAGCCGTGCCCTTCCCCGCCGACACCGTCGCCCTGCCGCCCGCCCCGCACTGGGACAGCTTCGACCGCGAGAGCCTCATGCGCACGTGCGAAGACCTCTTCGGTCAGGACACCCTCGAGCGCGCCCTGGCGAACCTCGACGAATCGATGGGCGAGCAATGGTGGCCGGCCACCGCCGAGCTGGGCATCGACAGCCGGACCGCCGCGTTCATCGGACTCATCCTGGAACTGCTCCGCTCGTTCCGGCCCCGGTGGGAGGGGATCCGCCGCGACCCCTCACACGCACGCCAGGTGGATGCCATCCTCCGCTCCATCGAAGGGCTGCTGCTCGCCATCATCGGCGGAAGATACGTCGACGACGCCTCCATCCGCGTCGCCGCCGCCGCTCTCCTGCTGCTCCACCGGCACGAGCTCTAGCTGCGCGCTCCAGGCCGTCCTTGCAGGTATCGTCTCGATACTCTGGCATGCTGTCGTCGCACGTATTGTTTATGTCCTCATATGTGTCTTAGATGTGAGTATCACTCGATGACGGAAGCCTCCGCCTCCGTCTCCCGATCTCCGAAGAACACGAAGTGTCGAGGCACGCACGATGGGCACCCGGTCTGTAGTCAGAGCGTCAGCAACCGTGGCCGTCACCATGACCCTCATGGTGACGGCCACGGCCTGCTCGGGAGAACCGGCCGTGGAGACCGGCGAGGCCGTGGGGCAGCCCCTCAGTTGGGTGACGGAAACCGCGCCCACGGACACGGAGTTCCTGATCCAGGACTCCTCCCCGCGTGTGGGTGAATCCGCATCCTTCAACCTCTCGACGTCGGATCCGTCGAAGTGGATCGTCGTGGCGATCTGCGCCGACGATCCTCACCTCGACACTGCAGGTGCCGCCGAGATCTCGATCATCCCGAAGAGCGCGTACACGGCATCGGTGAAGGTCGAGGTCGAAGACGGCGAGTTCCGCGATGCCGTGACGTGCGAGGGCCTAACCTACCGCTGACGGCCACCGTCGCTGGTCACTCAACCGGCGGAACGCGCCGTGATCCCCCGCAGCAACACCGCCACCGTCGCGTCCACCCGTCCCTCGCTCAGCGGTCGCCCGAGCAGAGCGGCATAGCTGGCCATCGCTATGAACTGATCCGCGATGGCCGCCGCATCCGCATCGGCCCGCACGTCTCCGGCTTCGACCGCCCGTGCGACCCGTGCCGCGACCCACTCGCGGATCGGCGCCGCGAGCTTCTCGTTCAACGCCAGCCCGAGTTCGGGATCCGACGCGGTCACCACGATCAACGCGCGAGCCACCGCGACGCCCTCCGGATCCGCCAGCGCGGCGCTCATCGCCGAGAACCACGCCCGCAGGTCCGCCCCGAGATCGGCCGTCATCGGAACCGACATCTCGGCACCGGGCAATCCGCCTTCGAGCAGTGACTCACCCAGGATCGCCGCCTTCGACGGCCACCACCTGTAGATCGTCTGCTTCGAGACCTCCGCGGCCTCCGCCAGACCCTCGATGGTCACGGCATCGTAGTCACCCGCCGCGAGCGCGCGCCGCATCGCCTCCAGCACGGATTGGCGGGCTTTCTCACTACGAGGACGAGGCACCTTCCGAGCGTACTCAGGCGTACACTGGAACATAAGTAGACGCACCGTTGCGTAACCCGAACAAGGAGAACGAGCATGGCCCTCACCGCACACTCCACTATCGGCGACTGGATGAACGACCCGACCGGCGGGCCCCTCATCCGCGGACTCTTCGAGAAGACGGGCGCCGATCCCGAGCTCCTCACCCCGGTGCTCGGCCTCCCCCTTCAGCAGCTCGTCGCGATGAGCCAGGGCCAGCTCCCCCAGTCGGTCGTCGACGACCTCGTCCGCGCGGCCAACGGTGGCGAGATCCCCGAAGACGACGCCTCCGAGGGCTGGACCGAGAAGCCCACCGCCGGTCGCTTCGCCGGCAAGACCGTGATCGTCACCGGCGCCGCCTCCGGCATCGGCAAGGCCACCGCCGCGCGCATCGCCCGCGAAGGCGGACGCGTGGTCGCCAGCGACATCGCCGCCGAGAAGCTCGACGCCCTCAAGACCGAACTTCCGGACGCCGACATCGTCACGGTCGCGGGCGATCTCACGAAGCAGGACGCGATCGACGCCGTCCTCGCCGCCGCCGGCGACCGCATCGACGGTCTCGCCAACGTCGCCGGCATCAACGATGACTTCTCCCCCGCGGGAGAGACCCCCGACGCCGTCTGGGACCGCGTGATCGCGATCAACCTGACCGCTCCGTTCAAGCTCATGCGCGCGGTCATCCCCGTCATGGAGGCGGCCGGTCGCGGCGCGATCCTCAACGTCTCGAGCGAGGCAGGCCTGCGCGGCAACGCCTCGGGCAACGCCTACACGGCCAGCAAGCACGGCATCATCGGCGTCACCAAGTCCGCAGCCTTCATGTACGGGCCGAAGGGCATCCGCGTGAACTCCGTGGCCCCGGGCGGAGTCGCGACCGGCATCCCGATGCCCCCGCACATGTCGGAGTACGGCTCCGGCCGGCTCGCCCCGTTCCAGCAGGCCATCCCGACCGTGGCGACGGCCGAGCACCTCGCGGCATCCATCACTTTCCTGCTGTCGGACGACGCCGTGAACATCAACGGTGCGATCCTCGCCTCGGACGGCGGATGGTCGGTGCAGTAAGCCGCACCCGCGAGACCGACGCCCCCGCCGACCCGAACGGCGGGGGCGTTTCGCGTCTGGGCTAGGAGGAGCGCTTCGTCGTGAGCACCGCGGCAGTGAGAGCCGTCGCGGTCAGACCGAGCAGCCCGACGCTGAGCAGCACGAGGCCGGCGGGCCAGACGGCGAGCATGACGACGTCGTACATGTCATCGCCGAGCGAGTTCCACTGCTCGATCGTCCCGGTGCTCGTGAGCGCGATGCCGACGATCGTCGCGATCAGCGGAAGGCCGACGGCAACCGTCCACGACCAGCGGCGAATCATCGTCCGCTGCACTTCCTCCGCCGAGACGGTCGCTGCATCACCCTGTGTCGCTTCCATGCCTGCACCCTATCGGGGCGGTCAGAGCACGCGCTCACCGGTGACCTCACGCGGACGGTCGCGCTCCACCACCATCCGAACCACCGTCCCGACCACTGCGATCACGAGAGCCACGACCACCGGCAGCCACACCTCCGCGAGCACCATCGGGAACAACTGCACCGAGACCCGTGCCATCTCTGCGACATCCCCGTCGAGCACCCGCATCCCGAGCCCGTACTGGATCGCCGTGAACAGCGCGGGCACCAGCCACAGCGACAGCAGCGCCACCACCCACACCACGATCCGCGACGCCGGCCGCACCCCGCACCAGACGAGTGCAGCGCCGACCACGATCGCTGGGATCCACCGCAGCAGTTCGGGCAGGAACACCGGCGGAAACACCTCGCCGGTGAAAGCCAGGAACCACCGGCCGACCCAGCTCCCGAACGGTACGGCCGCAAGCGCGACACCGAGCGCAGCGACCCCGATCGAGCGGCGCGACGTCATCCACAGGCCAAGCTGCGCCAGGAGGGCTGCCACGATCACGCCACTCAGGATGCCGGCGAAGTAGAGCATCGCGCGCGAGTCACCCCCACGGCCGAGCCCGAGCCCTCCGGCCAACACGCCGAAGCTCTGCATGATCGCGACCAGATGCACGACCGCGACGCCGAGAGCCGCCGGCCACACAGCGACGTCGCGGCGCCGCGCGACCACGTTCACCGCGATACCGGCGAACACCCCGCCGAGCAGCACCAGAGAGAAGAGCAGCGTCGCCTGATATTGACTCAGCGGCAGCAGCACGAACGGCATGTCCTCCGGCATCGTCGGCGACGCCCACAGGTTCTGCAACGGCAACGTGCCGGCAATCACCCACGGCAAGAGGCCCAGCACAGCACCACCGATGCCGAGGAAGAGCGGCAGAGCGCGCGACCGCTCGATCGGATCGGCAGCGACGACGGGCGATTCAGTCATAGAGAAGAACGTGTCACACGCAGGCCGGGCTCCCGGGAAGACACGACCGAGTCCGCCCGGGTGGCGACCGTGCCGTTCAGCCGAAGAGCCCGGAGATCAGACCTGACCCGGACGCCCGTCACGCGCCATCGCCTGCCGATGCGAGTAGAGAGCCGCACGCACGGCCGAGTAGATCACCAGCCACGAGATGAGGATGCCGCTGAGGAACACGGCCGCCCAGAACAGGATGAAGAGAAGCACGTTTTCACCGAACATGACCCCAGGATGCCCCCGAGGCGCTGCCGGGTCGGTCAGACTCCCCGCATCCGCTCGATAGCCACCCGCACCAGCGCCGCATTGCCGGGCGCCGTGCTGCCGTCGGGAAGGAGGAGTGTGTCCTCCACCCCGATCCGTGCGGCCAGGCCGAGTTCGACCGCCAGATCGAACACGGGCCAGGTCGACCTCTCCTCGCCGTGGAGCAGGATCGGCATGCCAGGTTCCTCCAGCCGGACGTGCGCGATCATCGCCTCGGCATGCGCGCGCACGGTCTCCGCCGGCTCATCCGGCAACTCGATCAGCACCCGCAAGCACTCGCCCCGGACGGGCGAACGCTTCCACACCTCGAATCCGGACGCATCCCACAGCCCCGCTTCCACCGCGATGCCACGGCGCAGCAGCGAAGCCGCCACCTCGTCAGCACCGACCTCATGCCAGTTCACGGAGGCATGATCGGGCGCCTCCGTCCACGACGCGATCGCAGCCAGACGACGTTCGACATCGGGTTCCGCCCACGCCCCGGTCGTGACCCCCACCGGGACACCGGGCCGCGCCGCGCGGACGGCTGAGACCCACCGCGAGACGTCCGGCGCTGCGAGGCTGTCGTTCCCGCGCGCGTTCTTCGGGTGCACGTGCACCTCCCGCGCGCCCGCATCCACAGCCCGCGCCGCATCCTCGGCGACAACGCTCGCATCCGCACTCAACCACGGATGCTCGACCAGATCGCGGGCACCGTTGACACATGCCTGCAGCAGCATCCCTCCTTCGGACTCCTGGCGCGAAGGCGGATCCGAGGGCGCCCCGATCACCCGATCAGCTCACGCGGGTGGAGATCGTAGATGTGCGCCTCCGGCGAGGGCCCCTCCTCCGTGCGCACGGTATGCGCGACCTGGCGCGCGACCGCCGCGCTGCGACCGACCTTCACCGCCTCGGCCTCATCTTCGAAGCTGCTGCCCAACGTCTGCGATTCACCCTCGATGCGGTTGAACCAGATGCCGTTGCGGTGGAACGTCTCGATATCGCCGGCGGCCATGCGGAATCCCTTCTCTCGCATTCCTTTCTACGCCAGACCACCGACACCGGTAGAGCCCCTTGACACCCTCTTGACAGGAGCTCGGGGCGGAGGCCGTCAGCGCAGGAGACAGGCTTCCCGAACCGCCGCACCCATCGCCGTGACAGCCTCCGCGAGGATGGGACGGGGCGTCGCGAACACGACTCGCACATGGCTCTCCGCACCGCGACCCAGCAGCCGCCCCTCGGTGAGTACGACCCCCGCCCGCTCGCGGAAGAACTCGGCGGGCGGCCCCGGGATCCGCAGGGCAGCGGTATCGATCCAGCCGATGTATGTCGCCTCGGGAATGCGGTAAACCGCACCAGGCAGGTGTTCGTCCACCAGGGCCGCGAGCGCATGCCGCGACCCGTCGAGGTACGAGATCACGTCCGACAGCCATGGCCCACCGTGACGGTATGCGGCGGTCGAGGCCACCACCCCCAGGGTCGACGCACCGTGCTGCACCGCGAAGCCGAACCGCCGATACCGCGCCTGGTCGGCGTCGTTCGAGGTGATCAGCTGCGCCGACTTCAGTCCGGGGATGTTCCACGCCTTCGAGGCGCTCGTCCCCGTGACGGTGTGGGCGGCGGTGGCATCCGAGATCGAGGCATACGGCACGAACGGGGCGCCGTCATAGCGGAGCGGGGCGTGGATCTCGTCCGCGAAGACCCGTCCGCCGTGCCGCTCCACCACCTCCGCGATCGCCTCGAGTTCTTTGCGACCGAGGAGCGTGCCGGTGGGATTGTGCGGATTGCAGAGCACGAGCGTGCGCGCTCCCGCGGCGAAGGCCTCGTCGATGCGCTGCAGGTCGTGCTGCCACCGCCCGTCGACCTCGACACCCGGGACCTCGATGACCGGATGGCCGATCGCCGGAAGATATGTCAGGAACGGCATGTACGCCGGAGTGGGCACGATCACGGGCGACCGCGCGGGCGCATACTCCCGCACCGCGACGCCGAGAGCCGCCATCACGTCCGACACCGGGTGCACGCGCTCCGGGTCGACCGCCCAGCCGTACTCGTCCTGCATCCACGCGGCGGTGGCCTCTCCGAGTTCTGCGGCCTGCGGGGGCGACAGGTAGCCGAGGTTCTCGTCATCGATCGCGTGGTGCAGCGCGTCGGCGATCTCGGGCGCGATCCCGAAGTCCATCTCTGCCACCCACGCGCCGATCCGACCGGGATGCAGGCTCCACTTGCGGCTCTGCGGACGATCGAGGTGCACTCGGGTGCGCGCATCGAACGGATGCGACGGACAGTCGTCAGGCATGGTCTCCTCCCGGGCAGGATCCGACCAATCTACGGACGGCCGCGTGCCGGTGCAGGTCAGATTTCGGTGCGTGACGACGCCCCAGGGGGAGGGGCTCGGGTCTGCAGCGTTCACAACTCCGGAAGATTGCGCTCCGCTGGCCCTCAACCGGGTCCGGGAGACTCATCAGAAAGAATTCTCCTGAGTTGTGAACGCGACGCGCCGCGGCTGCCCCGCTGGTAACGTTCCCTTGATCGGCGACACCACACCTCGGAGGGCAGTGATGAGCGAACGAGCGCGCCGCCCGACCGTCAAGGAAGTCGCGACCCGAGCGGGCGTGAGCCCCATGACCGTGTCGCGCACCCTCTCCGGCGGACTCAACGTGAAGCCCGACGTGCAGCAGCGCGTCATGGAGGCCGTCGCCGAGCTCGGCTACCACCGCAACGAGAACGCCCGCAGCATCCGCCCCGGCCACAGCAGCGGACTCATCGGCGTCGCGATCACGAACATCGCCAACCCGTACTACAGCACCTTCGCGCTGGGCGTCGAGGAGGAAGCCGCCCTGACCGGTCGTCGCATCCTCCTCGGGAACACGTCCGAGGACGCCGCGCGCGAGGCCGACCTCGTGGGTGACTTCCTCGGTCGCCGCGTCGACGGGCTCATCGTGGTCCCCGCCGGCACCTCGTCCGCGCACCTCGCCCATTCCCAGAGTCAGGGCGTCCCCGTGGTCCTCGCCTCCCGCCGCATCGAGGGACTCGCCGCCGACAGCGTCGTGCTCGCGGACGACGACGGCGCCCACCGCGGAACCAGCGCACTCATCGAGCACGGCCACACCCGCATCGGCTACCTCGGCAACGCGCTCTCGATCTTCACCGGTGAGCGCCGCTACGCCGGTTTCGTCCGCGCCCTGTCGGAGCACGGTCTCACCGTCGACCCGGACATCGTCGCCACGAACCAGCAGACCGTCGACCAGGCCCGCGACGCCACCCGCGCTCTCCTCGACGCCGCGCATCCCCCCACCGCGATCTTCTGTGCCAACAACCGCAACGCGATCGGTGCCCTGAAGGAGATCAGCGCCCAGTTGAACGCCGGATCGCGCCGTGCCACCGACTTCCCGGAGATCGTGAGCTTCGATGACTTCGAGCTCGCCGAGCTCTCGCCGGTGCCGATCAGCGTGATCGACCACGATCCGCGCGAACTGGGCCGAGCCGCCACGCGTCTGCTGCTCGACCGTCTCGACGGGGGGAAGCTCGACGCCGCGACCCGCGAGATCGAGCTGCCGGTCTCACTCCGCGGCGTGCGCTGACGTCACCTGCACGAGACTGTCACTGCGCGGGCTCTGCGCACACCTGTCGGGAGCAGGGACAGGCGTCGGGAGAATCCGGGCAGACGGACCGTGCAGGCGGCAAAGCTCCCGACATTCGTGCAGTGTTGACACCCCTCCACCATATTGATAACGTTACCAATCATCGACGAGGAGGACCGATGGAGCTGTGCATCGACTTCGGGGGCACCGAGATCAAACTCGCCCTGATCGACGGCAGCCGTGTCGTCGCGGCGCACAGCGTCCGCATCGAAGGAACGACCGCCGACCTCTCCGTAGCCGCCGCGGAAGCCCACCGTCTCCTCGACGACGCACCCCGCCCCGCAGAGGCCGTCGGCATCGCGGTCCCCGGCGTCGTCGACCCGCACTCCGGGCGGATGCTGCACGCCAACGCGAAGTACGACTTCCTCCGCGACTTCGACCTGAGCGCCTGGTCCCTGACCGAGTTCGGGCTCCCCGCCACGGTCGAGAACGATGCCAGGGCCGCCCTCATCGGCGAGACGTCGTCGGGTAGCGCACCCGGAGAACATGACGCGGTGCTCGTCACCCTCGGCACCGGGATCGGCACGGCGGCCATGATCGACGGCACACCTCTGCGCGGACGCACCGGGCACGCCGGCATCCTCGGCGGACACCTCACGGTCGACCTCGACGGGCCCCTCTGTCCGTGCGGCAACGTCGGCTGCGGAGAAGCCCTCGCGAGCACACGCGCCCTCCCGGAGGCCGTCACGATGACCGAGGTCTTCACCACCGACGCGCATGCGGCACTCCGGGCGAGGTTCCTGCACGTGTGGGGCGCGGTCGTCACGTCGCTCGTGCATTCCTACGACCCGGCCGTGGTGATCCTCTCCGGCGGGATCCTCCGTGCGGGAGACGCGGTCCGTGCGCCGATCGAAACCCACGTCCGCACACACCTCTGGCCCTCGATGACGCCCCCGCGCTTCGTCGTCCCGCCAGAGCCCGAGCTCTCGGTAGCCCGCGGACTCAGCGTCCTGGCCCGTTCGACGACCACCCACACCGCAACACCGCAGGAGGAAAAGTGACCACCCCGATCAGCGACATGCACGAAGGGCACACGACCCGAGGTCGCTACGACACCCAGCCCACCGTGGCCCTGCCGGAGGGCGAGCGCATCCTCCGCGGCGCCGAGGGCTGGGAAGCAGCGGCCGAGCTCGCCGACGCCTGTGCACGCGTGACCGGCACCGCTCCCGTGCTCCTCGTGGACACGTACCCGGGCGTCGACCTCCCGACCCTGACGGCACAGGTGCGATCCGCCCTGCCGGAGTGGACCGTGCACGATGTCGAGACCGCCGCTCGCCCGGTCGCCGAGGTCGAGCAGCTGATCGCACCGAACCTCACCGACGACCGGGTCTTCGGCGTCATGAGCCACTTCACCCTCGCCGACTTCTACGACGCCGCGCAGCTCGACGCCCTCGCCGCCGGCATCACGCAGACCCCGACCGTCGTGATCGGCTGGGGCGCCGCCCTCCTCGCGCCGCGCCTGGACGGCTCCGCCGCGACGGTGCTCGTCGACATGGCCCGCTGGGAGATCCAGCTGCGCCAGCGCAAGGGCGCCACCAACTGGCGCGCCGGCAACGCGGCGGAAGACAACCTGCGCAAGTACAAGCGCGGCTTCTTCGTGGAGTGGCGCGTCGCCGACCGCCACAAGCGCAGCCTCTTCGAGACACTCGACTTCGTGCTCGACGGCAACGCGATCGCCCCCGCCGAGCCGCATCCGGATTCTCCCGAGGCGGGCATGATCACGGGCACCGCCTTCCGGCAGGCGCTGAAGGATGCCGCGTCCCGGCCGTTCCGCGTCGTGCCGTTCTTCGACCCCGGCGTCTGGGGCGGGCAGTGGATGAAGAACCTCATCGGACTCGACCCCTCGAAGGACAACTACGCGTGGTGCTTCGACTGCGTCCCCGAGGAGAACTCGCTGCTGCTCGAAGGCGAGGGCGGAGTGGTCGAGATCCCCGCGCTCGACCTGGTGTTCAGCCGCCCGGTCGATCTGCTCGGCGCGAAGACCTTCTCCCGCTTCGGCGCGGAGTTCCCGATCCGCTTCGACTTCCTCGACACGATGGACGGCGGCAACCTCAGCCTGCAGGTGCATCCGCTGACCGACTACATCCAGAACACGTTCGGCATGCACTACACGCAGGACGAGAGCTACTACATGCTCGACGTCGGCGACGACGCCGTGGTCTACCTGGGCACGAAGGAGGGCATCGACCGCACCGAGATGCTGCAGGACCTGGCCACCGCGCAGGACGGCGAGCACCCCTTCCCGGCGGAGAAGTACGTCAACTCCTTCCCGGCCCGCAAGCACGACCACTTCGCGATCCCGGCGGGCACCATCCACTGCTCGGGCGCGAACTCGATGGTTCTCGAGATCTCGGCGACGCCGTTCATCTTCACCTTCAAGCTCTGGGACTGGGGCCGTGTCGGCCTCGACGGCGTGCCTCGTCCCGTGCACCTCGACCACGGCGCCCGCAACATCCAATGGGACCGCGACACGACGTGGGTCGGCGACAACCTCCTCGACCAGGTCGAGACCATCCGCACCGACGGTGACGTCATCGAGGAGAGCACCGGCCTGCACGAACTGGAGTTCATCGAGGTGCGCCGGCACTGGTTCGAACAGGGCGCCGACCACGACACCGAGGGCACGGTCAACGTGCTCAACCTGGTCGAGGGGGACGAGGTGCGCGTGGTGAGCCCGACCGACGCCTTCGCCCCCTTCGTGATCCACTACGCCGAGACGTTCATCGTCCCGGCCGCGGTGGGAGCGTACCGGATCGAACGGACCGAGAACTCGCGCAGCGCCCGCTTCGCGACCGTCAAGGCCTACGTGCGCGGCTCGCGCACGAGTGACAACTGAACACCGCGCACCATGCAGCATCCACCGCCGGGGACTCCCACCACAGGAATCCCTTGCACCGCATCCATCACCTTGGTAGCGTGAATCCAGATTTCTGGTAACGATACCAAACGAACAAGGGAGTTCTGAATGATTTCGCGACGCACGATCGCCGCAGCCGCGGCCGGTCTCCTCCTCGGCACCCTGGCACTCGCCGGGTGCGCCGGCGACTCCGGTTCCGGAGAGGCCGGAGAGGTGACCGGCACGCTCAACTTCTACACCGACAAGGCAGCGTGGAAGCCCGACTTCGAGTCGCTCAACGAGGTCAGCGGCGACGCCGTCGACATCACGCTGAAGACCACCGGGTACTCCGACGCCAACCAGTACGACGCCTTCATCAAGCAGTCGTTCCGCACCGACAAGTCGCCCGGCCTGTTCACCTGGCACACCGGCGACTCGCTCAAGCAGCTGGTCGACGAGGGACTGGTCGCCGAGACCACCGACATCTGGTCCCAGGCCGTCGACGAGGGCTGGGTGAGCGAAGACCTGCGCGACAGCTACACCTTCGACGGCAAGCAGTACTGCGTGCCGATGAACATCGCCTACTGGATCATGTTCTACAACAAGGCCGCCTTCGCCGACAACGGCGTCGAGGTGCCCACCACCTGGGACGAGCTGAACACCGCCGCCGAGACGCTGAAGGAGGGCGGGGTCACGCCGTACTACCAGACCAGCGTGCTGTTCACCTTCCAGTGGTTCCAGCACCTGGTCGCCTCCACCGATCCCGACCTGTACGCCGGGCTCACCACGGGCGACGTGAAGTACACCGACCCCGAGATCGTCGACATCATGAACGTGTGGCTCGACGAGCAGAAGGCCGGCTGGTTCAGCGACGCGGGGAGCACGACCGACCCCGCCGTCGGCCTCAAGCAGGGCGACTACGCCATGATCAACTTCGGCACGTTCTTCGCGGGCAACCTCGAGGGCGCCGGCATGACAACCGATGACTACGGGATGTTCGCGATCCCCGCCGTCAACGACAGCCTCGACACCACTCCGGTGGCGGTCGAGTCCGGTCCGATCTGCACGGCCGAGAACTCGACGCAGCGCGACCTCGGTCTCGCCTACGCCGAGTGGTGGATGTCGCCCGATGCCCAGACGGCCTGGAACGATGCGCACGGCGACGTCGCGTTCAACCCGAAGGCCACGGTGTCCGACCCCGCCCTGGCCGAGATCGGGGAGCAGATCGCCGGCGACGGCTATTCGCTCTACGACCGGTTCTTCGAAGCCATGCCCACCGAGATCGTGACCACCGCGATCGAGCAGTTCGGTGCCTTCAACGCCAACCCCGGTGACCCGATGCCGTTCCTGGAGAAGATCCAGGCCACGGCGGACAAGTACTGGGCAGAGCAGGAGTAAGCGAGCGGATGGCGCACCAGAAGACGCCGTACCAGTGGTCCGCCCGGGGCTTCGTCGCCCCGGGCGTGATCCTGGTCGCAGTCCTGCTCTACCTCCCGCTGCTGTGGACGGTGTTCCTCAGCTTCACGAAGTACAACGGTCTCGGCAGCCCGACCTGGATCGGCCTCGACAACTACGTCGAGATGTTCACCGACGGCGACTTCGTGGGCTCGGCCCTGAACACCGTGCTCTGGGTGATCGGCACCCTGATCATCCCGGTCGGCATCGGTCTCGCGATCGCTCTGCTCACCTGGAACCTCGGCGGCGGCATCTGGCTGCGCCTCCCCTTCCTCATCCCCTACGCCCTCTCCGGCATCGGCGTCGGCGTGGTGTGGTCGTTCATCCTCTCCTCGGGCGGCGCGCTCGACCAGGCGCTCGCGGCGTTCGGCATCACGGACCCGCCCCGATGGCTGCTGGATGCTCCGCTCAACACGATCGTCATGATCATCGCCTCCTCGTGGCAGGGCGTCGGCGTGAACGCGCTGCTGTTCACCATCGGACTGCAGGCGATCCCGAAGGAACCGCTCGAGGCCGCACGCATCGACGGTGCCGGCGGCCCGCGCCTGTTCACCAGCATCCTGTGGCCGATGCTGCGTCCGCTCACGGCGGTGGTCGTCGGACTCTCGATCGTCGCGAGCCTGAAGACCTTCGACATCGTGTGGGGCATGACCAAGGGCGGACCGGGCACCGTCTCGGAGACCCTGGCGCTGACCATGTACAAGGAGACCTTCGTGAACAGCGACTACGGACTCGGATCCGCGATCGCCGTGTTCCTGACGGTCATCACCCTGATCGCCTCGGTGCTGTACCTGCGTCAGCAGCTCTCCCCGAAGAAGGAGATGTGATGTCGAAGATCATCAGAACGGCCGTCCTCGTCCTCCTCGGGATCGTGTGGCTGCTGCCGGCATACCTCCTCGTGGTCAACGCGATGAAGGACCCGCTGACCTTCACCTCGAAGGAGTCGTGGATCCCGACCGACTTCCACCTGTTCGAGAACTTCGGCCAGGCGCTGGAGCTCTCGGGGATCGGCGACAGCATCGTGAGCACCCTCATCTACTCGATCGTCTCGCCGACTATCGCGGTGCTCGTCGGTGCCGCCGCCGGGTTCGCGATCGTGGCCCTGCGGCTCAAGCGCGGCTTCCTCTGGTTCGTCGTGATCTTCGGCGGAACCGTGTTCCCGCTGCAGATGGTGCTGCTGCCGCTGTTCGACGCGTACTCCCGCACCGGCCTGTTCGACACCCGCCTGGGGATGATCATGATCTACACCGTGATCTCGATTCCGTTCTCGGCGTTCGTGATGCGCAACTTCTTCACCGGCGTCGCGCACAACGTGTTCGAGGCCGCGGTGCTCGACGGTGCCACCACCTGGCGCATCTTCACGCGCATGTACCTGCCGATGGCGTCGAGCGCCCTCGTGGCGATCTTCATCCTGCAGGCGACCTTCGTGTGGAACGACCTGCTGCTCGGCCTCACGCTCAGCCAGTCCGACGACATCCGCCCCATCATCACGACCCTGTCCGGCATGCAGAGCACCTACGGCGGTGCGCAGATGTCGGTCGTGCTCGCCGCGGCCGTGCTCGTCTCGCTCCCCACCGTGGTGCTGTTCCTGTGCACGCAGCGGTTCTTCGCCAAGGGCCTCGCGCTCGGGCAGTACTGACCCCACACGCTTCCCGCCCCTCGAAAGGCATCATGCATCCCCTCATCCCCACCGTCGATGACCTCGCCGCCGATGCGGTGACCCACCACTTCGACGACATGATCGCGCCGACCGGCCTCACCAACATGCTCGGCACGGTGCGCGTGGACCACGACCTGACCGCGGTGAGCGCCGTGCAGTTCCCACCCGTGTCGCAGGGACTCACCCAGACGGCGGTGCTGTTCGTGGACGGCCGACTGTTCGCCTCCTACGGAGCACCCGTCACGCACGAGTGGCGTCCGGACCGGGTGGTGCGGCGGGCGACCGTCGGCGACTTGGAGATCGAGACCACCACCGTGTGCGTGCCGGGGAGGACGGCGGTCGCGATCGACATCGTCGTGCGCAACACCGGGGCGATGGACAGGGTGGTGCGACTCGGACTCTCGGCCGCCGCTCGGGCGACCCGCTCGGACATGGCCTGGCTCGACGCCGAGTCCCCCTCGGAGCGCGACACCGCGACCGTCGACGGCGAGCGCCTCGTGTTCTCCTCGGCGGATGGCACGGCGTGGAGCGTGCAGGGGATCGTGGAGGGATCCGCCGCCCTGAGCGGTGTCGCCGAGCTGCCGGACGCCTTCGACGCCGGCATCGGAGGCAACGGCCGCGGCGGCGAGCTCACGGTGTCGCTCGCCGTGCCGGCCGGAGGAAGCAGCCGCACCGGATACGTGCAGGCGATCGGGACCTCCGCGGCCGACGCCACCCGCACCTTCGACCTCGTCACGACCGACGTCCCTGGCGCGGTGACCGATGCCGAGGAGTTCTGGAACCGCCAGCTGCACGCCGCGTTCGACCCCGACGACGCAGAGTTCACCGGCGCGCTGCCCGTGCTCGAGACGACCTCCGCTCCGCTGCGGCGCCTGTACTGGTGGGCCGCTCTGGGCGTGATCTGGTTCCGCCGGGACTTCGCGGGCAACGTGCTCGGGCGCTCGTACGACACCCTGATGCCCAACTACTGGGGCACCACCACGTTCATCTGGGACTACAGCCTGAGCTCCGTGAGCCACGCACTGCTCGACCCGGGCGAGATGCGATCCCAGCTGCGGCACTGGATCTCCCTCGACATCCACTCGCACTTCGGCACCTCGTCCCTCACCGGCGGACCGGTCGGGCGGTGGTACTCCGTCAACGACTACGCGATGACGCGGCTCGTGCACGACTATGTGCGCTTCACCGGGGACACGGCGTTCCTCGACGAGGTCGTCGGCGGCCAGACCGTCGCCGAATCCGTCCGGGAATGGGCGACCGCGTGGAAGGACCTGCGCCGAGGGACACCCCTGGCCGACTACGGAGAGATCGACAACCTGCTCGAGTGCGTGAGTTCGTACACGCACGAGGTCGCGAGTCTCAACGCCGCGAACGTGTGGAGCATGCGCACGGCGGCCTCGCTCGCGGAGCTCCAGGGCGACGGCGCCTCCGCGGCCGACCTGCGCGCCGAGGCCGAGGCCCTGCTGCCCGCGGTGATCGCGCGCTACGTCCCCGGCGAGGGCATCTTCACCGCCGGACAGCCCGACGGCACGCAGCTCCCGGTCCGGCACTGCTACGACTTCAGCGTGGTCGGGACCACGATCGCCGACGACCTGACCCCCGGTGTGCGCGACGACATGGTCTCGTTCTTCCAGCGCGAGCTGCAGACCGACAACTGGATGCGCGCCCTCTCCCCGTGGGATGCCGATGCCAGCTACAGTCCGCGCCCCGACCACCAGTGGAACGGCGCCTACCCCGCCTGGCCTGCGGATGCCGGTCGCGCGCTCGCCGCCCTCGGTGCCCCCGAGGTGCTCACCTCCTGGGTCGAGGGCTTGTCGCGCACCGCGAACCAGGGCCCGATGGGGCAGGCGCACTTCGTCGAAGAGGCCATGCCCGGGATCAACGGCGGCGCCCGCAAAGCCCCGCCGCAGCTGCCGTACATCATCGACTGGTCGTGCTCCTCATCCGGCGCCTGGATCGAGCTCGTGATCGAGGCCCTGTTCGGCGTCTCGGTCGCCGCGGACGGGACGGTGCGCGCCGCGGGCTGCGTCGCCGCGCTCGACCCGCAGGCGGTGCTGCGCGGGTTGCGTGTCGGCAAGCGCCACTACGACATCCACGCCTCCGGAGGCATCACCGAGACCGCCGGCTGAGCCCCGACCACCACGCAGTACCCACACGAACACGAAGGAGTGATCGAGATGAGAAGACGCATGATCGCGGCCGGCCTGGCCGTCGCCTCCCTGTGCGCGGGGGCCCTGTTCGCCGCCCCGGCGAGCGCGGCCGTCCCCGCCGGCGGAGGGCACGGCAACGGGCACGGACACGGCAACGGGAACGGGAACGGGCAGTGCTCGCTGGTCGACAAGACGCTCACGGCGACGCCGAGCGTGAACCAGGATCTGACCGAGACGTTCACGACCTACGGGAACACCGGTGGGGAGTGGACCGGCGGTGACAGCACCTACTCGCTGCCCCTCGGCAAGGGGAAGACCGGCTGGTTCTTCTCGGACACCTTCCTCGGCACGGTGAACCCCGACGGATCACGTCCCACCGACTCGCCCTTCGTGAACAACTCCGTCGTGGTGCAGGACCGCCGCGGCGACCTCACGACCATCACGGGCGGCACGCCGGAGGACCCGGCCGGCATCATCCCGCCCGAGCCCGACGGCAAGTGGTACTGGATCGGCGACCCGACGCCCGGCCGTCACGGCACCGTGCAGGTTCCGCTGCTGCAGTTCGCGCGCACCGGCACCGGCCAATGGGACTTCGCGTGGACCGCGAACCGGCTCGCGACGCTCGACGGGCGGACGCTGCAGCTCGACAGCATCGTGGATCTGCCTTCCGCGACCGGCATCAACTGGGGATCGTGGACGCTCGAGGAACGCGGCACGACCTACGTCTACGGCATCGCCGACCCCGGCGGGGTGCGCTCGGCCTACGTCGCCAAGGTGCAGGGCGGAGACGGCCTCACGGGCACGTGGACCTACTGGAACGGCACGACCTGGTCGGCGTCCGAGGCCGATGCCGTGCCCGTGGTGCCGTATGTGGCGAACGAGTTCAGCGTGGCGCCGTTCCGCGACGGCTACCTGCTCGTCACGCAGGACACCTCCGAGCTGTTCAGCACCCGCATCGTCGCGCGGACCTCGTGCTCGCCGACCGGACCGTTCACCGATCCGGTCGAGCTGTACCGCACCCCGGAGACCGGCGCGCTCGGCAGCTATGCAGACCCCGACGTGTTCACCTACAACGCGCACGAGCACCCGAACCTGCGACACGGCAACCGCATCCTCGTGTCGTACAACGTGAACACCTTCGACAACGTGGGCGACGTGTACGACGACGCCTCGATCTACCGTCCGCGATTCATCGACGTGCAGCTGAAGGTCACCGGATGACCGATGACCTTCCGGTGCTCCGGGGGCTGCTCGCCTCCGGAGCACCGCTCACCTGGGTGTTCACGGGCGATTCGATCACGCACGGCCTCATCCACACCCGCGGCGCCCGCAACTACGTCGACCACCTGCACGAGCTGATCCGCGGTGATGCCGGTCGGGTGCAGGACACGGTGCTCAACACGGCGATCACGGGATGGCGGGCCGACCTGATCCTCGGCGACTTCCCGCGCCGTGTGACGCACTGGCGGCCCGACGTCGTCACGCTCATGATCGGCACGAACGACTGCACCACACAATGGCTCGACCCCGTGATCGAGCCGACGGCGTTCGCGGCCTCGATCACGGAGGTCGTCCGGCGCGTCCGGGACGACGGCGGGATCCCCGTGCTGCAGACCCCGCCGACCGTGGACCTGCATCACGCGCCCGACCGCGCCCGCATCGGCGAGTTCGCGCAGGTGATCCGTGACGTGGCCGCGCGCGAAGGGGTGATCCTGGTCGACCAGCACGCCGCGTTCACCGCCTTCTCCGAGGGGACCGGCCCCGGCAACGACGACATGGCGTGGGGCCTGCTCGACGACGCGTTCCACCCGAACGCGGCCGGACACGCACTCCTGGCGCTCGGGTGGGCCGATGCCCTCGGGTTCGACGCCGTGTCCTCCCCGGTCCGCACGGACCTCGCCGCACGCGTGGCCGTGGCCCGGCACCCGCAGTGGCCGCCCGCGTGACGGTCTTCGCGCGGGCGCGTGCACAACTCCTCAAGAACGTGCGTGTTCGACGCCGGATGGCCGACTGGGGACCGAAGCGACCCCGCATTTGAGGAGTTGTCCACGGCGACAGCCGTTCACAACTCAGGAAGAGCGCAGTCCTCCTGCCCGGATCGACCCCTGCGGGCTGAATCGGCGCGACCTTTCCTGAGTTGTGAACCGCGGCATCGGGCGACCGCTGCAAAGCCGTTCGGGTGTTAGGTTTTGAGTCGGGTATCGAGGCGGGAGCGCAGCGGTGGACACAGGCGACACGGAGCAGCGGGGAACCGCGGCGGAGCAGCGCAAAGGCTACGCGAAGGGCCAGGCGCGGCGGCAGGCGATCGTCGACGAAGCGCTGGAGTTGTTCTCGCGCACCGGGTATCGAAACAGCTCGATGCGTGAGATCGCCCGGCGGGTCGGGCTCACTCAGTCCGGACTGATGCACCACTTCGCCGACAAGGAGGAACTCTTCGCCGAGGTGCTGCACCAACGCGACGAGACCGTCCGCGGAGCTGCAGGAGAGCCCGCCGAGCACACGCTCATCGATCAGGCCGGCAAGGTCGTCGCGCACAACCAGTCATCCCGCGGCCTCGCATCGTTGTACGCGATCGTGTCGGCGGAGGCCTCCGACCCGGATCACCCCCTGCACGACGAGTTCGTCGACCGCTACCGCTCCGCAGCCGACCGGGCGGGAGACCTCCTCCGCCGGGCGCAGGAGGTGGGCGAAGTGCGCACCGACCTCGACCCGGACCTCGCGGGGCGGCTGATCAGTGCGGTGATGGACGGGATCCAGCTGCAGTGGCTGCTCGACGAGTCCGTCGACATGGTGCCGCTCTTCGAGGAGTTCGTGCGCGGATACTTCCTCCCGTCGGATGCCCCGGAGGAATCGCCCGCCGCGGAGGCGTGACAGGGATCAGCCCACCTCGATCGTGAGGCGCACCTCGCCGGCCTCCTGCGCCTCCCAGGTCGCGCGCGGAATCAACACCCCGCCCCGCCGGTATCGTCGCGGCACAGGGGTCGTGTCGACGGGGCGTCCGTCGAGCAGCACGCGCCGCACACCGTGCCCTTCCCCCGTGACCCGGTAGGTCGCGATGACGTCTCTGCCCCCGCACCGTATCTGCGCCGAGGAGCCGTCGAACACCTCGGGGAGCACGGGGTCGGCCTGGAGCCCGTGCACGGTCCACCGGCATCCGAGCACCTCTTCGACCAGGATCCGCAGGATGAGCCCCGGCCCGGACGAATACACACGCCACCCTCCCTCGAACGAGAACTCCGGATCGAAGAGACGGTCCGGGTGGTCCTGCGCCTCATAGCGGTCGGCGAACCCCGCATCGGAGGACGAGTAGTAGCAATCCGACTGCCGCGCCGCGGCTCCGGGCACAGCCGATCGCACCCCCTGCGGTATCAGCAGCTGCAACGCCTTCCACGCCCGCTCCGCCAACCCGAGTCGCAGCAGCGCCTGCACCCACCGGATGTGGGCATGCGAGTACATGAGGCCAATCTCGCGCCCCCAGAACGACGCCGCCTCAGCCCGCAGGAACGTCCGCGTGACCCCACCGTGATAGGGAAGGGGCCGGTCGAACAGGTAGATGCCGGTGGGGCCGTCGAGGTGCCGGTCGACGAGGGCGAGGTGGTGCGAGGCCTCTTCGGGGGTGAGCAGCTCGTCGCCGATCGCGTGGATCACCTGCAGGGATCCGTGCCCGATGTGCGTCCGGTCGTCCGCGGGATGCACGAGCGGCTCGAGTCCGTCCGAGGTGATGATCGAGTACCCGCACAGCTCCCCGTCCACGAGGAGGCGCTCGCGAAACGCTCTGCGCGTGCCGGCCGCGAGCGACGCCATCTGGTCGGCCAGTTCGGGGGCGGCATCGGCGAGACGGGGTCCGAGCGTCTCGAGTGCCTTGATCTCCAGCTCGGTCGTCCAGGTCGAGCACAGCGAGGCCGCGAGGGCGGGGCTGGCGGGCTGAAGGGCGTCGTTCCAGTCTCCGTGCCCATAGGCAGGCAGGCGCGGGTCGGCGCTGCGGCGTGAGGCCAGTCGTCCGAACGCCGCCTCTACGTGTTCGAGGATCGATGAGGGCGGCGACAGCTCGTCCGTCCCGACGGACGACACCCGCTCGTGCAGGATGCCGTCGTCCCCCGTCGCCTCCAGGTACTCCCCCAGCGCCAGGAGCGGCCAATAGACCACGTCGCCGTGGCTGTCCCGATGCCCGGGTGCACGGTGGTCACGGAGGTACTGGAACCACTGGGGCCAGTCGCCGTCGGTCTGCTGCGCGGAGAACACCGTGAGCAGCACGTCGCGCAGCACTGCCGGACTGTCGGTGGCCAGGAGCAGTCCCACCGGTCCCTGACTGACGTCACGGGTACCCCATGCGCCGCCCGTGAACTGCTCGAGCCCTCGCGGCGCCTGGTAGTGAACGGCCGCGTCCGCGACGAACGACGGCAGGATGCGGTTCAGGCGGCGGATGCTCTCGTCATCGCCGTGAAGCTCGGGAGCACGCCACAGCGCCCCACGCTCTCCCGCGTCCGCCTGATCGACGAGCACGATGCGGTGCCGGAACACCGTCCCCGCGGGATGGACGCTCGCCCGCCATCGGTCGTCGCGGCTGCGGCCGTCGGCGAACAGCGAGCCGTCCTCTCCGGAGGCCGTGACCGCATCGGCATGGGCCGATACGAGGAGCTCGATGGGCGGGCCTTCGACGACCTCCACCTCGACGATCAGCTCCCCCAGGCTCAGCGTGCTGACCACCTCGATGTGCCGTCCATCCCACCGATAGACCCAGCGGACCCGGGGGCCGTCGACGATCCACGCGCTCGGGGTGCCGAGCATCAGCCACGGGCCGGTGGTTCCGCGGACGAAGAGCCGCAGCCCATCGGCGCGCTTGAGCCCGACGGCGCTGCGCCGCACCGAGAGGAGCGGCGCAGCGCTGGCATGCCCGATCGTGAGCTGCGAGGCGAAGACACCGTTCATCCACGCCGTGGAGGCGACCGTGAGATCAGCGGGATGCGGGCCCGCCGACACCCGCGAGATGTGACCGTGCGGACGCATGACGGCACGCTCCTTCGCGCCGGACACGACGTGGCGGCCGCCCGCCCAGTACGCCAAAGGGCCGTCCGTCCCGGCTTCCACCCCCTCGGCGTGCGCGCCGCCCACCGCGAGGAAGTCCTCCTCGGACAGGTCCTCGACGATCGCCGTGCGCACCGGGCTGAAGAGCGTCGGCACGACGGCGGCGAGGGGTCCGAGCTGCGGCGGCTCCGTGCGCCACGGCGCTCCTCCATCGATCGCGTCCACGAACGCCAGGTCACTCGCGTCCGTCCGGCCGGGATGGTCGTCCACGACCACGACGGGAAACCTCAACGCACGGGTCTCGCCGCACGCCAGCGTCCGAGTCTCCGTCTGCAGGCCCAGCAACGTGTGCTCGCCCTGCAGGCGGCGGGACGGAAGGTCCCGCGAGAGATCGAGTCCTCCGTCAGGGAACGCCAGTTGTCGGGCATCCGTGCACCACCCCACCACCCGCTCGGTGCTCCCCACGGCCATCCACGGATTCCTCGATCCCGGCATGCTCTGCCGGACGGCGAGCCACGCGACCTCCGGCTCGCCGAGCGGCTGGACATCGAGGTAGTTCGACACGTAGAACTCGTTCTCACGCAGGCTCTCGGCCGCGGTCAATGCCGGATCGATCAGGTGCACGACGTCCAGCGCGACCGGCTCGGACCCGGCGTTGCGGAGGTGGACGCTCCAGCCGGCGACACCGTCTGCGGGGTGCTCCCACCACACCTGCCACTCCACTCCGCTGGTCGTCCCCGAGACCAGCGCCGAGCCGTCACCGCGAGCGACCCGGCCCTCGCACGCGGGACCGGTGAGCGGATGCGCGTGCACCCCCTCCGCACTGCGGAACCGGAGCCAGACCTGGTGCGGCCCCGGTTCGAGCTCGCTGGCCGGATACTGCAGCAGACTGAGGGGCCCGGCCTGCAGAGAGCCCAGGGCTCCTGCCGACGTGAACTGCGCTCGGATGACGGGGAGGGAGTAGTGCACTTTCCTTCAATCTCTCTGGGGTGTGGGCGGCGCGGCGACGATCACTTGATGCCGCTGGTGGCGATGCCCTCGATGATGAATCGCTGGAAGAAGAGGAAGACGACCAGGACCGGCAGCACGACGACCGTCGCGCCCGCGAGCAGCAGGCCGAAGTCCGTCGCGTTCTGCCCCGTCGACACCAGCGACAGCGCGACCGGCAGCGTGTAGGTCTTCTCACTGCTGGCGACGACGAGCGGCCAGAGGAAGTTGTTCCAGGAGCCGAGGAAGGTGAGGGTCGCGAGCGTGGCGATGGCGGGGCCCGCCAGCGGCAGGTACACACGGAAGAAGATCCGGAACTCCCCCGCGCCGTCGAGTCGCGCCGCCTCCAGGAGGTCGCGCGGAGTGCCCAGGAAGAACTGTCGCATCAGGAACACCCCGAACGCGCCGGCGAGGAACGGGATGAACAACGCCGTCAGCGTGTCGGCGAGTCCGAGATTGACCACGAGGACGAACTGCGGGATGAACACGACCAGCCCCGGGATCATCAACGTGCCGAGCACCGCGATGAAGATCGCCTTCTTGCCCGGGAAGTCCAGCATCGCCAGTGCGTACCCGAGCATCGAACAGAAGAGGATGTTGCCCGTGGTGACGACGACGGCCACGGTCGCCGAGTTGAAGAAGAACCGTCCGAAGTCGAGCCGCTCGAACAGTCGCACGAAGTTGTCGAACGTCGGGTTCGCCGGCCACCAGGTCGGCGGCGACGCGAGGAGCTCGCCCTGAGTCTTGAACGCGCCGAGCACCATCCAGAGGAACGGCATCACGACGATCACGAAAGCGAGGATCACCGCGATGTAGATCCACACCCGGTTCCGGGATGCGCGCATCAGCTCTTCTCCCTACTCACACGGAACTGGATGAAAGTGACGACGATGACGACGATGAACGTGATGTACGCCATCGCGCCCGCGAGCCCGAAGTTGCCGAATCCGAACTGCCGGTAGGTGTACAGCGACACGGAGAGGGTGCTGTTGAGCGGACCGCCGTCGGTCATGACGAACGGTTCCTCGAAGAACTGCAGGTATCCGATCGTGGTGGTGACGACGACGAACAGCATCGTCGGCCGCAGCGTCGGCAACGTGATGTGCCAGAAGCGCTTCCATGCACCGGCGCCGTCGAGGGAGCCTGCCTCCAGGAGCGACGGCGGCACAGCCTGCAGGCCCGCGAGGAAGATGATCATCCCGGTGCCGAAGTTCCGCCACACAGCCATGACGATCAGCGAGGCCAGCGCGGTGCGCTGGTCTCCGAGCCAGTGCGGCCCGTCGATCCCCACCCATTCGAGCACGGTGTTGATGAGACCGTTGTCCGGCTGATAGAGGAACTTCCACACCACCGCGACCGCCACGATGCTGGTGATCACGGGTGTGTAGAAGCCCACCCGGAAGAAGTTGCGGAAGCGCTTGATGCCCTTGTCGAGCACGACGGCCGCGAGCAGCGCCACCGCTATCGTCAGCGGGACCCCGACCGCCACGAACACGGCGGTGTTGGTGGCGGCGCGCAGGAACAGCGGGTCTCCGAGAGCCTTGGCGTAGTTGTCCAGGCCGACGAAGCCGACGTTGAACGGAGTCTTGATGTCGGTCACCCGAGTATCGGTGAAGCTCATGAACATCGACTGGAACACGGGCCAGACGGTGAAGACCCCGAACAGGAGGCAGAAGGGGAGGGCGAGGATCAGGCCCGCCCGTGCCTCGCTCGAGCGGAAGCTCCTGCTTCGACCCGAGCGAGGCTGCCGAGCGGCGACGGTCATTCGCCGCCGAACCCGATCGATGTGGCCTCCTGCTGCACGGCTCGGAGCGCCTCCGCCGGATCCGACCCGGTCTTGGTGACCGCCTCCACCTGCGCGTCGAGGCTCGTCGCGATCTGCTCCCATGTCGTGATCGACGGCGGTGCCTTCGCGGTCTCGAGCTGCGTCCCGAAGACGGCGAGCTTCTCATCCGACTTCAATGCATCGGTCGTCCATGCCCCCTTGACGGACGGCAGGTCACCGACGATGTCGAACCACGAGGCCTGGGTCTCCTCTTCGGTGAGGAACTGCACGAGCTTCCACGCGGCATCCCGGTTCTTCGTGTTCGAGAACACGCCGAGGTTCGAGCCGCCGACGAACGAGGCCTCCTTCTCGGCAGAGGGCATCACCGCGACGCCGTATTCGTCGGCGAACCCCTCGCCGCCCAGCGCTTCGACGCTGCCGATCATCCAGGGACCGGAGATGAACATCGGCACACGGCCATCGACGAAGTCCGCCTCCGTCGTGCCCTCGGTGGGGGCGCTGTCGGCGAGACCGTCGGTGAAGAACGACTGGTAATAGGACAACGCGTCCGCGTTCTCCGGGGAGTCGAACGTGAACTCGGTCAAGGCGTCGTTCGTGATGTCGCCGCCCGCCTGCCACATGAACGGGAGCAGTGTCTGCCAGGAACCGGTTCCGCCGGGCTGCAGGCTGATGCCCCAGTCCACTCCCGGCTGCGTCTTCATGGCGGCCGCCATGTCGTGCAGTCCGTCCCAGTCCGTCGGCGGCTCGGTGATGCCGGCGGCCTCGGCGATGTCGGTGCGGTAGAACACGACGCGGGTCTCGACGTACCACGGCACGCCGTAGGAGACGCCGTCCACCAGGTTCGTGGCGTTCGCGCCCTCGAAGAAGACACTGTCGTCGATCTGCGCGGGCACCGGGTCGAGCGCGTTCAGGCCGGCGAACTCACCCATCCAGGTCGTGCCCACCTGAGCCACGTCCGGTGTGGTGCCTGACGCGATCGCGGCGATGAACTTGTCGTGCGCAGAACCCCAGGGCACCGCGGTGACCTCGACGTCGACGTCGGGGTTCTGCTCCTCGAAGGTCTTCGTCAGCTCGTCGAGGTTCTCCCCCTCGGCTCCCATGGCCCACACGGTGAGGCTGCCGGTGGCTGGTCCGTCGGAGATGTCCTCCGCTCCTGCGCCCTCCGCGGGCCCGGCATCCGCCCTCCCGCAGGCCGTCAATGTCGCCAGTGTCACGCCGACGAGCGCGAACGCCGCCAGTCTCTTGTTGATTCTCATGTGATCGCCTTCCGATCTGATGGGGTCTTGCTTCTCGTCGACGCCTGGCGGACGCTGCTCAGGCGCGTCCGGCACCGAACCTCTCGATACCGATGACCGGGCGGAGCCGGCTTTCGACGGCCCGCGTCGCGAAGCCTCGACGGACGACGCCGTCACAGAGCACGTTGCCGATCGCGCCCATCACCATCGCCTGATCGAGCGAGAGGTGACGACGGGCGACCGTGCCCGATCGCACGGCGACGGCGTCGAAGAAGCCGCCACGCCCGTACGCGTCGAAGTCCCGCTGGATGTTCGCGAGGTTCGTGAACGCCTCCGCCGGCTCGTGCATCATCGCGAGGAACGCGGCGTGCGGGGTGACCACGCCGTCTCCGTACGTCGGTTTCGGGTTCGTCGCCGGCCGACAGTCGCCGAAGCCGGGGTCGAAATTCGTTCCCTCCTGGTCGGACAGGTAGCCGTCGGGATTGAGACCGAGCGCGTCGACGCCGTACTCGCGGTACCCGCCTGCCGGGTTGCTCGACGGGCTGAACCCCCAATAGCCGTAGCCGGCCTCTTCGAGACCGTGCTCGCGCTGAGCCCGCACGTGCAGCGGGTGGTTGCGCCCCCAGCTCCCGGGTGCCCACCGGGCCTCCGGCACGAACACGTCGGGCATGAGCTCCTCGAACATGCTGCCGCCCCAGCCCGGCACGATGCGCATCCCGCGGTAGGTGTACGCGCCTTCGTAGACGTCGAGACCGAAGTAGGTGCGACTCTCGCCCACGGGCTGCATCTCCTGCCACGACCAGTCACAGGAGGCCGGGAAGGTGCGCCAGGACGCGTAGTACTGCTTCCCGGGGATCTGTCCCGTGATGATCCCGAGATAGGTGGTGATGCGCGTCTCGGACACCACGGTGTCGTAGTGGTGCGTGGTCAGCCACACCGGTTCGCCGCCGACGTGCGTGCCCCGGTAGACGCCGCCCGGCCGGTCGTGGTCGAAGGGGAAGAAGCCGCCGTGAAGGAGTCCGCCCTCGCGCACCGGGTGCTCGGGGTCGCTGTTGTCGTTGTAGAACGCGTCCCAGCGCATCCGGTCGAAGACCTTGGACGCCCAGTGCGCCGCGCCCCGATCCGCGTTCTTCACCGTGAGTAGCGCGGCACCCAGCCATCCGTTGTCGACGCTGGAGCAGAAAGGATGGATGACATCGCCCGAATCGGGCCACGTGCGCAGGGCCATGCCCGTGGCTTCGTCATACCAGTTGTAGTACATGCCGCTCGGGGCGTGATGCTCCATGCGGTCGAGGGTCTTCAGGGTGCGGATGAGACGCCCGGTCGCTTCGCCCCGTGAGATGAGGCCGAGCTCTCGGGCGACGAGCGTCGACCACAGATAGCCACCGATGTTCGTCGGAGACGTGTAGCCGGAGCGCTCCCCGGCGCTGAGTCCCTCGGTGATGTTGTCGGCGGGGAGGCCGGTGCTCCGGTCGGTCATCGCGACGAGGCTCCGCCAGGTGTCGGCCGCCCACCCCCGCACCTGGCGCGTGTCGAATCGGCGCGTCTGCGCGTTCAGGCCGCCGCGAAGGAGAGCGGGCGCCGCGACCGGCGACTCGACGGGTGCGGCAGCAGCCGGGAGCGCAGGGGTCATCGCGACGGTCGCCAGCGAGGCCGCCCCGGCCACGAGAAAGGTGCGCCGGTCGAAGGCTCGACGGTCGTTCATGTGCTCTGCTCCGTTCCACAGGACAGCTCTGCCCCGCTCAGGCGACGCCTCGCTGCGCCGTGCACCGACCATAGCGCAGAAAACCGTTCATGTGAACGGTTTTCTCTCGACACCCCCCATTCCGGGGGATCCGTCGACCCGTGGCGGGATCGAAAACGCTCCGGACGCGGCCTTCCACGGAGCGTTATTGCACCCGCAATGCACGCCGAACCCGCGCCGGTAGACTGGACATGCCCCGCCGGCCCCTTCCCTTGGAGTGCGCGTGACCACCGCCCCTGCACCTTCCCCCCAGCACGTCCCCGACTCCGTCGAGAACGCGATCGCGACGCCCGAGAAGGAGCAGCCCTACGGGGCCCTCGGACTCAAGCCCGATGAGTACGAGCGCATCAAGGAGATCCTCGGCCGCCGGCCCACCTCGGGCGAGCTGGCGATGTACTCCGTGATGTGGTCGGAGCACTGCTCCTACAAGTCATCGAAGAACTACCTGCGCCGCTTCGGCCAGAAGGTCTCCGACGAGATGAAGGAACGCCTCATGGTGGGCATGGGCCAGAACGCGGGCGTCGTCGACGTCGGCGAGGGCTGGGCCGTCACCTTCAAGGCCGAGTCGCACAACCACCCGTCGTTCATCGAGCCCTTCCAGGGTGCGGCGACCGGCGTCGGCGGCATCGTCCGCGACATCATCTCGATGGGCGCCCGCCCGGTCGCGGTCATGGACGCCCTGCGCTTCGGTGCGGTCGACCATCCTGACACCGCCCGCGTCGTGCATGGTGTGACCAGCGGCATCAGCTTCTACGGCAACTGCCTGGGCCTCCCGAACATCGGCGGCGAGACGGTCTTCGACGCCGTCTACCAGGCCAACCCGCTCGTGAACGCGCTCGCGGTGGGGGTGCTGCGTCACGAAGACCTCAAGCTCGCCAACGCGACCGGCGTCGGCAACAAGGTCGTCCTGTTCGGTGCCCGCACGGGTGGCGACGGCATCGGCGGCGCGAGCATCCTCGCCTCCGACTCCTTCGACTCCACCGGGCCGACCAAGCGCCCCGCGGTGCAGGTGGGCGACCCCTTCGCCGAGAAGGTGCTGATCGAGTGCTGCCTCGAGCTGTACCGCGGCGAGCTCGTCGAGGCGATCCAGGACCTGGGCGCCGCCGGCATCTCCTGCGCGACCAGCGAGCTGGCGGCCAACGGCAACAGCGGCATGAAGGTCTCGCTCGACAACGTCCTGCTGCGCGACCCCACGCTCACGGCTGAGGAGATCCTCATGTCGGAGTCGCAGGAGCGCATGATGGCGATCGTCGCGCCCGAGAAGCTCGACGCGTTCCTCGAGGTCGTGAACAAGTGGGAGGTCGAGACCTCCGTGCTCGGCGAGGTCACCGGTGACGGACGCCTCATCATCGACTGGCAGGGCGAGCGCATCGTCGACGTCGACCCCTCGACGGTCGCGGTCGACGGCCCCGTCTACGACCGCCCGGTCGCCTACCCGACGTGGATCGATGCCCTCCAGGCAGACGCCGCCGAGAACCTCCCCCGTTCGAACGACCCGGAGACGCTGCGCGAGCAGTTCCTCGACATCGTCGCCTCGCCGAACCTCGCCGACACGAGCTGGATCACCAACCAGTACGACTACTACGTGCTCGGCAACACCGCACTGAGCTTCCCCGACGACGCCGGCATGATCCGCGTCGACGAGGAGTCCGGCCTCGGCTTCGCGGTCTCGACCGACGCCAACGGCCGCTACTGCCAGCTCGACCCGTACGCAGGAGCGCAGCTGGCCCTCGCCGAGGCGTACCGCAACGTCGCCGTCACCGGCGCTGTGCCGACCGCGATCACCGACTGCCTCAACTTCGGCTCGCCCGAGAACCCCGAGGTCATGTGGCAGTTCGGCCAGACGGTCGACGGCCTGGCCGACGGATGCTACGAGCTGGGGACCCCGGTCACCGGCGGCAACGTCTCGTTCTACAACCAGACCGGCGACGTGCCGATCCACCCGACCCCGCTGGTCGGCGTGCTCGGCATCATCGACGACGTCTCGCGCCGCATCCCCTCCGGCTGGCAGGACGAGGGCCAGAACATCTACCTGCTCGGCACCACCTCGACCGAGCTCTCGGGTTCCGCGTGGGCGGACGTGGTGCACCAGCACCTCGGCGGTCTGCCGCCTGCGGTCGACCTCGCGGCGGAGAAGCGCCTCGCCGGTCTGCTCTCTGCGGCTCGCGACGAGTGGCTGATCTCCTCGGCGCACGACCTCTCCGAGGGTGGCCTCGCGCAGGCCCTCGCCGAGGGCGTCATGCGTTTCGGCGTCGGCGCCCGCGTCTGGCTGAACGAGATCATCGAGCGCGATGGGGTGGATGCCGCGTCTGCGCTGTTCTCCGAGTCGACCGGTCGCGTGCTGGTGACCGTGCCCCGTGAGGACGACGTGAAGTTCCGCGGCCTCTGCGAGGGACGCGACTACCCGGTGATGCGCATCGGCGTGACGGACGACGAGGGCGCGAAGCTCGAGGTCCAGGGCGTCTTCACCGTCTCGGCCGCTGAGCTCCGCGAGCGCTCGCAGGCCACGCTCCCGTCCTACTTCGGTCCGACCGTCACGGAGGTCAGCGCATGAGCGACAACCTGAGCGAGGACTACGGCGACCTCGGCGAGAAGCGCAACCGGCGCATCCGCATCGTCGCGTGGACGGTCATCATCGCGCTGATCCTCGCCGGTGGCGGCGCGACGGTGCTGACGCTGCTCCTCGGCTGAGACTCAACGCTGACCGCACGACACACGCGCGACTCAGCGCGTGAAGAGGTACCGGATCAGCTCGATGATCCCGCCGGGTCCGTGGCTCTCGCGGCCGAGCGACTCCACGATGATCGCCCCGAGGATCGCCCGACCGATCTGCGTGACGGGCGCATCTTCCGGCAGCTCGCCGTCGCGGATCCCGCCGCGCAGACGCTTGGAGAGATGCTGCTCGACGCCGAGGCTCCCCCCGAGGTGAGCGCCGACCGCGGCATCCTCCGCGGCGGCGGCGACCAGCGACTGCAGCAACGCCTGGCCCTGCGTCGTCTCGAGGATTCGGAAGACCGACTGCAGCCAGGCCTCGACGTCGGCGAACAGGTCACCCGTGTCGGGCACGACGAAATCGACGGGGATGAGGCGCCCGTCGACCAGGCAGTCCGCGATCAGGGCACCCCGCGACGGCCACCAGCGGTAGATGGTCTGCTTGCCCACCCCGGCTTCCTTGGCGATGCCCTCGATCGTGAGCCGGTCGTACCCCTGGGCGTGGAACAGGCGGGAGGTCGCGTCGAGGATCGCTTCGCGTGCCGCGGTGCTGCGCACGGGCCCGCTGCGATGCTCGTTGACCATGGACTCAGGATAGCCACAGATCCCTAGACGAGACGTGCCGTATGATCTTTGGGTCTGAAGGAGACCACTGTGGCATCACTGCTGTACCGTCTGGGTTCGTTCGCTGCGCGCAAGGCCTGGACGGTGATCGTCTCGTGGGTCGTGATCCTCGGCCTCGGCGTCGGTGCCTTCCTCACCCTCGGCGGCACGCTGAGCAACAGCTTCGACATCCCCGGCACCGCCTCCGGCGCCGTGACCGACGAGCTCGCCGACAAGCTCCCCGACACCGCCGGCGGCACGGGCACCGTCGTCTACCGGACCCAAGACGGATCCCCGTTCACCGACGAGCAGAAGCAGGAGATCTCCGACCTCGCCGTGAGCGCGGAGGACCTCGACGGCGTCGCCCGGGTGATCGACCCCTTCGACGCGCAGCAGCAGCAGGACGAACAGGCGCAGAAGCTCGCCGACGGTCAGGCGCAGATCACTGACGGCCGCACGCAGCTGGATGCGGCCCAGACCCAGCTCGACGACGGCAGGGCTCAGCTCGATGCCGGGATCGCGCAGCTCACCGCCGCCCGCGCCCAGGCGGAGCAGGCCGGAGCCGGCCCCGAGCAGCTGGCCGCCCTCGATGCGCAGCTGGCCGCGCTGAACGCACAGGTGGCGGAACTCGAGGCCCAGCAGGCGACTCTCGCGTCGAAGAGGATCGAGCTGGACGAGAACTCCGATCAGGTCGAGCTGGGCACGACCCTCCTCGACCTCTCGGACGGCATCGGCGTGGTATCCGAAGACGGATCGACCGCCATCGTCAACATCTCCTTCGTCGACCCGCGCCTCGAGCTCTCCGAAGAGGTGAAGCAGGGCGCGATCGACCACTTCGAGTCCGCACCGATCGACGGCGTCGAGGTCGACTTCGGCACCGACATCGCACAGGGCGTCCCGGAGATCTTCGGCGTCGGAGAGGCTGTCGGTCTCGCGTTCGCCGCGATCGTCCTCATCGTGATGCTGGGCTCGCTCCTCGCCGCCGCCCTCCCGATCGTCACGGCCATCGTCGGTGTGGGCGTCGGCGTGACGGCATCCCTCGCGTTCTCGGGCGTGGTGAACATGGCCTCCGTGACCCCGGTCCTCGGTGTCATGCTCGGCCTCGCGGTGGGCATCGACTACTCCCTGTTCATCGTGAACCGACACCGCAAGCAACTGCTCGCCGGTGTCCCGGTGCGCGAGTCGATCGGGCTCGCGACGGGCACCTCCGGCACGGCCGTCGTCTTCGCCGGCACGACCGTGATCGTCGCCCTCCTCGCCCTCAACGTCACCGGCGTCCCCTTCCTCGGCCTCATGGGAACGGTCGGCGCGGTGTGCGTCGCGGTGGCCGTGCTCGTCGCGATCACCCTCGCCCCCGCCATCCTCGGCCTCGTCGGTCCGCGCCTGCTCAGCCGTCGCGCGCGCGGCACGATCGGCGAGGAGCACGCCGCGGGCAAGCCGGTGAAGCGCATGTCGACGCTCCGCGCCGTGGTCACGGCCGTGGTAAGTGTCGTCGCCCTGCTGATCATCGCGATCCCCGCGATGTCGATGCGACTCGGACTGCCGGACGGTTCGAGCGAGCCGAGCGACTCCACCAGCTACCGCGCCTTCCAGACCGTCGACGAACAGTTCGGCGCGGGCGCGAACGGCCCTCTGCTCGTCACTGCGACCCTGGACGACGCGGTCAGCGACGACGACCTGCTCGCCACGCAGGTCACGATCGCGCAGGCCATCGCCGACCAGGATGACGTGGTCGCCGTCGCACCGATCGCGACCTCCGACGACAACACCCTGCTCGCGTTCCAGGTCGTGCCGGAGGAGGGACCGAACAGCGCGTCGACCGAGACACTCGTGCAGGATCTGCGCTTGATGCCGGCGATCGACGACGGGATCACCCTCGGTGTGGCAGGTCAGGCCGCGATCAACATCGACATCTCGGAAGCCCTGGCGGGAGTCCTGCCTCTGTACCTCGTGGTCGTGGTCGGGCTCTCCCTGCTCATCATGATCGTGGTGTTCCGGTCGCTGCTCGTGCCGATCATCGCCACGGGCGGGTTCGTCCTCTCCCTGTTCGCGACCTACGGGCTGATCGTGGCCGTGTTCCAGTTCGGCTGGGGCGCCGAGATCATCGGGCTGCACAGCACCGGACCGATCCTGAGCTTCCTGCCCGTGATCCTCGTCGGCATCCTGTTCGGGCTCGCCATGGACTATCAGCTGTTCCTCGCTTCCGGCATGCGCGAGGCGTATGTGCACGGGGCCTCGGCGCGGGATGCCGTCGCCCAGGGCTTCCGCGCCGGCCGCTCGGTCGTGATCGCCGCCGCGCTCATCATGGTGTCGGTGTTCGGCGGGTTCATCTTCTCGGAGTCGACGATCATCCGCTCGATCGGATTCGGGTTGGCGTTCGGGGTGCTGCTCGACGCCTTCGTGGTGCGGATGCTGCTCATGCCCGCCCTCATGCACCTGCTCGGACGCTCGGCGTGGTGGCTGCCGCGTTGGCTCGACCGCCTGCTGCCGAACGTCGACATGGAAGGTGCGGCGCTCGAACGCGACCACCCCGGTATGAAGGCGGTGGCCGTGCCGACGACGACCGACTCGGTACCGACGCGAACGCCGACGGTGTAGCTTCTCGCGCCGTTCGAATCGCGTGAATGGTTCGATCCCGGCGCAGTATCGAGCCCGTTGCGCGATTCGAACGGAGGGCAGTCCCCGGTGCCTAGAGTGGTCGCATGACCGCTGACGCCCGTGATCGCCTGCTCGCACTGCGCGCTCGGGCCGAGGCGCGCGTGCAGGCCACCGCTGCGACGCTCGACGAGCTCACGCACGACCGTGAGGGCTCCAACGACGACGACGAGCACGACCCCGAGGGCGTCACCCTGTCGTCGGAGTGGTCGCGCCTGACCGGACTCGCCGAGGCCGCGGCATCCGAACTCCGGCAGGTCGACGACGCGCTGGCCCGGGTGGAGGCCGGAACCTACGGCCTCTGCGCGAACTGCGGACGCCCCATCCCCGCGGGCCGCCTCGAGGCACGGCCGTTCGCCGAGTACTGCGTCGCCTGCGCCGAGAAACTCGGAGGCTAGCCCTGACGTGCGCGGCGATCCCGAGTAGCATCCCGTCATGCCCATCAGCCTCGAGAACGTCGGGATCGCCGTGCGCGACCTGGAAGCCACCATCTCCTTCTTCACCGACCTCGGTCTCACCGTGCTCGGCCGCGACGAAGTCAGCGGGGAGTGGGCGGCGACCGCCGTCGGGCTCGACGGCAACCACGCCAAGATCGCGGTACTGCAGACACCGGACGGACGCGGCCAGATCGAGCTTTTCGAGTACATCCACCCCGATGCGATCGAGACGGACCCGACGCTTCCGAACGAGATCGGGATGCACCGTATCGCGTTCTCCGTCGACGACATCGACGAGTCCCTCGCCATCGCCGCCCGCCACGGATTCCACCCGCTCCGCGGCGTCGCGACATATCAGGACCTCTACAAGCTCACGTACCTGCGCGGCCCGAGCGGCATCCTCGTGATGTTCGCGCAAGACCTCACGAAGAGCTGACAGCGGCCGGTGCGGGATCAGAACCGCACCGGAAACCCCCGGCGGAGGCGCGTTTTCGATCCCGCAACGAGGCGTTCGCGTCAGGCAGCGACCATCCCGCGCCAGATCACCTCGATCGCGGCGCGCATCCGCTCGACCACCGCAGGATCGCTGACCCGGTCGCCGCGCACGACGAGCTGGTAGTACGCGACACCGGCGATGGCGTCGAAGCAGGCCTCCACATCGAGGTCGGCCCGCAGCTCGCCCCGCGCGATCCCCGTCCGTAGCGCGTTCTGCAGCGGTACCCGGCGCCGCGAGACATGCGACTGCCAGTACGTCTTCTGCAGCGCACGATCGGCCATCACCAGACGGATGCGCTGCCGGAATCGCGCCTCGGAGTAGCCGTGGGCCGAGGGCGCCACACCGTCGGCCCCGAGCCCGAGCCCCGCGAGCAGGATCTCGTGCAGATCGGCATCGACCGGGTACTCCGGCGGCACCTCACGCCCGACGTCGAGCGCGGCGGCGATCAGCAGCGTCAGAGAGGGCCAGCGTCGGTACAGCGCCGCCCGACTCACTCCGCTGCGAGCGACCACACGCGACACCGTCACCTCCTCGCCCGCATCGATGATCTCGAGCGTCGCCGTGACGATCTGCCCATCGATCTCCTCGTCACGCGGTCGACCGGGGCGGCGGCGGACCGCAGCCCCGGCTTCCCTCTCCAGGACGGTCACGCGGCCAGGGCCTTGGCACGGAGTCGGGCGATCGTGGCATCGGAGAGTCCCGCGGCGCGCAGCGGCGTCAGCGGGTCACCGTGCTGCGCGCGGAGGGTGTCCAGCAGACTGCGCATCGACACGTCCATCGAGCCCTCCAACAACGACGACGTCTTCTCGAGGGCATCGGCGTCGAAGCCGAGTGCCTTCCACATCGCCCCCATCACCGGGGCCGTGCGCGCCATGATCGCGACCATGTTGTCGCCGGTGCGCGCGTAGTCCGCGACGATGTCGTCGTCGGCCGCGCCGAGCACGAGCAGCAGCATGGCCGCGAGCACACCGGTGCGGTCTCGGCCGGCGGCGCAGTGGAAGGCGACCGCACCGGGCGTGTGCGCGATCACGGTGAGCGCGATCACCAGCTGGGGCGCCGCGCTCTCGGCCATGCGCTGATACATGAGTCCCATCGCTTCGTGCGTGAGCGCCGTCTGCTCGCGATCCATCGTCTCCCCCACATCCGCGATGAGCGGCAGGTGGTGGTACGCGACCGGATGCGCGCCGAGCGGGCCACGGCCGGTGAGGGAAGCCTCCCGCGGCGAGCGCAGATCGATGATCGCGGTGAGCCCACGATCGATGAGCTGGTCCGCGGCCTGCGGGGTCACGTAGGCGAGGTCGTCGGCGCGGATGGCGACCCCCTCACGGAGCACACCGCCGTCGATCGCGATGCCTCCGAGATCGCGCAGGTTGACCGGGGCGCTGAGGACGAGGTCGGTGTCGATGAGGGTCATGTGATTCTCCTTCGGATGAGGGCGCTGCCCTGGTCGATCACCGTGACGAGCACGATGATGCAGATGATGATGGCGCTGAGGTGGCCGTAGTCGTACATGCGCATGGCCGTGGTCAGTTCGAGCCCGATGCCTCCGGCGCCGACGAGTCCGAGGATGGTCGCCCCGCGCACGTTGCCCTCGAACAGCAGCAGCGTGTAGGAGGTGAGCAGGGGCGCGGCCTGCGGCAGGACGCCGTATTGGATGACCTGCCGCTTCGAGGCGCCGACCGCTTCCATGGCGACCACCGGTCCGCGGTCGACCTGCTCCATCGCCTCGGCGAAAATCTTGCCGATCGACCCGATGGAACCGAGCGTCATGGCCAGGATGCCTGCGAACGGACCCAGCCCGACAGCCGAGACGAACATGAGCGCGAACACCAGGTCGGGGACCGAGCGGATGATGTTCATCACCCAGCGTGTGGGGTAGTACAGCCACCTGGGCGCGAGGGTCGACGTGGCTCCGAACGCGACGATCAGTGAGAGGACCGCACCGAGGACCGTGCCGACCACGGCCATCTGGAACGTCTCCAGCAGGAGGGCGAGGATGGTGCCGATCTTCGAGAAGTCGGGCGGGAACAGGCGCGACAGGAACTCGCCCATGTTGACCGCGCCCTCACCGAGTTTCACGAAGTTGAACTGGGCGCCGTTGAACGACCAGATCAGCAGCAGGACGGCGACCGGCAGCCCGATCAGGAAGCGGGCGCGCGGCACCCGGAACGCCGCTTCGAGGCGGGCGCGCTCCGCCGGGTCGAGGTGCGGACGGTCGGTGCGGTCGGTGCGGGGTGTATCGGGTGTGCGGGGCTCAGTGGTCGTCGTCATCGCCGTGCTCCTCGTCGTCGTACAGGGCTTCCAACGCCGTGGCATCCAGCCCCGAGGTCGCCCCGGATACGAGCATCTCGCCGTGGCGCAGTCCCACGATCCGGTCGCTGTGCGCGAGGGCGAGGGGCAGCACGTGCAGGCTCACCAGCACCGGGATGCCGTCCTGCGTCGCGATCTCCCGCAGCAGGTCGAGCACCGAGCCGGCGAGCCGGGGGTCGAGCGAGGCGACCGGTTCATCGGCCAGGATCACCGTGGGCTGCTGCATGAGCGCTCGGGCGATCGCGACGCGCTGCTGTTGCCCGCCCGAGAGCGAGCGCGCGGGAGCGGATGCCTTGTGGGCGATGCCGACCCGATCGAGGAGTTCGAGCGCCCGTCGGCGATGGGCCCCGGTGAAACCGCCGGCGAGGTTGATCGGTCCCGCGCCGTGCAGTGCCCCCGTGAGCACGTTCGTCATCACGCTGAGTCGCGGGATCAGGTTGAACTGCTGGAACACCTGGCCGACCCCCGAGCGGAGGGTGCGCAGTTCGCCGCGACCGAGGTTCGTGACGTCATGGCCCGCGACCCGCACTGTGCCGGCCGAGATCGGCGCGAACCCGGTGAGGCTGCGCATGAGGGTCGACTTGCCCGAACCCGACGCACCGAGCAGGGCGACCATCTCGCCGGGGAACAGGTCGAGGTCGACTCCGCGGAGCACCGTCGTCGTGTCATACGCGACCCGCAGGCCGCGCACCGCGACCACGGGTCCTTCGGCGCGGGTGTCGGTGCCGAAACGCAGATCAGTTGCGCGCGCCTGGGCGTGTCGATCCGCAACACGCCCGTCGGCGGCGGAACCCTCTCCGTGTGCGCCGCGCAGCCGCGCAGCCGGGGCGGCCACCGTCACTTCAGGTCCTCGAGCTCGACACCCGCAACCGCGGCGATCTCGGCGAACGAGGTGAAGGCGGATGCCTTCGGGTCGACGGTCTGCGGGGCGGCGGCGAAAGCCCCGTACGCGCCCAGACGCTCGGCGTTGGCGGGCGAGAACACCTCGGCGATGCCGTCCTGGATGACCTTGCGCGTCTCGGCGTCCAGGGACGGACGACCCAGCACGGCTCCCTGGATGTCCATCGCAGGGCTCTCGCCGACCGCGCGCCACTCACCATCCGCGAAGGGGAACATCGGCGCACCGAGTTCGGTGAGCATGATGGCGGTGCACGCGGCGTCCACCTGCCCCTGCTCGAGTGCGGCGAAGCTGCCCTCATGTCCACCCGCGAAGATCGCCTCGTAGTCGATGCCCTGCTCGAGTCCCGCTTCGTGCAGCATGTACACGGGCATGAAGTAGCCGGAGCTGGAGGCCTGGTCGGCGAAGGCGACGGTCGCACCCTCGAGATCCTCGACGGTCTGGATGGGCGAGTCCTCCCGCACCACGCAGGTCGAGACCGGCTTGCCGTCGCCCTCGAACGCGACCAGCGCATCCACCTCACCCGTGTTCACGGCGAGTGCGGACGGGAAACCGCTCATGATGCCGATGTCGACGTGGTCGGCGCGGATGGCCTCGACGACGCTGAGGTAGTCGGGCACGTCGGTGATCTCGACCGTGCGACCGGTGGCCTCTTCCAGCAGCTCGGCGAACACCTCGATCGGGTTCTCGGCGGTGGGGTCGTCTCCGACCGGGATCGTGGCGATCGTGAGAGGGGCGTCGGGATCGGCGGGTGCAGCCTCGGCGGTCGAGCCCTGGCAGGCGGTGAGGGTGAGGGCGGCCACGCCCAGGAGGCCGACGACGGGCAGGGTGAAGCGGCGCATGATGACCTTTCGGGAGGGAGATGCCTCGGAATTCCGAGAACATCGGTATTCCAACTCCCGAAGGTGACGGGCAATTACGAGACCGCCGTACTCCGAACGGAACGATTCGTGAACGGCTGGTGTCGGCCGGTCGGCGTGCAGCGATCCGCTCAGACGGTGGCGACGGCCTCCGCGATCGCCGCGCCCAGCTCCGTCGTCGTGGCTGTGCCGCCGAGGTCCGGCGTGAACGGTGCCCCATCCGCGCCATGAGCCAGCACGTCTTCGATCCCGGCGAGCACGGCGGCTCCGGCCTCCGGATATCCGAGGTGCTCGAGCATCATCGCGCCGCACCAGATCTGGCCGATCGGGTTGGCGATGCCCTGGCCCGCGATGTCGGGCGCGGAGCCGTGCACCGGTTCGAAGAGGCTGGGGAAGACCCCTTCGGGGTTGATGTTGGCGCTCGGGGCGATGCCGATCGTGCCGGTGCAGGCGGGTCCGAGGTCGGACAGGATATCGCCGAACAGGTTGCTGGCCACGACCACGTCGAACCAGTCGGGGTGCAGCACGAAGTTCGCGGTGAGGATGTCGATGTGGAACTGGTCGCGGCGCACGTCGGGGTAGTCGGCACCCACCGCGGCCACCCGCTCGTCCCAGTAGGGCATCGAGATCGAGATGCCGTTGCTCTTGGTCGCCGAGGTCAGGTGCTTCGCCTCGCGGCGCTGCGCCAGGTCGTACGCGTAGCGCAGCACCCGGTCGACGCCGGTGCGGGTCATCACGGTCTCCTGCAGCACGAACTCACGGTCGGTGCCCTCGAACATGCGTCCGCCGATCGAGGAGTACTCGCCCTCGGTGTTCTCGCGCACGACGTAGAAGTCGATGTCTCCGGGGGCGCGTCCGGCGAGCGGGGAGACCACCCCGGGCATGAGCCGGACCGGGCGCAGGTTCACGTACTGATCGAACGCCCGGCGGAACTGGATCAGGCTCCCCCACAGGGACACATGGTCGGGCACCACATCGGGCCAGCCGACCGCGCCGAAGAAGATCGCGTCGAATCCGCGCAGAGTCTCGAACCAGTCGTCCGGCAGCATCTGCCCGTGCTGTTGCCAGTACGCGGCACTCGCGAAGTCGAACTCCTCGAACTCGAGGGCGATATCGAAGCGGGCGGCCGCGGTTCGCAGCACCCGCAGCCCCTCGGGCATGACCTCGGGGCCGATGCCGTCTCCGGCGATCACGGCGATGCGGTGTGTGGTCGTCATGGGTAGTTCCTTCCGGGACATCCCCTCTGCTCCGGTCGCGATATGTCACCTGATTCGGTCGTTTCGGGTGACATATCGCGACCGGAACACACGGGGGATGAGAGGTGGGGGCGGGGTCAGAGGACGTCGCGCTCGGCGGGGTGGTGGCAGGCGACGCGATGCGTGCTGCCGGGGGCGACGAGTGCGGGCTCCACGAGCGGCGGCACGACCTCGGCGCAGATCTCGGTGGCCTTCCAGCAGCGGGTGCGGAAGCGGCATCCGCTCGGCGGCGACACCGGGCTCGGCACGTCACCGGTGAGCACGATGCGCTCGCGTGCCCGCTCGGCTCGGGGATCGGGCACCGGGATGGCCGACAGCAGCGCCTGCGTGTACGGATGCAGCGGCCGCTCGTACAGCTCGTCGACGGGTCCTTCCTCGACGAGTCGGCCGAGGTACATGACCCCGACCCGGTCGCTCAGGTGCCGCACCACGGAGAGGTCGTGCGCGATGAAGAGGTACGTGAGCCCGAGGTCGCGCTGCAGATCGTCGAGCAGGTTGAGCACGCCCGCCTGCACGCTGACGTCGAGCGCACTGACCGGCTCGTCGAGCACGATCACCTCGGGTTCCACGGCGAGCGCCCTGGCGATGCCGATCCGCTGCCGCTGCCCGCCCGAGAACTCATGGGGGAAGCGGTCGGCGTGCGCGGGGTCGAGCCCGACCTGCGCGAGGAGTTCTTCGACGCGGCGGTCGTGGTTCCCACGGTGCAGCCCGTGGATCACGAGCGGTTCGGTGAGGGTCGCCCGCACCGACTTGCGCGGGTTCAGCGAGGCGTACGGGTCTTGGAACACGAACTGCACGCGGCGACGCAGGGCCCGCAGGCGCGTCCCCTCGACCCGGGTGATGTCGTCCTCGCCGAGACGGATCGACCCACCGTCGCTGGACTGCAGACGGGCGACGCTGCGTCCGAGGGACGACTTGCCGCATCCGGACTCGCCCACGAGCCCGAAGGTCTGCCCGCCCTCGATCGACAGACTCACCTCCGACACGGCCTGCACCACGTCACGGGTCCGACCGAACAGACCACCGCCGACGCGGTACTCCTTGACGAGGTCCTGCACGGTCAGGCCCGCGCTGCGGACCGGGACGCTGAGGGGCGCGCTCATGAGACGATCTCCTTCTGCCACTCGCCGACCCGCACGCAGGCGGCCGTGTGCTCGTCACCGACCGCGACCGGTTCGGGCACGGCCACGTCGCAGCGGCCGGCCACCGCGTGGGCGCACCGCGGCGCGAAGCGGCATCCGGCGGGCCAGGCCGTCGCCACGGGGGGCTGCCCGGCGATCTGATACAGCCGTTCGTCCCGCGACGCCCGCCGGTCGATGCGCGGCAGCGAGGCGAGCAGTCCCGCGGTGTACGGGTGTGCGGTCTCGTAGAACAGCGGGTCGACGTCGGCCGTCTCGACCAGCCCACCCGCGTACATCACGAGCACGCGGTCGGCGGTGCCGGCGACGACCCCGAGGTCGTGCGTGATGAGCAGCACCGTGGTGCCGGTCCGGCGCTGGACCTCGCGCAGCACCTCGAGCACCTGCGCCTGCACCGTCACATCGAGCGCGGTCGTGGGCTCGTCGGCGATCAGCAGGTCGGGTTCGTTCGCGATGCTCATCGCGATCATGACGCGCTGCCGCATGCCTCCGGAGAACTCGTGCGGATAGCGGTCGACGCGCAGGTCGGGCGAGGGGATGCCGACCAGGTCGAGCAGCTCGACCGCCCTGGTCCTGCGCTCGGCCGCCGTCGACTCCGGCCGGTGCACGCGCACGGCCTCGATCAGCTGGTCCCCGACGCGCATGACGGGGTTGAGCGCGGTCAGGGCGTCCTGGAACACGATCGCGATGTCGTTGCCGCGGATCTCCCTCAGCTCCTCATCCGAGAGTCCGACGAGCTCCTGCCCGCGGAAGCGGATCGACCCGGTGACCACGGCCTTCTTCGGCAGCAGGCCCATGATCGCCATCGCCGTCATCGACTTGCCTGAGCCCGACTCCCCCACGATGCCGACCGTTTCGCCCTCGTGCAGCACGAAGGAGACTCCTTCGACCGCTTTGGCGAGCCCGGCATCGGTCGGGAAGCTGATCGACACGTCCTCGACCGCGAGGAGCACCTCCCGCCCGCTCACAGGTTCTTCCCCTGCGGGTCGAGCGCATCGCGCAGTCCGTCGCCGATGAAATTCACGCACAGCACCGTCACGAGGATGAACAGTCCGGGGAAGTACAGCAGGTACACCTGGGGGGTTCCGACGTAGCCGGCGGCCTGGCTCAGCATCGAACCCCAGCTGGTCTGCGGCGGCTGCACCCCGAAGCCGAGGAAGCTGAGCGTCGACTCGGCGATGATCGAGGAGGCCACGGCCAGACTCATCGCGACGGCGATCACGCCCGCGAGGTTCGGAAGCAGGTGCGAGATGACGATGCGCGGGCCCGACGCGCCGATGCCCCTGGCCGCGTCGATGAAGTCCTTCTCCCGCAGCGAGAGCACCTGCGCGCGGACGACGCGGGCGATGTACGTCCACCCCAGCGCCGTGAGCGCGAACACGATCGTCGTGGGTGACGGCCCGAGTCCCTGCAGGATCACAGCGAGCAGCGCGATCGCCGGGACGATCAGGAACAGGTCGGTGATGCGCATGAGCAGTTCGCCGATCCAGCCGCCGACGTAGCCGGCGATCGCCCCGACCGCCGTGCCGACGAGCGTGGCGAGCAACGCGACCGCCAGCCCGATCGCGAGGGACACCTGACCGGCGAAGAGGATCTCACTGAAGTAGTCGCGCCCGAGCTCGTCGGTTCCGAGCCAGTGCTCCGCCGACGGCGGCGTGGGTCCGAGCAGCAGGTCCTGCTGTCCCTGCGCATACGGCGCGATCAGACCGGCGCCGAAGCACGCGATCACCAGGACCACGAGGACCACCAGGCTCACGACGCCCAGTCGGTGCCGCAGGAAGCCCTTCAGCAGCTGGCGGGTGGGAGCCTTCTGCGGGTCCTGCTCGGTGAGCAGCTCCTCGCTCCCGGCGATGCCTGCACCACTCATGACAGCCTCACTCTCGGGTCGAGCACCGCGTAGGCGATGTCGGCGATCAGGTTGCTGAGGACCACCGCGACCGCGACCACGAGCATCCACGGCAGCAGCACGAACACGTCACCGGCGACCAGGGACTGCAGGAACAGCCGCCCCATGCCGGGGATCGCGAAGATCTGCTCGGTCACGACGAGTCCGCCGATCAGGATCGCGGCATCCAGCGCCACGACCGTCACGAACGGCGCGAGGGAGTTGCGCACCGCATGCCGCCAGATGACCTGTCGTCGCGGGACGCCCTTGGCCCGTGCGGTGCGCACGTAGTCGCTCGACAGCGCATCGAGCATGGCCGCGCGCCCGAACCGGCTCCACGACGCGACGAGCGCGATCATCAGCGCGGCGACCGGCAGCACCAGATGGCGGATGTAGTCGAGCGCTCCGGTCTGCCCCGGGGAGTGCAACCCGATGAAGAACAGGGGCGGCTCGCTGAGCCCGAACTGCTCCTTCGGCCACACCGCAAAGGTCTGGATGAGGATCAGCCCGAACCAGAACGCCGGCATCGCGATACCGATGTACGAGGCCCCGGTGAGCAGGTTGTCGCCGAGCGAGTACTGTCGCACGGCCGAATAGACGCTCACGCCTCCGGCGATCAGCACGGCCACGACGAGCCCCCAGAACGCGAGCTGGAGCGTCGGCCACAACGCTTCGCCGATCAAGGGCAGCACGGGAGTGCCGGTGCGGGTGCTCACCCCCCAGTCGCCCGTCACCATCGCACGCAGCCAGAGGAAGTACTGCTCGGGGATGGAACGGTCGAGCCCCAACCGCTCGATCTCCCGGGCGATCGCCGTCGGATCCTGCGCCTGCCGGAGCTTCGCGAGCGGATCGAACGTCGAGCGCACGGCCCAGAACAGGATGAACGAGGCGACGAGGATCACCGGCACCGAGTACAGCACTCGCCGTGTGATGAAGGTGATCACGTCGTCGCCCCGTCCCTGTCCTGGCTCTCGAACCCGGTCGGCGTCAGCCGGCCAGACCCCATTCGGCGAGGTTCCAGAACGGACCCTCGACCGGGTTGATCTGCAGGGGGCCGCCGACCGTCTCGCTCCACAGCAGCACGTTCGGCACCGTGTCCAGCGGCAGCGACGGCACGTTCTCCGCGATCAACGCGTCCCCCTCGTGCGACGCCGCGATGCGGGCATCCGTGTCGATCTCACTGTCGACCTGGCCGAGCAGGTCGTCGAGACCCGGGATGTCGACGCGGTAGAAGTTGATGCCGGAGTAGCCGTTCGCCTCGCTCGGGATGTTGACCGAGGAGAACGTCGAGCTGAGCGTGGGGTCCGGGAACGTGTCCACGAGAGCCCACAGGCCGGCCTGGAAGTCGCCCTGCGGCGCGGTCGTGCCGAACAGGTCGGCGGGCGTCACCTGATCGATCGTCATCTCGAAGCCGGCGTCGGCGAGCTGCGACTGCAGCACCTGCACGGTGAGGTCGCGGCGCTTGTTGCCGGCGAGGGTCTTGACCGCGAAGGTGGCCGTCTCGCCGTCCTTCGCCCACACGTCGTCGGAGTTCTTCGACCAGCCGTCGCCTTCCATCAGCTCGTCGACCTTGTCGAGGTCGAGCGTATACCGCGAGAAGTCGTCGGCGGCGAACGGCGCGACCATCGGGGAGTTGAAGCTCTGCTGGGCTTCCTCGATGCCGAGGCTTCCGAACAGGCGCTTCACGATCGCGTCGCGGTCGATCGAGTACGCGAGCGCCTGACGCACCGCGACCGAGTCGAAGGGGGCGGCGGCGTTGTTCAGCCAGATCGCCTCGAGGTTGCCGCTGCGCGCATCGACCTGGGACCGGATGCCGGGCAGCCCCGCCTCGATCTGGGTGAGCGCGTCGAGCTGCGGCGAGGGGTAGAGCGCGCTGACCTGACCGCTCTTGAGCGCCTGGAACGCCGCGGTGGTGTCGGGCAGGAACAGGAAGGTCACCCTGTCGAGGTGCGGCTTCTCACCCCAGTAGTTCTCGTTCGGCACGAGGGTGACCGAGGTGCCGCGGGTCCACTTCTCGATCTTCCAGGGGCCGCCGCTGAAGTCGTAGCCGTCGGTCATGAGTGCGGCGCGGTCCTGCCCTTCGAGCAGGTGCGACGGCATGATGCCGTAGACGCTGAACAGTGTGCGCCATCCGGCATACGCGGAGTCGAGCGTGACGACCGCGGTCTGCGGATCGCTCGTGTCGACGGCGGTGATGCGGTCGTAGCCGGTCTTGTCGAAGATGTCGTCGCCGTCACGGATCTGCAGCGCGGTGTAGGCGAAGTCTGCCGAGGTGATGGGCTCGCCGTCCGACCACACCGCTTCGGGGTTGATCGAGTAGGTGATGGTCTGCGTGCCGTCGGCAGCGACCTCGGCCACCGGCTCCTCGGTGACGAGGTCGGAGGGGACGGGCACCCATTCCTCATCGACCTGGCGGGTCTGGAAGACGGCGGGCATGGTCGGCACCTGCATGACGTAGGTGCCCCAGATCGACCCGGCGCACGTGGCGATCCAGTCGGTGCAGTCAGGCTCCTGCTCGGCGCCGATCACGAGCTCGCCACCGTCGACGACGGCGACCTCGCTGGGTTCGGGCGTCGCGGACGACGGTGCGCAGGCGGCGAGGGAACCGACCAGCGCGGTGACGGTCAGCGCGGCGATGAGCACGCGGCGGGATGCGGGTACAGCGGTGCGAAGCAGTGATTTCGACATGGACGGATCTCCAGTGATCGTGCGACTGAGGGACAGTGCGAACGTGCTGTCGTGCGGGTATTGGTCCGACTCTAGGACTGACCGGAAAAGATAGCAAGCCTTTTAGTCAATGTTCGTGACTAGTGGCGAGATTCGTTATCCCAACGCTCGCCGGCGAGGGTCCGCAGGGCGAGTTCGTGCATGCGGCGCTGGTCGTGCGCGGCACCCTTCAGACCCGTGGGCTCATGCCCGCCCTCGAAGATCTCGAGCACGGCGTCACCGCCGCGGGCGCGCAGGCGATCGACGTAGCCCTGCACTCCGATGACCGGGGTGCGGGTGTCGACGGAGCCCTGATTGACCCAGACGGAGGCCGTGACGTCGTCGAGGTAGGTGATGGCCGAGAAGCGTTCGACGAGCTCGGGCGGGACCCACGAACTCCACACCGTGCGCACCGCGGGGTTCATGGCCTCGATCGTCACCGACCAGTCGGCGACCGCCACGTGGGCGAAGCCACCGGCGAACAGCTCGGGGAGACGTCCGACACTGAGCAGCGTCATGTGCCCGCCGTAGGACGCCCCGGTGATGAACGTGGAAGCCGGATCCGCGAGGCCCTGTGCGCGCAGCCAGGCGATCGCCGCAGCGACATCCTCGATCTCCCGGTCGCCCCCGGCGTTCCAGAAACCTTCGCGGAACGCACGCCCGAACGTCACAGAGCCGCGGTAGTTGAGCGACGCGTAGGCGAAGCCGGCATCCATCCAGGCTTGCGCGGACGGGTTGTAGTGATCGACGGCGACCAGGTTGGGGCCGCCGTGGATCTCGAGCACGGTGCCGATCGGTGCGCGCCCCGCGGGACGCCCCGACCACAGCTGCACCGCGGTACCGTCGGCGCTCGTGACGAGGGTCGAGGTCAACGGTTGCCCGGGGGGAACCTCCGCGGGTGCGATGAGCGTCACCTCACGCCCGTCCGCGGTGACCTCGGTCACCCGCAGCGGCACGTCCCAGCTCGAGCGCAGCGCTCGTACCGCTCCCCGAGGCGCGTAGTACGACGTCCAGTAGTACGGATGCAGGCTCGCGACGTCCGGCTCCGCGAAACTCCCTCCTTCGAGCACGGTCCGTGCCGTGCCGTCGGCTTCGTCGAGCTCCAGCAGCCGATGGATGCCGCCGTCGACGTGCAGAGCGAGCACCCGCCCGGCAGCGGCGTTCCAGTCGAGGGCGATCACCTCTCCGGCGAGGTGGGGCAGGTCGAAGTCGTGCCGCTGGCCCGTGCGGACATGCCAGATGGCCGGACGCGAGAAACCGCTGCGCTCGGTGTTGAGGAGCAGGCGTTCATCCTCGGCCTCCGAGGAGAAGCCGACGGCGCGGACCGGCCCGGCCGGCAGGTCGTCGAGCGTGGCGACGGGCGTGCCGCTCACGGCGTCGACCACCGTGATCAGCGGACGACGGATACCGGGGTTGTGGGCGGTCGTGTCGATCGAGACCAGCGAGGCGTCGGCCGACGGCAGACCGAACCAGGCCTCGACGGGGTGGGAGTAGACGACCTTCGGCTCACCCCACGGAGCCGCCGGGATCACCAGCACGTGGAAGCCGTCCTCATCGACGACGGTGGCCACCAGGGCGGAGCCGTCGTGCGACATCGTGAGGCCGCGCAGGACGTAGGGCTCGCGGCCGGGGGTCAGTGCGACGCGCTCACGACCGTCGAGCGAGGTGGCGACGAGGGTCCCGACCTCGGAGCCGCCGCCGTCGTCGAGGTCGACGATCCACCGTCCGTCGTTCGTGACGATCGCGCCCGTGCTGACTTCGAAGGGCAACGGCTCCCCCGGGGCGTCGGGTGCATGCCAGAGGCGTCCGCGAGCACCGTCCGGATGATTCTCGATGACCAGGGCGAGGTCTTCCGCGCCCGAGGCGGGGCGCACGGTCATGAGGTACGGCACGGCGAAGCGCTCCTCGACCGCATCCGTCGTCGGCTCTTCCGGGCTCTGCAGCATCCTTGCTCCTTCTCACCTGGTCAATGACGTTGACTATAACACTGGCTAGTCGCTACGGATAGTGTCCCGCCACCTTGTCGATGCCACTGACAGACACCGTGACGACGGTGGGGTACCGTGATCTCTGCGTGACCGATACGCGACGACGAACGGAGTGCCCCGATGGCGACACGGAAGGCCGCGGAACCGGCGAAGACGCCGACACGCGCCACGAGCTCGACCACCCGCCCACGCCGCGCCCGCGATTCCCTGAGCCGCGACATCATCGTCGCGGCCGCCGACCGGGTGGTCGAACGGGAGGGGCTCGACCGGCTCACGTTCCAGGCGATCGGCGAGGAGCTCGGCGCGCACCCGACCTCGATCTACCGGCACTTCCGCGATAAGGACGAACTGCTCCTCGCCCTGATCGACACCCTCCGCGCCCGCTCCTACAGCGGCGGCCTGGTGGCGACCGACGACTGGCTCGACGACCTGCGACGGCAGGCGCACCTGATCCACGACCACTACATGCGCTACCCGGAGTTCGCGTTGCAGATGGCGCTGCGCCGCCCGACGGACTTCTCGTCGATGGAGTTCTCGATCGGGGCTCTCCGCCGCGGCGGGTACGACCGTGAGCAGGCTGCGCTGTACGCCCGCGCGCTCGGGCAGCTGATCCGCTCGGCGTCCAGCATCCAGGCCGCCCTGACCGCTCTTCCCGCCGATGTCCAGGACTCCGACGAGCTCACCTGGCAGATGGACTTCCGCCGGCTCGACCCGGAAGAGTTCCCCGCGATCACCTGGGCCGGAGACACCCTTCCCGCCGTGCGCGATCCGCGTGCCTGGGAGACCGCCCTCGACCTGCTGCTGGAGAGCATCGAACGGCACGCTCCCGGGACCTGACACCCGAGCCCGTGTGCGCGCCTGGAGGGACACACGCCCTGAAGGAGAAGACACGTCCTGAAGGAGAAGACACGTCCTGAAGGAGAAGACACGTCCTGAAGGAGAAGACACGTCCTGAAGGAGAACACACGTCCTGAAGGAGAACACGCATCCTGAAGGAGAACACGCATCCTGAAGGAGCGTTCTGGGCTAGGAATCCTTCAGAGCGAGAGATCTCCTTCAGGATGAGAGAGCCCTTCGGCGCGAGCAGTCTCCTTCAGAACGAGAAATCTCCTTCAGTGTGAGAGATCTCCTTCAGGATGCGGGGGTGCGAGCAGATGACAGCTCGTCGAGCATGCCGGCGAGCAGGTCGATCCGCTCGATCATGGAGTCGATCGAGACCCACTCGTGGTCGGCGTGCGCCCCGGCACCGCGGGGTCCGAGACCATCGAGGGTGCGAGCACCGACGGCTGCCGTGAAGTTGCCGTCGGAAGCACCGCCGGCCGACACCGCCTCGACCTCCGGATGCCCGAGCCGTTCGGCGACGAGCCGCGCGCAGGCCAGCAGGTCGACCGATGAACGCTCCTCCATCGGCGGACGGTTGATCCCGCCGATGACCTCGACCCCCACTCCCTCGGTATGCGGGTCGAGGCCCTGCATCGCGGCATCCACCCGCTCCAGCTCGTCGAGCGTCCAGGCCCGGACGTCGACGCGCACCTCCGCGTGCTCGGGGATGACGTTCGTCGCAGTTCCCGCACGGGCGACCGTGGGGCTGACCGTGGTGCCGCGCTCCTCGTCGGCGAGCTCGGGCAGCGCGAGCACGTGGTGCGCCAGCTCGATGAGGGCACTGCGCCCCTTCCACGGCTCGAGTCCGGCATGTGCTGCACGCCCGGTGAGCGCGACGCGGTAGATGCTTCCACCGCGGCGGGCGATCTTCAGCGCCCCGTCGAGGCTCGGCTCGAGCACCAGCACGGTGCCTGCGCGAGCGGCTTCGCGTTCGATGAGGGCGCGCGAGGTGAGCGAGCCGACCTCCTCGTCACTGGTGAGCAGCACCGCGACCTCACCGGGATGAGCGACACGTTCGAGGGCCGCGGCCATGATCACGATCCCGGCCTTCATGTCGAAGACGCCCGGGCCGGTCGCGCGGTCGCCCTCGAGCCGGAACGGCCGGTGCCGGATGGTGCCCTGGGGGAACACGGTGTCGAGGTGCCCGAGCAGCAGCACCGACGGCGCGGGCCCCCCTCGCCACAGCAGATGCTCGACCCCGTCGACGCTCTCGATCTCGCCGCGCACCCCCAGCACGGGCTCGATCCAGGAGCGCACCAGATCCTGCGCCTCGGCGAGCGCAGCGGCATCCCCGGTCGGCGTCTCGATGGACACGAGTGCGTCGAGGCGCTCGATCGCCTGGGTGCGGACGTTCATGCCGCGACCGCCTCGGCGAGGAAGACCCGCAGCGCGGCCGCCGTGGCCCGCGGCGCCTCTTCGGCGAGGTAGTGATCCGCGTCGACCGGAGCGCCGGTGACCGCAGGCGCGTAGGGAGTCCACGCCGCGCGCACATCGAAGTTGCGCCCCACGTAGCTGTGCTCTCCCCACAGCGCGAGCACGGGCACATCCACTCTGCGCCCTGCAGTGCGGTCTGCGCGGTCGTGGTCGAGGTCGATGCCCGCGGCCGCGCGGTAGTCGGCGCCGGACGCGTGGACGGTGTCGACGTCGAAACAGCGGAGGTACTCCGCGTACGCCTCGGGCAGCCGATCACCGTCGTGTCGGCGTCCGGTGAAGCGGCTGCGCAGCCAGGTCTCGCGGTCGGCGGAGATGAGCGCTTCGGGCAGCCCGTCAGCGCGCGCGAGGAAGAACCAGTGGAAGTAGGCGGTCGCCATCTCGCGGTCGACGTTCTCGAACATGTGCAGCGTCGGCACGATGTCGAGCACGGCCAGCGCCGTCACGGCCTCCGGATGCTCGAGCGCCATCCGATGCCCGACCCGCCCGCCCCGGTCGTGGCCCACGACGGCGAAGCGTTCGAAGCCGAGGGTCCGCATCGCGAGGACCTGATCCGCCGCCATCTCGCGCTTGGAGTAACGCTCGCCGCGCGGCTTCGCCGAGTCGCCGTAGCCGCGCAGATCCGTCGCGACGACCGTATGCGTGGTGGAGAGCTCCGCCGCGACCTCCTCCCACATGGCCTTGGTCTCCGGATACCCATGCAGCAGCAGCACGGCGGGGCCCGATCCACGGACTTCTGCGGCGATGCCGATGCCGTCGCAGTCCAGCGTCATCGTCGTGCGGGAAGGGGTCATCATCGTCCAACTCTCCGGTTCCGGCTTTGCAAGTCAGTTGCGTTGACTATATCAATGACAAAGCCTTTGGGAACCCCTGCGCAGGAGAGAGGACGGCGACGACCGTGCGCAGTAGGCTGAACCCATCATGGAAGAGTTCATCCAGGGCTTCTGGAACTTCGCCGGCAACTACTGGTGGCTCATCTTCCCGATCATGGGAATGGCCGGCGGTGCGGCGAAGGCCTGGGAGCGCAACTCCAGGCGCCGTCACGAGCGCCGCCTGGAGACCCTTCGCATCAAGGCACAGCTGAAGACCGCCGAGATCGAGGCGCGCGCGCTCACCCAGCAGAACAAGCGTCGAGGACCCTCCGTCGTTGACACGACGGCGTCCGTCGCCCCGAACGATCTGGTCGCGCGTCTGTTCGCCGAGCATGACGAGATCACCGCGCGCTGGCTCGACTACGAGCTGGACGTGGCGAAGCTCATCGCGTTCCCCGCCATGAGCGATGGACGCCAGCCCCTGACCGCGGCGTTCCTCCGCGCGAAGAAGACCGCGGATGCCCTGCGACCGGCGTCCGCCGATGCGAAGGTGTCGGAGCAGCAGATCACCGAGTACCTGCAGGCCGTGGGCGATTACGCCGTCGCGTTCGAGATCGCCGAGAAGGATGCCCGGCGCCTCCGCGATTCGACCTTCACGGAGCCGGAGCGCAAACGCCTCGAGCGGGCGCAGCAACTGCTCAAGGTCGCCGTCGACGAGTCCGCGACACAAGCCGAGCGCAACGTCGCCTACAAGCGGGTGCGCGAAGAGCTCGACGGACTCATCCTGCTCTCCGAAGACGCGGTGACCGTGCTCGAGAAACAGGTCGCGCGGGAACTGCCGGCACACGCCACCGCAGCTCCGTCGCCTGCTGCCCCTGCCGAGAACACGCCCGTGACGGAGGCCGCACCCGAGCCCGAGCGGATTCCCCGCGCCGACCCGCTGCGCTCCGCACCGCCGCGCCCGAAACCGCGCGACGACGCATGACCCCGGACAACGATCGAGGCCCGTCCGCGGTTCCCGACACGTCGAAGACGATCGTCCTCACGGGGGCATCCGACGGTATCGGTGCCGAGGCCGCCCGCCAGCTCGCCTCCTCCGCTCATCGCCTCATCCTGGTGGGTCGGTCGGTCGAGAAGACCCGCGCCGTCGCCCAGGAGACGGGTGCGTCGTGGTTCACCGCCGACTTCGCGCGCCTCGACGACGTGAGGGAGCTGGCCGCGAAGATCACCGACGTCGTCGGTGAGGACGGTATCCACGTGCTGGCGAACAACGCCGGGGGCATCTTCGGCGATCAGACCCCCACGGTGGACGGCTTCGAGAAGACCATGCAGGTGAACCACCTGGCGCCGTTCCTGCTCACGAACCTGCTTCTCCCGCACGTGCGGAAGGTCGAAGGCGCGGTCATCAACACCTCCAGCATCGCGCACCGCCTGTTCGGCCACATCGACGTGGACGACCTCGACAACACCCGCCGCTTCAGCCCGAACAAGGCCTACGGCGATGCGAAGCTCGCGAACGTGCTGTTCGCCAAGAGTCTGCACGCGCGGTTCCACGCCGAGGGTCTGAGCGCGGTCGCCTTCCATCCCGGCACCGTGCGCACGAACTTCGCGTCCGAGTCGTCGAGCGTCATGCGGCTGCTCTACCGCACGCCGCTCAAGCGCATCATGCTCATCGGACCGGACAAGGGCGGCGCGACGCTGCGCTGGTTCATCGAAGGCACTCCCGACGAGACCTGGTTCTCGGGCGCGTACTACGACGAACGTGTACTCACGACGAAGGTCAACCCCCAGGTGAACGACGCCGCCCTCGCCGAGGCCCTCTGGCAGCGCAGCGCCGAGCTCGTCGGACTCGACGCTCCCTGACGCGCGCGCATCCTTCACACCGTGCCGTTCACGGTCGAGTTCACGGTCGAGGGCACGGTCGAGGGGGTGCGGGATCGAAAACGCGCCTGCGACGGCCATCCGCGGTCCCTTTTTGATCCCGCACGCATGTTCCCAGGCGACAGGAGTATGCTGGCGCGTTGGGTCGCTCGACCCGAAGAGTCCCGAAAGGCGGTGATGGCGATGTCCGGTGATAGTTACGACGCCGCCTTCGCTGCGTCGCGACTCCCTGCGCTCACGCGTTGATCCTCCGATCCGCACGCGCACGTCCTTCCCGCAGCGTCGGTGGCGTCATCCGCCCCCTTACGAATCCGCGCACGGAGCTCTCCGCGGCCGTGCGCCCGCGAGAACGGAGCCGCATCATGGCGCTCATCGACAACGGCGTGTACGTCCACGGACGTCGCGTGGAGACCCCCAAGAACCTGGACGAGACCTACCGGATGCTGGATGCGGCCGGGGGCATCGCCTGGATCGGGCTGTACCGGCCCAGCCCCGAGGAAGTGGCCTCGGTCGCCCGGGAGTTCGACCTGCACCCTCTCGCCGTCGAGGATGCGCTCTCCGGGCACCAGCGCTCGAAGGTGGAGCGCTACGGCGACACCCTGTTCGCCGTCCTCCGCCCCGCCCGGTACCGCGACAAGGAGGAGTCGATCGAGTTCGGCGAGCTGCACCTCTTCGTCGGCCCCGATTTCGTGGTGACCATCCGCCACGCCGAGTCGCCGAACCTCGCCGCCGTCCGGATGCGCATGGAGGCCCACCCCGAGCTGCTCGCGATGGGACCGGAAGCGGTGCTCTACGCGATCCTCGACGAGGTCGTCGACGGGTACGAGCCGATCGTGGCGGGGCTCCTCAACGACATCGACGAGATCGAGGACCAGCTCTTCGGCGACGGCGCCGACGACAGCGCGCTCTCCCGGCGCATCTATGAGCTCTCCCGCGAAGTGATCAACTTCCAGCGGGCGGTGCATCCTCTGAGCGGGATGCTGGAGTGGCTGCGCCGCGGGTCCGAGAAGTACCGCATCGACGAGGAGCTGCAGCGGTCGCTGCGTGACGTCCTCGACCACACGATCCGCGTCAACGAGCGGGTCGACTCGTTCCGGGCCATCCTCGAGAACGCGCTGACCGTGCACTCCGCGCTCGTGGCCCGCCGCCAGACCGAGGCCGGGCTCGCACAGAACGACGAGATCAAGAAGATCTCCTCCTGGGCGGCGATCATCTTCGCGCCGACGCTCGTCGGCACGGTCTACGGGATGAACTTCGACGTCATGCCCGAGCTGCATTGGGCCTTCGGGTATCCGATGGCGATCGGCGCGATGGCCGCGTTCGCTGTCGCCCTGTACGGGGTGTTCAAGTATAAGAAGTGGTTGTGATCGAGCGGGGGTCGTTGCGCCGGGCGTAGCCGCGCGCGCTCTGCGCCGAGAGGGCGAGCAGCACGAGGATGTCGAGGGCCACGCTCGCGAGCGATGTGCGGAACGTCACGGGGATGCCGGCGTTCCACCAGTCGAGGAACACCACGATGATGCTGAGCGAGGCGAAGCTCATCGCCACGATGCGCGCCCAGTTGGCTCCGGCGAACACGAGCCCGGCGAGCACGCCGTAGAACACGTACCAGACGCCGAGCGCGCAGAGACCGATGACGATCAGGAGATCGGCGACGTCCGCGGGCACCGCCTCCAGGCCGTTCTCGGAAGAGAAGACCTCTTCTCTGATCGCCGCCCAGTTCAGCGCGTAGATGAGGATCGAGATGAACCCCCACACGACGCGGAGCGACATCAGCACGGCGCCGAGTCCCGTGGACAGAGGGCGTTTCACGACAGCCCCCGCAGTTCCGTGACCGGCGCCTGCTCCTCGGGCTCCCCGGCGGAGCCCGAGGCAGGTGCCTTCGTGACGCCGCGGAGATCGATGACCGGCAGGTCGCCGTCGGTGTGGATGCTGTCGCCGCCGCCGTTTCGCGAGTGATAGCCCGTGGAGAAGTCGCGGATGATGACGATGCGCACCCCGCTGTGCGCGCGGCGCAGCGTGCCGACGATGTGATCGCGTTCGATGTCGATGTCCGCATCGATCTTGTGGGTGATCTGGAGGGTGAAGAGCGAGAAGCCCACGGCCCGATCGAAGGTGCCGGCAGCCACCCAATCCACGCGGTGACCGCCGGGCAGCATCCACCCCTCGGGGCAGCGCCAGAACCTCACGTGGTGCCGCTTGGCCGGGTTGCCCTCGACCTCCTGCTGATACGCGAGGTCCTGCCGACGACCGAACAGGAAGAGCGGGCTGACCGGTGCCTCGTCGTAGCTGCGCCGCAGCACGGTCGACAGGACGATGCGCCACGTCGACTCCGCGGTGATGTCGTCGGCACGCGTCCATCCGGCTTCGGCCATGGACCGGGTGAGCTGCTCCTCCGAGCCGAGGACGGCCAGGTTCACCGGGTCGCCGAGCAGGCCGTCACTCGTGCGTGCGCGGCCGATGAAGTAACTGGGCACGTAGATGCGCGTGAGGATCGCGTGCAGTCTCGGCAGGACGAGGTAGGCGAGGAGCAGCCAGAACGCGACCGCGAAGGCGATGGCCCACCAGCCCCACGAGAACGCCTCGGTGACGATGAGGTACGCGAGCCAGACGGCGGCGAGACCGGCGAACACGAAGAACGCATCGTCGAGAGCCGCGTTGACGGAGAACCTCTGGCGCTGGACCAGAGGATCCCGCCTCTTCACCGGTTCCGACATGTCCACATCCTAGAAAGGGCTCGCACCGCGGGAAAGGTCAGCGCGTCCGCGGTTCCGTCCGCGACAGAGCATCGGCAGCCCGCACGAGCGCAAGATGCGAGAAGGCCTGCGGGGTGTTGCCGAGCTGCCGCCCCACCACCGGGTCGTACTCCTCCGACAGCATCCCCACGTCGTTCGCCAGTGCGCACAGCCTCTCCATGAGCGCCTGCGCCTCGGCGCGCCGTCCGGTCATGGCGTACTGCTCGACCAGCCAGAACGAGCACGCGAGGAAGGCTCCCTCCGTCCCGGCGAGGCCGTCCACCCCCGTCGCCGTGCGGTACCGCCGCACCAGCCCGCCCGCCATCAGGGTCTGCTCGATCCGTGCGACCGTCGCCCGCATCCGCGGGTCGTCCGGCCGACAGTAGCCCACCTGCGGAAGGAGCAGGAGCGAGGCGTCGACCTCGGTCGTCTCGTAGTGCTGCACGAAGTGGCCGTCGACGACGCCGTCGCGATCGATCTCCTCGCGCATCCGATCGCGCAGCCCACGCCAGCGCTCGACGGGGCCGTCGAAGCCGTGCTCCTCGACCGCGCGCACCGCCCGGTCGAACGCCGCCCACATCATCACCCGCGAGTGGGTGAAGTACCGAGGTTCACCGCGGATCTCCCACAGGCCCTGATCCGGACGCTCGATCTGCTCGGAGGCGAACCGCAGCAACTCGCGCTCCAGCGGCCAGGAGAAGCCCGACTCGGTGAGTCCCGCCGCCCGCGCGGCCGACAGCGTCACCACGACTTCGCCGACGACATCCGCCTGATACTGGTCGGCTGCGCCGTTGCCGATCCGCACGGGCGTGGACGCCTCGTACCCGGGCAGGTGCGGCAGAGCACGCTCCGGAAGATCTCGCTCCCCCGCCGGGCCGTACATGATCTGCAGATCGGAGGGGTCTCCGGCGACCGCCCGCAGCAGCCACTCCCGCCACTGGCCTGCCACACCGAGGAAGCCGTGCGCGCACAGGGCCTCGAGGGTCAGAGCGGCATCACGCAGCCAGACATAGCGATAGTCCCAGTTGCGCCTGCCCCCGATCTCCTCGGGCAGTGCCATCGTCGCCGCGGCTGCGATGCCGCCCGTCTCATGGTTGGTCAGCGCCCGCAGGATCAGCAGCGACCTGACCACCTCGTCGCGGTGCGGACCGTCGTGCGAGATCCGGTCGGCCCAGTCCTGCCACCACTGCTTCGTCGCGCCGAGTTCCTTCTCGGGGTCGAGGGTGGGAGGGAGGTCGAGGTGCGACGGGAACCAGGTCAGGTGGAGGTCGCGCGTCTCACCGGCGGTCACCGTCAGCTCGCCACGATGCTGATGGTCGATCGGCTCCAGAGCGGCACCACGCACGGCCACGGCATCGGGACCGCCCATCGCGACCAGACACGGGGCATCGTGCGAACCGACCTGACGCACCCACGGCATCACCCTGGCGTAGTCGAAGCGGATGCTCAGCCGCTGCTCGAAGCGCATCGAGCCGCGCACCCCGACGATCCTGCGGATGAGGTCGCTCCGACGGATGGCGGCATCGGGGTCGAGTCCGATCGGCATGAAGTCGTGCACTTCGGCGACCGCGTCCCCGCTCTCCCACCGGGTCACGAGCACGAAGGTGTCGTCGTCGTATCGCCGGGTGCTCACGGCCGCGGGGTCTGTCGGATGCAGCAGCCAGCGCCCGTGCGACTCGTCTCCGAGCATGGCCGCGAACGTCGACGCCGAGTCGAGCCGCGGCAGACACAGCCAATCGATGCTTCCTGCGCGCGAGACGAGCGCCGCCGTGCGGCAGTTGCTCAGCAGGGCATAGTCCTCGATGCGCGAGGTCATGCGTGGTCGAGCAGGTCTTCTCGGACCTCGATGCCGTCGACCTCGAGATCCTCATCCAACTGCACGAGAATCCGCGCATCGGGGAACTGCTTCGGCGCGAGGAAGGCGAGCAGCACGGCGTCGGCGAACACCACGACCGACGTGGCCTCGAGGTCATCACGCAGATCGATCTGCTCGACGACCGGCTCATCGTCGACCGCATCGTCGATCTCGGTCGCCACCTCGTCGACCACGGCCCGCCACCGGGACTCGCTGACCGACAGGATGCGCGAGATCGCAGCGATCAACGCCTCCTGGTCGATCTCGTCGTCGTGGTCGCCGTCGAACTCGGGATCGACGTTGACCTTCACCACCGTGCCCGCCGCGTCGATGCTCGCTCTCCCGTACACCAGGCCGTTCTCGGCGACCGGTTCATCGATCACGCCGCTCTCGACGATGCGGGCGAGGAGGGTGTCGAGCGCAGAAGAGGTCATGCCTTCAGTCTTTCGCATCCGCAGCGCCCGCGGGCGGTCGTCCCGCACGCAGAAGCGCGGTGAGGATGACCGCGCCCGCTGTCAGGAGCACCGCGACGACGAGCACCCCGAAAGCTCCCGACCGGCCGTAGGCGATGCCGGCGAGGACGGGACCGCCTACCGCACCGATGTTCAGTGCCGCCGTCGCGTAGGCACCGCCGAGCATCGGCGCTCGGGACGCCTGCCCCACGATGCGGGCGATCAGCGCCGAGCCCACAGCGAACGACGCCGCGCCGCAGAGCACCGCACCGGCGAAAACCACCGACGCCACCTCGACGCCCGCTCCGAACGCCGCCCAGGCCACGGTCAGCACGACGGTCCCGACCGTGATCCACGCACGCTCGACGGGGGCCGCCCACCGTCCGGTGGTGGCAACGCCCAGAAGTGCTCCGGTCCCGAAGGCGGCCAGGAGCGCGGGGATCGCTGTCGCCTCGACACCGGCATCCGCGCCGACGACCGCGAGGAACGTGAACACACCAAAGGTCGCGGCATTCACGAGCACGGCGAGCATCACCGCGACGAGCACCGGACCTCGGCGGAGCTCGGCCAACTCCGCACGCACGCCGAACCGCCGCGCCGGCGGGAGCGCACCGAGCGTGCGGTCGCGGAGGAGCGCGACGACAGCGGGGAGGCACAGCAAGACGACCGCCCAGAAGGTGGAACGCCACCCGAAGGCGTTCGCCAGCGCGGCCCCGGCCGGAACGCCGATGATCGTGGCGAGGGTGGTCCCCGCCAGGAGCACGGCGACCGCCCGCGTCGTCTGCGCCGGCGTCACGATCCCCCGAACCGTCGCCAGGGCGATCGCGAGGAAACCCGCATTCGCGAGCGCCGCGAGCACTCGGGTGGTGAGCAGCAGGCGGAAGTCGGACGCCACCGCCCCGACCACGTGAGCCACGATGAACACCACCAGAAGGAGTATCAGCGCCCGCCGGGGGCGCCATCGGCCGGCGAGCACGACCATCGCGGGCGCACCGACGACCATGCCCGCGGCGAAGGCCGAGGTCAGCAGGCCGGCGGTCGACGGCTCGACCCCCAGATCACGGGAGAGAGGGAGAAGGAGACCCGCGAGCATGAACTCGCTGGTGCCCTGGGCGAAGATCGCCAGGGCGAGGACAGGAACGAGGAAAGGCATGAGCATCCAGTCGGACGGACGCCGCACACGCCGCGAGGAGGCGGGCGGCGAAAAGGAGAAGAGGGGTCGACGGCGATGCGGGGAGCGCACGACGTGCGCTGCACCCGCGATCTACGGTCTGTCCGACTCAGGGCTCACGCCTCAACCCTAGCCGGAGCACAGACGCACGACACAGGCGCCGATAGGCTCTATGCCGTGCCGAACGCCGAATCCGCCACCGCCGACCTCCGCCGCCTCGCCGACGCACTTGTCCGCGCCGAACCGCTGAACTGGGTGATCACGGGCGATTCCATCACCCACGGCCTGGTCCACACGCAGGGGGTCCGCAGCTACCCGGAGCACCTGCACGAGATCATCCGGGGCGAGCGCGAGCGCGTGCGGGACGTGGTCGTGAACACGGCGATCAGCGGGCACCGCATCAGCGACATCCTCGACGACTGGGACCGCCGCGTCGAGTCCTGGCGGCCCGATGTCGTCACGCTCATGATCGGCACGAACGATGCCGCGACCGGCGGCGAGCGCACCGAGGTCTCCCCGGAGGAGTATGCCTCGTCCCTGCACGACTTCGTCGTCCGCGTGCGCGGACTCGGTGCCGTCCCGGTGCTGCAGACGCCGCCCGCGATCGATGTCGCCAACGCCCCGGAGCGCGCGCGGATCGGCGAGTTCGCCGCAGCGGTGCGTCGGGTCGCCGCGGACGACGACGTCATCCTCGTGGATCAGTTCGCCCGCTTCGCCGCGCTCGGAGACGGCGAGGTGCCGTGGGGCCTGATGAACGATCCCTTCCACCCGAACGCCGCCGGGCACGCCGCGCTCGCCCTCGAGCTCACGACGGCGCTCGGTCTTCACCCGGCGGGCGCACGGAGTCGGACTGTGGCACTGCTCGAGGGCGTGGTCGTCGCCGCACGCCTCCACGGTTAGGCACCGCGGATCACGACGTCGCCGCTGCTCTGCGTGCGCGGCTCGCCGAGCAACGCACTGCTCCGGATGGACAAGCCACTCGGTGACCGGGGCGAGGGGGTGAACCCCGGTCACCGGGTAACACGTTATCCACTACCCGAGGGCGGCGGGTGATGTACCGATATACGTTCGTCGTTCCTGATCGGCTGACTATCGGCCGACACCTTCCGCCCTGGCGTGCCCCACCGATATTTCGGAATATCGTAGAGGCGGGGACCTGGGGAGGTTGGGGTGTCGGCATTTGTCGCGCAGGGGGATGGACATGTACCGCGAGTATCGGCGCACGCGATCAGTCGGCCGCGGCTGACCGCCGCACTCGAGACCGACACACCTCTGACGCTCATCCGTGCCGCGTCCGGGTCGGGCAAGACGACCGCTCTCGTGGAGTGGGCGTCCGCCACCGCGTCGCGCGTGGTCTGGATCACGGCCTCGCCCGCCATCGCGCCCAGCGCTGCGCTCGCCCGCGCTCTGCTGCGAGCCCTGCCGCACGCGGACGTCGCACACGACCTGGCGGAGGATGGATGGCCTGCCGTGATGTCGCGCCTGCGCCACGCGGAAGGTCCTCTGGTCGTGGTACTCGACGACGCGGCCCCCGTGGACCGCGAAGGCGTGTTCGCCCTGTGCCGCGCCATCGCCACCACCCCGCGCACGCGGCTGATCGTCGCCACCAATCGCCCCAGCCCCTTCGACAGCGAGGGTCTGGATCTCGTGATCGACACGAAGGTCATCGCGCCGTCGGACCTCATGTTCGACACCGAGGAGATCTCTCGCGCGCTCGGGGTCGATGACGATATGGCCGGCGAGATCCGGGAGGCGACCGCGGGCTTCCCCGCGCTCATCCGTGCGCTGGCCCTCCGCGGAGCCGGAGCGGATGCCGAGTCGCTTCGCGCTGCGACGACCGTGATCGAGGACTATCTGCAGGACCGGCTCGCCGAGTGCGCGTTCGACACGCAGACCCTCGAGGGACTGTTGCGCATCAGCGTGACCGATTCGGTCGATCTCCCCCTGGCCGTCGCACTCACGCGTGACCCCGACATCGCGAAAGCCCTCGACCAGGCCGAGACCTTCGGCTTCGGTCGGTGGTCGGACGATGGACGCGACACCTTCGCCCTCACCCCGCTGACGCGCGGCATGCTGCGCCGTGAGCTGCGCCGATCCTTCCCCGGCGAAGTCGCGCACCTCCGACGCATCGCAGCCGAGGGAGCGATACGTCGCGATCTGCCCCTCGAAGGGCTGCGACTCGCCCTGGAGGACGACGATCTACGGCTCGCGAAACACGTCACGATGTCCGGGTGGAACCGCCTGCTCCATCGCGATCGGCGCGCGGTCGCGGAGCTGCTCGCCGACGTCCCTGTGGCACGACTCAAGCAGGAGCCGCTCGTGGCCATGCTGCTGGGGATGAGCCTCAAACCCAGCAGGCTCCGACGCCAGCGGGGGCTCCAACTGCTGCGAATGGCGGTGGCTGCGGCGAACTCCCGTCGGCCCACCCTGTCAGCCACGGAGCGGATCTTCATCTGGGCGGCGGAGAGCGCCTCCCTGCGTGCCATCGGCCGCCCGGAGCCGGCCGCCCAGATGGCCGCGCGAGCCCTGGCGCTGTTCCAGGAGACACCGGAATCGCAATGGCAGCAGTACGCCCGCGATGTGCCGCTCATGTGCACGCACATCGGCATCTCCCTGTACTACGGCGGACAGCTGGACGAAGCCATCGAGGTCTGGGAGCAGGCCACGGCGCTCGCCGCGGCGCACGGGAGCACGAACGGCTTCCACGGCATCTGCCTCCTCGCGGGTGTCCACGCCCTGAACGGCGACCTGCCCGAAGCGCGGCACTACTTCTCCCTCGTCCGCGACGGCGAGTGGGACCCGGAGCTCCTGGACAGCTACCAGAGCACGTTCTACCGGATCGCCGGTGCGATGCTCGCGGTGGAGGACGGCGACCTCCCGGCGGCGAAGCAGCACATCCGCTTCTTCGAGCCGTACCGAGCGACGAGCGAGCACTGGACGACGATGGCCTCCGTGGAGGCGTGGATCGCCCTGCACGAGGGAGATGCAGCAGGGGGCCTGGAGCGCCTCGAGTCTTTCGCGCGCCTCCGAGGGAGGGAGGCGAGCGCCGCCCACGTGCGCCACGCGCTCTCCCGGCCGCGGGTGCTGCTGCACCTCGCCCTCGGCGACGTCGGCACCGCGAAGAGCATCGTCCAGCGCGATGCCGGGTCCGATCGTTTCGGCACCGTCGTGAAGCGAGCACGTCTGGCTCTCATCGACGGCGCGGCCGCTGACGTGGTCCGACTCCTGGGACAGACCCGCCTGCGTCCCTCCACGGCCCGAGAACGCGCCGAAGCGCTGGCGGTGCACAGCGCCGCCCTGCGCCGGGTGTCCCCGGCCGCCGCGCAGCCGTCGAGCGCGACGTTGAGCGCGCAGCTCGCGGACCGTGGCCTCACCACTCCGCTCGTGCTCCTGGGCGCGGAGGACTTCGGTGCGGTCCGGGGCGACCTCGATCCGACCGGTCACGCCACCTTCCCCCGGCGATCCGCTCTGCCGTCCTTCGCGAGCCGCCCCCGTTTGACCCCCCGTGAGCAGGTGGTGCTGCACGCGCTGACATCCGGTGCACCGCTGCCGACGATCGCCGCTGAGCTGCGCGTCTCGCAGAACACCCTCAAGACCCAGCTCCGCAGCATCTACCGCAAGCTCGACGCCGGCAATCGCTCCGAGGCGTTGGAGCAGGCGGCCCGTCACGGCCTCCTGCCCGACTGAGCGCCGTCGCCAACCACCCGCCGACTGCACACGCCGAAGGCCCCGCCCGTCGCATCACGACAGACGGGGCCTTCCCGACGAGCGTCAGGCCTGCGAGCGGCGTCGGCGCACGATCAGCAGCACGGCACCGCCGAGCAGCAGAGCGATCGCCAGAGCCAGCACCCACGGGGCCAGGATTCCGCCGGTGAGCGCGAGCGGCGTCAGCACCGGGTTATCGGTCGAACTCGTCGGCGGCGTGATCGTCTCACCGCCGGGAGGAGTGGCCGTCCCCACAGCCACGTTGTGCAGCTTCGCGCCTGCCGCGTCGGCGTGCACGATCACGGAGTACGTGATCGTGATGCTCTCACCCTGGGCGAGGCTGCCGCTCCAGCGCAGCTCGTTCCCGTCCACCGCGGGAGCCGCGACCGCGCGGTCGCCCACGACGGCGGTCGCACCGGGTCGGAGGTCGGCATGCCGCAGCACTCCGGAGAGGTCATCCGTGATGACGACGTCATCCAGCCCGGTCTCCCCCGTGTTGGTGCCGACGAGCCGGTAGGTGACCACGCTTCCCGCGGCCACGGCCTTCTCCGAACCGGGATCGGCCGTCTTGACGAAGGTGAAGCCCGGGGTACCGACCGGGTTCTCGGTCGTCACCGGAGGCGGCGTGAGCTCCCCGCCACCGGGCGGGGTGGCGGTTCCCGCGACCGTGTTCGCGATCGTCGCACCACCTGCGTCGCCGTTCACGGTCACCGAGTACGTGATGGTGACGCGCTGACCGACGGCGAGCGCGCCCGACCAGGTGAGCTCGTCACCGTCCACGACCGGAGCGGGCGCGGATCCGTCGATCACGGTCGCCGTGGCGTCGTCGTTGTAGACGGCGTGGGCGAGGACGCCCGAGAGGTCGTCGCTGATGCTCACCGGCGCCAGCGCGGTCTCTCCGGTGTTCACGCCGGTCACCGTGTAGGTGATGACGCTGCCGGGATCGACGCGGGTTCCCGACGCGGGGTCGGCCGACTTGCGGAGCTCGAAGCCGGGCTCGTTGACCGGGTGCTCCGTCGTGGCCGGCGGCGTCTCGATCGGCGGCACACCGCCGGGCGGGGTCGCCGATCCCGAAGCCGAGTTCTCGAGGATCGCTCCCCCGGCATCCGCCTGCACGGTCACGGAGTACGTGATCGTGACGGTCTCGCCGACCGGGAGGGCTCCCGTCCACGACAGGCTGTCGCCGGAGACCACCGGGGCGGTCGAGGCGGTCGTGCCGATCAGGGCGGCCGCGTCGTCGTTGTAGTCGGCGTGGGCGAGGACGCCGGAGAGGTCATCCACGATCGCGACCGGATCGAGGACCGTCTCACCGGTGTTCACGCCGGTCACCGTGTAGGTGATGACGCTGCCGGGGTCGACCGCCGTGCCCGCCACCGGGTCGGCGCTCTTCGACACCGAGAATCCGGGGACGTTCACGGCGTTCGTCGTGGTGCCGGGCGGCGGGGTGATGACGGATCCTCCGGGCGGGGTCGCCGTCGCGCTCGCACTGTTCTCGAGCACGGATCCCACTCCGTCGGCTCCGACCGTCACCGAGTACGTGATGACGACGGTCTGACCGACGGCGAGCGCACCGGACCAGTCGAGCTCCGCGCCGTCGACCGTCACCGCACCGGCGGGCAGCCCGCCGATCACGGCCACGGCATCGTCGTTGTACGAGGCGTACGGCAGCACCTTCGAGAGGTCGTCCGTGATCTCGACAGGGTCGAGCACCGTCTGACCGGTGTTGACGGCCGTCAACGTGTAGGTCAGCACATCACCGGGATCCACGGCCGTGCCCGCAGCCGGGTCGACGGTCTTGGCGAAGGTGAAGCCGGGCTCGTTGACCGGGTGCTCCGTCGTCGCCGGCGGCGGCGTGATCGGCGTGCCCGGCGTGGTGGGGCTGTCGGGGTCGCTCGGGTCCGTCGGGATGAGTGGCGTGCCCGTGCCTGTGGCCGTGTTCGCGATCGTCTCACCCCCGGCGGTCGGGTCGACCGTCACGGAATAGGTGATGACGACGTCCTGGCCCGGGAGCAGCACACCGCTCCAGTCGAGGGCGTCGTCGACCACGCTGACGTCGCCGCGGGTGGCGGTCACGTCGTCGTTGTACGAGGCATGAGCAAGCGCGCCGCGCAGGTCATCGGCGATCGAGGCAGGGTCGAGCACGGTGTCACCCGTGTTCGTGCCCGTGACGGTGTAGGTGATCACGCTGCCGGGATCGACACGCGTCCCCGATGCGGGGTCTGCCGACTTCGCGACCGTGAAGCCGGGGGTGGCGACCGGGTGCTCCGTCGTCGACGGCGGCGTGGTGACCGGGGTACCGGGCGTGGTGGGGCTGTCCGGGTCGGTCGGGTCGGCCGGGATGAGCGGGGTCCCCTCACCCGTGACGGTGTTGCGCAGCAGCACGCCGGTCGCGTCGGCGTCGACCGTCACCGTGTAGGTGATGTCGACCCTGGCGCCGGGAGCGAGTGCCCCGGTCCAGGTGAGCGTCGTCCCGTCGAGCTCGACGGCTCCGGTCGATGCGCTCGCGTCGCCGCCGTACTGAGCGTGGGCGAGCACGGCGGACAGGTCGTCGACGATGGACGCGGGGTCGAGGGTCGTGTTACCCGTGTTGACGCCGGAGATCGTGTACGTGATCGTGTCGCCCGCGCGCACGGCGGTGCCGGAGACGGGGTCCGCGGACTTCGTCACCTCGAGGCCGGTGTCGACGACCGGGTGGTTCGTCTCCGCGGCCGGCGGGACGATCGGGGTCCCCGGGGTCGTGGGACCGTCGGGGTCGGCCGGGTCGACCGGGATCCGCGGTGTGGCCGTGCCACTGGCGACGTTGTTCAGCAGCGCCTTCTGGACTCCGGCATCGATGGTCACCGAGTAGCGGATGGTGACGGACTCGCCGCGGGGCACATCGCCCGTCCAGGTGAGCGTGTCGCCGCTGACGGTGACGGAGCCGCGGTCGGCGGTCACGTCGTCGTTGTAGCCGGCGTCATCGAGCACACCCGACAGGTCGTCGACGATCCGGGCCGGATCGAGGTCGGTGTCACCCGTGTTGGTTCCGGTGATCGTGTAGGTCACGGTGTCGCCGGCCGAGACGGCGGTGCCCGAGGCGGGGTCGGCGGACTTGCTGATCGTGAAGCCCGAACCGATCACCGGGTGCTCGGTGGTGACCGTGGGTGGGACGATGGGTTCGCCCGGCACCTGCGGCCCGTCGGGGTCACTCGGCTCCGGAGTCGTGGGCGTCGCGGTGCCGCTGACGGTGTTCTTCAGGATCTCACCCGAGGTGTCGGCCTCCACGGTCACGGAGTACGTGATCGTCACGGTCTGTCCGGGCTGGAGCGTGCCGGTCCAGGCGAGGTCGTCGCCCGTGATGGTCGCGGCGCCTGCGGCGACGGGTGCGCCGTCGATCTCGGTGGCGACGTCGGCGTTGTAGGCGGCGTGTGCGAACACGGCCGACAGGTCGTCGGAGAGGGAGGCCGGACTCAGCACCGTGGCACCGGTGTTGGTGCCGGTCACCGTGTACTCGATGGTCTGCCCCGGCTCCACGACGGTGCCGGCCGCGGGGCTGGAGCTCTTGGCGACGGTGTAGCCCGCCACGGGGTGCTCGGTCGTGACCGCGGGAGGATCGACCGGGGGCAAGCCGCCGGGAGGGGTGCCGGAGGCGGTGACGCTGTTGGCGATCCGCTCTCCTTCGACATCGGCGTCAACGATCACCGAATACGTGATGGTGAGCACCTGACCGGGCTCGAGCGCGCCGGTCCAGGCGAGGTCGTCACCGGTGATGGTTGCGGCGCCGGATGCGACGGGGGAGCCGTCGAGCTCCGTGGCGACGTCTCCCTGGTACTCGGCGAACGCGAGCACGCCGGACAGGTCGTCGCTCACGCGGACGGGGTCGAGGAGCGTGTTGCCCGTGTTCTCCGCCTCGACGGTGTACGTGATGCGCTGACCCGCCTGCACGGCGACACCGTCGGCCGGGTCGGAGGTCTTGCGCAGCGCCAGGTCGGGTGCGAGACGTACGTTCGTGAACGTGCACGTGACGTCGGTGCCGAGCGCACCGGCGGGCTGGACGACGCGGCCGTCTGCGGTCACGGCGACCGGAGACGTGGAGCCGTCGGATTCGACCTGCACGCAGTCGAGCGATTCGGCGTACCGGGTGCTGTCCGTGGTTCCGGATGCGGACTCGGAGAGGCGGAAGGTGTCGCCCTGGTTGGTGAACACCGGTCCGGCGTAGTCCGGCTGCAGCCCCGTGGCCTCACCGCGGGTGGTCGAGTCCGTCTGCGCGACCTGATAGCCGGCCGGCGACTGCACACGCAGGGCGAACTGGTCGGTGGCGGCGTGACGCCCCTCGGGGAGGTCCTTCTTCAGCGTGAGGGTGTTCGGGAAGGTGCAGCTGGCCATGTCGGTCGGCCCGAAGGTTCCGATCGAGGTGGTGTTGACGGTCACGCCGCGGGGGAGGTCGACCTCGATGATGCGGCTTCCGCCTCCGGAGACCGACACGAAGATGTGGCCGAGGTTTCCGAACGCGATGCCGTTGCCCTGCACCCCGTCGCCCATGTTGTGGACCTGCTTGGCCTCGATGGTCGCGGTGCTCGGCGCGAGCGAGGTGGGAAGGTCGGACGAGTAGATGACATTGTCGGCCACGAGCACGAGCTGGCCCGAGGCGCTGAAGGCCATGTCGCCGTTGGCGCCGAACGCGCTGCTGCCGGCGGTGGGGCGGAGCGTGCCGACCTGCACGTAGGCCTGCGGAGTGACGCTCTCGTTCCAGGCGTAGAGGTTGATGGCACCGCTGACGGTACCGCTGGCGAAGTAGTAGACGCCGGTCACCGGGTGGACGGCACCTCGGAGCACGGAGGAGTTGAGCGTGAACGTGGTGCGGCTCGTGGAGTCGGTCACGCGGTCATGCTTGGCCAGCACCTTGGATCCGGCCGCATTGGTGACCGTGTAGGCGTAGCGGCCGCTGGAGGAGATGCCGAGGGCATTGTTGGAGTGGTCGACGCCGAGGGTGGTGGAGCCGAGCGTGCCGCCGTTTCCCGGGGTGCCGCCCTGCTCGTCCACGATGAACTCGCGCACCTCGGTCGCGCTCTGCACGTACACGGCGCCCGGCGTGCAGAGGAACGGGTCAGCCGCGATCGCGGGAGCCGCCGTGAGCGTGCCTCCGATGAACACCATCGACGAGGCGACCAGCGCCGTGCTCAGGGCGCCTCCGATCAGCTTCTTCGCGCGGCCCCGCCAGCGGCTGTGCCGCTCGGACGGAAGGCCATCGGCTGTGTGGTCCTTGCGGGCAACACGAAACCCCATGACAGACTCCCCATTCATCGCTTCCCCGGTGCGCGTTCGCACACGGAAACCCCCGCCCCCTCAGGCGACCGCCGAGCACCATCCAGACATGGCGAACTCGGCTCGGGCCATCCGCCAGACTGCCCGCCCCCCGACGACCGCTCCGGCCGATCCCGGAGAATTCACCCCGCCTTTTCACCCCGCGCACGGCATGCTCCCCCCGCACGGGCTCTCGCGTCCCGGCGGGGAGGGATGCCATGCTGTCGGGATGCAGCGCACCACCAAGATCACGACCGCGGTCGTCGTCGTCGCCATCGCGGGGTTGGTCGCCGTAGCGGCTCCCGCCGTGATCGGCGCCGCGCCGGCTGTCGTCGACGCGGGCTCGTGGGTGTCGGAGCGCTTCGCCGCCGAGCCTTCCACGGCCCCGACGAGTCGCGCGGAGACGACCGAGCAGGGCGGACTCGTCGACCTGGGCGACGGCATCAGCGTTCCCGCCGGTGGTCCCGGTGACTGCACCACCAACGCGCTCATCAACATCTACCGGGACGACGGCTCTCCGATGCACGCCAAGCTCCTGGGCGAGCTCGTCGAGATGGGCGCGTCGGAGCTGGCGAGCGGACCCGTCACGCTGGATGCGGCCGGCGAGATCTTCTCCTACGAGGTGCAGGCCGGCGACAGCCTCATCGCGATCGGCGAGCGATTCTGCGTCGACTACGTCACGGTCTCCAGCTTCAACCACGTGCGCGGCAACGAGCCGATCAGCCCGGGCGACACCCTCTACCTGCGCCCGGATCCGACGCTTCCGTTCGTCGACATCTACGGGCCGTACAACGCCGAGCCCGGCTCCTCCACCATCCCCTACTACGACGGCGTGGCGGCGTTCTCGACCGCTGTCGCCACGGCAGATCTGGGTGCCGCCCGGTGGCTCTGGAAGCGCCTCGAGAAGGACATGCACCCGGAGACCGCAGCCGTGATCGCCCAGGCGTTGAGCGACGACGATCTTCCGCTGCTCCGCCGCCTGTTCCCGTAGCAGCGGGATTCCGCGCCGCCGTTCGGCGAGCCCTCGTTTCCGCGCGCCCGGAAACCCTCAGGAAACTTCTCGGAAGATCCTGGTATTCGGTGTTGCTAAGTACCGGTACTCAGTGTTACTTTGTACCGGTACCCAGCAACACTGAGTACCGACAGAGGAAGGGAGGACCTGATGGGCAAGCAGATGACCGAGATGCTCAAGGGCACTCTGGAGGGCATCGTTCTGGCGCTCCTCGCCGAGCAGCCGGCCTACGGATACGAGATCACGACCCGCATCCGGGACCACGGGTTCACCGACATCGCCGAGGGCACGATCTACGCACTCCTGGTGCGCATCGAGCAGAAGAAGCTCGTCGACGTCGAGAAGGTCCCGAGCGAGAAGGGGCCGCCCCGCAAGGTGTACACCCTGAACGCGCAGGGCCGCCAGGAGCTCGGGGAGTTCTGGAAGACCTGGGACTTCCTCCGTACGCACATCGAACGACTGAACAACACGAACGAGGAGAACTGATCATGGCCGCGAAGTGGATCGAAGCGCTCACCGGATCGCTCGAGCAGAAGAAGCAGTACAAGCAGGCCAAGGCCCGCATCGACGCCCTCCCCTCGCCGTACCGCGAGGTGGCGAACGCCCAGTACCGGTACTACCTCTACTACGGCGGCATCACCGACGGCGACACCATCGTCACCATGTTCCTCGACCTCGCGGACCTGTGGGAGCGCGCTGCCATCGACAGCACCCCCGTCAGCGCGATCGTGGGCGACGACCCCGTCGAGTACGCCGAGGAGTATGCCCGCGCCTACGGCGGCACCCAGTGGATCGACAAGGAGCGCGCGCGCCTCATCAAGGCGTTCGACGACGCGAGGAAGAAGGAGAACGAGTCATGACGAACGCCGCCATCTCGGTACGCGGTATCGAGAAGTCCTACAAAGATCTGCATGTCCTGCGCGGGGTCGACTTCGAGGTCGAGAAGGGCAGCATCTTCGCCCTCCTCGGCTCGAACGGCGCCGGCAAGACCACGATGGTGCGTGTCCTCTCCACCCTGCTGAAGGCGGATACCGGAATGGCGACCGTGCAGGGTATCGACGTGGCCGCGAACCCGGTCGGCGTCCGGGAGCGCATCAGCCTCACCGGACAGTTCGCCGCCGTCGACGAGATCCTCACCGGACGCGAGAACCTGGTGCTGGTCGCGAAGCTGCGGCATCTGCCCGACCCCGGGAAGGTCGCCGACGATCTGCTGGCGACCTTCCGCCTGACGGATGCCGGCAACCGCAAGGTCGCCACCTACTCGGGCGGCATGCGTCGTCGGCTCGACATCGCGATGAGCCTGGTCGGGCACCCCGAGGTCATCTACCTCGACGAACCGACCACCGGACTCGACCCCGAAGCCCGCATCGAGGTGTGGGACGTGGTCAAGGAGCTCGCGAACACCGGCACCACCGTACTCCTGACCACGCAGTACCTCGATGAGGCGGAGCAACTGGCCGACCGCATCGCGATCCTGCACGAGGGCCGCATCATCGCGAACGACACCCTCGCTGGGCTGAAGCGCCTGCTGCCGGCCGCGAAGGTCGAGTACGTCGAGAAGCAGCCCACCCTCGAGGAGATCTTCCTCACCCTCATCGGCCCCTCGTCCACGCAGAAGGAGGACGCAGCATGACCATGCACTTCACCGCCGACACGGCGACGCTCACCGGCCGCTCCATGCGGCACATCTTCCGCAGTCCCGACACCATCATCACCACGGCCGTGACCCCGATCGCCCTGATGCTGCTGTTCGTGTACGTCTTCGGCGGCGCGCTCCAGGCCAGCACCGGCGCCGAGAACTATGTGAACTACCTGCTCCCCGGCATCCTGCTCATCGCGATCGCCTCGGGGATCGCCTACACGGCGTTCCGGCTCTTCACCGACATGCAGAGCGGGATCTTCGAGCGCTTCCACTCCATGCCGATCGCCCGATCGAGTGTGCTGTGGGCGCACGTGCTCACGTCGCTGACCGCGAACGCGATCACCCTGGCGATCATCTTCGGTGTCGGATTCGTGATGGGCTTCCGCACCGGGGCGAGCTTCTGGGCCTGGCTCGCCGTCATCGGCATCCTGATGCTGTTCACCCTGGCGCTCACGTGGCTGGCGATCATCGCGGGTCTGAACGCCAAGACGGTCGACGGCGCGAGTGCCTTCTCGTACCCGCTGATCTTCCTCCCGTTCATCAGCTCGGCCTTCGTGCCGACCGACACCATGCCGGCGCCGGTGCAGTGGTTCGCCGAGAACCAGCCGGTCACCTCGATCGTCAACACCATCCAGGCGCTCTTCGCCGAGCAGCCCGTCGGCAACGACATCTGGATCGCCCTCGCCTGGTGCGTCGGCATCCTCGTGGTCGCCTACGTGTTCGCGATCATCTCCTACCGGAAGAAGGTCAGCTGATCTTCTCCCCGATCTGGCCCCACACCAGATGAAGGAGATCTCTTGATTCGAAGGACCCTCAGAACCCCTGAGTCCTTCAGATCAAGAGATCTCCTTCATCTGCGTGTGGGCGTCGGCCGGAGCGGCCTCGGTGCGCTCAGACCGTGCGCAACGCCGAGGTGGGCGAGAGCCGCGCGGCACTGATCGCGGGGTACAGCCCCGCGATCACGCCGACCACGAGCGCCACCACCGGCCCACCGACCAGCACGACCACGGGGATCGTCACCGCCTGGCCTTGGATCGTGGCGTAGGCGAAGACGCCGAGGGCCCCGCACAGCGCCCCGGCGATGCCTCCCAGGCCGCCCAGCACGATCGCCTCCGCCACGAACTGACCCGCGATCTGCCCCGAACGAGCGCCGAGCGCCCGTCGGAGTCCGATCTCGCCGCGCCGCTCCAGCACCGCCACCACCATGGTGTTCGCGATGCCGATCCCTCCGACCAACAGAGCGATCGCCGCGAGACCGACCGCGAGGCCGGACAGAGAGTCATCCGCGGTGTCCCGCGCCCCGGCCAGCTCGCCGAGTCCGGTCACCTGCACATACGGGGAGGACGGATTCGCGGCGCGACCGATCGCCTCGCGAACCTTCTCGCCCGTGCCGCCGTCGGCCATGCGCACATAGATCGACGCAATGGTGTCGTCCCCGTCCGCCGACACATGCTCGGCCGCCCAATGGTCGCCGAGGAACGCGCTCGCATCGATCGACTCGGCGAGGCCGGCCGAATCGAGTATCCCGATCACCGTGTACCACTGCTCCCCGATCCACACCCGCACACCCGGTTCCGTGATGCCCATGCGTGCGGCTGCCGCAGACCCGAGCACTGTCACCGGCAGCGAGCGGTCGGTCTCGTCGAACCACGATCCCTTCGCGACCGAGCCTTCCACTGACGACAGGAAGTCGGGACTCGCCGCATACGCGGTCAGCCCATTGCCCTGGCTCTTCGGCACGAGGTCGTTGCGGTACACGCCGGTACCGTCCGGCACCTTCTCGAGCACGCCCACCTGTTCGACGCCCGTCACCCGCTCGATCATCCCGGCGGCCGTCTCGGGCAGAGCGACCGGCTTGTTGTCCGGTCCGTACCCCGGCTGCACCACGATCATGTTGGCCCCCAGCGCGTCGAGCTTGGCCAGCAGCTCGGCCTGGTTGGAAGCGGCGATGCCGGTGATGGCGGTGAGTGCCGCGATGCCCACGGCAACGCCGAGCGCCGACAGGGCCGTGCGCATCTTGCGGCTGCGGGGTCCGATGAGTGCCGTGCGGATGCTGTCCGCAGCGCTGAGCCGCGGCATCCTCTCGCGGGTGCGCCTCATGCTGCGACCTCTTCCCTCTCCGGCGAGCCCGTGTCGCCCACGATGCGTCCGTCGTTGATTCTGACCTGTCGTTGCGTGCGCTCGGCGATGTTCGGGTCGTGCGTGATGATCACGACCGCCGTGCCGGAGTCGGCGATCGATGTGAGCAGCTCGAGGATGTGCTCGCCCGTGTTCGAGTCGAGCGCGCCGGTCGGCTCGTCGGCGAACAGCACTGACGGGTTCCCGACGATCGCCCTCGCGATGGCGACGCGCTGCTGCTCTCCTCCGGACAGCTGACCGGGTCGGTGCCTCATGCGCGAACCGAGGCCGACCCGCTCCAACGCAGCCGCGGCCCGCACCATGCGCTCCGCCGAGGGAACCCCTGAGTACAAGAGTCCGAGCGCCACGTTGTCGACCGCACTGAGCGCCGGCAGAAGGAAGAACTGCTGGAACACGAAGCCGATGCGGCGAGCGCGCAGAGCTGCACGCTCGTGTTCGGCGAGCCGGGCAGCATCCGTCCCGTCGATCAGCACGGTACCGCTGGTGGGGTCGTCGAGCGTCCCCATGATCGAGAGCATCGTGCTCTTCCCCGATCCTGATGCGCCGACGACGGCCACCAGCTCGCCGCTCTCGATCGCGAGACTCATGCCGTGCAGAACGCGCAGCGGCGGGTTGCCGGGGTATTCCTTGATCACCTCGACAAGTTCGACGACGGTATCGGGCGTCATTGCGCCACCACCACGGCGTCACCGGCGACAAGGTCTCCACCGACCACCTGCACTCGGGTGTCGGCGATCAGTCCGACCTCCACCGAGACACGTTCGACCTTGCCGCCCTTACGCAGCACGTCGACCGCGTAGCCGCCGTCGGTCGTCGCCACGAGCGCGGTGACAGGAACGACGAGTGCGTCCTTCACCTCGGAGGTCGCGAACACGACCTTGACGGCACGCAGGCCGATGCCCTCGGCGACGGCGGGGTCCTCGAGCTCGATGTTCGCGATGGCCGGGGTGGTCTCGCCCTCTTTGCCGGTCGGTTGGCCGCCGGGATCGACGGCGGCCACCGTCGCGGGGACCTCGGTGCCGTCGGGAAGGATCACGGTCACCGGCGTCGCCGGCAGGATCTCGCGCGCCTGGGCCTCGGTGAGTGTGGCCACCACGCGCAGGCTCGTGCTCGTATACGTGAGCGGGCTGGCCGCCGCAGGATCACCGAGCTTCCCTGTGATCGACTCGACACGCACCGACGCGGCGGTGATCGCGACGACATCGCCCAGCTTCACGACACCGTCCTGGGCCACGCCGAGCGACTTCTGCCACGCCTTCACGTTTGCCGCGGTGATCCTGGTGAACTCGTCGTCCACTGTCATGTCCTTGCCGAAGCCGAGGTCGGCGAGCGCCTGCTCGAGCTGACGCACGTCGGGCCCGTTCTCCACACCAGGGCCGAGATCACGCCAGAAGGGACGGTCACCGCGCATCGCGATCACCGGCTTGCCGTCGACCTCGTAAACGGCCTGACCGACGCCGACGACGTCGCCTGCGGCCGGGAGGCGGGTGATGGTGCCCCCTCGACCGGGTAGCGCGATGGATGCACCGTAGCTCAGGCTGCCGTTGAGCCTGAGGTCAGAGGTGAGAGTGGTGAGTTCGGCCTCGGCCGTGATCGGCTTCTTGCCGCCCTCCGGGGTCTCGGCCACCGAGCTCCAGGGTTGCATCACCGCCACTGTCACGGCGGCTGCGACCAGCAGCACCCCGACCGGCACGAACACCTTGGTCAGCATGCGGCTCATTCGTCCCCTCCGGAGGGCAGGACGGTCGCTGCCGAGAAACCGCCGTCGAAGAACTCGCCGACCAGGGCGTAGAAGTCGAAATCGACGGACTCGATGCTCTCCGGCGTGAACATCGGCGGCATATCTCCGACAGAGTCGGCGCACGCCTCGAAGAGAGTGCGCGCCTCGTCCTCGGTGATCCCGACGGGAAGCTCGAGCATGCCGTCGGCGTCGGGGTCCGCGAAGGCGGTGAAGCCGTTGTCCCTGGCGCAGGCCGCGAACGCGAGGCCCGCCTCGATGATCTGTTCCGGAGAGATCCTGTACGTCTGCGCGCCGTCCTCTCCCGACAGGTCAGGTTCCGGCTGCTCGAACTCGGGCACCTCCTCCGTGCACTTCTCCCATGCGGCGCGTTGCCCGCCCTGCTCCGGGTAGCCGGACGCGGCCGTCGCAGCGAGCCACGTGCCGTCGTCATCCGAGACGATCATGGTCATGGACATCTCCTCGCCCTCCCCCGGAGCGACCGAAGTCGTGCTGTCGCTCAACGCGCCCAGCCCGCCCTCTCCTGACGCGTCCGGCATCAGCAGGCCGACCTGGCCGCCGTCGACGATCTTCGCCGTCTGCCCCTCATCGGTGAGGCAGGTCACGAACCGTGCAGCCGCCGCATCGTTCGCGCCGTCCTTCGCCTTGTCGTCTCCCGAGGGGGCACTGCATGCGGAGAGCACGAAGAGCGCGATGACAGCGGGCATCACCACCAGGGAGCGGTGTGCTTTCGAATCGAACATGACATTTCCTTTCTCGCGGTCGCAGCTCATCCACGACGTGCAGTCCGTTCTACGGAGGCGATGGTTTGCTGTGGGTATGACGGCACCTAACCGGAAACTAACCGCGGAGAGCGCACCCTCGGAGGAGGGAGGCGCCATGCGATTGCTGCTGGTGGAAGACGAGGTCGATCTGGCCGACACGCTCGCCGACGGTCTGCGCCGTGAGGGATACCTGGTCGATGTCGCACGCGACGGTGCGAGCGCCCTGACCGCCGCTGCGGGGAGCGACGTCGACGTGATCGTCCTCGACCGCGACCTTCCCGTGCTGAGCGGCGATGCCGTGTGCCGCACACTCGTGGCGCAGGAGTATCCCGCCCGCATCCTCATGCTCACCGCTGCGGGAACCCTCAACGACCGCGTCGAGGGTCTCGACCTCGGCGCCGACGACTACCTCGCCAAGCCCTTCGCCTATGTCGAGCTGCTGGCCAGACTCCGCGCGCTCGGCCGCCGTGCGCAGCCCACCCGGTCGAACGCGGTGTGGGAGTTCGCCGGCGTCCGCCTCGACGTCGTGCGGCGCGTCGTGGAACGCGACGGGACACCGATCCGCCTCACGCTCAAGGAATTCGGAGTGCTCGAGACGCTGCTCGCCGCGGAAGGGGGATACGTCAGCGCCGACGATCTGCTCAACGAGGTATGGGACGAGCCGCTCGAACGCACGCGCGGCGTGGTCAAGATCGTGGTGCACACGCTGCGCCGCAAACTCGGATCGCCGGCGCTCATCCAGTCCGCAGCAGGACACGGCTACCGAGTGGGGACCATATGAGACGCATGAGCTTCCGGACCCGGCTGGTGATCATCATCGCCGGTGTCTTCGTCGCGGCGGGCGCCGCCCTGCTCGCCGTGCAGTATCTGGTGGTGCAACAGCTTTTCGCCTCCGCCATCGACACCACCGCGGCGAGCTGCGTGCCGGCGCTGTCGATCACGCAACTCTCGCAAGGGACGAGCGCGACCGACGGAAGCACACCCATCTATGGGGCCACCAGCACCGGGTGCACGTATTTCGCGGCGACCGTCGACGTCACGGCGTTCCCGATGACCACCCCGATGGAGCCGGCGTCACTCGATTCGGTCGAGGGTGCTGTGCTGCAGCAGTCGACGTTCCTCGCGGACGAGGTCGGCGGCGGGCTGCTGCTGTGGTCCGTCGTGGTACTCGTCGGCTTCACCGGGGTCGCGGCCGCGATCGCGTTCTGGCTCGCTCGTCGCTCGCTGGACCGTATCGGCGAGGTCACGGCCGCGGCCCGCGACATCTCCGAGCGCGACCTCGGACGACGGCTCGACCTCCCTGGACCCGACGATGAGATCAAGGAGCTGGGCGACACGATCGACGGGATGCTCGATCGGCTGCAATCGGCGTTCACCGCGCAGGACCGGTTCGTGGCGAACGCCTCCCACGAACTGCGCACTCCGCTGACCACGACCAGGACTGCCCTGGAGATCCCCCTCGAGCAGGGTGCCGTGCCGGCGGAACTGCAAGCCAACGTGCAGCGCGCCCTGCGAGCCACCGAGCAGAGCGAACGACTCATCACCGCGCTGCTGGCACTCGCCCGGTCGCGCACCGGCCTGGATGAGGTCGAGCCGGTCGAACTCAGCGAACTCATCGAGGATCAAGTCGAGGAGTTGGACGCCGAGGGGATCGTCATGCACACGAACCTCCGCGCGCTCACGGTCGAGGGTGATCCGACGCTGCTCGCCCGCGCCGTGCGCAACCTCCTCGAGAACGGCATCCGCCACAACGTCCCCGGAGGCGAGCTGTGGGTGCGCTGCCGACGTGAGCGCGGGCGTGCGGTCATCGACGTCGAGAGCACCGGCGCTCCGATCGCGCCGGCCACGCTGGCCGTGCTCACCGAACCCTTCTACCGGGGTGACGCGAGTCGCACATCCGCCGGCCCCGACGGTACCGGCTTGGGCCTCGCGATCGTGCAGAGCATCGCGAAGACCCACTCGGGCGACGTACGTCTGCGTGCGCGTACCGGCGGTGGCTTGATCGCGTCGATCGTACTCCCGCTCTGACGGACCCTCTGGTCCCGCACCAGATGAAGGAGATCTCTTGATTTGAAGGCCCCTCAGAACCCCTGAGTCCTTCAGATCAAGAGATCTCCTTCATCTGCGGGTGAGTGTTCATCTGCGGGTGAGTGTTCATCTGCGGGTGGCATCCATCTGCGGGTGAGCGTTGCTGGCCCACCCGAACGCAAAAGCTCCCGTCGCACTCCTGCCGCCCGGCGGACCGGGACGACAGAGAGTGCGACGGGAGCGAACCCTTGACGGGGAAGTGCGACCTGGATCAGGTCAGCTGGTGACGGTCCAATCGAACTCGTCGCCGTACTCCTTCAGCCACGCGTCGACCGCGTCGGCTTCCTTGCCCTCGCCGTACTCGTTGACCACGAGGTCTTCGAGCGCGCCGTACTGGGCGTCGTCGAGCTTGATCTTCCCGATCAGCTCCGCAGCCTCGGGGAACTCCTCGGCGAAGCCCTTGGTTCCCAGGAAGTGCAGGCCCTCGGCCTCGCCCATGGCACCCATCGGGTCTTCGAGGTCCTTCATGGCGAAGGCGTCGTTGGCCCAGAACGGACGCCACAGCGTGACGACGAGGTCCTCCTGCTTGTCGGTCGCGGTCTTCAGCTCGGTGAGCATCGCCGCGGTCGACGAGGTGACGAGCTGGTACTCGCCGTCGAGGCCGTACTCGGGGATCATCTTCTCGGTCTGGGCGGTGAGACCCGCACCCGGCTCGATGCCGATGATCTTGCCGTCGAACTCCGCACCCTTGCCCTTGAGGTCCTCGATCGAGTTCAGCTCGGAGTACTCCGGCACCGCGATCGTGAGCTTGGCGTTGTCGTAGTACGTGCCGATGTCCTCGATGTCGTCGCCGTACTCCTCCATGTAAGAGGCGTGCGTCAGCTCGGGCCAGGCCGAGGGGTACATGTCGACGTCACCCTGCGCAAGGCCGGTGTAGAGCGGCCCCGCCTCGGTCAGCGTCTTCATCTCGACCGTGTAGCCGATCTTCTCGAGCTGGTCCTGCAGCAGGTACGCGGTGCTGAGGCCATCGGTCCACGAGGGCAGGAAGCCCAGCGTGATGGTGCCCTTGTCGTCGGCGTTGCTGTCGCCGCCCGTGCCGCCTGCACCGTCACCGCTGCACCCCGCGAGGGTGAGCGATGCGGCGATGCCGACTGCGGTGAGTGCAAGGATCTTCTTCTTCATGTGATTTCTCTCTCTCAGTTCCGTATGGGTGTTGTTCCGTAGGAGTTATGGATAGTGCTCAGAGGGGGCCGCCGCCGACAGCGCTGCGTCGAGGAGCGACCGTCTCACGCTCCGCCTGATCCGCTGCATCCTTCCGGTCGGCGTCCTTCTCGGAGGCGGGAGCGGATGCTGTTCCGCTCCCTCCGCCGTTCGGCGTGCGGAGTCGCTCGATCATGCTGAGCAGCGAGGAGCGGTTCTCGCCGGGTGCCCCCAGCGCCGCCGTGACGCGATCGAGGAAGACCGCGATCAGCACGACGCCGAGACCGGCCTCGACGCCCTTCGGGATGTTGATCGTCGAGATCGCCTCGACCACCATCTTCCCGAGTCCGTCCGCGCCCGCCATTCCGGCGATGACCGCCATCGACAGGGCGAGCATGATGACCTGGTTGACGCCGGCCATGATGGTCGGCATCGCGAGCGGGAGCTGGATACCGCGCAGGATCTGCCCCGGCTTCGCACCGAACGCCTGTCCGGCCTCGACGGTCTCGGAGTCGACTCCGCGGATGCCGAGCTCGGTCAGACGCACGCCCGGGGGCAGTGCGAAGATCACGGTGGCCACGAGGCCGGGCACCACGCCGATGCCGAAGAACACGATCGCGGGGATCAGGTAAACGAACGCCGGCATGGTCTGCATGAAGTCGAGCACGGGCTTGAGCACCGCACGCACGGTGGCGTTGCGCGCCGACCAGATGCCCAGCGGCACGGCGATCAGCACGGCGATCACGGCCGCGACGAGCACGAGCGCGAGCGTCTGCATCGCGGGAACCCAGAGGTCCATCCCGACGATCAGTCCGAACGACACGATCGTGCCGAGCGCGAGCTGCCAGGACCGCACGATCCACGCGATGAGCGCGGCGATCACGATGATGACCGGGAAGCTCGGCGTGAGGAGGATGGTCGTCAACCCGTCGACGAGGAACCTCATCACGAACGAGATCGCGTCGAGCAGTCCGTCGAGGTTGTCCTTGATCCAGTCGACGACCGATTCGATCCAGGTCCCGATGGGAATGCGGAATCCGTCCATCAGCGCACCTCCTCCGTCGTCGGGGCATCCGCCGGTTCAGCGGTCCACCCGTCATCGAGCACCGCATCGATCTCGGCCTGCGGCATGGGCATCATCGGGAGGGTGATCTCCTCGGTCGCGCCCGGACCGGGGCCCAGCGCCGCGAGCAGGGTCACGCGGGGGATCACGCCGACCAGTCGACCTTCGGTATCCGTCACCGCGAGCGGCAACGGCGACTCGACGGCGGGCACGAACAGGTTCATCAGCACGTCGTCTTCGCGCACGCTCTGCGGCACCGGCTTGACGACGGAGTCGAGGGTGGTCGCGCCCTGGCGGACGAGCTTGACCGCGTCACGGTCGGTCACGACGCCGACCAGCTGCCGGTCGCGACCCACCACGTAGGTCGCCGACATGTAGGCATCACGCATCTGGCGCAGGGCCGTGCGGGGGCCTGCGGTGTGCGGCACGACGGGGCGCGGACGCTCCATCACGTTGGCCGCGGTGAGAACGCGGGCACGGTCCACGTCCTGCACGAACTGCTCGACGTAGTCGTTCGCCGGGTCCATCAGGATGTCCTCGGGCGTACCGATCTGCACGATGCGACCGTCGCGCATCACGGCGATCCGGTCCCCGAGGAACATGGCCTCGTTCAGGTCGTGCGTGATGAACACGATCGTCTTCTGGAGCTTCTGCTGCAGTTCGAGCAGCTGCTCCTGCATCTCGCGGCGGATCAGCGGGTCGAGCGCGCTGAACGCCTCATCCATCAACAGGATGTCGCTGTCGGCGGAGAGCGCGCGGGCGATGCCGACGCGCTGCTGCATGCCCCCGGACAGCTCGGAGGGAAGCTTGTCGCCCTGGCCCTCGAGACCGACCAGGGCGAGGATCTCCTCCGCCTTGGCCAAGCGCTCGGCCTTGGGCGTGCCCTTGAGCTCGAGAGGGTAGGCGACGTTCGCCGCGACCGTGCGGTGCGGCAGCAGGGCGAAGTGCTGGAAGACCATCGAGATGCGGTCGCGACGGATCTCGCGAAGCTTCGAGGCCGGGATTCCGGTGATCGGGTCACCGTTCACCGTGACGGAGCCGTCGGTCACATCATGCAGGCCGTTGAGCATGCGGATGATGGTGGACTTGCCCGATCCGGACAGGCCCATGATGACGAAGATCTCCCCGCGGTTGACGGTGAAGCTGGCGTCGATGACCGCTGCAGTGCCGGCGTCGGTCACGGCGGCTCGGCTCTCACCAGCCTTCAGGCGACGGACGGCGGTGTTCGGATTCTTACCGAAAACCTTGTATAGATTGCGCGCTTCGAGAGCGATTTCGGACACGTTTCCCCTGCGGCTCGCCTTCGGGTGGCTGAGCCTGCTTCGGTTACGTCCGGGTGATGCTCTCGAGGCCGTTCGACATGTCTGCTGTGGCGGCACAGACGGTGGATTTCGGATCCACCGCGATAGAGCATCGACCGTACGCCCACGCCTCTTCGCAGCACAGCTCATCGAAAGAAGGACGTGATCGCGGACTGGTCTTCGGGCCGTCAGGCCCACGTTCCAACGTAACGAAATGGCCGATCAGGGGCAAATCCCGGCGGCGCGACCACGTTCTTTTTCTTCCGCTGACCGGGGGATTGCACAGGTATCCAACGATCGCATAACGGGCATTCGCCGAGGGTCGAAACGCGCGCTCAGCGGCCCCGGACGCTGCGGGTCACGGTGAACTTCGGGGTGCGTCGGAGCTGTTCGGTGGCGCCGATCAGACGCGTCAGTTCGGCGCGGTACCCGAGGGAAGAGTTGTAGACCGTGAAGAGCTCGCCACCCGGCCGGAGCACGCGGGCCGCGGCGTCGAAGAGGCGGGTGGCGGCGCCCGTGTGGATGCTCGTGCCGAGGTGGAAGGGCGGGTTCAGCAGGACGATGTCGAACGAGCCGTCCGGCAGCTCGGACCCTGCGTCGTCGTGCATGACCGTGACGCGGTCGGCCACCCCGTTCGCGGACGCCGTCGCCCGCGCAGATGCCACGGCTGCGGCCGAGCGGTCGGTCGCGGTCACCCGTGCCTCCGGATGTGCGAGGGCGAACGCGACGCCGAGCGCGCCGGTACCGCAACCAAGATCGAGCACGCGTGGCCCCTCCGTCGCGTTCACAACTCCGGAAGAATCCTCGCCGCCCACCCCTATCGGGCCGTTTCGGGTCTGATTCCCGTCATTCTTCCTGAGTTGTGAACCACCCAGACCGAGCACTTCGCACAGCACCCGCGTGCCGATGTCGAGACGAGCACCCGCGAACGCGCCACCGTGGGCGACCAGGGTCAGCCCGTCGTGCTGGGCCGTCACGGGGAACGGCGGATCCGCGGGGACGGGAAGGGGTCCTGACGCGTCGATCAACCGGGACTTCCGCTCGGCGCGCTGCGCCTGCACGTGCGCGAAACTCCGCCCCAGCACCTCGTTCTGGGTGAGTGTCATGTGCTTCACCCGGCCGCCGGCCACGAGGACCACGTCGGGCGCGGCCCAGCGTGCGACGGCATCCGCGATCTCCTCGAGCTCCGCCAGTGATTTCGGGAGCTGCAGCACCACGAGACGCGCGCCTTCGAGCAGCGCGGGTTCGAGTTCGTGCGAGACGAACCCCGTGATCCCGAGCTCGTCGGCGTTCCGCTGCAGTGCGCGGCGCCCCGTCGCGAGGTCCTGGTGGACCCGGACACCGTCGAGCCCGGCGTCCGTCAGTGCCAGGGTGATCGCACCGAAGCCGTCACCGATGACCACGGTCTCGGACCCCGGAGCACCGAAGGCGCGCGCCCGGTCGACGAGCAGCTCATCCGTGGCATCGTGCGCCTGGAGGTTGTCCGCCTCGACATCGGGCCAGCGGCGCAGGCGGCTGTAAGGGAACTCCGGCACCAGCCCACTGTACGCGCGGACACGGTCGGCGAAGGGGTTGACACCGATCGAGGTTCTATGGTTACTTAGTCGAGTAAGTAACCCACTAACCACGCGGAGGACTCGTGATCGAAGAAGGCAAGCCGCTCTTCCTCCAGATCGCCGAGCAGATCGAGGACTCGATCGTCGACGGCTCGCTCGCCGAAGAGGCGCAGGCCCCTTCCACGAACGAACTGGCCGCGTTCTACCGGATCAACCCCGCCACCGCAGCCAAGGGAGTCGCCATGCTCACCGACAAGGGAGTGCTCTACAAGCGCCGAGGCATCGGCATGTTCGTCGCCGAAGGAGCCAGGGAGCTGCTCCTCGGCGAGCGCCGCGCCGCCTTCGCCGACCGCTACATCGACCCGCTCCTCGCCGAAGCCCGCACACTCGGGCTCGGCGCGGAAGACCTCGCGGACCTGCTCCGGCAGCGCGCCGCACACACCACCGACGCAGAAGGGAAGACCCCCGCATGACCACCGTCATCGAGGTGCAGAACCTCAGCAAGCGCTACAAGGAGAAGCGAGCACTCGACAATGTGTCGCTCGCGATCGAGGGAGGCGCGATCTACGGTCTGCTCGGCCGCAACGGCGCCGGCAAGACGACCCTCATGTCGATCCTCACGGCGCAGAACTTCGAGTCCTCCGGCACCGTCACGGTGTTCGGCGAGCACCCCTACGAGAACGCGCACGTGCTCAGCCGCATCTGCTTCGTGCGCGAGAGCCAGAAGTACCCGGACGACGCCTATCCGAAGCACGCTTTCAAGGCCGCGAGCCTGTTCTTCCCGAACTGGGACCAGGCGCTCGCCGATGAGCTCATCCAAGAGTTCCAACTCCCGATGAAGCAGACGATCAAGAAGCTCTCCCGCGGTCAGCTCTCGGCCGTCGGGGTCATCATCGGACTCGCCTCGCGCGCCGAGATCACCTTCTTCGACGAGCCCTACCTCGGCCTCGACGCCGTCGCCCGGCAGATCTTCTACGACCGTCTGGTCGAGGACTACGCCGAGCACCCGCGCACCGTCATCCTCTCGTCCCACTTGATCGATGAGGTGTCCAACCTGATCGAGAAGGTGATCGTGATCGACAACGGACAGATTCTCCTCCACGAAGACACGGATGCCGTGCGCGACCGCGCCGTGACCGTCGTGGGCGATGCCGCGAAGGTCGACGCCTGGGTCGGCGACCGCGAAGTGCTGCACCGCGAGGCGCTGGGCCGCGTGGCCTCCGTCACCGTCCTCGGCACCGTGTCGGCGGAGGAGCGCGCGGAGATCACGGCCTCCGGACTCGACCTCGCCCCGGTCTCGCTGCAGCAGCTGATCGTGCGTCTCACCCAGAAGGCCGAGGCCGGCTCCCCGAGATCGGCCACCACGAACGAGGAGGTGCGCTGATGCGACGCACGCTCAACGTCATCCGCCTGCAGATGATCAATCGACAGACCTTCATCTGGGTCCCGCTGATCATCCTCGCCGGAGCGACCCTGATCTCGGTGCTGATCTATGCGATGATCCCGGGCGACTCCCCCAAGTACGGCGGCGGCGGTCAGGCACCCCTCTGGTACTTCTTCGCCATCGGCCTCTCGGCCATGACGCTCACCTTCCCGTTCTCCCAGGCGATGAGCATCACGCGTCGTGAGTTCTTCTTCGGCACGATGCTGACGGCGGTCCTCGCCAGCACGTTCATGGGCGTCCTGTTCCTGATCGGCGGGGGCATCGAGGTCGCCACGAACGGCTACGGCGTGAACGGTTGGCTGTTCTACCTCCCGTGGCTGTGGGAGGCCGGCCCGCTCGGCGCGTTCGTCGTCTACTTCGCCCTCGCACTGTTCTTCTTCGTGGTCGGGTTCACGGGAGCCACGATCTACAAGAGCTGGGGCCTGATGGTGCTGACGATCGTGTGGATCACGCTGGCGCTCGTACTCGTCGGCCTGGTCTACCTCGTGACCCGGCTCGAGCTGTGGGGTCAGGTCTGGGCAGGGTTCGGCGACCTCGGAGCCGTCGGCCTCGCACTCTGGGGCCTCGTGGCCACCGTGGTTCTGATGGGCGTCTCGTTCCTCGCCTTCCGGAGGGCGATCCCCTAGCGAACCACCCGCCGTCGACGCCGATCGCCCTCCTCGGGCGGTCGGCGTCTTCGCGCGCTACCGGCACGTGCCCGTCGACGCAAGCCTGTCGCGGGCACGACGTCGACCGCATACTGTCGCGGTGTCCGCCGTCCGAGGAGAAGATGCCGTGACCTTGAGCCGACCCCGACTCCCCGCGCGACGCGTCGGAATCGCCCGCGCCCTGCACGATGCGGTCCGTCCGGCGCGGCTGCTGCTGGTGGCCAAGACCGCCCTCGCGGTGGCACTCGCGTGGCTGATCGCTCCACACATGCCCGGAGTCACGCAGGAGTATCCGTACTACGCCCCCCTCGGCGCGCTCGTGAGCATGTACCCCACCCTGATGGGATCCGCGAGGTCGAGCCTGCAGACGCTCCTGGGACTCGCCACCGGGATCGGACTCGCCACCGTGGTCGTGCTGACCGTCGGACCCAACTGGTGGACGATCCCCCTCGTCGTCGCCATTGGGGTGCTGCTCTCGGGAACGGGCTGGTTCGGGGCCGGACGCGAGTACGTGCCGATGGCAGCGCTCTTCGTGCTGATCATCGGCGGGCAGAACGCCGACGACTACTCGCTCGGGTACCTGACGCAGACCGCGGTCGGAGTGGTGATCGGGCTGGTCGTGAACGTGGCGATCGCCCCGGCGCCTCTCACCGTGGCCGCGGCGGGGCAGCTGGCCGCGTTCCGGGAGCAGTTGGCGACGCACCTGCACGACATCGGCTCGGCGGTCTCCACGTCGTGGCCGCCCGAGAACGAGCAGTGGGCGGAGGACGCGGAGTCGCTCGCCGACACCTCGGCCGAGCTCCGGGCAGCGCTGGCGGAGGCCGAGGAGAGCAGGCGGGGCAACCCCCGCGCGCGCGGGCATCGCACCCGCGTTCAGGCGAGCTATGCGGAGCTCGCCGCGCTCGATCGCATCGCCCACCTGATCCGCGACATCGCCGACGGGATCGCCGACACCATCTGGGACCGACCCGCGGGCATCAGCCTCGACTCCGCACTGCCCGAGCCTCTCTCCGCCGCCTGCCATGCGGTGGCGGACGTGATCGCGCGGGGCGATGCGTCATCGAGTGAGGATCACCGCGCACGTGAGGACGCGGCACGGGCGATCCGTATCCTCCTGGAGGTCATCGACGAACGCACGGTCGATGTGCGTCGCACGATGGGGCCGGGGGTGCTCACCACGATGCACCTGCGTCGCATCCTGATCCTGAGCGGCACTCCCCGCACGGAGCCGGCGTAGCCGCGTCAGATGGAGTCGTCGGCGGCGACGCGGATCGGAGTGCCGGGGCCCGGAGCGTCTAGAGCGCGCCGCCGAGAGCCGCGATGCCGGCGATCACCGACGCGAGAGCGAGCGCGAGGGCGATCGCGATGAGGACGACGTGCACCGTGAGGAACGGCGTGGCCTTGCCGTTCTCGTCCCGCGCCCGCGGATCCTTGGCGACCCGCTTGTAGAACTGCGGCCAGACGACGGCGTTGAAGGCGGCGTTGAGGAAGAGCAGAACGGCGAGGAGGGTCACCTCTCAACGCTATCCGCCTCCGCCGACCGGGGCGAAGCGAGGGTTTTTGGACTCGGACATGTATCAGAAAGCCCTTGCCGTGCTCCTGGTAGGTGTGATCACAATGGGCTTCATGATCGACGGTGCACCCGGCGCTGCGCTCGATCCTGCCTCGGACGACGGGCTCTCCCGATGGGAGCGCGCCGCGAACCTGTTCGATGCATGGCGCGAGGGCAGCAGTCGCGCCATGGACGAGCTCGTACATCTCATGACACCCGTGCTGTGGCACGTGGTGCGGGCGTACGGGCTCGAACGCACGCTCGCGGAAGATGTCGTGCAGACGACCTGGCTGCAGCTGGTGCGCGGGCATGAATCGATCAGCGACCCCCGCGCCGTCTCCGCCTGGCTGACCACCACCGCCCGGCGCGAAGCCTGGAAGGTCGCGAAAGCGCACGGACGCGTCGACACCACCGACACCGACGACCTCGACACCCTTCTTCCCGAGCAGGCGTCTGCCGAAGAGCACGCGGCGCGCGGCGATGAGAACCGTCGGCTCTGGTCGGCCGTGCGCCGACTCAACGAGCGCTGTCAGAAGCTGCTGCGCGTGATCGCCTTCGAAGACCGACCCGACTACGCCCGGATCGCCGGCGACCTCGCCATGCCCATCGGCAGCATCGGCCCCACACGGAACCGGTGCCTGGCCAAGCTGCGCGCCCTGCTGGACGCGCCACCGGCGGCGCAGACAGGGGGACTCGCATGACCGAGCACGAGGACGCCCAGATGTTCGCCCGACTCCGCACACTGTGGAGCGAGGTCGATCCGATGCCGGCGGGACTGATCGACCGCATGGTCGCCGCGGTCGCCGCCGACGGCCTGAACCGCGAATACGCGCTGCTCACCCTGGTCGAAGGGGAGCTCAGCGCGGTGCGCGGCGGGGCCGATGCGCTGACCCTGCAGTTCAGCGACGGCTCGACGAGCATCCTGCTGCACGTCACACGGACGGCTTCCGGTCGGCGCCGCGTCGACGGGTGGGTCGACACCGCGGCAGCGGAGATCGTGCTGACCCAGGGTGAACGGACCCGATCGACCGCGCCCGAGGAGACGGGGCGCTTCGTGTTCGACGAGGTGCCGCCCGGGCTCACGCGCGTGCGGCTGACGACCCAGATCGGGGACGAGACGCGTACGCTCGCGACCCCGCAGTTCGAACTGTGACCGCGGGCACCGCCCGTCGATGATGCCGCGGGGAGACCCGCACCGAGAGGATGACGATGGAGCAGCCCAAGGGATGGACCTGGCAGGACCGCGCAGAGGGATCGATCCGCCGGGGCACGGCACTCGATCCGAGCACGGAGCCGGTGGACGGGATCCGCGCCTATCCGACGGCCTACCTGCCCGAGCGACTGCTGATCACCCGCGCGCTCGGAGACGATGAGGCCTACGACCGCGAGGTGCGCACGCTGCGTGACGCGGCGGACACCTTCGGCTGGCAACTCGAGATCGAGGACGGCAGCCGCTCGGCGATCGACGGCGAACTGGTTCCGGGCGTTCCCGGCTTCCTGCGCGCACGACTGCGGACTCCCGACGAACCGGTCCGCGGCGAATCACCCGTGGCACCCGACGCCTGGCGGGTGCTCCAGCGCGCCCGCCGCATGTCCCGCTCGACGATGCCGCGCACCAGCCTCGATCATGTGCTGTCGATCGACCCGGTCGGGCTCAATCCGTTCACCCGCACCAACCCCTTCACGCGGACGAACCCGTTCACCCGCACCAACCCGATCCGGGGCGCGGGCGCGGCCGGAGGCAGCGATGACTACCTCGAGCCGGGGCGAGGGGCACGACAGCCGGTGACCTGGCTGGGCCCGGCGCCCGTGCGCGGTGCCTCCCCGAAACGCGGGCGCCGACCCGTGGTCGCGGTGCTCGACACCGGATGCGGAGAGCATGCCTGGCTTCCCGCCGACATCGTCACCCGCACGATCGACCTCGACGGTGTGCCGGTGGGACTCACGGACGATGCCGACCCGGAACGCTACCCCGACCTCTACGGGCAGCTCGACGGCGAGATCGACGCGGTCGCAGGGCACGGCACCTTCATCGCGGGACTCGTGCGACAGACCGCGCCGGACGCCGACATCCTGTCGATCCGCGTGGCCGGTGCTCTCGGCGTGATCGACGAGAGCACCCTGCTGGAGACGATCGCGCAGGTCGTCACGCTCCTCAGCCGCCATCGCGCCGACCCGAAGACCGGCTTCCCGATCGACGTCCTCAACCTCTCGCTCAGCTACTACCACGAGACACCGACCGACGGCCTGTTCAGCCTCACCCTGTTCCAGCTGCTCGCCAAAGCCCGGGAACTCGGCTGCGTGGTCGTCTGCTCCGCGGGCAACGACGCGATCGACCGCCCCTCCTTCCCCGCATCGCTCTGGCCCTGGCCGGGCGCGGACAACGGCATCCCCTCGGACCAGAATGCACCGCTCGTGTCGGTCGGGGCGCTGAATCCTTCCGCACAATCGGTGGCGTTGTTCTCGAACATCGGGCCGTGGGTGCAGGCCTATGCGCCCGGTGCCGCCGTGGTCAGCACCTCACCCGCGTTCGTCGGCGGCACCCAGGCGGCCTCCCGCGCGGATGTCGACGGCCTTCGCCGGGAGACGATCGACCCCGACGACTACCGGGGCGGGTTCGCGGTGTGGAGCGGAACGTCGTTCTCGGCGCCGTACGTCGCGGGGCGCATCGCCGCACAGCTGGGCAGCGTACCGATCGGGGGCGTCACGCCGGGCGTCGCCGCGAAGGCCGTCGCCGCCGTCCTGAAGTCCCTCCCGACTCCCGTCGACCCGCACTGACGCGCCCCGGGCCGCACCGCCCGCGCCGCCCGCACCGCCTCGCGGTACGGATGTCGGGGCGATTCACGGATGGCAGGACGACACGCCGTCGCACGTCCGACATCCGTCCGTTCTCCCGACATCCGTCACTGATGTGCGGCCGGCTCTCCCGACATCCGTAGCGAGACGGCCCCCGGGCAGGGCATTCTGGAGCGATGCCCCTGTCCGCGATCGAGCTGCACCGACGTGGCGTCGAGGCGGCGAACGCGAGGAGGTTCACACAGGCGCGGCGCGCGCTCGAAACCGCCTCGGCGCGCACCGACGACCCCGACCTGCGCGCACGGATCGACGGCACGGTGGCGTACGTCCTCGCCCAGAAGGGACAGCCCGCGGCGGCCGAGCAGCTGTGCCGGAACGCCCTGGGGCGCTCCGGGCTCCGCCCCGAGACGATCGCGGTGCTCAGCGGTCAACTCGGCACGCTCCTCATGCACGGCGGCCGACTCGCGGAGGCGGAGGCCATGCTCACCCGCGCGATCGACACGTTGACGGCGATCGGCGACGAGACGACCGAGCTCGCGAACTGCCTGCTGAACCGCTCCGTCGTGCGGATGCAGCAGCGCGAGCTGGAGACGTGCGTCGAGGACCTGCGTCGCGCCGTCGCGGTGTACGAGGCGAACGACGACGAGGGGCCGCTCGCCGAGGCCCGGCACAACCTCGGCTACGCGGCACTCCTCGGAGGCGACCTCGTCACCGCCCTCACGCAGATGACCCGTTCACGTCCGAAACTCGCGGCGATCAGCGACCTCGCCGCGGCGATCAGTGACCTGGATCGTGCCGAGGTGCTCCGCGATGCGGGGCTCACCACCGAGGCGGAGGCGCTGCTCGCCCAGGTCGCCGCCGAGTTCGGGGCGCAGCGGATGAGGCAGGCCAGAGGCGAGGCCGAGTTCCATCTCGCCCGCTCGCTGCTGCGCCACGACCCCGCCGCCGCGGAACGGGCGGCCCGGACCGCGGCGCGGCGCTTCACCGCGCTCGCGAACCACGGATGGGCGGCCCGCGCCGACGCCGTACGGCTGGAAGCAGGGCAGCGCGCCCACCCGCATCGCGCGATCGATGCGGACGAGTTCGACCGCGTCGCGAAGGCTCTCGACCGTGCAGGATTCCGCACCGAGGCGACCGGTCTGCGGCTGAGTGCCCGCCGAGACGGCCGCGGGCGCCTGCCCCGGCTCGACGAGAACGCTCCGACCCCGCTCCGCCTGCGCGCCCAGGAAGTGCGCGCAGCGCGAGCCACCTCGGCCGGACGCGACCGGGAGGCTCTGCGTGCTGCCGCGGCCGGACTCGACCTCCTCACCACCTGGCAGCAGTCTTTCGGTGCGCTCGACCTGCAGGCGTCGGTGGGCATGCACGGCAGCGACCTGATGTTCGCGGGGCTCTCCGCCGCGGCGAGACTGAAAGAACCGGAGACTCTGTTCGAGTGGTCGGAACGCGCACGACACCTCAGCCAGCAGGTCGCACCGGTCCGGCCTCCGCATGACGAATCCCTCGCCGTCGATCTGGCGGAACTGCGGATGCTGCGCGCCGAGCTCGCCGGCGTCGACTGGACCAGGGATGCCAGGGTGCGGGCCCTGCGCGACCGGGTGCGAGAACGCCAGTGGACCATGACCGGGTCCGGCGGCACCCGCGAACGACTCGACCTCGCGGAGGCGACAGCGCGACTCGCCCCCGGCACCACGGTGCTCTCCTATGTGTTCACGGGTTCCACCCTGCACGGCATCGTCGTGGCGTCTTCGGGAGCCACGGTCGTCGACCTGGCCTGGACACGCGTGGAGGCGGCGCTCGACGGTCTCCGCGCCGACCTCGACATGGCCGCGCTCACTCGGGGCGGGCTGATGGGGGCGGTGACGGAGCGGGCGCTCGCCTCCCGCCTGGCACTCCTCGATGCGGAGGTGCTCGCTCCCCTGCTTCGGGCGGCGCCTCCCGCGGATCGGCTGGCGATCACCGTGCCGGGTGCCCTCGCCGGGGTGCCGTGGGCGATGCTGCCCGGCATGATCGGCGTACCGTTCACGCTCGCGACGTCGGTGTCGCGCCTGCTGGCCGGACCCGCACGTGGCGATTCTCCTCCGCGGTCGATCGGTTTCGCCGCCGGGCCCCGGGTCGCTCGGGCAGGAGATGAGGTGTCGCGGGCAGCGGCAGCCTGGCGCAGCGCAGACCGGACGCCGGACATCCTGGAAGGAGCGGAGGCGACCGTCGCGGCCGTGACCGAACTCGCGGCGCGCACCGACGTGCTGCACATCGCCGCGCACGGTCGGCACGCGGTGGACAACCCCCTGTTCTCGGGGTTCGAGCTCGTCGACGGCACCCTCTTCGGCTACGACGTCGACCTGATCCCACGCGTCCCCGCGACGGTGATCCTGTCGGCGTGCGAACTCGGCCGCTCCTCGGTGCGCTGGGGCGAGGAGGCGTTGGGCATGACCCGCGTCTGGCTCCACGCGGGTGCCGACTGCGTCATCGCCGCGCCCGTGGCGGTCCCGGATGACGTCGCCGGAGAACTGCTGAGCGCCGTGCACACCGGTCTCTCCGCCGGCGCGGCTCCCGCCGATGCGCTCACGCGGGCCGCCCTCGACACCGGCCACACCGCGCCGTTCCAGTGCCACGGCGATGGATTCTGACCTTTTTCTCCAATCGGTGTATCAGAACGGACGCCGCGTGCTCCTGTTCTTCGGAAGGTGCCATGCGAAGGGCCTCGAAGGGAGAGGCGCGAGGGAGGCGCAGTCGGATCTGGGGAATCATGCGCGCTGGGGAGCGTGAAACACGACACGGACACCATCTGCTCGAGGATGACGCGGCACACCGCCGCGACACCCTCAAGGGGCCTCGACGATCTGGGGACGTCGGGGCCCTCAGGGTGTCCGGGGTTCAGGCGACCAGCACCGCGTACCCGGCGGCACGCAGGCCGGCGAGCGCTTCGGCATCGGCCCCCGCGTCTGTGATGACGGTCGGGAAGAGGTCGACGCCGCCGACGCTCGAGAAGGCCTCCACGCCGAGCTTGCTGGCGTCGGTCACCACGACCGCGCGGCGGGCACGCTCGGCCATCATCCGGTTCACCGCGGCCTCGCGCTCGTCCTGCGTGGTCGCACCGGCGACCGCGTCCATCCCGTTCACGCCGATGAACGCGATGTCGAGGCGCACCCCCCGGAGGAGCTGCTCGACGAACGGCCCGACGAGTTCGTAGCTGCGCGAATGGATGACCCCGCCGGTCACGACCACCTTGATGTCGGGCCGCGTGGCGAGCTGGGCGGCGATGTTCACGGCGTTCGTCACGACCGTGATGCCGCCGTTCCCCGACAGGTCGTCGCGGGCGGCGAGCGCGGCGGCGATGGCCGTCGTGGTCGTGCCGCCCGAGAGGCCGACCACCATGCCGGGCGCGACGAGACCGGCCGCGACCTGAGCGATGCTGGCCTTCTCGTGCGTGCGCAGATGGCTCTTGTACCGGATGGGCAGCTCGTAGGCGACGGTCTGCGCCACGGCACCACCGTGCGTACGAGTGAGCAGACGCTGCTCGGCGAGCGTGTCGAGGTCGCGCCGGGTCGTGGCCGACGACGCGCCGAACCGTTCCACGAGCTCGTCGACCGTGACCTCTCCGCTCGCGGCGAGGAGATCGAGGATCGCGTTCAGCCGGGCAGCGCGTTTCATCAGGACACCGCGCCGACGGGTTGCAGCGCGAACAGCCGGAGCATCCGCGCAGCCTCCTCCGCGAGTGCGTCGCGGGCGGGGGCGAGGTACTTGCGCGAGTCGACCAGCCGCTCATCCGCCCCGAGCTTCTCGCGCACCGCGCGGGTGAAGAACCCGTTCAGGTGCGTCGAGACGTTGATCTTGGTCATCCCCGTACGCACGGCTTCGGCGATCACGGCATCCGCGACTCCGGACGATCCGTGCAGGACCAGGGGAACGGACAGCGCCTCATGCAGGCGACCGATCAGTTCGAGGTCCAGCGAGGCCGTGCGATCGGTCATCGCGTGCGAGGATCCGACCGCCACCGCGAGCGCATCCACCCCGGTCGCGGCGACGAAGGCCCGCGCCTCGTCGGGGTCCGTGCGCACACCCGGCGCATGGGCACCGTCCTTGCCGCCCACCTCGCCGAGCTCGCCTTCGACGTACACACCGGCCGCATGAGCACGAGCGGCGACGGCGGCGGTGAGTGCCACGTTGTCGTCGTAGGGCAGCGCACCGCCGTCGAACATGACCGACCCGAAGCCGAGCGCGATGGCTTCGTCGACCAGTTCCGGCCGCTCGGCATGGTCGAGGTGCACCGCCACGGGGGTCTCGGCGCGCCGGGCCACGGCGAGCGTGGCCAGTGCGATGGGCTCGAGCCCGCCGTGGTAGTCGGCGCAGTTCTGCGAGATCTGAAGGATGACGGGCAGCTGAGCGAGCGCGGCGGCGCGCACCAACCCCTCGGCCGTCTCGAGGTGGATCACGTTGAAGGCGCCGATGCCGGTCCCGGCGGCAGCAGCCGCAGAGACGAGGTCGCGAGCGGAGACGAGGGTCACGAAGGGTCCTTCCGGAACGAAGCGGAGTCGGGATACGAGAGGAGGAGCTGCCGTTCGAGCTCAGTCCAGCGGGGCGAGATGTCCCCGGCGAGGGGTGTCAGCACCGCGGCGGCGGACCACGCGGTCGCCCGGCGCAGGATCTGCTCGGGATCGCGCACGCCTTCGGCGTACAGCACGGCGCAGGCGGCGACACCCGCGTCACCGGCCCCGGTCGGGTTGCCGGCGAGGGGTTCGTCGAGGCGCGCGTGCACGAGCGCGGATGCCGTGACGGCGAGCATCCCCTCCGCGCCGAGCGAGAGCAGCACGAGCTCGGTGCCGCGGGCGATCAGCGACCGCGCACCCGCCACCGGATCCGTGATGCCGGTGGCCTCGACGAGTTCTGCCGCGTTGGGCTTGAGCACGGTGGCACCGGCGTCCGCCGCCCGGAGGAGCGCGGGACCGGACGTGTCGACGATGACCGGCACACCGGCGTCCCTCCCCACCGCGATGAGCATGGGGAGCAGGGAATCCGGGGCGCCGGGTGGCACGCTCCCGGAGACGACCAGCACCCGTGTTCCGGGGAGCCGCTCGACGACTTCGGCGAGCAGGGCGGCCCACTCGGGGTCGGTCGGGTTGCTGCCGCGCTCGTTGATGATCGTGGTGTCGCCGAGCGACTCGTCGACCACGGCGATGCTGCGTCGGGTCTCTGCGACGACGGGCACCAGGGCGTGCGGAACGCCGCTGCCGCGGAGTTCGGCCGCGAACTCCTGACCGACCCTTCCGCCCGTCGTGGTGACGGCGAGGACATCCGCCCCCTCGGCGTGGGCCACGCGTGCCACGTTGAGCCCCTTGCCTCCCGCTCGGGCCGCACCCGCGTCTGCACGGTGCGTGCCGCCTTCGATGAGGCGGTCGACCCGCCAGGTGAGGTCGAGAGCGGGGTTCGGGGTGACGGTCAGGATCACGTGAGCTCCCTGGCACGCAGGCCGGCGCCGAGCAGACCGGCGTTCCCGGAGAGCTCGGCGGGCACGAGGACGGGAAGGCGGTGGAAGCTGAGGCGTGCAGCCAGGCGTGTGCGCAGCTCGTCGAAGAGGGCACCGCCGGCGCGCGAGAGCCCGCCGCCGATGACCACGGCCTCGGGAGCGACCACGGCGGTGAGCTGTGCGAGCGACATCGTCAGCGCATCGAGGGCGGAATCCCAGATCTCCGCGGCGACCTCGTCTCCGGCCGCAGCTCGGGCGATCACATCCTTCGCGCCGTCGGGGGTGACGCCGGTCGCCTCACGGTAGCGTCGGGCGATCGCCCCGGCGGAGGCGACGGCTTCCAGACATCCCCGCGCTCCGCAGGCGCAGATCGGGCCGTCGGCGATCGGCGAGTGACCGATCTCCCCCGCGTACCCGCCGGCCGTGTGGGGGATCCCGCCGATCAGCAGCGCCCCGGCGATCCCCGTGCCGATCACGAGCACGACCGCGTCGGCGTAGTCGCGGGCACCGCCGAGGCGACGCTCCGCCCAGCTCGCCGCGCGGACGTCATGGTCGAACCCCACCGGCAGACCGAGGCGTTCGGCAGCGAGGTCACGCAAGGGGGAGTCGTGCCAGCCGAGGTTGCTCGCGAACACCCCGAGCCCCGCTTCCGCATCGACGATTCCCGGAACGACGAGCCCCACCGCCTGGGGCACCACGTCGGGATGCGCGGCACGCAGCTCCTCCGCGAGCACCTCGAGACGTTCGAGCAGCACCTGGGTGCGGTCGCCGTCCGCGATCGGCGTGGGCGTACGACGGAGTCCGAGGGCGGAGCCATTCGCATCGAACAGCGCCGACTTGATGTCGGTGCCGCCGACGTCGAACGCCAGCACCGGCGCCCCCGCGCCGAGCGTCCGCACGGCCGCGAGCGCCTCGCCGGTGGCGTCGCGCACGACGTCGGGAACGGCGTCGGCCCCGTCAGCTCGGGTCATGGTCGGCTCCGGCGGCGTGCGTCATGCATCCAGGATGACGGATCGCGTGAGGTTGCGGGGCTGATCGGGGTCGAGCCCCCGCACGACGGCACGGTCGAGAGCCGTGCGGTGCAGGCGCACGAGGTCGGCGAGCGGGTCGATCCCCCGCTGCTCGAACCGGGCGCCGGTGGCCTCCACCTGAGCGGAGAGTCCCTCCGGGGCCGTGCCGAACTGCCACGTCACGCGTCCGGGCGCCGCGATCGCGATCGGGCCGTGCCGGTAGTCCATCGACGGGTACGCCTCGGTCCACGACTGCGACGACTCGCGCAGCTTGAGGGCGGCCTCATGCGCGAGACCGATCGTCCATCCCCGCCCGAGGAACGTGTACTGCTCCGCGTCGCGCAGCTCGTCGTCGCCGGGCTCGGCCAGCACGGCGGTCGCGTCGGCGATCGCTCCGGTGAGGTCTTCACCGAGCGAGGCGCGGAACAGCGCGAGCGCCGTCGTCGCGAAGCGCGTCTGCACCACCGACTGCTCGTCCGCGAACGGGAGCAGGACCGCCTCGTCGACGAGGGAGACGAGAGGGGAGGTCGGGTCGCCGATCACGCCGATCGTCGGGATGCGCCCCTTGACGCGCTCGACGAGCTCGAGCACCTCGGTGGTCGTGCCGGAGCGGGTGAGGGCGACGACCGCGTCGTAGCCGCGGTCGATGAAGGCCTCCGAGGCGGCGAACGCATCGGTCTCGCCCTGCCCGGCGGTCTCGCGGAGAGCGGCGTACGACTGCGCCATGAACCACGACGTGCCGCAGCCGACGACCGCGACGCGCGCACCGGCGGCGGGAAGCAGGCCCTGCTCGGCCTTCAGGTCTGCGGCCGTGGCCCAGGTCTGCGGCTGGGAGTGGAGCTCTTCGCGCATGTGCGCGCCGGGCAGTGATGCAGTCATCGGGGTGCCTTTCTGGCGAGAAGTTGCGTACTTGTGATTGTTTGAGGCTTGATCCGATCATAGTATGGCGCAAAGGAACATCAACTCCAGGTTCTGCTTGATTTGTTTGTTCCCTTGACAAATAATCGGAAAAGTTCCAACGCCTCGACGTCGATCCCATCGATGCCGAGAACCCCGAGCCCCGGCTTGAACGATCGCGATGCCATCCGGCGAAGCGGTCACCACGCACTGTCGCGTGATGTGCTTGCGACTGTGCACCACACCCCCTCCCGAAGCGGCCCGCCGCCAGGGAGGGACTCTCACAGTGAGGAATGCAATACACATGAAGAAGTCACTGCGGTTCGGCGCCGCCGCCATTGCGGCCGTCGCCACGCTCTCGCTCGCTTCGTGCGGGTTCGGCGGATCGTCCGGAGACAGCGGAGGCGGAGACGGTTCGACCACTCTCGACCTCCTCGTCCCGAGCTACTCCGACGGCACCAAGGCGAACTGGGAGACGGTGATCGACGGGTTCGAGAAGGCCAACCCCGACATCAAGGTCAAGCTCGAGGTGCAGTCGTGGGACAACCTCGAGAAGGTCGTCTCCACCAAGATCCAGGCCGGCGAGGCACCGGACATCTACAACGGCGGTCCGTTCGCCGGGTTCGTCGGCGACGAGCTGCTCTACCCCGTGAAGGACGTCGTCTCGGAGGAGACCTACTCCGACTTCCAGGACTCGTTCCTGAAGAACGCCGAGGTCGACGGCACCGCGTACGCTCTGCCGCTGATCGCATCCGCCCGCGCCCTGTTCGTCAACAACGCCCTGCTCGACCAGGCCAGTGTCGAGGCTCCGACCGACTGGGACTCGCTGCTGGATGCCGCGACCAAGGTGTCCGCGCTCGGCGGCGGCGTCGCCGGTTACGGGATGCCGCTCGGGTCCGAAGAGGCACAGGCCGAGGCGGCCGTGTGGCTGTGGGGTGGCGGCGGATCGTTCGGCGATGCGTCCGAGATCACGATCGACACCCCGGAGAACCTCGTGGGTGCCGAGCAGATCAAGAAGATGATCGACGCCGGCGCGACGCAGGCCGACCCCGGCTCGACGCAGCGTTCTCCGCTGATGGACATCTTCATCCAGGGCAAGATCGGCATGCAGGTCGGCCTCCCGCCGACGGTCGGCCAGATCGCCGAGGGCAACCCGGACCTGGACTACTCCATCGTCCCGATCCCGACGAAGGACGGCTCGCCGTTCACGCTCGGCGTCATGGACCAGCTGATGGCGTTCCAGAACGACGATGACAAGAAGGAAGCGATCACCAAGTTCTTCGACTACTACTACTCGGCAGACGTCTACGTGCCGTGGGTGCAGGCCGAGGGCTTCCTCCCCGTCACCAAGTCCGGTGCCGAGCAGCTCTCCGGCGAGGAGGCTCTCAAGCCGTTCCTCGACGTGCTGCCCGACGCCCAGTTCTACCCGTCGACCAACCCGAAGTGGTCCGCCGCCGACGGTGCGTTCAAGTCGCTGTTCGGCCAGCTTCAGACGAAGCCGGCACAGGACGTGCTGACCGAGATCCAGGCGCAGGTCGACGCGGGCTGAGCCCGCTGACAGGAGAGGTTCGGGTACCCGAATGAGCCAGAAGACAGAGTCCTCGAACCTCGCGGGGGCGGCCACCGGCCGCCCCCGCACCCGGAAGACCCCGGATGCCCTTCGCGGCAGGCCGGGTGGAAAGGATCTCCTCCAGGCGCTGCCCTGGATCGCCCCCGCACTGCTGCTCATCATCGGCGTGGTCTTCTTCCCCGCCGGGGTGATGTTCTTCAACTCGACGCGCGACATCTCCCTGTCCGGCCTCGACAAGGGATCCGTCGGCTTCGACAACTTCGTCACCGTCTTCACGTTCGCCGAGTTCTGGCCGATCTTCTTCCGCACGATCGTCTGGGTCGTCTCGGTCGTGCTGTTCACGGTCGTCATCTCGCTCGGACTCGCGCAGATCCTGAACAAGGCCTTCCCCGGACGCCAGCTCGTGCGCATGGCCGTCATCGTCCCGTGGGCGGCGTCGGTCGTCATGACGACGATGGTGTTCTACTACAGCCTCGAGCCGTACTTCGGCATCTTCAACAAGTTCCTCTACGACATCGGGCTCTCGGACGATGCCGTCGGATACGGGTGGACGAAGAACCCCGCGACGGCGTTCGCCTGGTCGATCGTGATCGCGATCTTCGTGTCGCTGCCCTTCACGACCTACACCATCCTCGCGGGCCTGCAGTCCGTCCCGGCCGACGCGATCGAGGCGGCGAAGATGGACGGAGCCGGCCCCGCCCGCACCTACTGGTCGATCGTCCTGCCGCAGCTGCGCAGCGCGCTGGCGGTCGCCGTCCTGATCAACATCATCAACGTGTTCAACTCGCTGCCGATCCTGAAGGTGATGACCGGCTCGATCCCCGGTTACGGCGCCGACACGATCATGACGCTGATCTTCAAGTACATCGAACTGCAGAAGAAGGTGGATGTCGCCAGCGCGCTCTCCGTCGTCGCCTTCCTCATCGTCATCGTGATCGTCGCGGCGTACGTGAAGATCGTCAAGCCCATGAAGGAGGTCTGATCATGACCGTGACCGAGACCGCCCTCGTGACCACCGCCGGCTCCTCGCCCGCACCGCGCATCCCCGGCCGCAAGCGCCGCTACACCGAAGACCAGGTCACGCTGCCCCGTGTCATCCTCCGCACCGTGGCCGGGTTCCTCGTTCTCGCGATCTTCGTGCTGCCGTACCTGATCATGTTCTTCGGCTCGGTGAAGACGAAGCCGCAGATCCGCTCCGTCGACCCCACGTATCTGCCGACGGAGTGGCACTGGGAGAACTACATCACCATGTGGTCCACCCCCGAGACGCCGCTGCCGTACAACCTGATCTCGACGATCATCATCGCCGTGTTCGCGACGCTGCTCGTGCTGCTGGTCGCCCTGCCTGCCGCGTACTACACCGCCCGGTTCAAGTTCCCCGGCCGCATGGTGTTCCTGTTCCTGGTCATCATCACGCAGATGCTGCAGCCCGCGGTGCTCACCTCGGGCCTGTTCCGGCAGTTCACGACCCTCGGGCTCGGCGACACCTGGGCCGCCATGATCTTCATCAACGCCGCGTTCAACCTGTCGTTCGCGGTGTGGATCATGCACTCCTTCTTCGCCGGCATCCCCAAGGAGGTCGACGAAGCCGCCCAGATCGACGGCGCCGGACGCTTCACCGTGCTCTTCAAGATCAACCTGCCGCTCGTGTGGCCGGGCATCGTCACGGCGATCGTGTTCACGTTCGTCGCCTGCTGGAACGAATTCGCGGCCTCGCTCGTGATCCTCTCGACCGACAAGAACCAGCCGCTCTCCGTCGCGCTCACCAAGTTCGTCGGTCAGTACGAGACCAGCTGGCAGTACGTGTTCGGAGTCTCGATCGTCGCGATCCTGCCCGTGGTCATCCTGTTCATGCTCATCGAGAAGCGCCTCGTCGGAGGCCTCACCGCCGGCAGCGTGAAGTAGGAGCCCCCGCGAAGCGGTCCCGTCCGAAGCGGTCCTCCCGGACGGGGCCTCCCGGACGGGGCCTCCCGGAATGAAGGAATTCTCACGGTATGAAGGAGTGCATGTGGATTCCGCTCCTTCATTCCGTGAGAACTCCTTCACGGCGTGAGGGACATCGGTCACGGCGTGAGGGACATCGGTCACAACGAGAGGGACATCGGTCGCGGCGAGGGGGACATCGGTCGCGGCGAGAGGGGCATCCTTCACGGCGAGAGGGGCATCGGGGATGAAGAAAGCGACAAGCGGAGTTTCCGTCTTCGCAGCCCTCGCGATCGTGCTGGTCGGATGCACCGCGATCGAGCCCGCGCCCGCAGCGACACCGACACCCTCGGGTTCGACCACCGTCGAGCTGATCATGAACGGCCCCGCGGTCACCGGCACCGGGCCGACCGCCCCGTACCCCGGCATCGACTTCCCCCTGCAGGAAGGCATGCGCTCGGTGACGATCGACATCGAGTGCGCCGGCGGCGGACTCTTCCACGCCGAGCTCGGTGACTCGATGGCGCTCGGACAGGCTCCCCTCCGCGGCACGTGTGACGGCACCACCTCCCTGGTCTGGCCGATCACCGAGGCCACGGGACCGACCTTCACGATCTGGGTCCCCGAGGGTGTCGAGTGGACTGCGACACCGCACTTCTCCACGGCGGAGTTCGTCCGTGATGAGAAGATCACAGCCGAGTGCGAGGCGTTCGGGAACGTCTACAGCGCGCTGTGGAACGCCGACGCCGGATACACGACCTACCAGGCGTTCGACGAGACGGAGTGGAAGACCCGCGTCGAAGCGGCCGCGGTGGAACTCGAGTCGCTCGTGAAGGCATCCGATACGGGGATGGCCGACTCGTTCGCCGAGGTTCTGGCCGCGATGCAGGGTGAGAAGTCGGCTCCCGGCGCCTGGCTGTCCGAGACCAACCTGCTCGACCCGATCACCGACACCTGCAACAGGAACCACAGTCAGATGATCCTGCGCGCGGAGTTCGGCGGCTGACGGCTGCTCACCCGCGGAAGAGGAGAATGGGGACATGACTCCTCTCGGACGGATCGGTCAGGTCGTCGCGACCACATCACTCGGCACCATCGGAGCCATCCATCTGCTGTGGGCCTCCGGCGCGTCCTGGCCGGCGTCGAGCCGGAAGCGGCTGGCGCGACAGGTCATCGGCAGCGACGAGATGCCTTCAGCCGGCGCATGCCTCGTGGTCGGTGGAGGAATGCTCACCGGGAGCGCGATCATCGCCGGCGCAGGGGGAACTCACACGCTCGCCAAAGCCGCCCGCGTGGCGGCGGCCCTGGCGTTCCTCCTCCGCGGCACGATGGACGGGGCTCGAGTGACCGCACTTCTCGGGCGGCCGGGTCCCGATCGCCGATTCGTCGAGCTCGATCGGCGCATCTACCGTCCGCTGTGCCTCATCACCGGCGCCGCGATCGCCCTCGCGGTGCGGGGAGACCGACGACGCTGACATCGAGGGGCGTTCAGAGGCTCGATGCGGATGCGGCGCGCAGCTGCTCCGGGTTCCAGCGCACGCCGAGCGCCGACGTGAGCGCGGCCTGAGCGGCGCCGGCCGCGAGCGACACCCGAGGATCCGCGTAGCGGACCGGGACCTGCGCCGTGCCGCGGGAGGGGTACTCCGTCTCGCGGCGAACCCGGTCGAGGAAGCGCGGCCCGAGCTCGGTCGCCGGTCCGCCGATCACGACCTCGGTCGGGTCGAGCAGTGCGCTGATGAGCTTGACGGCCCTCGCGAGCGCGCGGGCCCCCTCGTCGAGATGGCGCTCGTCCGCGCGGGCGGCGAGAGCACGGATCTCGGATGCGTCCATCGCATCGGTGAACTCGTCCCCGATCATCGCGCCCAAGGCTGCCGCGGACTCGAGACAGCCGCGCTGTCCGCACCGGCAGACACGCGCCGCCTCACCGAAGACGACTTGCACGTGCCCGATCTCGCCGGCGCGATCGCGTGGACCGGGCGCGAGTTCGCCGTTCAGGGTCACCGCGGCGCCCACGCCGCCGCCGAGGTGGATGAAGAGCCGGTATCCGGACGGGGATTCCTCCATCCCGGCTTCGGCGACGGCCTCGGCGTCGACGTCGTTGACGAGCAGCACGGGCGCCCCCAGCACACGTTCGAACCTCTCGGCGAGAGGCACGTCCTCCCACTTGAGCTGCACGCTCTCGAGCACCGAGCGCCCGTCCGTCGTGCCGGGGAGCTGGATCCCCGCAGCGAGCACCCGCGGTCCGAACTCGGCGGCCACCGCGGCCACGGCGTCGTCGAGTGCGCGGTCACGGGTCTCGGGGGTGTAGTCCGCGCGACGGACGTCGACCTCGGTACCGTCGAGCGCCACGAGGGCGATGTATGCGTGCAGGGGTTGGATCACCAGGACGAGGATCAGGTGGTGACTCGCATCGACGCTCAGCGTGGTCGCCCGCTTGCCACCGGTGCTCGCGGCCTGCTCCCCTTCGACGATCAGTCGGTTCTCGATGAGCTCGGCGACGAGGGATGACGCCGTGGCTGCGGTCAGACCCGTCGCTCTCGCGATCCCCGCGCGCGTCTGGGTGCCCGGGTTGCGGAAGACGAGTTGCAGCGCGCGCCGGAGGTTCGCGCGCCGCACCGACGCTTGGGTGTCCAGGCCCTCATCCGTGCTCAGCATGTGCGTCCGTTCCGGAGCTCGCCCGTGGCGAGCGGTTGACAGATCGTGGCGTGATCCGTAGTCTCTCCGTAAGTTTATTCATTGAACTTAGTTGGTCGATGAATCCCACAAAAGCTCCGGACGGGCGAGTGCTGCACACACCGTCGCCCGTCCGGCACCTCTCTCAGCGGCTCTCCGCCGCTTCCGTGTGGTGGCGGATGACCTCCGCCACCACGAAGTTGAACCACTTCTCCGCGAACTCGGGGTCGAGATGCGCCTCCTCTGCGAGAGCGCGCAGACGGGCGACCTGCTGCTCCTCCCGATTCGGGTCGGACGCCGGCATCTCGTGCTCCGCTTTCAGCTGCCCCACCTGCTGGGTCGCACGGAAGCGTTCGGCCAGCATGAAGATGAGTGCGGCGTCGATGTTGTCGATGGTGGCGCGAAGTCGGAGCAGTTCGGCCTTCGGGTCCTCGGCGGCGGTCATGCCCCTACTCTAGAGCCGTCGAACACCCGGATTCCGACCCGCGGCACCGCTATCGTGAGCACATGAGCAACGAAGAGTCGCCGGCGCCCACTCCCCTCGATGACACCGCGCCCGCCCGGAAAGCACCGCGCACCGACGCCGCAGTCGCGAGCGCCGACTCTCCCACCGCAGAGCCCGCCGCGACCGGCGCAGCGCGCCCCGTGGTCATCGAGCCGATGACGCCGAGTCGCTCGTTCTGGACGCGCATCGACCGTCCGTTCGTCTTCGGCTTCCTCGTGACGCTCGGCGGACTCGGCGCGCTGGTGATCGGCCTCGCCCTGACGAGCCTGTCCACCGTGCTCATCTACATCGCGCTCGCCCTCTTCGGCGCGCTCGGACTCGACCCGGCCGTACGGTTCCTCGAGCGTCGCGGCCTCTCCCGCTCGATCTCCGTCGTCATCACGATCCTCGCGCTCATCCTCGTGTTCGCCGTCGTGCTGTGGATGATCATCCCGATCGTCGTCGAGCAGATCGCGAGCTTCGTCCGCTCCGTCCCCGGGATGATCCAGGACTTCACCCGCAGCGACATCTACGCCACGCTCGACGCGCAGTTCGGCGATCAGTTCCAGGATCTGGTCGCCGAGGTCCAGAAGTTCCTGACCGACTTCGGCAATCTCGCGACGATCGGCGGCGGCGCTCTCGCGGTCGGCGCGTCGATCGCGACCGGCATCTCGGGCGCCATCGTCGTGCTCGTGCTCACGCTCTACTTCCTCGCGACCCTGCCCGGCATGAAGCAGGGTCTGCTGCGTCTGGCACCGGCCCGCGACCGCGCTCGTGCGAGCGACATCACCGAACAGATCACGGACTCGGTGGGCGGCTACGTGATGGGGATGGTGGTGCTGGCCTTCTGCAACGCGATCCTCGCCCTGACCCTCTACTCCATCCTGGGTCTGCCCTTCCCCCCACTGATGGCGACGATCGCGTTCTGCGTCACTCTGATCCCGCTGGTCGGATCGGTGCTGTTCTGGATCATCGGCACCGGGCTCGCACTCTTCACCAACCCGATCGCGGCGCTGATCTTCGCAGCGATCTACCTCATCTACATGCAGATCGAGGCCTACGTGCTGACGCCGCGAGTGATGAACCGGGCGGTCGCGGTCCCGGGGTCGCTGGTCGTGATCGGCGCCCTCGCCGGTGGCACGCTGCTCGGCCTCCTCGGGGCGCTCGTGGCCGTGCCCGTCACCGCTTCGATCCTCATCATCATCAAGCAGGTGCTGGTGCCGAAACAGGATGCCCGCATCTGACCCTCGCCCGACGACGAAGCGCCCGGACCCCTGAAGGTCCGGGCGCTCCTGTGATCCGACTCAGATGAGGTCGTTGTCGGTCAGCCAGGCCTCGGCGATGTCGCTCGCCGACTTCTGGTCGACCGTGCTCTGCACGTTCAGACCGACGAGCTCTTCGGCGGTGAGCTTGGCGCTGATGGCGTTGATCACGTCGGCGACCTCGTCGGCGACGTCGCTCGAGACGATCGGCACGACGTTCGAGGCAAGGATGATGTTCTCCGGGTCTTCGAGCGCGACGATGTCTTCGGTCTGGAACGCGGGGTCGGCCGAGTAGATGTCCGCGACCTGGATCTCGCCGGCCAGCAGCGACTCCAGCGTGGTCGGGCCGGTCGCCGAGAACGCCAGGTCGACGCCGTAGACCTCCTTGGCGGCCGCGGGCCCGTACGGGCGCTGCTCGAACTCCGGTGCCGCACCGATCGTGACCGGGGTGGTCACCTTCGAGAGGTCACCGATCGAGGTGAGGCCGTTCTCCTCGGCGAAGCTCTTGAGCACCGTGTAGGTGTCCTGGTCCGAGGCCTCGGCGTAGTCGAGAGCGGTCAGGCTGTCGGGCAGCGCGTCCTGCAGCGCGGCATAGACGTCTTCCGGGCTGGTGGCGGTCGCGCTGTCGTCGAGGTACTCGAGCAGGTTGCCCGTGTACTCCGGGAACACGTCGATCGCGCCGGACTCGACGTCGGGCATGTAAGCGTCGCGCTGTCCGATGTTGAACTCGCGCTTGACGTCGAACCCCGCGCCTTCGAGGGCCTGCGCGTAGATCTCGGCGATGATCTCGTTCGAGTAGTAGGCCTGGGAGCCGACGACGATCGTGTCGCCGCCGGAGCCCGCGTCATCGGTCGGAGCGTCGAGCGGGTTGCTGCTGGCGCACCCGCCGAGGACGAGCACCGCGGCGAGCGCGGCGCCACCGGCGAGGGCGAGTCGTGACTTACGTGCTGTGAACATGGGGAGTTCCTCTTCTCTGGGACAACGGGATGGGTGCTGTGGGACGGTGAGGGGCTGTGAACGTGTCAGGCGGTGGCCGGCGCGGGTGAGGCTGCAGCGGTACGCGACCGGCGGGTCGTGGTCGGCGCTCGCACCCCGGCGGGGACGGCGGCGTGCTGGAGGAGGGCGAAGATCAGGTCGACCGCCAGCGCGAGGATGGCCACGAGGATCGCACCGCCGAGCACCTGGTCGAACTTGCGCAGGGGGATGCCCTGGATGATCGGCCAGCCGAGACCACCGAGGTTCACGTAGGCGGCGATCGTGACCGTGGCGATCACCTGCAGGAGGGCCGCGCGGATGCCGCCGACCAGGAGGGGGAGCCCGAGGCGCACCTCGACCTTCCAGAACACCTGCCACTCGGTCATCCCCATCGCGCGCGCCGAGTCGAGCACACGGCGGTCGATGGCCTCGAGGCCGGTGTAGGCGCCCGCGAGGAGCGAGGGAATGGCCAGCAGCACGAACGTGATGATCGCGGCTTCGGGGATGCGGAGCACACCGAGCAGCAGCACGAGCAGCACGAGGAGTCCGAAGGACGGGATCGCGCGAGCCGCGCCGGAAACAGCGACGGCGATCTCGCGGCCGCGGCCGGTGTGGCCGATGAGCCATCCGATCGGCACCGCGATGATGGCAGCGATCAGCACCGAGATCAGCGTGTAGTACATGTGCTGGCCGAACAGGATCGGCAGCGAGTACGGCCCCTCCCACCGGTCGGGGGAGAAGAGCCAGGCGATGGCGTCGGTGAACACGTTCATGCGGCGGTCCTCAGCGTGGCCGCCTGTCGTGCGGCTGACGGTGTCTTGGCGGCGCGCGTCCACGGCATCAGCGCGCGGCCGAGGAGCAGGAGCAGCAGATCGATCACCAGGGCGATCACCACGACCGCGATGACGCCCGCGAACACCTCCGCGAGGATGCGGCGCTGCAGACCGTTCTCGAAGAGGTAGCCGAGGTTCGTCACACCCACCAGGATGCCGACGGTGGCGAGGGAGATCGTGCTGACGGCCGCCACACGCAGCCCGGCGAGCACGACGGGTCCGGCGAGCGGGAAGTCGACGGTCCAGAACCGGCGGAACCCGCCGTAGCCCATCGCGGTGGCCGACTGCCGGATGGCGGGATCGACCGAGTCGAGGCCGTCGGAGACCGCACGGACCAGGATCGCGACCGCGTAGATGGTGAGACCGATGATGAGGTTGATCGGGCTGCGGGCCGGATACCCGGCGACGGACGGCAGCAGGATCAGCAGCGCGAGTGACGGGATCGTGTAGAGCAGACCGGTGAGAACGATGACCGGCCCTTTGACCAGTTGATAGCGCCAGGCGACCCACCCGAGCGGCACCGACAGCAGGAAGCCGAGCACGATCGCGATCGCGCTCTGCTGCAGGTGGATGGCGGTCAGCTCGAGGATGAGACCGACGTTGTCGACGATCCAGTTCACGGAGCGCCCTTCGTCACGCTCTCCTCGCTCAGGAGCGCGTCGCTGACAGCATCGGGCACGTCGACGATCGAGCCCTGGGTGCGCCCCTCCGAGTCGACCACCACGGTGCCCCGCGGCGTCTGCTTGAGGTGCAGGGCGCGGCGACCGCGATCGGCTCCGATGAACGCGGAGACGAAGTCGTCCGCCGGGTTCTCGATGATCTCGCTCGGACTGCCGACCTGCACGATGCGCGCGCCCTTGTCGAGGATGACGACCTGGTCGCCGAGCAGGAACGCCTCGTCGATGTCGTGCGTGACGAAGACGACGGTCTTGTCGAGCTCGCTCTGCAGGCGCAGGGTCTCCTGTTGCAGGTCGGCCCGCACGATGGGGTCGACTGCGCCGAAGGGCTCGTCCATGAGCAGGATGTTCGGATCGGCGGCGAGTCCGCGGGCGACACCCACACGCTGCTGCTGGCCGCCGGAGAGCTGACTCGGGTAGCGCTCGGCGAGCGCCTGGTCGAGGCCGACCGTGTCGAGCAGGTCGCGCGCCCGCTGGTGGGCCGCAGCCCGCTTCACCCCGGTCAGCCGGAGCACCGTGGCCACGTTGTCGATGACCGTGAAGTGCGGCATGAGCCCGGAGTTCTGCATGACGTAGCCGATGCGTCGGCGCAGAGCCACCGGGTCGCCTTCGAGCACGCTCTCCCCGTCGATCTCGACGTCGCCGGAGGTGGGCTCGACCATGCGGTTGATCATGCGGAGCAGGGTGGTCTTGCCACAGCCGGACGAGCCGACGAACACGGTGGTCTTGCGTGACGGCAGCACGAGGCTGAAGTCATCGACGGCGAGTGCACCGCCGGGGAACCGTTTGGTGACGTTGCGGAACTCGATCATGGGCTGGTCTCCAGTCGGTCGATCGATGTGCGAGCGGACGAGTCTTGGCTCTTCTGGTGGCTACGGGCCGACCTCGACGCGCGGATCGAACGCCACGAATCCGGAGAAGTCTTTGCCGACGCGATCGAAGGCCGACGGGTAAGGAGTCGGATACGACCAGGCGTAGTCGGTGTGCAGCTCGCCGTCGGTCTGCACGGAGTAGTACTGAGCCGCGCCCTTCCAGGGACAGGTGTAGGGCGTGGGGCTCTCGACGAGCACCCCGGGTGTGATGGATGCGGGCGGGAAGTACCAGTTCCCTTCGATGCGGGCGAGATCGCTCTCGTCGGCCTCGGCGATGACGGTTCCTGCGAGTACAGCCTTCATGGTCCTGCCTCCTCGGATGTGTGTTCGAGCGTATAAGACGGTGGGGACATCGGGCTCGAGGGTTGCGCGCGGGCCGTCAATGTGAGAAACAATCCCGAATCTGTTCGGCCTGCCCGCGAAAACGGATTGCCCGCCACGATGGTCGGACTCAGGCGGAATCGCGCCCGTAGCCCTCCAGGAGTCGCAACCAGATCTCGCTGACGGTCGGGTACGACGGCACCGCATGCCAGAGACGGGCGATCGGCACCTCGCCGACGATCGCCACGGTGGCGGCGTGCACGAGCTCCGCCACTTCGGGGCCGACGAAGGTCGCACCGATCACGACATCGCGGTCGGTGTCGATCACGAGCCGCGCCTGCCCCTCGAAACCGTCTTCGTAGAGGCTCGCCCCCGCGATCCACCCGAGGTCGTAGTCGATCGCCTTCACGGTGATTCCTGCCTCGACCGCCTGCGCCTCGGTCAGACCGACGGAGCCGACCTCGGGGATCGAGAACGTGACCTGCGGGACGGCGGCCTGGTCGGCGGTCGCGACGTGACGACCCCAGGGGCTGTCATCCACATCGTCGCCCTGGGCACGCGCGACGATGACGTCGCCTGCCGCCCTCGCCTGGTACTTGCCCTGGTGGGTGAGGAGCACGCGCCCGTTCACGTCACCGACCGCATACAGCCAGTCGGATCCGGGGACCCGGAGGGTGTCGTCCGTCTCGATCCAGCGGCCGGGCTCCAGGCCCACGACGTCGAGGCCGATGTCTCCACTGCGCGGCGAACGACCCGTCGCGGCGAGAACCTCGGTCGCGATGATCTCCTCACCGCCGTCGAGCGTCACGGTCACGCCGTCGGCGCCACGGTGCACGGATGCCGTGCCCGTGTCGGTGCGCACGTCGACGCCGAGTTCCTTGAGGCCGGCCGCGACCCGCTCCCCGGCGAAGGGCTCCATCCCCCCGAGCAGACCGCTGCGGGCGACGACGGTGACCTTCGAGCCGAGTGCCGCGTATGCCGTGGCCATCTCGACCGCGACCACGCCTCCGCCGATCACGGCCATGCTCTCCGGCAGCTCCTCGGCACTGGTCGCCTCTCGACTCGTCCAGGGTGCGGACTCACGGAGCCCGTCGATGGGCGGGATGACGGCGTCCGATCCGGTGCTGATCGCCACCGCATGCCGGGCGTGGAGCACGCGCGTCGCGCCGTCGGCATCCGTCACGGTCACCTCCCGCTCACCCGTCAGCCGGCCGTGCCCGCGCGCCAGATCGATCCCGGCGGAGTCGAGCCACTTCACCTGCCCGTCATCGGACCAGTTGCTCGTGAAGGAGTCGCGCCGTTCGAAGACCGCCCGCACATCGAGCTTCCCGGTCACCGCCTGAGAGGCGCCCGCCACGTGCTGCGCTGCCCGCAACGCCTGCGCCGACCGCAGCAGCGCCTTCGACGGCATGCACGCCCAGTAGGAGCACTCACCTCCGACGAGCTCGCTCTCGACGATGATCGCGGTGAGCCCGCCCTGCACGGCGCGGTCGGCGACGTTCTCGCCCACCGGACCTCCGCCCAGCACGATCAGGTCGTATTCGTCGGTCTTCTGCGCTGCGTTCATGCCTGGCACCTCTCCGTCGGCCGGTTCCGTCGCCCAGTCTCGCTCAAGACCAACGCCGAGTCACGGGTGAGTTGTTCCCTCCGGCGTGGCGTGGGAGTGGTGAACCCTTGCTCATCTGCGCCTCTCGGGCTTCCGTCATCGCTGAGGGTTCAGATCACCGCGGCGGCTTTGGCGCACGTCGGTCGCGGGCCTCCACCCACGGATCTCGAGCTGAACGCCGCCCTCACGCAAGCGCTGGACCAGAGGAGCAGGAATGACGATCCCGGCGATGCCCGCGCTCGCTTCCAGGTCGATTCGAACGCTGCTCGCGCGTTCGTCGACGGCCTCACGCAGAGCTCGGTTCAGGCGCGGTTGGCGCCGAGATGCTTCCGATTCGATGATCTCGACCGTGCGACTCTGCGCGTCCGAGACCCAGGTGACAGCGACCCGATCCACCGCGGGCGGCGTGGGATCATCCGCCTCTTCCTCTGCGAGATTGACTTCCGCCCAGATCTCGAACGACCGGCCGCAGTCTTCCAACCACTGTCCGGAGAAGATCGCCGAGGTCGGGGCCACTCTGGGGGCGAACCACAGCACGACGTCAACATCGACGTCCGCTTCCGTAGCCAGGGCCTCAAGGATCGTCTGACCATCGTGCGTGGCGCGATCGAGGGCCTCCCCCAGATCCGCGCGACGATCATCGACGGGAATGTCGACTGTGAAACCCGAATAGTCATCTCTCGGTGCTCGGCTCCAGCCAAGATCCATCCGCGACATGACGCTCGACGGCCCCGTGTCGGCACGCGAGTAGCCGAACAAGGTACAACTCAGGTCGTGATCCTGTTCGGCCATCCTCATCCTTTGGAGAATCATGGGTCGGCTAGCGGCTGTGTTCGCGGCTTCCGCGTCTCAGGATGAGCGCGTTCAGGATCAGGTAGACAAAGGACAAGGCCGCCACCAGAGGAACAAGCAGAGCCAGGAGGAGGGTCACTCGATCTCCCTGAACGTGAGCGTAACCATAGGTGCCAAACGCCCCATTCAGCCATGCCGAAACCAAGGCAACGCTCGCCATCCCTCCGCAGAACAGCGTGAGCCGAATCGGCCGCGGGGAAACCCTCGGACTCCACCTCGAGAGGAGGAACACCAAGACGAAGGTGACGATGCACCCGACAGCCGCGACGACGACGGAGAACCCCAGGAGAGCGAGCCTCACGTCCGGGATCTTCGCCCAGTCAAGGCCACCGGAAACGAGTAGATCGACGACGAGGATCACGCTCCCCAGCACAGTGCCCGCTACGGCCCATGTCATCATCTCTTTGAGTTTCATAGGCTTCTCCGGGTCACGGGGGCCGTCTTCCCGATGAGCGCGGCATCGGTGAAAGCCGCTGCACGTGTGCCAGTAGTCAGCACGGGGTCGCTCCCCACGGTACGGCGAAGTCGACAAGGTAGAGCACCATGTCGTCGGTCAGCTCTTCCAACGGTGTCAGTGGACTGAGTTCGACACGAAGACGCGTGGGACCGCCAGGGTCCGTCCACGCAACCACCGAAAAGCTGCTCCTGCCTTCTGGCCCCGGTAACAAGAGCCTGATTGCGTACTCTTCCCCCGGCGCATCTCCCTCCCACGTGCCCGTAGCGACAGCGCTGCATCTGACTGACCTCATCACCAACTCGCTTCCTGGGTCCAGGTGAGCGTCGTGATCGCCCGCGCGGCGGCTCTAACTCAGTTGCGTCAACCCGATTCCGTATGTCTCCAGCACGCGCATCTCGGAGACAGGCACGAATCGCATCTTTCCACCCTCGACGTAGCGCAGAGCGGGCCGCAACGGCACGAGCATGAGGAAGGCAAAAAGATTCAAATCGTACCAACAGATCGCCTGCCTGAGTCGGGCTTTCTGAGCCCACGAATGGACCAGCAACCATGCGACAACCGAAAAGGGAAGGAGGAGCCAAAGGACAAACCCACGGACAAACAGCAACAACAGCATCGCGATGCCAGCGACAACCCTCATCAAAGTCCTCCAAGAAATCCGGACGAGTCTCGTTGATCGCCCAGGCTCAAGTGTCTAGCTCTTCTTCAGGTACAGAATCTCGTTCTCCGTGAGCTCCTCCACCGGCGTCAGCGGACTGAGATCAACCCGAAGAACCGCTGGGCCATCTTGCAGCCTCCACGCGACCACCGGGAAGTTGGTTCTGCACTCCGGCCCCAGTGACACGAATCGGACCGTGTAGTGGTCGTCCGATGCCGTTCCCCTCCAGGTACCTGAGAAATCGACAGTGTTATCCCAGAGGTCATCAGGATCATCATCCCGCTCGGGGACCGCGCCGTCACAGTACAACCCCCGCGGCCACCCCTCGGCAGAGAACGTGCCGTCGCTCTGAATGTCTAGAACCACCACCTGATCACGGCCCTCAGAGGTCCACTGACCCACCGCATCGGTCGCACGGAAGCCCTCGTCATAGTGCCCCGGGACAGTCGAACAGCCTGCGATCGCGCCAACAGCGAGAAGCACAGCAACGGCGACCCCGATTCGACGGAACTTGATCACCACGTCAACTCCTCGGTCCCGGTGAACGTCGTGTCGACGGTCGACACGGGCGGGCTTGTTCATGTATCCGGTACCGCTTCACCACACACCCGACGAACCCAGAGGCGCACCAAACGGGTCACCGATCAGAGATATCAACTCGACAGAAGCCCCTGAACGATGAAACTTCCTCCCAAGACTGCAATGACGGCTCCGGCTATCGCAATGTGGATCGGTGTGGACGGTCTCACTGCATCATCGGCAACAGGTTCTCCGAAGAAGACTTTGAGCCCGAGGTGTATGGTCCGCGCAAACCACCGACGAGCAACCATCGCGGTAGTTCCCAGAGCCGCGACCAGGGACCCCAGAATCAAATCCAGAACCATCACGCACCTCTGTCGCTCTTGGCCCCAGCGCACACCACTTGTGGAGGCCTCAAGCGAAAGTCCACCCGACACCGATCCTCTTGCTCACGGATGCACGCGCCGTGGAACTCACGACGAAACCGTTTCATCACCGAAGGCTATCGGCTGGGGACGTCCACGGGCAGCTCAGGCGGTCACGAGCTCCCGGCCCCGGCGGGAGTCGGCGAACGCGCGGGGATACGCCCGGCGCAGGGTGACGACGATCAGCGTGGCCGCGGTCACCTTGATGAGGTCGCCCGGGAGGAAGGCCAGGCTCGACAGAGCGGTGAGGTCGAGCGGAACTCCGGTCACGAGCGCCTGGACCGGGACGCCGAACGCGTAGACGACGAGCACGCCGCCGACCAGAGCAGCCACCGCGCACCGCCACCAGGTGAACCGTCCGGTGCGCATGAGCAGCCCGATCACCACGACGCCGGCGATCCAGCCGATCAGGTAGCCCACGGTCGGTCCGACGAAGACACCCAGGCCCCCGCGTCCGCCTGCGAGCACGGGGAGTCCGACCGCGGCGAGCGCCAGCACGAGGGCGATCGACCAGGGCGCGACGCGGGGACCGAGCACAAGGCCCGCGATCATGACGCCGAGCGTCTGCCCGGTGATGGGCACGCCGCCGGGGAGCGGCACGACAACCGTTCCCAGCACGATGATGAGGGCGGCGAACACGGCCACCCGACCGAGGGTCGCACTGGAGTCACGGGTCGATGCGGTCATCGCTCATCCTTCCTGAACAGTGTTCACCTGAACACCGTTCATCAGAGTACGGATGTAGCTACCCCCGCGCAAATCACCACCCCGGAGTCACCAACACGACCTTCCCGCACTGACGCCGTTACGCGATGGCGTCATGTGGGCCCGCAGCATCCTCCAGCGGGTACTCGTCACGTCCCGGCTCATGACTCCCCCTGCTCCCGCGATTCGTCTTTGGCGGATTCGACACGGACCCTCGGGGAGAGGACCGCCGCTGCGAAGGCCACGACCGCAGCCAGGACGAACACGCCAAGGAACGGGTCGGTGCCCGTGAGCGCGGTGAACAGTGTGCCCGTGACGGCCAGGGCCAGGGCGCTGCCGAACGAGTCGGCGACCGTCATCGCCCCGCTGTTGAAGCCCTGATTCTCCGGCGTGGACATCGCGAGCGTGAGGGCACTGGTGCGCGGACTCATCAACCCCATTCCCATACCCGCGATGACCCAGGCGAGCGCAATCAGCAGAGCGTCTCCTCGGAAGCCCGCAGTCACGACGGTCAGCACGATGCCGGCGAACACGAGGCCCGTCCCGAGCCGCACGGCCGTCACGCTCGAGAGGCGCGCGCCCAGCCGCCCCTGGACGGTCGCGGCGAGGGACCACGCGAGCGCACCGCCGGTCAGCGCGAGTCCTGCCAGAGTCGGCGACAGTTCGTATCGATCGGTGAGCAGGTAGGGCAGGTAGACCTGCGCACCGAAGAACGCGGCGGCCGCGACCCCGCGGACGAGGATGACGGACGGCAGCCCTCGGCGCGCCCGAAACGTCCCGCGCGGGACCAGCGGCCGCACGGCGATGAGGGCGACCACGATAGCAAGGACAGCGAGAGCAGAGCCGAACCCGGGGATGTCGCCGACCAGATTCAGCGCGAGCACAGCAACGGCCGCGAGCACCGACCATCCGAGTCGCCCGAACGCCCAGGGAGTCGTCGCATCGCCGTGGTTCACGAGCCCACGAAGTGCGGGCACGACCATCAACAGCGCCACCAGCACCAGGATGACCACGCCGAGGAAGACCCAGTGCCAGCTCCAGAGTTCGGTCACGGCACCCGCGACCGTCGGGCCGATCAGTGAGGGGATGACCCAGGCCGCGGCGAAGCCGGCGAAGATCGCCGGATGGAGCTCGTTCGGGTAGACGCGGGCGACCACCACGTACAGGGCCACCATCAACCCTCCGCTGCCGAGGCCCTGGGCGAACCTCCCCGCGACGAGGATCTCCATGCTCGGAGCGAGGCCGGCGATCAGCAGTCCGACGATGAACAGGGCGACCGCGGTGTACAACGGAGCGACCGGTCCGCGACGATCCGCCCAATTCCCGGCGAGCACCATGCCGATGACCCCGGTGGCGAGAGGTCCGGCGAAAGCGAGCGCGTACAGCCGTTCTCCGCCGAGATCGGCGCTCACGGTCGGCATCACCGTGGTGACCGCCAAGGATTCGAACGCGCCGAGGAACACGAGCGCACAGGCGCCGATCGTGATCCAGACGTAGTCACGGCTCAAGATGCGAGGTGCGGCCGCGCCCGGCGTCGACACCTGCTCGGTCTTCGAGGTCATGATGATGACCGTAGAACCTCAAGTAAGGTTGAGGTCAAGCGCCGGTTCGCCGACGAGGGTTCAGCCGCCGAGCAGGACCTCGTGGAGGGCATGCCCCACGCCCTCATCGTTCGGCTCCATGACGGTCAACGCGGTGACGTCAGATCCGGGAAGAGGAGGTCGACGGCGCTCGGCATCGTCTCAGCGCACCGGAAGGAAATGCGTCGGCGTCGGCACCTGCGCCTCGTGGCGGATACCGAGGGGCGCGCCCGTGCGCTCATCGAGGTCGAGCAGGGTGATGGTATCGGAGCGCTGCCCCGCGACCAGCAACTTGCCCTCATGCACCAGGTGGTGGCGCGGCCAGTCGACCCCCGCGTCGGCGAGCGCCACGGACTCCAGGGCCTCACCCCCGCCGCGCACGCGCAGGACCGCGATCGTGTTGCTTCCGCGCAGGGCCGTGTAGAGGAAGTGTCCGTCGCGGCTGCGGGCGAGTTCGGCGGGGAAGTCTGTGCCCACCTGGGCGATCGGACTCGACAGCGTCGACGACACGATGCTCCACGTGCGGTCGGACGCCTCGGCGAGCGTGAACACCTCGCACGAGTACTCGGTCACCACGTGCAGGTGCCCGCTGGGGTGCAGCACCATGTGCCGCGGCCCGGTGCCGAGTGGCAGCACGACCTCGTGGTCGAGTACGAGCCCGCTGCCGACCTGCCGCCAGAACCGCACGAGGTCGAACCCGAGGTCGGTCGTGGCGATGCGCCCGTCGGGAAGAAACACGGCGGCATGCGCGTGCGAGACACGGTCACCGCCCACCCCGTACGGGTCGACCGCGGCGACGCCGTCGCCGAGAGGCGTCGGCGGCGCCCCGGGGGCCGACACGCCAGATGTCGGACGGAAGGCGCTAGGGCGTCCGACATCTGGCGTGTCGGCGGGGTCCGTGTCGTCGCCGAACAGTGCCGCGCGGAGTTCCGCCGCCGCATCCGGCCGTGCGGGGACGATCCGACCGTCCGCATCGAGGCCGAGCCGCACCACGCGGCCGTCGCCGTAGCAACTGGCGACCAGGGCGGAGCCGTCCGCAGCGACCGCGACGTGACACACGTACTGGCCCACCGTCGCCGGTGCACCCATCGGGGAGAGGGCGCCGTCCCCCGTACGCACGAACGCCTGCACGGCGGAGTCGCCCTCGAGCGCCGCGTAGACGACGTCGAGCGTCGGATGCTGCGCAAGCCACGACGGCGAAGGGACCTCTGCGACCACACCCCGGTACGCGAGCGTGGTGGCCTCCCGGCCTGCATCCCCCGCGAGCAGACCGATGCCGTCGGCAGAACCGTCCATGCCGGGGCCGTAGCCGCCGAGCCAGAATCGCGTCACGACGGACCGGATCAGTCGAGCAGGTCGTGGCGGACGATGACCTGGTCGCGCTCGGGGCCGACACCGATCACCGAGATGCGGGTGTTGCTCATCTTCTCGAGCGCCAGCACGTAGTCCTGTGCGTTCTGCGGCAGGTCCTCGAAGGTGCGGGCGACGGAGATGTCCTCGTTCCAACCCGGGAAGTACTCCAGGATCGGCTTCGCGTGGTGGAAGTCGGTCTGGTTGACGGGCACCTCATCGAAACGCTCGCCATCGACGTCGTAGGCGACGCACACCGGGATCTCGTCGAGTCCGGTCAGGATGTCGAGCTTGGTGAGCACGAGGTCGGTGATGCCGTTGATTCGCGTCGCGTACCGGGTGATGGGCGCGTCGTACCAGCCGACCCGACGCGGACGCCCGGTGGTGGTGCCGAACTCGAAGCCCTGCTTGCGCAGCCAGTCGCCCTGCTCGTCGAAGAGTTCTGTCGGGAAGGGGCCCGATCCGACGCGGGTCGTGTACGCCTTGACGATACCGACGATGCGGTCGAGCGCACCGGGGCCGACGCCCGCACCCGTCGCGGCTCCGCCGGCGGTCGCCGACGACGAGGTCACGAACGGATAGGTGCCGTGGTCGATGTCGAGCATCGTCGCCTGACCGCCTTCGAACACGACGACTTCGCCACGATCGAGGGCCTCCGCGATCAGGTAGCCCGTGTCGGCGACAAGGGGGCGCAGGCGGTCGGCGTACGACAGCAGATCGTCGACGACCTCGTCGGCGGTGATCGCGCGACGGTTGAAGATCTTCACCAGCAGGTGGTTCTTCTGATCCAGAGCGCCTTCGACCTTCTGGCGCAGGATGTTCTCGTCGAAGATGTCCTGCACACGGATGCCGACGCGGTTGATCTTGTCGGCGTAGGCCGGACCGATGCCCCGACCGGTGGTGCCGATCATCCGCTTGCCGAGGAAACGCTCGGTGACCTTGTCGAGCGTGCGGTGGTACTGCGTGATGATGTGCGCGTTGGCGCTGACCTTGAGACGCGAGACATCGATGCCACGGGCAGCGAGCGCCTCCAGCTCGAAGAACAGGACCTCGAGGTCGACGACGACGCCGTTGCCGATCACGGGAGTCACGCCCGGAGAGAGGATGCCGGAGGGCAGCAGGTGCAGCGCGTACTTCTCGTCCCCCACGACGACGGTGTGCCCGGCGTTGTTACCGCCGTTGAACTTCACCACCCAGTCGGTGCGCTCACCGAGCAGATCGGTGGCCTTGCCCTTTCCTTCGTCGCCCCACTGCACGCCGACGATAACGATTCCTGGCATGGGTAACCCCCTGGCTTTCGCCGGGTTTGCACCGGCCGATGAGCTGGCCCTCTTCGGGCGGTCCCATCCTATCGGGAGCCTCTCCCCCGCCCCTTCGCCCCGAGTCGCCTCCGCATTCCCGGTCTCCGGGGTTCGCTTCCCGGGGTTCCGGTCGCGATATGACAGCGCCGTTGGCGTTTAGAGCTGTCATATCGCGACCGGAGCAGGAGGGTCCGCCATGAGCGGGGCCCTCCTGCACCGCGGCGCCGGCCGTCAGACTGTGGGTCTGAACGGAAGAGCGCGCGAGCGTGAGGTCAGCTGAACAGCCGGACCGACGTCCATCCGTTGCCTACACGGGTGGAGGCACCGAACCCGGAGAGGCCGCGCCCGGGATACACGTACAGCCCGCCGTCGCTGCTCCGACCGAACAGATCGGCCTTGCCGTCCGCACCAAAGTCGACACCGCCGGTGATCCCCGTGATGCTGTTCCATCCGCTGCCGACCACCGGGCCACCTGTCAGATTCACGTTGTTGCCGGGGTAGATGCGAAGCGCTCCGGTCGTGGTGGTGGCGAGGATGTCACCCTTGCCGTCTCCGGTCCAGTCGCCGGCGAGGACTCGAGACACCCCACTCCAATCGTGTCCGATCTTCATCTTGGTGCCGAACGTGCCGTTCCCGTTGCCCGGGTAGGCGTACAGGTGACCGTCGGACTCACGAGCGACGAGGTCGGCTCTCTTGTCGCCGTTGAAGTCGATTCCGCCTGTGATCAGACTCTTCGTGTCCCAACCGCGAGCTGCCAACGCTTTGGTCGGGAAGCCCAGCGCTCCGTCACCCTGGTGGTACCAGAGCGTGCCATCGGTGTTGACGACCATCATGTCGCCCTTGCCGTCGCCGTTGTAGTCACCGTGGATGATGGTCGCGGCAGACGCCCATCCCGTGCTGACGGACGTCTGAGTCGTCCATCCACCGCCACCGTTGCCGTGGTAGATGTACAGCGCATTCGACGACCTGATGATCCCGATCACATCGGCCTTGCCATCGCTGTTCAGATCGAACGAGGGCTTGGCGGGAGTCAGCGGCTCACCGTGGTACTCGAAGTGGTTGTGTGTGCAGTCCTCTTCGGTCTGCGCCCAGCCGTTCGGCACCGTGAGCGCCGGACGGCACGCAACCTGACCGATGCCTGCCGGAGCAGGGAGCGCGTCGAACATCGCCGCGATCAGTGCCCGATCCTCGTCCGTGTCGCCGGTGGCCGTGACACCGTTGACGACACTGATGTCGACGGCGTGGCCGCCGCTGTTCTTCGCGTGATAGCTCGTGGCCGACGGCGTCGCCATGGTGCAGTACTCGTTGAGCGACGAGATCGTGATCGAGAAGTTCTGATCGACCACGACCTTCTTCAGCGCAGCGAGGATCACGGGATCGATCGTGCAGTCGCGAACCTGTCCGCTGATCAGGTGTCCGCGCTTGAATCCGTCGGCATAGGCCTGGATCTGAGCGAGCGCTTCGGTTCCGCTCACGCGTCCGGAGTCCACGATCTGTTGCGCCAATGCCTGATCTGCAGCGGCGACCGGAGTCGTGTCGAGCCCCTTCTGGATCGTGCGCGCCACCCAGCCGGCGATGACATCAGAACGGGTCGCGACCGTCGAGGCCGTACCCGCGGGAACACCCGAGCCGTAGCAGCCGGTCTGAGTGGACTGGGACGCGACCGCGACAAGCGTGTCGGTTCCGTCGATGTTGCGGACCCCGGGAGCGCCACCGTCACCGAGGCAGAGCGAAGCGCCGGTTGCCGCGGTGGTCAGAGTCGTCGCTTCGATTGTCGTCACCGGGTACGTGTTCGTGCGGGACGCAAGCGGGACCCAGACGGACTCGGTGCGACCGAAGCCGGTGAAAGCGACGTCCTGCCCGGCCGCCGGAGCGGTTGTGGCGACCGGCATGGGGGTGATGTCGTCGACCGGGCTCTCCAGCTTCGCCAGCACCGCGTCCTGGCCGTTGCCGGCCGGCTCGAAGCGGGTGATCTTCACACCCAGCTCACCGCTACCGCTCGCGACCTTGTCGTTCGCGACGTCCGGACCGAACAGCGCCCGCGCCGGAGCGGGCGGCGCATCTGCGGCGACCGTGGCCGGGTCAGTGGCGAAACAGCTCGCCGCCGTCAACACCCACGACCGATCCACCAGCGTCCCCGTGCAGGAGCCCAGGTCTGTGCGGATCTTCGCGATCGCGGTTCGCGGATGCGTGGCCGTCGTCGCCGGCTCATCCACCGCCGGGTCAGCCTTCACCTCGATCACCACGATCGTCGACTGACCGGTGAAGTTCTCGTCGACAGTCGCTCGCCCACCCGCCGGAACCTCGGCCACCTCCTCCGGTTCACCTGCGACCGAGTACGTCACGTCCATCGGTTGCGCGCCGGCCTTGACACCGAACGACGCCGCGATCTCGAGATTCAGAACGGCCGGTCGGAAGGCGACCTCGAAGCACACCTTCGCCGTCTTGCCCGACTTCTCGAACTCGACCTCGACCTGCCCGGTGCCCCGCGCGCAGGTCGCCACCCGCAACCCGCCGTTGCCATCCTTCAGAACGATGCCAGCTGCGGTGCCAACGGACGCTCCGTCCGGATACGCGCCCGACTCCACGAGATACCCCGGAGCATCATCAGCGACTGCCGAGGCCACCGGGGCCGAGACGAGCAATGCCGACACCAACGCCGCCGCCATCACGCCAGCCGCAGCGCGGCCTCGACGGGGAGATTTCAACGAAAACATGCAATACCTTTCAAGATGGGCAATGGGTTCATGAATTGACGCGTTCTCGCGGCCGAGCGATGCTCCTCCCCAGCAACGGAAACGCTGAGTCTGCCTCTCGCTCTCGCGCGAAGCCGCAATCAAACGGACGAAGCGCTACTCGCGGACTTCCTTGCCACGATTTCGGGCGATGTTCGCTTCGATGCGCATCGCCTCGGATGATCCCGGATCAGGGCGTCGCAAGGATGGCGGCATCACCTTGGCCGGCGCGATAGCCTCGCTATCGCCGCTCGAGTTAAGGGTCGCGAGGAGGCTCACGTCCACCCAAGGAGCCCGCCTGACCTTCGACTGAAGAACCCTCCGTTCAGCAGGAGATTCTGTCAATCGATGGACGACACCTTCCGGCGTTGCCGTCACCACCCCCGGATCGAGGTATGGTCGCACAAGTTCTGCGTACTCGGTCGAAAACCACGTCATCCATTTTGGTTCCGGCGGTAATCCTCCCCACCCACCCTCGAAAGATGACGGCCTCGAGATGGAAGAGGCATCTGCACTCAATTCCGACGACGCAAAGAAGCTTGTTGACTTCCGCGCGACGTCCGAAAAGAACTCGAAGACGCCTCCCGTCTCCCCGGAATCCCGCAGCACGTCAAAGTCCAACGCGATTCGTATCACTTGAAAACGTGAGCGGAGATCATTGGTCCACCCAGTGATTCGCCCGCGCCTGATCCCGTTTCCATCAAACATGAGGCTGCTCACGGCACACTTTTCCCGATAGATCCGGTCGAACTCGATATCTGGGTCACGCGGAAACTTCCCTTTCAGAGGCTCAAATATCCCGAACCTCGTCGGCACCGCAACCGGAAGATGCGCCCGAGCCGCGCTCAGGTACGTGTTCGCGAAATCCGCACTCCCGTCTCGCAGTCGGTACCACGCCAATTCGAGCGTCAACCCTCGCGCCACCGGCAGCTGCGGAGCTCGCGCCTCATCGACTTGCGGATCACTGACCCAGCCCCCGAGCCTCTCAGCCAGACGTATGGCCAAGACCGTTGCGAGGGCTATGTCCTGTTCATCGGCGCGCGCCACGATCAGCGAGTACAGCACCATCGCACCCATCCCTCGCGGCTCTTCACTCTCGAAGTCGTCCGGCTCGACAGCGAATGGCCCGTCGATCGAGAACACGTGCGCGCCAGTCTTTCGGTTGACCGCGGCGGCAATCTCACCGTCTGAGCCGATGGCCGCCTCAAGTCCGTCGACGCTGCGCACCGCATCGATTAGTTCTGAGGCACTCAACGCCTCGTAGGCGTATACGTTGAGGTCGTAAGACAATCTTTTGCCCTTCTCAGCAGAAACTCTTGCTTGGAATATCTACCAGGGGCGAGCTGACCGTTTCACCAAAATGCTGCACAATGATCTTAACCGCGGCGTCGTCATCAGTCGAGTCGCATATCGCGGTCTTCAGGCGCGGACTCAAGTTCGTGCTTGAGCGAGTGGTAATAAAAAGCGTTGATCTGCCTGTCGCTTCGGCAATCAGTAGATCATCTCTGATTTGGGCAGTATATCCAAGTCTATTGGTGTTCTTGGTCTCCCTGAGGAAGTCGGCACCCGTCCTGTCCGGGATTCGATTGCCTGTGAGTTCGTACCCCGGGAATTGATCCTGCTTGAACAAGACTTTGCTCTCGCCTGGCCGATTTCCGGCAGCTTGTTCCCCGAGCTTTCCCTTCACGTGCGGCGGAGCCGACGGTTGCACGACTGGTGCGTCGGGCGGATACCAACCGCATGGCCCAACCGCACCCATGGGTCGCACGCCAGAGTAGGGAGAAGCTCCTGACGGGACAATGTTGCCGCCGACGCCGCAGGCCTGTCCCGCAAGCTCGTCAGCCTTGGTCTTGTTCTTCTTGAGAAGACTGACCGCGTCGCCGACCTTGTTGACGAAGCCGACGACCTTGTCGGCGAGCTTCATGATCAGCGGAATCGACTCCACCAGCTTGGCGAGCTTGCCCCAGGGCGCGAACCCGATGAGCGCCATGAAGCATGCACCGATGTCACCCTTGGTGACGCAGTCCATGATGTCTGTCACACCGATGAGGTCGAGAAGGACCTTGCCGCCTTCTTGAATGATGAAGTTCAGCAGAGCATCCGGCTGACTCAGCGCGTGCGCCTCCTTCAGCCGCTGCACCTCGGCATCGCCACCGAGTGCGTATGCCGCATCGATCTGCGCCTGAGTGAGCTCGCCCTCTTTGCCCGCAGGCGGCGGGAAGTTGTCTGCCCCGTCTTCCGCGCGCTGCTTCGACGCGGCAATCTCGCGAGCATCTGTCGCGGCCTTCGCGGCCGCTTCAGCGTCGAGCCCGGCGTCCGTCGCCGAGGCCGCCGCGCGACTCGCCGCGTCGTTGGCCCGTGCTGCAGCAGCGCTGGCCGACTGTGCCGACGACGTGGCTTGGGCGGCGAACCCGTTGGCCTTCTGCGCGTCTGCGGTTGCGGCCGTCAGCGCCTGATGCGCGCGGTGCGACGACTGACGCGCTTCGTTCTCCGAGGCAGTCGCCTGGTTGGCCGAAGTCGCCGCCTTCGCCGCCCAGCCCTGCGCCTGTTGCGCGTACTGTCGAGCCAACTCGGCACTGTCCTGCGCCTCCTGTGCGGCCTGTCGCGCCGTCGCGGCGGCCTTCTCCGCGAGAGCGGCTGCCTCGCGAGCAGCCGCAGCCTGCTGGTCGGCCAGGTGCAGCATGCTCTGCATCTGAGCGACGTGAGCGGCGGTGTCGTTGTCCCGCTTGGCAGCCTCGTACTGACCTTGCTCCAGGAACTTCTTCAGCGAAGCCCGAGAGCCCTCGAGGGCGATGTTCGCGGCTGCCTTCACCTCGGGACCGCCCGTCGAGCTGAGCGCGAAAGCGGCCGCTCGCTGATCGATCTCGAGCGCGTTGTACTGCCCCTCAGCGATGAACTTCGCGAGCACAGTGGGATCATCGGCATCCAGCGCGCGGTTCGCCTCGCGCTGCATCGCCGGCCCTCCGTCGGTGGCGAGCACGAATGCGATCTGACGGTTCTCGAGATCGCGGATCTCAGGAAGCCGCTCGTTGAGGAACTCAGCGACGTACTCTTCACCGTTCTCGAGGACGTCATAGGCCTCGCTCTGCAGCATCGTGTTGTCGCCGTCGTACAGGAGAGCCTTCGCCTCATCCCACTGGTCCTGCTCGAGGGCGACGCTGTACCCGTTCTTGAAGAACTCGACCACGGCCTCGTCGTTTCCGACGACCGCCTGCTCCGCCGCTGCCGCGACCCACGGGGTTCCCGACGTGATGAGGGCGAGCATGGCCGAGCGCGCTTCCGGCAGCAGCTCCTGCAGGTTCGCGTCCGGGGAGGTGATCTTCTTCAGGAAGGCGCTGCTCTCCGCGACAGCGGCGACGCCCTCTTTCTTGGCCTCGTCCTCGAGCTCTTTCGCTTCAGCTTCTTCGGCGGCGGCGATCTCCGCCTGCGCAAGCCCGAACTCCTCTTCCGCGGCGAGACGCTCCGCGTCAGCCTTCCGCGCCAACTCGAAGATGGTCTTCGCCAACTCGACATCGTTCGTCGCGGCGTCGGCAGCGTCAGCCGCCTTTTCCGAGGAGGCCGTGGCTCGAGCCGCCGCGCCTTGCGCGACACCGGCCTGAGCAGCCGCGGTATCGGCCTCGATCGCCGCTGCCTTCGCGTTGTCCGCTGCGCGACCGGCCGCATCACGGGCCTGCTGCGCGACCGCCGATGTCTCGGCGGCAAGGCGGTCCGTCCGCGCCGTGGCGGATGCGGCGCGGTTCTTTGCTGCATTCGCCTCCGCTGCAGCCGCCCGCGCTTGCGCGGCAGCCGCCGACGACACTCCTGACGCCTGGGATGCCTCGGTCGCATACCCGGCCGCTTCGCCGGAGTAGCCGGCCGCAGCTCCCGCCGCCTTTGCCGCACGGTTCGCCGCGTTCGTCGCCGTCTCCGCTTCTGCCGCCGCACGCTTGGCCTTGGTCGCCTTGTCCGCGGCGTCGCGCGCCTTCTCCGCCTCGGCTCGCGCCGCTGCGGCCATGCCGGCTTGGCCCGCAGCGTTCGCCGCCGCACCATCGGCACTCGCGGCCGCACGGTTCGCGCGGGCAGCCGCGGAGGCTGCCGTCCCTGCCGCGCTCATCGAGGCGTTCATGGCCTGATGGGCTGCGGCTGCGGCCTGCACAGCGAGATCGGCCGCATCGGCCGCCTGTCGAGCCAACGCGGCCGCCCGCGTCGCCGCAGCACTGGCCTTCTCGGCGTTGCCCTGCGCGGCTGCGGCCTGCTGAGCGGCCCGTTGGGTGGCCGCCTTCGCAAGCTTGGCCGCGAGGACAGCCTGCGCGGAGGCGTTGTCGGCGTTGCGACGCTCTTCCTGGGCGACCAGGTTCGCGGCGATCACCTGGCTCGTCAGCTGAGCGATGGTCGCGGCTTCGGCGTCACGCGCACCGGCGACGAACTGCCCATAGCGCAAGAAGTCGGCGACGGCCTGCGTATCGTCGGAGCCATCCGGCAGCGTCGCGTCCAGTGCGGCCTCCGCCGCCGCGACGACGCTCGGCGAACCCGTGGTGGCGAGCACATATGCCGCTGCCCGGTTGTCGATGATCTTGGCGTCGTACTGGCCGATCAGCAAGAACTGCGACACCGCGCTGGAGTCCTCCGAGTCCAACGCCTTGTTCGCCTCGCGCTGCACCGTCGGCGTTCCCGTGTCCGCGAGCACGAACGCCGCCGAGCGGTCGTCGACCTCCCAGGCGTCCTTCCATCCCTCCGTGACGAACGCTCGAAGCTGGTCGGGGTCGTTCGCCGTGAGCACGGACTCCGCCTGCTGGCGGACAGCACGTCCACCCGCAAGGCTCAGGCGCAGCGCGATGAGGCGGTAGTCCTGGGCGATGGCCTCATGCTGCCCCGTGGTGATGAAGTCCTCGATGCTCTGGCCGCCCTTGAGCAGCGCCTCCCGCGCGGCCGCCTGGACCGCGGGCCCCCCATCGGTGAACTGCGTGACCACTCCGGCCGCGTCCGTCGACGGGGTGAAGAGCCCTGCTGGCGCGGACACCTGCGTGCGCACGGCCGCGGCCGCAGTCGCTGCAGACGCTTCGAGCGGCTGGAAGAGCCCGACGGAGACGACGACCGTCATCAGCATGGCGGCGCAGGCGAACGGGAGTCGCCGCACCGGTGCGAAACGCAGGCGTCGACGGTGAGATCTGGTCTTCATCGCAGGACTCTTCTCCAGGGGGTCACGAGGTATCGAACCGCGTGGAGATCGCAGTCGTTCGGCGACGGATCCCTGGAACGAATTGCGGCGCGTGCGCGCACGAGCACGTCGGAATGCACGCAAACCACGACTTCGAAACAGGACCGTCACGCTTCGACCGTGGGCTTGCGGCGGTACTCGTTCGGGACTCTATCTGTCAGCTGTGAGTCCTGTCTGTCCCCCGAATGTCCGACTTGACGCTGGGCACTTCGTGTGGCGTGCGTGCTTTATGCGACATATGACTGCAGCGCGCGTCCGTGCGCGCAACGCGACGCGAGACGCAGGACGGGCGATAGCCCTCGGATCGTCCGAAATACGAGGGTGGATGTCGCTCCGGCGGCTCGTCCGGTGTCGGAAGCCCCTGCCAGGATCGAAGGATGTCACGAGCAGCATCCGGCGAGCCCGGTATCCGCATGAACGCCGAGGCGCCGAAGAGTCAGGGCGCGCTCGTGCTCGTCGCCGCGCTGGTCACGGTGGTGCTGTGGGCCTCGGCGTTCATCGGCATCCGTGGTGCGGGCCCTCACTACGACCCGGGCGCTCTGGCGCTGCTGCGGATGGCGGTCGGCACCGTGGTGCTGACGATCATCGCCGTGCGGCACGGGATCCGCATCCCCGCCCGTCGCCACTGGCTCCTCGTGGCGGTGTGGGGCATCGGCTGGTTCTGCGTCTACAACCTGGCCCTCAACAGCGCTGAGTTGACACTCGATGCGGGGACGGCCGCGATGGTGGTGAACCTCGCGCCGCTCATGGTCGTCGTCTTCAGCGGACTCTTCCTCCGCGAAGGCTTCCCGAAGCCCCTCATCATCGGCGCCCCGATCGCGTTCCTCGGGGTCGTGCTGATCGGCATGAACTCCTCCACCAGCGCCGGCCCTGACATCACCGGATTGTTGCTCGCCCTGCTCGCAGCCGTCATGTATGCCGGGTGCACGCTCGTGCAGAAGCGCCTGCTCACCTCCGGCGTCGATCCGACCACCCTGACCTGGCTCGGTGCGGGCGTCGGCACCGTCGCGCTACTGCCCTGGGTCGGCAGCCTCATCGACTCCCTGCAGACCGCACCACTGGACGCGACGCTGTGGGTCGTCTACCTCGGGATCTTCCCCACGGCGATCGCCTTCACCACCTGGGCCTACGTCCTGCAGCGCAGCACCGCGGGACAGACCTCCGCCACCACCTACGTCGTGCCCGCGATCGCGATCCTGATGTCGTGGGCGATCCTCGGCGAGGTGCCGACGCCGCTGATGTTCCTCGGCGGAGCCCTCTGCCTGCTCGGCGTCCTCATCACACGACTGCGGTGGCGTCGCCGCACCTGATGCCGAGAACCGCCGGGGCGAGTGACTACAGTTACGACCGGAGGCGAAATGACGACCTGGTGGCCCTACGCGCGACTCGCGGCATCTGTTCTCGCGGTGGCTGCCATCGTCGCCCAACTGGTGCGGACGCTCGAGATCGCCATGCTCTCGGAGACCGAGTGGGGCTCTCACCTCCCCACGGTGATCGTGAACTTCTTCAGCTTCTTCACGATCCTCTCCAACGTCCTCGCAGCCGTCGCGCTCGTCATCGGGGGCCTCTGGGGCATCCTCAACCGGAAGACCACGAGCCCCGAACCGCGCTGGCTCGCTCTGATCCTGGTCTGCGCGAGCACCTACGCCATCGTCACGGGGATCGTCTACAACACGCTGCTCCGCGGGATCGAGCTGCCACAGGGGGCGACGGTCCCCTGGTCCAACGAGGTGCTGCACGTGATCGTGCCGCTGATCATGCTCCTCGATCTGCTCTTCGCGCCACGACGCCGCGCGCTGGGCTGGAGCGCCGTGGGGGCCACCGCCGTCTTCCCCCTCGTGTGGGTCGCGTACACGATGATCCGCGCGAACCTGGTGATCTCGCCGGCGACCGGGCAGCCCTACTGGTACCCGTATCCCTTCCTGAACCCGCACACCGTCCCGGGCGGCTACCTCGGGGTCTCCGCCTACATCGTCGGCATCGCGATCGCGATCATCGCCGTGGCCGCCGGCGTCGTCTGGATCGGCAGGCGCCGCGGCACCACCCCGATCGACTTCTGACCTGCCTCTGACGTCTCCGCCCCTCGCACCCGGAGTGGGCGGAGGGGCGGAGGCGTCAACAGAGACTCAGGTGGTGGCGAGCGCCTCACGATCGTCGTCGCGAGGCTGCCCCTCGATGATCCGCGCCGTCTCGGTGGCATCCGGGTCCACGTCGAGGTAGCGCTCGAGCGAGTCGTCGAGTTCTTCCAGCCACGGCGTGTGATGCACGACCGCGAGGGTGCCGGTCATGACCGACTCGTACGTACGGTCGCGGTAGCCCATGATGTCGTCCTTCTTGTCGCGCTTCCACGCGAGGAAGATCTCGACCACCCGGTCGATGTCGAACTCCGGGTAGTCCGTGAGCTGCAGCAGATCGCGGATGTAGTCCGCCTGGAAGCGGATCTCCGCCGCGGCCGAATCGATCTGCCCGAAGCGCGTGCGCCACTCGGCGATCGATGCCGCCCGCTCCTGCTCGTCGGGCAGGGACAGACGACCGAGGATCAGGTCACGCACGTACCAGGCCTGCGCATCGAACATGTTGAACGTGAACCACTGGTCCTGCGCGCCGAGGTAGGCCAGACGGGGATTGCCCTGCCAGAGCACTCCGCGGTACAGCCCGTCGGGGTACACGTTGTTCGGCGAGGAGAGGGCGAGGTCGTCCGGCAGGAACGGGTACTTGTGCAGGTACCCGGTGCAGAGGATGACCGCGTCGACCTGCTTCGAGGTGCCGTCGGCGAAGAACGCGGTGCTGCCCTCGAAGCGTTCGAGGACCGGCCGCTCCTCGATGCCCTCGGGCCAGTCGTACCCCATCGGCGCGGAGCGGAAGCTCGCCGTCACCGAACGGGCCCCCATCTTGAACGCCTGGCTGCCGATGTCCTCCGCGGAGTAGCTCGCGCCGATCACCAGCACATCCTTGTCTTCGAAGGCCTCGGCGCCTCGGAAGTCATGGGCATGGCTGATGTACCCCGGGAACGTCTCGATACCGGGGAACTCCGGCACGTTCGGGAAGGAGAAGTGTCCGCTCGCGACGATCACGCGGTCGAACTCCTCCACGGACGATTCGCCGGAGGGCAGGTGCTCGCTGGTGAGGGTGAAGACCTCGCGCTCGTCGTCGAACTCCACCCAGCGGACCACGGTCTGGAAGCGGATCAGGTCGCGCACGTCGGTCTTCTCCAGGCGACCGGCGATGTAGTCCCACAGCACCGGGCGCGGCGGGTAGGAGGAGATCGGGCGACCGAAGTGCTCGTCGAAGCTGTAGTCCGCGAACTCCAGCGCCTCCTTCGGGCCGTTCGACCACAGGTTGCGGTACATGCTCGAATGCACCGGCTCGCCGAACTCGTCCAGTCCGGTGCGCCAGGTGAAGTTCCACTGCCCGCCCCAGTCGGCCTGCTTCTCGAAGCAGACCAGCTCGGGGATGTCGGCTCCCGCACGGGCTGCGGACTCGAAGGCCCTCAGCTGCGCCATCCCCGAGGGTCCGGCTCCGATGATCGCTACTCGTTCTCTACTCGTCACGTATTGTCCTCATACTCTTCAGTCATGTATCGGCACGGCCGCTTCCGAGCGAGGAACAGTTCTGTCCCGGTGGGAGCGGAGAAGCTCGACCTGCCCGGAAAGCGGCTGCTCTTCGACGTTAGCAGTGTCCGCCACCGGCACCGGGGGTCGCGCCTGCCCGCCACCTGCAGGATTCTCGGACGGATGCATGACCTGGGCTCGGCGGGTCGTCCTGCATCCGTCATCCGGTCATGCAGGTGGACACAGCGATTACGCTGGTGCGCGGGGGATGGCCGCGACGCGCGTCCCTGAACGAGGGAGCCTACAGATGACCGAGTCCTCCACGCCCGACCCGCGGACGATCGCCGCACCGCCGCCTCCGCCCGCCCCTGCACCGCCGGCACCGGCCCCCGCGCCCGCCGCGCCCGCCGCACCTGCCCCGTCCGCCGCCCCTGCCGCACCCGCAGCGACGAAGGCCGCGCCGACCGACGCCGAGCTCAGGAGAGCCGCCGAGGTGCTGCGGATCATCTCCGCCTCCTACTCCGCCAAGATGGTCGGCCAGGATCGGCTGCGCACGAGCCTCCTCGTCTCCCTCATCGCCGGCGGTCACATCCTGCTGGAGAGCGTTCCCGGCCTGGCGAAGACCACGGCCGCCAGCACTCTCGCCGACACCGTGAAAGCGCAGTTCAAGCGCATCCAGTGCACGCCCGACCTGCTCCCCAGCGACATCACCGGCAACCAGATCTACGACGCGGCGACGGGCTCCTTCCGCACCGTGCTCGGTCCGGTGCACGCGAACTTCGTGCTGCTCGACGAGATCAACCGCTCCAGCGCCAAGACCCAGAGCGCCATGCTCGAAGCGATGCAGGAGCACCAGACGACCATCGGCGGCGAGGTCCATCACCTGCCGAAGCCGTTCCTCGTGATCGCGACGCAGAACCCGATCGAGCAGGAGGGCACCTACGAGCTGCCCGAGGCGCAGATGGACCGCTTCCTGCTCAAGGAGATCGTCGAGTACCCGAGCCCCGCCGAAGAGCTCGAGGTCCTCAGCCGTATCGATTCCGGTGTGCTCGACCCCGACCGCCATGTGAGCAGCACGGTCAGCCTCGACGACGTGCACCTGCTGCAGGACGTCGCGAGCCGCATCTACGTCGACCCCGCGATCCGGAACTACATCGTGTCCATCGCCTACGTCACCAGGAACCCGGCGCCGTACATCGGCGAGGAGCGCGCGCGCTTCATCAAGTACGGCGCGAGCCCCCGGGCGAGCATCGCGTTCCTGCAGGCTTCGCGGGCACTGGCGCTGCTCAAGGGGCGCGCACACGTGCTGCCCGAAGACATCCGGGAGCTGCGGCACCTCGTGCTCCGCCACCGCGTGCTCCTGACGTTCGAGGCCGACGCCGAGGGCATCCGCAGCGAGGAGATCATCGACCAGATCTTCGCGTCGGTCCCCACTCCCTGACCCGTTCATGGCCAGCCTGATCACGCAGGTGAAGAGCAAGCTCTTCATCCACTCGACGCGCAAGTCGCTGCACGCGCTGGACGGCGCCTACGCGTCGCTGCTGCACGGGCGGAGCCTCGACTTCGAAGACCTGCGCAAATACGAGTACGGCGATCAGGTGCGCGACATCGACTGGCGGGCGACCGCGCGGCTGGGCACTCCCCTGGTCAAGCGCTCGCGCGCCACACGGATGCACACCGTGTTGTTCGCCGTCGACACCGGCCGCTCGATGTCGGCCCTCGCCGCCGACGAACGCTCGAAGAAGGAGCTGGCGATCCTCGCCACGGGGATGCTCGGCGTGCTGACGCTGCGCCACGGCGACGATTTCACGACGGTCTACGGCGACTCCGCGAAGGTGCGTCGACTCGCGCCAGGCCGCAGCGAGGGGGCACTCGAACATGCCCTGCGCACGATCGACCGCGCGATCGACGAGAGCTCCGCACCGAGCGACCGGGATGCACTGCTGTCGTTCATCACGCGCACGATCTCGCGCCGGATGATCGTGGTCGTCGTCACCGATGAGGCCGCCGTGACGAGCGAGACCGAGCGGATGCTGCGGCGCCTGCGCGTGCAGCACGACGTCCTGTGGCTCACCGTGCGTGACGCCGACCCCGTGCTCGACCACGCGACCGGGCGCATCCGCAGCGACGTGGACAGCCGCTGGCAGGTGCCGGACTTCGTGCAGGGCGACCGTGGCATCGTGCGAGAGCTGACCGCACAGCGCGACGCCGACGCCGCGCACCTCGCCGAGCTCCTCACGCGGATGGAGATCAGCCACGCCTCTCTGGACGGACAGGACGACGCCGTCACGCAGCTCCTGCAGCTGCTGAATCGGAGGTCGAATGCCCGGCTCTGACGAGCTCTACCCGCCCGCACAATACGGCTGGGGATGGATGCTGCTCGCGATCGGCATCCTGCTCCTGCTGATCGCGGGGGCCTGGCTCCTGATCCTCCTCACTCGCCCCCGGCGCACCCTGTCCGTCGGCGAGCAGAATGCCGGACAGACACCGCTGATCGTCGACGTGCTCTCGCAGCTGCGCACCGAGTACCTGACGCGCATCCAGCAGATCGAGACCGACTACCGCGAGCGCCGCCTCTCCCCGCGGCAGGCGAACCTCGAGCTCAGCCGCGTCGTGCGGACGTTCGTCAACGAGTACAGCGGCTTGGAGGCTCCCGTCCTCGCGCTCGATGACCTCGTGGCACGGGGCGTCCATCCCGCGCTCATCGATGCGATGGGCAGGCACTACTACCCGAGCATCTTCCGGCAGGGACCCGCGATCGATCCGGTCGCCGGTGCCGAAGCCGCCCGGACGGTGGTGCGCTCATGGCACTAGCGAATCCCTGGGTGCTTTTCGCCGCCGCGGCGGTCGTGCTGATCGCGGTGGCGATCGGCCTTGTCCTGGGTCTGCGCCGGAGCAGCCGTGGTCGCGCGGCGGACACGGCCCGGATCGCCCGCGCCGAACGGCTCCGCACGCTGCCCACCTTCCGTCAGGCGCTGGCGCGGCGGGCGGTGGCGCTCTCGGGCATCCTCGCCCTGGGCGCGGTCACGGCGCTCGTGGCGGGGGTGGTGTCCGCCCGACCGATGTCGGCGCAGACCGTCCAACCGGTCAACACGAGCCGCGACATCATGCTGTGCCTCGATGTCTCCGGATCCATGACCGAGGTCGACGTCGAAGTGCTGACCGTGTTCGACGAGCTGCTGGACGGCTTCGAAGGTGAGCGGATCGGGCTGACGATCTTCAACAGCTCACCGGTGCAGATCTTCCCGCTCACCGACGACTACGACTTCATCCGCGAGCACCTCGAGAGCATGACCCGGAGCTTCGACTACGGCGACCAGGTCCCGGAGCACTGGCTCGGCACACTCAACGGCGACGGCGCCTCGCTGATCGGCGACGGCCTCGCCGCCTGCACGATGGGCTTCGACCACCCGGACGACGACCGCTCGCGCTCGGTGATCTTCGCCACCGACAACGAGATCAACGGCGCCTCGATCGTCACGCTCGACGAAGCGGCTGCCTACGCGGCGTCGAAGGGCGTACGCGTGTTCGCCCTGAACCCGGTGCAGGGCAAGGACGCGGCGGTGAGCGCGGAGCTCACGGCCGCCGCGGAAGCCACCGGTGGCGCCGCGTTCGGCCTGCGCGACACGACGACCGTCTCCGACATCGTCACCCAGGTGCAGGAGCAGGAGGCCACCGAGCTGCGGGGAGAGGCGCAGGTGGTCTGGACCGACACCCCCGACCTCTGGATCGCTCTGCTCTCGATCTGCCTCCTGGCCTTCGTCGTGGTGCTGTGGAGGGTGCGACTGTGATCTTCCATCCCGTACTCGCTCCGTTGCTGATCGCCCTGATCTGCCTCCCGATCATCGCCCTGGTCGTGTGGATCCTGGTGCGACCGGCGAAGGCGACGGCGGCTGCCTCGTCCGCGCCAGGCTCCCTCGCCGGACACCGCGCCCTGTGGGCCATGCGCCTGGTGCTGGTGCTCGCCTGCGTCGTGATGCTGCTGCGCCCCGGCATCCCGGGCGGCGCCACCCAGACGCTCGCGACCGACACCGACATCGTGCTCGTCGTCGACACCACGGCGAGCATCGTCGCCGAGGACTGGGGCGACGGGGAACCTCGACTCGACGGCATCCGCGACGACGTGCGCGCGCTGGTCGAGGAGTACCCGGGCGCGCGCTTCGCCCTGATCACCTCGGACGCCGCCGCCGAGTTGCGGATGCCCCTCACCACCGACACGACGGCCCTCCTGGGCTCGCTGGACGTGCTGCGCCCCGAGGTCACCAGCCAGTCGCGCGGGAGTTCGATCGGCATCGCCGCGCCGCTGCTCGCGGAGACACTCACCTCGGCGGCCCAATCCTCACCCGACCGGTCGCGGATGGTCTTCTACTTCGGTGACGGCGAGCAGACCGTCGACACCCCGCCGGAGTCGTTCAGCGCGAGCGAGAAGTACACCGATGCGGGCGGCGTCTTCGGCTACGGCACGACCGAGGGCGGACCGATGCGCATCACCACGGGCGATCTCTCGGACAGCGGGACCGGCTATATCCAATACCAGGGGTCCGACGCCCTCTCCGTGATCGACGAAGGAAACCTGGAGAGGATCGCCGACCAGCTCGGGGTGGACTACCAGCGCCGGACCGCGGACGCCGAAGCCGTACTGCCCGAGGCGCCGTCGACGACGACCGACTACGCCGAGTCCGGAGAGGTCGGCAACGCCATCGAGTTGTACTGGGTCGCGGCGCTCGTCATCCTCCTCATCCTCGGCGTCGAGCTCGCCCGCGCCACGATGCTGATCGCGCAGCTGCGGCGACTGCGCGCGCCCCGGGAATCCCTCCGGCAACCGGGAGGCACCTCGTGACGATGACGAACGATGCCGCCGCCGCACTCCTGCGGTCGAATCGGCGACGCCGCCGCGTCCGTCGATGGGTCGCCATCGGCACCCTTCCGCTCACTCTCGCCGCGCTGTTGTTCGTGGGCAAGCTGCTGAGCATGTACGCGTTCGCGCACCAGGCGATCACCGCCTACGTGGTCGACGACTTCGCGGGCTCGGAGGCGGCGGCGCGCGGACAGAGCTTCCTCAACTGGTTCGAGCCGTACAAGGCCCCCTTCAACATCGGCACGGCGCTCGGAGCGGCCGAACAGCTGCCGCAGGCGAGGGCGGAGCTCGAAGAGGCGCTCCGCCTGGCCACCGGGCTCGAAGTGTGCGGGGTGCGGATCAACCTGGCTCTCGTCGTCGAGCGCATGGGCGACGCCGCACGCGCCGGCGGCGATGGCGCGACCGCGGCCCAGCTCTACGGTGAAGCCCTGGCGATCACCGCCGAGACGCCGGAGGAGTGTCACAGCGAGGAGGCGCAGGAGCAGTCGTCCGATCCTCAGCGCGACATGTCCGACACGCTCGACAGCACCGAGGACCGCCTGAAGCAGAAGCAGCAGGAGCAGGATCAGCAGCAGCCCCCGCCTCCGCAGCCGAACGAGGACGAGCAGCCGTCCGAGGACAAGCTCCAGGACCTTCAGGACAAGCTCGAGCAGGGCACCCAGGAGCGCGACCAGCAGCTGGGCGAGGATCCCGGCGGGTCGGGAACGGAAAAGCCGTGGTGATGGATCACGAGAAGCAGAGGGCCCGCTACCTCGCGGGGACCGAAGGCGCGCCCCCGGTTCCCCCTCCCGGTGGGTACCGCGGCGCACGCCGCGAGGCCTTCCTGCCCTCCCCCCCTGCCGCGGTCTCCGTCTCCGTCGAGGAGGAGCCGAAGAAGCCCGCCAACGCTCTGGGGTGGACGGCCCTCACTGTGGCGGTCCTGTTCGCCCTGACGCTGCTGGGCACACTGCTGGCCGGCAGCACCGACATCCTCTACAGCGTCACGATGGTGACCGCTCAGCTCGTCGTGGTCGCAACGGTCATCGCCGCTCTGCTCTCACCGCGGGGACGCCTGCTGGGGGCGATCGCCCTGGTCGTCACGATCCTGTTCAACGTCGCCACCGTCGGCGGCATGAGCGCCCTGCAGACGTCGGCCTCCGGCAACTACGAGGGCATGAAGTCCGCCGAGCAGAAGCATGCGGAGGCATACCCCGGGATCAAGGGCACGGATCCGCAGCAGACGCTTGCACAGCAGTCCCTGGAAGACGTGCGGGCACAGTCGGAGTCGCTCTTCGCCGACATCCGTGCGCGGCTCACCGACGAGTTCGGGTACACCTGGGTCGCGGTGGGCGACGAAGACCTGCGGCCGGAGCGCAACGGGTACGGCGGGGAGTCGATGCTGGTCGAGTACACCTCGCAGGGCTGGGCCACCGAGCAGCCCATCCAGGACGACGATCGCAAGTACGCGGTGATGGCCGTCATCAACGAGGTGGTCATCGAACACGGGCTGTGGGAGCTGTACTCGTTCAACGACCCCGCCATCTCCGGCATCGACCCCGGGATGATCACGAAGCTGTACGGCAGCGACGACCCCCGCTCGCAGCACACGTGGGAGTACTACACCGAGAACTACCCGGATCCGCTGCGCTTCTACGCCGACATCCACGACCTCTCGAACGATCAGGACGGCGGATTCCTCGCGGCACGCGAGGCGCAGCAGGCCCGCACCGGGGAGCCACTCGAGGGCCTTCAGTTGTTCGTGCTCGCGAGTGGGGTACTCAGCGACGCCGATCGCGAGGAGTTCGAGACGCGGCTGCAGGACTACCCGGGCTACGAGTAGCCGAGGCGCAGGGTCCTCAGGCGCTGAGGGTCAGCAGCATCCGGGCGAGCACGTAGCGGGCGTGTCCGCGGGAGGTCCGCGGGTCGTAGCCAAGAATCACCACGAGCGCCGCCATCCGCTCCTGCACGCTGGAGTGGTGTCTTCCCAGGCGCACCGCCGCCGCCCGCACGCTCTGCTCCTCGATGACGGCGTCGAGCAGTTCGCGGCTTCGGTCGTCGAGCGCGGCGAGCGCGGCCGCATCCGGGTGGAGGGGGCCGGCGTCCGCGGCCTCCGCGACGAGCAGGAGCACTCCGAGGTCGGCGGCATCGACGACCGGTTCCGCGGGATCGGTGAGCCGGACCGCCACCAGAGCGGAAGACCACGATCGCGGAAGCTGCTCTCCCGTGCCGGCGACCCCGAGACCCAGCCGCAGCTGCGCACCGTCGGGCCAGGCGTCCCGCGCCTCGGTGGAGGCATCCAGGATCGTCGCCCGCGTGAGTCCGTGCCGGGTGGCGACCACGGCGGACGGATACTGCGGCAGGGGTGCCGGGTCAGGAGGAGAGGCGACCATCCGCAGCGCCTCGTCGGTGAGACGAAGGCGCGGCAGTGCGGCGGCCCTCTCATCGGCGCCGGCGTAGGAGCTGATCGCCAGTTCGACGGCGCTCTCCGGTCCCACCGCGCGACGTGCCCGGATGATGCCGAGCGCGAGGCTGAGCCGTTCCAGGATCATCGCGTCGTTGGTGTGGGGATCGCCGTCGCGCTCGATCCAGGCGACGGCGTCCGGGCCGCTCTCCCGGATGAGCCAGGCGGGCGACGGCTCGATGGGGTCGATGCGCACCCCGTCCGCGCGCACGCGCACGATCTGCCGGCCGTCGCGGTGTCCCGCGGTCGCGCCGCTGAGCACCGCGGCACCCCGCAGCATGCTCTCGACGCCGACGGAACGGGCCACGAGGGCGTCGAAGTACGTGACGACCTTGAGCGTCTCGCTGGCATCCGGGTCGAGGGCGGTGAGCCGCCCCAGCAGGTCTTGCATGTCGGGCTCCATCGCGCGGGGATTCCACCCTACGGGGTCGACGTGCCGTGCTCCCGTCGCACTCTCTGCCGCCCCGAGGGCCGGAAACGGGCAGGGAGTGCGACGGGAGGGGTCCGGGCACGGAATCCGGACTCAGGAGAGCAGGCGGTTCACCCAGTTGTCGCGGGCCGCGAGCATGGCCTGCGCGACGGCGGCGTGCGGGGCGAACATGTCGAAGCCGTGGAACCCTCCGGCCCAGACGTGCAGTTCGGCCTGGACGCCGGCTTCCCACAGCTTCGTGGCGTACGCGACGTCCTCGTCGCGGAACACCTCGGCGCTGCCGCAGTCGATGAACGCGGGCGGGAGGCCGGAGAGGTCGGTGGCGCGGGCGGGTGCCGCGTAGATCGACACGTCGTCCGTGCCCTTGCGGTCGCCGAGGAGCGCCGACCATCCGGTGACGTTCGAGCCGCGGTCCCAGACGCCGATCCCATCGATCTGATGCGTCGACACCGACGCATCACGATCGTCGAGCATCGGGTAGATGAGCAGCTGACCGATCAGCTCAGGACCCTTCCGGTCACGGGCGAGGAGGGCGGTGCCCGCCGCCAGCCCGCCCCCGGCGCTGCCGCCACCGATCAGCAGCCGCGACGTGTCGATGCCGAGCTCGTCGGCGTGCTCCGCGGTCCACCGCAGCCCCGCGTAGCAGTCCTCGACGGGATAGGGGTCGGGGAACTCCGGAGCGAGTCGGTATTCGACCGTGACGATGACTCCGTTGAATCGCTCCGCCCAGTCGAGGAATCCGACCACGCCGAGCCAACGGTTGCCGATGATCATGCCGCCGCCGTGCGTGTGGAAGAACCCGGGGCCGGTGCCCGTGCGGCCCTCCTTCTCGATCACGGAGACGACGATGTCATCGCCCTCGTGTCCGGCGATCGTGACGTCCCGCCGCGTGAAGCCCCGCTCCGCGAGCGCCGCGAAGATCTCCTCATCCCCGCTCACGGGCGACTGCCGGAGCAGCGGGATCATCTCGGGCGTCAGCGTGGGCGGCAGCTGGTCGCCGACGAGGGCGAGCGCGGCTTCGAGCTCGGGATCGAAGGGCGGTCGTGCCAGGGTCGTGTCCGTCATCAGAACTCCTTTGTCCTCGGCCGCCGTCGCGGCGGCGTCTCGCCAGACTCGCGCACGCGACACCCGAGGATAACCCGCCACCCGAGGCCGATCCGACGCATTCCGTCCGCCGGGTGGCGGGTGCCTCCCCTCCCCGGTGGAGGTGTCCCTTGAACACGCTTCCCGCCGTGGATAGCCTGGCGCCACAGGGAAAGGAAGGCGCGGATGATCCGAGTACTCGATGAACAGCAGTCCGCCGAGTTGCTGCGCACCACCACGATCGGCCGCATCGGCTTCGTGCACGACGGCCGCGTGCAGATCCTGCCCGTGAACTACGTCGTCTCCGGCCACGACCTGCTCCTCCGCACCGCGCCCGAGGGACTGCTGGCCGAGCTGACGCACGAGCCGGCGGACGTCTCGTTCGAGGTGGACTATCACGACCCCCTCGGCAGCACCGCCTGGAGCGTCCTGATGCACGGACCGCTGTCCCGGGTGCCCGAGGAGAAGGCGGCCGGCGCCGGGCCTCGCGTGACCCCGTGGGCCGGGAGCGAACGGGACCTCCCCCTGGCGTTCCACATCGAGCACATCACAGGGCGCATCGTCCGTCGAGACCAGGAGCACGGAGAGACCTGATCGTCGGCGGCGGGGTGTTCGCCGCGCGTCGTCAGCTCGCCAGAGCCAGCCCTGCGGCGAGCGCGAACCCCAGCACGGTCGCGAGGCCCGTGGACTCCTTCGCCTTCGACTGCGCCTCGGGGATCATCGAATCCACGAGCATCACCAACAGCGCACCGGCCGCGAAGCCGCTCGCCGCCGAGCGGAAGTCATCGCCGGTCAGGCTCGCCAGCCCGAATCCGGCAACCGTCGCGAGCGCGCAGATCACGGCGACGCCCGCCCACAGCAGGAGCACCCGAGACTTCGCCATCCCGCCCTCGAGCAGGTCAGCGGCCGAGCCGATCGATTCGGGAAGGTTCGACACCAGGATGGCGACCACGAGCGCGATGCTGACCGGCTCCCCCGAGGCGAGGCCGATCCCGAGCACGAGCTGCTCCGGGATGCCGTCGAGCAGCGCTCCGACCGCGAGCTGGCCGCCGCCCGCCTCGGCCTTGGTCTTCGCGGCACGAGCGTCGAGGATGCGATCGGCGATGTAGTAGCTGATCGCTCCGGCCGCGACGCCGATCACCAGGGGGATGGGGCCGGCGAGATCCAGCCCCTCCTCCCAGAGCTCGAACGCGATCGACGCCATCAGCGCGCCCGCGCCGAAGCCCAGGACGATACCGAGCCACCGCGGCGGCCACTTCCGGAGCAGCGCGAGCACCGCACCGATGAACAGCGGTGCCGCCGCGACCGCACCCCACAGGATTGCTCCACCCATGTCCGCCATGTCCGACCTCCGTCGGCCCACTCTTCCACCTCTGGGGGCCTCCCCGCCGCTCCGACTTCGGCCAAAACGGAGACGTGTCGTGCGTCCGTCGGCGAGTCGCGCCTCGACACGCCGCCCCGCGCCCGCCACTTCTCCGTTTTCGCCTCCAGAGGCCGAGGACGTCGCTCAGTCGGAGTAGTTCGCGTTCGAGGTGACGAACGTCGCGGTGTACTCCTCGGTGCACGGAGTCAGGACGTACACCTTTCCCCAGCCCCCGCCCATGAGCAACGGATCGTCCTGCTGGAAGCGCGTGTGCCGTTCGCCCGCCTCGATGATGACCCCGCCTGCATCGTCCGTCCGCCACCTCGCCTTCCCCGCGACCGGGATCACGTCTCCGTCGAGACACACGCGCCCGTCGTCGAGCATCCGCTCGTCCGACCCCAGCATCAGCGCCGACACGTCAGCGACGCCGTCTTCATGGAGAGTGAACCCGGTGTGTTCCGGGGCCTCTTCGAAGCCGTGATACGTCGCGGGGAAAGTCAGATGCGCGCCCATGTCCTGCCGCGCGAGCGTCGATCCGCGGAAGCTCTGAAACGCCACGACGAGAAGCACTGCGAGGATCACGCCTCCTGCGACGAACCACCACAGTCCACGGAACCGCGCTCTCTGCATGCGAGCACTGTATCGACGCTGCCTGCGCGTCCGCCGCCGATATGAAGCACTCGTTTATCACCATTCGAATGGTACGGTCATGGCATGAGAGCAACCATGGACAAGGCAGGGCGGATCGTGATCCCGGCCGCGCTCCGTGAGCGCGTGGGATTGATCCCCGGCCCGGTCGATCTCATCCTCGACGGCAACGCCATCCGGATCGAGATCGACGCTCCGGACAACCTCATCGAGAAGGATGGTCGTCTCGTCATCACAGGCGGCCCGACACTCACCGTGGACGAGATCCGGGAGCTCCGACTTGCCGATCAGCGCTGATCTCCTCCTCGACACCAGTGCCGCGATCGCGCTGGTCCATGACCGGCACCCGGCACACGGACGGATGCTCGAACTCACCCACGGTCGCGTCATCGGGCTCGCCGGGCACGCGGCCGTCGAGACGTACTCGGTGCTGACGCGCCTGCCGGGCGCCGCGCGCGTCAGCCCCGGTCGCGCGCAGGAGATCATCGACCGGTCGTTCCCCGCCTCCGCACCGCTTTCGCCGACGACGGCGGCGGCTGCGATCACCACCTTCGCCGAGGCGGGCATCGCAGGGGGCTCGGTGTACGACGGACTCGTGGGCCTGGCCGCACGGGATTCCGCCGTCCCACTACTCACGTGCGACCGTCGCGCCCTGGGCACGTATGCCGCGCTCCGGGTGGAGGTCCTCCTCGCCTGAGGGCGGCATCCCCACCGTCATGCGGGACAGGGCGACACGCCGCCCGCGGATAGACTGGGAGCCATGTCCAAGGTCCTCCAGTCCCTGCCCGTCGGCGAGCGCGTCGGCATCGCCTTCTCCGGAGGACTCGACACCTCCGTCGCCGTCGCGTGGATGCGCGAGAAGGGCGCCGTGCCCTTCACGTACACGGGCGACCTCGGCCAGTACGACGAAGACGACATCGAATCGATCCCCGGCCGCGCGCTGGAGTACGGCGCGGAGGCCTCGCGCCTGATCGACTGCAAGACCGCCCTGGTCGAAGAGGGCTTCGTCGCCCTCTCCTGCGGCGCGTTCCACATCCGCTCCGGCGGCAAGACCTACTTCAACACGACGCCCCTCGGTCGCGCCGTCACCGGCACCATGCTGGTGCGCGCCATGAAGGAGGACGGCGTCGACATCTGGGGCGATGGCTCCACCTACAAGGGCAACGACATCGAGCGGTTCTACCGCTACGGCCTGCTCGCCAACCCTCGTCTGCGCATCTACAAGCCGTGGCTCGACGCCGACTTCGTCACCGAGCTGGGCGGCCGCAAGGAGATGAGCGACTGGCTGGTCGCGCGCGACTTCCCGTACCGCGACTCCGCGGAGAAGGCCTACTCGACCGACGCCAACATCTGGGGCGCGACGCACGAGGCGAAGACGCTCGAGCACCTGGACGTCTCGCTCGAGACCGTCGACCCGATCATGGGCGTGAAGTTCTGGGACCCCTCCGTCGCGATCGAGGCCGAAGACGTCACCGTCACCTTCGAGTCTGGCCGTCCGGTCGCGATCAACGGCGTCGAGTACAGCGACCCGGTCGCCCTCGTCATGGAGGCGAACACCATCGGCGGACGCCACGGCCTCGGCATGAGCGACCAGATCGAGAACCGCATCATCGAGGCCAAGTCCCGCGGCATCTACGAGGCCCCGGGCATGTCGCTGCTGTTCATCGCCTACGAGCGCCTGGTCAACGGCATCCTGAACGAGGACACGCTCGCCACCTACCACGAGCAGGGCCGCCGCCTCGGTCGCCTCATGTACGAGGGCCGCTGGTTGGAGCCGCAGTCGCTCATGCTGCGCGAGTCGATCCAGCGCTGGGTCGGCCTCACCATCTCGGGCACCGTGACGATCCGTCTGCGCCGCGGAGACGACTGGACCATCCTCGACACCGTCTCCCCGAACCTCTCCTACGGTCCGGAGAAGCTGTCGATGGAGCGGGTCGGCGATGCCGCATTCGGACCGATCGACCGCATCGGCCAGCTCACCATGCGCAACCTCGACATCGCCGATTCGCGCGCACGCCTGGAGCAGTACGCGGGACTCGGCCTCGTGGGTGGCGCGACCGGCGAGCTCGTGGGTCGCGTGACGGCCGGCGAGTCGAGCGAGATCACCGAGTCGGTCCACGGATCGATCTCCGAGGCCGATGAGACCCTGGCGGATGCCGTCGACTCCGCCTCCGAGGGTGCGGCCTTCGACTCCGGCACCGACTGATCCCGGGCGCCACCTGACGCGGGGCCCAGACGCATGCGGGTCTGCGCCGCACGCGGGTCTGCGCCTCACGCGGGTTGCCTCGCACCTGCATGATCCGGCGACGAGTGCATGACCGGTCCATCCGGATCGCTCATGCATCCGGGGAACAGTCATGCATGTGGGCCGAGCCATACCTGCGGGCCGAGCCATACCTGCGGGCCGAGCCATGCATGCGGGCCGAGCCATACCTGTGGACCGAGCCATACCTGCCGGGCCGGGCCATGCCTGCCGGGCCGAGCCATGCCCGCCGGGCCGAGCCATGCCCGCGGGGCGGGGATCCTGAGAGCCGACTTCGAATCCAGCCCCTATCTTGCACACTACTGTGCATGATCGTATCCTGGACCGATGACAACCCGTGCACCCCGTCGCGACGCCGTCGAGAATCGCGCCGTCATCCTCGCCGCCGCACGGTCGACCCTGGCGGTCGACCCGTATGCCTCGATCGATGTCATCGCACGCACCGCGGGCCTCTCCCGTCGCACGCTCTACGGGCACTTCGACGATCGCGACACCCTGATCCGCGAGCTCATCTCGACCGGAGCACAACGATTCAATGCGATCGCCGCCTCGATCGATGACGAGGATGCCCGGATCACCCTCGCCCGCCTCGCCGCGCGGCTCTGGCACGAGGCGGCGCACGTGCATCTCGCTGCGGCACTCGCGCTCGATGAGACGCATGTGGAACACACCGCGGCGGCACTCGCACCCCTGCGTCGCACCGTCGCCGACCTCGTGCACCGCGGCCAGGAGGACGGGAGCTTCCGCACGGACCTCGCTGCGCCCACGCTCGCACGCTTGATCGAGGAGATGGCCCGCACTGTCGTCTCGCGCACGGATGCCACCAGCTCCGACGCGGCCGACGTCGCCGTGCGCACCGTGCTGAGCATCGCCGGGCTCTCCTGGCGTGAGATCGATGACCTCCTCACCGCTCACCCCGACATCGACGCCACCGCACCCGCAGATCGGACGGCCCGCGCATGAAGATCGCCCTGCAGGACGTGAGCAAAGGACGCGGCGGTCAGGCCCTTCCGGCGACGTCGTTGGAATTCCACACCGGTGCCGTGCGCTTCGCCCTCGCCGAGACCGAACAGCGTCCGACCGTGCTCGGACTGATCGCGAGCGGCCGCATGCGCCCCGACACCGGACGGGTGAGCATCGACGGTACAACCGACCCGAAGGCGCTGCGCCGACACCTCGCGCTGGTCGATGCCCCGGATGTCAGCGATCCGCATCCCGACATCACGCTCGCCGGCGTCGTGGGCGAAGAGCTCATGTTCGCCGGCGTCGGCGCCACACCACCGCACGCACGGCGCTGGCTCGCCCGGTTGGGATTCAGTGAGCTCGCCTCGGTCCCGATCGGGAACATCGATCCTGCCGCCCGCGTACGCATCCTGTGCGAACTCGCCGTGCTCCGCGAAGGCGTCGAAGGACTGGTCCTCGTCTCCCCCGACCGGCACGGCGGACGTCCGGACGGCTGGTGGCGCATCGCCGGGGAGTTCGCCGACCGTGGCTACGCGATGCTCGTGATCGTCGGCGGCTCGGCAGCGGTCGCTCTGGAGCGGATGCACGAGTTCGAGGCGATCAACGCCTCCGGCCCCGTCGAGCCGCTTCCCACACCCGCACCCACACCCACACCCACACCCGACCCCGAACCCGACCCCGACCCCGAACCGGTGGCCGACACGCCAGAGGTCGGACCGGACGGGGCAGAAGGTCCTGCATTTGGCGTGTCGGCGGACGCCACGAACCTTGCGGCGGACGCCACGGACCATGACGCGGACACCCTGCTTCCCCTGCACGAGGACCCCACAGAGAACGGAGGTGGGCGATGAAGGTTCCCGCCATGATCGCCGCCGAGCTGCGGCGACTGACTGCGAGCAGGATGGGGATCCTCGCCCTGGTCGCGCTGATCTGCGTGCCGATCCTCTACGGCGGCCTCTACCTCTGGGCGAACCAGGACCCGTATGCCAAGTTCCCCGAGGTTCCCGTCGCTCTGGTTGTCGATGACGACGGTGCGCCCGCCCCCACCAGCGGCACCGAGCCGGCGACCGGCGAAGATGTGAACTACGGCGAGGATGTGGCCGAGAACCTCCTCGAGGGCAACGCCTTCGACTGGCAGCGGATGACGGCGGACGACGCCTCCGAGGCACTGCGGACGGGTGCCGTCGACTTCACCGTGACCATTCCGGCGGACTTCTCCACCGCGCTGACCTCCGCCGCCGGCACGGACCCCCACCAAGCACGGATCGTCCTCGAGACCAACGACGCGAACAACTATCTCGCCTCATCGATGGGCACCCAGGCCGTCGAGAAGATCCGCAGCTCGGTGGCCGAGATGGTCGGGAGCCAGGCGGCCGAGCGACTGCTCACCGGCCTCAGTGACGTGCGCGACAACCTCGTCACCGCGACGGAGGGGGCGACGCAGCTCGCGGACGGCGCGGGGACGGCCGCGACGGGGAGCTCCACGCTCGCAGACGGCACCGCCAAACTCGCGGACGGCACCGCTCAACTCGCGGCAGGAGCGCAGACACTCGCGAGCGGCGCACAGCAGGTCAGCGCGGGGAACCGCCAGTTGGCGGACGTCGCCGACCGCGCCGGCGCGGCGGTCCAGCAGGCTACCAACGCCCTCCCGCAGGTGCGCACCGACATCGCGAACGCCCTGACGGAGCGGGGTCTCACCCCGGAGGAGATCGACCAGGTCCTGGCCACGCTCGACCCGCTGGGCTCCCGCCTGGAGGAGGGCAACGCGCAGGTGCAGAGCGCGGTCGGCAAAGTCGACCAGCTCGCCGACGGCGCCGCATCCCTGGCGTCCGGTGCCGCCGATCTCGCATCGGGGGCCGGTACGGTCGCGACCGGAGCTTCGGCCGCGAACACCGGCGCGGTCCAACTGCGGGACGGGCTCGCGACGCTCGCATCCGGAACGACGGAGCTGCGCGACGGGCTGTCCGCCGGCGTCGACGCGATCCCGTCCTCGACACCGGAGCTGCGCACACTGCAGGCCGACACGATCGCGGACCCCGTGAAGGTGTCGAGCGACAAGGTCGCCTCCGCGGAGGACTACGGCGCCGGCCTCGCACCGTTCTTCGCCGCGCTCTCCGCGTGGATCGGCATCTACGCACTGTTCCTGATCGTGAAGCCGATCTCTCGGCGCGCGATCACCGCCCTGCACTCGCCCATCCGCATCACGCTGGCCGGGTGGCTGACCCCCGCGATGCTGGGCGCCGTGCAGATGGTCGGGCTCATGGGCATCCTGGCGATCACCCTCGGCTTCACCTTCGACCACCCGCTCGGCACCCTCGGCGTGATGATGTTCGCCTCGGCCACCTTCGCGGCGATCATTCTCGCCCTCAATGTCTGGCTCGGGTCGGTCGGGCAGTTCCTCGGCCTGGTGCTGATGGTGCTGCAGCTGGTCACCGCGGGAGGGACGTTCCCCTGGCAGACGCTGCCCGGCCCCCTCGCTGCCCTCCATCACGTCCTCCCCCTGGGCTACGTGGTCGACGCGATGAGGCAGCTCATGTACGGCGGAGACTACGCACGCGCCGGGTGGGATCTGGTGGTCCTCGGAGCCTGGCTCGCCGGTGCGCTGCTGCTGGCGATGATCGGGGTGACGCGCATGACCCATCGGCGAACCCTGCGCGACCTGCAACCGAGCTTGATCGGCTGATGATCCCGGGCGTTCGTCGCGGGACACGCCGTGACGAGCGCCCGGCCGGATATGATGCGAAGGCGCGACCCTGATACGCGCACTGGGGCTCGATGGGACTGAGTTCCACCTGTCTACCCGAAAGAGTTCTCGACGATGACGACCGATTCACAGGCATCCGCTGCACCCGCACGCCCCTCCCTGGGAGTCCGGATCGGACGGATCGCGTTCCTGGTGGTGGCCGCTGTCGTCGTGGTCGCCGTGGCCGCGGCGTTCTTCGTGACCTGGACGATCCAACGCTCCTTCCCGCAGACAGCCGGCACGCTCGAGCTCGATGGACTCCAGGCCGAGGTCACGGTGCAGCGAGACGCCCGCGGCATCCCGACGATCACAGCGGACTCCACCGACGACCTCTTCTATGCCCAGGGCTTCGTGCACGCCCAGGACCGGTTCTTCGAGATGGACTTCCGTCGCCACGTGACCGCGGGTCGAGTCGCGGAGATGTTCGGGGAGTCGCAGGCCGCGACCGATGCGTTCCTGCGCACCCTCGGCTGGCGCGACGTCGCCGAGGCCGAGGTCGAGGCGATGGACGACATCACGCGCGGCTACTACGAGGCCTACGCCGACGGGGTCAACGCCTACCTCGCTTCCCGCTCCGGAGCGGAGCTGTCGCTTGAATATGCAGTTCTCGGCATACAGAACCCGGACTACGCACCCGAGCCGTGGGAACCCGCCGACTCGGTCGCCTGGCTCAAGGCGATGGCCTGGGACCTCCGGGGCAACATCGAGAACGAGACCGAGCGCTCGCTCCTCGCCGCCGAGTCGAGCGAGGCCGACGAGACGACCACCGAGACCGGCGACCTGCTCGCGCAGCTCTACCCCGACTATCCGTTCGACGAGAATCCGGTGATCGTCCCGAAGATCTCCACGGTGCCGACTCTCGACACCGGCGCGGAGCCCGCCGCCTACACGCTCCCCGAGACCGAGGGCCAGATCCAGCAGGCGACCACGACGATCGAGTGGACCGAGACGTCGAGCGTCATCGAGGCGGCGAGCGAACTCGTCGGCGATGTGGGCGAGGGCATCGGCTCGAACTCCTGGGTGGTCTCCGGCGACCTCACCGAGAGCGGTGCACCGCTGCTGGCGAATGACCCGCACCTCGGCGCCTCCCTCCCTTCGGTCTGGTACCAGGTGCAGCTCACCTGCTCGACCGTCGACGACGACTGCCCGTTCGACGTCAGCGGCTTCTCGTTCTCGGGATTGCCCGGCATCGTGATCGGGCACAACAGCCAGGTCGCCTGGGGCTTCACCAACCTCACGACCGATGTGACCGACCTCTACGTCGAGCGCGTCGTCGGCGACGAGTACTGGCGCGACGGGAAGCTGGTCCCGCTCGAGCAGCGCACCGAGACGATCAAGGTCGCCGGCTCCGACGACATCGAGTTGACGATCCGCTCAACCGTGCACGGGCCGATCATCTCGGGGCTCACCGACGACTTCACAGCGATCGCCGACGACCCCGCACCCGCCCTCGACGCCGGTGGTGCCACCACTCCCGCGCCCGGCGCAGAGGACGACGCCGAGTACGCGGTCAGCCTGCGCTGGACCGCCCTCGACCCGGGCACGACAGCGACCGCGATCTTCGCCCTGGGCACCGCGCAGGACTTCGAGGACTTCCGCTACGCCGCATCCCTCTTCGACGTGCCGGCCCAGAACCTGATCTACGCCGACACCGAGGGCAACATCGGCTACCAGACGCCCGGCCGACTCCCGATCCGGGGCGCCGGCGACGGGTGGATGCCGCAGCCGGGATGGGACAGCAGCTACGACTGGACCGGGTACATCCCGTTCGAGGAACTGCCGGTGTCGTACAACCCCAGCTCGGGGTACATCGTGACCGCGAACAACGCGATCGTGGCGGATGACTACTCCTACTTCCTCTCCCGCGACTGGGACTACGGGTACCGGGCGGCGCGCATCGCGCACCTGATCGAACGACGCGCGGCGGCCGCTCCGCTGACCGCCCAGGACATGCGCGACATCCAGATGGACAACGAGATGTGGATCGGCAAGCACCTCGTGACCGTGATGGGCGACGTCGAGGTGAGCGGAGCCGGACCGAAGGAAGCCGTGGAACTGCTGACCACGTGGGACGCCCAGAACTCGGCATCCTCCGCCGCGGCCGCCTATGCCAACGTGCTCTGGTCGAACCTCGTGCAGAACATCTTCGCCGAACGTGAACAGCCGCTCCCCATCGACGGACAGGGCAGGCTCTTCACGGTGGTGGCCGACTTGTTCGAGGATCCGTCCGACCCGCTGTGGACCAACGCAGCGCTCGGTGTCGACGGGATGGAGTCCATGCTGAAGCTCTCGGCGGAACAGGCCTACGAGGAACTCGCCGCGCTGCAGGGTGAAGACGTCCTGCGGTGGAACTGGGGCGACCTCCACGCGATCACCCTCACGAGCGACACTCTCGGCTCCTCCGGCATCGCACCGATCGAAGCGCTGTTCAACCGGGGCCCGTTCCCCGTGGGCGGCGGAGCGTCCGTGGTGAACGCGACCGGATGGGCGCTCGGCGTCTCGTACGCGACGACGACGGTGCCCTCGATGCGCATGGTCGTCGACCTCTCGGACTTCGATGCGTCGACCTGGAACCACCTCACCGGGGCGTCCGGCCACGCCTTCCACGCGAACTACACCGACCAGACCGAGGACTGGGCCGCCGGCGTGCAGACGCCGTGGGCCTTCACCGAGAAGGCCGTCACAGCGGCGACCGTCGACACCCTGGTGCTGACCCCGGCCGGTTGAACCGTCGCGAGCGGCGGCGTCGGAAGCGGTGCCACAGGGTGCTCGGCTAGCGTGGGTGGGTGCCATCCAGTTACCTCGCCCCGAAGGGCACTCCCGCCACGCTCCTGGAGTTCGAGCACGGGGGCGCGACGCTCATCGCAGAGACGTTCGGAGAAGGCCCCCACACCTATCTGCTCCTGCACGGCATCGGCATGGGGCGCAGCGTCTACCTCGACATCGTGCAACGGCTCGAGGGGCGCGTGATCGCACTCGACCTCCCCGGATTCGGTGAGGCGCCCGAACCGACGCGCACCCTCACCATGGAGCGGCACGCCGACCTGGTCGCGGCCTATCTGACGCACGTGGGGGCGAGTCCGGTCATCGTGATCGGCCACTCGATGGGAAGTCAGATCGCGGCCGAGCTCGCCGCGCGGCATCCCTCCCTCGTCGAAGGCGTGGTGCTGGCCGGCCCCACCGTGAACAAGGCGGCGCGCAACGTCGGTGCCCAGGCGCGGTACCTGCTGCTCGACCTGATCGGCGAACGCCCGTTGGTGCTCTGGCGCGGGGCGAGGGAGTACCTGCGCGGAGGCCCGCACCTGATCCGGAAGATGCGCGCGACCATCGTGCACGAGCCCGAAGACGCGTTCGTCCGCATCAAGTGCCCCGTGCTCGTGCTCCGCGGTGAGAGCGACCCGCTGGCGCCGCTGAGCTGGTGCCGCGAAATCCTCGACGCCATCCCCGGGGCCGCCCTCGAAGTCATCCCCGACCACGGTCACGGCACCCTGATCAGCGACTCCGAGCCCGCAGCCCGGCTGATCCACGAGTTCGCCGCCCGCATCTGACCCCTCACCGACCGTCCGCGTTCACAACTCAGGACGCAACGCGCCCTCGGCTTTGGGCAGCGCCTCCTTGCTCAGATCCAGGTCGTCTTTCCTGATCTACGAACACCGCGCCCCGCGAACCTCCCCCCGAACACGTCGATGATTTCTCGAAGAGCGGCCTGAACCGAGAGCGGACTACGAAGGATGTCGGCCGCGAGGGGACGAATCGTCACGTAGCCCGCGCGTGCGGCTGCGATGTCGCGATGGCGATCCTGCTGTTGCTTTCCCCATCCCTCGTGAAACTCCCTGCTGTCACATTCGATGATCAGCCAGCCGTCCACGATGAAGTCGACGTAGCCGACACCCGAGATGAGGACCTGGGTCTCATACGCGAGCCCGAGCGCCCGCAGCATGAGACGAACGAGCGTCTCAGGCCCGGACGCCGCTGACGAATCTACAAGACGCAGGAGCGGTCGGAACCGCGCCGGCAGATCCTCGAAGAGCGCCTGCAGCTCCGCCATCGTCATGAGGCCGTGGTGAGTCAGGCTGTCGAGCGTGGCAACCGTGGCACGGGGTGTCTGACAACGAACGGCATGGCGTACCGCTGCATGAAGAGTCGACACATGCAGCAGCTGCGCGTCCGGCTCATCGACCCAATGGAGATGCGGCGCATCGGCCTTTCGGGCGGGGAGACGCGAACTGTTCCTCGGCACCTGCACGTGCAGCCTCGTGTTGGTCAGGACGAAGACTCCGATGACCTGCAACAACGACAGACATGTGAGTCGGCCTCCTGCACGGACCGCTTCGATGACCGTCCGATCAATGCCCGGGCGCGCGTATCTGTTCCTGCGCGGACGAAGGAGATGCCCCGCGCGCACTGCGGCTGTCACTTCGCGCGACGTCATACCGCCATGTAGGAGATCTTCGCGGGTGTGGAGCATCGGCGTGAAGAGCGCGGTCGCACGCTGTCCTGGAGTGAGGTTCTGCACGGATCGAGACTGGCGGGGCTGACGACTCCGAGGGCTGCTCCACCAGGCAATGTGAATGACTTCTGCTGATCGTCGAGATGTGCAGACTGGGTGGTGTCGTCGCCGATCCACCCTTCCTGGCGGATGTCGTTCACAATTCAGGAAACTCGGGGGCATAAGGCATCAACGTGGTCTGGTTCCGCCTGCCCCCGCCGACTTCTCCTGAATTGCGAACCGCGTCACGGGCTAAAGGGCCCAGAACACCTTGCCCGGCCGGCGCGACACCGGCCCGGCCGGCGCGACACCGGCCCGGCCGACGCGACACCGGCCCGGCCGGCGCGACCCCGGGGGGGGGGGAGGTCAGCCGGCGGCGGGCGGTGTCTGCTTCGACTCGGCGAGCTCGTCCACGACGAGGCCCCGCTGCTCGATGGTTCCGTTGCGATAGGCCTGCCGCCCGACCATGTGCGCCGAGAGCGGAGCGGTCGCGAACTGCATCAGCACGATCGGCGCGATGAGCACGAGACCGACCAGGATGCCGCCGATCGACCGCTGAGACAGGGCGATGGCGATGCAGATGAGCAGGAGTCCGAGGACCTGTGGCTTGGTGGCCGCGTGCAGACGGGAGGGCACATCCCGGAAGTGCAGCAGTCCGACCGCCGCCGACAGGCACAGCACGGCACCGAGCAGGATGAGCACCAGGACCGCCACGTCGATGACGGCATCCGGGATCATGAGACCGAGCACGTTCATGGTGTCGTGTTGTCCCTTCTCGCGACGAACCGGGCCACCGCGATCGACCCGAACACTCCGATGGCCGCGATGATGAGGAGGACGGGGATGTTCCGGGTGTGACCGTTGATCGCCATCTCCGCACCGATCACGCACATCACCTCGGTGAGGAGCACGTCGGAGGCGACGGCGCGGTCGAGGATCGACGGTCCGCGCACGATGCGGATCAGAGCGAGGATCGCGGCGATGCCGAAGACGACCATGATCAGCAGGAGCAGGATGTTCATCGGACACCGCCCTTCGCTCCGAGTCCGGCCCGTTCGTCGGCCTTGAGTGCACGGTACTGCGCGGGGTCGCCGAGCGCACGTACGATCCTGCGCTCCCACCGGAGCACCCCGGCGCGCTGCTTCTCCACGTCGTCGGTCGTCCGGACGCCGATGACGTGCAGGTACAGGATGCGTCGGTCGCGATCGGTCTCGACGACCAGCGAACCGGGGATCAGTGAGGACACCACGGCGACGTGCGTCATCACCAGGTCGTCGGCGTAACGCAGGGGCACCGCGACGATGGCTGTGCCCGGCTGGCGGCGGAAGTCGAACACCTGCACCGTGACCGAGAGCGCTCCGTTGAGCACGGCGAAGAGGAACTGCATGACGAAGAGCGCCGCGTACCAGAGGTTGACTCGACCGGAGAGGGCGACGGTGGGCAGCCGGAAGACGCGGGTGACGAAGATCGCGACGATGAGTCCGGTGAGGAAGGACAGCACGGTGAACTGCGCCCACAACAGCATCCAGAGCACGACGAGCCACGCCAGGAAGGGCAGCTGCACCCGGATGTCGCGCCAGAGATGACGTCGGGTCTCGCGCACCATCAGCCCACCTCCTCTTCCAGCTGCACCAGGCTCACCGGCTGCAGCAGGGCGGCACCGATACGGTCGCACAGGGCGTAGAGGGGACCGGCGAAGACGGTGAGGGCGAGGGTGACCGCAACCATCCCCCCGGTCGCGACGGTCATGATCTTCGGGATGCGACGCCGCTCCTGCTGCTCGTCGGCGGCCGGGGCGTTGCCGAGGTAGGAGATGCGCCCCTCGGTCTCGGTGGAGTCCTCCTCCTCACGCCAGAACGCGAGGTTCCAGGCGCGCATGAGGGCGTACAGCGTGAGCAGCGAGGTGATGATGCCACCGAAGATCAGCACGAGCATGAGCGGGGTGCCGACGGAGGCCGCCGCCTCGAACAGTGCGAACTTGCCGATGAACCCCGAGAACGGTGGCAGGCCACCGAGGTTGATCGCGGGCACGAAGTACAGCACGGCGATCACGGGGGCGACCTTGAGGAGTCCCTTGACCCGCAGGATCGATGTGCTGCCCGCTCGACGTTCCACGAGGCCGACTGCGAGGAACAGGGTCGTCTGCACGACGATGTGGTGGACGATGTAGTACACCGTCGCACCGATCGCGGCCGGCGTCGCGATCGCGAGACCGAAGATCATGTAGCCGACATGGCTGACCAGGGTGAACGACAGGATTCGTTTGAGCTCCGCCTGCGCGACCGCACCGAGCACCCCGACGATCATGGTGGCGAGCGCGATGATGAGCAGCAGGGTGTCGATGCTGTTCGAGGCGAAGAGCTGCGTCTCGGTGCGGATCAGCGCGTACACGCCGACCTTGGTCAACAGGCCTGCGAACACCGCGGTGACCGGGGCGGGCGCGGTCGGGTAGGAGTCCGGCAGCCAGAAGGACACCGGGAAGATGGCCGCCTTGATGCCGAATGCCACGACCAGCATCAGGTGCAGCACCAGCTGCGTTTCCTGCGGGAGCTCCGACATCCGCTCGGCGATCTGCGCCATGTTGACCGTGCCGAGCGCACCGTAGATCATCGCGATCGACGCCAGGAACAGGATCGACGACACCAGCGAGACGACGATGTAGACCGCGCCGGTGCGGATCCGGGACTCGGTGCTGCCGAGGGTGATCAGGACGTACGAGGCGACGAGCAGGATCTCGAAGCCGACGTAGAGGTTGAAGAGGTCGCCCGCGATGAAGGCGTTGAAGATACCGGCGGCCAGGATGAGGTAGGACGGGTTGAAGATCGAGATCGGCGTCTCGTCGGTGCCGTCGGCCGCACCTTGGCCGACCGAGAAGAGCAGGACCGCGACCAGCACGATGCTCGAGATCAGCACCAGAAGCGCGGCGAGCCGGTCGACGTAGAGCACGATGCCGAACGGGACGGGCCAGCCGCCGACAGACACCGCGAGCGGCTCACCTCCGTCGACCACCACGAGGAGGATAGCGGCGATCACCGAGACCGCGGCGAGCGTCGCGACGGTGACGACGACCTGGAGCCGTGGGTTCCGGCCGAAGACGAGCGTGACCGCGGCTCCCAGGAGCGGCAGGGCGACGAGGAGCGGGACGAGGGCGGTCATGGCTTGCCCTCCTCGTTCTGTCCGTGGTCGTGACGTTCGTCATGGTCTGCGTCGCCACCCCAATCGGTGGGCGCATCGAAGGGTGCGTCGTCATGGATGGCGGAGTGATCACGCATGTGCAGCACCGTGATCGGCGACGTCTGCACCCCGACGAAGTCCGTGGTGGCCTCGTCGTCGTCGGTCTCGGACTCGTCGTCCATGAGGTCTTCGTCGGCGTCGGTGCGCTCGCGGAGCGCGATGTCGGCCTCGTCGTCCTCGACGGTGTCGGCTTGGCCGAGCTGCCAGGAGCGGTAGATGAGGGCGAGGAGGAAGGCGGAGACCGCGAACGTGATCACGATGGCGGTGAGGGTGAGCGCCTGCGGGAGCGGGTCGCTCATCTCGCCTTCGGTACCGAAGAACGGAGCGTTGCCCGGCACTCCCATCACAATCAGGAGCAGCAGGTTGGTCGCGTTGCCGAGCAGCAGGAAGCCGATCAGCACGCGGGTCAGGCTGCGCTCCAGCATCGCGTACACGCCGCAGGCGAAGAGCACGGCCATGATGATGATCAGGGTGAGGGAGACATCCATCAGCGGCTCCTCCCCTCACGGGAGAGGAAGCCTTCGGGGCCCGGTGTGGACCGGAGGGCAGCCTGCCGATCGACCTCGGCGCCGAGGCTGCGCAGGACGTCGAGGACCAGACCGATCACGACCAGGTACACGCCCACGTCGAAGATGGTCGAGGTGACGAACTCCATGTGCCCGATGCCGGGGATCTCCCATTCCCAGAAGGTGCTGGTCAGCGGTGCGAGGCCGAAGAAGAGCGGCACGACCGCGGTGCCGACGGCGAGGATCAACCCGGTGCCCAGGAGTCGCCCGGCATCGGTGGGCGCCGCGGCGCCGAGCTCCCACCGGCCACCGGCGATATATCGCATGACCAAAGCCATACCGGCGACGAGCCCTCCGGCGAAGCCTCCGCCCGGAAGGTTGTGCCCGGAGAACAGCAGGAAGATCGAGACCACGATGATCGTGTGGAACAGGATTCGGACGATCACTTCGAGCAGGATCGAGCGGTTCTCGGGCTTCATCCTCTGTCCGCCGACGAGCCAGGCACGCGGGCTGCTCTCGTTCTCGGATGTCTGGAAGCGGATGCCCTCGGTGGTCTCGACGAGCGGGCGGCTGCGGGCGGCCTTGCGGGTGGCCCGCGGCAGATTCTTCGTGCCCGCCAGAAGGTCGGCCCGGTGCGTGACGAACACCAGGGAAGCCACACCCGTCGCGGCCAGGACGAGCACCGAGAGCTCGCCCATCGTGTCCCAGCCGCGCAGGTCGACCAGCGCCACATTGACCACGTTCTTGCCGTGGCCGATCTCGTAGGCGATCTCGGGGAAGATCTCCGAGATCGGGTCGGCGATCCGGGACTGGGTCGCCACGACGGCGATGAAGGCCATCGTGACGCCGACGCCGATCGCGAGGAGCGCACGCGGAACCCGGCCGACGGAGGCGTTGTGCTCGCCCATCCGCGCGGGGAGGCGACGGAGCACGAGCGCGAACGTGACCATCGTGACGGTCTCGATGAGGATCTGCGTGAGAGCGAGATCCGGGGCACCGCTCGTGGCGAAGAGGACCACCATCCCCAGGCCGGTGACCGACACCAGGACCACTCCCGTGTAGCGCTTCTGCGCACGGACGGCGAAGACTCCGGCGATCGCCATGATCGGTGCCACGACGATCTGGGCGGGGGTGTGCCATGCCGACAGGTTGTAGCGATCGATGTCACTCGCGATGAGCGCTGTCACTTCTGCGGAGACGAACACCACGAAGATGGTGCCGACGTACACCGGCAGGGAGCCTCGCTGGGTGAGCGTGGTGCTCAGGACCGACAGGCGGTCGACGCCGCGCATGACGAGGTAGTACACGTCCGCCGCCGTGAAGCGCAGCAGGCGGGCCTTGCGATCCCACGCGGTCTTGCGGCTGAGCAGGAAGAGCCCGATGCCGAGCAGGATCGAGAGGATCGAGATGCCCAGTGCAGGTTCCAAGCCGTGCCAGAGGGCGAGATGCCCCGGACCCTCGACGGCTTCTCCGGCGTGGTCGAGCCCGGGGCTCGCGGTGAGCGCGTACCCCTGCAGGGCGACGTCGAGCGCAGGAGCGCCGATTCCCGCGGCGAGGGTGACACCGGCGAGGATGATCGGCGCCGACAGGAATCCCACCGGGGGGTCGGGCCAGGCGGTGTCCGGGAGCTGCTGTCCCTGCTCATCACGCTTCTTCCAGAAGGCCCCCCAGAGGAAGCGGGCCCCATATGCCGCAGTCAGCATGGAACCGAGGACCACCCCGATGAGCGCGACCAGACCCCACGGGGATCCTCCCAGCGCATCGTCGAGAAGAGCGGTGAGGGTCGATTCCTTCGCGACGAAACCGATGGTCGGAGCGATGCCGACCATCGAGGCGATGGAGATGAATGCCGCCGTCGCCATGACGGGAGCCTGGCGTCCGACACCGGAGAGCTCGGTGATGTCTCGTGTGGACAGCTGACGGTCGATGACGCCGACGATCAGGAACAGGGCCGACTTGAACAGCGCGTGCCCGATGACCAGGGCGAGTCCCGCGAGTGCCGCAGCCTGCGTGCCGTAGCCGACGACCACGGCGAAGAAGCCGAGCTGGCTGACCGTGCCGAACGCGAGGATGCGCTTGAGGTCGGTCTCACGCAGCGCCTGGATACCGCCGATCAGCATCGTCAGGATGCCGAGGGTGATGACGATGGGGCGCCACGGCGCGCTGAACGCGAAGATCGGGGCGAACCGGGCGATCAGATAGATACCTGCCTTCACCATCGCCGCCGCGTGCAGATAGGCGCTGACGGGAGTGGGCGCGGCCATCGCGCCGGGAAGCCAGAAGTGGAACGGGAACAGCGCCGACTTGCTGATCGCTCCGACCAGCAGCATGACGATCGCGGCATCCACGATCGGTCCGGACGGCGCGATCTCGAGGATCTCGCGGATGCTCGAAGTGCCGGTGTCGACGACCAGCAGCACGACTCCGACGAACATCACGAGTCCGCCGAGCGTGGTCACGAGGAGTGCCTGGAGCGCTGCGCGTCGGCTGGCGGCACGGCGCCGGTAGTGACCGATGAGGAGGTAGGAGAGGATGCTCGTCAGTTCCCAGAACATGACCAGCATCACGAGGTCGTCGGTCAGGACGAGACCGTACATCGCGCCGGCGAAACCGAGCAGCACCCCGGCGAACTGACCGATGCCCGCCGCGTCATCGTGGAAGTACCACCGGCAGTAGAGCAGCACGAGGGCGCCGACCCCCGTGACGATGAGCGTGAGCACCCAGCCGAGCACGTCCATGTTCATGGACAGGTTGAGGCCGAGTTGCGGGATCCAGGCGATCGACTCGAACGGAACCGGACCGTCGAGGACCTGTGGCGTCATCACCAGCGCATGCACGAAGGCGGCAACCGGGACGAGGGCCGCGATCGCGAACGCCTGAGCTCCGAGCCAGCGCACCAGAACGGGCATCAACAGCGACCCGAGGAGGAACACGGCGAGGAGCGTCAGCATATACGCGGCTCCCTCGGGGGTCGTCGGCCCCACAGCTCTCGCGGGGGTCTCGCGTCCAGTTTACCGGCGGGAGGCGCACCGCGCGGTTCTCGCTCTGCACGAACGTGCAAGAGTGGTCGCATGCGGGCGTGGGTGCGGGAGCTGGCCGGTGGGGTCGGAGCCCTCGGGCTGGCACTGATCACCGCCGCGCAGGTCGCTGCGTCCGCGCGTTCCGAGTTGCTGTTCCGTGACGCGGATTCCCTGGTCGTGGCGATGTTCGCACGGTCCGTCCTCTCCGGGCAGCCGATGGACTGGGCGATGTCGAGCGTGCTGTTCCTCCCCGAGACCGCGGTGTTCGCCGGCCTCGACACGGTCCTGCCGTTCGAGGTGGACGGTCTGTTGGCCGTGAGCGCCGTGGTGAACCTGCTCGCCCTGTACGGAGCCGTTCGCGTCGTCGCCGGCCGTCGGTCCGAGCGATCGGCGCCCGTCACTTGGTCGTTGCTGAGCGTCGCCGCCTTCTCCGTTCTCGCCATGACCGCAGTATCGGCGTCTCGGGATGCGCTCGAGCTCGCGTCCTTGACGCTGACGACGACCTACTACGCCGCGACCGTCATCGCCGTCGTGCTCTCGGTCGGACTGGTCCGGCGGGTGCTGGACGGGGGGTCGCGCGGCGCCGTCTCGCTGATCGCGCTCGGCGCCACGGCCCTCGTGTCGACCCTGTCGAATCCTCTCTACGCGGTGTGGGCGACGGGACCGCTCACCCTGCTGCTCGCCTTCTTCATGATCCGAACGACGCAGCGGGCCCGGATCGGCGTGGTAATGGCCGTGCTCCTCGCCGGGACGATACTCGGATTCCTCGGACGCATTCCATTGGCGGCATGGATCGCCAACACCGGTGCCGGCTACGTGCAGCCCGAGCGGTGGTCCGAGTCGCTGCAGTATTACGGCGCGCTGCTGATCGGCCGGCTGTCGACCCCCGGCGGGATCATCGCCGGGCTGCTCGTCCTCGCACTCCTCGTGCTCGCCGGCTTCCGCACGGCACGGGCCTCAGACGACGGCACCCGCTTCGTCGCCACGATCGCCTGGCTCATGCCGGTCCTCGTCGCGGTCGGGGCGATCGCGGTCGGCACTCACGCGGCCCGCTACCTGCAACCCCTCGCCTTCGCCCCCGTGCTCGCGCTCGTCGCATCGCCTCGCATCGTGCGGATGCCGGTACGGGTCCGCCCGATCCTCGCGGCCGCGTCCGTCGCGCTGCTGGTCGCGGGCGGCGCAGCACGCGTCCCTCGGCTCTCCGCCGCCGCTCAGGTCACCGACCCCGACCTGGCCTGCGTGACCGAGTGGATCGACGCGTCCGGCCGCACCGGCGCCGGGCAGTTCTGGACCGTCCGCCTGCCTAAGCTGCATCTGCAGGATCCCGCCCGACTCGTCCAGGTGGATCACGAACTGCGGGGCTACGCCTGGCTTGTGAACCGGCACGACTTCGACGTCGGCGAGGTGACGTTCCTACTGGAGGACGCGCAGACCGTCGCGTGGAGCCTGCCGCTCCCGGCCGTGCCCGATGAAGTGGTCGACTGCGGCCGCTATCGCATCCTCGATTTCGGCGAGACCGCTCTCCCGCTCGGACCGCAGCGCAGCTGATCCGCACCGTGCCCGGTCAGTGCGGGGCGGGGCCCGTCGTGGTGCCGGCGTGGAAACGGCAGGTGAGATGCTGCGTGACGCCGGGTTCGCCCCGGAGCATGCGTGCGATCTGCTCCCCCGCCGCCCGCCCCTTCTCGACAGCCGGCTGCACGCTGGTCGTAAGGCTGAGGTCTCCGAGACCGTCGAGCGCGATCCCATCGAATCCGGCGACGGAGAGGTCCTCCGGCACGCGGAGTCCCGCCTCCTCGGCGGCGCGGATCACTCCCACCGCGAGCAGATCGCTCTGCGCGAGCACGGCTGTCGGCCGGGTGGCGGGATCGGCGAGGAGCATCCTTCCCACCAGCACCCCTTCGTCGATGAGGCTTCCGGCGGCGGATATCGCGAGGGCGTCGGGGAAGATCTCTCGTGTCCCGGCGAGCCGATGGATCGTGACATCGACGGTGGCGTTCGCGAGCCGCTCGGGAGTGATCGCCGTCCGTTCGCGCTCGGTGTCGAGGGGAAGCGTGACCAGGGCGACGTCGCGGTGGCCGAGGTCCCGCACATGGCGCGCGATGTCGGCGGAGGCTGCCGCGTTGTCCAGAGTGATGCGCGGGATCGACTCCCCCGCGTCTCCCTCGATCACGACGACGGGGAGGCCTCGCCCGACGACGATCTCGAGTGACGACCTGGTTCGTGCCGAGCAGCCGATCAGCACGACCGCATCCACCGGAGCATCGGCGATACCCGCACCCTCTTCCCCCGGCTCGTCGCGCATCAGCAGGATCCCCGCACTGAGTTCGGCCAGCCCGTCGGTGAGTCCGTCCATCAAAGCGGTCGTCACCGGGTCGAGGAAGGCCGCGCGGAGGTGACCTTCGAGCACGACCGCGACGATGCCGCTGCGTCCTCGCCGCAGGGATGCCGCTCGCGGGTCGGGGCCGGCGTACCCGAGGTCGGCCGCGGCGGCGAGGACCCGCTCCCGAGTCGCGGGGGCCACCTTCGCCTTGCCGCTGAAGACGACGGAGGCGGTGGAGGTCGCCACACCCGCCTCGCGCGCGACGTCAGCGATCGTGGGCCGACGTGGCGTCTCCTGACTGCTCATACTTCGAGGATAGCTCCCTTCGTTTCCGAATTGTCGAATCGATTCGATAGGCTGTGCGGCATGGATTCAGCCCTCACCCGATCGCAGTTCGTCCGCTGGCGTGCGGCGATCTTCGCCATCTTCCTGGCGAGCGGCCTCTCGATCGCGACCTGGGCGTCGCGCGTGCCCGGGATCAAGCAGGCACTTGATCTCGACAACGCGCAGGTCGGCCTGATCCTGCTCGGCATGGGCATCGCGTCGATCGTCGGCATCTCGACCGGCCCTGCTGTGATGGCACGCACCGGAGCGCGACGGGGGATGCTCCTGACGATGCTGACGTTCGCCACCGGCATCGTGCTCGTCGGGTTGGGCGCGAACGTCTTCGGCTCCGTCACGGTGGTCCTGATCGGCATGGCGCTGTTCGGCTTCGGCAACGGCTCGGTCGACGTGATGATGAACGTCGAGGCGACGGCGATCGAGCAGCAGATGAGGCGCACGATCCTTCCTGTGTTCCACGCCTTCTTCAGTTTCGGCACGGTCATCGGCGCGGCGATCGGCGCGCTGGCGGCCCAGCTCAGGATCGACGTCGCCACGCACGCCACCGTCATCGGCGTCCTGATCGCCGTGATCGCGGTGGTCTGCTTCTTCCAGGTGCCGTCGCGAGAGGCAGCTCTCGACCCGACGGATCACGAGAAGCCGCCGTTCCGCGCACGCATGCACACCGCGTTGGAGGCATGGCGCGAGCCTCGGACGTACCTGCTCGGCATGGTGATGCTCGGGATGTCGTTCGCCGAGGGAGGCGCGAACGACTGGATCGCGCTGGGCACCGAACAGGGGCACGGCTTCGCGGAGGGCACGGGGGCGGTATCCCTCGCGGTGTTCTCGATCGGGATGACGACGGTGCGACTGTTCGGCGGGCCGCTGGTCGACCGCTTCGGTCGCGTCCTGGTGCTGCGCATCCTCGCCGTCGCCGCGGCGTCCGGCATCCTGCTGTTCATCCTCGCGCCGACCTTCCCTCTCGTGCTCGTCGGTGCGGCGCTGTGGGGGGTCGGTGCCTCGCTCGGCTTCCCCCTGGGCATGTCCGCGGCGGCAGACGATCCGGCCAAGGCCGCGGCGCGGGTGAGCGCCGCCGCCACGATCGGCTACGTCGCCTTCCTCGGCGGCCCGCCCGTCCTCGGGGTCATCAGCGAGCACATCGGTCTGCTCAACACGCTGTTCATCCTGGTCGGGCTGGTCGTGCTGTCGGGGCTGTTCTCCGGAGCCGCCCGTCCACTCCGCGAAGACGAGAAGACACCGGTGGCGCGCACGGAGCAGGGCTGAGGCTCAGCCCTCGCGCCCACGCACCAGACCCCCGCTTACCGCCGAAACCCCCAAACTGCTGACGTCTGGAGACGGGGGTTTCGGCGGGAGGGCGGGGTCTCGCGTCGAAACCCCGCCACGCGGCCGCGGGACCCACCGCGCGGCCTTCCCGACGAAGTAGGCTCGACGGGTGCGTCTCGTCATCGCCCGCTGCTCGGTCGACTACACCGGTCGGCTCAATGCCCATCTCCCGCTCGCCACGCGTCTGCTCGTGCACAAGGGAGACGGGAGTCTGCTCGTGCACTCCGACGGTGGAAGCTACAAGCCGCTGAACTGGATGAGCCCGCCGTGCTCGCTGTCGAGCGAGGTTCCCGGCGAGGAAGAAGCGAGCGCCGGCGTCGTCGAGGTGTGGCGCGTGACGCACAAGAAGACCGGTGACGCACTGCGCGTGCAGATCTACGAGATCATCCACGACACGTCCCACGAGCTGGGCGTCGACCCCGGACTGCAGAAGGACGGCGTCGAGGCCGACCTGCAGCGGCTCCTCGCCGAACAGGTCGAACGCATCTCGGAGGGCGCGACGCTGGTGCGCCGCGAGTACCCCACGGCGATCGGACCGGTCGACCTTCTGGTGCGGGATGCCGACGGGGCCGCGATCGCCGTCGAGATCAAGCGACGCGGCGACATCGACGGCGTGGAGCAGCTGACCCGCTACCTCGAGCTGCTGGGCCGCGACCCCCACCTCTCCCCCGTCCAGGGTGTCTTCGCCGCGCAGGAGATCAAACCCCAAGCCCGTGTTCTCGCCGAAGACCGGGGCATCCGCTGCCTGGTGCTCGACTACGACGACATGAAGGGCATCGAGTCGGGCATCCCCCGCCTGTTCTGAGTCGTCCCCTTTCAGCGCGCGGCGATGAGCCGCGGCGTCGGTCCTTCCAGCCGCGCGATGGCGATCTTCACCTCGAAGACCTCCTGCTCGATGCGTGTGAACCTCACGTCGTACTTCGCCTCTTGCGCGTCGAACCTCGCGTCCACTGCCGCGAACCGCGCGTCCATGCGACTGATCATCCAGCCGAATCCGCCGACGGTGGCCACCAGAGTCGTCGCCGCGGTCGCCAAGATCGTGATGATTTCCATCGACACGTACATGCCCCCCATTCTCACCCGTGAAACCGCCGTTGTCACGACCTTATATGGAGACATTTCGCGTTCACATAAGGTGTGCATAAGGTCCTTAGGTGCACACCTGTGCAGGAAGCACGGTCATCCTCTCGCGGCACCCTAGGCTGGGAGCATGTCCCACTCCCCCTACTCCTGCGTACTGTGGGACGTCGACGGCACCATCGTCGATGCCTCCGTCGGCATCCTCCGTCGGCTCAACACCGCGCTCACGCACTTCGGCCACCCCGCGCCGACACGCGAGGAGCTGGTGCACTGGATCGGGCCTCCGATGTTCCAGTCGTTCCAGGACCAGGCCGGGATGACCCCGGAGCAGTCCGCCGAAGCAGTCGCCTTCTACCGCACACTCGGTAAGGCAGACGGGTACACGACCGACGTCGCGACCTACCCGGGAGTGACCGAGCTCATCAACGAGCTCCATGCCGCGGGCGTCCCCCAGGCGACGGCGAGCTCCAAACCCGAGAACCAGGTGGACGCACTCGTCGACCATTTCGGCCTCCGCCCGGCATTCCTGACCACCGTCGGCGCGACGCCGGATGAGGCGACCCTCGCATCGAAGACCGACATCGTCGCCGAGGCCCTCCGTCGCCTGCGCGACCTGGGCGCCGACACCTCGAATCCGGTGCTCGTCGGCGACCGGCACCACGACGTCGAGGGAGGCGCGGCCAACGGCGTGCCGGTGATCTTCGTCGAGTGGGGCTTCAGCGACCCCCATGAAGGAGACGACGCCGCATTCCGCGTCGGCTCCGTCCCCGAACTGCGCACGCTGCTGATCGGCAGCTGACCGCGAGCCGGCGGTCAGCGGGCACGTCGCTCATCGTGCCCGTGCGACCTCATCGCCCGGCAGAAGCACAGAACTCCCCGACGGAGTGCGCTCGTGACGCGCTCCGTTCGGGGAGTTCTGTGTCTCGCCCGTCTCAGACGGGGCGAATGTTCTCTGCCTGCAGGCCCTTGGGGCCCTGCGCCACATCGAACTCGACTCGCTGGTTCTCTTCGAGAGACCGGTAGCCGGATGACTGGATGGCGGAGTAGTGCGCGAAGACGTCAGCGCCTCCGTCGTCGGGGGAGATGAAGCCGAAGCCCTTCTCCGAGTTGAACCACTTGACCGTGCCCTGGGTGCTCATGTACTGCCTGTTCTGCTGGGTAAAAAGCCGACGCAGGGATGCCCCGACACCGCTAACGCTAGTGGAGGAGGCCCGGAGAGGAATAGCCGCGGCAAGAAGGTAATCCAAATGTTGCATGAGCGGCACACGGCCGTGATCCGGCAGGCGGGCGCGTGGGAGGGGGCATGGACGCCGCCCGGAAAATGGTGTGGCCCTCACCGCGGGGGGAGCGATGAGGGCCGAAGACGACCGGAGGGTGCGTCAGAAACAGCCTAGCTCCTTTTCGGAGGCCTTGTCCCCCTTTTGGGGGACAAATCCGAAAATCGGTGAGGACGACGATAGCGGCCCCCTCGAGTAGCCCATTGGGGACTGAACTACTCGAGAGGGCCCAATCGCATGCACGGATCGTCTTGGCCCTGGGGTGGCTCTTCCGTCTCCTGGGGAGAGACGGGGACGATCAATCCCCGTGTGCATGCACCTTCACCATAGGGGAGGAGGTGCGATCCCGCCATGGACGCCACCCCGGTGAGCTCGAACACGGCCGGAGTGCGGATCCCGCACGGATCATGGGTTCCGGGCGGAGATGGCGCGAACAGCACGCGAGTAGCCTGAAGCGGTGACGCTGCTCAACAAGGACATGACACTGTGCATCTCGCTGTCGGCGCGGCCGAGCAACAACGGGACACGGTTCCACAACCACCTCTACGAAGCGCTCGGGCTGAACTGGATCTACAAGGCCTTCGCGCCGACCGACCTCGCGCAGGCCATCGCCGGGGTGCGGGGACTCGGTATCCGCGGCTGTGCGATCTCGATGCCCTATAAAGAGGACGTCATCGCGCTGGTCGACCGGATGGACCCCTCCGCCACGGCGATCGACTCCGTCAACACCATCGTCAACGACGAGGGCGTGCTCACGGCGCACAACACCGACTACACGGCGATCGCGCAATTGATCGCGCGCAACGAGCTCGATCCGGCTGCGTCGGTCCTGCTCCGCGGTTCGGGAGGCATGGCCAAGGCGACCGCGGCAGCTTTCCGCGATGCCGGGTTCGGCGAGGTCACGATCGTCGCCAGGAACGAGACGAACGGACGCGGACTCGCGGCGTCGTACGGCTTCGGCTGGCGTGCGGACGTCGCGGACGCGACCGCCGACATCCTGGTCAACGTCACGCCGATCGGGATGACCGGCGGACCGGACGAGCACGCGCTGGCGTTCTCCGACACGACCGTCTCGACGGCTTCCGTCGTGTTCGACGTCGTCGCGCTCCCGGCGGAGACGCCCCTGATCAGGGCGGGACGAGCAGCGGGAGCGACGGTGATCACGGGTGCGGAAGTGGCTACCCTGCAGGCGCTCGAGCAGTTCGTCCTGTACACCGGCATCCGCCCGACCGCGGCGCAGGTGCAGGCCGCGGAGGAGTTCATGCGCGCGGGGACGGCGTGATCGCCGCGACGATACCTGGGTAGCCTAGGCGCATGAGCGCGCCTCGCACCGTACGAAGAGACACCCCCCGACGGACGACCGCCGCCCTGGCGACAGCAACGGTCATCGCCCTGACGCTGGCAGCCTGCACGGGCGGGGAAGCGACGCCGACGCCCGACGGGAGCCAAGGATTCCCCGATGACGGGTGCACGCACATCGCCATCGCGACGTCGTCGGAGAAGGTCAACATGCTCGACGAGCTCGCGACCGCCTTCAAGGACTCACCGGAGCACGAGTCGCTCGACACATGCGCCACGGTGCGCCCGACGAACGTGTCGTCCGGAAACGCCGCGCGCTACCTCACCTCGGGCGAGGACTGGCCGAGCGACGACCGCGCCCTGTGGCCGACGCTGTGGTCGCCGGCGTCGACCGTCTGGACCGATCGCGTGAGCGCAGCCGCCTCGGCGAACCTCGTCGGCTCGCCGGCATCGTTCACGCGCACGCCGGTCGTGTTCGGGATGCCCGAGCCGATGGCCAAGGCTCTCGGCTGGCCGGACGAGCCGATCAGCATCACCGACCTCGAAGGCCTGTGCCAGGACCCCGACGGGTGGGGGAGCGTCGGAAAGGACATCTGGGGCGCGTTCAAGATCTCGAAGACGAACCCGAACACCTCGACCACCGGGCTCTCGACCATCCTGATGCAGTCCTATGAGGCATCGGGCAAGGCGGAAGGGCTCACGTCCGCAGACGTCGACGCCGCCGCCGACTTCTCGCGCGTCTTCGAGGAGTGCGTGATCCACTACGGCGACACCACGGGAAACGTGCTCTCGACCCTGTACGACGAGACGCAGAACGGCGCCAACGGCTCCGCGTACGTGTCGGCCGTGGCGCTGGAGGAGACGTCCCTGCTCAACTACAACAAGGGCAACCCCGACTCCCACACCGTCCAGCCGGGCGAGACGCTGACCCCGCCGAAGACGAAGCTCGTCGCCGTCTACCCGTCCGGGGGCTCGATGTGGTCCGACAATCCCGTCACCGTGCTCGGTGCCGACTGGGTGACAGCGGAGCAGCGCACCGCGGGCGAGGCCTTCGCCGCCTTCCTGCAGACCACGGCGGCTCAGGAGATCCTCCCCGAGTACGGCTTCCGCCCGCTCGACGAGTCGGTCCCGCTGGGCGACCTGTTCACCGCCAACTTCGGGGTCGACCCGGCACAGCCCCGCGTGACGCTGCCCAAGCCCGAGGTCGACGTGATCTCGACCGCGATCGACCAGTGGACACAGGTGCGAAAGCCTTCGTCGGTGTTGGAGCTCATCGACATCTCGGGCTCGATGGACGAGCCGATCGGCGACGGACGCTCGCGCCTCGACGGTGCGATCCAGGGCGCGCAGACGACCCTCGACCACTTCCGCTCGACCGATGAGGTCGGGGTCTGGGCCTTCACGACGGATGTCGACTCCCCAGAGGGCGAGGGCATCCAGGTGCTGCGCCGTGTCACGCCGCTGGGCGCCGACGGCGAGAAGCTCGACTCCTCGCTCGATGATCTCCGGTACGCGCAGCGCAACGGCACGCCCCTGTACGACGCGGTCCTCACGGCCTACGAGGCCATGAGCGAGCGGGCAGAGCCCGGACGCATCAATGCGATCGTCGTCCTGTCCGACGGCGAAGACACCGACTCCTCCACGTCACTCGACTCGCTGATCGCGAAGATCGGCAAGAGCACGAAGGAGGGGGGCACCGACGCACCGGTGCGCATCTTCCCGATCGCCTACGGCTCCGGTGCCGACACCTCGGCCCTGCAGCGCATCGCCGACGCCACCGGAGGGCAGATGTTCGACGCCTCGGACGCCGAACGCATCGACCTCGTCTTCGCTTCCGTGATCAACAACTTCTGAGGTGGGCATGATCAGCACCACGACATCCGGTTCCGGCTGGATCGATGACGCGATCGCTGGTCTCGGCGCGGGTGACGTGTACGTGTCGCCCGACGTCTCCGACAGCTCCGGGCTGACCGAAGCGCTGACGGGAGTCGTGCCCTCCGACGGATCGGTCGCGGTCGTGGTGCTGCCGAAAGACGCCGGCATCGACAGCCCGTACAGCACCTACGTCCTCGAGAAGCTCGTCGGTGCGACCGATCAGCCGACCGTGGTGCTCGCCATCGGAGACGACCTCCAGGCCGCCTCGACGGCGATCGAGAGCGAGCAGGCCCTGTTCATCGCGAACACGAACGAGACGGCCGCAGACGGCGACACGCAGACCGCGCTGGTCGAGACCGTGCAGCAGATCGTCGACGAGACGCCGTCCGCGCCAGGAGCGGGTGCCGGTGGGGGAGGAGCGGACTGGCTGCTCCCCGTGATCATCGGCGGCACCGTGCTGGTGGCCGCCGCGGGGACGGCGATCGGGGTGCTCGCCCGGCGACGTCGCAAGCCCGAATCCCCTGCGACGGCGGATCCCGTGCCTCCCGGCATCCGACTTCGGGTGAATCGTCTGCGCGAACTCCGCAGCGACTACGCGAATCTGCCGAACTCCCCGACCGCTGCGGAGACGGCACACGGCATCGATACCCTCGCCTCGCACGTCGAGCAACTCTTCGTCCGCCTCGACGCCAAGGCGGAGGCCGACCAGATCGTGCTCGCGGAAGCCGAGTACTCCGACAAGCTCGCACGCCTCGTTGCGGCGCTCGAGCCCGACTACCTGCTCGATCTGCTGACGCGGCCCGACCTCTGGGACGCCCCGGACGAGCGCATCGGCGAAGTGCGCGAGGCACTGACAGGCGTGACCACGCAGATCGTCGACAACATCAAGCAGGTCAACGCCCGCACGGGTCTGCGCTTCCAAGTGTCGTTGGATTCCCTCATCGGCCGCTCGGAGTTGCGCGACTGGGAACGGCAGTTCCGGCAGAGCTCGGGGGAGTGAGGGTGAGATGAAGACCATCGGAGTACTCGGCGGAATGAGCTGGGAATCTTCTCTCGAGTGGTATCGGCTCGCGAACGAGCGCGTGCACGGGCGGCTCGGCGGTCACCACTCGGCGCGCATCCTGCTGGACTCGCTCGACTTCGCCGTGATCGAGGAGATGCAGGCGCGGGACGACTGGGACGCGGCAAGTGCTCTGCTCGCCGATCGCGCACGCGCGCTCGAGGGCGCCGGCGCCGAAGTGCTGGTGCTGTGCACGAACACGATGCACCTCGTCGCGGATCGGATCCAGAACGCGGTGACCATCCCCTTCCTCCACATCGCCGATGTCACCGCCGAGGCGATCGCCGCCTCCGGGATGCAGACGGTCGGGCTGCTCGGTACGGCGTTCACGATGGAGCGTCCGTTCTACGCCGAGCGCCTCGCGACCCACGGCATCCGCACCATCGTGCCGGAGGAGGACGACCGGGCGGCCGTGCACTCCGTCATCTATGACGAGCTCGTGCACGGCGTGATCCGCGAAGAATCACGCCGACGCTACGTCGAGGTGATCGAGCGTCTGGTGTCGCGGGGAGCCGAGGGCATCATCCTGGGCTGCACCGAGATCGAACTCCTCATCTCGGCCGCGGACGCTCCTGTTCCGGTGTTCCCGACGACGGCGCTGCACGTCGACGCCGCGGTCGATCTCGCCCTCGAGAACTCGTCCACGCCGTGAGTGCCCGGCGGAAGTGACGCGACTCGGCCCCGTCACCCCCGCCGGACGGGAGTTCACTCAGCCCTTCGCACCTTTGCGGGGCTTCAGGAACTCGTCTGGTGCACTCTTCTCGCGCTTGGCCGCACGCTTCTCCTTGAGCGTGAGCTGCGGCGCCTTCTTGCTTCCCCGACCCTGGATGGACTTGCCTGACATGGTTGCTCGCTTCCCCTTCTGTGGCTGGCGTAACCTCTGACCATAGCCCGTTGCCTGTGGAAGTCAAATTACTTTCTGACCGGGTTGTTTTTGCTACACTGGACACCGCTGAGCACGACGTGGACACAGCGCTGCGACGGGGACGACCCCGGGCCGCGGTCACCAGTCGGGGACGACCCCATCTCGAAGGAGTCCAGCGATGTCACGCACAGAGCTCAGACAGGTGATCAGCGGCACGGACATCGTCCGCATCGTCCTCGGATGGGGTGCCTTCGCGGCTCTCCTCCTGCTGCACCCGGTGTTGGCCGCCCCCGTGGCCGCCCCGGTCCTCGTGATCGCCCTCGGCGCGATCATCGCCGTGATCCTCGTGTGCGCGTTCGGTGTGGTGAAGCAGGCCGAGGCCCTCGCCCATCGACTCGGCGACCCCTACGGCTCGCTCGTCCTGACGCTGTCGATCGTCCTCATCGAAGTCATCCTGATCTCGGCGGTCATGCTCGGCCCGGGAGAGCACGCCACCATCGCGCGCGACTCCGTCCTGGCCGTCGCGATGATCATCCTGAACCTCGTGATCGGACTCGCCCTCCTGCTCGGCGGAATCCGCCACCGCGGCATGGCGCACAACCGCACCGGTACGTCGGCGTACCTGTCGATGCTCATCGTCCTCCTCGCGCTGGCCTTCGGCCTCCCGGCCCTCATCGGCACGGACGGGTCGTTCACGACCGCGCAGGAGATCCCGGTCATCATCCTCACCGTCCTGCTGTACGCGTTCTTCCTGTACCGGCAGATGGGTGCGCAGGCGAGCGACTTCACCGAGGTCGACCCGCGCCTGCCGCAGAGCCCGCTGCACAAGGAAGAGTCCGAAGCCGGCGGGGGGATCCGTCAGGTCGTGGCCGAGCACCGCACCGAGGTCCTCGTCCGCCTCGCTCTGCTGGTGGTCACCGTCATCCCGATCGTGCTGCTGTCGCACGACATGGCGGCACTCCTCGATGACGGTCTGGGTCGCCTGGGCGCCCCGGTCGCCCTCGCCGGTGTGCTCATCGCGGGCATCGTCTTCCTCCCCGAGTCCATCACGGCCGTGCGAGCGGCCCTCGGCGGCGAAGCCCAGCGGGTGAACAACCTCTGCCACGGCGCCCTGGTGTCCACGGTGGGACTCACCATCCCCGCGGTGCTGATCATCGGCATGTTCACCGGCCAGACCGTGGTCCTCGCTGAGTCGCCGGCGAACCTGCTGATGCTCGCCGTCACGCTGCTGCTCTCGGTGACGACCTTCGCTGCCCGGCGCGTGACCGCGATGCACGGTGCCGCACACCTGGTGACGTTCGCCGTCTACCTCGTCGTGCTGTTCAGCTGAGGCGTCGACCACCGATCGAACGGAACGTCCACCTAGACTGGCCGCTGTGAGGGCGACCCAACGACCATCGGCGTCTGCCACGATCGACGCCGTGACGTGGGGACGCCTCTACTTCGCCGTCCAAGCCGCCGCCGGCGCCGCCTGGTGGGTCGCGGTGTTCAGCCTTCCGACCGTCCGCACCGCGACGCTGGGCGCGCTCGACTTCCGGATCGTCGCCGCACTGGACATCCCGTTCTTCGTGATCGCGTCGGCCCTGGTCGCGTGCGGTGTGCGGAAGGCCGTCTGGATCGCGGCACCGTGGACCGTGCTGGTCGCGATCGGAATGGTCGGGTACGCCACGGTGACGGCGACCGCGAGCTGGGGTGCCCTTCTGATGGTGGCGGCAGCGGCAGGATCGACCGCTGCCGCGGTCGTCCTCCTGCTGGGGCGCGTGCCCTCGGAATGGCTGCTCATCGGGCCGTTCCGGTTCCGTCCGGCGGCGGAGGCCAGTGCCAGGACGCTCGTGTCGAAGACCACGCTCCAGACCCTCGTCTTCTCGGGGACGTTCCTCGTGACTCTGCCCGCGATCATCGCCGGTTTGGAGTGGCGCTGGGGACTGCATTTCGCCTTCCCCCCTGCCGTCCGCGTCGGCGGAGCCGTCCTGTTCGTCGCGGCGTTCGCGCTCTCGACCTGGTCCTCCACTGCGATGGCCCTGCAAGGGGCCGGCACGCCGTTGCCGTCGTCGACGCCGCGCCGGCTCGTGATCACGGGCCCGTACCGCTTCGTCCGCAATCCGATGGCGATCGGCGGGATCGCGCAGGGCGTGGCCATCGGTCTGATGGTCGGCTCCTGGCTCGTGATCGTCTATGCGCTCAGCGGCTCCCTCGTGTGGAACGCGCTGGTCCGCCCGCTCGAGGAGGCCGACCTCGAGGAACGTTTCGGATCGGCGTTCCGCACCTACCGCGACCGGGTCTCCTGTTGGATCCCGCGACGACCGCTCATCGCGTCCGCGGGCTGAGCGGTACCGAAGCGCCGCCGACCGATCAGAAGTCCGCCCGCGAGGAGGAGCAACAGCCCGATCCCGGCGAACAGAGACGCGGAAGGCCCATCGAGACCCGTCGACGGCAAGCCGCCGCCACCTCCCTGATCCGGATCCGGAGGCAGGACCGGATACACGTTCGTGATCGCGGCGATCTGCGAGAACGGCGGTTCCGCTCCCTCCGTGGCGGGCGTGGTGATCGTCACGGTCTGTCCGTCGTTGATCCGGGAATCCTCTCCGAACGCGCCGACCGCTCCGGTCTCGGAGACCTGACACACCGACCCGAGAGGAAGTCCGTCCAGACGCGTGCGCAGGTCGCTCGCGCTCGAGACGCTGAGGATGCCGTCGTCCGGCAGCACCAGCGGGACCCCGGCGACCGTACACTCGACCAGGAACTCGAAGACATCCGGCGCACGGTCGGCGTCACCGGCCACGACCTTCTGCACCGCGAGGTCGCCGTCCAACAGCGTCACCCCGGCCTGCACAGGGGCCACGGAGTACTCGCGCCCGCCCGCAGCCGTTCCCACGGCGCCCATCTGGTTCCACGCGAAGCCGCCGGCGTCGGGAACGGTGATCGGAGCGAGGTCCGGGTACGCGGTCGACTCCGGGACGTTCTGCGTCTCGTAGTGCAGCGCGAGCACCTGACCCGGCGCGAACGCCCCCTGGGCCGTGCCCGTGAAGTCGATCGTGACCCGGATACCGGTGACCTCCTCCCACGCTCCCGTGTACGAGAGCACCGGCACCCAGGTGGCGGTGGTCTCACAGAGCAGATCACCGAACCACGCAGAGCTCGAGCCGGTCCCCACGCACGGCGACGCGGACGTCGTGACATCGAGCGTCAGGGTCGCTCCGCTGGGGAGGACGTTCGCGGCGAGCGACTCCGGAAGGAGCACCGGGTCGAACGTGCTGTTGCGTGCGCCACCGGTCGCGAGCATCCGGTCGCCGATGCGCGGCAGGGGATCCACGATCGACACGGTCTCGAAGCCGACGGTCCCGCTGTTCACGACGGACAGCCGCCAGTCGTCGGTCGCGCCGACCGCCGTGTAGGCAGCGCACGGCGTGCGAGTGTATCCGTCGGGGTCCAGCGGGCATGCCGCGTCGGGGTTGTTCAGGTTGACCTGACCGTCGACCAGATCACCGTAGACCTCACCCTTGACGTACTTGTACGCGGCGAGGGATCCGCCCGGCGACGGCTGCACGTAGTTGGTCGTGCCGCACTGATCGGGGTCCAGATCGGGCACCGTGCCCTCGCCGTTCCCGGACGTGTTGGTGCACGCGGTGAGCTCTTCCTCGGTGGTCACGACGAACGTGTTCGTCGTGAAGCCGTCGAGAGCGAGTCCCGGAGCGAGCACGAGGTTCACGGTGATCGTGAAGACCTCGCCGGGCGACATCCGGTTCCCGCCGTCCGGCCAGGTGAACGTCACGTTCTTCCCGGTGTCGTCGATCAACGCGGACACGTCGGTCGACAGCGTTCCACCTGCCGAGGTCTGGTAGATCGGAGGGGAGAAGTCCCAATCGAGGTACTCGGGGAGCGTGTCCTCGAGCTGGTCGATCGTGAGGAACCCCGTCCCGGTGTTCGTGAACTGCAGCGTCCACGGGAGGCTCGCGCCGATGGAGACGACGTGACTCGATCCGGGCTGCGACTTGACGACGTCGATCTCGTGCGTCCCGGGGTCGATCGCCAGTTCGGCGTCGGCGTCGGCATCTGCGTCGGCGAACAGCCCATCGAGCCTCTCGCTCACGACCGTCGCCGCGTTCGGCAATGCGGACGGAAGAACGAGCGCGGATCCGTCGCGCTGGGTCGCCAGCACGACGACGTCGAAGGCGAGCTGCGCGGTCCAGTCCTCCGGAGGGGCCGTTCGTGAGAAGACCTCGCCGGCGGCGTTGCGGAACACCGCCCGGAGACCGATGATCTGCGCCGGGTCCGTGCCCGCGGGGAGTGCCCCGGTCGCCGCGAAGGCCCCTTCCACCCAGGTGGTGCCCACGAGCGCATCGACCCGCACCTGATCGGCGCCGGCGGGCAGCACGGTGCTCAGCGCCGGGTCGGGCGCGAGCTGCACGCCGTTCCAGAAGTCCGCGTCGGCGTCCGTGATGGTCACCTGCTGGGTGGCCGCGGTCGACGCGCCATCCGTCGCCTCCAGCGTCACGGTGACGGGGTCGTCGAGCTCGGTCTCGAGGATCGCATCCGGATCGATGGTCTTCGCGAGGGTCGCGTCGAGCAGAGCGCTGACGAGGACCACCGTGTCGTTCGCTGTGTCGCTCGGAGTCGAGGCGTTGCCGGAAGGCGTCAGCACGGGGTCGTAGGACTGGGCGATGACGTCGTTGGCGACGGTGCCGGGCTCGACGAGCTGGTCCGCATCTGAGCGCTCGAACTGTCGCACCTTGGTGACGATCTCGATACCCAGATCCTCGCCGGCACGGATGCTGCCGCCCTCGGTCGCCGGATCGATGCCGTGGAAGACGACGCTGACCCCGACCACCGTCGCGAGCGCATCCGTGGCGAGCCCTCCCGCGTCGGTGAGGGAGAGCGTGCGGGTGCTGAGCGTCCCGTCCGCCGCGCGGTCCCACAGGGTGACGGTCGAGGCGTCCGGGTCGACCTGGTCCGCCGGGTAGGTGAAGGAGAGCGACTGCACGTCGACCCGCTCGTACGGGTTGGTGTCGGGGTCGTAGTCCGCGCCGTCGAACGGATCGTCCGCCCAGGCATCCGGTGCGCTCACACACTGGTCCGCCGCGCCGGCGACACAAGGGATCGGGTCGGTCACCCGCAGGTATGAGGCGCGCGCCGTGCTGTCGTTCCTCGCCTCGATGTCGAAGGTCACGTTCGGATAGTTCACGGGATCCACGTCGGCGGACTCGGGAATCGTCACCGTCGCGGGGGTGACCGTCTTGTCCACCGAGACGAGGGGAGGCTGGTCGATGAGGGTGATGTTGTCCTGCTCGATGTCGCTCCCGTTCCCCGCCGCCGACGTCCAGTCGCCGCGCAGGCTGTTCCAGACGATGCCGGGGTCGGAGTCGTTGAACGTCTCATCGGCGCTGACCCACCGGTCCGCCGTCGCGGTCTCGTCGCGGACGACGTTGCGCAGCTCCCAGGTGAGGAAGGTCGGCCGGTACTGCCCGACTGCCGACGTCGCCAGTCCGGAGCCGGGTTCGGGTCTCGTCGGATCCGTGCTCGCGGTCCGTGCGGCATCGTCCGGCTCATAGATCATCAGGACACCCGTGGTGCCGGCGGTCTGCTCCGGCGTGAGGGTGTAGCCGACGAAACCGTCCGCCCCCATCCAGGAGCCCCCGGGGGCGGCGATCGGGGTCCATGCACCGTCCACGAACAGCCAGACCTCGGTGATGTCATCCCACGCGAGCAGCGGATCGTCCTCGAGGGTGACCGGATCGACGCTCAGCAGATCGAAGGCCTGGAAGACGGTGCTCGCTGGCCCGGGCGGATCCGAGTCCGGGGTCGTGGCGGGATCGGTGAGCACGAGGGTGTCGATGCCCCTGGTCCCGGTCCGCCACTCGTTGCGCGTCGAGACGATCGCGCCGGACTGCGCATCGAGGAAGTCGACATCCGTGGTCTTGTCGCTCGTCTGGACCCACCGCTTGTTCGCGTCGATGCCCACGCCCTCGTCCGTGGCGGGGGTCTGGACGCCGATCGTGTCCTGATCGGTGACGACATCGCTGTCGATCCCATCCGGAAGACCGTCGACCTCACCGTGGCTCTGCGCGCTGGCCTCGTTCTCGTAGACGGTGGGCACCTGTGCCGACTGTTCGTCCTCCGGGTCGTCCCGGGGGTCGGTGGGGCCGGATCCGTCGCGCAGATCGGTCCGCGCATCGAATACGAGGTTCGGCACGACGCTGAACCCCTGCGCGAACCCGTCGGGGTTGTCGAACGTGAAGCGGATGCCCGTGACATCCGAGGGCACGTCGGGTGGGGTGAGCGCGGCGGCGAACTCGGCGCGGCTCATCTGGAACGTCTCGGCGGTCGCGCCCGTGCTGACCGTGGCGAGCGTGACCCAGGAACCGTCCGGGCGCTGGTACTCGACGGTGGCCGTGGTGTTCGGCGGCACCTGGGTCGGCGCGATCGCCACGATGTCGAAGGCGTTCCAGAAGTCGTCGGTCTGGTCGTCGCGCCAGGAGTCCTCGACGACGATCTCGGTCGAATCGACCTGTGCGACGCCGGTCTGGGTGGTCGCGGTCAGGCTGGCGACGACGCTGTTGCCCGGCTCGACCGCGCCTCCTGGTGTGATCTGCTTGTCGAGCGCGACGCCGATCTGGGGGTAGTAGACCCCGATGTCATCGGACGCCTCGCTGTCGGCGGTCCCGACGTCGTTCGTCGCCGTGACGTCGATCGTGTTCGTGCGCTGATGCGTCGGTGCCGCCTCACTGACGAGTGACAGCCCGGGCTCGATGGCGACATCGACGGTCGCGACGGTGGTCGCCGGGATCTGCCCCGTGAACTCGATCACGAAGCCGGTGACCGTGCCCGCGGGTGGTACCGGGGAGGAGCCGTCCGCGAAGGCGACCGGGGCCTGCGGAACTCCGTCGATGTACCAGGTGATCGTGCCCCCGGTGGCGCCTGCCGGGTAATCGATCCCGGACGGGAAGCCACCGAAGACCATGTCGGCGTCGAAGAAGCCCACGTCGGAGATCGTCAGGCTCTGCACGGGGCCGTTCGACGTGTTCGTCGCCGTCAGCTCGGCCGAGGCCTCTCCGCCCGCTGCGAGTTCGGCGGGGGTGATCGTCTTGCCCGCGAGCACATCGACGGTCAGCGATCCGATCTCGTAGGGCGCCGTTGCGACATCGCTCTCCGTCGCGCCGCCGGGAGCGTTCACGGCAGAGGTGATGCTGTTGGTGACCGTGTCGCCGCCCGCCAGCGAACTGTCGTCGTTGCGATCCGTCTCGCGCTGTTCCACGACGAAGGCCGTCGAGGCGGCGGCGTCGGACTCGACCGTTCCCCCGGCGTACGTCAGCCGGATACCACCGACATCCGCCGGATCCGTCCCTGCCGGAAGAGCCGGGGTGGCGGCGGGCGTGCCCGGCTGCCAGCTCCAGGTCCCCGCGACCTCGTCGTACGTGTAGACGTCGACCTGCACCGTGGTGGCCGCAGGAGGCAGGCTCGTCGCGCCGAATCCCTGGAAGTCGACGATGCGGAAGGGGTTGTCCGCGCCGAGCGTCGTCGCCCCGTCCACCGCGCTCGTGGGCTCCTGGATCACGAGCGAATCGGCCCCGACGTTCGACTGGTTCTGCGCACCCATCGTGATGGTCGAGGCCACGCCCGGGTCGAACTGCTGTGATTCGGGCAACCAGCTCTTGCTGGCTTCGACGCCGATGACCGTCTCGACCGTGACGACGGCGTCCGCACTGTCCTGGATCGTCGCGGGAACGTCTCCGGGACCGTTGTCCCAGTCCGCCGTCGCCGTGTTGGTGACGGTGTCGCCGTTGTATGCCCAGTCGGCCGGAAGATCCAGGGGCGCTCGCAGCACGACACTCAGCTTCAACGTCCCGCCCGCTTCGAGTCCGATCCCTCCGTCCACCGGCTGCTGGAAGACGACCTGGACCGTGCAGTCGTCGCTGACCTCGACCGGCACGCCGCCTTCTTCGACGCACCCGGTGGTCGTCGCGGTCAACGGGAGCGTGGAGGGTGTGAACGAGGAACCGACGTATTGGAAACCCTCGAACTCGGCGGGCAACGTGTCCGTGAGGACGACGTTGAGGCAGTCCACGTCATCACAGACCAGGTCGACCGTGTACGTGAACTCGTCGCCGGGTTGGAGAGTGTCCTGCGTTTCCAGGTCGTCGACGCGCTTGTCGATGCGCAGCGACGACTCCGCGGCCTGCGCGGCGAGGGGAACGGCGAACCCGGCCCCGACGAGTCCGAAGATCGCGACGAGAGCGAGCAGGAGGCGGCGCAGCCGGTGTTCAGCGGGTCGAGACGTCGTGGACATGGTGCTCGTTTCGTGGGGAAGCCACAGGGCAACGAAGGAGTGCGTGTCGTCTGGAGTTTAGGAGCCGAGATGGTTCTCTACCAGGGGTTGTGGACGCTCTCTCACCCGCGTGGGGTGAGGACGACCACGACCTCTGGGATAGTTGCCTCACACGTGACGTTCCGCACTCCAGGAGGACCCATGACCCGCACATACGTCGTCACCGGCGCGGCATCCGGCATCGGCGCCGCGACCGCAGAGCTGCTCCGCGCACAGGGACACACCGTGATCGGCGTCGATCTCGCAGGCGTCGAGGTGTCCGGAGACCTGTCGACCGCCGAGGGTCGCGCCACCGCGGCCGAGGATGTGATCTCTCTTGCAGGCGGCAGCATCGACGCGGTCATCGCCTGCGCCGGCATCTCCGCACCGATCGCGAAGACGGTGGCGATCAACTTCTTCGGCGTCACCGAGTTCCTCACCGCACTCCTGCCGAAGCTGAGCCTCGCGGATCAGCCGCGCGCCGCGGTGGTGTCATCGATGGCGTCGCTGCACCCGGTGTCGGCCGAACTCGTCGATGCGGCTCTGGCCGGCGACGAGTCCCTGGCGCTGACGATCGGCGACCGACTCGCAGCCACCCCCGAGACCGGCTACCTCAACTACTCCTCGAGCAAGCGCGCCCTCTCACGCTGGGTTCGCCGTGAATCCGTCTCGGCGGCCTGGGCCGGAGCCGGCATCCCCCTCAACGCCGTCGCACCCGGCACCGTCACGACGCCCATGACCTCAGGCCTGCTCGCGAGCCCCGAGGGCCTCGCCCAGGTCGACGCCGCGGTGCCGATGCCGCTCAACTACCACCAGCCGGCTTCGTCGATCGCCGAGCTCCTGGTGTGGCTGACGAGCCCGGTCAACACGCACATGGCCGGACAGACGATCTACTGCGACGGCGGGGCTGATGCCGTCCTGCGTGGAGACGACATCTGGTCCTGGAACGACGCCCCGCGCGGGTGATGTCGCTTGATCGATCCTGCGTCGGCGACAGGAGGTGACTGTGGGTGAAGTGAAGATCGAAGTGGTCGATCCGCAGACATCGACGGGGTCGCGGTCGGCGCGGCCGAAGCGCACGTGCACCCCGGCGATCCCGCCGAGGTCGAGATCGCTGTCCGCGATGATCACCGGCGGCGCGGGATCGGCGGGGCACTGCTCCGCGCCGTGAGGGAAGCACTGCGACCCTCGGCCACGGTGATCCGCGCCGAGACGTATTCCGATGACGGAGTCTCGTTCGCCTGGTCCGCTGGACTGAGGGTCGGCAGCCGCGAGAGCCGGCAGATCGTCGGCCTTCCGATATCCGAGGGAACGCTTGCCGACCAGGACGAACGTCCTGACGACATCGACATCCGCTCGTGGTCCGGGCCCTGTCCCGATGAGTTACTCGAAGGGTGGGCGCGACTCCGATCACGCATGTCGGACGAGGTGCCGATGGGCACTCTCACCCGCTCGACGATGCGCCCTGATGTCCAAGCCGTCCGCCGCAATGAGCGACGTATGTCCGAACAGGGATACATCCTGGTGCGGAGTCTGGCGCGTGCGGGCGAGGAATCCGTCGGGTACACGGAGATCCTGCTCTCCCGCTCTGATCCCGAGGTCGCGCATCAGGACGACACCTTCGTCGAAGAGCGGGTGCGCGGTCGCGGCGTCGGACGCGCGCTGAAAGTCGCCAATGCCCGTCTGCTAATGAGCCTTCCGGAGAGCACCGGGGCACGGATCCTGCAGACCTACACCGAGCCGACGAACACACCGATGCTCACGCTCAATCGCTCCTTCGGCTTCGAGGAGGCGGATGTGCTGACCGTGCTCGAGGGCCCGCTCGCCTGAGCGTGATGTCCAGCTCGTCGACCGCTGCAACCTGCTGACGTTCCGTGGGCTGCGGGGATCTGGAACGTGTACGCCAGACCGCGGTGACCTCTAGCGCCAGAACGAAGCACCGTACCCCGTCAAGGCGACGAGGAAGAGCAATGCCGCCAGCGTGAACAGAACACGGCGAGCAGCTGCGTTCCGGGCCAGAAGCGTCGCGAGCGGCGACAGAACGACGACGGCCGGCAGGAGGAACCCGAGTGTCGTGACGACCGTGAGCAGCCCGGATCCCGACGAATCGTGGATGGCCCCCACCGCCAGCACGACCGCTGCGCCGATGAGGATCGCCCCCACGTCACCGAGCAGAATGACCCCGACGCGACGCGAAAATCGCGTGATCAGCCCACCCAATGCTCGTATGCCTGCTCCGGCAGCGAACGCGGACATAGCCGCAGTCGCTGCCGACGAGTAGGCGGTCAACGGGGCCCCGGCCGCCGCCCAGCTGACGAGGCTGATCACGCCCGCAAAGACGGCGACGGTCGCCCCCGCGGTGAGAACATGCTCCGCATTCGAGAGCTGTGGATGTGGCCGGGGTTCACTCACGCTCATCAAACACGGCCCTCATTCCCCTCTGCCACCATCAACTTGCTCCGGAGCCAGGGACCAAGACTCGCGCCAAGACGATGCACCCGATGCTGACCGCGACCGCGACGAGAACGAGCACCATCGTCAGCCGTAGTACGGTCCGACGCGTCCATTCTGCGTTCCGCCACGAGACGAGGCCGACGACGAAAACCATCACGAGCGGAACCACAGCGGCGATGAACGCTGCCAGGAGCCCTGCCACTTGTGCGTCCGTCTCCACCCCGATTCCTGCGAAACCGAAGTACAACCATGCGATGGGCAACGTCAACACGCCCAGCACACCCGCGCTAACGGTGATAACGGCATGGCTTTTCGACGTGCGAGGCTGCGACGCGCTGAGCAAGGTACCTGCCGCCGCGAGCGCGAACCCGACAATGTATGGCCACGCCGCCAACGGGTTGATCCCGGAAAGCGCGAGAGACGCTGTTCCGCCGAGCACGAGGTGCGCAGAGACAAGGATGCACCCGAGGAGCGCCGCGGTGGGGGCGGCCTCCGAGACCATGGTCCCGCTTCCGCGGAGGTGTTCAGGGGAGGAGTCCATCATCGGCGTCCTCTCTGTCACTGGTCCGCCAATCGTCTCAGCGCATCCGAGAAGCCTAGCGGCGGTAGCGCCACAGTGAACTGGTGGGACTTCCCCAACACCCCTTCCGCTGCTTTCTCAACTTTCGGCGCAACCATTCCCAGTTGGTGAGGCACGGACAAGTTCTCCTGCCACTCAGAGCCATCGTTCCAGGTACCTAATGTCCTCCCGCAGGCACTCAACGGGTCGAGATTCATCCGTGGACGGCACTACTGCGCCATAGCGTGTGGCCACCGGGCCACTGCGCCAGCAACGATGGTGCTCGGGGACGTGTGGGGGATCGAGTGGGCCATCGCCACGTCTTGCGTCCTCTATGGGATCGTCGTCGCGCTCGCGTACGTCGGCCCCATGCGAGTTCGCACGAAAGCGTCTGAGAGGGTTGGGGCATCATGAGTGACGTTCGCGCAATGCTGGCCTGCCTGGCTAACGAGGAAGTTGCCCGCTTGTTCGCCTCGCTCGTGCTCGCCAATGGACCAGAGCAAAGCCTCTCTCCCGCTCGCAAGGAGAAGGCCATGAGATCGCTCGTACAGAGCGGTCTCATCACTACTGATGAGACCGCTGCAAGCCGACTGAACGTCGTCGAGATCCGGGCGGCACTAGCAGCGCTACGGAGCGCAACGTCAGACGGCGCCTCGCCGTGGCTCGATGAGAACGGGCGCATCAAGTGGTTTCCTCGTCGCCCCGCCGAGCGAGCAGAGTTCCTCGAGAAACTCGGGGTACAGGTGGTCCCAACTCGCGAGCGAATCTCGGAATCCGAGCTGAACGACCGGCTTGCCTCGCTCACCGACGACATCCCGACATTGCGGCGATACCTCGTCGTGCACGGTGTTCTGGATCGCAGCGTTGATGGCTCAAGCTATTGGCGGGCAGCCACGGCCGAGCGGGTCGAGTCTGGCTCGTCCGACCACCGCAGCGTTTGAGGTGGGCATGGAGGGAGACTTCATTCAACTAACTGTACCGAGGACGGAAACGAGCTCGCCAGAGGAGCCGAAACGCCCGCTCAACCGGCACAAAACAAACCGGCCCTGTTCCCTAAATGGAACCGGGCCGGTTTCGCAATCGGATCCGTCTAGTTTCCTAGATACACCCACTGTGCGCGAGGGGGGACTTGAACCCCCACGTCCTTACGGACACTGGCACCTGAAGCCAGCGCGTCTACCATTCCGCCACTCGCGCGAGTGTCTCGTTCCGAAGAACTCAACTTCCCGAGGATATCACGCGATTTCACCCCCTGTTGCACACCCCGGAAGGCGGATCGGCGGCGTTCCCCCAGGACACCTGGCTACGATGTCCCTACCGGTCGGCATGCCAGAGGAGCCCAGTGGGACTACTTGACAGCTTTGAGAAGGGTCTCGAGCGCGCAGTGAACAGCGCGTTCGCGAAGACCTTCCGCAGCGGCATTCAGCCCGTGGAGATCGCTTCTGCGCTGCGGCGCGAAGCCGATACGAAGGCGGCTGTCGTGAGCCGCGATCGCATCATCGCGCCCAACAGCTACGTCGTGCGCCTGAGCGCGGACGATGCGGAGCGGATGCGCGGGCTCGGCGGCGCCCTGACCGATGAACTGCTCGCGCTGCTGACCAAGCACGCCACCTCGCAGGGCTACAGCTTCGCCGGGCCGCTCGCGATCAACCTCGAAGCCGACGAGAAGATCGCCACCGGTACCGTGCGCGTGAACTCGGGTTCGGTCGAGGGACGCGTCAGCTGGCAGGCCGTGATCGACGTCGATGGTCGTCGGCACGCGATCACCCGCGCCCGGACGGTCATCGGTCGCGGCTCGGATGCCGACATCACCATCGCGGATGCCGGGTCGAGCCGTAAGCACGTCGAGATCCTGTGGGACGGCGAGCGCGCCATGATGCGCGACCTCGGGTCCACCAACGGCACGAAGGTCAACGGCCAGAAGCTGCGCGAGGCCGCCCTCCCCACCGACACCACCATCACGATCGGACGCACCGACCTGGTGTTCCGCATCGTCCCCGTGGCCGCCCCGTCGCGCCCTGCGCCTCGCGGTGACGACGCCACCCGAGCGTTCGGAGCCCTCGGTTGAGTGAACTGATCCTCCTTCTCCTCCGCATCGGGTTCTTGGTCCTGATGTGGTTCTTCGTGTTCGGGGTCGTGTACTCGCTCCGGGCCGACCTGTTCGGGGTGCGCGTGCGCAAGCTCCCGGCCGAGGCGACCGCGGGAGCATCCGCCCCCGCACCGACACCGGCGCCCGCGTCGAAGCCGGCATCGTCGCGGGCCTCGACCGGTCCCGCCACGGTCGCGACGGCCAAGCGCCTCGTGATCACCTCTGGCCCGAAGGCGGGGCTCGAGCTTCCGCTGAGCGCCGACTCGCTCACGATCGGTCGTTCCAGCGAATCGGCCCTGGTGATCCGCGACGATTACACGTCCAGCCACCACGCCCGGCTCATGCTCCGCGGCGACGCCTGGGCGATCCAGGACCTCGACTCCACCAACGGCACCTACGTCGCGGGCCAGCGCGTGAGCGGATCGCCCGTCGCCCTCTCGCTCGGCACACCCATCAAGGTGGGCGCCACGACCTTCGAGCTGCGAGCCTGACGCCGGCATGGTCTTCGAAGGCTCGAGCGTCGCGATCTCCCACACCGGGAAGGTCCGCTCCAACAACCAGGACTCCGGATACTCCGGGGCGAACCTGTTCGTCGTCGCCGACGGCATGGGCGGCCACGCGGGCGGAGACGTCGCCTCGAGCATCGCGATCCAACGCCTGGAGCCCCTCGACCAGCCGTACGAGTCGACCGAGGACGCCCAGGCCTCGCTGCAGGCCGCTGCGACCACCGCCGCGGGCGACCTGATCCGCGCCGCGAAGGATCGCCCGGAGCTGGCCGGCCTCGGCACCACCCTCAGCGCGATCATCATGGTCGACGAGTACGCGGTCATCGGCCACATCGGCGACTCCCGCATCTATCTGTACCGCGACGACGCACTCACGCAGATCACCGCAGACCACACGTTCGTGCAGCGCCTCGTCGACTCGGGCCGCATCACCCCGGAGGAGGCGCGCTACCACCCGCGTCGCTCGGTCCTCATGCGGGTGCTCAGCGACATGGACTCCGATCCCGAGCTCGACATGTTCGTCATGCACACGCAGCCCGGTGACCGCTGGCTGCTCTGCTCCGACGGACTCTCCGGCGTGGTCGACGAACCCCACATCCTCAAGGCGATGCAGCTCGGCCTCGCGCCCGGTCGCACCGCAGACAACCTCCTCAAGCAGGCCCTCGACGGAGGCGCGCCCGACAACGTCACGATCGTGCTGGTCGACGTGGGGGGACAGCATCCGATCCACTCGGGCACGCCCACGATCGTCGGCTCGGCGTCGAACCCCGACGGCGTCTATGTGCCCCCGGTTCGCCCTCCGCGCAGCAACTGGCTGCACCCGGTCCGTCAGGCCGCGAACGAGCCCAGCCACTTCGAACCGGCCCCGGAATACCTCGAGGAACTCATCGAGGAAGACCGTCGGCGCGCGAAACGTCGACGTGTCGGATGGATCGCGGCCGCGCTGCTGGTCGTCGCGATGCTCGCCTTCGCTGCGTTCGCGGCCTACAGCTGGACGCAGACGCGCTACTTCATCGGCGCCGACGAAGACAGCGTCGTGATCTTCCAGGGCGTGCAGCAGAACATCGGCCCGATCACCCTGTCGACACCGATCGAAGACACGGACATCCTCCTCGCCGACCTCCCGCCCTACCAGCGCGCTTCGGTCGAGCGCACCATCACCGCCCGCTCCCTGTCCGACGCCATGGCGATCGTCGACCGCCTCCGCACGGGCGCCGAAGCGAACGTCATCCCGCAGACCCCTCTGCCCACACCGATGCCCACACCGAGCGAGACGCCCGCCGGAGGTGAGGGATGAGCACCGACGTCCAGGCGGACACCACCGTCATCAAGGCCCTCAAGCGCCTCCGCATGCCCCAGACGCAACGCAATCGCGAGTTCTGGCTGCTGCTCTTCGCCTGCGCGATCAGCGGCGGCGCCCTGACGCTCGTGCAACTGGGCGCCCTGGGTGTGATCGACCCGATGATCCTCGCGATCGGCGGCGGCCTCGCCGCCCTCGCCTTCGCGCTCCACATCGTGCTGCGCTTCGTGGCCTCGGACGCCGACCCGTTCGTGGTCCCGATCGCCACGCTCCTCACCGGCCTCGGCATCGCGATGATCTACCGGATCGACATCGCGTTCAAGAACACCGGCTGGGACGCCTACTCCACCAAGCAGCTCGCGTGGACGGCGATCTCACTCGCCGGCGCGATCGCGGTCGTGATCCTGCTGCGCAACTACCGGATCCTGTTCCGGTACACGTACATCTTCGGTCTGGCCGGAATCCTCCTCCTGCTGCTGCCGTTCGTCCCGGGGCTGCGGATCGCCGATGCCAACGCGGCCGTGTGGGTCTCGCTCGGCGGCATCTTCGCCTTCCAGCCCGGAGAGCTCGCCAAGATCTGCCTGGCGATCTTCTTCGCCGGGTACCTGGTGCGCACTCGCGAGAGTCTGACCTCGGTCGGCAAGCGGGTCCTCGGCATCACCTGGCCCCGCATGCGCGAGCTCGGGCCGGTCCTGGTGGTCTGGCTCATCTCGCTCGGCATCATCGTCTTCCAGCGTGACCTCGGAACCGGAACCCTGATCTTCGGGATGTTCGTCGCGATGCTCTACGTCGCGACCGGCAAGACGAGCTGGGTGCTCATCGGCCTCGGCCTGGTGGTCGCGGGCGTCGCACTCGCGACGCAGATCCTCAGCTACGTCCAGGGCCGCTTCACCAACTGGCTGTTCCTCTTCGATGCCGGCCGTGTCGACCCGGACGGTGCCGGCTACCAGCCGATGCAGGGCCTGTTCGGGCTCGCGCGCGGTGGACTCATCGGCACCGGATGGGGGCAGGGACGCCCCGAGGTCACCCCGCTCGCCCACAGCGACTACATCATCACCAGCCTGGGTGAAGAGCTCGGCCTGATCGGGCTGTTCGCGATCCTCTGCCTGTACATGGTGTTCGTCAGTCGGGGCATGCGCATCGGCCTCGCCGGCCAGGACGACTTCGGCAAGCTGCTCGCCACCGGGTTGTCGTTCACGATCGCGCTGCAGGTGTTCATCATGGTCGGCGGCGTCACCCGGCTCATCCCGCTGACCGGCCTCACCACGCCGTTCCTCGCCGCGGGCGGATCCTCACTCGTGGCCAACTGGCTCATCGTCGCGCTGTTGCTGCGCATCTCCGACGGTGTCCGCCGCCAGCCGAGGGTGGTGATCGGATGACCAAGGAACTGCGCCGGCTCAGCATCCTGATGCTGTTCATGTTCGTCGCGCTGTTCGCCGCGACGAGTTGGATCCAGGTCGTCGAGGCCGACAGCCTCGCCCAGAACAGCCACAACAAGCGCACCCGGCTCGACAGCTACGAGATCCAGCGGGGCGCGATCATCGTCGACGGCGCCACCATCGCCAACTCGGTGCCCAGCGACGACCAGTACCAATTCCAGCGGGTCTACACGGATGCGCCGATGTGGGAGCCGGTGACCGGCTACTTCAATGCGGCACTCGATTCACGCACGGGCATCGAGCAGGCGATGAACGCCGACCTCTCCGGCACCGGAGCGAACGCATTCCTCGGTGAGGTCGAGCGCATCCTCTCGGGCCAGCCGCAGCGCGGCTACAGCGTGGAACTGTCGCTGAACACGGCGGCGCAGAAGGCCGCTTTCGACGCACTGGGCGATCTCCAGGGTGCCGTCGTCGCGATCGAGCCGAAGACCGGCCGGATCCTCGCGATGGTCTCGAGCCCGGGGTTCGACACCAACCTGATGGCGACCCATGATGCGGACGCGGCGAACGCCACGTACGAGCAGCTCAAGGCGGACCCGTCGAAGCCGTTGTCGAACCGGGCCATCGCGGGCGACCTCAACCCTCCCGGCTCGACGTTCAAGGTCGTCGTCGCCGCGGCGGCCTACGCCAGCGGGGACTGGACCCCGACCTCGACCCTCCCCAACCCCGTGTCCTACACGCTCCCCGGATCCTCGAACCGGGTGTCCAACGCGTGGGGCGGAAAGTGCGGTCCGGGGACGACGGTCACGATCGCAGAGGCGATCCGACTCAGCTGCAACATCCCGATGGCGGAACTCGCGGTCGAGCTCGGCGACGACACGATCCGCGAGATGGCGGAGAAGCTCGGGTTCAACAAGTCCTTCGAGACACCGCTGGAGTCGACGTCGTCGAGCTACCCGCGGGCGCTCGACGACGCCCAGACCGCACTGACCGGATTCGGCCAGGGCCAGGTCACTGCGACACCGCTCCAGATGGCGATGGTCTCGGCCGGCCTCGCCAACGATGGTGTCGTGATGAACCCGCGGATGGTGGATGCCGTCATCGGCAACGACCTCTCAGTCATCAAGGCTTTCGAGAACAGCGAGTTCGGCCGGGCGATGGAAGCGGACGTGGCGAACGACGTCACCGCAGCGATGGTCGCGAGCGTCGCTACGGGCGCGGCCCAGGGTGCAAGAATAGACGGGATCGACGTGGCCGGTAAGACGGGCACCGCAGAGAACGGAAACAGGCCGCACACGTTGTGGTTCACCGGTTTCGCACCGGCGAACGACCCCGCGGTCGCAGTAGCGGTCGTCGTCGAAGACGGCGGCGGACAGGGACAATCAGGAAGTGGCGACACCATCGCCGCTCCGATTGCGAAGAAGGTCATAGAGGCGGTGCTGGGCAGATGAGGCCGACGCAGGGTGTGTCGTTCGGTGGTCGTTACGAGCTGCAGTCGCGTATCGCGATCGGTGGCATGGGCGAGGTATGGGAAGCGACGGATCACGTCATCGGACGTACCGTCGCCATCAAGATCCTCAAGGACGAGTACATGGGGGACCCCGGGTTCCTCGAGCGCTTCCGGGCTGAGGCCCGGCATGCCGCCCTCGTCAACCACGAGGGCATCGCCAGCGTCTTCGACTACGGCGAGGAGAACGGCAGCGCCTACCTCGTCATGGAGCTCGTGCCCGGCGAGGCGCTCTCGACCGTGCTCGAACGCGACGGCGCGCTGAGCGCCGACAAGACGCTCGACATCGTCGCCCAGACGGCATCCGCTCTGCAGGCGGCCCACGCGGCCGGCCTCGTGCACCGTGACATCAAGCCGGGAAACCTGCTCATCACGCCCGACGGCCGCGTCAAGATCACCGACTTCGGCATCGCGCGCATCGCCGACCAGGTCCCGCTCACCGCGACGGGCCAGGTCATGGGCACCGTGCAGTACCTGTCGCCCGAGCAGGCGTCGGGTCACCCGGCCTCTCCGGCGACCGACACCTATTCACTGGGCATCGTCGCCTACGAGTGCCTGGCGGGCAAGCGTCCGTTCACGGGTGAGTCGCAGGTGGCGATCGCCATGGCGCAGATCAACGAGCAGCCTCCGCCGCTGCCGCCGACCGTTCCGATCCCGGTGCAGAACCTGGTCATGGCGATGATCGCCAAGAAGCCCAGCGACCGCCCGTCCTCTTCCGCGACGGTGGCGCGTGCTGCCCAGGCGCTGCGTCGCGGTGACCTGAACTCCGCCGCGATCGCCGTCCCGGCCATCGCGACCGGTGGCATCGCCGGTGACGATGACGCGACCCGGATGCTGACGGCTTCCGGCGACGACGGCACCACTCGCATCCTTCCCACGACCGCTCAGCTCCCCACCGAGGAAGCCGCGGAGGAGGAGAAGAAGAAGAAGCGCAGCCCCTGGACCTGGCCGCTGATCGCGCTGATCGCGCTGCTGGTGATCGTCCTCGGCGGCACGGTGTGGGCGATGCTGGCGAATCAGCAGGGCGAGGCGGATCCCACGGGATCGCCGTCGCAGAGCTCCACCCCGCCGAACACGCCGTCGGAGTCTCCGACGCCCGAGGTGACGCGCGTCAACGTGACCGCACTGAACCTCGTCGGCATGGACTGCGCGACCGCGACGTCCACGCTCACCGACGCCGGTTTCGACAGCGAGATCACCTGCCCGGAAGGCGACGCGGCTCCCACCGACGCCGAGGTCGGCAAGGTCTACGACGTCTCCCCCCGGGGGAACGTCGAGACCACGCAGCCGATCACGCTCACGATCTACGCCAGTCGCGCCGCCCTGCCGACCCCGACCGACGCTCCCACCATCACCGGTGACCCGATCGCCGGCAGCACCGTGACGATCGCCTGGGGCACCGGCTTCACCTGCCCCAGCGGCACGACGCTCTCGGGCTACGTGGTCTCCCTGCAGAACGGCACCTTCGTGTCGGGTGGGCCGAACTTCCAGCCCACGCAGCGCAACACCCAGGTGAAGGTCGCGGACGCCGTGGGCCAGCAGCTCATCGTCACGTACCAGGGGTTGTGCTCCGGCGGCGACCAGCGCACGTCGGCCGCATCGCCCCCGCTCTCGGTCCCGATCGTCGCGGCACCCGATCCGGGCGACGGTGATGAGGGCGGCGATTCCGCCGAGTAATCTGTAGTTCAGCGCAGTAGCAGTCGTTTCCAGGGGGGTAGTACGTGTCCACAGAGCCACGAGTCATCGCGGGACGTTACCGCGTCGACGAGCTCATCGGGCATGGCGGTATGGCCAAGGTCTACCGCGGCTATGACCTCACCCTCGGGCGCGAGGTCGCGATCAAGATCCTCGACGCCGAGCTGGCCCGCGACACCACGTTCCGCACACGGTTCCGCCTGGAAGCGCAGGCGGCATCGCGGATGTCCCACCCCTCGATCGTGCGCGTGTACGACGCCGGGGATCCGTCCGCGACCGACTCCTCCTCCGACGAGCCGCCGTACATCGTGATGGAACTCGTCAAGGGCACCCTCCTCAAGGACATCATCTCCGCGGGCCCCGTCCCGGTGGAGGACGCGGTCCGCTACGTCGACGGCATCCTCGAAGCTCTGGACTATTCGCACCGAGCAGGAGTCGTCCACCGCGACATCAAGCCGGGCAACGTGATGGTGACCGACAAGGGTCAGGTCAAGGTGATGGACTTCGGTATCGCCCGAGCCGTCTCCGACTCGTCGTCCACCGTGGCCGAGACCACCCAGATCATCGGGACCGCCGCCTACTTCTCGCCGGAGCAGGCCAAGGGCGAGCCCGTCGACGCGCGTGCCGACCTCTACTCGACCGGCGTCGTCCTGTACGAGTTGCTCACGGGACGCCAGCCGTTCCGCGGAGAGTCGCCGGTGGCGGTCGCCTACCAGCACGTCAGCGAGACACCGGTCCCGCCGACCGAGGTGAACGAAGACGCCCCCGGCGCCCTCGACCCGATCGTCCTCCGTGCCCTCGCGAAGGATCCGTACCAGCGCTACCCGGATGCCGCGCACTTCCGCGCCGCCCTGGACGCCGCCGTCGCCGGAGACGCACCGACACGCAAGCAGCTCGGAGCGCTCACCAGCGAGCTGTACGGCCCGAGCCCGCGACAGGCACAGGAGACGGCTCGATCCCTGCGCCAGCTCAGCTCCGACACCACGATGACCCGTACCCAGTCCGGCCCTCCGGTGGCGTGGATCTGGGCGGGGGTCGCCCTCCTCGCGGTGCTGCTGGCGTCCGTACTGTTCTGGGTCGTCACGATCAGCATGCGACCGCCCGAGGTGCCCAGCACTTCGCGCATCATCCCGAACCTCGAGAACGTCTCCGCGGAGCGCGCACAGGATGAGCTGGCGAAACTCGACCTGACCTCGAAGATCGTGATCGAGTCGAGTCCCGAGATCAGCGAAGGCAACGTCATCCGCACCGATCCCGAAGCCGGCGTCTCGGTGGAGGAGGGCACCACCGTGACCCTCCACGTGTCCTCCGGCGTCGAGACGGTCACCGTCCCGAAGATCGAGGGCATGGGATTGGACGACGCCACGAAGGCGTTGACGGCGGCGGGCCTCGAACTCGGTACCGTGGTCCAGCGCAACGACAAGGCCTTGGCCGAGGGCACCGTCATCTCCGCCAGTGAGAAGGCCGAGACCGAAGTTTCTCCGGGAACAGTGGTGAACCTGGTCGTGGCGAGCGGGAAGGTCACGCTGACCGATGTCGTCGGCTGGACCGTCGACGCCGCCACGACGAACCTCACCGACCTCGGTCTCAACCCGGTGGCGGTGGAAGACGCGGAGTGTCCCGCCACCGACCCGACGACCGTGAATTCGATGTCGTCGGCTCCGGGCGATGTCCCGGTCGGCTCCACCGTCGAACTGCGGTACTGCAGCGGCAGCTGATCGGGTTCCGAGGCGTCGGCGCGCCGACCTCAGCGTGAGAGCGGGTGCAGGCGCTCCGATCGGGCGACGGCGCTCGTCGCACCGCACAGCTCCAGCCAGTTCGCCAGAAGCCGGTAGCCGCCTTCTGTCAGCACGCTCTCGGGGTGGAACTGCACGCCGTACAGCGGCAGCTCGCGGTGTGCGAGCCCCATCACGGTGCCGTCCTCGGTCCATGCGGTGACCGTGACGTCCGGAGGAAGGTCGGCCTCCGCGAGCGTCAACGAGTGATAGCGGCCGGCGGAGAACGGTGAGGGGATGCCGGCGAACAAGGCGGATCCGTCGTGCCTGACGGCCGAGACCATCCCGTGCATGAGCTCCGGCGCCTCGCTGACCGTCGTGCCGAGGGCTTCGCCGATCGTCTGGTGCCCCAGGCACACGCCGAGCGTCGGTACTCCGAGCCGAGCGGCGATGCGGACCGCGGCGATCGATGCCCCGGCATCGGCCGGCGCTCCGGGTCCGGGCGAGAGCAGCAGGGCGTCGTGCGAGAGGAGCATCGACTCGAGAGCCTCGGAGTCCAGGGAATCGGACTCGACCATCAGGGTCTCCGCTCCCAGTTCGTGCAGATAGCCGACGAGGGTGTGCACGAAGCTGTCGTGGTTGTCGACCACGAGCACTCGGGTCATTCGACGTCGACCTCACCGGGGGCGACGATCGGGCTCACCCACGGGAAGACGTACCAGAACAGGCCGTACAGGACGGCGGCGATGACGACGAGCAGGATGAGCACGCGCAGCCACGACGGGCCGGGCAGCAGGCGCCAGAGTGCGGCGTACATCAGTCTTCTCCCTCGTGGATGTCCATGATCACACCGACGGTGCGGCCGGCGGAGGCGGCGGGTCGGTCAGAGCCTGGGGAGGCCCCTCGGCACGAGGCTGGAAGCTCTCGAACACCCCGTAGGCGACGATGCGCTCGGCGAGCGAGTACAGCGGGGAACAGGCGGTGAGCGTGATGTACTGCTCTCCGGTCTGCTGCTCGGGCATCTGCGGCACGTCGGCGAGCACGTCGGTCTGCGTCGGCTTGACGTACTCCAGCGTCCGGAAGCGGTAGGTGTACCAGCCGTCGGGCGTCTCGACGACGATCGCATCGTTCAGCTGCAGCTTGTCGAGCTGATTGAAGGGCTTGCCCCACGTCGTCCGGTGCCCGGCCATCGAGAAGTTGCCGACCTCGCCCGGCATCTTGGAGTCGGTGTAGACGCCGATCCCCTTCTGGTCGAGGGTGCGTGCACGGGACGTGCCCCCGTAGATTCCGAAGTTGTAGTCGGCGCCGAATCGCGGGATGTGCATCTGCCCGAACCACTCCGCGTCGGCGGGCGCCGCCGGCACCGGCGGAACGTAGGTCGTGGTGCCGTCCTCCGCCTCGACGACCGGGGGCAGCGCAGGGGCTTCGGCCTGCGCGAGCTCTTTCGAGATCGCCGCGCCCTCTTCGTTCTTCTGCGCACTGATGATGATGTCGCCGATCCACATCTGCCAGGCGACGAACAGCAGGACGATGACTCCTGCGGTCAGCAGCAGCTCGCCGAGCACACTCGCGAACGTCGCGCGAGACCGTGGTCTCGCGCGACGCGGGCGTCGCCCCCCAGGCACGACGGAAGCAGTCATGGCGCGATCATATCCGGGATCGCTGAACGCATGCCGGTGATCGAGCGATGTGGGCTCGGCAGCTCATGGGTGTCCCGGGTACAATGACGGCATGGCACGTGACCGCAAGACCGAAGAACCCGCCGTCGAGCGCGCCGAGGGCGAAGCCGCTCCCAACGCCGTCTGGTTCAAGCCGGTGATGATCGGCTTCATGCTGCTCGGTCTCGCCTGGATCCTGGTCTTCTACATCTCGGGTATGCAGTTCCCGATCCCGGGACTGGACAACTGGAACCTGGCGATCGGTCTCGGTATCGCGCTGATCGGCTTCCTGATGACCACGCGCTGGCGCTGACGCCCCCGACTTTCGACGAAGGCCCCCTCGCATCGCGAGGGGGCCTTCGTCATTTCCGGAGCGAAAGGCGACCTGTGCCGCGAGGGGCGGGGTTGTTCCCGGAGCGAGCATCGGGAGGGACCCGCGAAGCGGGAGGGCACCCGCTCTGCGAGCGAAAGGCGACCTGTGCCGCGAGGGGCGGGGTTGTTCCCGGAGCGAGCATCGGGAGGGACCCGCGAAGCGGGAGGGCACCCGCTCTGCGAGCGAAAGGCGACCTGTGCCGCGAGGGGCGGGGTTGTTCCCGGAGCGAGCATCGGGAGGGACCCGCGAAGCGGGAGGGCACCCGCTCTGCGAGCGAAAGGCGACCTGTGCCGCGAGGGGCGGGGTTGTTCCCGGAGCGAGCATCGGGAGGGACCCGCGAAGCGGGAGGGCACCCGTTCTGCGAGCGAAAGGCGACCTGTGCCGCGAGGGGCGGGGTTGTTCCCGGAGCGAGCATCGGGAGGGACCCGCGAAGCGGGAGGGCACCCGCTCTGCGAGCGAAAGGCGACCTGTGCCGCGAGGGGCGGGGTTGTTCCCGGAGCGAGCATCGGGAGGGACCCGCGAAGCGGGAGGGCACCCGTTCTGCGAGCGAAAGGCGACCTGTGCCGCGAGGGGCGGGGTTGTTCCCGGAGCGAGCATCGGGAGGGACCCGCGAAGCGGGAGGGCACCCGCTCTGCGAGCGAAAGGCGACCTGTGCCGCGAGGGGCGGGGTTGTTCCCGGAGCGAGCATCGGGAGGGACCCGCGAAGCGGGAGGGCACCCGTTCTGCGAGCGAAGGGAACAACCCCACCCCGACCCCACAAGAGTCACCGAGAGCGAAAGTTATCCACAGCCCCCTCCACAGCCTGGGGAGAATTACACCGGTGTTATTCACAGGGGTTAACAACCCTGTTAACAACTTCGGATCAGGACAAAAGGATCAGCGGCGGCACGAAAGCCACGACCACGATCAACAGCACGACCAGCGCGGACAGCAGGATGATCTGCAGGGTCCGCTGCTCTCGACGCTTCGTCTTGACGTAGATCAGAGCGACCAGCGCTCCGACGACGGCACCGCCGAGGTGCGCCTGCCAGGAGATTCCCCCGACGAAGAGACCGAACGCGAAGTTAATTCCGAGGATGACGAGGATTCCCGTCACGTTGGCGCCGATGTGGCGACCGATGATCAGCAGCGACGCCAGGAGCCCGAAGATCGCCCCGGATGCGCCGACCGTCCACGAACCGGGCGCGAGGATGGCGACCATCACCGATCCCCCGAGGCCGCTGATCAGATACAGGGCGAGGTAGCGGGTGCGGCCGAGCATGGGCTCGAGGCTCTGCCCCAGCATCCACAGCGCGAGCATGTTGAGGGCCAGGTGGATGAAGCTCCCGTGCACGAGCAGCACGGTGAGAAGACGCCAGGGCTCGAAGGGCACGGCGAAGAGATTCGGGTACAGGAAGGGGGCGAAGAACCCCAGAGCCTGGATGAGCGGGTCTTTGAACCCGGGGATCAGCTGCACCAGCCCGATGAAAGACGTGATGGCGAGCAGCGCGTAGGTGACGACGGGTCGCCCGCCGCGGGTCACGGCCAGGGCACCGCCCCGACCACCGCGCCAACGACGTTCGGCCTTCTTCTGCGCGGGCGTCCTGTTCTTCCGCTCGGCATTCATGCACTCCGGGCAGATGACGCCGACGGGTGCCTGGGTCTGGCACTCGGGACAGATGGTGCGCATGCACCGCTGGCAGAGCACGAAGCTCTGCCGATCCGGATGGCGATAGCAGAAGTTGTCGCGATTGCTCGTGAACTCAGGCGTGGTCATCCGGATCGGCCGCAGCTGTCGTCAGGCCGCGACGATGTCGATCGACTGCAGCACGACCGGCTCGACCGGGCGGTCGCCGGGGCCCGTCTGCACGGCGCCGATCGCGTCGACGACAGCCTTGGAGGCGTCATCGGCGACCTCGCCGAAGATGGTGTGCTTGCCCTGCAGCCACGGCGTCGGGTCGGTGGTGATGAAGAACTGCGAGCCGTTGGTGCCCTCAGGTTTGCCGGTGATGGCGTTGCGGCGGAGGCCGGCGTTGGCCATCGCGAGGATGTAGGGCTCGTTGAAGTTGAGCTCCATGTTGATCTCGTCGTCGAAGTTGTAGCCGGGGCCTCCGACGCCCTGTCCGAGCGGGTCGCCGCCCTGGATCATGAAGTTCGGGATGATGCGGTGGAAGATGACGTCCTTGTAGAGAGGACCCTCGCCGGGCTTGCCGGTGGCGGGATCGGTCCACTCCTGAGTGCCGTCGGCGAGCCCGACGAAGTTCTTGACCGTCTTGGGGGCGTGGTCGCCGAAGAGGTTGATGACGATGTCACCGTGGTTGGTGTGCAGGGTTGCGACGTGGGAAGCGTGAGCCATGTCCTCATTCTCGCAGAGCTTCCGGTGAGTTCGCCCGGTGTACCGCGGATCCGATGATGGCGCAAGGGTCCGGTGATTCCCGCCCGGCATCCAGGCTCTCGTGGCAAGATGGGGAACCCGTACTCCAATGGACAGGAGAGCATCGTGAGCCTCAGCCGCAAGCGGAAGAAGGAACTGCGTCGTCTTCAGAAAGACGCGAACCAGCTCTGGGAGAACCAGCAGGTGCTCGTCGGCCACGCCGCCGAGGTCGCACGCGAAGCCGGCCGTCAGCTCGGCAGCATCAATCGCGAGCAGGTCGTGCCTGTCATCCAGGACACGTACAACCGTCGTGTCGCACCGGTCGTCGACCGTGGCGTCAAGATGGGTCGGCACGTCGTCGACGACAAGGTCGTCCCGATCGTGGGTGGAGTCGTCGGATCCGCACTGACCGCCTGGGACGTCGCGAACGCCAAGCGCTACGGCGTCACGCCTCCCGCTCCGCGCGGCGCCTTCGGCAAGAAGCAGAAGTCGGGCCCCGGCCTCGGATCGGTCATCGCGATCGTCCTCGGTGCCGCTGCCGCCATCGGTGTCCTCTACGCCGCCTGGCAGACGCTGCGTGCCGATGACGAGCTCTGGGTCGCGGACGACCCGCTCGCAGCCCCCGACGCGTGAACACTTCGGCTCCCGCCTCCGTCGCCTCCGGTGGCGGAGGCGGTCCGCATGCGCGGGTGCGTGAGGCCGCGCAGGCCCGCGGTCTCGACATCGAGATCCGCGAGCGTCCGGCCGCCGGCAGCCTCTTCGAGGCGGCGGAGCTGCTCGGCATCCCCGCGTCCGGCATCGTGAAGACCCTCGTGGTGAAGCGCTCGGACGACACCTTCCTGTTCGCCCTCGTGCCGGGCGGACGTTCGATCTCGTGGCCGAAGCTGCGTGCGCTGGTCGGGGTCAACAAGCTACGGCTCCCGGAACCAGAACTCGCCCTCGCGGCGACCGGCTACGAACGAGGCACCATCGTGCCGATCGGCAGCACCACCGACTGGCCCGTCTACGCCGACGAGTCCATCGTCGGACAGCGCATCGCGATGGGTGCGGGGACGCACGGATTCAGCCTGTTCGTCGAAGCCGACGACCTCATCGCCGCATATGGGGCGACCGTCGCCGACATCTCCGTGCCCGAGGAGCGCTGACGCCGCACGCTGACGCTCGGCCTCAGCTCAGAGGAGGCCGGCCATGCGCATCGCGATGTCGACCAGCTTGACGCGCTGCAGCTCGGCGACGGAGGTCAGCGGGAACCACTCCGCCATGTCGGTCGAACCATCGGTCTCGAAGCGGAGCTTGCCGCCGGTGACCGCGCCGCGATAGACGATGCGCAGGGTGTGCAGCGGCTCGGCGGCCTTGTGCACACGCCGGCCGGCCGGGATCACACGGGAGTGGATCCCCAGGAGTTCGCCGACTTTGATGCTGTAGCCCGTCTCCTCACGGAGTTCGCGCCGCACCGCGTCTTCCGGCGACTCCCCGGGCTCGAGCCCGCCACCGGGCATGGTCCACGCCACCCGCCGTCCTTCGGTCCAGCGCGCCAGGAGCAGGCGGCCGTCGTCATCGGTGACGACCGCATACGCCGCGACACGCAGGTCCATGCGTCACACACTATCCGCCGACGAGGGCGGTCGATGACCGCGTGTCAGACGACCCGCACACCCGCCAAGTAGGTGGACGTCACCTGCGTCGCGGCGAGGTCTTCAGCGGACACCGTGACCGGGTCGCGATCCACGACGATGAAGTCCGCGAGGAGTCCGGGGGCGAGGACGCCCACCTCCCGCTCGCTGAAGAGCTGCCAGGCGGCGTTCGCCGTGTGCGCGAGGAGCGCCTGATCCCTGGTGACCGGTGTGCCGCCGGGCATCCGATACCCGTTGCGGGTGGTGCGGGTCTCGGCGACCGCCATGTTGCGGAAAGGCTCGTTCGGGGTGACCCACCCGTCGTTGTGGAACGTCACGCGATGTCCGGCTGCGAACGCGGCGCCGGCATCCGCCCAGGCACCCCCGTGCTCCGGACCGAAGAGATCATCGACGAGCACTTCGCCCCAGTACGTGATGTGGTCGACGAACAGACTCACCGTGACCCCCAGCGATGCGGCGCGCTCGAACTGCGCCGGCGTCATCGCGCCGCAGTGCTCCAGCCGGAACCGGTGATCGGTGAGCCCGTGCCGCGCGATGATCTGCGCGAAGACATCGAGGGTCGCGTCGATCGCCAGGTCGCCGTGCGCATGACACGCCAGCTGCCACCCCGCACCGGCATAGGGCTCGGCGATGGCCGACAGCTCGTCCGAGGTGTAGTTCGCCCGGCCGATGTGGTGCGGCTCGAGTCCGAGCGCACGGGTCGCCGGGGTGTCGAGGTACGGGAAGGAGGTGGCGATGTTGCCGACCCAGGGAGAGCCGTCCGACCACGTCTTCACGCCCGTCTGCCGGAAGAACGGGTCGTCGCCGCCTCGTGCGGAGGGGATCCCGCCCGGACGGGACATCTCGTACCACCGGAGGCGCACCGGCATCTCACCCTTCGCACGCAGGGCGTCGATGAGCGGACCGAGTCCGGGATTCCACGACAGGTCGGCCACGGTGGTGATGCCCCGCGAAGCCAAATCGAGCAGGTGTGCAGGAAGGATGCGGGGGAGCTGCTCCTGTGCCTTCGCGAGCATCGGAGCGACGACCATCTCGACCGCGGCGGCCTCGAGTGCGACACCGGTGAGCTCCCCGTCGGCGTCCCGTCCGAACGAGGCACCGGCGGGGTCGGGGGTGGTCCGGTCGAGGCCTGCGGCGAGCGCCGCAGCGGTGTTGAAGTAGACGGAGTGGCCCGAGTTGTGGATCACGACGAGAGGAACGCCGCCGGCCAGCTCGTCGAGGAAGTGGATGTCGGGATCGGGGAGTCCGCGCTGCAGCAGCGAGTCCCAGCCGTTCGCGAAGACGGCTTCCCCATCGGCCTCCGCGACCGCCGTGCGCAGAGCTGCCAGCACGCCCTCGGCCTGGGGAACGACCACGGGCCGGAGGTCGACGACCAGGTCGGACAGCAGGATCGCCGCGAATCCGGGGTGCCCGTGCGGCTCGATCAGCCCGGGCATGACCCAACCGTCCAGCGCGACCACGTCGGCGTCGGGGTGGTCGCGGCGAATCTCTTCCGCCGAGCCGATGGCCACGATGGTGGCGTCGTCGACGGCCATGGCTTCGACCTGGATGTCGGTGCTCGGCGCGAAGGGACGTATGCGGCCGGTGAAGACTGTCGTCATGGCGTCAGTCTGTCAGGCGTCGGCGCCACGGCGGGGATCGATCAGGAATCGAGAAGCACGCCCGCGTCTCTCCTCCGTAGTGTGAAGTCCATACCGGCAGCACACCGAGAGGACCGAAGATGGCCGAGAAAGAGAAGAACTTCAGCGCCGAAGAACGCGAGGCGATGCAGGCCGCCGCGAAGGAGGCCCGCACCCGACGTTCCCGGGCGAAGAAGTCACCGGAAGAGCTGCGGGCAGCAGGGGAGGCCGACATCACGGAGGCCATCGAGAAGCTCACCGCCGAGGACCAGGCTCTGGCGAAGAAGCTGCATGCCCTCGTGTCGGAGGTCGCCCCGGAGCTGGTGCCGCGCACGTACTACGGGATGCCGGCGTGGGGTCGTGACGGGAAGGTGCTCTGCTTCTTCCAGCCCGCGAGCAAGTTCAAGGTGCGCTACGGCACCTTCGGCTTCGAACCGATCTCGAACCTCGACGACGGCACGGTCTGGCCGACCGCGTACGCCGTGACCGCGCTCACCGACGCCGATCTGGAGTTCCTCGCGGAACGCATCCGCGTCGCGATCAGCTGACCGTCGACCCGGCGGCGACCGCGCAGTAGCGTGGATGTCGTGAGCACACTCCCGTTCCCCGCCTCCGTCTACTCCGCCCGGCTCAGCCGCGCCGCTTCCCTCGCCGCCGACGCGGGGCTCGACGCCATCGTGGTCGGTCCCGGGCCGGATCTGCAGTATCTGGTGGGAGTGGAAGGCGACACGATCGAACGGCTGACGGCCCTCGTGATCGCCCCCGGCGCGACGCCGACGGTCGTGGTGCCGCGCATGGAACTCGCGAAGGTGCGCAGCACGGCTGTCGGCGAGCTGGGTCTCGCGGTCGCCGACTGGGTCGATGGAGAAGACCCGTATGCGCTGGTGACTTCGGCGGTGGGCGACGCCGCCCGTGTGGGTGTCTCCGATGCCCTCCCCGCGCTGCACGTCCTCCCGATCGGGGATCGTCTCGGGGTGCGCCTCGAGCTCGCGACTCCGGTGCTGCGCGAAGGGCGGATGATCAAGGACGCCGAGGAGATCACCGAACTGCGCCGGGCCGGAGAAGCCATCGACGCGGTGCATCGACGGGTGCACGAGTGGCTTCGGGCAGGACGCACCGAGCGCGAAGTGGCAGCCGACATCGCCGAGGCCATCGTCGCGGAGGGCCACCGCACGGTCGAGTTCGTGATCGTCGGGTCTGGTCCGAACGGCGCCGACCCGCACCACGAGGTGTCGGATCGGGTGATCGAGGAGGGCGACATCGTCGTGGTCGACATCGGCGGTGCGGTCCCGAGCGGATACAACTCGGACAGCACGCGGACCTACGTGGTGGGGACTCCCGCCCCCGCAGCCGCCGAACGGATCGCGGTGCTCGTGCGGGCGCAGCAGGCAGCGGTCGAAGCCGTGCGTCCCGGTGCCACCGCGGCCGAGGTGGATGCCGCCGCCCGGAGCGTGCTCACCGACGCGGGTCTGGGGGAGGCGTTCCTGCATCGCACCGGCCACGGCATCGGCGTCTCGGTGCACGAGGAGCCGTACATCGCTCCGGGCAACGACCTGGTCCTGCGCGAAGGCATGGCGTTCAGCATCGAGCCCGGCATCTACTTCGCCGGCGAGTGGGGCGCCCGCATCGAGGACATCGTCGTCGTCACGGCGGACGGTGGGGAGCGGCTCAACGTCGCGCCGCACGGTCTCACCGCGGTCGGCCTCCGCTGACCTCGCGCGCTGACCGAGCGCGAGCACTTCCCGCGATACGATCGGCGCATGCGTCGCCGCCGCAAGGTCTCTTTCGCCACCGCATCTCCGGCGACCCGAGCACGGTACGCGAAACGCCGCCAGAATCGGCTCGCCCGCGTCGACAACGACCTCACCGACGAGCAGTGGTACGACCTCATGGAGGCCTGGGGCGGATGCGCCTACTGCGGCGGTGACGGCGCAGCTCTACAGCGTGACTGCATCCAGCCCGTGTCGCGCGGCGGTCGCTACACCCTCGAGAACGTGGTCCCGGCGTGCGCCTCCTGCAATGCCAGTAAGCACAATGACGAGGTGACCGGGTGGCTGCGACGGAAGAAGCTCGATGAGCGGACGTTCCTCGTCCGTCATGCCACCATCCTGCGCGCCTTGCGGCCCTCCCCGGACGGCACCGCGCTCCCCTAGTCACTAGTCTCGACTCATGACGACGATCGCGCCCCTCACCGCCGCGGACCAGCCCGAGTGGCTCGCTCTCTGGCGGGGGTACCTTGCGTTCTACGAGACCGACCTCGACGCGACGATCACCGCTTCCACCTTCGAGCGACTGGTCGACCCTGATGGCGGTATCCAAGGGGCCATCGCCCGCGACGAGACGGGCACGGCCGTGGGCATCGTGCACTGGTTGACGCATGCCGCGACGTGGACGACCACGGACTACTGCTACCTCGAAGACCTGTTCGTGGCACCCGACGTCCGCGGCGGCGGTGTCGGGCGGGCACTGATCGCGCACGTGCGAGCGTGGGCCGAGGAGCACGGATCCGCGAAGGTCTACTGGCTCACCGCCGAGTCGAACACCACAGCGCGAGGCCTCTATGACCGCGTCGCCTCCCGGTCGGGGATGATCCACTACCAGATCGATCTCGCCTGACGCGGGGATGATGGGGGCATGCGCGTCGAGAGAGTGGTCCCTGATCTCACCGTGACCGATCTCCGTTCCGCGGTCGCCGAGCATTCGGCGGTTCTCGGGCTGCGGGTGCTGATGGACCACGGCTGGATCGTGACGCTCGGCGACGAGGAGGGGCACCAGCTCAGCCTGATCACCCGCGACGCCTCGGCGCCGGTGAATCCCGATGTCTCCGTCTTCGTCGACGACGTCACGGCGGCCTTCGCCCGCGCGGAAGCGTTGGGCCTGGAGATCGTGCATCCACTCACCGACGAGCCCTGGGGTGTCACGCGCTTCTTCTACCGCGACTCCGATGGTCGCGTCATCAACGTCGGGATGCACACCGATCGCGAGTGACCGCGAAAAGAGAGAAGCCCCCGGTACGCACCGAGGGCTTCATCTTCCGGTGGAGCCTAGGAGATTCGAACTCCTGACATCCTGCTTGCAAAGCAGGCGCTCTACCAACTGAGCTAAGGCCCCGTGAGGGATTTCTTGAGTTGAGGAGTGGGGCTACCAGGACTTGAACCTGGGACCTCTTCATTATCAGTGAAGCGCTCTAACCGCCTGAGCTATAGCCCCGTCAACCTCCAAGACTTTACCGGAGAAAGACGGAATTTCCGAATCGAGGGCGACGACCCGGGAGTGTCCTCGCCCTCGACCGTGTTCAGCGGCCCGGGCGGATCGTCGCCGTGCCCGCGGAGAGCGATACCTCGATGGTCCGCCGCGCGCTCGATGCCTCCTGCACCTTCGAGTTGAGGGTGCCGGCGCTGATGTCCTGGCTCACGGCGTACTCGACATCGGGCAGGGTCAGATCGAGCGATCCGGCACTGACATCGATCGTGGTCTGCGACGGCGGTGTACCGGTCAGCTCGACCGTGAGGTCACCCGCGGACACACCCAGATCGGCCACGGTCACGCCATCGAGGAGGATGTCGGCGCGACCGGCGCTCATCTCCACGTCGAGTTCCGTGGCGGAGCCGGTGACGTCGAGCGCGCCGGCGCTCACGGTGGCGTCGAGCACCCCGAAGTCGCCGTCCACGTCGAGGCTGCCGGCATCCAGTGTGAGGTCGGCGTCGAGCTCCGCGTCCCGCAGGCTCTCCGGCAGCGTGAGCACGGCGATCTGCTCGTCCCCGAACCAGCTGCCGAACCACCACCCGAACACGCTGTCCGGGCTCCGGACGATCAGTTCGTCGCCGTCACGCTCGAACGTCCACGCGGGTCCTCGCCCGTTGGTGATCGCCAGCTCTGCCTGATCCACGTCGCCGAACTCGACGCGCATGCTGCTGGCATCCGCATCCAGGTCGACACCCTCGATGCCCCGCGCGTTCGCGGTCTGCACGGAATCCGGCCGGCTCGCCGAGATGACGGAACCCGCCGCAGCGGCGACCGCTGTGCCGCCGGTTCCGAGAAGGGCGATCCCGCCCACCACCGCTGTCACGACCAGGACGGCCGTGGCTCCGGACGAACGCCCTCCCGTGGGGCTGGGCGGCGGCGGTGTCGGTGCCCCCTGCGCCGCCGATGGCTGCGGCGGAGAGGCGGGCGGGGAAGCGGGCGGCGGGGTGAGCGGGGTGTGCTCGCCCGGGAAGCCGTTGTTGTCGGTGGTCATCGTGCCACTCCTGTCTGGCCGGTCGGCGGCGTCGGGCCGCCCGTGTTCTCGATGTGGGCGAGCGCGGCGAGCACGCGGCGATTGCCGGACTCGTCCGGGTCGAAGCCCAGTTTCTGGAAGATGGAAGTGATGTGCTTCTCGACGCTGGCCTCCGAGAGGAACAGCAGACCGGCGATCGCCTGGTTCGACTTCCCCTCGGCGATCAGCGCGAGCACGGTGCGTTCCCGCTCGGTGAGTCGCATCATCTTGTCGTCGCGATTGCGGCGCGTGAGGAGCTGAGCGACGACCTCGGGGTCGAGAACGGTCGCGCCCTCCGAGATGCGCTGCACCGAACCGAGGAACTCCTCGACATCGGCGACCCTGTCCTTGAGCAGGTATCCGAGCGGACCGCCCTGCGCCGCGATCAGATCCGAGGCGTATCGCTCCTCGACGTACTGCGAGAGCACGAGGATCGCGAGCGACGGGCGCGAGGCCCGCAGACCGAGCGCGGCGCGGATGCCCTCGTCGGTGAAGGTCGGAGGCAACCGCACGTCGAGGATGCAGAGATCCGGTGCACTACCGGCCACCGTCTGCTCGAGCTCCACCGTGTCAGCGAGAGCAGCGACCACCTCGTGCCCTGCGTCCTCCAGCAGGCGAACGAGGCCTTCTCTCAGCAGGACCGAGTCCTCGCAGATCAGGATGCGCACGGTACGTTCACCTCCAGGCTGGTCGGTCCGCCCTGCGGGCTGTCGAGGCGGAAGGTCCCTCCCGCGGCGAGGATGCGGTTGGCGATGCCGTCCAGACCCCCACCGGGCTGCACCTGAGCGCCTCCGATACCGTTGTCCTCCACGCGGGCCCAGAGGGTGTTGCCCTCACGCACGCGCACGGTCACCCGGGCTTCACTGGCCCGCGAGTGCTTGGCCGCGTTGGTCAGGGACTCCGCGATCGAGAAGTACACGGCGGCCTCGGCCTCACGGCTGCACCGGCCGTCCATCCGGACATCGAGGTGCACGGGAATGTGCGACCTCCCGGCAAGAGCGGAAAGGGCGGCGTCGAGACCACGATCATCGAGCACCGAGGCGTGAATGCCGCGAGCGAGTTGGCGGAGTTCGGTGATCGCCGCCTTGGTCGAGGTGTGAGCCTCGTTGATCAGCTCCTTGGCGGCCTCCGGATCGTTGTCGATCTTCTGCTGCGCGAGTCCGAGCGTCATCCCGACCGAGACCAGCCGCGGCTGTACCCCGTCGTGCAGATCGCGCTCGATCCGGGTGCGCTCCACATCGGCGGCGCGCACCGCACCCTCACGCTGGGCGGTCGACGTGCGGACGCGCTCGGTGAGCTCGGTCTCCTTGCTGCGGATCACGATCGCGAGGGAGAGGGTTCGATGCAGCAGTGCCAGCCCGATCATCCCGACGACGCAGGCGGCGAGGCCGAGGACGCCGATCAGCGGAGCCCAGGCCACGGGGATCCCCCCGCCACCGAACGGTCCGATGACGGAGTCCGCGGCCGTGAGCGGGGCGAACGAGATGATGATCGACCACACCAGACCCCAGAAGAGTCGGAGGACGACGAAGCCGAGCACGGCGGAGATGGCGAAGTTCGCCACTGCCCGCCACATCCGGCCGTCGATGGCCTGCCGTCCGAGGGACCGCAACCACCCGCCGAATCCGGGACGATCACGCGGCTGTAAACGCAGCGGCGGGATCGGCGTGCGGTAGAGCGCGCCGACACGAGCGACTTCGAACCAGCCGAGTCCGTAAAGGGCGTAGACGAGTCCGACCAAGAGGACGACGCCGATGCCGGCGGCGAAGAGGAGGCCGATGCCGGTGCCGAGAAGGCCGCCGAGCATGCCGAAGATGACGCCGCCGAGGACGCCGACGCCTGCCAGATGCAGGATCGTGAGGAAGATGCGCAACGGCGGCTTCACCGCGGTTGCGGAAGCCGGGGTCGCAGTCTGAGTGGTCATGCTTCCAAGGTACGGCGGGGCCGTTGCGCGCGGCACCGAGTCACCCGGACACTCTGTTTCGGGTTTTCCGTAACGCGTGCTTCCGGATCTCCTGTGTCCCGAGCCTCCTTCCTGCTTCACTGGAGGCATGACGATGCACGAAGCAGAACCGCACGGCGCCGGTCTCGGCCAGCGACTGAACTGGCTGCGCGCGGGGGTGCTGGGCGCCAACGACGGCATCGTCTCCGTCGCCTCCCTGGTCGTCGGAGTGGCCGGTGCCACGACCGACAACGCCGCGCTCCTCACCGCGGGCATCGCCGGCCTCGTCGGCGGAGCGATCTCCATGGCCCTCGGGGAGTACGTATCGGTGAGCAGCCAGCGCGACAGTGAGCGCGCGCTGATCACGAAGGAGCGCGAAGAGCTGCGCACGATGCCTGCGGTGGAGCTCGACGAGCTCACCCAGCTCTACCGCGACCGCGGGCTCTCCGACGAGACGGCACGTCAGGTGGCGGTAGAGCTGACCGCGCACGACGCCCTCGCCGCTCACCTGGAGGTCGAGCTCGGCATCGACCAGGACGACCTCGTGAATCCGTGGCATGCGGCGATGTCCTCGGCGATCGCCTTCACTCTCGGTGCACTCCTGCCCTTGCTGGCCATCCTCCTCCCGCCCCCGGAATGGCGGGTGCCGGTGACCTTCGTCGCGGTCCTCCTTGCTCTGGCCGTGACCGGAACCGTCTCAGCCAGGATCGGAGGATCCGCGCCGGTGCGCGCATCGATCCGGCTGGTGCTCGGCGGAGCACTCGCCCTCGCCGCCACATGGCTCATCGGCACGCTGCTCGGCACCACCGGCGTCGTGTAGCAACCGCTCGAGGGAACGACGAAGGGCGGATGCCGCAGCATCCGCCCTTCGTGTGTCCGTGTGAGGGATCAGTTCGACATGAACCCGACGAGCAATCCGCCCGTCACCTTCACGGCGAGGTTGTAGATGCCGGCGACCACGGCGCCGAGCACCGTGAAGACGATGAGATTCAGGATGGCGACGACCGCCGCGAAGGCCATGACCTGCGGCAGTCCGACGACCTCGGACAGCACGAAAGCGTTGTCGGTGATGCCGACCAGGAAGCTCTCGGCCGTCGTCATGACGTTCGTCGCCTGGAGCACCAGGAAGATGAGGAAGAACGACACCATCGTGACGACCGCGAGGGCCACGGCTCCGAGGAACGACAGCTTCACCGCCGACCAGAAGTCGACGTAGACCAGACGAAGCCGGACCTGCTTGCCGCCTGTCTTGCGTGTCGACTTCTTCGCCAGCTTGTCGGCCACTGTACTCATGCGTCTGTATCCTCGGGGGTTTCTGTCGTCTCAGGTGCCTGGATCTCGGCATCCTCCGCTTCGGCCTCTTCTTCGGCGAGGCCACGCTCACCGTTACGGGCGATGGCGAGGATGCGATCGGCCTCCGTCGTCCGGGCGAACACCACTCCCATGGTGTCGCGACCCTTGGCGGGGACCTCGGCCACGGCAGAGCGTACCACCTTGCCGCTGGACAGAACCACCAAGACCTCGTCGTCCTCTGCGACGATCAGACCACCCGCGAGAGTGCCCCGATCGTCGTTCAACTTGGCGACCTTGATGCCTGTCCCGCCGCGTCCCTGGACCCGGTATTCCTCGATCGCGGTGCGCTTCGCGTAGCCGCCGTCGGTGACGACGAAGACGAACTTCCCCGGGGCGGCGACGGACGCCGAGAGCAGGGAGTCGTCGTCGATCTTGAACTTCATGCCCCGAACACCGGCCGTCGCGCGACCCATCGGACGCAGCGCCTCATCGGTGGCCTCGAAGCGCACCGACATCCCGTGCCGGCTGATGAGGAGGATGTCGTCCTCCGCGTTCACGAGGAGCGCGCTGACCAGCTCGTCCTCCTCGTTCAGACGGATCGCGATGACGCCGCCCTGGCGGTTGGTGTCGTACGTGTCGAGCCGGGTCTTCTTGACGAGGCCCTCCCGTGTGGCGAGCACGAGGTAGTCCGCCACCCCGTAGTCACGGATGTCGAGCACCTGGGCGATGCTCTCATCGGGCTGCAGTGCGAGGAGGTTCGCGACGTGCATGCCCTTGGCGTCGCGTCCGGCCTCCGGCACCTCGTAGGTCTTCGCGCGGTAGACCCGGCCCTTGTCGGTGAAGAACAGCAGCCAGTGGTGCGTGGTCGTCACGAAGAAGTGCTCGACGATGTCGTTCGCCCGCAACTGTGCACCCTTGACGCCCTTGCCGCCACGGTGCTGGGAGCGGTAGTTGTCACTGCGCGTGCGCTTGATGTAGCCCTCGCGCGTGACGGTCACCACCATCTCTTCTTCGGCGATGAGGTCTTCCATCGACACATCGCCGTCGAAGCCGTGCAGGATGTGCGTGCGACGCTCGTCACCGAAGCGGTCGACGATGCCGGTCAGCTCTTCGCGGATGATCACACGCTGACGACCCTCGTCGGCGAGGATCGCCTTGTAGTCCGCGATCTGGGCCTCGAGCTCGTTCGCTTGATCGATGATCCGCTGACGCTCGAGAGCTGCGAGGCGACGCAGCTGCATCTGCAGGATCGCATCGGCCTGGATCTCGTCGATGTCGAGGAGCTTCTGGAGACCCTCGTTCGCATCCGCCGTGGTCTGCGACCGTCGGATGAGCGCGATGACCTCGTCGAGCGCGTCGAGCGCCTTCAGATATCCGCGCAGGATGTGCATCCGCTTCTCGGCCTCGCGCAGCCGGAACTCGGTGCGTCGCACGATCACATCGATCTGGTGGGAGATCCAGTGCGTGATGAACCCGTCGATCGCGAGCGTGCGCGGGACACCGTCCACGATCGCGAGCATGTTCGCGCCGAAGTTCTCCTGCAACTGCGTGTGCTTGTACAGGTTGTTGAGCACGACCTTCGCGACGGCGTCGCGCTTGAGCACGACGACCAGACGCTGACCCGTGCGGTCCGAGGACTCGTCACGGATGTCGGCGATGCCGGTGATCTTGCCGTCACGGGCCAGGTCGCCGATCTTGACCGCGACGTTGTCGGGGTTGACCTGATAGGGCAGCTCGGTGATGACGAGGCAGGTACGACCCTGGATCTCCTCGACGTTGACGACCGCGCGCATCGTGATCGAGCCGCGACCGGTCCGATACGCCTCGTGGATGCCCTTCGTCCCGAGGATCTGCGCGCCGGTCGGGAAGTCGGGGCCGGGAACGCGCTGGATCAGACCGTCGAGCAGCTCCTCGCGGGGGATGCCGGGGTTGTCCAGCGCCCACAGCGCCGCATCCGCCACCTCGCGCAGGTTGTGCGGCGGGATGTTGGTGGCCATTCCGACCGCGATACCGACGGAACCGTTGACGAGCAGGTTCGGGAACCGGGCGGGGAGAACCGTCGGCTCCTGCGTCTGACCGTCGTAGTTGTCGGTGAAGTCGACGGTCTCCTCTTCGATGTCGCGCACCATCTCGAGCGCGAGCGGAGCCATCTTCGTCTCGGTGTATCGCGGAGCCGCGGCGCCCATGTTCCCGGGGGAACCGAAGTTGCCCTGCCCGAGAGCGAGCGGGTAGCGGAGGGACCACGGCTGAACCAGTCGCACGAGGGCGTCGTAGATCGCCGAGTCGCCGTGCGGGTGGTACTGGCCCATGACCTCGCCGACCACACGCGCGCACTTGGAGAACGACTTGTCCGGGCGGAACCCTCCGTCGTACATGCCGTAGATCACACGGCGGTGCACCGGCTTGAGTCCGTCGCGCACATCGGGGAGGGCGCGCCCCACGATGACGGCCATGGCGTAGTCGAGGTAGCTGCGCTGCATCTCCGACTGCAGGTCGACCTGGTCGATCTTGCCGTGATCGTGTTCCGGTTCGGTGCGTTCTTCGTCAGTCATGAATCAATCTCTCTGTCACACATCTGGTCTGAGCCCGCGGGCATCAGATGTCGAGGAAGCGGACGTCCTTGGCGTTGCGCTGGATGAAGCTGCGTCGGGACTCGACGTCCTCGCCCATCAGCACACTGAAGATCTCGTCGGCCGCGGCCGCGTCCTCGATGGTGATCTGCTGCAGGGTGCGCGTGGTGTGGTCCATCGTCGTCTCCCACAGCTCCTTGGGGTTCATCTCACCGAGACCCTTGTAGCGCTGGATGCCGGCATCCTTCGGGATCCGCTTGCCGTTCTCGAGGCCGTGTGCGAGCAGGGCGTCGCGCTCGGCGTCGCTGAACACATACTCGTGTGCGGAGTTCGACCACTTCAGGCGGTACAGCGGCGGCATCGCGAGGTACACGAAGCCGGCCTCGATGAGTCCGCGCATGTAGCGGAACAGCAGGGTGAGCAGCAGAGTCGTGATGTGCTGGCCGTCGACATCGGCATCCGCCATCAGGACGATCTTGTGATAGCGAGCCTTCTCGATGTCGAACTCTTCGCCGATCCCCGTGCCGAAGGCCTGGATCATCGCCTGGACTTCCTTGTTGCCCAGCGCCTTGTCGAGACGTGCACGCTCGACGTTGAGGATCTTCCCCCGGAGCGCCAGGATCGCCTGCGTGTGCGGGTCGCGACCCTGCACCGCGGAACCACCGGCCGAGTCACCCTCGACGAGGAAGATCTCGCTGATGGAGGGATCCTTGCTGGTGCAGTCCTTGAGCTTGTCCGGCATGGCCGCCGACTCGAACACGCTCTTGCGGCGAGCGGTCTCGCGGGCCTTGCGAGCGGCGAGCCGGGCGGTCGCGGCATCGATCGCCTTGCGGACGACGTTCTTCGCCTGGTTCGGGTTGCGCTCGAGCCAGTCGCCGAGCTGATCGCCGACGACCTTCTGCACGAACGCCTTCGCCTCGGTGTTGCCGAGCTTGGTCTTGGTCTGACCTTCGAACTGCGGCTCGCCGAGCTTGATCGAGATGACCGCGGTCAGTCCCTCACGCACGTCGTCACCGGAGAGGTTGTCGTCCTTCTCCTTGAGGAGGTTGTTCGCCCGGGCGTACTTGTTGACCAGTGTGGTCAGAGCTGCCCGGAAGCCCTCCTCGTGCGTCCCGCCTTCGTGGGTGTTGATCGTGTTCGCATAGGTGAAGACGTTCTCGGTGTAGGACGTCGTCCACTGCATCGCGACCTCGAGGGAGATCTTGCGCTCGGTGTCCTCCGATTCGAACGCGATGATCTCGTCGTTCACGACTTCGGCGTGACGCACCTTGTTGAGGTACTCGACGTAGTCGACCAGTCCGCGCTCGTAGTAGAACACGTCGCCGGGCTGCTTGGTGACGGTCGCGCCGTCTTCCTCGACCTCGTACGCAGACGACTCCCGCTCGTCACGCAGCTCGATGCGCAGTCCCTTGTTGAGGAACGCCATCTGCTGGAATCGTGTGCGCAGCGTGTCGTAGTCGAACTCGATCGTCTCGGTGAAGATCGAGGCGTCCGGCCAGAACGTGATGCTGGTTCCGGTCTCCTCGGTCGCCTCGCCCTTCTCGAGCTTCTGCTGCGGGATGCCGCCGTCGGCGAAGCTGTGCCGCCAGACGAAGCCCTTCTGCTTGACCTCGACGTCGAATCGAGTCGAGAGCGCGTTCACGACCGAGGATCCGACACCGTGCAGACCACCGGAGACGGCGTAGGCGCCCCCTCCGAACTTTCCGCCGGCGTGCAGGATCGTGAGCACGACCTCGACCGTCGACTTGTTCGGGTCGGAAGAGTGCGGGTCCACCGGGATGCCTCGACCGTTGTCGACCACACGCACGCCACCGTCGGCGAGCATCGTCACGAAGATCGTGTCGGCGTATCCGGCGAGGGCCTCATCGACCGAGTTGTCGACGATCTCGTAGACGAGGTGGTGCAGACCGCGCGGTCCCGTGGAACCGATGTACATACCGGGACGCTTGCGGACGGCTTCGAGGCCTTCGAGGATCTGGATCGAGTCGGCGCCGTACTCCCCGGGCTGCTTCGCCTTGGGTGCAATGGTGCCCTGGTCCTCGGGGGTTCCCCCGATGTTCGATTCCGTCTCGTCAGCGGGGGATTCAGGCGTCATCAGAGGGCATTCTCCACATCGATATCACGAACTGCCATTCTAGCGGAGTTTCGTGGGGAAACACCGCTCTGCGGCCGTGTGTGGCCCTCTGAGCGTTTCTGACCCCTTGCGTGGTGTCCTACCCGTAGGTATCGCGCGGGCCCCGCCCTGGAACGGCTCTGGGACCCCATTTCCACGAGGGGACGTCCGGTCCGATGAAGCGCAGGTTCTCCACGCCGGCCTCCGGATAGCGGCGACCGATCTCGGTGAGAATCGTCGCGCGCATGAACTGCAGGTTCTTCGCCCACGCCGTCGAGTCGCACTTCACGGTGAGCAATCCTCGCTCCAGGGAGACGGGTTCGGAGTGCTTCGCCGTGTCGGCGCCCGCGAGATCCGCCCACTGACGGACGAGGTCTTCCCTGGCCAGAGTGATCTGCCACCCCGAGTCGCGGCTCAGCTTGTCCAGGACCGCGCCGAGGGTCCCGGGATCCCGCCCGGGTGTGAACGGCGCGTTGTCGTCATCGGTCGTGATGCGACGCTTGCGCTTCCAGCTCTTCGAGCTCGGCTGCAGACCGCGCAGACGCAGGTAGGTGCCGACCGTCTCGGGGACATCGGCAGCGGGAGTCGGTGCGGCGTCAGTCATCGGCTGCCTCCCGTTCATCACTGATCGTCCCGGCGCTGATGCGCACCACATGCGCGTGCAGCACCTCAGGGATATCTTCCTCCACCGCCGCGGTCACCACGACCTGTTCGTACCCTGCGGTGAGGGCTGCGAGTCGACGACGCCGGTCCGCATCGAGCTCGGCGAACACGTCGTCGAGGATCAGGACCGGATCGCCAGCGGGGGATTCGCTGCGCAACAGCTCCGCCGACGCCAGCCGGAGCGCGAGCGCGACCGACCAGGACTCCCCGTGCGAGGCGTACCCCTTCACCGGAAGGTCGCGGACACGGAGCACGAGATCGTCCCGATGCGGTCCGGTGAGCGTGAGGCCGCGGTCGAGTTCATTGGAACGCTTCGCCGCGAGAGAGGCCCGGAAGAGGTCCGCGATGCGGTTCGGATCGCTGAGCCTGTCGGCGGGGGAGACCTCTTCGGGTCCGCCCTCATCCTCTTCGGGGTCGCCGCCACCGACCGAGAGCGCCCATTCCAGCTGCGGACGATGATCTGCACCGGCGATCGCTTCATATGCATCGGCGACGGGTTGTTGGAGATCGACGGCCAACCGCTGTCGAGCCGTGATGATCTCGGACCCCAGCGAGACCAGCTTGTCGTCCCACACATCGAGGGTGCTCAGACCTTCGCCCCGGATGCCGCGGGCACGCGCCGACTTCAGCAGGGCATTGCGCTGCTTGAGCACACGGTCGTAGTCGGCGAGCACGCCCGCCATCCGTGGAGTGCGCTGGATGAGGAGCTGGTCGCTGAACCGGCGGCGGGCGGACGGGTCGCCCCGGACGATCTGCAGGTCCTCCGGCGCGAAGAGAACGACGTGCGCGTAACGGGGCAGCTCGTTCGGCTTGGACGGAGAGCCGTTGATGCGTGCCTTGTTCGACCCCTGCCTGTTCACCTGGACTTCTGCCAGCACTCGACGCTCGCCGTGCGAGAGCCGCGCCCGGATGACCGCGAACTCCTGCCCGTCGCGCACCATGGGTGCATCGGACGACACGCGATGTGAACCGAGGGTGGCCAGGAACACGACCGCTTCCGCCAGGTTCGTCTTTCCCTGTCCGTTGCGTCCGACGAGCACGTTCGGACCCCGGTGGAGAGCGAGTTCCGCGGTCGCGTAGTTGCGGAAATCGACCAGGCTCAGGTGCTCCACAATCACGGAGTCAGCCTACCTTCGAGGTCTGACAACGGATGCGGGATGAGGCGCGGGATCAGCGAAGGAGGAGGTTCGGCTGCAGCAGGTACTTGAAGGAGTCGAGGCCCGCCTGGTCGACCGAGGTCTGGCTCGTGATCAGCACGGGGCTGAGCTTGTTGGCGTTGTCGCTCGACGTGAACGTCACGCGGACGAACTCGCTCTTGACCGCTCCGAGAGCCTCGATCAGGTACTGGGGGTTGAGGCCGAGCGTGACCTCGTCGCCGCCGGACAGGATCGCATCGACCGACTCGGATGCGCGCGCGTGGTCTCCACCGGAGGCATCCATGGTCACGCTGTCGCTCGAGAACGTGAATCGCAGCGGCGCCGCACGATCGAGGACGAGCGAGACACGGCGGACGGCTTCGACGAGGTCGGCCGTGTTGACGACCGCGTAGTGGTCGGTCTGCTCGGGGAAAAGGCGTCGGACCGGGGGGAAGTTGCCCTTGATGAGCAGCGAGGTCACGGTCTTGTTGCCGGCGGTGAAGGCGATGATCTCGCGATCGCCCGCGCCGGAGAAGGCCACCTGGATGTTGCCGGCGTGACCGAAGGTCTTCCCGACCTCGAGCAGGGTGCGTGCCGGCACCAGCGCTGTCGCCTCGACGGACTCGCCGTCCCACGGCACATCGCGGAGCGATACCCGATAGCGGTCCGTGGCGACCAGGCTCAGAGTGTGTCCGGAGACTTCGAGCTGCACACCGGTGAGGACGGGAGTGACGTCGTCGCGTGACGCGGCGAAACCGACCTGTGCGATCGCCGTGCCGAATTCCTCAGCCGGAACGACGCCGGAGGATCCGTTCACCTCGGGGATGGACGGATATTCCTCGACCGGCATGGCGGCGAGTGTGAATCGGGCCGAACCGCAGGTGACGGCGATCCCGCCGTCTTCCTCGACGGCGATCTCGATCGGAGCGTTCGGGAGGCGGCTGGCGATGTCGGAGAGAAGACGTCCGTGGACGAGGATCGTGCCGGGGGTCTCGACCGTGGCTTCGATGGTCGTCCGAGCGGAGGCCTCGTAGTCGAAGGCGGAGAGCGTGAGGCTGGATCCGTCTGCTTCGATCAGGACTCCGGCGAGGATCGGCTGCGGATTGCGCTGCGGCAGAAGCTTGACGACGAACGAGACAGCCTCGCTGAAGACATCGCGGTTGACCTGAAACCTCACGGGTGCTCCCTTGTCGTCGAACTGTGACGCGTCGTCGTCGGCCCTGCCGGTGCAGGGCTTCCCATGCTAGCCCCACAGTCCTGCGTATCCCTACGCCGAGGTTTCCTGTCATCCGTTCGCCGGTTCTCCCCACCGTCTGGTGATCGGATCGCGCCTTGAATGACTTAACTCCTTAACGGTGTTAACAGCTGTGGATACTGTGGATAAGTCGGTGGATATCAGGAGCGAGTAGGGAACTACACGCTTGTCAGTTGTGGAAACCCTGAGGAATCCGCGGGATCCCGGTCCTGGGGACAACGGAGGTGTTGTCCGAGTTATCCACAGGTTTGGGTGTTCAGCTCACATTCGTCCCGATGGAATCCACGATCATCCACAAGTTATCCACATGTGCATAGAGGCATCTATCGAGAGATCAGAATCCCTGTCGGGCAGACAAAAAAGTGGAGGACCGCATCCATTCGGGTGCGGTCCTCCACTTTTTCGGAGGTGCGGCGTGTCAGCGTCGGCCGAGCTGCGTCGTGATCTCGGTGACCTGGTTGTAGATGGAGCGACGCTCCTTCATGAGCTCACTGATCTTCTTGTAGGCGTACATGACCGTGGTGTGGTCGCGGTTGCCGAACAGCTGACCGATCTTCGGCAGGGACAGGCTCGTGCGCTCCCTGCACAGATACATGGCGATCTGTCGTGACGTGGCGATCTGCTGCGATCGGCTCGAACCGTAGAGATCGTCCACGGTGAGCTTGAAGTACTGCGCCGTGGCCGTGATGATGTCGGTCGGCGAGATGATGTTGTCCTCCGCCGTGTCGATGATGTCGCGGAGCACGGTCTGCGCGAGGGAGATGTCGAGGGCAGAGCGGTTCAGGCTCGCGAACGCGGAGACGCGGATGAGTGCACCCTCGAGCTCGCGGATGTTCGAGGAGACGACGGTCGCGATGTACTCGAGCACCTCGTCGGGGATGTGGAGGGCCTCGCTCTGCGCCTTCTTGCGGAGGATCGCGATGCGGGTTTCGAGGTCCGGTGCCTGCACATCGGTGATGAGGCCCCACTCGAAGCGGCTCCGCATCCGATCCTCGAAGCCCGTCAAGTGCTTCGGCGCGACATCACTGGTGATGACGACCTGCTTGTTGTGATCGTGCAGCGTGTTGAACGTGTGGAAGAACGCTTCCTGGGTCTCGGCGCGACCCTGCAGGAACTGGATGTCGTCGATGAGGAGGATGTCGACGTCGCGGTACCTGGCCTGGAACGCGGCACCGCGGTTGTTCGCGATCGAGTTGATGAAGTCGTTCGTGAACTCCTCGCTCGAGACATAGCGGACCTTGACTCCGGCGTAGAGCGACTGCGCGTAGTCACCGATCGCGTGGAGGAGGTGTGTCTTGCCGAGTCCGGAGTCGCCGTAGATGAACAACGGGTTGTACGCCTTGGCCGGCGCCTCGGCCACGGCGACCGCCGCAGCGTGTGCGAATCGGTTGGACTGGCCGATGACGAAGTTGTCGAAGGTGTACTTCGGGTTCAGTCGGGATTCGTGACGCAGCTGTGTGGGCTGTTCCATCGGGGACTCGACGCGGCTCTGCTCGGTGCGTCCGAAGTCTCCGACGGCGATGGGGGCCGTCTGCTGCTCCGCCAGTTCGTGGTTCACGACGACGCGGTAGGACGTGACCTCTTCGCCGATGTGCGAAAGGGCCTCCATGATCGGGAGTCGGAGACGCTTGTTGATCTGCGCTGCGGTCAGATCGTTGGGGACTTCCAGGTACAGCGTCGCGGACATGACGCCGGCCGGGACGGCGAGGCTGAGGAAGCCCTGCAGCTGGGGGGTGACGCGATCGTCGTCGGCCAGCAGCTCCTGCACCGTGGTCCAGATCGGGACGTCGGGCTGGGCAGGTGATGTCATGACGCTCCGGACGAGGAATCGAGGCGGGGTCGACGTGCCGTGCCCCCTGTGGATAACTTAGGATGCCACGGTAGTCATCCCGGCTGTGAACGGCAACCTGCCCTTGAAAACACGCGCGCGTGTTGTGCCTGCCGGGCGCGCCACGGTTGTGGATAATGGCTGTGCGGTGCCCGCCGGGCCGCCCTCGCGGAAGCGCGCAGATTTGCTCTGCGCGCCGGTAGGACGTACCCTAAGTCGGTTGACTTATGCCATTTTTGGCAGTTCCCCATGTCTCCGGTCGAAGTGAATCCGGTGGCAGCATTCCCGGAGTGATTCCATGAGCAAGCGCACTTTCCAGCCCAACAACCGTCGTCGCGCCAAGAAGCACGGCTTCCGTGCCCGCATGCGTACGCGTGCCGGCCGCGGCATCCTCGCTGCACGCCGCGCGAAGGGCCGCACCGAGCTCTCTGCGTAGTCCGCTGTGCTCGCCCGCCCGTATCGACTGACCCGCGGGAGCGACTACCGTCTGGTCGTTCGACGCGGATCCCGTTGTGGTGGGGCGCGCGTCATCACCTCGGTGCTGGCGACGGGCGAGAACAGGGCCGCGAGGTTCGGATTCATCATCAGCAAGCAGGTGGGCACCGCTGTGGTGCGCAATACCGTGCGTCGGCGACTCAAAGCCGTGTGCGCGGAGGCGCTCCCGCGCGTCCCTGAGGGCACGGATGTCGTCATCCGTGCCCTTCCTGCGTCCTCCAGCGCGACTTTCGCGGATCTCCGCGCCGACGTCGATCGCTGCTTGAGCAGACTCGCGCCCGCCACGGTGTCGGCATGACCGCGCTACCGGCGTCTTCTGTGGGAACGGCGCGATGGCATGCGCGCGACCTGGTGCGGACCATCCCGGTGATCCCCCGGAACCTCGTTCTGGGATTCCTCACGGCGTACCGCAAGGTGATCTCCCCGATGTATGGAGATGTCTGTGCGTACTACCCCAGCTGTTCGGCTTACGCTGTAGGTGCGGTGCAGCAGCATGGTGCAGTGAAGGGAGCGGCGCTCTCGGCGTGGCGCATCCTCCGCTGCAATCCCTGGACCAGCGGCGGCGTCGATGACGTCCGGCCGCACGACCACTTCCGTTACGACTTGACCACACACGGTTTCGTCGTCCCTTCCCGAAAGGACTGATCGGTGGGTCTTGACCTTCTGCTCGCCAGCGCGACTCCCAGCCCCGAACCTGCGGCGGGGGGATTCGACCTGCTCGGCACCATCCTCTGGCCGCTGAAGTGGGTCGTCGAGCTGATCCTCGTCGCCTGGCATTGGCTTCTGACCACCGTCGGTCTTCCTTCCGCATCGGGTCTGACCTGGGTACTGTCCATCGTCGGCCTCGTCGTCGTCGTCCGCGCTGCGCTGATCCCGCTCTTCGTGAAGCAGATCAAGAGCCAGCGAAAGATGATGGAAATCGCTCCTGAACTGCGGAAAGTTCAGGAGAAGTACAAGGGCAAGAAGGATCAGCTCTCTCGCGAGGCCATGAGCCGCGAGACGATGGCGCTCTACAAGAAGCACGGCACGACGCCGATGTCGAGCTGCCTTCCCCTTCTTGTGCAGATGCCGATCTTCTTCTCGCTGTACAGCGTGCTGAGCGATGTCAAGAAGCATGCGGAGCAGAGCCTCGGCGGTGTGGGATTGCTCAACCCTGAGCTCACCAAGGAGTTCTACGACGCCAAGCTCTTCGGGGTCGCGTCCCTGCACGAGACCCTCGGTGACGCGGTCGACGCCAACAACACCACGGCGATCATCATCCTGGTCACGCTCGTCGTGCTCATGATCGCCTCGCAGTTCTTCACGCAGCTGCAGATCATCTCGAAGAACCTGTCGCCGGAGGCCAAGACCGGCCAGGCGTACCAGATGCAGAAGATCATGCTCTACGTGCTGCCGCTGGGATTCATCTTCTCCGGTGTCTTCTTCCCGCTCGGCGTCGTCGTGTACTGGTTCATCTCCAACCTCTGGACCATGGGACAGCAGTTCCTCGTCATCCGAGAGATGCCGACTCCCGGCTCGGAAGCCGCCAAGGCCCGTGAGGAGCGACTCGCTCGCAAGGGCAAGGCGATCGACTCCTCCGGCAAGGTCGTCCCGATGGCTGCGTACGAGGCCGAGCAGCAGCGTCTGCTCGAGGAGGCGGAGAAGGCGAAGGCTCAGGCGCCCAAGCGTCAGCAGCCCGTGGGCAAGAAGCGTGCGAAGAAGAAGGGGAACGGTTCATGAGTGAAACCATGACCGAGAGCTCCGAGCCCACCGTGGCTCAGCTCGAGAATGAAGGCGACGTCGCCGCGGACTACCTCGAGGAACTCCTCGACATCGCGGATATCGACGGTGACCTGAACCTCGACGTGCGTCAGGGGCGCGCGTATGTCTCGGTGGAGGCGGAGGGCGATGGCCTCGCTCTTCTCTCTGCCCCGGACACGGTGCAGGCGCTTCAGGAGCTCACCCGCCTCGCGGTGCAGAGCAAGACCGGGTCGTTCTCCCGCTTGATCCTCGACATCGCCGGCTCGCGTGACACGCGCCGTCGGCAGCTCGAGACACTGGTCGATGCAGCGGCCGCGAAGCTCGATGAAGGCTCCTCGCAGGCTTCGCTGCCGTCGATGTCGAGCTATGAGCGCAAGCTGGTGCACGATATCGCGGCCGAGCGTGGCCTGGTGTCGGAGTCGTACGGTGAGGGCGCTGACCGCCACACGGTCCTTCGTCGCCGTTGATGTTTCACGTGAAACATCGTTCGGGAACTGCCGATGACTGAGATCGAAAGCGAGCCTGCGGTCGCCGCGGAACTCTTCGGTGACCGCATCGATCTCGCTCGAGCGTTCACGGCTTCGCTCGCACGTGAGGGTGAGGAGAGGGGTCTGATCGGACCGCTCGAGCTTCCGCGCCTGTGGACGCGGCACATCCTCAACAGTGTGATCGCTGCTCCGCTCTTCCACGGTTCGGTCGCTGACATCGGATCCGGGGCCGGCCTCCCGGGCATTGTGCTCGCGATCGCGCGTCCTGATGTGAAGTGGACTCTCATCGAACCGATGGAGCGTCGGGTCACGTGGCTCACCGAGCAGGTGGAGGCGCTGGGACTGGCCAATGTCGTGGTGCAGCGTGCGCGTGCCGAGGATGTTCATCCCGCCGAGGGTTTCGATGTCGTCACGGCGAGGGCGGTCAGCGCTTTGCGTACGCTCATCCCTCTCACTGCCCCGCTCGTGCGGGACGGCGGAGAGCTTGCATTGCTCAAGGGGATGAACGCCGCGAACGAGATCGAAGCTGCGCAGAAGCAGATCAAGAAGTTCCGTCTGTCGGACGTGCGAGTGGAAGTGCTGGGGGAGGGTGTTCTCACCGAGACGACCCGCGTGGTTCGTGCCCGCGTTCGGTAGTTCCTCCTGACATCAAGGCGGCGTGTTTCACGTGAAACACCCCGCCTTTGTCTGCGGTGGAGTTTGCCGCCACGAAGCCTTGGGGCTTCTGGTGTCGGTGGAGGCCCTCTCGGATAGAGCACCGATCGGCGCTTGAGGGATCGGCGTCGACGCGGCATCGCGGAGGAGTGGACGGTGTGAGTGCCGCGTTCAGCTGTCGGTGTGGACCCCGCGAGGCGTTTCACGCAGTGCATCGTCGTGGATGCTCCGGTGTCGTTGCGTTTCGAGCGCTGAGGCGACACCGTCGGAGTGTTTGCTTTCCAACGATGTTTCACGTGAAACGGAGACGCCCGTCCCTCGAACCGGGGTGCTGTGGTGTCGGCGCCCGCATGGGGGAGGGGATGGGAACGGAACGTGACGTCTGCGTACGGGCGTGGTCTGCTCCAGGCCACGGAAGACCGCGGCGATTCTTGCGAGGAGTCGTCGGTGCTCAGCTCACAGAGCGGTGCCGGACGTTGATTTTTTACGTGAAGCGGCTCCTGGAAGATCGGCTCCATACTCTCGGTGTCGTCGCACGGTAGGAGATCGTGCCGGCACACTTCGCTTCGACAGCCGCCTCCGTGTGGTCGGGGACGCCTGATCCCGTTTGCGTGGTTCCTCGGGAAGTTCATGCGGGGCTTCACGTATTGCTCTCTGCTGCATGACGACCCCCTCGCCTTCTTGTGGGCTTCCGGCGTCCCCATGTGCGGTATCCCCGGCTGGGCGGAAGGATGTTTCACGTGAACCTGCGCCTGACGAGCTGAGTGCGTTTCCTCTGCCGCTGGTGGCATGTAGGCGTATCCCGCCCGCTCCATCGTTGGGACTGCGCTTGCGTGCAGCTCGGGAAGGCCATCCGGGGCATCTGTGTTCGTCGTGCGCCATCCCTGGGGCGCATCGGTGCGCTCGTGGTCGCGTGCACGCTGACCTCTCATTCCTCGCAGGCGTCGGGGTGCTCGCCTGTCGGTGGCCCTCTACCCCCGGTTCAGAACAACGTTTCACGTGAAACACCCACTGATCGCGATTGTCCGAATGCTGATGCTGTCGGCGCGCCCGACCGAGCGGGGGGTGAGAAGGCGGAGTTCGATCCGACGTGGACGGGAACTGGGCGGGTGACGGTCAGTGCGCGAAAAGCGGGGGAAGCTGAGGATCATCGAGGAGATTGCCCTTGGGGAGGGCCACTCGTATAGATATGTCGACGCGCGGTGTTTCACGTGAAACGAACGTCGCGACCTTCTCCGAAGAACCGTGACGAGCGCGGGAGAGCTTGGTCGTCATCCAACGTCGCCCCGTGCGATTAGAGTGGAACGCGGCCCCGAAAGGAGTGGATGTTTCACGTGAAACAGTCCGAGAAGACATCGGCGAACGAATCGTTCGGGATGGACACACCGCTCGCGCGGGAACTCGCCGACCTCTCTGCGCGGAGGCGCGCGCTTGAGGCAGCGAAGGTGGAGTTCGCGGGGGATACCCGAGTTCTGACCGTCTCCAACCAGAAGGGCGGCGTCGGCAAGACCACGTCGGCAGTGAACATCGCCTCGGCGCTTGCTGGCCTGGGGGCGAAGGTGCTGGTCATCGACCTCGACCCGCAGGGAAACGCCTCCACTGCCCTGGGAGTCCCCCATAGCGCCGACACCCCCAGTGTCTATGACGTCCTGATCGACGAGTTCCCTCTCGCGGAGATCGTGCAGCCGAGCCCGGAAGACCCCAACCTCTTCTGCGCCCCCAGCACCATCCACCTGGCGGGCGCGGAGATCGAGTTGGTCGCCCAGGTGGCGAGGGAGCACCGCCTCCGTCGAGCACTGGAGGACTACCTCGTCGAGAACGCGATGGATTTCGTCATCATCGACTGCCCTCCTTCCCTCGGACTGCTCACCATCAATGCGTTCACGGCCGCCTCCGAGGTCTTCATCCCGATCCAATGCGAGTACTACGCGCTGGAGGGTCTGAGCCAGCTCCTCGGGAGCATCCAGATGATCCAGAAGCACCTGAACCCGGCTCTTCACCTCTCGACGATCCTGCTGACCATGTTCGACGGACGCACGCGCTTGGCGCAGCAGGTCGCGGAAGAGGTGCGTACACACTTCCCGGATCAGGTGCTGGAGACGGTGATCCCTCGGTCCGTCCGAGTATCGGAAGCCCCGAGTTTCGGCCAGACGGTGATCGCCTACGATGGGCAGTCCGCCGGCGCGATCGCGTACCGCGAAGCGGCCGTCGAGATCGCGTCGCGCATCGCGACGCAGAGCAAGGAGAAATGATGGCGAAGCGCACAGGGCTCGGTCGGGGAATCGGGGCGCTGATCCCCACCGCAGATCAGGCGGAGCGTCCCGTCGACGTCTTCTTCCCCGGATCCAGTCTGCGACCGGCGGAGACGGAGGCGACGATCGGTCCGGATTCCGAGACTCCTGAGCTCGAAGAGGTGCCCGGGATTCACCTGATCCAGGTGGATCCGAACTCGATCGTCGCGAACCCCCGACAGCCGCGTACGCATTTCGATGCCGATGACCTGGCGGAACTCGTGCACAGCGTCCGCGAGTTCGGTGTGCTGCAGCCCGTGGTCGTCCGCAAGAACGCGACAGGCGATTACGAGCTCATCATGGGGGAGCGGCGTACCCGTGCCGCACGTGAGGCCGGTCTCGACGTCATCCCCGCGATCGTCCGCGACACCGCCGATGAAGACCTTCTGCGCGACGCCCTCCTGGAGAACCTGCACCGCTCCGAGCTGAATCCGCTGGAAGAAGCGTCGGCGTACCAGCAACTGCTCGATGACTTCGGCATCACCCAGGAAGAGCTCGCCACACGGATCGGTCGCTCGCGTCCGCAGATCAGCAACACCATCCGTCTGCTCAAGCTGCCCGTCCCCGTGCAGCAGCGGGTCGCAGCCGGAGTGCTCACGGCTGGACATGCCCGCGCGATCCTCAGCCTCGAGACTCCGGAGTCGATGCAGCGCCTCGCCGACAAGGTCGTGAACGAAGACCTTTCGGTGCGCGCGACGGAGGAGGCGGCGAAGGCGCAGCCGGCCGCCGGCAAGTCGGCGAAGGCGACCCCGGGGGCGCGCCGCGCGTATCTCGACGAGGTGGCCGGCAAACTCGGCGACCGACTGAACACACGGGTCAAGATCGCCCTCGGCGCTCGTAAAGGCCAGGTCACGATTGATTTCGCTTCCATCCAGGACCTCAATCGGATCCTCGAGGAGCTCGGCGAAAGCGGCTACGGCTCGGCGCGATGACATCCCCGGGGCCGTTTCGGTCCCTTAGACTCGCGTCATCTCGACGACGAGGGGGGAATGTCATGTCCGCAGCAGAGGGTCCCGCAAGCGTCCAACGCCGTGTGATCGCGGTCAGTATCGCCGCGGCGTTGGGCGGATTCCTGTTCGGTTTCGATACCGCGGTGATCAACGGCGCCGTCGACGCGCTCGCGGGTGACGTCTCGGGATTCGATCTCGGAACGGCTCTCAAGGGCTTCGCGGTGTCGTCGGCGTTGATCGGCTGTGCGGTCGGTGCATGGTTCGCCGGACCGGTGTCCAACAAGTACGGACGCATCCCGGTGATGGTGGGCGCTGCGACGCTGTTCTTCGTCTCCGCGATCGGTTCCGGGCTCGCGTTCAGTGTCGTCGACCTGATCGTCTGGCGTGTGATCGGCGGACTCGGGGTGGGTGCGGCGTCCGTCATCGCCCCGGCCTACATCGCTGAGGTATCGCCGGCCGCGATACGTGGGCGTCTGGGTTCGCTGCAGCAACTCGCGATCGTGACCGGTATCTTCGCCGCGCTGCTCTCCGATGCTCTGCTCGCGGGCCTCGCCGGGGCCGCGGATCAGCCGCTGTGGGGACTCACCGCGTGGCGCTGGATGTTCATCGTCGAGGCCATCCCCGCGCTGGTCTACGGCATCATGTCGCTGCGTCTGCCGGAATCACCGCGCTACCTGGTGCGCAAGGGCGAGTTGAAGCGTGCCGCAGAGGTGCTGGAGACAGTCACGGGGACGATCGACGTCGATGCGAAGATCACGGAGATCACCGGCACCATCGACACCGAACGCTCGGAGTCGCTGCGCGACCTACGCGGAAGCCGACTCGGCCTCAAGCCGATCGTCTGGGTGGGTATCCTGCTCTCGGTGTTCCAGCAGTTCGTGGGCATCAACGTGATCTTCTACTACTCGACCACCCTGTGGCAGTCGGTCGGCTTCGACGAATCCAGCGCATTGCTCACGTCGGTGATCACCTCGGTGACGAACATCGTGGTGACCATCGTCGCCATCTTGCTCGTCGACAGGGTCGGCCGGCGCATCATGCTGCTCGTCGGCTCGGTCGGTATGACGGTGACGCTGGGACTCATGGCGCTCGCGTTCTCGTTCGGGACACTCGATGCGCAGGGGACGGCGACCCTCCCTGACCCCTGGGCGACCATCGCCTTGATCTGCGCGAACGGCTTCGTGGTCTTCTTCGGGGCGAGCTGGGGTCCGTTGGTGTGGGTCCTCCTCGGCGAGATCTTCCCCAATTCGATCCGCGCGGGAGCTCTCGCCGTCGCCGCCGCGGCCCAGTGGGTGGCCAACTTCTTCATCTCGACGACGTTCCCCGCCTTTGCGGAGATCGGCCTCACGTTCGCCTACGGGTTCTATGCGTTCTTCGCCCTCCTCTCGTTCTTCTTCGTGTTCTTCAAGGTGCCGGAGACGAAGGGCAAGGAGCTCGAGGAGATGAGCGATGAACTGACCGTACGGCGCCGGAAGGCCGTACGGGAGACGTAGGCTTGACGTATGTCCGAGTCCGTACAGCGCCGCGCCAGCCTGGAAGTGCTGCGCGCCGAAGCGGCTGACGAACTCGCGGTGCTCATCCAGGAACGTCTTCTCGGTGGCGAAGACCCCTGGGAGTTCATGGAAGACCTGCCGAGCATCGACGAGCTCGTCGTGTACCTCCTCCGGGCCGACAACATCAACGCGAACGACGGCGTGCGACCCAATGCCGCCCGGCACTATCGGGTGCTGCGACAGATCGCCCTGGAGTACCCCGAACTGACCTCTGCCGTGTGGGGTCTGCTGGACGAGACCCAGCGCCACCGTCGCTGGGACCCCACCGTCGCCGACGCTTCCTGAGCGCGCGGGTGGTCACGGGCGGGCCTTGCCTTCTCAGATTCTGCACATAATATTCATCGCCTGTGCCAGACTGGTAAAAAGATAACCGCTCGTCGACACGGGGGAGTTCCTCATGGCACAACGCACGCGTATCGGAGCCGAGCGGGCGAGCAGCCAGCCGCAACTCCTCGCCGGGTCGCGCATCGGCCTCCTCACGAACTTCACGGGAACGATGCCTGACCTCTCCCGCAACATCGACGCCCTCCAGAGTGCTGGTGTCCCCCTCCAGCATCTGTTCGGTCCTGAACACGGCCTGGACGGCTCCGTCCAAGCGGGGGAGAGCACATCCATCGAGCGCGACCCACGCTCAGGGCTTCCCTTCAGCGACACCTATCTGGCCGAGGGAGACCGTCTCGACGAGATGATCCTCGCTTCCGGCGTGGATGCGCTCGTCTTCGATATGCAAGACATCGGGGTGCGCTTCTACACCTACATCTGGACCATGTTCGACGCCATGCGCAGTGCGGCGCGCCTCGGGCTCCCCTTCACCGTCCTCGACCGCCCCAACCCTCTCGGCGGTGCGGTGCTCAGCGGCCCCGGTGTGAGCGAAGCCCGGTTCACGAGCTTCGTCGGGCGCAGTGACATCCACCAGCGACACGGCCTGACAGCAGGCGAGCTCGCACGTCTGTTCGCGGTCCGAGACCTCGCGGAGGAGGGATTGAGCATAGACCTGCGCGTGATCACTCTGGAGAACTGGAACCCCGCCGCTGACTGGACGGAGACGGGATTGGCCTGGGTACCGCCTTCGCCGAACATCCCCACTCTCGATTCCGTCTATGCCTTCGCCGGCACGGGACTGGTGGAGGGGACGACCCTGAGCGAGGGACGGGGTACAACGCGCCCGTTCGAGACGATCGGGGCGCCCTTCCTCCCCACCGATTTCGCAGCAGCGCTTCGAGAACGGGACCTCCCCGGCGTGCAGATCCGCGAGATCGCGTTCCAGCCCACGTTCCACAAGCACGCAGGTGAAACCGCGCGCGGCATTCAGCTGCACATCTCCGACTACCGCACCTATGACCCTGTGGGGACTGCACTCGCGATTCTCCAGTGCGCCCGGGCCGCCGCTCCAGAACACGTGCGCAGCCTGAATGCCGGCGAACGACTGGACCCCGGAGACGTCGGCTATGCGCTAGACCGACTCTGGGGCTCGTCCTCGCTTCGCGAGGCGATCAACGGGGAGCGCTCGTTCGACCGTCTCCACAGCGCGCCCCAACGCGTCGACGAGTTCTACGGTGACGACGTGCTGCTCTATCCGCGCTGAGGGTCGCCATCCAGAGGATCCGAAGCCTTGTCGCGGGACAGGAAGGCGAAGAACTCCCTCCGTACGCCGGTGACGTCGGCGTCCTCCCGCGTGGGATGCACACGGTTGAGGAGCAGCACGCCGAAGTCCCCCGTGTGCGGATTCACGGCGAATGCCGTCCCGGTGAATCCGGTATGACCGACCGCTTCGCCGCCACCCATCCACGACCGCTGGCGCACACGCAATCCCAGCGCCTGCTCGAACCCGTCGGCCCGGACCGCGGGAACCGTGAGCATCCGGGCGGACGCGGCGGAGAGCACACGTCGGCGCGGGCCGCCGCCGTCGTCACGGATCATGCGCGCCAGCGCGGCGACATCGTGCACGGTGCCGAACAGCCCGGCGTGCCCCGCGGGCCGACCAAGCGCTGAAGCGAGCTCATCGTGCACCTCGGCGCGGACGAGACCACGGTGCGGCTGGATCTCGGTGGCGACACTATGGCGAGGATCCGGACTCCACGTGAGAGTGTCGGCGCCGAGCAGCGCCGCGACTTCGGCGATGAGCTGTGCGAGCGGGCGGCCCGATACACGTTCGAGAAGCGTGCCGACGGCGATGAATCCCACGTCCGAGTATCGGTGCTCGGTACCAGGTGCGCTCACGAGATCTGCTGCCACGACCGCACGCTGGAGCGCTGCGCCGCGCAGTCCCGAGCGCCACATCCGGCCTTCCGCAGGTAGTCCGGAGGTGTGCAGGAGCAGCTGTCGGAGGGTGATCGCTCCGGAGCCCGGACCGGAACCGATCGACAGCACAGCGGCGCACGGCTCGTCGAGCGCGATGAGCCCGGCATCGACCAGACGCAATGCGGCGACAGCGGTGAACACCTTGGTGAGCGAGGCGAGGTCGAACAGGCTCTCCTCGCTGACGGGCGTCGGATCGTCGGCGGACAGCGTGCCGAGAAGCTCGAGCGTATCGACGCCCGCCATGCTCCGCAGCGCGGCCCAGGCGGAACCCGGGGCACCGTTCACCATCGAGGCATCACTTGCTCATGCCCGAAGTGAGACCGCTGATGATCTGCTTCGTGGCCAGCAAGAACAGCACCACCAGCGGGATCGTCGCGATCGTCAGGCCGGCGAAGAGCTGCGGCCAGTCCGTCGAGTACTCGCCGAAGAATCGTGTGAGCCCCACGGGCAGGGTGTACGAGTCGCGGTCGCGCAGAAGGATCAGCGGGTAGAAGAAGTCGTTCCACACCGGCACGAAGCGGAAGACGATGACCGTGGCGAGAGCGGGCCGGACGAGCGGAAGCAGAATCTGCACAAAGGTCCGGAACGGACCCGCACCGTCGATACGAGCCGCTTCCTCGAGCTCGATCGGCAGCGCGCGGAAGAACACCGTGAGGACGAACGTCGTGAACGGGATGCCGAGAGCTCCGTAGACCAGGATCAGGCTGAAGACGTTGCTGGTCATCCTGAGTGAATCGAGGAGGTAGAACAGCGGCAGGATCGCGAGGTGCACCGGAAGCATCAGCCCCGACAGGAACACCGCCTCGATGCCTCGGAAGAACTTCGCGCGGGCTCGCGCGAACGCGTAGGCCGCGAGCACGGAGACGACGGTGGTCACGATGACAGAGCCCACGGTGACGGTGATCGAGTTGACGAAGTAGGTGTCGAAGGACGCCGTGATCCACGCGCTCTGGAAACTCGTGAACGTCGGAGGAACCGGGAGTCCGAGCGGCTCGGTCGCGATCTGCTGCTGTGTGCGCAGCGAGTTGTTGACCATCAGCAGCAGCGGACCGATGGCGATCAGCGCGTAGCCCCACAGGAAGACGTTCGCGAACAGTCTCCCGATGAAAGGGGTGTCGGAGGTGCGTTGCGACCGACGGCGTGGAGCTGTGGGACGGCCGGAGACGATCGCCTCGGTGGTGGGCTCGGGGCGGGTATCGAGGACAGTGCTCATCAGAACAGCTTTCGTTCGGCGCGACGCATGGTCGAGGTGATCACGACCGAGATGACCATGATGAAGATGAACAGGACGGTGGCGAGCGCGGAGGAGACACCGATCGAGTTCGGATTCCCCGACTCGAAGGCCGTGCGGTAGAAGAGCAGCATCATCACATCGGTGGATCCCGCCGGCGCGCCATTCGATCCGGCCAGGGCGAACGGGATCGCCATCGCTTCCATGCTCCCGATGAAGGTGAGCACGGTGATGATGCCGATCGTCGGAGTCAGCATCGGCAGGGTGATGTAGCGGAAGCGCGTGCCGGCGGTGGCGCCGTCGAGAGACGCCGCCTCTTCGATCTCCTCCGGAATGCCGCCCAGCGCTGCACCGTAGAGCAGGATCGGGAAACCGATCCACTGCCAGGCGCTCACGAGCACGATGACCCAGATCGCCAGCTGGGGATCACCGAGCCACGGCAGGGCGAGGCTTTCGAGTCCCACGCCCCGGAGGATGGCGTTCACCGGCCCGAACAGTGGCGACAGCATGAGCGACCACAGGTAGCCGATGACCATGGGGCTGACCAGGTAGGGCAGAGCGAAGATCGTCTGGAAGAACCGCTTGGTGCGTTTGCGCCGGTGCAGCAGCGTCGCGATGCCGAGGCCAAGGGAGTTCTGGAACACGAGGGCACCGCCGAACAGCAGCAGATTGTGGCCGAACGCGTTCCACAGCTCAGAAGCGTAGGGCTCCGTCGTGAGGAGCGTGATGTAGTTGCCGACTCCCGCGAAGCCGCCCTGCCGGGTTCCCTGCCAGTCGAAGAAGGAGTAGCTGAGGGCGGCGAGCATCGGATACAGGATCAGCACCGCGAACAACACGGCGGCAGGGAGTACGAACAGCGCCGCGGTGGGAGTGGTCAGTGCGATGCCCGTGCGGGGGCGGCGCGTAGTCTTCCGGCGCCGGAGGGAGAGGGTCAGAGCCATGGGAGTGTCCTTCGCTCTGTGGTGGGGGTGCCGGAGTGGCACCCCCACCACATGGGGATCAGGAAGCGGGCGTGAACCAGGTGGAGACGCCGGACTGCAGGTCACTACCGAGCTGCTCGGGCGTCTTCTCTCCGAGGAACATCGCCTGGATGTCCGGTCCGAGCACCGCCGTTCCGGTGGGGTCGCCGTAGCGGAAGTCGACGAGGAGCAGGTACGGGGCCGGGTTGGCCGTGTACTGCTCATTCATCTCCTGCATGAGCGGGTCGGAGTAGGTGACCCCCGGAAGCGCCGAGAACTGGTCGACCTCGTCGGCGACGAGCTGACCGAACTCCTCGGTGGTCATCCAGTTGAGCAACTCGGTCGCCGCCTCCTGGTTGTCGCTGGAGGCGTTGATCCCGAAGCTTCCGTCCGCGTAGCCGGGCGTCACGGCGTGATCGAGCGCGCTGTCCGGTGCCGGCGGGACTTCGTAGACGCCCCACTCGGTGTCGGGCGCCGAGTTCTGGAAGGTCGGCAGGTCGAAGGAACCACCGGGCCACTGCGCCGCCTGACCCGAGGTGAACTGCAGCACCGCATCGGCGACCGCGATCGCGTTGACATTCTTGTCGAGGTACTTCTGCATGTCCTTGACGATCTGCAGCGAAGACACGTAGGCGGGGTCGGTGAAGTCGGCCTCTCCGCTGAGCACCTTCTCCTCGAAGTCCGCTCCGCCGTAGCGGGCAGAGCCGACGATGTCGTGGAACATCGGCAGCACCCAGTCCTCCCGGGCTCCGAGAGCCATAGGGGTGATGCCCTCGTCGAGGAGCGTCTCCTGAAGGTCGATGAACTCGTCCCAGTCGGTCGGCTCCTCGAGACCCTTCTCGTCGAACAGTGTCTTGTTGTAGAACATCTGCATCGTCTGGTACGCGAAGGGGACGCCGTAGGTCTTTCCGTCGTCCTTGCCCTGGGCGGCGCGCAGGACCGTCGGATCGAACTGATCCAGCCCGTCGACGATGTCGTCGATGGGCACGATCTGCTCGGACTGGATCGCGGGCTGCACACCGCCGTAGGCGCGGAGCATGGCGATGTCGGGACCGTCGCGGCCTTCGAGACCGGTGGCCAGGATCTGGTTGTACTCGGTGGGCTGGAAGCCTTCGAACTCCACCGTCACTCCAGGGTGCGACTTCTCGTAGACGTCGAACACGGCCTCCCACTTGGGAGAGGACGATGCCTGCCAGGACCAGATCTTGAGCGTGACATCTTCGCCCCCGCCGTCCGCGCCGGAGGATGCCGGAGCACAGCCGGCCACGGCGAGGCCCGAGGCGAGAACGGCGGCGGTGAGCGCATAGCGCGTCGATTTGTGTCGCATGAGGTTCCTCTCGAATGGTGTGAGAGCCGCTCGCGATGGCGACTCCCCCTGCTGGGAACAGAGGAGACCTGGATGTGCCCGTGTGGCGGGGGCGCGGTGGACACCTCTGTCGTTCGGCGGATCGTGCACAAGCCCGACGCGCACTAGCCACTCTGGACAATAATTTTCACAAGCGCAAGCATCGTCGAAAAAATGTTTTCAACACGAAACAGTCCTGACATCATGAGGGGATGCCGAACAGCGTCGTGACAGCCATCCACCAGCGACGATCGGGCCTGACAGCGACGGAGGCCCGCATCAGCGATCACGTCCTTGCCCACCCTCAGTCGGTCGTCGATGCCTCCATCACCCAGCTCGCCGTCGCGTGCGGCACGTCTCCGGCGAGCATCGCGCGATTCGCGCAGCGCATCGGATTCGTCGGCTACCCGGAGTTGCGGCTCGCGCTCGCCGGGGAACTGACCCGCAGCGCTTCGGATCGCGAGCGCTTTCGCGTCTCGGGAGCGGATGTCGACCGCGACGACGATGCGACGACGACGGTGCGCAAAGTCGCGTTCTCCGAGGCTGCGGCGATCGAGCAGACGGCCCGACAGATCGACGTCGAGGAACTGGAGCGCTGCGTCTCCGCGATCCGCGAGGCACGGCGGATCGACATCTACGGCGCGGCCTCCAGCGGGCTCGCCGCGATGGATCTCGAACAGAAGCTGCATCGAGGGGGATTCTGGGCGCAAGCGCGCACCGATCTCCACCTGGCGCTCACGGGCGCGGCTCTCCTGGACGATCGCGACGTCGCGATCGCCATCTCCCACTCGGGGCGCACGCTCGAGATTGTGCAGTCTGTGGAGACAGCGGCGCGTGCCGGTGCGCTCACGATCGCCATCACGAACAACCCCCGCTCGCCCCTCGCCCAGGCCTCCTCGCTGGTGTTGCTGACAGCGGTCTCGGAATCGACGTTCCGCTCCGGCGCGATGGCGAGTCGCATCGCCCAGCTCACGGTGCTCGACTTCTTGTTCACGCGGATCGTGCAGGCCGAGTACGACCGCATCGCTGACAACCTGCGGCTCACCTTCGATGCCGTGACCGAGCACCGCATCGACTGACACGGCCTGAGCGCGCAGAAAACGAGAAAGGGCCGCACCTCCCCGGGAGGTGCGGCCCTTTCGGCTCAGAACGTCAGCCGATGAACGCGGCGAGGTCCTTCTCGAGCGCGGGCTTCGGCTTGGCGCCGATGATGGTCGTCTTGACCTCTCCGCCCTGGAAGACCTTCATCGCCGGGATCGACGTGATCTGGTACTTCATGGCCAGCTGGGGGTTCTCGTCGACGTTGAGCTTGAGGATGGTGATCTTGTCGGGGTTGTCCGCCTGGATCGCGTCCAGGACCGGCGCGACCATACGACACGGTCCACACCACTCGGCCCAGAAGTCCACCAGCACGGGACCGTCGGCCTGCAGAACGTCCTGCTCCCAGGTCGCCTGGCTCGTAGCCTTTGCACTCATCAGAGATCTCCTTGATTCGAGGTTCGTCTGCTACAACAGCCGACGAGGGGAAAGTGTTCCCGGACTATGCCGAGGCGGTGAGGATCTCGGCGGCCTCCGCAGCCGGGACCTCGACGGATGCGTCCTCGAGGTCCGCGAGGAAGTGCTCCGCGTCGAGGGCGGCGACCGTGCCCGTGCCGGCAGCGGTGATGGCCTGACGGTACGTGGGGTCGATGACGTCACCCGCGGCGAACACACCGGGCACGGAGGTCTTCGACGAGCGGCCGTCGACCCAGATCGTGCCCTCGGGCGTCAACTCGAGCTTGTCGTGCACGAGGTGGGTGCGCGGGTCGTTACCGATCGCGATGAACAGACCATCGATCGGCAGGTCGCGCAGGGTGCCGTCGACCGTCGAGCGCAGCTGCACGCCGCTGACGGAGTCGCCACCGAGGACTTCGGCGACCTCGCTGTTCCACACGAACTCGATCTTCTCGTTCGCGAACGCGCGCTCCTGCATGATCTTCGAGGCACGCAGCGTGTCCTTGCGGTGGATGACGTAGACCTTCTCCGCGAAACGCGTGAGGAAGGTCGCCTCCTCCATCGCCGAGTCGCCGCCGCCGACGACCGCGATCGTCTTCTCGCGGAAGAAGAACCCGTCGCACGTGGCGCACCAGGAGACGCCGTAACCGGACAGGCGCTCTTCTCCCTCGATGCCGAGCTTGCGGTACGCCGAGCCCGTCGCATAGATCACGGACTGAGCCTCGTGCTCGACACCGCTGCCGAGGGTGACCTTCTTGACGGGTCCGTCGAGCTGCAGTTCGGTGACGTCGTCGTAGACGACCTCGGTGCCGAACTTCTCCGCCTGCTCCTGGAACTTCGCCATCAGCTCCGGGCCCTGGATGCCCTCGGGGAACCCGGGATAGTTCTCGACTTCGGTGGTGTTCATCAGCTCGCCGCCGACTTCGACCGAGCTCGCGATGAGCAGCGGCTTGAGGTTCGCTCGGGCCGCGTAGATGGCAGCCGTGAATCCGGCGGGGCCGGAGCCGATGATGATGACCTGACGCATGTGCTCTCCGTCTTAGAAACTGCAGTCGAATGACCTTCGAGTGCTTCAACCCATGGTAACCGCGAGGCATTCCCCCGCCCAGTGCGGGAGGCTCAGCGTCCGGGAAGGAACCTGCGCACCAGACCACCGGCAGCCTTGAGTTCCGGGGCCCGCATGGCGGCGAGGATGGCGACGTAGACCACGACCACGGCGAGGCCGATGATCGCGGTGCCGAAGATGCCCGGAATGACGCCCGACGTGGCCCAGCCGTCCACTCCTCCCAGCAGCAGGAAGGTCCCCCACCCGGCAAGACCGGCGGGCACGCCCGCGATCGCGAAACGGAGGATGGCGAGCATCCACGAGCGCACGTGCAGGCCACCGATCTTTCGATGCAGCAGCCAGGTGGCGATGATCATCTGCAGGGTGCTTGCGAGTGACTGCCCGAGTGCGACAGCGGCGGCGAGGGAAGTCAGCGGGATGATGTCCGCTTCCCGCAAGCCGAGGGCGATGAGAGCGGTTCCCACGATGAGGGCGCACTGGATGATCGTGAACCAGAACGGAGTGCGCGTGTCGTCATACGCATAGAAGGTGCGCTGCACGATGAACAGGATCGTGAGCGGGATGAGACCGAGGAGGTACGCGATCAGCACCAGAGCAGCGGCTTGTGCGTCCGCCGCCGATTCGGTGAAGACACGTGACGCGGGTATCGCCGCGGCAGCGACCGCCGCCGTCGCCGCGACGATGAAGAAGAGCAAGGTGCGGATGCTCCTCGCGATGTCCGAGCGGACCTCGTCGTGGCGGCCGGCCGCGGCGTGCCCGCTGATCTGCGTGAAGTAGGGCGTGCCGATCGAGAGCACGATCACCGAGTACGGGAGCATGAAGATCAACCAGGCGTTCGCGGTCACCGTCGCAGATGCGCCGAGTCCCGCGACTTCGCTGACGATGTATCCCTGCAGGACCCCGGCGGAAAGGCTGGCGAAGGCCATCAGGAACGTCCACCCGGCGAGTCGTCCGACATTGCCGAGACCCACGCCTCGCCAGTGGAAGTCGGGCTTCAAGGCGAGTCCCGTGCGTCTCCAGAACACCAGCAGCACGACGGCCTGGAGCGCGATGCCGAGGGTGGCCGTGCCGCCGAGCAGGGTGATCATCGAGGGCGTCCAGTCGGTGGCCTTCGTGGACACGGGAGCGAACAGCGCACCGAGGGCGATGAACCCGGCGATTGAGACGATGTTGTTGATCACGGGGGCCCAGGTGAACGGACCGAAGATCTTGCGCGCGTTGAGAGCTTCGCCCAGCATCGCGTACAGGCCGTAGAGGAGGATCTGCGGGAGACACCAGTACGCGAGCGCGGTGGCGAGGGCGAGCGTGGCCTCGTTGGCCTTGCCGGCCACGAGATGCACGAGCCACGGAGCGGCAGCTGTCGCGATGGCCGTCACCACCACCAGGACCACGGTGCCCAGGGTGAAGAGCTTCGAGATGAACGCATTGCCGCCGTCGGCATCGGCTGTCGCCTTGACGATCTGCGGCACGATGACGGCGGTGAGCACCCCGACCGAGATCAGGGAGAACACGCTGTTGGGCAGTTGGTTCGCGTAGGTGAAGGCGTCCGCTGCTTCGGAGGCCACCGAGCCGATCACACCGACCAGCACGATGCTGCGCAGCAGCCCCGTGACGCGGGAGACCATGGTGCCGGCTCCGATGATGGCGCTCGCGCGTCCGAGACTAGTCACGCTTCTCCTCGGGCTCCGAGGCCACGGCTTCCTCGTCTTCCTCCGCTGTCTCACGGCGCTTGCGGCGGATGGTGCGGATCACGCCGAGGGCGATCAGGAGGACCGCGAGACCTCCGAAGATCACGAGGCCGATCGTCTCCCACTCGGCACGGACCGCGACCCGGACGGTCTGATCCCCTTGGATCTGCACACCCGTGGGGCTGTAGAGACTGAGGCGCAGATCGACCTCGCCGCTGCCCACCCGTGCCGACACCGGAACCTTCACCCGCGTCGTCGAGTTGGGCTGCACGACCGTCTCGGTCATGGGTTTGACGTCGAGACGGGGGTCAGTGGGCGAGACGAAGAGCTGCACGGTCACCGGCCACGGCAGGTCGTTACGGACCGCGATCGGGAGGTCGGCGTTGGCCGCGAGCAGCTGGATGGTGCTGGACGGCGGGATGTTCACGGCGTTCAGCGTCGCGCGCGTCTGTGCCTGATGATCGGCGAGGTCCTCCGTGAACGAGTTCGCCGAGGTCCCGACGGCGAGTGTGCGGAGGATCCTGATGCGCTCCGGACTCAGCAGCACCTGCGGGTCCTCGAGGATGGACGAGAAGGCGGTGAGCTTGCTCTCGTCGGCCAGGAGCGTCGTTACGGCGGCCGAGCGAGCGGTGTCGGGTTCTGCGGTCAGAGTCGCCGCGACGGGTGTCGTCGCCCGGAGCGCGGAGAACTCGAATCCGAGGGAGTCCGCAGCGGAGATCGCGTCGCGGAGAGCGTCCGCGCGGCGATTCTCATCGCGGTCCAAGCCGATGAGCAGGGGAGCGCCGGCGGAACGAGCTTGAGCGAACTGGAGCCGGGCCGTCGCTTCGGCGAGCAGACGCTGGCGGTCGACACTGTCACCCTCGGCGGCCACTTCTGACAGCACCTCGGAGGTGGTGGCATCGGTGACGAGGAGATCATGGCCCGACGCGGTCGCGTGGGCAGCGCTCTGTCCACCGACCGCCGACGAGGGAACGATCGTGGTCGTCCCCTCTCCGAGGTACCCGGTGAACGCGGCCAGGTCGGTCTCGGTCAGCGCATCGTGCGGCCAGAGGATTCGCGGCAGCGCACCCTCGACCGCGGTGAGCTCCTCATCCGTCGGGAGCGCGGTGGAGTCCGTGGGACCGGGAGTCGGGCCGGGTGTTGCGCCCGTGCCGTCCGTGGGGGCGACCGTCTCCGGCGTCTGCGGGAAGTCCGCGGCGTTCAAGAAGGGGGCGAACGTCGTCGGCTGGAGCAGCTCGGGCAACCCCGCCTGTGCCTGCGCCGTGGCATCCGCATCCCCGAACTGCACGGCGAACCGCGCGTTCGGAAGCCCATCGAGCCGCGTGAGCCACTCCCGTGCGCTGTCAGGAGCGGCCGTGCCGAGCACCCGGATCGCCGTGAGGATCGATGGGTCGATCGCGATCACGGCCGTCGTCCCCGCGATCCCGTCGAGCTGGGCGGTCAGTGCGCCGTCGGCGGCGGTGAGCTCTGCGAGCTCTTCGGCGGTCAGCAGCGCACCGCCTTCCGGTGTCGCCGTGAGGGGAACGATGACGCCGATCTGCGTGGTCTGCGAGTCCGCCACGATCAGGACGGTCGTCGCGGTCGTGTCCGCTTCGGCCGCCGCGTCGTCGCCGGTCTTCGCCCCGGTGAGCTCCGCGCGCAGCGGGTACACGCCGGGGGCGAGGTCGCCGAGGGTGTCTTCGGGCACGAAGATCGTGGTCGTCGCGGAGGCGCCCGCATCGATCGGCTCGGTGTCGTCGGCCCCGATCGCAGCGAACTCGCCGGGAGCCTCACCGTCGTCGAGCCAGCTCGTCACCGCCGCATCGTCGGGCAGGGGCGTGCGGTTGACCTCGACCTCGACCTGTCCACCGCTGAGCCTCGTGTCCGTGCCGTTGTCGAGAGTGAGCGTCGCCGAGGTCGACGACCCCGGAGCGATGAGTCCGCGCATGCCGGCGGAGACGTGCAGCTCGACGGTCTGATCGTCGTCCTTCGGGGCCTGGTCCGCGGCGAAAGCGGCGCCCGGCGCACCCAGGGCACAGGTGCCCGCTGCGATCGCGAAAACCGCGGCCCTGCCTGCGAGCCGATGCAGGCGCGCACGGAGGCCGGTTTCGGGGGTGATCGCGGTCATGGAGGTCTTCCTCGAGCGCCGGAGAGAGCTGCCCGTGAGTACTGACCTCCTGATTCTAGGAGGCCATATGAAGGAGAAGCCTGAAGACGCGTAGAGTGACGGCCGTGTCCGACACCCTCGCACCCGTTCCCGACCCGCTCCACAGCGCCGCTCTCGCAGCGGATCTCGATGCTGCGGACCTCCGTTCCGAGCCGCTTCGGCGACTCTGGGGAGAAGAGGCGGACGATGCCCTGGCGCGAGGGATGAGGGAGCCGATCCTGCGCGCGATCGCCGGCGACACCGGTGCGCTCGCCACTCTCGGACGCCTCTTCGTGCTCGGGATGGCCCAGCCGCGGGAGCCCGTGGCCGCCGCGCTCCCGCACCTCGGGGTGGATGGGCTCGTCGCCCTCCGCCTCGCGACCGTCGATGCCGACACCGTGACGCCCACGGCACTGCTGCGACCGCAGTCGTTCGTCGATGCGGATGGTGTGGGGGAGTGGTGGATCGCGAGCGACCTCGACGAGGTGGCGCTCGACGGAGCGCTGCCCGACGATCACGTCCTCGGTGTCGGCGGCGCGTCCCGAACCCTCGCCGAGACCATCGTCCCGATCGAGGTGGATCGCGCGCTCGACCTCGGGACCGGGTGCGGTATCCAGGCGCTCCTGGTCGCGCGTCGGGCGGGCAGGGTCATCGCGACCGACATCTCCGCGCGCGCCCTCGCCTTCGCCGAGCTCAACGCGCACCTCAACGGAGTCGCCAACATCGAGTTCCGCCAGGGGAGCATGTTCGAGCCGGTCGCGGGGGAGGCGTTCGACCTGATCGTCTCGAATCCGCCGTTCGTGATCACCCCGCGCGTCGACGGGGTTCCCGCGTACGAATACCGCGACGGCGGACTGGTCGGAGACGCGCTGGTCGAGCAGTTCGTGCGCACGGCCCCGACATTCCTCACGGAGAACGGCATCGTCCAGCTGCTGGGGAACTGGGAGTCCAAGGCGGGAGTCGGGGGCCTCGTCCGCCTGGAGGCGTGGGTGCCGGCCGAGCTCGACCTGTGGGTGATCGAACGCGAAGAGCTCTCGCCCCTCGGGTACGCCGAGCTGTGGATCCGTGACGGTGGCACGACCCCGCGCGATCCCGGGTTCACCCCGCTGCTCACCGCGTGGCTCGATGACTTCGCGGCCCGCGGTGTGACCTCCATCGGCTTCGGCTACGTCCTGATGCGCCGGGGGTCATCGGGCGACCCGCTGCGACGGACCGAGAAGATCGGCCAGCATGTCTCGAACGTCGGTGCGGCACTGGCGACGGGGCTCGCCGCCCACGATGTGCTCACCCAGGGGATGCCGGCGACTCTGATGGTCGCCGCCGACGTCACCGAGGCGCGGCACCTGCTGCCCGGCAACGACGACCCGAGCGTGATCGAGCTGCGTCAGGGCGGGGGATTCAGTCGCACCATCGCGGTCGACCCCGCGCTCGCCGGATTCGTCGGGGCCTGTGACGGTGAACTCACCGTGGGACAGATCGTGGCGGCGCTGGCGGACCTGTTCGACGTGCCTTTGGCCGAGCTGTGGGCGGACCTCGAACCCCGCATCCGTGCCCTGATCCTCGACGGCATCATGCTGCCGGGGGAATAGAACCCGAATACATGCGTTGGAATAGATCATGAAGGCTTTCGGATTCCTCTCTTTCGGTCACTACGCCGATGTCCCCGGATCGGCGACCCGCACAGCGGGCGACATGCTCAAGCAGACGATCGAGATCGCCGAAGGCGCCGACGAGATCGGAGTGAACGGTGCCTCGGTGCGCGTGCACCACTGGGCGCGCCAGGCCGCGTCCCCCATGCCGCTGCTCTCCGCGATGGCGGCGCGCACGAAGCGCATCGAGGTCGGCACCGGTGTGATCGACATGCGCTACGAGAACCCGTTCCAGTTCGCCGAGGAAGCGGCAGCGCTCGACCTGATCGCCGATGGACGGATCGCGCTCGGAGTGAGCCGAGGTTCACCCGAGACCGCGCTTCGCGGCTACGAGACGTTCGGCTACGTCGACGAGGAGGACACGGAGCGCGGCAGCGTGCTGGCGCGGGAGAAGTTCGACCTCTTCCTTCGGGCGATCGACGGCGAGGGTCTCGCCCCCGGTGACCCCAGGATGGTGGGAGCGGGTCGGTATCTGCAGATCGAACCACAGTCGCCGACGCTCCGTGACCACATCTGGTGGGGATCGGGCTCTCGTTCGACCGCCGTGGAGACGGGACGCAAGGGGCTCAACATGATGAGTTCGACCCTCGTGACCGAAGCGACGGGCCAGCCCTTCCACGAACTGCAGCGCGAACAGATCGAGCTGTTCCGTTCGGCCTACAAGGAAGCCGGTCACACCGGGCGACCGCGGGTCTCCGTGAGCCGCAGCGTGTTCCCGCTCGTGTCCGACATGGATCGGGCCTACTTCGGGCTGCGCAGCGAGGAGAACGCTGACCAGATCGGTGTGATCGACGGATTCCGCTCGACCTTCGGGAAGACGTATGCCGCCGAGCCGGACGTGCTCATCGCACAGCTGAAGCAGGACGAGGCCGTGATGGCCGCGGACACCCTGCTGCTCACGATCCCCAACCAGCTCGGCCCGGAGTACAACCTGCACGTGCTGGAAGCCTTCGCGACGCACGTGGCGCCTGCGCTCGGCTGGAGGCCGAACACCGACGGGCCGGTGCAGGGCGACCCGGTCTGAGCAGGCGCACGCACCCGCCGACCCGGAGGGCATGGCCTCGGATCGACTGAGGCCATGCCCTCTCGCTCGGCGCCTCGTCGGCCGAGGTTCGGGGTGCGCCCGCTGGCGCTGCATCTATCTCTGCGTCGGCGAATCGTCGTCGCGGCAGGCGGCCCTCGGCAAGCGGTTGATGACCGTCCTGATCGTCGCCGACGTGCTCCTCGTCGTGTACGTCGCGTTCGTCGTGTTCCAGAGGATCGGCGCGGACCGCATGACTTCGTCGCGCGGACGCGAGTGGTCAGCGGGGAGAAATCCACTTCCCGGAGCACCGGGATACCAGTAGCCTGAACGCCATGCGTGCGCCTCGCAAAGGCATCCTCGGCGGAGCCATCGTCCTCATCGCGGTCCTGGTCGGCGCGCTCCCCGCATCAGCGGCCACGGTCGGATCATGGGCCACGTGGCAGCCGCTCACCGGCACCGGCGGCGCGTTCACGACGACGGTCCAGGTGGCGGCGAAGCCCGCCATCACCGCATCGGTCACCAGCGACTCGCGTGCCGGACAGGTCGGCGTCATCAGCGGCGCCTCGACCTGGCTCTCCGAGGGCACGGCGATCGGAGCGAAGTACGGTTCGAGCAGGGACCACCCGTACCTGAACCTGCGCCCCCGCGCAGACAACGCGACGAGCCCGTCCACGACGACGTACTCGTTCGCAACGCCGACACCGACGTCGGGGTGGGCGTTCGCGGTGGGCGACATCGACGCCGACGTCGTGCGGATCCACGCAGTCGCCCCCGACGGGCACGTGCTCGACGCGACTGAGATCGGGCTCAGAGATCGGTTCAACTACTGTGCTCCCGGCATCGTCGGCAAGCCGTCGTGCACCGGCGCGGCCGACGACGTCCCGACCTGGGATGCGACGACCCTCACCCTCACCGGCAACGCGGGAGCCGTCGACACCAACGGCGCCGCCGCCTGGTTCGAGCCGAGTACGCCGATCAGCTCGCTCAGTCTCATCTTCACCCGCCGGTCGGGATTCCCCGTCTACCAGACCTGGTTCGCGTCGATCGCGCAGGACATCACCGGCACCGTGCTCGACACCGGGGCACCGGTGCCCGGGATCACGCTCACGCTGACCGATGCGAACGGCGCGGTGGTGGGAACCACGACCACCGCCGCCGACGGCACCTACTCCTTCCCCGGCTACGTCGCCGCCGACGGCTACACGGTGCGCATCACCCCGCCCGCAGGAAAGATCCCAGTCGGAGCCACCACCGTGCCGGTGAACCTGAGCACCGGCGACGCGGTCGCGGACTTCGCGCTGCGCAACGTCGTCCCCGTCGCCGTGTCGGGCCGCGTCACCGATACCACGGGCGCGCCGATCGCCGGCGTTCCCGTGACGATCGCCGGGCAGACCACGACCACCGACGCGGATGGGCGGTACCTGTTCGACCAGGTCATGGTCGGAACGCACACCGCGACGATCACGACGCCGGCTGGGTACACGATCGACCTCGCACCGGACCCGGTCGTCGTGCCCTCCGGCAGCGAGGTGCCGATCACGGACGTGGACTTCCGGCTCGCCGAGAACCCCGATCTGAGCGGCGTCGTCCGGTCGAACGGGGTCGGTGTGGCGGGCGTGACCGTGACCGCGGTAGGCCCGGGAGGCGTGACCCTCACCCGCGTGACGGATGCCACGGGCACCTACAGCTTCCCCCGCCTGGCCGCGGGCGACTACGAGATCACCATAACGACCCCCGGCGGTTTCGTCGCGACGTCACCGGTCACCAGGAACGAGCAGGTGGCCGCCACCGACCTCGCCAACGTGGACTTCCAGCTGGCGCGACTCGGCGCGATCGACGGCACCGTGCGCGACCCGGGTGGCGCGCCCGTCGCCGGTGTGACCGTGACCGTGACCGGACCGGGGGTGCCACAGCGGTTGACCTCCGAAGCGGACGGCACGTTCGGGCTCGGTGCTCTGCCTCCCGGCACTTATACGCTCACGGTCGTGTCGCCGCCGGGCAGCTCGGTGGTCGGAGCGGCCACCCGCACGGTCGTGATCACCGCCGCCGGCGAGGTCGTCGGGGAGCAGGACTTCACGGTCGCGGTCGACGCCGTCGTGGTGCCGCCGGATCCGACGGACCCGCCCGCCAACGGGGGCGGCAACGGTGCGCTCCCCGCCACCGGACTGGGACCTGAGACCTTCGCCTGGGCAGCCGTTGGTGCTGCTGTCGCGCTCCTGGGCGTCGTCCTCCTGATCGTCGCGCGCCGTCGTCGCTCGCGGGACTGACCCCGTCCGTCGCCCGCGCCGGACGCCGAGAACGGCTCAGCCGCCCCGGGGTGGACCGAACAACTCCTCGCCGTGCTCGTGGAGCAGTCTGTACGCATCCGCGAAGGTCTCCGGCTCGGGCTCTCCCGGCTTGCCGTAGCGCGCGATCAGCAGCCCGAGAAGCCCGCGGGCCGGCGGGGTCAACGGCCTCAGCTGATCCTTCTCACCGGGTCGCGGCGCCGACTCCTCGGGGTTCGGCGGCGTGTAGGCGGGGGTCGTCACCGGCCAGTCGGCGGGGTGGCGGGGCTTGTCGAGGTTGACGACGTTCAGCAGGGTGTTGGCGGACTGGTCGCGATCGTTGAGCGGCTTCAAACCGTGCAGACGGGAGAGCGTCGCGATGACCGAGCCGTGGTGCATCTCGTCGTGGATGATCGAGCCGCGCTTCGTGTACGCCGAGACCGCGATCGCCGGGACGCGGCATCCGAGCCGGTCGAACGTGAAGCCCATCTCGCCGGCCTCGGTGTCGGGCGTCGGCGTGGTGGCGGCGGGCGGGGGCACGTGGTCATAGCAGCCGCCGTGCTCGTCGAAGGTGATGAGCAGCAGGGTGTTGACCGCGTTCGAACCCGTCGCGGACGCACTCGTGCGCACGGCCTCGTAGATGTCATGGATGAGTCGGTCTCCGGCGCGCACGTCCGAGATCGCGCTGTCGAAGACGGCTTCACCCTCGACCTCGCCCTCGCGGGGGCGGCCGAACGGCGGATGGAAGTCGTTGTGGTCGTAGACCATGCGGGGCTCGATGAACGCGTAGGCGGGGAGCTTCCCGTCCTTCGCCTCCGCGTAGAAGTCCTCCATGGTGCCGAAGTGCTCGGTGCGCCAGTACTTCTCGAGCACCTGGGCATGCAGCATCCCGGTGAACGACACGAGCTGGAGCTTGTCGATGTAGATCTTCCAGCTCACCTTCTCGTCTTCGAGCCGATTGAACACCGTCGGGGCTGCCGGAGCATCGAGCCACTTCTTGTATCCGCCGCCGGCCTGGTTGGTCACGAAGCCGTGTGACGTCGAGGCGTGGAAGAAGGAACGGTTGCAGAAGGTCTGCGACGGGACCCCGGCGTACCAGTGGTCGAACACGGCGAACTCGGAGGCGAGCGTCGACAGCACCGGGAGCATCTCCGGAGAGAAGGAACCCATGATGTGTCTGGCCTCGTCGGGCTTCGGGTCGGCTCCCTTGCGCAATCGCCGGAAGTTGATGATGTAGTCCTCCAGGAACCCTGACATCGTGGGCTTCTCGCCGTGCGTCGGGGCGTTGAAGGGCGCGGTCATCTCGTCGACGAAGAGTTTGGCGTTGCTCGCGGGATCCACGGTGCCGAAGATCTGCGTGTTGACGTGCGGGTACTCCTCGCCGGGGTCCGGGTCGGGAAGGCTCATGATCCGGTCGGTGTCGCCCTCGTACACGTGCGCATCGACGACCGTGCCGTCGGAGGAGGTGTTGCTGTACGAGCCGAAGTCCAGGCCCTCGAACGTCTCGCCCGCCGGCAGATTCTCCCGGGAGTACAGGTATCCGAGCAGGTTGTCGAAGGAGCGGTTCTCACCCATCACGACGATGAGGTGATCGAACCCCGGCTCACTGCGCGGAGTGAGGGCCGCGAACGGATCCGGGTCGTCTGCGAAGCCGTCGCGAGGGTTGCCGGCCATCGACGCGCCGATCGCCGCGCCGCCCGCACCGCCGACCGCCGCGCCCGCGAGCGCGGCGCCCCCGATCTTGAAGAAACCGCGGCGCGAGGTGGCACGCGCGGAGGAGTCGTCTGTCACGCCCCGATCCTATGACCGTGCCCGTGTCGAGCGCAGGGGCGAAAACAGAGACGGAATGCGCGCGACCCGGCGTGTCGGGGTGGGACACGCCGGGCGTGCGAGGGGTCGTCTGGATTTCAGCCCCGGGACCGAGGGCGAGGGAGGGGCGAAGGGGGGAGGTCAGGCGGCGGCGATCCAGAGCACCGCGCCGTCGCGCCAGCCGAGGCCGGCTGCGCCTTCCGGGATGGGCGCTTCGTGCCGCGGGCGCACGACGCGCATCCGCTTGCCCGCGAGCTCGACGATGTACACGATGTCGGCCCCGCGGTAGACGTGGGCGACGACGTCGACGTTCACCGGAGTCTCCGCGCCGACCGTCGGCGAGAGCCGCAGGTCCTCCTGGCGGAGCACGACCTCACCGGTGCCATCGGGGCCCGCCCCCGTCAGCGGCACCTGGATCGCGGTGCCGTCGAGCGTCGCGACCGCTCCGGAACGTGTGGCCGGGAGCAGGTTGGCCGCGCCGATGAAGTCTGCCGCGAACGGCGTGCGCGGTGCGCCGTAGAGTTCGGCCGGCGCACCTTCCTGTTCGATCACTCCCGCATTCATCAGGACGATGCGGTCGGAGAGGCTCATCGCCTCCTCCTGGTCGTGCGTGACGAACACGGTGGTGAGTCCGAGAGTGCGGTGCAGCTCCTTGAGCTCCACCTGCATGTCCTCCCGCAGCCGGGCATCGAGGTTCGACAGAGGCTCGTCCAGCAGGAGCACACGCGGCTCGAACGCGATCGCGCGGGCCAGGGCGACACGCTGCTGCTGGCCGCCCGACAGCTGCGCCGGCATCCGGTCGGCGAGGTGACCCATCTGCACGCGCTCCAGAGCCCGCACGGCGAGTTCCTTCTGCTCGGTCTTGGACTTCTCGCCCGACATCCGCAGCCCGAAGCGCACGTTCTCGACCACGCTCATGTGAGGGAAGAGGGCATAGCTCTGGAACATCATGCCGAGGTGACGCTTCTCGGGCGGGAGCTTCGTCACATCCTGGCCGGCGATCTCGATGGTGCCGCTGCTGGGTGACTCGAGCCCCGCGATGCAGCGCAGGAGCGTCGTCTTGCCGCACCCCGACGGGCCGAGCAGGGAGACGAACTCCCCGGACCGCATCGAGAGATCGATGCCCTTGAGCACCGATGTCCCCTTGAAGTCCTTGGTGAGAGCAGTGATGGTGAGTGTTGTCATCAGACGAACAACCTTCCCAGGCCGATGATGCGTTCGAGCACGATCATGAGGACGACGGTGAGCAGGACCATGAGAGTCGATACCGCCGCCACGGTGGGCGAGGTGCTGAACTCCAGCTGGCCGTAGATGGCGATGGGGAGCGTCTCGAGCTGCGGTGTGCGCAGGAAGAGGGCGATCACCGCATCGTCGAAGGAGATGTTGAAGGCGAAGAACGCACCCGCCGCGATGCCGGGGCGGGCGATGGGCAGCACGACGAGGCGGTAGCGGTTCCAGGCGCTGGCGCCGAGGGTGCGCGCGGCTTCTTCCGTGAAGTGGTCTGCCCGCGCCATGACGCCGGTGACGGTGCGCATCACGTACGGGATCGCGATCACGACGTGCACGGCGATCAGGACACCGACGTTCGGGGCGCCGATCGTGAGCGACGAGATCGACAGGGCACCGATCGCCAGGATGATCGTCGGGATGGTCAGCGGCGACATCAGCAGGGCTTGGATGGCGGCGCCGCCGGGGATGGTGAAGCGGGTCAGCGCGAGGGCGGCAGCGGTGCCGATCGACGCGGCCACGACGGCCACGGTGACGCCGACCATGAGGCTCAGACGGAAAGGCTCGAGGTAGGTGTCCGAGGTGAGCGCCTCGACGTACCAGTCGAGGGTGAACCCCTGGCCGGGGAACGTGAGGAAGCGGTTCTCGCCGACGGACGCACCGGCGACGACCAGGAGCGGGACGAGCATGTAGAGCGTCACGATGACGCCGAGGACGATGGCGAGGACCCTGCCGAGGATCGGAACGGAACGGACCATGGTCACACCTTCTGCTTCCCGAGTCGGGACGTCGCTGCGAGCACGAGCATGACCCCGGCGAAGAGCAGCACCGCCTGCGCGGCCGCGAACGACCAGTCGAGGTTGGTGGTCGCATCGACGTAGATGGTCTGCGCGAAAACAGGGATCTGCGCCCCGCCGATGAAGCGCGGCGTGATGAACGAGCTCACCGAGAGGACGAAGACGAGCGAGGCACCGGCGACGATGCCGGGGATCGCGAGCGGGAGGACGACGTGCCACAGCGTGCGCCAGAATCCGGCGCCGAGCGTGCGCGACGCCTCTTCGAGCTGAGGCTTGATGCCGGAGATCACACCCAGGATGCTGAGCACCGCGAACGGCAGGAGCACCTGCACCATCGCGATCACGACCCCGGTCTCGGTGCCGAGGAAGCCCTGCGTGCCGCCGACGAGGAACTCCATGCCGGGAATCTGCATCATCAGCCCGGCCGGTCCCATCAGGACGACCCAGCCGAAGGTGCGGACCACGACGCTCGTCATGAGGGGGAGGATCACCACGATGAGCAGGAAGGAGCGCACCAGGGAGCCGGCGCGAGCCATCACGTACGACAGCGGGATGGCGATGACGAGCGTGATGATCGTCTGGATCACCCCCAGGCGGAGCGAACGCAGCGCCGCCTGGAGGTGATATTCACTCGTGAACAACCGGGTGAAGTTGTCGAGGGTGAACCCGCCTGCCGACGATTGCACGCTCATGAGGAGCATGCCAGCCACCGGGGTGATGAAGGCAAGCGCGAGCAGCACGATCGCCGGCAGGAGCAGGAGCCAGGGCTCCCTACGGGTTCGGACACTCATTTGGTGATCAGCGCATTCCACTCATCGGTCCAGGACTGCCGCGAGGCTGCGACATCGCCCGGAGCGTAGACGACGACCGTCTCCAACTCGTCGCCGGTGAGCACGGCTTCCGCGGCGTCGCCGGAGAGTTCGGTCTGGGTGTTGACCGGCGAGTACCGCATGTTCTCCGCGAAGACGGCCTGCGCTTCGGGGCGCAGTTCGAAATCGATGAAGAGCTTCGCGAGGTCGGGGTTGTCCCGGCCCTCGACCACGTTCGCCGTGATGAGGGAGGCGGTGACGCCCTCCTCCGGGACGATGAACTCTACCGGAAGGCCCGCGTCCTGCAGCGTGCCGGCGTAGTCCATCGCGTACGGGGCGAGCCAGGTGTCGCGCTGTGCGAAGGCGGTCTGCAGGTCGGGCGAGGTGGGTACGACGATCGCGTCGCCCGACGAAGCCAGCTCCCCGAGGTCGGTGATGGCCTGCGAGGGATCCTCGATGCCGCCGCCGAGCGCATCGGAGACACGGAGCATCGAGAGCACGCCGTACGTGTTCGAGAAGTCCGTGAGGGCGATGTGGCCGGCGTAGGCCTCGTCGAACAGGTCGAGCCACGAGGTCGGTGCCGGGGCATCGGCCTCGGTGTTGTAGACGAGTCCGATCGGTGCGAGCTGGATCACGGGGCCCTCCCCGCGCTCGAGGCCCGCGGTGGCGAGGTCGATCAGGTCACCGGATTCGGACAGCTCGTCGGCGGCGATCGGCGCGATGAGACCGTCCGCGGCGGCGGTGAGCTCCTGCCCGCCGGAGAAGTGCACGACATCGATCTGCGGGCTGGCCTTCTGGGCGGTGACCTGGGCGAGGGCATCGGCGCTGTACAGCGTGATCAGCTCGACCTTGGCGCCGGTCTCCTCCTCGAAGGGATCGACGACGGCCTCGATGAAGGCCTTCTCCCAGTCGCCGCCGAACGACGTGACGACGAGGGTCTCGCCGGCGAACTCCTTGTCGCCGGACGATGCGGTGTCATCGCCGGCCGCACAGCCGGCGAGGACGAGGGCGCCGGTGGCGACGAGCGCTCCGGTGGTGAGGATTCTTCGGGTATTCATGCACTGCTCCTTCGGGATGGGTCCAGCACTGAGTAGACGCCTTAGACCAGGCGTCCGATGGTGAGCTGCTTCGCTCCGTCGATGCGGATCGCCGCGCTTTCCTTGGCGAACTCCGCGAGTCCTTCGGTGATGCCGCCCCAGATGTTGACGGGTGTCCATCCGAGCGGGCCGAGAGTACGGGCACCACGATCGTAGAAGACGCCGATCTCGTACCACTCGAACGGCAGACCGCCCATCTGCATGGGACGCTGCCAGTACCACTGCAGGTCACCCGGTGCGGGTACGACCTGCTGGTTCTCGAACGGCACCTTCTCCGGGTCGAAGTTCTGCGCCTCTTCGGGGAGGCCGACCATGACCTCGGGGCCGGCGTACATCGCGTGCATCGCCTGCATGGTGACCGGCTTCTCCAGTGCACCCCACATGGCCTCGCAGGTGCGAGGGGCGAGGTCCTCGAACAGGGTGGCGACGGCGCGGACGCCGTTCTCGTACTCGAGGAAGACCTGCTTGGTCATCGTGTTCCTTTCTCCGCAGCGGGTTGTTCCGCTGCTCGTTCGCGGGCGGCCGAGACGAACGCCGCGAACAGCGGCATCTCCTCCGCGGCCTCATCGGGGTCGATCATCTTCTCGGGGTGCCACTGCACCGCCCAGAAGGGCCAGTCGCCGTCTGCTTCGACGGCTTCGACGATCCCGTCCGGGGCCCACGCGACCGGGTGCAGGTCGGGGGCGGGGACGGCGATGGACTGGTGGTGGATGGTGTTCACGATCCGGTGCCGCGTGCCGTAGAGGTCGGCGAGACGGCTGCCGTCGGCGAGTCTGATCGGATGCCGGGCGGCGAGCTGCTGGTCTGCTCCGCGCACGGGCTGGTGGTCCTCGGTGTGCGGGATGTCGACGAGGAGGGTGCCACCGAAGGCGACGTTGGACACCTGCAGCCCGCGACAGACGGCGAGGACCGGGATGCCGCGTCGGCGGGCGCCCCGCGCGAGGGCGATCTCGAACCCGTCGCGCGACGGATCGTAGTTCTTGCCCTCCTGCGGTTCCGCGCCGTAGCGGGACGGGTGTACGTCTTCTCCACCCGAGAGGAGCAGTCCGTCGAGGCGGTCGAGAACGTCGTCGACGCCCGCCGTCGGGGGCAGCAGGACGACGGCGCCACCGGCGGCTTCGACGGGTGCGGCGTACTCGGCACCCAGGGTGTGTGCGGGGCGGCCCGCCCCGAGATCGGTGTCGATGAAGCGACGCCAGGTCGTGATGCCGATGAGCGGACGGGTCATGACAGCTCGATCCAGGTGGTCTTGAGATTGGTGAACTTGTCGATCGCATGCAGGCTCTTGTCGCGGCCGAAGCCCGACCCCTTGACCCCGCCGAAGGGGATCGTCATGTCGCCCTCCTCGAAGCAGTTCACCCAGACGACGCCGGCACGCAGACGTCGCGACAGGGTGTGCACCGCGTTGAGGTCGGTGCTCCACAGCGCGGCCGCGAGTCCGTACTCGGTGCCGTTGGCGATCTCGAGGGCGTCCTCCACGCCGTCATAGGCGATGACCGAGAGGACGGGGCCGAAGACCTCGCGCTGGGCGACTTCGTGCTGCGGTGTGACTCCGAGCACCACGGGGGCGAAGTAACTGCCGCCGTCGACGGCCTCGAAACGCTCCGGGGTTCCGGCCGCGAGCTCTCCGCCTTCCGCCTGGGCGCGCTCCACGAAACCGGCGATGCCGGCGAGCTGCTTCTCGCTGACGATCGCTCCCATCGAGGTGGTGACGTCGAACGGGTCGGCGGGCAGACTCGTCCGCGCGACCTCGGCGGCGATCTCCAGCGCCCGGTCATGGTGTGCTCGGGGCACGAGCAGGCGGGACGACGCCGTGCACATCTGTCCCTGGTTGTAGAAGCATCCGTCGGCCGTGGCACGCACCGCGCGCTCCAGGTCGGCGTCGGGCAGCACCAGGCTCGCGGTCTTCCCGCCGAGCTCGGGCCAGACCCGCTTGCCGTTGGACGCCGCCGAGTAGCCGAGGAAGCGCCGTCCGACCTCCGGGGATCCCGTGAAGGTGACGATGTCGACATCGGGGTGCTCGCCGAGGGCGCGACCGGCGACGTGTCCGGCGCCGGGGAGGACGTTGAGCACGCCGGAGGGGATGCCGGCCTCGTGCGCGAGCTCGGCCAGTCGCAGCGCCGAGTAGGTCGTGTGCTCGGCGGGCTTGAGCACCACGCTGTTGCCGACCGCGAGGGCCGGGGCGAGCTTCCAGGCGGTCATGGTCAGCGGGAAGTTCCACGGCACCACGGCCGCGACGACGCCTGCGGGCTCGCGGGTGACGAGCGCGAGACTGTTCGGTGCGGTGACGGGAGCCTCGTCGAGGATCTTGTCGGCGGCCTCCCCGTACCAGCGGAAACAGGTGACGACGGCGCGAAGCTCCGTCTGCAGAGCCTCACGGACGGGCTTTCCCATCTCTAGCGAGATCGTGAGGGCGAGCTCTTCGGCGTTGTCGTGGATCTTCTGCGCGAAGGCGATCAGCCGCTGTCCGCGCTCACGAGGGGCGATCCGCGACCAGACCCCGGAATCGAAGGCGGTGCGCGCGGAGCGGACGGCCCGGTCCACATCGGCCGGCGAGGCGGCGCTGATCTGCGGAAGTGCGCGACCGTCGCGGGGGCTCACGGGAGACAGGGGCTCGGCCGAGCCCTCCTCCCACGCGCCGTCGATGAACATGCGCGTGTGCAGGGGCAGCGTCGCCGCGCGATCCGCCCAGTCGTCTCCAGTAGCCGTGAACACGGTCGTCCTCTCCAGGGGTGATGGCCCTGGAGAGGATACTCGCCCTATTTCGCCACTAGGTCAAGCCATAGAGACCGATCTCGCCATTTCGTTACATGCCAGTAACAGAATCGGCCTAGAGGCGAATAGCGCCCGTGGGCATGTCATTGGCCAGCGCGGCGGGTGCCTCGTCGACGATCAGGGACCCGCGCAGCACCGGAGTGATCACCACCAGCGACTCGACGACCTCGAGTCCGTCGTGCCCCGCCACGGCCGGCCCGGTGAGGAACTCGTAGAACGCATCCGCATCCTTGACGAGCACATTGGCGAGCAGCTGCGAGGTCCCCGTGGTGGCGGCGATGAACTTCACCTCCGGCGCGGCGGCGAGAGCCGCTCCCACCTTCTCGAGGCGCGCCATCGGGACGCGGAGCCACACCAGAGCCTCCAAACCGAGGCCGAACAGGCTCGGCACCACCTCGGTGCGGGGATGCATGAGGCCGCGACGGCTCAGGGACTCCATCCGTCTCCGGGTGGTGGTGACGTTCAGTCCCAGTGACCGGGCGAGCTGCGCGACCGGCATCCGACCGTCTTTCAGCAGCAGGCGGATCAGTGCCTCCTCGTCCGCGCTGAGGGAATCGGCGGGGTCGACCTCGGAGCCGGACGACTCGTCGAGCATGCGGGCCTGTTCGTCGGTGAGCACTCCCGCGCGCCAATCGTGCCCCGAGCGGAAGAACTTCAGCACCGTCGTCACGTTGATCGAGTCGATGCCCTCGAGCTCGGGGAAATCGGTGAAGAGCAGCTCGCGGATCGAGGCGTCGTCGTGGGGGAGCAGCATTCCGGCGATGTCGCTGCTGCCTTCGAGCACCGAGACGGAGGAGGCGTCCGACCGTCGTGCCAGCGTGCGTGCCACATGCCAGAGCGCGTGCGGCTCGGTCGTGATGCGGAACAGCACCGCGCGGGCGTGGAGCACTCTGGCGGGGTCGACATAGGTGGAGACCCGCACCAGTCCGCGGTCGAGCAGTCGCTGTCCACGGCGGGCGACGGTGCGTTCCGGCAGATCGACCACGCGGCCGATCTCCCCCCACGACGCACGGCCGTTCACCTGCAGGGCCGCGGCGACGATCCGATCGGTTTCGTCGGCCATCACATCGTTCGTGGGCACGGGCTCTCCTTCACCGGGGACGGACTCGGGTGAAGGTTATCCCAGTGCGCCGAGCCGCCGGGACCAAAACGGAGACCGGACGCGGTCGTTGCGGCGTGTCTCGACCGACCTGCCACCGGAGCGCGAGACGGTCCCGGTTTCGGCATCCGCGGCGATGGCGTCAGATGTCGGAGAAGTCGTTGCCGCCGCTGCTGATGCGCGTCACGACGTCGTCGGTGACCTTCAGGGTGATGTACTCGACACCGACCTCTCCGGGATTCACGAGAGACGAGGTGCCGGGAACCTCTCGCATGCCGATCTTGAGGTAGTCGGAGACGCCGTCGCCGTCTTCATCCCACTCATCCTCTGCGCCGGCGGCGATCGCCTCGGCGCGGGTGGAACCGAGGCCGAGCCCCTCCGGGGTGCGGAAGATCACGCCGGGGGCATCCGCCGACACGACCAGGGTTATGCGGGTCTCGTAGGCCGTCGCCTTCGTCCCCGTCCACTCGAACCCGTCGTACACCGAGTCGTACGGGCCTTCGACCGGTCCCTCCGTCGGCGCGGATCCGAAGGCGTCGGTGAGGGCGGCGACGACGCCATCCGGGTCGTCGTATCCGATCACGGGCCCCTCGTCGATCGAGAGGCCCGCGACGGAGATCTCGACGACACGGTCTGCGGGCGTGGCGGAGGCCGAGCTGCTCGGGGTTGATGACGGTGTCGAGGTCGCGGAGCCGTCCGGCGACTGCCCGGGAGCGCAGGCGGTGAGCGAGAGGCCCAGGAGCGCGGCGGTGACGGAGGCAAGGACGAGGTGACGACGGCTTGGCATGACCCGAGCCTAGGGCGTTCGCATGGACGTTCTTCGGTCAGACCCGTGACCGAACCGAATCGTTATGTGCGGAGGCCTGTACCACGAACGAGGACGCCGTCCAGGCCGAAGCCCGGACGGCGTCCTGTGACGACGATCGCGGATCAGTCCGCTTCGGTCGTCTCCGCCGGGGTGTGCTGCCGACGACGGCGCATTGCGAACAGGCCGACGCCTGCTGCCAGGAGCACCGCGGCTGCGACGATGTACGGCGTGCTGTCGGCACCGGTCGCGGCCAGGTCGTCCGCGGTCGAGCTCCCCGCGCCCGGGGTCACTGCCCCTCCGCCGGAGACCGCAGCGACGGTGAGTGCCGCGGTGACCTCCGTGCCATCGGGCAGGATGACGGCGAGGGTGTGTGCGCCCGCCGGAGTGTTCGCGGGGATCGTGACCGTCCGCTGGAACGAGCCGTTCGCACCGGCGGTCGCGGTGCCCAGCTGCACCGGGTCGGAGCGGAGCTCGAGGCGAAGCTCGGCGCCCTCCGCGAAGCCGCTGCCCGAGACCGTGACGGTGCCACCGGCCTTCACCGCGGCCGCGCCGAGCTCGATCTTGGCCGGAACCTCGGGCTCCGGCGTGACCGGGGGTGTGACGCCCTCCTCGGTGACCCACTTCTCGCCGGCGTCCGACTTCGTCACGGTGAACGTGTCGTAGACGGCGCCGACGGGGAGGTCGGTCGTGGCTCCCGGCTGCTTCTCCGCGAGGTAGGAGCGGTAGACGAGCTGGTTCTTCGAGACGTCGATCACCTGGTACGTCGTCACGTCCTGACCGCGCAGCACCTGCGTGGCGCCGTTGTTGGTCCAGACGTTCTTCTCGGCGGATTCCAGGTCGTAGTGCTTCGCGCCCGAGTTCGACACGACGTAGACGGGGCCCGTGGTGAGGCCGGGGGTCTCGGTCGCGTCCGTGTTCACATAGCCGCGGGCGTAGGTGTGGTCGTGGCCCATGAGTACCAGGTCGATGTCGTTGCGCTGGAAGACCGGCAGCCACTCCGCGCGCAGCACCGGCTCGTCACGGCCTGCCGATGCGGAGAACACCGGCTGGTGGAAGGTGACGACGTTCCACTTCGACGGGCTGTTCTGCAGCAGCAGGTCGAGCCATGCGCCCTGGAAGCGGGTCCAGAGCACGCCGATCTGCGTGGATGGGCACTCCGCGCCGCTGCAGGAGGGGAGTCCGGCCGGCGTGAGGAAAGTGGTGTCGCGTGTCGCGTTCAGCGTGATGAAGCGCACGCCCTGGTAGTCGGTGTAGTACGCGGTCTCGGCAGCGAACGAGCTCCAGTGGTCGAAGAACGCGCGGTACTGCTGCGCGACCTCCGAGTCGCCCTTCGCGAGGTCTGCCAGCTCACCGATCGAGCTGGTCGACGGGTTGTTGTGCGGGTATTCGAAGGCTGCCTTCCAGGCGGTGAGGAGCTTGTCGCCGGAGTACTCGTGGTTGCCGGGGGCTGCCATCACGTTGGTGCGGACCGCCGAGTCCTTCATGCCCTTGAACCAGTTGACCCACTCGTTCTCGTTGCTGGAGGTGTTGATCAGGTCGCCTGCGTGCACCGAGCCGATCGACCGGGGAGCGTTGGCCTCGGCCTGCTTCACGACGCTCGGCCACGTGGTGTCGAGGCCGATCTGCGCGTCGCCGTAGTAGATGAACTGGAAGTCGGTCGCGGAAGGATCCGCGGTGCGGAAGGTGAACCACTCGCTCCAGCTGCCGGGGAGACCGACGCGGTAGCGGTACTCGGTGGCGGCGGTGAGGCCGGTCACGGTCGCCGAGAAGTGCTTGTTCGGGTTGCCGTTCACGACGCCGGCGTCGTACGCGTCGATCGTGCGGGTCTCGCCGCCGGCGGCCGGGGCGATCTCGACCTGTCCGACCGTGTGCGAGGCGTCGCCGGCCAGCCACGAGAAGGCCTGGGAGACCTCGGGCTGCTCGGTCGGTGTCAAGATGACGCGGGTCGGCGGGGCGAGCACGGGCGTGCCGGGGTCGGACGCCTCCACCAGGGTCAACGAAGACATGTCGAAGAAGATGTCCGAGCTGGTCTCGCGATCCTGGAAGAGGGAGACGGCGATGGTGTTGGTGCCGTCGTGGAGCAGGTCGCCTTCGGCGCTGAACGTGCTCGTCAGCGGGTCGCCGTTGCTGTCGCCGGCGTACTCGACGTTGGTCGTGTCGGTGATGCGGCCGTCGACGTAGCGGGCGACCTCCTCGCCGTTGATCCAGACGATGATCGCATCGTCGTAGGTGATCGTGCTCTGCAGGACGGCGACCTTCTCCGCCACACCCGCCTCGAGCTCGAAGGTCGTGCGGAAGAAGTACGTCGGCACGGTCGGAGCCTGGGTGCCGTCGAGGTAGTGGTTCAGGAGTGTTCGGGGCGTCTGCGGGCCGACCGGGGCGAGCTCTCCGCGTTTTGCGCCGAAGGAGCCGGGGGCCGTCTTCCACGCGCTGTCGTCATAGGCGGGCAGCGTCCAGTCGCGGAGCGCCGCGGGAGCGGGCGAGGGATCGGAGCCGTCGTCGAGATAGTGCCAGGCGGTGTCGCCGGTGATCAGCGAGCCGGTCGGAACCTCGGGGTCGGGTGCGGCGAGGGCCGCGGGGGCGACGACGGCGCCGCCGAGCAGGGCGAGGAGCGCGACGGATGTGAGTCCGTGACGTCGCCACCGCACCGCAGGGGTGGGGGAGGTCATGTCAGTCCTTCGTGGAGGGGGGGGTCCGTGCTCAGCCGCACGGGGCTCATCCACTCCACCGAAGACGGATGGCCGGAGCCTGACCCCGCGGGGACCGGGAGGTGAACGATGTGATGCGGGCCACGTCACCGGGGCCATAGCGGAGACCGATCGGTCGCGGGCCCGCGTGTCGAGGGGCGGCGCGCCGTGGGGCGAGCGGATGGTCTGCTTTTCGGCAGATGAGGGGGCGCAGAGCCCAGGCGGAGTCGGCTCACCCCGGTACGCTGGAACCCATGCTCAACATGGCTGACGGCCTCGCTCGTCTCGGTGCGCTCGCCGAGAATCCGGTCGTCGGCACCCTCGCGAGGGCGTTCGAGAGCGCGGGCTACGAATTGGCCGTGGTCGGTGGTCCGGTGCGCGATGCGCTGCTCGGTCGGGAGACGCACGATCTCGACTTCACCACGAACGCGTCGCCCGACGACATCCTGGCGATCGTCACTCCGATCTCGACCGCCCGCTGGGACATCGGCCGCGAGTTCGGCACGATCGGCGCGCGCGTGCAGGGCGAGCAGGTCGAGATCACGACGTATCGCGCCGACAGCTACGACGGCGTGACCCGCAAGCCCACGGTCGAGTTCGGCGACACGATCGACGGCGACCTCGTGCGCCGCGACTTCACGGTCAACTCGATGGCGCTCCAGGTGCCGGCTGTGAAGCTCGTCGACCCGACCGGTGGAGTGGAAGACCTCATCGCCGGTGTTCTGCGCACCCCCGCCGACCCGAAGATCTCGTTCGGCGACGACCCGTTGCGGATGCTGCGGGCGGCTCGTTTCAGCGCCCAGCTCGGCTTCCGCGTCGACGAGGCCACCACCGAGGCGATCGCCGCGCTGCGCGAGACCCTGACGATCGTGAGCCCCGAGCGCATCCAGTCCGAGCTTGTACGCCTCATGCAGACGGACGATCCGGTGCGCGGCATCCGCGTGCTGGTCGACACCGGCCTGATCGACGAGTTCCTCCCCGAGGTCACCGCGCTGCGCCTCGAGGTCGATGAGCACCATCATCACAAGGACGTCTACGAGCACTCGCTCACCGTGCTCCGTCAGGCGATCGAGCTCGAGCACTCCCGGCACCCCGGTGCCGCCCCCGATGTGCCCCTGCGCATCGCCGCCCTGCTGCACGACATCGGCAAGCCTCGCACCCGCAAGCTCGAGGCCGGGGGAGTGGTGACCTTCCACCACCACGACGTGGTCGGGGCGCGCATGGCTCGCAAGCGGCTACAGGCTCTGCGCTTCGACACCGCCACGACCGACGCCGTCGCCACCCTCATCGAGCTGCACCTGCGCTTCTTCGGCTATGCCGAGGGGACCTGGACGGATGCCGCGGTGCGACGCTACGTGCGCGACGCGGGCGACCTGCTCGAGCGGTTGCACATCCTGACCCGAGCCGATGTGACCACGCGCAACAAACGCAAGGCCGGTCGCCTGGCGGCTGCGTACGACGACATCGAATCGCGCATCGTCGCCCTCCGTGAGCAGGAGGAGCTCGACTCGATCCGTCCGGAACTCGACGGAAACCGCATCCAGGAGGTGCTCGGCATCTCACCGGGGCGTGAGGTGGGCGAGGCGTACCGGTTCCTGCTCGACCTGCGCTTGGACGAGGGTGTGCTCGGTCCCGACGTCGCGGAGCAGCGCCTCCGCGAGTGGTGGGCCTCGCGCGGCTGACTCCGGCCCGCCTATTCCGCACGTGGCCCCGCGCTCGTACACTGAATCCACGAAGCCTCTTCGATGATCGGAGATCGCTGTGTCTGCGCCGTGGCAGGTATCCCGCGAGTCCCTTCCGGCGACATCGCGCCTTCTCGTCGAGCGCGCGCACGAGGAACTGCTCGCCGGCAATCTCGACGACCGACGGCTGCAGGGGGTGCGTCCGCTCGTCCGCGAGTCATGGGAACGCTCGTGGCGCCGCCGTGTCGCCCCCGAAGACACACCGCCGCTGGACTTGATCAGCGACGAACTGGAGGAGTATCGGCTCGCCCACCCGCTCGCCTCCGCGATGGACATGATCCGCGCCCTGCTGTTGCCGGGCTCGAACGAGGACACCGGGGTGATCATCGCCGTCGGTGACCAGGCGGGTCGGTTGCTGTGGATCGAAGGCGACGAACAGCTGCGCTCGCTCACGGACGACATGGGCTTCGTCGCCGGTGCGAACTGGTCGGAGGATGCGGTCGGGACGAGTGCGCCCGGCACGGCCCTCGCCTTGGAGCAGTCGGTGCAGATCCGCGGTGCCGAGCACTACAACAGGCTCGTGCATCCGTGGTCGTGCACGGCCGCACCTGTGCGCGACCCGGAGACGAAGCGTGTGCTCGGAGTGATCGACATCACCGGCGGACCCGAGGTCGTGTCCCCGCAGGCACGGTTGCTGGTCGATGCGACGGCTCGGGCCGTGGAGTCCGAGCTGATGGTCGCGCGCCTCCGGGCGAGGAGCGAGACGCCGCGTTCGCGGTCGACCCCCTCGAAGGCGCGTATCCCGGCGACCGCCCGGGCGACGCTGCACGTTCTCGGTCGCGACCGTGCGCGCTTGGAGACCGAGTCGGCGCACGGCGAGGCCATGATCGACCTGAGCGCGCGACATGCCGCCATCCTCCTGATGCTCGCGGTCCACCGTCAGGGACTCTCGGCAGAGCGCCTGTGCGAGCTGGTCTACGGCGAAGGGGTCTCGCCCGACACGCTGCGCCCGGAGATGGTGCGTCTGCGCAAGGTGCTCGAGCGCACGGCCCCCGACCTCGTGCCGGAGTCCCGTCCCTATCGGCTGCCCGTCGCCCTCGACACCGACGCGCATGACGTGCTCTCGCTGCTCGACCGCGGTGCTCACCGTGTCGCACTGACGGCGTACCGCGGGCCCGTGCTGCCCGAGTCGACCTCGCCCGGGGTGGAGGAGTTCCGCGAGACGGTGCGCGGGGCGTTGCGTGAGGTGATGCTCTCGGAGGCCAGCCTCGACGTTCTGCTCTCCTACGCCGAGATCCCCGAGGGGCAGGGCGACGCCGAGGTGCTGCGCCTGGCCCTGGAGATGCTCCCCGCGCGGTCGCCGAAGCGCGCGGCACTGGTCACCCGGATCGAGCGCCTCGGCAGCTGATCCCCCCGTTTGCGGGATCGAAAACGCCCCTCCCAGGCACCTCTCCGGTGCGTTTCTGATCCCGCACGGGGTCGATCCCGCGACTGCAACCCGCTGCAACGTTGCGCATCGGGGTGCAACCTCCCGCGACCTACCTTCGGAACACAGCCGCGCACGAAGCGCGGCCCGTCGAAGGAGACTCCATGAGCATCGTCGAAGAAGACGTGTCCCTCGCCTACGCGGCCCCGGGTCGGCCGGGCGCCCTCGCGAACTATCGTCCCCGATACGGCCACTACATCGGGGGAGAGTTCGTCGAACCCGTGAAGGGTCAGTACTTCGAGAACATCAGCCCCGTCAACGGCAAGCCTTTCACCGAGGTCGGCCGCGGCACGAGCGAAGACATCGACCGCGCCGTGGACGTGGCCTGGAAGGCGTTCACCGGATGGGGGAAGACGAGTCCGGCCGAGCGCTCGGTCATCCTGAATCGCATCGCGGATCGCATCGAGCAGCACCTCGAGGAGATCGCTGTCGCGGAGACGTGGGAGAACGGCAAGCCCGTGCGTGAGACCCTCGCCGCCGACATCCCTCTCGCCGTCGACCACTTCCGCTACTTCGCCGGTGTGCTGCGGGCACAGGAGGGCGGGATCAGTCAACTCGACGAGAACACCGTCGCGTACCACTTCCATGAGCCGCTCGGCGTGGTCGGGCAGATCATCCCCTGGAACTTCCCGATCCTGATGGCCGTGTGGAAGCTCGCGCCCGCGCTCGCCGCAGGCAACTGCGTCGTGATCAAGCCGGCCGAGCAGACGCCGGCATCCCTGCTGTTCCTGTTCGACATCATCGGTGACCTGCTCCCGGCGGGTGTCGTGAACATCGTCAACGGGTTCGGCATCGAGGCGGGCGCTCCGCTCGCGCAGCACAAGCGCATCCGCAAGGTCGCCTTCACGGGAGAGACCACGACCGGTCGTCTGATCATGCAGTACGCCTCGCAGAACCTGATCCCGGTCACGCTGGAGCTGGGAGGCAAGAGCCCGAACGTGTTCTTCGACGACGTCGCGCGCTCGACCAGTGACCCGTTCTACGACAAGGCACTCGAGGGCTTCACGATGTTCGCGCTGAACCAGGGCGAGGTCTGCACCTGTCCCTCGCGTGCACTCATCCAGCGGTCGATCTACGACGGATTCCTCGCCGACGGACTCCAGCGCGTCGGCAAGGTCGTGCAGGGCAACCCGCTCGACCCCGCCACGATGATCGGTGCGCAGGCGTCGAACGACCAGCTGGAGAAGATCCTCAGCTACATCGACATCGGCACGCAGGGCGGTGCGCGACTGCTGGCCGGAGGGGAGCGGGTCGACCTCGGCGGTGATCTCAGCGAGGGGTTCTACGTCGCCCCGACCGTGTTCGAGGGCACGAACGACATGCGCATCTTCCAGGAGGAGATCTTCGGTCCGGTGCTCTCGGTCACGTCGTTCGATGACTTCGACGACGCGATCTCCATCGCGAACGACACGCTCTACGGACTGGGTGCGGGTGTGTGGAGCCGCAGTGGCGACACGGCCTATCGCGCGGGCCGGGCGATCGAGGCCGGACGCGTATGGACGAACACCTACCACCAGTACCCGGCCCACGCCGCGTTCGGCGGGTACAAGCAATCGGGTGTGGGGCGCGAGAACCACAAGATGATGCTCGACCACTACCAGCAGACGAAGAACCTCCTCGTCTCGTACGCGGAAGGGCCCATGGGCTTCTTCTGAGCTCGACCCCGGGCGGGCGCTGCTCCCTCAGCGCCCGCCCGGACCATCTCTGGAAGGGGGAACCGTGGCCATCAGCGGCACACAGCAGCGGGTCGATGTGACGGAGGCTGCGGCCTCTCTCGTGCGCGAGCTCACCGTGCAGCACGGTCCGCTCATGTTCCATCAGTCGGGCGGATGCTGCGACGGCTCCGCGCCCATGTGCTTCCCGGTCGGCATGTTCCTCATCGGCGAGGGCGACGTGCTGCTCGGCAATCTCGATGTCGGACTCGCAGACCCCGTCGAGGTCTACATGTCGCAGTCGCAGTTCGAGTACTGGAAGTACACCCACCTGACCATCGACGTCGTCCCCGGTCGCGGCGCCGGGTTCAGCGTCGAGGGGCCGACGGGTATGCGATTCCTCATCCGCTCCCGGATGCTGGACGACGCGGAGCTCGCGTACTTCGGATTGGCGACGCCGGCAGGCTGAGTCGCCCCGCCTCAGCGCGGCAGCCGCGGAACCGCGTCGACGAGCGCTCGCGTGTACGGGTCCTGCGGGTCGTGCAGCACGGCCGAAGTGGCACCCTGCTCGACGACGCGACCGTTCTGCAGCACGAGCGTGCGGTCACAGGCCGAGGCGATCGCGGTGAGGTCGTGCGACACCATCACGAGCGACAGGCCGTTCTCGCGGCGCAAGCGATCGAGCAGCTCGAGCACCTGCACGCGCGTCGTCACGTCGAGCGCGCTGACCGGCTCATCGGCGAGAAGCACGCGCGGGCGGGAGACCACGGCGCGGGCGATTGCGATGCGCTGACGCTGACCGCCGGAGAACTCGTGCGGATAGCGGCGGGCGGTGTCAGCGGGAAGCCCGACGGAGTCCAGGGCCTCGGCGATGCGGCGTTGCGCGTCGGCGCCGGATGCCAGGCCGAGCGAGCGGAGTGGTTCGCCGACGATCCGGTCGATGCGCTGACGAGGGTCGAGCGACGAGTACGGGTCTTGGAACACCGGCTGCACGCTCGCGCGGAACCGTCGCATCTGTGCGCGGTCGCGCAGGGCGAGCGGGGCGCCCTCGAACAGCACCCGTCCGTCGCGCGGAGCATCAAGCCCGAGCATCAGCCGCAGGATCGTGGACTTGCCCGCCCCCGACTCGCCGACGAGGCCCAACGAGTCGCCCTCGTCGATGCGCAGCGACACGTCGTGGAGAACGCGGCGCGATCCATAGGCGAAGCCGGCTCCGCGCACTTCGAGCAGCGTCATCGTCCGACCTCCCCGGCATCGAGGAAGGCATCGAGCGCGCGGGCGCTGTCCACCAGCATCCGCGTGTACGGCTCGGCCGGCTCCTGCAGCACCTGCGCCACCGCGCCCGCTTCCACGACGAGTCCGTCGCGCAGCACGACGATGCGATCCACCATGCGCGAGACCACGGCCAGGTCATGGCTGATGAACAGCAGCGCCATGCCCCGCTCGTCGACCAGGCGTTCGAGCAACGTGAGCACGCCGTCCTGCACGGTCACGTCGAGTGCGGTGGTCGGCTCGTCGGCGATGAGCAGTTGCGGGCGGGCCGCGAGGGCGATGGCGATGGCGACACGCTGACGCTGACCACCCGAGAGCTCATGCGGGTAGGCGCGCGCGATGCGGGCGTCGGAGAGGGAGACCTCGTCGAGGGCCGTGGCGACGGCGCTCTTCAGCTCCGCCCCGCGCAGACCGAGGTGGCGCCGCAGCGGTTCGGCGATCTGTCGTCCCACCCGCATCAGGGGGTCGAGCGCGGTGAGCGGTTCCTGGAACACGATCTGCGCGACGGGTCCGCGCAGCGGGCGGAGGTCGGCGTCGCGAGCGTCGATCACCTGGTGCCCGTCGAGCAGCACCGAGCCCGACGCGCGGAGGGCATCCGGCAGCAGGCCGGTCACGGCCATCGAGGTCAGCGACTTGCCCGAGCCGGACTCGCCGATCAGCCCCAGGCGCTCCCCCGCCCCGAGGGAGAACGAGACATCGCGCACGAGCGCGCCGGCGCCGGAGCGGACCGTGAGTCCGGAGACGTCGAGGAGGCTCATCGGCTCCTCCTTCGGGTCGGGTCGGCGAGGTCGCGCAGACCATCGGCGAGGAAGTTCACACCGAGCACGAGCGCGATGATCGCGATTCCGGGAGCGATGGCACCGACGGGTGCGGTGAGCACGGTGCCCTGCGCCTCCTGCAGCATCCGTCCCCACGAAGCGTTGGGCGGCGGTGCCCCGAGCCCGAGGTACGACAGGCTCGCCTCGGCCAGCACGGCGGCACCGAACTGCAGCGCCAGGCTCACGGCGAGGGTGGGTGCGATGTTCGGCAGCACGTGTTGGAACACGATCCCGAGCACGCCGGTGCCGCTCGTGCGCGCGGCGGTGATGTACTGCTCCTGCAGCACGCGGCGCGCGAGGATACGCGTGAGTCGCGCCACGACCGCCGACATCGCCAGGCCGATCGCGAGCACCGCAGACCACAGCGACGCTCCCTGCACCGCGACGACCAGCATCGCCAGCAGCAGCACGGGGAACGCGATCACCACGTCGAGACCAGCCGAGAGGGTGTCGTCGACCCAGGGGCGGGCGAACGCGGCGAGAAGCCCGATGATCGTCCCGAGGACCGCGGCGATCGCGACCGCGCCCGTGCCGACGATGAGCGCGATCCGTGCGCCCCACATCAGCTGCGAGAACAGGTCGCGGCCGAGTCGATCGGTGCCGAGGAGGTGCTGTGCGCTCGGGCCTTCGAGCCGGCCTCCACTGGTGTCGGCGAGCGGATAGGGCAGCCAGAACAGGGAGACCAGCGCGATCAGCACGATGACGCCGGTGAGGACGATCCCGATCACCAGGGTCGCCTTCGGCCGTCGGCGCACGGGTACGGAGGCGGTGATCAGCTGTTCGGCGACGCGGCTCATCGGTTCCCCGAGACGCTCGTGCGCAGGCGCGGATCGATCAGACGCTGCACGATGTCGGCGGCGAACCCGACCAGCAGCACGAAGAGCGTGCTGACGACGAGGACGCCCTGGATCACCTGGAAGTCGTGCTGCTCGATGGCCGAGAGCAGCAGGCTGCCGAGCCCGGGAAGTGTAAAGACGCTCTCGACGACCACCGCGCCGAGGAGCGTGGTCGACAGTTCGATGCCGAGCACCGCGACCACGGGCACCGCCCCGTTGCGCACCCCGTGCCGCAGCAGCGCTTCTCCCATGCCGGAACCGCCGGCGCGCGCGGTGCGCAGGTAGTCGCTTCCGAGCACGTCGAGTGTCGCCGAGCGGACGTAGCGGCTGAGAGAGGCGCTCATGACGATCACGATGGTGAGAATGGGCAGCGCGAGCGAACGGAGCGCATCCGCCGGATCCTCCCACTCCTTCCGGGGAACCCGCCGGAGGGCAGCACGCCGAGACCGAGCGCGAAGACCCAGACGAGCACGACGCCGACCCAGAACACGGGGACGGCGACGCCGAGCTGCGCGAACCCCGACAGCGCGATCCCGTACCAGCGGTCGGACTTGACGGCCGCGGTGATGCCGATCACGAGCGAGACGAGGAGCGCGAGGGTGAAGGCGATGAGCGTGAGCGGGAGCGTCACGGCGAGGCGATCGGCGATGTCGGGTCCGACCGGACGGGAGCTCAGGAACGATTCACCGAGATCGAAGCGGAGCAGCTGACCCGCCCAGGTGGTGAACTGCTGCAGCAGGGGCTGGTCCGAGCCGACCTGGGCGCGCGCGGCGGCGATCTGCTCGGGGGTGGCGTTCACCGAGAGCAGCGCGTTGGCCGGGTCGCCCGGGAGAAGGCGCAGCAGCACGAAGATCGCGACCATCGCGACGACGAGCGACACCGCGAGGAACGCGAGGCGGCGCAGGAGGTAGGCGAGCATGGCTTCTCAGGATGACGTGGGGGATGCCGACGCGCGGCATCCCCCACGCACGTCAGGACTTGACGATGTCGTAGGCGAAGAACTGCGAGTTCAGGCCGTTGACCGGGTACCCGCTGAGGTCGCTCGAGGCGACCACGATCTGCGGGTACAGGTACAACCATACGCTCGCGGCATCGGCGGCGATCTTCTCGTTGACCTTCTTGAGAAGAGCGGTCTGCTCGTCGGTCGTCGCGGCCTGCTCGGCGTCGGCGACCCACTGCTGCACGTCGGCGTCGTCGTAGCCCCAGTAGAAGTCGGGGTTGCCGTACCAGACCACGTCGCGGTCGTTCACGTGCTCCTGCAGCGTGGCCTCGAAGTCCTGCTCCTTGAAGACCTTCGTGTACCACTCGTCGGCGCTGATCGTGTTGATCTCGACCGTGATGCCGACCTCGGCGAGCTGCGACTGCAGGAACTCCGCCACCGCGGGGTGAGGGTCGTAGCTCGGGGTGTCGAGCGTGAACGTGAAGCCGTCGGCGTAGCCGGCCTCCGCGAGCAGCTTCTTCGAGAGGTCGACGTCATAGGGGTTGACCTGCGTGAGGTCCTCGTACCAGGGATCGGTGGGCGGCACCATCGAGCCGATCAGCGTGCCGTAGTCACCCCAGATCGATTCGAGCAGCTTCTTCGTGTCGATCGCGGAGTAGACCGCCTTGCGCACGCGCGTGTCGTCGAAGGGCGCGACGCGGTCGTTGAAGGCGAGCAGCTCCTTCGTGGTGGAGGTGCCCTCGCTCACGACATAGTCGTCGGAGTCGAACTGCGTCAGCGAGTCCGGGTTCTGCACGCTGGTGATGACGTCGATCTCACCCGTGAGGAGCGCGTTGTTCTCGGCCGTCGCGTCGGTGAAGTACGTGTAGACGACCTCGCCGTTCTTGGCGGGCTCGCCCCAGTAGTCGTCCCAGCGCTGGAGGGTGAGGGTCGAACCCTTCTTCCACTCGTCGAGCGTGTAGGGGCCGGTGCCGTCCTCCGTGCTCGTGATGTCGCCGGCCTCGTCGTTCACGATCCAGACATAGCTGAGGTTGTACAGGAACGAGATCGACCGCTGCGACAGCGTGAACACGACGGTGCTGTCGTCGGGGGTGGCGACGTCGGCGATCGTCGTGAAGCTCGACTTGCGGGCCGACACGGAATCTTCGGCGGTGACGGCCTCGATGCTCGACTTCACGTCGGCGGAGGTGAGCGGGTCGCCCGAGTGGAAGGTCACGTCGTCGCGGAGCGTGATCGTGTAGGTCAGGCCGTCGTCGGACACCTGGGCGTCTTCGGCGAGAAGAGGTTCGACCTCACCGTCATCCGTCAGCCGGTACAGCCCCTCGTAGACGTTGCCGGTCAGCGCCTCGGTCACGCCCTGCCCGCCGCCCTGCGTGTTGCTCAGGTTGGTCGGCTCGTACAGCGACCCGATGAAGATCGTGGCGTCTTCGCTCGCGGTGGCGTCGTCGCTCGTGCCCGACGCGCAGCCGGCCACGAGCGCGAGCGTGGCGACGGCGCCGAGCGCGCCGAGGATGCGGGTTCTTCTCATGAGTGCTCCAGGGTGAGAGTGTGCGGCGTCACGCCGCGTAGATGTCGAAGCCGTCGCGGAACACGACGTTCTTCTCGCCTGCTCGGATGGGCAGGGGGAAGCGGTTGGATGCCGGCGGCAGCGGGCAGTTGTACTGGGCGCTGAAACCGCACGGCGGCACGAACGCGCGGTTGAAGTCGAGGACCACCGAGCCCTCGTCATCCCGCAGCTGCACGAACAGGAACCGTCCGGATCCGTAGGTCTCCGCGCCGTTCGTCTCGTCGCCGAAGACGAGCAGCAGCGTGCCGCCGTCGTCGAACGCGGCCAGGGTGTACTCCTGGCCCGCGAGCTCGAGGCGGATGTCGCCCGGCACGACCAGGTCGCGGGTGCCACCGTTGTCGCGGATGTGTTCGAACGACACGCGGCGGTCGCCGGAGACCGGGGTGAAGTGCCCTTCGAGCACCCAGGCCGGGTCGTACTCGTAGGTGTCGATGCGTTCGAAGGCGCGGATGGCGGGGGCATCGGCGTCCCAGACGCGCAGCCCATGCTCGGCCTCACCGGTCTCGATGTTCGTGCGCTCGATCGGTGTCACCGTGACCGTGTCGGCCGCGGCGCGCTGTTCGGCCTCGAGGTCGGGGCGCTCGCCGGTCCAACGGGTCTCGATCAGGGCGAGGTTGCCGGTCGCCGAGGTGACGGCGGCGCGGCGCTCGGCCTGCCAGTGGGTGTGTTCTTCGCGTTCAGGCATCACTTTCAATTCTCTTGCATGGAGAAGGCGGCGGGGTCGGCCTCGTCACCCGGGGTAACGCTGGGGGACGCACTCTCCATTCCGAGGACCCCTGTACGGGTATCTGCCGTACACTCTCCTCATGAGTACTTCCACCACGCCGCTGAAGAGCGCCCGCCTGGAATTCCGAGTCACGGCCGACCAGAAGGAGACGATCGAAGAGGCAGCCGCTATCGAGGGCCGCACCGTGACGGACTTCTCGGCATCGGTGCTGGTGGAGCGGGCGCAGGAGGTCATCGAACGCGAACGTCGATTGCGCGTCGATGCTGTCCGGTTCGATGCCTTCATCGAGGTCATGGAACGCCCGCCTCGCACCGTCGAGGGTCTGCGAGAGCTGCTGAGACGGGAATCCGTCTTCGTTGACTGAGTTCCGCACACCCCGGCCTCTCGCGGCCGGCGACAAGCTGTCCGATTTCCGCTGTGGGGAGGAGAGTCTCGACAGCTGGTTGCGAGGACGGGCCCGCTCGAACGAGAAGAGCGGTGCTTCCCGCACGATGGTCTCGGTGACGCGGGAGGGGAGGGTCGCGGGGTACTACTGCCTCTCGTCGAGTGCGCTGGACCGTGGCGACGGACCTCCGCCCCTCGCGGTCGGAATGCCCGTCTCCGTTCCCATCGTGCTGCTCGGGCGTCTCGCCGTCGACCGCGAGTACGCAGGACGCGGCCTCGGCGTCTCCCTCCTGCAGCACGCGACCATGCGTGCGCTCGAAGCCGCAGACGCCATCGGAGTGCGTGCCATCCTGGTGCACGCGATCAACGATGAGGTCGTGCCGTTCTACGAGCGCTTCGGTTTCGAACGGTTCCCCGGAGCGCAGCGCTCGCTGTTCCTCCTCGCCCAGGATGCCAGGGCGACGCTGTCGGCGTGACCGACCTCAGCCGCTCACGCCGTCGAGCATCGCCTTCGACGCGCGCGTCTGGGCGCGCAGCGCTGCGGCGAGGGCGGAGACGGCGGGCAGACGCAACGACTCCGGACGGGCGACCAGGTAGTACGGAAGCTTCTCGGCGAAGACCGTGGGCAGCAGTCGCACGAGGTCGGCATGGCGGTCGGCCGCGAAACAGGGGAGGAGCCCGACGCCGGCACCTGCGCGCGTCGCCTCCACGTGCACGAAGACATTGGTCGAGGTGAGGCCGTCCTGCATGCGGGGGACGAGTCGACGGGGCAGATCGAGGGCATCGACCTGCAGCATCGAGTCGACGAAGTAGACCAGGTGGTGCTGCTCCAAATCGGCGGCGGTGCTCGGTGTTCCGGCCCGAGCGAGGTAGTCGCGGGATGCGTACATGCCCAGCGTGTACGTGCCGAGCTTCACCGCGTGTGCGCGACGCGTCTGCGGAGCTCCCACCACCACTTCGAGATCGAGTCCGGCGCGATGCTCGGCAGCGCGCCGGGTCGCCGCGACGATCTCGACCGTGAGCCGCGGATGCGCGATGCGGAGGGCGGCGACCGCGGGAGCCGCGATGTAGGCGCTGAAGCCATCGGTGGCCGACATGCGGACGACTCCCGAGACCGGATCGGGGGTCTCGGCGCCGCTGTCGAGCTGAGACAGCGCGGCTTCGATACGGCCTCCCGTCTCCGCGGCGGATCGGCCGAGGTCGGTCAGCTCCCATCCCGTCGCGGACTGCGCGACCACGCGACCGCCGAGCACGTCCTCGAGGGCCGCGATGCGCCGGGCGACCGTCGTGTGGTCGAGGCCCAGATGCGTGGCGGCACTAATGTAGCGCCCGGTGCGCGCGACTGCGAGGAGGACGAGCAGATCATCGGCACGGGGGCGCTTGGCGGCATCCATTCTGCAATTATGCACATGCGATGTGCAGCACTGGGCGTTGTTGCAAAGCCGCAGGTGCCTGACACTGGGACGCGGGTGTCACCGGCGACACCCGAAGGAGACAGACATGACATCCTCAGTGAGCGCGGCCCCCGCCGCCCCCTCGGCCCCGACCTCGAAGCTCAAGCGCGTCGTCGCGGCCTCCATGGCCGGCACGGTCGTGGAGTGGTACGAGTTCTTCCTCTACGCCACGGCCGCGAGCCTGGTCTTCGGCACCTACTTCTTCCCGGCCACCGGCTCCCCGCTCGACGGCATCATCGCCGCCTTCGTCACCTACGCGGTCGGTTTCATCGCTCGCCCGCTCGGTGGCATCGTCTTCGGGCAGATCGGTGACCGGTTCGGCCGCAAGCCCACCCTGCAGGCGACGATCATCATCGTGGGCGCGGCGACGTTCCTGATGGGGTGCCTGCCCGGGTTCCAGAGCATCGGCTACTGGGCCCCGGCGCTACTGGTCGCGCTGCGCTTCCTCCAGGGGTTCGCGGTCGGCGGTGAGTGGGGCGGCGCGGTGCTTCTCGTCGCCGAGCAGAGTCCCGACCGCTCCCGTTCCTTCTGGTCGAGCTGGCCGCAGGCCGCCGTGCCGGTGGGCAATCTGCTCGCCACGCTCGTGCTCCTCGTGAGCTCCTGGGTGATGACCTCCGACGCCTTCCTCGAGTGGGGGTGGCGCATCGCCTTCTGGCTGTCGGCTGTGATCGTCCTGGTCGGCTTCTACATCCGTCGTCACGTCGAGGAGGCGCCGATCTTCCTCGAAGCGAAGGCACAGGTCGAGGCGGAGAAGGCCACGTCCTACGGCGTCGTCGAGGTGCTGCGCCGCTACCCGAAGGGTCTCCTCCAGGCGATGGGACTCCGCTTCGCCGAGAACATCGTCTACTACATCGTGGTGAGCTTCACGATCGTGTATCTGAAGACGGTGCACGAGTACGACACGAGTCAGCTTCTGCTCGCTCTGCTCATCGCGCATGTGGTGCATTTCGCGATCATCCCGCAGCTCGGGCGTCTCGCCGATCGCTGGGGACGCAAGCCGGTATACCTGACCGGTGCGATCCTCAGCGCGACCTGGGCGTTCTTCGCCTTCCCGCTGTTCGACACCCTCAACCCGGTGCTGATCGTGCTCGCGGTGACGGTCGGGCTCTGCTTCCACGCGTTCATGTACGCGCCGCAACCCGCGGTGATGGCCGAGCTCTTCCCGACCCGCATGCGCTACTCCGGCGTCTCGCTCGGATCCCAGGTCACGGCGATCCTCGCCGGATCGCTCGCACCGATCCTCGCGATCCAGTGGCTGCGCGACTTCGGCTCCTGGCTGCCGATCGCGATCTACATCGTCATCGCGTGCGTCGTCACCGCCGTCGCCGTGCTGTCGTTGCGGGAGACCAAGGGCATCTCGCTGCAGTCGATCGACGACGCGGACGCGGCGCGTACCGCCGCGGCCTGAACCACGGAGGAGCACGACATGACCGATCTGCACGGACGCAGGGCTCTCGTCACCGGCGGCGCGAGCGGGATCGGCGCGGCGTGCGCCCGAGCCTTCGCCACGGCGGGCGCGTGGGTCGTCGTGGCCGATGTCGATCGCACGGCGGCGGAGACGCTCGCCGCGGAGATCGGGGGAGAGGCGTGGCACATCGATCTGTCGGATGTCGGAGCGCTGGCCGATGCGCACCTCGACGTCGACATCCTCGTCAACAACGCCGGCGTCCAGCACGTGAGCCCGATCGAGGACTTCGCGCCGGAGCGGTTCTCGTTCATCCTGCGCCTCATGCTCGAAGCGCCGTTCCTCCTCATCCGCGCCGCTCTGCCCGGGATGTACGAGCGGGGGTTCGGGCGGGTGATCAACGTGTCGAGCGTGCACGGCGTGCGCGCTTCTGCCTACAAGTCGGCCTATGTCGCGGCGAAGCACGGCCTGGAGGGCCTGTCGAAGGTGACGGCGCTGGAAGGCGGCACCCGCGGGGTGACGAGCAACTGCATCGATCCCGGCTACGTGCGCACGCCGCTCGTCGAGAAGCAGATCGCCGACCAGGCCCGGGTGCACGGCATCCCGGAGAGTGAGGTGCTCGAGACCGTGATGCTCACCGAGTCGGCGATCAAGCGGCTCGTCGAACCGCATGAGGTCGCGTCACTCGCACTCTGGCTCGCCGGCGATACCGCGGGCATGGTGACGGGCGCGAGCTACACGATGGACGGTGGCTGGTCGGCGCGGTGAGGTACGAGACGACCAACCCTGCGTGCGACCGCTCACGAGGTGGTCGAGCGAGGGCTGCGACCGGTTGGCTCCCCTGGATCAGGAATCAACCGGAGCCAGGATCCTCGCGGACGTTCCGGCGAAGCTCATACCAGAGCAGACTCGATGCGTCCGAGCCGCCCCAGGTGATCGGTGTGCGCGAGCGAAGAGACCAGCCGCGTTCGCGGTAGAGGCGTTGGGCGTGGTGGCCGTTATCCGCCACTGCGAGGAGCGCTAGTTCCGCATCACCATGGGCCGTGGCCACATCAAGCAATAGCGCTCCGATCCCGCGGCCATTGACCGAAGGTGCGACAAAGAGCCGTTCGACGGTCACCACCCTCGCGTCGTCGTCCGATATCGTCGCGGCGACGTGCCCCACCACCCGACCGTCGATCTCCGCAACCCACGCGGACTCAACTTCCGCGAGCCAGCTCTCGGCATCCGCGGGCCAGTTGACCGGGTACGAATCCCGCAGGTGAACTGCGCGGAGGACCTTGGCGCATTCGGCCATGTCACTCGAAACACGCGGACGGATGATCGGTCCACGGGCGTCGGCCTGCAGATTCATCGATCTTTCTGACACGCTGACACCCCTCTTCGCAACATGTATAGCAGGGTACGACGATCGAGCTTCCTCCTCGAAGAAGGGGGTGGGTCCTCGAGGGAACCATCTACACGATGGACGGCGGCTGGTCAGCTCGCTGAGGCGATCTCGGCGTGCACGGCGCGGCGGAGCCACTCGGCGTAGCGCTCACTCGTCCACCCCGACTGCGTGACCAGCTGCTGGTAGCTCTCGGGGGAGAGCAGGAACGACAGGGCATCGGCGACTGCGGAGTCGTCGATGTCCGGTGAGGCGAGGTCGCGGCGGCGTAGTTCCGAAACCAGCCCCCGGTAGTCCGCGCTGCGGTGCTCGAGGATCCGGCGGAGCGCTTCGTCGACGACGGGATCCGACAGCGCAGCCCCCAGCAGCACCGTCCACAAGCCGTGTCCGCGCGCGTTCGCGGTCGTGATCTGCGTCAGCACGGTATCGAGGAAGACGTCGTCCGGCAGATCCAAGAGTCCGTTCGCGACTTCGGTGTCGGCGAGCGTCTCCGCTCCTTCCGAGCCGGAGAAGGTGACCTCGAAAGCGGCGATGAGCAGCTCGGCTTTCGATGCCGTCGTCTTCACGGTCTCGGCCGAGACCCCTGCCTCACGAGCGATCGCGGCGATCGTGGTCGCCTGGTAGCCCTGCGTGGCGAACAGGCGGGCGGATGCGGAGACGATGCGCTCGCGGGTCTCCAGCGCCTGGCGTGCGCGCAACTCGGATCGATAGGCGCGGGGAGCGATCTCAACCATTGACTTTCCTGTCGGTGTTATGAATACTACGACGGTACATTCAATCTTAGCGAAAGGGCTCGGCATGTCCAGCTACCTCCTCACCTGCACACCGGCTCACGGTCATGTCCTGTCGCTGTTGCAGGTCGCGCGCCACCTCCTCTCCCGCGGCCACGAGGTGAGCTTCCTCACGAGCAGCCGCTACGCCGAGCGGGTGGCCGATGCAGGCGCACGCTTCCTCGCTCTGCCTGCCGAGGCGGACGTCGACCTCGACGACGCCGACGGGTCGTTCCCGGAGCGTGCGGGACTCACCGGCCCCGCCGCGCTGCGGTTCGACATGAGCACTCTCTTCGTGCGTCCTGGCGCGGCGCAGCTCGCTGCCGTCCAGGCCGAGCTCGACGCCCACCCGGTCGATGCCGTCCTCACGGAGCCGCTCTTCGTCGGGGGTGCTCTCCTGCAGCTGATGCCCGTCCACGAACGGCCGCCGGTCGTCGTCCTCGGTATCTTCCCGCTCGGAGTGCGCAGCAGGGACACGGCGCCGTTCGGCCTCGGGGCCGCGCCCATCCCAGGGCCGTTCGGCCGCCTCCGCAACGCCGCCCTGCGTGTGATCGCCGAGAGAGCGATCTTCGGGGGCGTGCAGAAGGAGGCCGACGAGATGGCGCGCCGCACGGTCGGCCGTGAGCTCGGCGGTTTCGTGCTCGACTGGGCCGGCCGCGCAGACGCCTACGTGCAGTTCACCGTGCCCGAGTTCGAGTACCCGCGCACCGACCTGCCCGCGACCGTGCACTTCGCGGGACCGTTGCCGGCCGTGACGTCGACGGCGGGCGTGCCGGAGTGGTGGCCCGATCTCGATGGATCCCGTCCCGTGGTGCATGTCACGCAGGGCACGATCGCCAACTCCGACTTCGGGCAGCTCGTCCTCCCGACGATCACGGCGCTCGCGGGCTCCGATGTCCTCGTGGTGGTGACCACGGGCGGACGACCGGTCGACGCCCTGGGGGTCACGCTGCCGGACAACGTGCGCGTGGCGGAGTATCTGCCCTACGACCGCTTGCTCCCGCTGGTCGACGTGCTGGTCACCAACGGTGGCTACGGCGGTGTCCAGCAGGCGCTCGCCCACGGGATCCCGCTCGTGGTCGCGGGCCAGACCGAAGACAAGGTCGAGGTGTCGGCGCGCGTCGGGTGGTCGGGTGCCGGAGTGAACCTGCGCACGACCAACGCGACGCCGGTTCAGGTCTCCCGTGCCGTGGAGCGTGTCCTGTCGGAGCCCGCGTTCCGTGCGAACGCGGAACGCATCGGCGCCGCCATGCGCGAGGCCGATGCAGGACGCGCGCTCGATCGCGTCCTGGACGAGGTCTCGGCGCAGTGGGGCCGCACTCGCTCCCGCGCCGGTCGAGCGGAGGGCGTGTGAAAGCGCATTCCGACGCATGGATGCAACGTGTTGCAACCTCTCGCGGTATACCATTTCGGTATACGCCCAGCAGCGTCAGTCCCCAGCTGACCGTGGGCGGGGCGGCTCAGCCGCCATGCGGAGGGAGAGTCGATCTTCTTTCGATCCCGAGGGGGGATGGGGTGGGAGTTCGGTCCCCAGCCGGCACCCACCCCCACACTCGGTTCTGCGTCAGATGATCCGGCTCACGATCCAGAACGCGATGAACCCGATCACGATGATGATCGGCACCCAGGTTCCGCCGCGCTTCAGACGACGCCCCTGCGGTGCGACACCCGGCGGCGGTGTGAGCAGGCCCGCGGGTGGTGCGAAGGGGAGTGCCTGGTTCGGTGGAGCGACGGATGCCGTGGCCCCCGGATTCTCCGCGATCAGCCGGTCATCGCGCCACCGCGCCCACTGATCGAACTTGGTCAGCAGCGCGCCGACCACGCCGAACAGCCAGGCCCAGGTGGCGGGATCGAGGGTCGATACCTTGCGCTGCGTGTAGAGGAACAGCCAGTCGTCGACGATCTCGACGTCGAGCTGGGCGGCGTTGTCGATGAACCGCGCCATGATGTCGGGCGTGAACAGGTACAGGGCGTCGCGCTCGTACCCGGCGGGGCAGTACAGGGTGAAGTGCTGGTCGAAGTCGCCCTCGAGCGACAAGCGTTGCGCCTTCTGGAACGACGCGGGCAGGTTCGACCCGAAACCGTTGTTCCCCTTGGCATCGAGGACGATGTTCGGCAGTGGCACGTCGAGCTTCACGGCGACGTAGCCCCAGCGGTAGGTCGTCGAGTTCTTCCCCGACTGCACCGTGTACTGGTAGTTGCCGAACTCGACGAAACGTGGCCGGGTGCCCCGGATCAGATCGGTCGACTGGCGCGCGCGGCCGAGACTGAAGATCATGCCGGGAAGAGGCGGATCGACGATCTTCGGCTCGTACGACATGCCGTTCGCCCGGGCGAAGCGATCGAGTCGGTACCGCGTCGCCTGGGCGTTGCGCACGCTCAGCCAGATCATGACCCCCACTGCCGCGAGCAGGAGCAGGATGAGCACCAGCGGGATGGCCGCGGTGGCGGGAGAGCCTCCGAAGGACGCCAGCGCCAGCACCACGCTCACGAAGATCGGGATCATCACGACCGCGGCGATCACCGCCACCGCGATGCCGATGACGGTGGACGCCGACATGCCTGCAGTGCGGCGGGAACGGAGCTCCGCGGCGAACGCGCGCACCGATGCTGCGTCGACCGGCTCGGTGAGCGGCCGCGGGTCGAAGCTCAGCTGCGGCGGGGTCACCGGTTCACCGTGTCGGCATCCCACGTGAGCGCGGCACCCTCGGGGATCGGCAGGGCCTCCAGGCGTTCGTCCGCGCAGATCGCGTCGATCAGGGCGGACGAGCCGGCCACGATCGTCGAATCGAAGTCGACCTCGCTCACCAGGACCCACGAGCGGTCTTCCGGCCACAGCATGCTCGGACTCTGCGCCGACAGCAGGAACCCGTGCTCCTCGGCCGCGTGATCGCGCCAGGGAACGTGCAGGATCCAGTCCGGGTCGGCGAAGGCGCTCGGGGCGGCGGAGAACAGCACGTGGCCCCGGTCGGTGAGCTGAAGGCGTGGCCCCTCGGAGATCTCGCGAGACAGGATGCCCTCCTGCCACGTGGGTTTGCGGAAGACGTTGTTGAACGGATCCTTCATGCTGCGATCGAGCATCGCCTGATGGTTCGGGTCGTCCGAGAAGGTCAGGAACGCCCGAGAAGGCGACATGCCGACGAACCCGAGCAGGCCGCCTCGTCCCTCCCAGAGCGCTGCGACCCCGGCGTCAGGGGTCTGCGTGTGGTCGGCGAGATGTTCGGCGACCGCCGCCAGGAGGTCCGGGTCGAGCTCCCCCTCGATCGGGGCCGAGAACTCGCGGCCGTCGGGGGCGATCCTGACGCCCCAGTCGCCATCCGCGGGCGTGCGCACGATCCGTTGCCACTGCGCGAGCGGATGCAGGACCGTGCCGAATGCGGCTGCCGTCTGCGCCCAGGTGACGGGCTCATCCACGAACCGGGCGACGAGGGCCTGATGCTCCGCCTCGGGCATCCGCACCAGTTCCTCGGCCGTCGGCACCGCGCGATCCGGCAGGGTCCGGGCGACGGCGGGATGCAGCACCCGGGCGTAGGCGGCATAGCCGCGGGGGACCACCCCGTGCATCGTCTCGTGACCTGCGTCGAGCCGCTCGCGCAGCCATGCCCCCGCCGAGGGATCGGAAATCCACTCCATGCCACCACGCTACCCGGGGGCAGTGCCTCCGATGCTCGCACGGACGACTCGTGGCGGGATCCCCCATAATCGAGGGTGTGACTGCGACTGCAACCCTCCCCTCCCTCGACGGCCGCCGCTTCCGGATGATCTCGTCCACCACCTCGGCGGTCGACCCGGAATCTCCGAGCATCTTCGAGTACTTCGAGCGCGACGGCGCGATCTGGGGCGGGTACGAGGGTGACACGGTCACGTTCGGCAAGTTCGTGGGCACCCGCACCGGTGACACGATCTGGGTGTCGTTCGTGCACGTGCTCAAGGCCGACGGCACGGTCGTGACCGGAGACGGCGAGAGCGAGCTCGAGCTCACCGACGACGGTGGCATCCGTCTGGTCGAGCACTACGAGATGCACGGACTCCCGCAGCTGAGCGTGTGCGAGGAGATCGCAGCCTGACGTCGAGCCGGCCTCAGCGCGGCGGCAACGTGTCGCGTCCGGGTGAGGCCGGTGTCCAGCGCGTCATCCCGAGCGGGATCTCGGTGTCGCGCTCGGGCAGGTCTCCCGGCAGCAGATAGGGCCGGCGGATCACCTCGTCGAGCACCACGACGCTGACGACCGTTCGCACCTCGGGAAGCTGCGCGATCACCCCGGTCGAGAACTCGTGCACGCCGCTGACGTCGACCGCGCGGATCAGCAGCATGGCATCGTGCTCGCCGGTCGTGATGGCGCACCACTCCACATCGGGCATCTCGAGCACCCGCTCGCGGAACGACGCCCAGGCCTGGGGCATCACGGTGACGAACACCAGCGCTCCGATCGAGAGCCCGGCCTTTGCCTGATCGACACGCGCCGTGAATCCCGTGATGACGCCGTCGTGCACCAGCGACTCGACCCGGGTGTAGGCGTTCGCGCGCGATATTCCGATCTTCTCGGCGAGCGCCGCGATCGAGACGCGACCGTTATCCCGGAGGACTTCGAGGATTCTGTATGCCGTCTCGTCCAAAGGGGCAGCACTTCGTCCAGAATGCTTCGAGTGTTCCGCATCCTTGCTGGACATATTGTTCCTCACGGTCGAGGTTCTGGACAGAGCGTGTCGAGGTGACCCACTCTTGCTGGACACATCGTCGCATATGATGCGAATCTGATCCACGGTCGTCCACATCGGTGGCGACTCACCCGAATGTACTCCTCGCCTCTGGAGGCCCTCATGTCGTCACGCCGTATCACGCCGGTCATCGCGCTCGGAGCCGTCGCGCTCCTCGCGCTCGCAGGATGCTCGGGAGGGAACTCCGCCAACAACGGCGACAACTCCTCCGGCTCCGACTCCCTCGTCATCGACACCGCGTTCTCGATCGAGACCACCGACCCGGGTCACACCTACGACCCGACCGGCAACATGATCGCGAAGGCACTGTACGAGACCCTCGTCGACTTCGAGGGCTCCGATGTCTCGACCCCCGTTCCCGGGCTCGCCTCGTGGGAGCAGAACGACGAGGCCACCGAGTTCACGTTCACGCTCGAGGGCGACCGCGTCTTCTCCGACGGGACGCCGATCGAGGCCAAGGACGTCGTCTTCTCGTTGCAGCGCATTCAGGGCATGGAAGACGCCAAGCCGAACTTCCTCCTGGGCGGCCTGACCATCACCGAGGTCGACGACAAGACGATCCGCTTCACCTCCGAGACCCCGCTGCTGCAGCTGCCCGCGATCCTCGCGAACCCCGCCCTGGGCATCGTCAACTCCGATGTCGTGCTCGAGAACGGCGGCGCCACCGACGGCACCGACTCGGCGCAGAAGTTCCTCGACGGTGCCTCCGCGGGCTCCGGGCCCTTCGTGCTCGACACCCTCGACCTCAGCTCGCAGGTCGTCCTGACGAAGAACGACGAGTACAACGGCGACGAGGCATCGGACTACAAGCGCGTGGTCGTGCGCAACGTGTCGGAGAGCGCCACGCAGCTCGCCAACCTCAAGGGTGGCGACTCCATGGTCGCGATGGACCTGAACGGCGACCAGGTGGCCGGTCTCGGCGACGGCATCACGGTCGACTCGGTCCCCTCCGGCCAGACGATCTTCCTGCTGCTGAACCAGTCCGAAGCGGTCGCCGGTGACCTGGCGAATGTCAAGATCGCCGAGGCCATCCGCTACGCACTCGACTACGACGCACTGCTGGAGCTGGCCGGAGCCGGATCCGTGCAGGCGACCGGTGTCATCCCGCCCGGATTCGAGGGCGCGCTCGACAGCGGCGTGGAGCAGGACCTCGACAAGACCGCGGCCGCACTCGAAGAAGCCGGCTACACCGGCCAGACGCTGAAGCTGCAGTTCCCGAACGACTACCCGGTCGGCGGCGTGGAGTTCACGCCCCTCGCCGAGCGCATCCAGGCGCAGCTCAAGGACGCCGGCATCACGGTCGACCTCGCCCCCGCGCCGTTCGCGACCGAGCTCGACGCCTACGTCAACGGCACCGAGGGCTTCGGCCTCTGGTTCTGGGGCCCCGACTACGCGGACTCCGCGAACTTCCTTCCGTTCGGTCCGGGGCTGAAGGTCGGCCTGCGCGCCGGCTGGGCCGCAGAGGCCAACCCGGAGATCGCCGGGATCGCCGCCGGTGCCGCTGCCGCGACCGACGCCGACCAGCGCACGGCCGCCTTCACGGAGTTCGCCGAGGCCATGCAGGCCGAGGGGCCGTTCGTCCCGATGATCGTCCCCGGTCGCAACATCTCCTCCGCCGACAGCGTGAAGGGCGCCGTGTACAACTCCGTGTGGGAGATGGACATCGCCGAGATCACGCCGGCCGGCTGAGCGGACATCTCATGACGACAGTGGCGGTGCAGAGGCAGGCGCAGCGGCGTCGATCGCCTCTGGTCGGATACCTGCTGCGGCGGGCCGGCACCTCCCTGCTCCTGTTGGTGGGCGTGACGATCGTCACGTTCGCGCTCACCAACCTGGTGCCGGGGGACCCGGTCTCGGCCGCGCTCGGTGAGGGCGCGTCGCAGAACCCCGCGACGCGCGAAGCGTTCATCAGGGAGCAGGGTCTCGACCAGCCACTGTTCGTGCAGTACTTCATCTACATGGGGAATCTGCTCCGCGGAGACCTCGGCACGTCGCTGGTGACCGGACGCCCGGTCACCAGCGACCTCGCCACCGCGGTGCCGGCGACCATCGAGATCGCGATCGGTGCGATCATCGTCAGTCTCGCGGTGAGCATCGTGCTCGGCACCCTCGCCGCCTACCGTCGCGGACTGGTCACCGACCAGGTCATCCGCGTGGTCACGCTGGTGGGCCTGAGCGTGCCGACGTTCTGGCTGGCGCTCGTCAGCTTCTACGTCTTCTTCCTGGAGCTGCGGATCGCGCCGGGCTCCGGGCGCATCTCGCCGTCGATCACCCCGCCGCCGCGCGTGACCGGGCTCTACACGGTCGACTATCTCCTGAACGGAGACGCGGTCGGGTTCTTCGACGCCCTCGCGCACCTCGCCCTCCCCGTCATGGTGCTCTCGCTCGTGACGATCGGCCTGCTGACCCGCTTCATCCGCACCTCGGTGCTCGAGGTCCTGGGGAGCGACTACGTGCGCGCCGCCCGGGCCAAGGGGCTCCCGGCCATGCGCGTGATCGTCGGCTACGTCCTGCGGGGCGCCTCGCTGCCGATCCTCACGGTCGTGGGCGTCGCGTTCGGAGCCCTGCTCTCGGGCACGGTGCTCGTCGAGTCCGTGTTCGCCTGGCCGGGACTGGGTACCTACGCGTACAACTCGGCGGCGAACCTCGATCTGCCCGGCATCATGGGGGTCGGTCTCGTGGTCGGCATCATCTACCTCCTCATCAACTTCATCGTCGACATCCTCTACGGCGTGCTCGACCCGAGAGTGAGGATCGCATGAGCCGCATCGCCGCCGCCACCCCGGCCGGTCGCTTCCGCTTCCGCTGGCCCCGAGCCTGGCGCACCCCGCTCGGCATCATCGGCACCGTGATCGCGGGCGCCTGGGTCATCGTGGCCTTCACCGCCCAGTGGTGGGTGCCGTATCCGCCGAACGCGCAGGTGCTACCCCGTCTGCAGCCGCCGGGGATCGAGACTCTTCTCGGTACCGACGGCAACGGCCGCGACATCTTCTCCCGGCTGATGACGGGCGCGACGGTGAGCCTTCCGCTCGCGCTCATGCTCGTGATCGCCGCCATGATCATCGGCACGGTCATCGGCGCCGTCGCCGGGTACTTCGGTGGCTGGGTCGACGAGACCCTGATGCGCATCACCGATCTCTTCATGGCGTTCCCGACGGTGATCCTGGCCATGGTGGTCGCGGCTTCGCTCGGACCTTCCCTCTTCAACGCGGTGATCGCCGCGATCGTCGTGTCCTGGCCGCAGTACTCGCGTGTCACACGGAGCATCGTGCTGGGGCTGCGTGGGCAGAACTACGTGATCGCGGGCCGGCTCCTCGGACACTCGCCGGTGCGCACGCTGGTCGTCGACATCCTGCCGAACATCGCCGGCCCGATCCTGGTCCTCGCCACGCTCGACATCGGCGCGGCCATCCTCCTCCTCTCCGGACTCTCGTTCCTCGGTCTCGGTGCACAGCCGCCGACGGCGGAGTGGGGGTCGATGATCTCCGCAGCGATGCAGAACTTCGACGCCTGGTGGCTCGGGGTGTTCCCCGGCCTCGCGATCCTCACGGTCGTGCTGGCGTTCAACTTCCTCGGTGACGCGATGCGCGACGTGCTCGACCCGACCGCGGAGATCACGCACGAGAAGGCCGACGAGCACGCGGCATCGGCGACGGGGGCGACGGCATGAGCGCACAGGGAGCCACGGTCCTGCGCATCCGCGACCTCACGATCGACATCGGCCGTCCGCTGGTGAAGGGCGTCTCGCTCGAACTCGAGGCGGGTCGTGTCCAGGGGCTCGCGGGGGAATCCGGATCCGGCAAGACCCTCACCTCGCTCGCCGTGCTGGGGCTGCTGCCGCGGCAGGCGCGCACCGGGGGATCGATCCTGCTCGGGGACGAAGAGCTCGTCGGCCTGCGTCGACGTGCGCTCAACCGCGTGCGGGGCAAGCGGATCGCCATGGTGTTCCAGGATCCGTCCGCCTCGCTGCACCCGCAGCTTCCGGTCGGCCGTCAGCTCACCGATCACATGCGTGTGCATCTCGGGCTCACGGGCGCCGCCGCACGGGCGCGGGCGGTGGAGCTGCTCGAGACCGTGCAGGTGCCGAATCCCGCCGAGGCGCTGAAACGCTATCCGCATCAGTTCTCCGGCGGACAGCGCCAGCGCATCGCGATCGCGTGCGCCCTCGCGTGCGACCCCGAGGTGCTGCTGGCCGACGAGCCCACGACGGCCCTCGACGTCACGGTGCAGGCTGGCCTCCTGAAGCTGCTGCGCGACCTCGCGGTCGAGCGGAACCTCGCGGTGCTGCTCGTGACGCATGACCTGGGCGTGATGAGCGCGATCGCCGACAGGGTGGCCGTCATGAAGGACGGGCGGATCGTCGAGCTCGCCGACCGGGAGACGCTCTTCCTCGATCCTCAGCACGACTACACGCGCATGCTGCTCGCGGCCCTGCCGGGCTCGCGGGTCGACGAGGCACCGGAACAGGAGTCCGCAGATGAGTGAGGTCGCCGTCCTCGACGCGCAGGACGTGGTCGTGCGCTACCCGGGAAATCCGCCCGTCGTCGCCGTGAACGGCGTGTCGATCAGCGTGGCCGCGGGGGAGACCGTGGCTCTCGTCGGCGAGTCCGGAAGCGGGAAGTCGAGCCTCGCCCGCGCCGTCGTCGGCATCGAGAAGATCGCGGGCGGTGCCGTCCGTTTCCGCGATGTGCCCGTCGCCCCGCTCGGCATCCGTCGTCGACCCACCGCGATGACCGGTATCCAGATGGTGTTCCAGGACCCGTCCACGTCGCTGAACCCCCGACGGCGTGTGGGCGACCAGATCGCGGACGGCATCGCGACGGCACGGGCCCGCGGCGAGGCCGGATCGACCGTCGACGAATGGCTCGACCGCGTCGGGCTGCCGACCGAGGTCAGCACGCGCTTCCCCCACCAGTTCTCGGGCGGGCAGAAGCAGCGCCTCGCGATCGCGCGGGCGTTGGCTGCGCGGCCGTCGCTCCTCGTGGCCGACGAGCCGATCTCCGCCCTCGACGCCTCGACGCAGACGAGCGTCGCCCGGCTCATGCGCGACCTGGTCGCGGAGTCGGGAGCGGGGATGCTGTTCATCTCGCACGACCTCGCGGTGGTGCGACGCATCGCCGACCGGACCCACGTGATGTTCGGTGGTCGTGTGCTGGAATCGGGGCCGACGGCGCCGCTGTGGGCCGCACCGCAGCATCCCTACACGCAGGCGTTGCTGGCGGCGATCCCGGAACCGGACGGGGCCGGACGCATCCCCGCAGCGCCCTCGGTCGACGACCGCACCGTGTGGGCGGAAGTACCGCCGGTCACGTACTGATCCTTTGGGGACGGGGCGGCCGAAACGGAGACGAACCGCGGGCGGGGCGGCGCGCCTCGCCCGGACACGCCGCCCCACGCGCGGCTGCTCTCCGTTTTCGCACAGGGGGCTCCGTTCAGCAGCCCGGGGCGCAATCCGCTAGACTGTGCAGGTTGTCTGCCTTCCGGACTCCAATCGGGAATCCTGGGGCAGACACGTGCACACACCCTCCTGCTCCCGGGAAAGTCCCGAGAGCCGTTCTAGTCCGAAGGAGGTGGGTAAGTGACGCACCAGTACGAACTCATGGTCATTCTGACCCCCGAGATCGACGAGCGCCAGGTCGCCCCGACGCTCGACAAGTTCCTGAAGGTCATCACCAACGATGGTGGCTCTATCGAGAACGTCGACATCTGGGGCAAGCGCCGTCTCGCTTACGAGATCCAGAAGAAGAACGAGGGCATCTACGCCGTCGTCAACTTCACCGCGACCAGCGCAGCCACGCAGGAGCTCGACCGTCAGCTGAAGCTGAACGAGCAGATCATGCGCACCAAGGTCCTCCGCGCTGAAGAGGCTCAGGCGATGATCGCTTCCGAGGCCAAGCGCAGCGAAGAGAAGGCTGCTCGCAAGGCCGCCAAGGCTGCGAAGGCCTGACGTCCATGGCTGGCGAAACCGTCATCACCGTGGTGGGAAACCTCACGGCCGACCCCGAGCTGCGCTACACGCAGAACGGGCTGCCGGTGGCGAACTTCACCATCGCTTCGACGCCTCGGAACTTCGACCGCGCTGCGAATGAGTGGAAGGACGGCGATGCGCTGTTCCTCCGTGCATCCGTGTGGCGCGAGTTCGCCGAGCACGTGGCGGGCTCGCTGACGAAGGGCATGCGCGTCATCGCGCAGGGCCGTCTGCGTCAGCGCTCCTACCAGGACCGCGAGGGCAACCAGCGCACCGCGATCGAGCTGGAGGTCGACGAGATCGGCCCCTCGCTCCGGTACGCGACCGCTCAGGTCACGCGCGCGGCCTCGACCGGCGGTGCCGGTGGTGGCGGCGGCGGACAGTCTCGCCCCGCGCAGCAGCAGGTGTCGGAGGAGCCGTGGTCCACGCCCGGCTCGTCGACCAGCGCGGATGCCTGGAGCACTCCGGGCAGCTTCGGCGACGACACTCCGTTCTGAACAACTTCTGGATCCGGTCCGCAGGGCCGGCATCCGCTCATCACTAAGGAAAAACAATGGCTGGAAAGTCGAGCGGCGACCGCCGCAAGCCGCGGAAGGGCGCGAAGAACGCTGCTCCCGCGAAGTCCATCCGGGTCGGTGTCATCGATTACAAGGATGTCGCCACCCTTCGCAAGTTCGTCTCGGAGCGCGGCAAGATCCGCGCCCGTCGTATCACCGGTGTCTCGGTGCAGGAGCAGCGTCTGATCGCCACGGCGATCAAGAACGCGCGCGAAATGGCGCTCCTGCCCTACGCTGGCGCCGGCCGGTAAGGGGTATCGAGATGGCAAAGCTGATTCTCACGAATGAGGTCGCCGGGCTCGGTAGCGCCGGTGACGTGGTCGAGGTCAAGAACGGGTACGCCCGGAACTTCCTCATCCCCCAGGGTTTCGCTACGGCGTGGACCCGCGGTGGCGAAAAGCAGGTCGCATCGATCCAGGCCGCGCGTCAGGCACGCGCGATCCACGATCGTGACGACGCTGTCGCGCTGAAGAACGCTCTCGAGGGCACCAAGGTGCGCCTCACGGTCAAGGCCGGCAAGGAGGGTCGTCTCTTCGGCTCGGTCAAGACCGACCACGTCGCGGATGCTGTCGCAGCCGCCGGCCTGGGGTCGATCGACAAGCGCAAGGTGCACATCACCTCGCCGATCAAGTCGACCGGCGACCACGAGGCGACCGTGCGTCTGCACGAAGACGTCACTGCAGTCATCACGCTGCAGGTCATCGCCGCGAAGTAACGCTGTTCTCGAACGCCCCCTCTCCCTCGGGAGAGGGGGCGTTCGGCGTCTCCGGGGCGTGAGGGCACGGCCGCACGAGGACACGGGGTAGGTCGACCGCGTGGGGAGCGCCGCCGAGATTCAGTAGTGCCCCTCACGTATCCGCTCCGCGCGTCCTCTGACCTGGTCGGCGAGGCTTAGACGTTCGGCGAGAGATCTGGACGAAAGTCGCCAATATATCGGCGTAATGAGACGTGCCCTCGACCCGTCTCATTAGTGGGAGCAATGCTCGGCCGATCACGGTGCGAGCTCATCGGGCGGAGGGGCCTCATGAACGGACGAAACGGAGTGACTCAGCTCTTCGAGGAGCTGGAAGTCGAATGCGGCGCAAGTGTGGAGTGCATCACGGACCGGGTGTCGGTCCTGCAGGGGGTGGACATCGAGGTCGAGCTGCTCGGCGAGGGGGAGTGGGCGAGCATCGCGCCCTTCGTGCTCGTGAACGGTGATCGCGCGCGGATCCTCCTCCGGGAATCCGACCCGCGGTGGTACCGGCTGCACGTCGTGGTCCACCAACTGGCGCATCTGCTCTGCGGGCACACGCAGTGCGCGGCGCTGCCCATGTCGTTCGAGGGGTCGCCGGACCCGACGCCGGCCGACCGTCTCACCCACGAGCTCCTGCACCGGCAGGAAGCAGAGGCGGAAGAGATCTCCCGGCGGCTGAGCGCGTTCGTCCTCGCTGCGGACTCCGCGCCGTCGCGCGCCCTGCTCGTCTAGTCCAGGCACCGGCGTCCGCCCCGTCGGCGGCGAGGAATCTCAGCAGCACGAGAGCGTGGAACTGGCCTCAAGGTCGATGGTCCGCGGGCCCATCGAACGACAGCAGTGCCGGTCTTATGCGGCCGAACTCGCTACACCCCGGCCGTGGTGGCGGCGACGCGTGAGCCGGTACCGAAGCAGTGACCATGGTCAAGCGCGTCCCCGACGCACCTGCGAGAGGCTATCGCCGAAGCCTCCGAGGGGTTCGGATGGCGTGACCTCGTGGAGCGGTATCGCGCGGCGATCATCCCGTACGGCGAGGTCGACGACATCCCCTGACTCGGTCTTCCCGCGCTGCCTCCTCGCCGGTTGGCGGTGCACCTGTCGGGAGAATCCGTCCGGAGACGGCGTTCGAGGCTACTTTCTCCTTGCATCTGCCCAGGCTCCCGACAAGTGGACCTCGGATGCTTTGGACGGGCGCGACGGATGCCCCGTGGTGGGATTTCCACGGGGCATCCGCCCGTTCTGCGCCGGCGTCCGGCGACGGGGAGCTGGGGGCTACGAACCCGTCGCGATGGGGTGGGTGATGACGCGTCGGCGCACCGGTGGTGCGGGGTCTCCTCCCCCGAGGACAGCCGCACCGCCGGCGTTTCTCCCTACGCCGACGCTCCGCGACGTCGCAGAAGGCCCGCGCCTCCGAGGGCGAGCAGGATCATGGCGAGGACGATCAGTCCTGCCGATGAGCCCCCGCCCGTCATCGCGAGCCCCGTCGACTGGCCGGTCCACGCCGCGCCCGAAGCGGTGGCGGAACCGGTCGAAGTGCCGGGGTCCGTTCCCGGGTCCGTTCCGGGGTCCGTGCCCGGATCCGTTCCCGGGTCGGTTCCCGGGTCGGTTCCCGGGTCGGTGCCGGGGTCGGTTCCCGGGTCGGTGCCGGGGTCGGTTCCCGGGTCGGTGCCGGGGTCGGTTCCCGGGTCGGTGCCGGGGTCCGTTCCCGGGTCCGTCACCGCGGCCTCGCCGAGCACCGAGATGGCGTTGCCGCCGAGCGTGATCGGAAGGCTGATCGGCAGTGCCAGTTGGGTGCCGCCGAGGATGCCGCCGAGACCGCTGGTGGTGATGCCGCCGGTGGTCGGGGTGGCCGGTGCCGAGGTGTTCCCGCCGGTGCCGGTGACGGTCGCGTCATCGAGCAGCGAGATCGCGTTGCCGGTCACGCCCACGGGGGCGGTGACGGGTGCGGTGATCTGGGTGCCGCCGAGGACGCCGTCGGAACCACTGGTGGTGTTCCCGCCGATGGCCGGAGTGGCCGGTGCTGCGGCTCCCTGCGTGCCTGTACCGGTGCTGGCGCTGTCGCCGAGGAGGGAGATCGCGTTCCCCGACACCGTGATCGGTGCTGTGACGGGCGCGACGACCTGTGTGCCGCTGCCGATGCCGTCTTCGCCGGAGGTGGCTGCGTCGGTGGGGGTGGCGGGTGCCGGTGCTGCGGCTCCCTGCGTGCCCGTGCCGGTGCTGGCGCTGTCGCCGAGGAGGGAGATCGCGTTCCCCGACACCGTGATCGGTGCTGTGACGGGCGCGACGACCTGTGTGCCGCTGCCGATGCCGTCTTCGCCGGAGGTGGCTGCGTCGGTGGGGGTGGCGGGTGCCGGTGCTGCGGCTCCCTGCGTGCCCGTGCCGGTGCTGGCGCTGTCGCCGAGGAGGGAGATCGCGTTCCCCGTGACGGTGATCGGTGCTGTGACGGGCGCGACGACCTGTGTGCCGCTGCCGATGCCGTCTTCGCCGGAGGTGGCTGCGTCGGTGGGGGTGGCGGGTGCCGGTGCTGCGGCTCCCTGCGTGCCCGTGCCGGTGCTGGCGCTGTCGCCGAGGAGGGAGATCGCGTTCCCCGTGACGGTGATCGGTGCTGTGACGGGCGCGACGACCTGTGTGCCGCTGCCGATGCCGTCTTCGCCGGAGGTGGCTGCGTCGGTGGGGGTGGCGGGTGCCGGTGCTGCGGCTCCCTGCGTGCCCGTGCCGGTGCTGGCGCTGTCGCCGAGGAGGGAGATCGCGTTCCCCGTGACGGTGATCGGTGCTGTGACGGGCGCGACGACCTGTGTGCCGCTGCCGATGCCGTCTTCGCCGGAGGTGGCTGCGTCGGTGGGGGTGGCGGGTGCCGGTGCTGCGGCTCCCTGCGTGCCCGTGCCGGTGCTGGCGCTGTCGCCGACGAGGGAGATCGCGTTCCCCGTGACGGTGATCGGTGCGTTGACCGCGAGGAGCGCCTGCGTGCCCGAGAGCACGCCGTCCACGCCGTTCGTGGTCACGAGAGGCGCCTCGGCCGGTGTCCCGGACTGGGGAGCCGGGGTCTGGGGAGCCGCGGCCGGGGCGCTGGTCGAGGAGCTGTCGTCGACCAGGCTCACCGCGTTGTTCGACACGGTGACGGGAAGGTTCACGGTCACCACGGCCTGGGTGCCGGATGCCGTGCCGTCCGACCCGCTGGTGACGGGTGCAGGGGCGGGTGCGGGTGCCGGGGCGGGTGCCGGTGCGGGCGCGGGTGCCGGTGCGGAGACGACAGTGTCGCCCAGCACCGAGATCGCGTTGCCGACGACCGTGATCGGGGCGGTGATCGCTGTCTCCGCCTGGGTGCCCGAGAGCAACCCGTCCTCTCCGGTCGTCTCGGCCGCATTGGCGGCCGTCGCACCGAGGAGCGTGATGCCCCCGGCGATGAGCGTGCCCCACAGGGCCCGCTTGATGTACGTGCGCATGATCGTTCTCCTGACTGATGATGGGATCGTCTGATGGGTGCGCGCGATCGACGTGCGCGCGCAGCACGGCATCTGTCGTCCCCGAAGGAACGACGTGACGGTCCGTCAGTCAGGAGAGACGTCGGTGTCGGCGACCGGCGACGTCGGAAGAGCGTCGTCGGATGCGCCGGAGGTCCGCTCGCCAGCACGGAGCGGAGAAGGATCCACGTCGCTGAGGCGCGCGTGGGCAGCGCCTGCCCCTCCGCCGGAACCGGCGGAGGAAGACGCGGGAACAGGGCCGCCCGGGAGGGTTCCCGGGGGAGAGTTTTCGGGCGCACCGGTGGCGTCGGCGCCGGATCCGACCGTGTCGAAAGACCCGGTCGACACCGTCGGAGCGGTCGCGACGAATGCCGCGCCGGCGAGCACCCGGGACGACGCCGAGAACGGCGCCGGTCCGGGCGCGGCCTCATCTCTGGGCGCGACCGTGGTGGCGCCGGGCGTCGAGGGCTCCACGACCACTCCGGAACCCGGTGCGGGATCGGGTGTCGTCGGGTCCAGGGCGTCGAGCACGGGCGGGACGGTCGACTCCACCACACCGCCGAGAACGGCTGTGGTGTCGTCGACGACGTCGACCAGGTCGTCGACGGTCGTGATCACGCCGAGATCGGTGACGAGTCCTCCGACGAGCGGAAGGCCGGCGACGGTGTCGAGGAGTGGATCGGTGATCTGCGAGACCGGTGCGTCGGAGAGCACCGCCGTGACGGGGGCGACCACGTCGTGCGCCGTCTCCGTGACCGCCTGCACGACGGGCGCTGTCACGGTGCCGACGACCGGAGTCGCGGCGACCGTCTCCGTGACGGTCTCGACGACCGCCGGTGCGGTCTGCTGCACGGGGGCGACGACCTTGGTGACGACGGGTGCGACGGCCTTGGTGACGACCGGCGCGACCACCTTGGTGACGACCGGAGCGACAACCTCCGTGACGACCGGCTTCACGGGAGCTGTCACGCTCGACACGGTGTCGCCGACGAGCGAGGTGAGTCCGTCGAGTGGGCCATCGTCGCGGTCGTCCGCATGCGCGGATCCGCCTCCGAGGAAGACGGCGAGAGTCGCCCAGGCGAGCACTCCCAGGGCACCCCAGAGGACGGCGGCTGGAACGCCGCGTCGGGTGGCCCGAACGTCCACGTCGACCTCCCCCTCCGAAGGCAACGTCACCTCGGCGCAGATGCGTCGATTGCGGGTGACGATACTCGCGTCCCGACCGTCTGTCTAGGGGGGTATCCGCGAGTTTCCGCCGATGTCGGCCTGTGACGCGCCCGACGAAATCTCGGCTTGACTTTCCCCAGGTTCTACACATCCCATCCCCGACGGGGCCAACCTTCAACGCCCGATTTAAACTGATTCTCATCCACAGGGTGGGGAAACAGGAAAGCCCTGCTCAAGCACGATAAAAAAGTTTTAAGTCGGAGCACTCCACGGGGTTATCCACACCTGTTGTGCACAGACACTCCGACTTTGTCCGCACGCTTTCCACATGGTTATCCACAGGCCGTGTTGCATGGGGAAAGAGTCGCTCGTAGCGTGAGCGAGCGACCGAATGTCGGAGGCACCTGTTTCGCTGTGCAGGACGGCGTGACGGTCGAGGATCAGACGGCTCAGCCGTCGAGACGCCTCATCAGGGCATCGCATCGGAAACGTCGCATCGAAGGGAAGACTGTGTCGATCGCCGACATCTCAGAGGAGCGCATGGGTTCGTCGCGCGGGCCGGAGCGCACGCCTCCCCACGACCTTCTCGCCGAGCAGAGTGCTCTGGGCGGAATGCTCCTGTCGAAGGACGCGGTCGCCGATGTGATCGAGACGCTGAAGGGCGCCGACTTCTACATCCCGAAGCACGAGTTGATCTTCGAGGCCATCCTCTCGTTGTACTCGCACGGCGAGCCCACCGATGTCGTGGCCGTCACCGACGAGCTCATCAAGACGGGCGAGCTCGGTCGCGCCGGCGGTGCCGACTACCTGCACACCCTGACCTCGATCGTCCCCACCGCGGCGAATGCGGGCTACTACGCCGGCATCGTCTCGGAGCGTGCGATCCTGCGCCGACTCGTCGACGCCGGCACCCGCATCGTGCAGCTGGGCTACGCGGGCGAGGGTGACGCGACCGACCTCGTCAACAACGCGCAGGCCGAGATCTACTCGATCACCGGATCCGAGACCGCGGAGGACTACGTCCCCCTGCAGATCGCCGTCGATGCCGCGCTCGAAGAGATCGAGGCAGCGAGCGGTCGTGACGGTTCGATGACCGGTGTCCCGACCGGGTTCAAGGAACTCGACGAACTCACGAACGGTCTGCACGGCGGTCAGATGATCGTCGTCGCCGCGCGACCCGCCATGGGTAAGTCGACGCTGGCGCTCGACTTCGCGCGTGCGGCCTCCATCGGCCATGACCTTCCGTCCGTCTTCTTCTCCCTCGAGATGGGCAAGAGCGAGATCGCGATGCGTCTGCTCAGCGCCGAGGGTGCGATCCCGCTGCAGAACATGCGCAAGGGAAACCTCGACCCCCGCGACTGGACCACGGTCGCCGCGACCCGCGGACGCATCAACGACGCGCCGCTCTACATCGACGACAGCCCCAACATGACGCTCGTCGAGATCCGCGCCAAGTGCCGTCGCCTCAAGCAGCGCGAGGGGCTGCGCATGGTCATCATCGATTACCTGCAGCTGATGACGTCGGGCAAGCGCGTCGAGTCGCGACAGCAGGAGGTCTCGGAGTTCTCGCGAAGCCTGAAGCTCATCGCCAAAGAACTCCAGGTTCCGGTCATCGCCCTGTCGCAACTGAACCGTGGCCCCGAGCAGCGCACCGACAAGAAGCCCGCGATCAGCGACCTGCGAGAGTCGGGCTCGATCGAGCAGGACGCCGACATGGTCATCCTGCTGCACCGCGACTCCGTCTACGACAAAGACGTGCGACCCGGTGAAGCCGACCTGATCGTCGCCAAGCACCGCAACGGCCCGACCGCCACGATCACCGTCGCGTTCCAGGGTCACTACTCACGCTTCGCCGACATGGCTCCCGGCGGCGACTTCAACTTGTAGGTTCTCGGCGAAGATGGCGGATTCTCAGATGAAGTGGCGGACAAATGGCGGATCCGCCATGTTCCTGAGAACGCTGCATGTAGTCGGACGTGAGGGCGCCGAGTATGCGGGACGAGAGACGGCGACTCTTCCGCAAGATGTCCGAGGTCGGCCGTACGCTGAATCAGCGCCCGCACCCGGGCCGCTGGGGAGAGGTGCTCCATGACGGTTCTCGAGTCTTTCGCTACCCTGCAGTCGGTTGTCGACGCGGATGTGAAGGTCGTGCAGATTGCCCGTGACCGTCGCGACACCTTCACGTCCGCGTTGCTGACCGCGCCGGATGTGAAGGTGGTGTGGGGGTCGGGTTCGCTCGCCCGCAGCACCCAGCTGCAGCCGGTGCATGATGTGGATCTCGTGGTCGAGTTCGATCAGGACGAGCACCCGGACTGGGGCGAGGACGGGGGCTCTGCCGAAGAGGCGATCGAGCGTTGCCATGATCTGGTGAACGATCTCCTCTCCGTGTCCCACGGATCGCGCGCGCAGCTGGTGCGCCTGATCCGCACCGCCGACCGCAATCGCGCCGCGAAGTGTTTCGTCGATCCGCCGGAGCAGGACAACGCGTTCACTGTCGATGTGATGCCAGCGTTGCGACGTCCGGACGGGATCCTGATCCCGTTCAAGAAGGAGGAGCGCTGGTCGCTCGCAGACCCTGAGTACCTCATCAACGAGGTCGCACGGCGGCAGCAGGACTGGTCGTTGTTTCGCCCGCTGGTCCGGGTCCTCAAGTACTGGTCGCGTCAGCATGAAGATGTGACCGGCACGGTCAAGTCGCTCGTGATGGAGGTTCTCGCGTTGGACTGCCTGTCGGTGAGCAACAACCGACCCGAGGCGTTGAAGAACTTCTTCGTCAACGCCTCGACGCACTCCTTGCGCGTTGAAGATCCCGCGGAGCTCTCCGGGTTGATCCAGCCGAGTCTGGACGTGGCCGGTCTGCGCAGGTCCCTAGAGGATGCAGCAGCTGACGCCGTCGCGGCGCTTCGGGCCGTCGCCTCCAATGATCAGCCGGCCGCGACACGTCACTGGCAGTCCGTCTTCGGGACTGCGTTCCCGCTCGTACTGCCTCCCGGTGGAGCGGGAGAGACTGGGCCGCGTCCGGTTCGCGATTCCCCGCAGGGCTGACCTTGATCCTCCGCAGCTGGTGGGAGGATGACCCGGGTCGTCTCGCGCAGGAGATCGACGACATCGGTTCGGTGGCCCCCGCCCTCGAGTGGACGCCCGAAGGTGCCGGTCACTTCAGCGGCGCACTCCCGGTATGGCCATTCACACGACCCGAACCAGCCGGGCTGTCAAACCTCGTCGACCAGCCGCTGCGCGCGCGGGTCGCGTACGGGCACGGCTTCCCCGCGGTCCCACCAATCCTCTACCCTTTGGAACCGCAGCCCGACGTCACCCTGCGAAGCTTCACCCAGTACCACGTGCTCCCCAATGGCGGCCTCTGCCTGCTCCGTGATGCCGACCAGTGGGACCTCTTCTCGCGGACCAGCGATCTGATCCTGAAAGCGTCGGGATGGATGATCGAGTTCGCCCTGTTTCAGCGCGGCAAGATCCCGAACATGACAGTCAACGGCATCGTCACCGACGAGCAACTCGATCACTTGATCACCGCGACCGCGGAAGAGACAGCGTGACCGAGCACAGCGCATGAGTGGCGAGAACTGGCTGGTGCTGTTGCCCACCGAAGCGATGGAGGTCATCGACAAGTCGTACGCGTGGGGCAATCTCACCTGCCGTCTGTCCGCACCGGACAAGGCCGCCATAGTCGTCGCCCTCTCGAACGAAGACTCGGACCTCGTCCATCTCACGGAGGATCCCGACCACTTCCTCACGGTCGCCGACTTCAATCGCGTCGGCCACTGGTACCGAGTGCCGGCGGACGCCGCGTTTTGCGCGTACCTTCTCACCCACCAACACGCGACAATGCCCTTCGACGCCTTCCAGACCCTCGTCCCGCAGGCGATCGCACCGCTTCCCGGCCAATGGCACATCGCCGTGACCTTCTGTCCCGACCCTCCGGAGATCCGCGATGGGGAACGGCTTCCGGCCTGGTCGGCGTGGACGATCTCGAACGACACCGTCCGCCCCATTTCTTTGGACATCCAGGACGGAACCCAGCATGTGACCGCCCTTGGAAGCCTCTGGCCAACCAGCCTCCTCTCGACCTCGCGGGCGCTCCTGCTAGGCGCCGGCAGCATCGGAGGAGCCGCAGCCGAAGCACTCGCAAGCTACGGAGTTGGCCACATCGACCTGGTCGATCCTGACAAGATCCTCTTCCACAACGTTCCCCGGCACGTCCTCGCTGCCGCGAGCGTTGGAATGTCCAAAGTGGATGGATTAAAGGCATCCCTGAACAGGCAGTGGCCGGAAAGCAACATCAGCCCATGGCCCATCGACCTCACCGCCAACGCCAACATCACCCGACCCCTGATTGACGCCGCCGACATCATCATCTGCACCGTCGACGGAGTCGAACCCCGACGCGTCGCAAACTACCTTGCACGCCGTGCGGGCAAACCGATTGTGTTCGCCTGCGTCCTCGCCGACGGCAGATACGGAGAGATTCTGCGCATCCGTGCACTGCCCGAGGTCGGATGCCTCGACTGTCAGCGTCGATACATGCGCGACAACGGAATGATCGATCCCGAACCGAGCCTGGACCGAGGCTACGGGGACGGCACCCGACACAACCCGATGACCGCAATAGGTGGAGACCTTCACCTCGTTGGGAGCATCGCAGCGAAAGTCGCCGTCGCGACTCTCTTGCAAAACGCCGGTGAAGTCGATCAGACCCTCACCGATGACAACCTCGTCATCGCCCTCCGCCCATCACCCGGCTACGCCGCCCCCTTCGATGCGCGACGAGCACTCCACCCGCACTGGTCCTCCGCGACGCCCCCTTACCCGGACTGCCCCGCATGCCATCGCCACCCGTGAGCTGGACCGTCGGTATCACCCAGGGTGCGCTCACATCGATCAGAACGATCATCGCGAGAAGCGACCCCACGCTCGAAACCGGCGGTGCACTCTTCGGACACGAAAACGCCCTCGTCATTACATCCGCCTCCGCACCCGGTCCGAACGCCGTCCACTGTCGCGCGTCAGAATGTTTGGCAGGGGTAGTTAGTTGCTGATGCAACGCCCCAGCTGAGAGGTCTGAAGCATGAGTCGTCCCCCGACGATCCCGGTAGAGAAGAAGCTCCGCATCGTGTTGTCCGTGTTGCAAGGCGAGATCACGATCGCCGAAGCCGCCCGCCGCGAGAAGGTGTCCGAGCAAGCGATCGGGAACTGGAAGCGCCAGTTCCTCGAGGGCGGCAAGGCCGGCATCGAGGCGGGCAAGTCCAAACCCTCGACCCGGGAGCAGCAGCTCGAGGATGAGGTCGCGGAGTTGACGCAGGCCCTCGGTGAGGCGGCGGTCGAGATCCGGGTGTGGAAGAAGAGCGCGGAGGGCCGGCTGGGCCCTTCGAGGACCTCGAGGTGATCCGTTTGGAGGCGGGCATGCCGACGTCGAGGTTCTGCAAGCTGACGGGCGTGCCCGAGCGTTCGTATCGCCGCTGGCAGGCCAAAGCGAGAGCGGATCGCCCGCCGAAGGGTCCGTGGCCGCAGCCCGCGCGGGACGCGGCCAGGCCGCTCGCGACCAAGCACGCGCTGGCGCATCCGGCGTGGGGTCATCGGAAGATCTGGGCGATGACCCGCCACGACGGGCACCGGGTGTCGCAGGCGACCGTGCTGCGCCTGCTGCGCGATGACGGGCTGATCCTGCCGTCGGAGTATCAGAAGCAGCGCCGTGAGCTCGCGAGAGACCGTAAGGCGGCGTTCGCGAGGAACCCGACGGGCCCGAACCAGGTGTGGCAGCTGGACTTCAGCGAGTTCGAGACCACCCAGGGTGGGACGTGGCGGATCGCGGGGTGCCGGGATTGGTTCTCCAAGGTCGAGCACCCCTTCCATACCTCGCCCACGGCGAACCAGCATGACGCGATCGCCGCCGTCGAGCTCGCCCTGACCGACTACGAGCGCATGTTCGGGCACCCCCTCGTCGATCAGTGTCAGGTCGACCCGGAGACCGGCGAGCTGCTGCCGGTCGTGACCCTCGTGACTGACAATGGTGGCCCGTTCCGGTCGATGAACTTCGAGTTGTTCATCTTGCGTCACCCCGAGCTGCGGCACGTCCGCACTCGGGTGAAATCGCCCGGGCAGAACGGGTCACGCGAACGCGGGTTCGGGACGCTGAAGTACGAGCGGCTGTTCCTCGACGAGATCCCCGACGCGATGACGCTCGTCGAACGCGCTGAGGACTACCGGATCGAATACAACGAGATCCGTCCTCACGAGGCGATCGCCTGGAACCGGCCGATGGACGTGCACCTGGGCCTTGCCGACCCCACCATCCCCAACTTCGAAAGAGAAGAAATCCTGCCAAATACTTGACGCGGGACACCACCAACCCGGCTACTTCCTCCGTGACCTCGAATACACCCAACTCGCCGCGGACCGCGCCCACAAGGTCGACCGCTCACAATGGATCGGAGAATGGCACACCCATCCCAACGGTCCGCCAGAACCCAGCCCGCTGGATCTCAACACCTACATCTCCCACCTCGTCGACTTGGAACTTCGCTTCCATCGATTCATCGCGCTTATTGGGTCACCGAATCCCCGCCCGCACCTGAGCGTATGGGTGCTCGCGCAATCGCCAGACGGCATCGAACTCCACCGTGCCGCGCTCGCACTCACAGCAACCGATCAGGGCTCGCGGAACCAGATGCCACCCGGCGAAGCCACTGAAGTCCAACATCGAAGTTGAGGTTTCACCAGTACCGGCCGCTGCCCACATCATTGCTGACCGCTATGCGCGACGGGTAGAACTACGTCGTGGACCTACACAAAGCGCGTGGCGTCCGAACACGAACATTCGACACCATCCCCGCGGGCGATCTCCCAGCCGCGTCCATTGAAAGCGAGACCACCCATGTCCGAACCGTTCGACCTTGCCAAGGCATATACGGCGAAGCAGGACCACATGCTCACAGGGCTGGGGCTCATGCCGCAGTTCACAGATCATCCCGGCACCAAGGGTGACGCCACCGAGGAGCAATGGGTCAGCGTGCTCCGGGAGTTTCTTCCCCAGCGATACGGGGTCGGGCCAATCTTCGCAATCGACTCCCTCGGGCAACAGAGCGGACAGATCGACATTGCGATCTTCGATCGACAGTACTCGCCCCTTTTTTTCGAGCAGGGCGACGTCCGCTTCGTGCCGGTCGAGAGCTTGTACGCCGTTTGTGAGGTGAAGCCCAGAATGAACAAGGAGAACCTCGACTACGCCCGGGACAAGGTCGCCAGCGTTCGCCGACTTCACCGCACCTCAGCGGAGATCCGGCATGCAGGCGGTACGTATCCAGCTCAGGATCCGGAAGCCAAGCCGATCCTGGGTGTCTTTCTCAGCACGGATCTTGATTGGGGAGATATCCGCGGTGCTGCAGCTGTGGGCTCGATCACCGAGCCTCAGCCCACGGGGCTCGATCTCGGCATTGCTGTCCGAGGAGGCGCCTTCGATCAGACTGACGGGGTCGCGTACTCCCCAGGAGGACAGGAACTGATCTGGTTCGCGACGCGTCTGTATCGCGCACTTTCCCGGCTGGGAACAGCTCTAGCAATCGATCTGGATGCCTATTACGTTCCGCTGCAGTCCCCAGGCAGTTAGGAAGCCGTGCGCTCGGCCGATGCGGCTTCCCGGTCGGCGGCGTAGCGTCGCGCGGCTTCCCACCAGTAGTTGTCACGGATCCGGTAGAGCAGGGTCCGCTCTCCGGGCACGCGTCCGACGAACTCAAGGAAGTGTGCGTCGCGGAGCTTGTGGATCAGTGGGTGGACGATGCTCCCCAACAGTCCAGTCGCTTCGACGATCTGCTTGGGAGAGAAGGTGTCGCCTTCGAGGGCGGCGATCTCTATGACGACAGCGTTCATGTAGCTGTTGCCGAAGAACAGCCGCGACTCCGCTGGTGCGATCGGCTCCACTATCGTCATGCCCCGAGTTTCGCATACGTCACCGACGTCCGGCACGTGCGCGAGGTGATTCCGAGGCGACTTCCTTCCCGGTGTTGTCTATCTGACGTACACAACTTGATTCTGGTCGTTTCGAGAGTACAGTGAATGTGACATTCACTAGAACGTACGTCACGTAGTACGTAATTGACCGATTCGCAAGAGCAACTCGGTATGACGTGTGTTACGTATTCGTGGTGGTTTCGTGCATGGATGCACGCGTGTGTGGGCGCCCATGATGGCGACATGTTCACAAACCGCCGGACCGCAGGGGCTGGTTCGTTTCCGTTGTCGTACCAGGGAGCGTCGGGGCTGTGACCGGGCTGGCGTCGACGGTTCAGATTCGCAGGTCAGACGATCACGTCGATGTCATCGCCTTGAATGATGTTCGTCTTCGTCAGTTCGATACCGCGGTGCCGTGGCGGGAGTTTCGTTGGTACCGCAAGCAGCGACACTTCTCCGGCTCGTACTGGTCGGCGACGATGGAGGCCCCGGTGGGGTACGAGTCGCGGTTGGAGTATGTGAACCTGCTGCTGGCCGACTTCGACCCGCGGGTGGTGTGGATCCTCTCGCAGCCGTTTCTGCTCGACGGCGATGATCGCGGCACGCGCCGCAAGCACGTCCCGGATTACCTGTTCGTCCACGCCGATGAGTCGGGGTGCGTGGTTGATGTGAAGCCGGCTGAGAAGTTGTCACGCCCGAAAGTGCGCGATTCTCTGGGATGGTCGCGGCGCGTGATCGAGGGGCACGGCTGGGAGTACCGGGTGCAATCCGAGCCCGATCCTGTCGTGCTGGCGAACGTGCGGTTCCTCGCCGGGTATAGGCGGCGCTTCCAGTTCCTCGAGTCCGAAGTCGATGGCGCAGCAGAGTTGCTATCCACTCCGGTCACATTCGGCGAAGCGGTGCGAGCTGTCACGGCGATCACTGCCGATCCGCGATTGGCTCGGTCCGTTGTGTTGCACCTGATGTGGACGCGGCGCCTGCACACGGACCTCACCCGCGTGCTCGACATCACCAGCCTCCTGGAGACATGAGTGTCGAGCGCGACGATCCACACACCCGCAGATCAACGAGAAGGGAAACGCGTCCGATGAAGAACACCTGGAAGGTCAGCCCGGGGGCCCAGATTGCCTACGACGGAAAGATGTGCACGGTCGCGGAGATCGGTGATGGCGCCGTCATCGTCCGCACCGCGGATGGGCGCACTCGCCGTCTCCGCATGATCGATGTGCTGCAACCGGAGTCGGAAGGCGGCAGAGTGCACGTGCCAGGCAGGGTGGGCGACGACGAGCAGACGCAACCTTTGATGCTTGTCTGGTCGGACGCAACCCAGTCCGCTCAGGCGGGTGCTCACCATCGGGCGGATCACGTCCGTGAGGTGCTCACGGGATACCGGTCGGGCAGTCGTGAGGTCGCCCGAGAGGGCGAGCCACGACTGGAGTACCACCCGCAACGGCCGCTCCGAGAGCGACAGAAGGCCAAGGCCAAAGAGCTCGACATAGGCCTACGGACCCTGGAGCGATGGGTCTCCCGGTATCGAGACACCGGGGAAGCGGGTCTCATCGATACCCGGATGTCACGGACGGGTGCGGCACTGACAAACTTCGACCCGCGGTGGGTTGACGCCGCGCGAACGATACTCGATGAGCAGGACGATCAGTCCAAGGTGCAGAAGAAGATCATCCTCGCCCGGATCCGCGCACGCATCGAGAGACTTCACGGCCCCGACGTCGTCACATTCCCGTCCACCGCCAGCGCATACCGGGGCTTGGACGAGCTCACCCGCGGACGAGGCACTTTCGCGGGTTCCACGAAGGCAAAGAGATCGATCGCGAACCGGCCCGCCGCTCCCTACGGACGGTTGACCGCGTCACGTCCCGGTGAGTTCGTACTTCTTGACACCACCCCACTGAATGTGTTCGCCGTCGCTCCGGTGACGGGCAAGTGGGTCTGCGCGGACCTCACGGTCGCGATCGATCTCTACTCACGGTGCATTCTCGGGCTGCGCTTGACGCCAGGATCGACCAAGTCCATCGACGTGTCCGGTGTTCTCGTCGAAGCGATGCTGCCGTTCGACCTACCGGGCAGTTGGGATACCGCCGCTCGTGTCCCGTATCACGGCGTGCCTGACACGGTGCTCGTCGACCCCACCCGAACCGATGTCGCCCGTTTCACACGCGCCGGCATCTTGCCCGAGACGATCGTCGTGGACCACGGTCGCCCTTTCCTCTCCGAGCATGTCACCACCGCGTGCGCCCGACTGGGCATATCAATCCAGCCAGCCCGTATCTACCAGCCCACCGACAAGAGCCCGGTGGAGCGCTTCTTTCGCACTCTCGACTCTCTCCTGCAGGAGCTCCCCGGCTACAAGGGTGCGGACGTGTCGGGTCGTGGGGACGATGTTGAGGGTGAGGCGGTGTATACGGTTCCGCAGTTGGAGCAGATCATCCGCGAGTGGATCGCGACGGTCTATCACCTCCGCCCGCATGAGTCGCTCGCCGATCCCAGCCTCCCGGGTGTGAAGTTGAGTCCGGCGCAGAAGTATGACCAGGGGCTCGCTGTCGCGGGTTCGCTGCGGATGCCGACGGACCGGAATGTGCTGTTGGAGCTGCTGCCGGTGGTGAAGCGTCAGTTCAACCACTATGGGGTGGAGATTCACAATCTTCGCTACACGGGGGATTCGGTGGCGAAGTACCGCAACCGGGCCCGGTCGATCCACCGGGACACGGGCACGGAGTGGCCGTTCGTGGTGAACCCGGACGACCTGACGAAGATCTACTTCCACGACCCGGAGGATCACACCTGGCACACCCTGGAGTGGGAGCACAAGGACGCGTTCGACACCCCGTTCAGTTTGGACGCGTTGGAGTATGCGAAGAAGATTGCGATCCGGCAGGGCCGCCCCTCGCAGGTCGATGATGTTGCCGCGCAGTTGCTCGAGGACTGGGGCGCGGGCCGAGGGTTGACACCGTCGGAGCGGCGGATGAGCGCCCGGATGGCGGCCCGCCTGGATGAGAAGAACCCCGATCCGGAAGGGGTGTGGTCGTTGCGGACGGTGCAACGGATGCTGGACGCAGAACTCACGGCCGGGTCGGACCTGGCGACGGAGCTGACCGGCGGGGTGAGGGATCCGAGGACACGGGTCGATGTGCCGGAGACCGGAGATGATGACGACGAGGACGACATCGACGAGCCCACCATCCGTGGCGACTACCGCTTCGAGCCGATGGAGATGCTCCGATGACAACCACCCAGCCCCAGCCGCAGGCGGGAGCACGGCAGCGGAGCCTGTCCACCTACGAGGGGTGGAACGACTTCGCAGAACGCCCAGCCCGGACCCGTCCGGACACCCTCACGCTGAAGCGGCTGGCGGCGCTATCCACGCAGGAGCGTGTCGGGTATGACTTGGCGCGGCGTCAGTGGCACGCGAACATCCTGCTGCGCACCCGACAGGTGCAGGAGATCGAGTTGCAACTCGGCGACATCCTGGACTCGAACCTGCAAGACGCCGACCGGGTGAAGTCAGCGGCGGCGATCGACGCGCCGCCGGCGCTCGGGAAGTCCACGGTGGTGAACAACTTCGGTCGAGTGTTCCACCAGCAGCGGATCGCGGAGGCCGGGGAGTGGCTGGATCAGGACCGGGACGTGCGGCACCTGCCGGTGTGTCATGTGACGTTGACGGGCCGGCCGACGATCAAGGGTCTGCACATGATGATCCTCGGGTTCTACGCCCACCCCGCCACCGCCGGGATCCTGCACCGCTCGATGGCGGGTAGAGATCTTGCCCGGGCAGCCGCGGAGTGCATCGAACGCCACGACACGCGCCTGGTGATCGTTGATGATCTCCACTTCCTGCGGATGAATACCCGTGACGGGGTAGAGGTCGCGAACCAGTTGAAGTGGCTCTCGAATGAATACAACGCCACGTTCCTGTTCGCCGGTGTCGCCCTCCGCAAGCGGGGACTCGTCGGGGAGGGCCAGACCGGCGAAGGCGCAGCAATGGCGCAGACCTTCCGACGGTGGACAGTCCTCAGCCTGGAACCTTTCACCCTCGCCCACAAACGCGGCCGCGATGAATGGGACCGGCTGCTGTTCGGCATCGACCAGGCCCTCGTGCTGACCGACGGGAGAGACGGGATGCTCGTCGACCTCTCGCGGTACCTGTTCGCCCGCACGACCGGGAACATCGGGTCGCTGATGGACCTGATCCGCCGCGGCGCATCGCGCGCAATCCGCACCGGCAGGGAACGCATCGATCGGGAGCTGCTCGATGATATTCGCATCGACGAGGGCGCCGAGACGGAACGTCGTGAGCTGGAGGCGAAGCTGGAACGGCAGCTTCGAAGCCAGAGAGCGGGCCGCCGCCGAAAGACCCAGGGTGGCGAGGTGGCAGCCGCATGACCGGCAAGGCCGCGACGCGTTCCGACGAGGTGCGGGTGCTGCCGTTTCGGGTGCGGCCACTGCCGGATGAGCCGTTCGATTCCTGGCTGGAGAAGATGGCGGCCACCTATGGGGCGACGATGAACGAGATGGCATGCGCGCTCGGTCTCATCGAGCAGGAGAAGGGTTTGGCTGTATCGGCGACCGCGTGGATGGCGGACAAGTGGGCCACAACCCTCACCGAGGAGCAGGCTGCCCGGCTTGAGGCTTCCACGGGCATCCCTGCCGATCAGTTTCACGAGATGACGAGGATGCGCTTCGCCCGTCACGCGATCCGCTATACCCGGCAGGGTCGGATCAGCGCGCAATGCCCGGCTGCAGGGACCGCGGGACGATACTGCCCGGAATGCCTGGTCGATTCGGGTGGACGGTGGCGGATGTCGTGGCAGTTCCCGTTCGGGTTCGCCTGTGCCCGCCACCGCCGCCTTCTCGTGGATCGGTGCCAGACCTGTGATCTTCCTGCCCGACACCGCGCTCACCCGCTCGCACTTGTTCCCGTTCCCGGGCGTTGCCACAATCCCGTGCGGGGTCCGGGGAGGGGTCCGCAGGCCAACCGGTGTCGCGCGGACCTCACCGAGGACCGGACCCGCACGCCGGTGCCGCAGGCGGTGCTGGATGCGCAACGGGCGATGATGCGCATCGTCTCCACCGGTCAGGCGCAGTTCGGGATCTATGCTGATGCACCGCAGCCGGCCGTGCCTGTGTTGGAAGACATTCGGCTACTGTCCCGCACCGCGCGGGACGCAATCGTCGGCGGTCACAGCATCGACGCGAGCCCGCTGGGCCGGGAGCTCATTGGGCTGTTCGAGATGAGCGAGGACTGGACGAGGGCGATCCGGGCGCGACCAGACTCTGCCGTCGGGGCCGCTGTCGGCACCACCCTCGGTCACCGCGCACTGACCAATCCGGCCGCGATCATCTCCCTGCTGCAGGGGCGGCTGGCGCACAGCACGTCGTACACCGCGCACACACCACAACTACAGACCCTGATCGCGGCCGCGCTGGGTCGCCGCCGCCGCCCCACCGTGTTTCTGCAGTCCGCACCGCCGTCGGGCGTCAGCCCGGAAGAGCGAGCACGGAAAGTGCCGGCACAGTTGTGGGGGGACTGGATCGCCCAGTACGCCCCACTGCGGGTCGACAACGAGATCGCCGCGTCCGCGCTGGCAGCAGCGGTCGTGTTTACCGGCACGAGGCTCACACACTCCGCCGCGCTCGCGCTGCTCGATCCGCACGCACCGTCACGGCAGGTGACGCACGTGATGCGTGAGCTGGGCCGCAGCACTCACCACGTGACGACCCTGCACGCGGTCCTCCGCCTGGCAGCTCTATTGGACACGCAAGACGTGCCCATCGACTACGCCCGCCGCCGCCACCTCGACTACACCGATCTCCTGCCCGAATCACAGTGGGGGCAGCTCTGCCGGGACGCGGGCGTGTCCCCAGGGAGCGGACGACGCTGGGAGTTGGCGCGCGCAGCCCTGTACCAAGAACTCTCCGGGAACCCGCTGCGTGCGATGCCTACGGCGTGGCACACGACCAGGGCGAGCCCGCCCGCCGTAGCCCGCTTCGTAGAGGAGCTCCCGCCGGCGGTGCGGGCGGCGCTCGATCAGATCGCCGCAGAGTTCCTCGTCGCCAACGGCATTCAGGAGCCCGTCACCTGGACACCCGAACCCACCCCTCAGCTCCCGGAAGTCGGACCCCAGATCGCGCCGTCGTGGCCGCCCATCCGGCCGGCACGAGCGACAGCGACAGAAGCCATGCCACCAGACCGGCTGACGCAGGTGTACGCGGCGGGAGCTTCCACCTACACGATCGCCGCAGACACGAGGGTGTCTCGGCAGACAGTGGGTCGCATTCTCGCCGACGCGGGCACCCGGACTCGAAGGGGACGACCCCGCACCTTCGACCTCGACCCCCGTTGGCTCCGCGATCACTATGAAACGAAGCACTGGACCATCGCACAGATCGCGCAGCTCGCCGGCTGTAGCGAGATGACCATCAACCGGCATTTGCATAGCGCCGGCATCCCGGTCCGCCCACGCGGGGCGCGCATCAACGGGTCTACCTCGGACGCAGGCAGGCAACGATCTGACCCGCCCGCCCCGCGGGGCCCATCACAGGCTCACGGACTCCGTCGCAGCACTCCCGTCGAGCCATCGACGAATACTCGAATTCCAGACACGCGAAGGACGTCGGCATGACGCAGAAGAAACGAACTTCCAGTCGGCTGCGGCACGACGCGCGGGAACGCGTGAAGGTGACAGGAGAGAAGTACACCACGGCGCTGAAGGCAGTCATGGATGCGGGTTCATCCAGCAGCCGAGCTGGAGGACGAGATCAGGGCGAGGAGCCTGCGGGTCCCGCCGACACGCAACGCGCACCCGACGACACCCGTGACCGGAGCTGAGTCCGGGGTGGGATCTCTGCGATGACGGTCGAGGGCAAGGAATGCGTGGTGTCGGCCGACTCAGGCCGGGAGGACAAGCCGTGGTCGGCACCTCACCTCGCGCCGCTGTTCATTGAACTCACCGCTGACGAGACGGCGCCGGTGTGGGCGCGTCGCGCTGTGACATTCCTCCATCGCTACGCCCGCGAACACGGCCAATCCCCGACCTTCCGGGAAGTATTCCCGGAGCTCGCGTCGCACGATCTCAGCGCCGCGGAGCATCAGGCTGCCTGGACGTCGTCGTCGCCGCGGTACCTGACGATGGTGCACTGGCAGCGTTGTGGATGGATCCGCTTCCGACGAGAACCGCGGACCCTCCGATCCGGCCCCGCGGCAGGCGAACTGTTCATACCGTCGCCCGCGCCGAAAGCGCGTCCGAGGCAGTCCTAAGCCTTGGCGGTGTTCCCGGGGGAGTCGGGGTGGGAAGAGTAGAGCGCGCCGAGGAGTTCCTCCAGCGCGACGCGCAGTTCGTTGTAGCCCATCGTGTAGAACATCGCGTCGGAGTTCGAGGTTTCGGTGGCGTCGAGGTTGGCGAGGAGTTGACGGGCTTCACGGACCGCCACATCGAGCCACGGCTCGACATCCGGTAGGCCCCGGACCCACTCGTCGATGACGGTGAACGGGATGGGCGCGTATGCGTGGGCGTCGACGCCGACGTGGAACTGGTGCCCATTCGGGCCGTGGTCGCGTGCGTGCGTGTGACCGTGCAACAGCGGGATCCCATCGTCCCAGCGGGGCCGGTGCGACGTGTGTCGGTCCGACTCCTGCGAGTCGCCCTTGTACGGGTAGTGGGATGCGAGGATCCGGTAGCCGTGCCGGGTGCCTTCGATGACCTCCGGCAGAATCGTCCACCCGGCCGCCTCGTAGAGCGGCGCGAACCGTTCGATCGCCTTCCTGGACTGTGTCGCTGGTGAGACCCGGTCATGGTTCCCGGGGACGAGGTACCGGTGACCGTTCAGCTGCGCGGTGAGGGTGATCGATTCCTCGATCGGCCCGAGCGCGACATCCCCGAGATGTAGCACCACATCTGTCGGGGCGACCGTCTCGTTCCAGCGGCGGATGAGCTCGGTGTTCATCTCGTTGACGGTGGTGAATGGACGGTCCGCGAGTTCGCTGATCCGGGCGTGGCTGAAGTGGGTGTCCGCGGTGACGTAGTCGACTCGGTCGAAGTCGAACCACGGATACTCACTCACGGCTAACGCTCCTCGCATGTGACGGATGTCTAGCAGAATCTAGCGGTGTCTAGCGTTTCGGTAGACACCGCTAGATGTTCCTAGAGTTCGTCGAGATCGATCCCGAATTTCCGGGCGAGATCGGAGCGCGCCACCTCCGCACTGTCGGCGGGACGCTCCCGGGCGATACGGGCGATTTCCTCGTCTTCCGCCGCATCCTCCGTGGCGGCGACCGCTGCCAGCTCATCGATCAGGACAAGAACGGGTGTGCCGTCGGCGGTCGCGCGGCGGCGGATCTCGGCGGCGGCATGGCCGAGGGTGTACATCCGCTCCCACGGGTGCTCGCCGTGGCGAGCGATGGCCACGGTGTCGCGGGTGTAGCTGCGCTCATCGCCTGGGACGAGCCACCGTTCGGTGCCGTCCGAGGCGAGGAAGAAGTCGACGTAGCAGTTCCCACACGGCATCCGGTAGACCCCGGGCTCGGTGGGGGCAGAGTCGGTGCTACGCGCGATCATGTCGCGGATGATCCGCCCCCAGTCCGTGTTGCCGTCAGAGTGTGACATCGGCCAGACCCTTCGTTTGGCGAACGGAGTAGTCTCTCACACCGGTGAATTTGTGTCCACTGATTGGGTCAGAGCCTGTTCGAGTCGAGTGGTTGCTCTCGCTCAGGAAGTCTCGCCCGTCGTGAGATGCTCGCCTCATGGCATCGCACACTTCAAGCGGCTGAAAGCGGCCCCAGAAGACCTCATCGACATCCAGCGCTGCGTGACGTTCGTCGCGGGCATGGGCCTGGACCCCGTTTGGCCCGAGGCCCAGCAAGGCCTAGCAGCCGGTGGAAGGCCATTTCACTCGACGCGCTGGACCGATCACAACTCAATGGGTAGCCCACCCGAGGCACATGAACGTGCTGCTCAAGGCGCGCCGCCTCGGTGGGACGGCGGACGGCGACTGATATATCGAGCCGTGTCATCGCAGCCGGTGTCTGCAGCATGCAACAGACTGATCTGGCAACCCGGCTTCGCCGGTAATGCACAGCCCCTGGCAGACACAGCGGGCCAAGTGACCACGAGCGGAGAACAGATGGCGAAGATGCGAGTGCACGAGCTCGCCGCCGAACTGGGAGTCGACGCAAAGGCCGTCTTGGTCCGTCTGCGAGAACTTGGTGAGTTCGTCAAGAGCCCGTCTTCATCGATAGAAGCTCCAGTTGCTCGCAAGGTGAGGGCGTCGTTCGGTGCCCGACCCCCTCGACCCGGTTCGCCTCGGCCATCGCCGATGCGACGTGAGCACGTAGACCCGCATGTCGATCGGCCGGGATTCGATCCGACCGCACCATCCACTCGACAGTTCGGCTGGCGATCGGGCGCTGTGGCGGCGCCCCAGCACCCAGACCTGCTGGCAAACGTCGAGCGCGTTCGATACAAGTACCCGGTCCTGCGTGACCACATCGACGCTCTGCGAAGTCTTGGCTCCCAGGTGGTCTACGCGGGGTTCTGCCGTCAGGATGGCTTCAGGGACTGCGCGATCGTCCATGTGCGATTCAGTGGAGCGATCGAGGCCGGGTTTGGGTTTACCCGCGAGGTGATGATCTTCTACAGTCCGCATGAGGATCTCCAGGGCCGGACCTTCCAGGCTGCGGCCCGCGAGCTCGGTGGCGCCGATCGTTCCATCACTCCGGACATCTTCTTCATGTGGTCGCCCGATCGGCGTCTACAGATCAAACTGAACGACTGGTCGCGCCCCGCGAAACTAGCGATCCCGCTCTTGATTGACGACGAAGACGAACTCTCGCTAATTACCCTTCTTCGCGACTACATCTATGCCCGAGACCTCTTCTACATGACGACTCCCGTGTATGGCGCGAGCTTCTTCGGCCGCAGGACACTGCTGCAGTCGATGCGTGACGACGTGTTCAACCAGCGAGTCACAGGCGTCTTCGGACTGCGGAAGTCGGGCAAGACGAGCATCCTCATGCAGCTTAAGGAGGAGTTGCAAGAGGACAAAGTGGTGACCGTCCTCATGGACCTGGAGGCCTTCCCCTCTCCGCCGGAAGACCCCACCGACGACATCGTCAGCGATCTGCGTCGACGACTGATTGCTGAACTCAAAGCTCACAAGCTGCGCACCCAAGAGCTTTCGCAGCTGCAGGAACGCCCGAGCATCCTCGACCTGAAGAACGCTCTCCAGGCGATACTCAAGCATCTCCACAAAGACGGGCATAGGATCCTGCTCCTCCTGGACGAGATCGAGTACTTGACCCCAGCGGATCGCATCGATATCGCTGAAGGCGACATGCCACGCATTGCGCAGCTGCTATCGGCCCTCAGGAGCATCGTGCAGGAGTCTGAGAACTTCACCTTCGTGCTGTCCGGCCTTACAAGCGCCATCGTTGAAGGTGGACGACTGTATGGTCGACCGAATCCCCTCTTCTCTTGGGCGAAGGCCGTGTACGTGAAGCCGCTGGAGCGAGAAGAGGCGGACGATCTCGCGAGCACCGTCGGCGGCAAGATGGGCATCCAGATCGAACCTGGTGCGCTCGAGGCACTCCACGAGGCGTCCGGTGGTCACGCCTATCTGTATCGAAATCTGAGCTCAGCCGTCGTGCAGCACCTTCCGACCGACGTCTTCCAACGTACGATGACTCGCGCTTCCGTGCTCACAGAACTTGATGATTGGAAGAGTCGCGTCCAAGGCAACATTGAGGAGATGGTCCAACACGTCAAGCGCTACTACGCGAACGAGGCCGTCATGCTGGACGTGCTGATGGACAGTGCAGCCGACTTCAAGGAACTCGCATCCAGCGAGCACGTCGCAGTTCGTCGACTGAAGGACCTGGGTCTGATTCACGAACAGGACGGCGAGTTCGAAGTCAGCGTGATCCTGGAGCTCGTATGAGCGCGACCGACTACTCCGACTGGATACTGGGCGTTCACCGAAAAGCGGAGCAACTCCGCGTCGTGTTCCTGCAGCTGGGCTCGAGCAACGAGCCAGCCCGCCGCGCTCTGGGGGCTTCGCAGGTGAACGTGACGCGCGTCCGGGACTACTTGCAGCCAGATGGCCCACTTACCACCGGAACAGTCGTGATCGACGGGATGGAGTCGCTCACGATGCAGAGTGAGGCCACTCAGATGGGTGCGCTACGCGAGCGCGTCTTCAGCGACGTCGAGGCCGGCGGCAGGGTCATCCTCCTCTCCCGGGCGCCTCGGATTGCTTTCCCTCCAGTGGTCGGGAGTTCGCTCCTTGACGACGCCAGCCTGGCGCATGCTCCGGTCGTCAAGAGCACAGGCGCTCACGAGTGGCCAACGTGCGTTGAAGACGGCGCCTCCCCGGCCGACGTACTGTGCCGGGCGCTGACAGAACTCGGTATGGACCTGGCTGCGTCTCTCGATCGTGTCGTGTACGAGAGCCTGCTGATTGGCCAGAGCGCGCTGGGCCTGCTCAACGCGAGGGAGCTTGAGGCGCTGGATGGTTCCAGCCTTACAGCGCCCGACGGTGCGACTCGGACATGGAATTTTCCGAAGCATCTCGGACCGCTCAAGAAGGCGCTCGACGAGGTTCTCGCGGATGCCCTCGATCCTCAGCAGCAGCTTGCCGAGGTGAGTTCGGGACTCTGGAAGATCGAGCGGATCATCCGACGCGAAGTGCGTCGGCGCGCAATCGCCGCATGGGCGGAGAACTGGCGCACGCAGTGCCTGAACGGCGACCTTCCGGAAAAAGTGCTCGAGCGAGCGAGCGAATCGGCATACATGGGCGCCACGTCGGTCAAGCAATTGCGCGACCCTCTCGAATGGCTCTCACTCGGGGAGTTGCTCCAACTAAAGGACCGTTCCCAGATCGGCGACTTGGGGTTGAGCGCCGCTCACTGGCGACAGTTCAGCGCGCAGATCATGCCGATTCGGAATCGTCTGGCACACATGCGCAGTCTTCGGCCCGAGGACGCCGCCGACGTCGTCAAATGGCAGCGAGTGCTCGAAATGCGATTCCCCACAAATTGAGACGAGCGCACTGCGAGGAGCGTACGCCCGATCAGTAGGCTCATCTCGGTAGCGGGTGAGGAGATTCGAATGGCGGAGAGCACCACTGCCGATCTGGACGTCAACAGGTCCGACCGGCGACTCGGGCGCGCTGTGACGCGGGTTCATCAAGCCTCGCGCACAATCGACCCGGCTCTGAGACCCAGACTCGAGTCACTACTTCACGCAGGCGAAGCGATGGACTTCGTCGCCCGCATCCATGGATTCTCCGACCCCTTGAGTGCATCCGCCCTCGAGTCTTTCGCCGTCCAGGCAGGAATTGGAAGGCAATCACTTCACTCGACCGTGCTGCCGGCGCTGAAGGCTGCCAATGTTGCAGACTTCGCGCTGGACACACAAGGCGTTGTAATCGAGGTGCAGGAGTTTCTGGGCGTAACCGGGAACCTCATCGAACAGTCCTACCGCGTTCTACAGCAGCTCAACCCGACCATCGATGAGATCGTAACGCTGCACTCGATCGAAGTCGCATCGTTCGCCCCGTTGACGACCACCCAACATCTCGACCAACTCCACCGACGAGGATTCAACGACCAAGTCAGCGAAACCGGTCTGAACCTTGCACTGGCGACAGGCCTTACAAAGCGCGTCAACTCCGTCGATCTCGCCGAGGACGTAATTTATAGCCCTTACGTGTGGGAGTCAGGACAGATTGAGATCGCGTCGTTCCTCCGTGGCCTTCCCCCGGGCGAGCGCGACGCGCTTCTCGGCATATGTGAACAGGCAGCGCAACACCCCGGCCTCGCACTTCCACTCCTCGCGCAACCGACCCCCGGCGTGTTCGGCGCAGCACAGAAGGTCGGACTCGTCCAGGCCGCCACCGTCAAGTCGACGGGAGGATCCGGAGCGCAGACATATGTCTTTTCACCTACTCTCGAGTCGGAGGACGACCGGCTCACAACCACCGAGGCGCTGAATCAGCGCAAGCTTTTTGTCGCCCACATGCTCTTCGGGCATGAACGAGCGGAACGTAGCGGCGGTCGAATACACGATCCTGTGGTCCTCGTGCGGGCGCTCCTAAACCGCGGGAGCGTTGGGCCTGCGAGCAACATCAGCACCGACTACCACCTGCTTGAGGCGCACGGCATCGTTCGCGTCCGTGAAACGGACCACGGCCGGGCATACCTCGAACTTGTGAAGGAGGAGATCGTCGAAGGCGGGCTCGCGTGGCTTCAGAACTCATCAACGTCCGCAGGAACGACGGACCCGACGGTGAACCTCCTCCGAGCTCCAGGCGAGTTCACCAACCCAGAGCAAACACGTGCGGGCGCGGGCGACCTCGGAGCCGCTGACGAGATCGCGAGATCAGCGATCCTCGAGCTGAGAAAGGAACTGCAACGTGCCACCCGTCAAGACCGACCCGCTAACCCCCGGTGATCGACTCGAATGCCGCGTAGGCCAAGTGTGGTTCTGGGAGGGGTACTTCACTCGGGTAGGCATCGACCTCATCAGCTACTACGGCGCGGAACTCATCCAAGTCACCGACCTGGATCTACTCGCCATCGGGCTTGGTCCCGGGCTCGAGAGTCACCGGACCATTGGCGAGTCCAAGAGCGGGACGGGGAAGAGCGCGCCGAAACCACTCGACCGTATTGTGTGGCTACGCGGACTGCAAGAGTTGGTAGGCGCAGAGCGAGCGGAACTGACTGTTGCCTCGAGCGTGACGCCCAGAACCCGGGAGCTGGGCCGCCATTCCCGCGTCAGCGTCGAATCGATCAACGACCTCCAGGCGCGAGAGGCCGCACTTAATCTCTCGAAACTCACAGATCTTGGGGCCCACGGACCCAACGCCCTGCTTCTGCGGCGCACAGTCAAAGTAGTCAGCAAGGACGATCCCACGCTCGGACCTGCGTTCAAGTTCCTCACTTCCACCGTGTGGTTTCTAGATCCGTTCGCTGCACTGAAGCAGAGCCTGGGTCTACTTGAGACGCTTTGCCAGCGCTGGACGCCCGGCGTCAAGGATGACGAACAGCTCGCGGTACGGTGGCTCATTTCAGAGACCCTCAGTATCTGGGTACTCAACCTCGTAACGATCGTGGGATTTGTCCGCCCGATGGATCCGAGTGCATTCACAAGTTTTCTTCGCGAACGCCTCGCAGACGGAGTTGTGCCCGCTCAGCGCATGCGCCAGTTGTCGCGCGACTTCGACAAGTTCATCAGTGGACTGCTCGCGGCGGCGAAGGCCTCGCCCGAGGTGCGGACTGAGGCCATGGGCGCGTTTGAGCCCTCACCGCCGGAGTGGGCTGACTCTGCTGCAGAACTCGCAATCCGGCTAGGCCGTCAGCCCGCGCTCCGAGACTTGCCTCGACAGTTTGATCTCGTCGTTCACGAGCGGCTAGCTCGTGGGCGAGACATCTCAGAAGCTGCGGGGGCTCAGCTTCGACTCAATGATCCGGCGGCAAGATCAAGCGTGAGCCTCATTGCAGCGTTCCTGCGAAGCTTTGGCTCTCTGAAGGACGACATCAGCGAGCTTCTAATCGCAGGGTTCGGTAAGCCGGCGCAGGCGCCGCCCGAGCCTGCACCCCAGCAAGAGATCGAAGCGACTGCTCTCACACTGCCCGGCCTCGACGCCGCTGACAGCGTTGCCGAGGACTGACTGGCGTGGGGCTGTAGGGATTCGCCATTCCCCACGGAATCCTGAGCCTTCGGCCACTGCCAACTACCGGGGATTCCCGGCATCCTCGGCCATTTCCAACGGGAACCTACACGTCGTCGAGGTCGTCGTTGCAGTGAGCTTCCGATGGTCGGCGACATGCGCGGGTTCGTCGCGGGGGCCTTCGATCTCGAACCCGCAGACACCGCAGCTATGCAGCCCGATGCCGTCGACGTCGTCCGAGGGGATGTACATCGTGGTGGGCTCTTCGCACATCAAGCAGCGCATGGTGTCTCCGTTCGTGATTGTCAGGTGATCGGTTGGACGGTGGCGGAGTATCCGCGGTGGGAGCCCCAGGCCGCGGCGATGCGGTCGGCAATGTCGCGGTCCTCGCCGAGGTATGGCCGGTATCTCTTGCCGCGAGGGTCGGTGATCACGACCTGGACGACGCCGGCGGGCTCGCGCACGGTGACCCTGGCGGCGGGGATCGGATATGCCTGGACGCGACCGGCGATGATGAAAGTCGGGTACAGGTCGCGTGCGAGCTCCGGGGCACGGAACACGTCGTGAACCCACGCCGTGATGGCGAGCGCGCCGGCGGGGCTGAACCCGATGAGGCGGGCGGGGAGTTGCTCGAGCCCGGCGCGGACGAAGTAGTGCTCGTCGACGAGGATCGGCGTCGGCGGGAGCAGGGTTTGCTCGTCGTGGGCGGGGTAGATGGTGAGGCTGGTGCGGCTGTTCATGAGGCGCTCGTTCATGCGGTGCGGCGGATGCCGGCGGCGATGATGTGGGCCTTGGTGGGCCGGGAGTAGAAGCCGAAGCTGTCGTCGTCGTCGGAAGCGGAGACGGTGGCGGTGAGTAGATCTTCGCCGTCCGGCGTGTGCTGCCGTCGCTCTCCGTGGAGATGGAATCCCGGCTGTCGGTCTCGTCCTGGCGACGGTCTTCACGCAGAGCGGCTGGGTCGGAGCAATGGCGGTGACCGCCGCGACTCTCGTCGTGGCGGCGCTGATCGTCTGGCACCGTGCCCGATCCGGTCTCGTTCGTGCGCTGGATCCTGATCATGCCGTGCGCCGGAGCCGATCTCTGTCGTGGTCACCGGGCAACCCGGGTGAGCTGTTCCAAATCGGCACAGCGCTGTGGCGGAATCCTCCCTGAGAGTAGAGCTCATCCACCGAGTGGTCGCCTCGTTCCTGCAGGCGCCGAGCATCAACGAAGGAGTTATGCGATGTCCTCGTCATCCACCGCGACCGCAGTCGTCCCGAGCGCCCTGCGTGATCTGTATCTGGGCTGGTCCGAGCTCATGGCCACCCACGAGCTGGACATGCGGCTGTTCCGCAGCATCTTCGATGAATGGCACCAGCCGACCATCGAACCGGAAAATGTCACCTACAAGGAGGAGACGGTCGGCGGCGTGCCCGGCATCTGGGCGTTCCCGGCCGGAGCCGATCGCTCCAAGGTCCTCCTCTACACGCACGGCGGCGGGTTCGCCGTCGGCTCTGCGGCCAGCCACCGGAAGCTCGCCGCGCACGTCGCGAAGGCGGCCGGGGTAACAGCGTTCGTGCTGGACTACCGTCGCGCGCCCGAGCACCCGCACCCCGCCCAGGTAGACGACGGGGTCGCGGCGTTCGAGGCCCTGCTGGAGCGGGGGGTCCACCCCGAGGACGTCACCACCATCGGCGACTCGGCGGGAGGCAATCTCGCCATCGCCATCCCGTTGGCGTTGAAGGCGAAGGGACGGCCGCTGCCCGGGCACGTCATCGCGTTCTCCCCGTGGCTGGACATGGAGAACCGCGGCGCGACGCTGGTCACCAACGATGCGACCGACGCGCTGATCTCCGTGCCGCTCCTGGAGGGCATGATCGCCGGCGTGCTGGGGGAGACCACCAGCCCGTCGGCGCCGCTCGCGAACCCGCTCTACGCGGATTTCACCGGGTTCCCCCCGCTGTACGTCAACGCCGGTTCGGTCGAGTCGTTGGTCGACAATGCCATCCGCGTGGCAGAGCGCGCCAAGGGCGCCGGCGTTGACGTCACCCTGCATGTCGCCGAAGGACAGCAGCACGTCTACCCGTTCCTGGCTGGCCGCGACGCGGACGTCGACGCGGAGCTTGCGGCGATCGGCCAGTGGCTTCGCCACTGACCTGCAGCACCCCCACCCACCTCATTCAACGAAGGAGTTGCACCATGACATCCACACAGACCACGGACCTCGACGCGATCGTCGTCGGCGCCGGATTCGGCGGCATCTACCAGCTGCACACACTGCGCGACAAGCTCGGCCTGCGCGTCCGCGGGTTCGAGAAGGGCGCCGGCATCGGAGGCACCTGGTACTGGAACCGGTACCCCGGCGCCATGTCCGACACGGAGAGCCCCTTCTACCGATACTCGTTCGATGACGAACTGCTGCAGGAGTGGGACTGGGCCCGAAAGTACATCGACCAGCCCGACATCCTCCGCTACCTTGAGACCGTCGTCGACCGGTACGACCTCCGCAAGGACTTCCAGCTGAACACCGAAGTCACGTCGATCGTCTTCGACGAAGCCACCAACACCTGGACGGTCGGCACCTCCGCCGGAGAATCCTTCACGGCCCGATACGTGGTGACGGCGCTGGGACTGCTCGCAGCAACCAACATCCCCGACATCCCCGGGATCGACTCGTTCGAAGGCCGCCTCGTGCACACCGCGGAGTGGCCGGACGACCTGTCGATCGAGGGCAAGCGGGTGGGCGTCATCGGCACCGGCTCGACCGGAACCCAGTTCATCGTCGCCGCAGCCAAGCAGGTGTCGCACCTGACCGTGTTCCAGCGTTCCGCGCAATACAGCGTCCCCTCCGGCAACGGACCGGTCGAGCCGGGAGAGGTGGAGAACTACAAGTCCCGGTTCCCGGAGATCTGGGAGCAGGTCCGCAACTCGGGCGTCGCGTTCGGGTTCGAGGAGTCCACCGTCGCGGCCACCGATGTCGACGAGGCCGAGCGGGAGCGCGTGTTCCAGGCGGCATGGGACCGAGGCAACGGATTCTATTTCATGTTCGGCACGTTCAACGACATCGCCATCAACCCGGAGTCGAACGAGGCAGCCGCTGCGTTCATCCGCCGCAAGATCGCTGAGACGGTCAAGGATCCGGAGACGGCGCGACTGCTCACCCCGACCCAGCCGTATGCGAAGCGGCCGCTGTGCAACCAGGGCTACTACGACGTGTACAACCAGGACAACGTGAAGCTGGTGTCGATCAAGGAGAACCCAATCGTCGAGATCACCCCACGAGGGGTGAAGACCGCGGACGGCGTGGAGCACGAGCTGGATGTGCTCGTGCTGGCTACCGGGTTCGACGCGGTCGACGGCAACTACCGCCGCATCGACATCCGCGGGCGCGGAGGGGTGAGCGTCGACGAGCACTGGGCCGACGCCCCGACCAGCTTCCTCGGCATCATGACGGCCGGATTCCCGAACATGTTCATGATCCTCGGCCCCAACGGGCCGTTCACCAACCTGGTGCCCAGCATCGAGGCGCAGGTCGAGTTCATCACGACCCTGGTCACCGAGGCGGAGCGGAGAGGCGGGCTCATCGAGGTGTCGCAGCAGGTCGAGGACGAATGGACCGAGACCTGCACGACGATCGCGAACTACACGCTGTTCCCCAAGACCGACTCGTGGATCTTCGGGGCGAACATCCCCGGCAAGAAGCACGCCGTGATGTTCTACCTCGGCGGCCTAGGCGCCTACCGCGGCCTCCTCTCGGAGATCCAGGCGAAGGACTTCGAAGGATTCAGCATCGGACAGCCCATCCCGGCCTGATCGACGGTAACCGTAGGCCGGGAGTGTGCTTCCCGGCCTACGGTCGTCCTATGAGCGACAACATGTCAGCAGACGTCACATTCCGGTCACGCCGCTGGGTCCGTCCCGAGGACCTGAACGCGCACGGCACCCTGTTCGGCGGCAGCCTGCTGCGCTGGATCGATGAAGAGGCCGCGATCTACGCCATCATCCAGCTCGGAAACCCTCGGGCGGTCACCAAGTACATCTCCGAGATCGACTTCGTCAGCTCCGCACGACAAGGTGACCTGATCGAGATGGGACTGCGCGCCACCGCGTTCGGGCGCACCTCCCTCACGATGCGCGCCGAGGTGCGCAACATGATCACCCGTGAACGCATTCTCACGATCGAGAAGATCGTCTTCGTCGGCCTCGACGACCACGGCCAGCCCATTCCTCACGGCTACACCGACATCACCTACGAACGCGACCGGCTTCCCCACCACCATGGACTCATGCGCACAGAGGATAGATCCACAGCGGACTAGGTATTGGCGGGTTCCAATAGGGAGGCGGATACTGGGTGTGACCACTTGCAATGACGCGAGGTCCCAGCTATGTCCACCGATACCTACTCCGCCGCGAGCGTGCGGCAGGCTCGTGAACGCCTTCTCGAAGCTGGCGTCGGCGCGCACGGTCTCACTCCCCGAACACTGAACGTCCCCCCGGTGATCGAGCGCAGTTGGCGTCGCTCGATCACCACCGGTGGCGGCTGCGATCCGACTGCGACTCCTGCCTACCACCCGTTCTCCGAACCGGCGGGACGCTTCCAGGACACCGCTGAGACCGTCCTGGCGCGATGGGCGGAATCACTCGCTGACATGCGTGTCGCGCTGCTGGTCAGCGACCGATCCGGACGGATCCTCGCCCGAAAGGTAGGCGACCCGAGCCACGCGAGACGGCTCGACAAGGTGTCCGCCGCCGAAGGATTCGACTTCTCGGAGTCCGCGCTGGGCACGAACGGACTCGGAACGGCGATCGAGGAAAGATCCGCAGTGTTCGTGCGCGGCGCCGAGCACGTCAACGACCGGCTGCAGACCCTCGCCTGCGCCGGCGCCCCCATCCACGACCCCCTCTCGCAGCGTGTCATCGGCTCGCTCGCCCTCGCCTCTCCAGTCGGGGCATCCCACCCCGCGATGCTCGCGATCGCGAAGCAGGCCGCTCGTGACCTCCAGGACGCGCTCCTGAACACCGCACCGCCGGAGTTGCAGGCGCTGCTGGCCCGGTTCGCGGACGGCACCGCCCGCCACCGCGTGCTGGCCATCAGTCGAGGAGGCGTGCTCGCCTCGACGGGCGCGTTGCCGATGCTCTCGGCCGAGCGGCACGTGACCCTGTGGGACGAGTTGCAGGCCCACCACTGGCAGGGGGATGTCGCATCCGTCCTGCTCGCGGGTCGGCCGAGCACTGCCCGCCGCATCGTGAATCGGGCAGGCGAGAGCATCTACCTCGTTGAACTGCCCGAGGACGAGCCGACCGCAGCGCCGGAACCCACCCGACTCTCCCGCCTTGCCGCGCACCTCGACGTGCTCGGTCGCACCAGCGGGTGCATCGCGATCCACGGTCCCCGCGACAGCGGGAAGACGCTTCTCGCCCAGCTCTGGCTGCGCGAACGCGACCGCCACGACCCGGTCGTCATCGACGCCCCGGCATTTCGGGAACCGGGGGCCGTGGTCACGGCGGTGCACGCGCTGAGCACAGGTACATCGGTGGTCGTCCGCAGCGTCGAGTCTTTGACCGACGCTGACTTCCCGGTCCTGCAGCAATTGGCCGGCGCGGCAGATCCCATCCGGTCCGCCCGGGTCGTGTTCTGTGTCGCAGACGACCCGACTGGCGTCGTCTTCAGTTACCTGGGCCGCCTGGGGCCGCGACTCGACCTCCCAGCGCTGCGCGATGACCCAGACCGTGTCATCGGCCTGGCCGTGAGACTCGCTCAGGAGCACTCGGTGACACTGAGCCCTGCTCTGCTGCAGGCGCTTTCCCGGTGGGACTGGCCTGGTGGCGCCTCGGAGCTGCGGGTTCTGATTGCCGCGATGGTGGCGTACCGCCCCGTCGGCACCATCCTGGACGTCGACCTTCTGCCCGCCGAGATGCGCACACGTGCCCGCCAGCTGCGCGGCATCGCCGCATCCGAGTACCGGGCGATCGATGCGGCGCTGCGGGAAGCGGACGGAAACCGTTCGCGCGCAGCGGAGATCCTCGGTATCGGGCGCACAACGCTGTACCGGAAACTGCGCGCGTACGGTCTCGACGGGCAGAACACCCTGATCTCCTGAAAACAGCGCCCCCGCCTGCCGACCAGGGAGGCCTGGATTCGCAGTTGCGTACTCGGCGCGGCGGAGGCGTTACACGGGGATATCAGGCGGGGGTTCGGATGAGCTTCTTGTTCGCGAACTCGTCCATGCCGTACCGGGCGAGCTCGCGTCCGACGCCGGAGCGCTTCACGCCGCCGAAGGGGAGGTCCGGTGCGCTGCGGCTGGTGCTGTTGATCCACACCATCCCGACCTCCAGTTCGCGGGCGATCTGCGCGGCCGCCAGAGGATCCTGCGTGAAGACGCTGCTGGACAGCCCGAAGGGCGACTCGTTGGCCAGGGCGACCGCGGCCTGCGGGGAGGGCACCCGGTACACGACCGCGGTCGGTCCGAACAGCTCCTCCTCGTAGGCTCGCATCAGCGGGGTGACCCCGGTGAGCACGCTGGGCGGGTAGAAGGCGCCCTCTCGGCGTGCACCGGGGGCGATGTGCAGGGTGGCGCCCTTGGCGACCGCGTCCTCGACGAGCTCCTCGAGCTCCTTGCCGGCATCCGCGGACGCCAACGGGCCGAGGAACGTGTCGGGGTCCGTGGGGTCGTCGGGGATGATCTTCGTGATCGCGTCGATGAACTTCCGAGAGAACTCGTCGTAGACGGCATCCACGACAATGAACCGCTTGGATGCCGTGCACGCCTGGCCGCCGTTGGCGATGCGGCCGCGCACGCCGGCTGCCACGGCCGCGTCGACGTCAGCATCCTCCAGGACGATGAACGGGTCCGAGCCGCCCAGCTCAAGGACGACCTTCTTCATATGCCTGCCGGCCACCTCGCCGACAGCCGAGCCCGCCTTCTCGGAGCCGGTCAGCGACACCCCTTGCACGCGCGGGTCGGCGATGATGCCGGCGATCTGGCGGCTGTCTACGAACGCGTTGATGTACGCGTCGGCCGGAAGCCCGGCATCGTGGAGCACGCGTTCGATGGCGAGGGCGGACTGCGGGCAGTTGCGGGCGTGTTTGAGGATGATCGTGTTGCCCAGTGCGAGGTTGGGGGCGACAAACCGGGCCACCTGGTAGTACGGGTAGTTCCACGGCATGATCCCCAACAGCGGCCCGATCGGCTCGGTGCGGACGAGCGCTTCCCCTCCGCCGACGATGTCGAGGGTCTCGTCGGTGAGAAACGCTTCGGCGTGGTCGGCGTAGTACTGGTAGATCGAGGCGACCAGCTCGACTTCCCCGCGGGCCTGCGTGACGGGTTTGCCGACCTCGAGGGTCAGCAGCGCGCTCAGTTCATCGATGCGGTCCCGGTGCAGTTGCGCCGCGCGTGCCAGGATCCCCGTCCGTTCGGCGAGCGGCAGCTCCCGGTACCTGCGGTAGGCCGTGTGCGAGCGGGCGACGATGTCGGCCACGTCCGCATCGCCGATCACGGGGTACTCGGCGACCGTCTGGCCGGTGGCTGGGTTGATGGTCCGGTATGCACCCATCGTGGTCTCCTCGCTTCATTGCTGTCGTGCGTCTCTCGGGCCACGCCCGCCCAGATCGGCGGTCGTCTGGCGCGATACTGCCCACTCAGCCTGTCGCGCCGTGGCCGAGTTCGTCCAATACCGATCCCGGCCCAGATTGATGACGATGGCGCATCAGATGTACGTGGATCGGGTATTGGACGCGCATTGATCGGTGATGGGAGGCTGGGACGGTGACCACTCTGATACTCCGCGAGGGCGCGGACCGGCTTCACGTCGAACTGAACCGTCCTGACGTGCGAAACGCGATCAACGACGACATGGTCGACGAACTTCACGCGGTATGCACGAGCCTGGAGCGAGAGCCCCGCATCCTGATTCTCACCGGAACCTCCACGCCCGAACGGGGTGTGTTCGCGGCTGGCGCAGACATCCGGCAGCTGCTCGAGCGCGGCCGCGACGAAGCGCTGGCCGGCATCAACTCCGGGCTGTTCACCCGTATCGCGCGGCTGCCTATGCCGGTGATCGCCGCGGTCGACGGGTTCGCGATCGGGGGCGGTGCGGAACTCGCGTACGCGGCCGACATCCGGATCGCGTCCACCCGCGCCGTGTTCGGCAACCCCGAGACGGCGATCGGAATCCTGGCCGCGGCCGGGGCGACCTGGCGGCTCGCCGAGCTGGTGGGGGAGCCGCTGGCCAAGGAGATCCTGTTCACGGGGCGCCGGCTGGACGCCGAGGAGGCGCTGCGGTGTGGGTTGGTGGCCTCGGTGCATGAACCCGACCAGTTAGCGGCCGCGGCGGATACCGTCGCCGATCGGATCGCTGGCCAGGATCCGCTCGCCCTCCGCCTCTCGAAGCGCGTGCTCGCTGCGCCGCGGGACGCCCACCCCCTTGTCGACGAACTCGCGCAGGCGATCCTGTTCGAGTCGGACGCCAAGACGCAGCTGATGACCCGATTCCTCAACCGTTCTCAGGAGACCCGATGATCACTGTTCCCTCCACCGTCGGCGTGATCGGGGGCGGCCGCATGGGCGCCGGTATCGCGCAAGTGTTCGCTCAGGCGGGCGCCCAGGTCACCGTGATCGAACGTGACCCGGCGGCGGCGGGCGCGGCCGCCGCGCGGTTGGCCGATGGGATCCGCAAGGCCGCGGAGCGGGATGCCTCGGTCGACGTCGACGCAATCGCCGGCCGCGTCGCGGCCAGCGCCGACTACGAGGCGCTGCGGAATGCCGAGCTCGTGATCGAAGCTGTCCCAGAGACATTCGCACTCAAGGTCGAGGCGATGCAGAGAGCAGAGGGGATCGTGGAGGAGTCGGCGTGGCTGGCCACGAATACCTCATCGTTGTCGGTGACAAGGCTCGCGGCGCAGCTGGCGAGGCCGGAGCGCGTGTGCGGACTGCACTTCTTCAATCCGGTGCCGCCCTCGTCACTCGTCGAGATCGTGCTGACGCCGTCGACCGACCCGGACCTGCGGCAACGGGCGGAGCAGTGGGTGACATCGCTGGGGAAGACCCCGATCGTCGTCAACGACGCGCCCGGCTTCGCGAGCTCCCGCCTGGGCGCGGCAATCGCGCTGGAAGCGATGCGGATGCTCGAAGAGGGGGTGGCCAGCGCTGAGGACATCGACACGGCGATGGTGCTGGGATACCGTCACGCGACAGGTCCGTTGCGCACCTCCGATCTTGTCGGGCTGGACGTGCGTCTCGGGATCGCCGAATACCTCTATGAGACGCTCGGCGAGCGGTTCGCCCCGCCGCAGATCCTCCGCGACAAGGTCGCGGCCGGGGAGCTGGGACGCAAGACGGGACGCGGCTTCTTCGACTACGCGTGAGTCGTGGCCGGCTGGACGCCCGGCGCGGTCACGCGCTGAGCACGATCCGGCCGGGCACGCCGCCCGCGGCGAGCCGGTCCAGCGCATCCTGCACCGCCGTCGCAGACAACTCCCCGTCGATGATCGGGAGATGCGGGAGCGCGCCGCGCCGCGCGAGCCCGACGAGCTCCTCGAGCTCGCCGAGGGACCCGACGAAGCTTCCGCGGATGGTGATGATCTTCAGAGTGAGCAACGCGGTGGGGATGACCAGCTCTCCGCCGAACAGCCCGACCTGAACCATCGTTCCGCCCTTGCGGAGCGCGGCGAACGCAGCGGGAGCTGTTGTGGAGTTGTTGACGAAGTCCACGATCGCCGCGACCGGCCCACCGGCGCCGGCGACGATGGCGGCGGCAAGGTCTTCCTGGCGGGCGGAGATCGTCGTGGTCGCTCCGAGCTGCCGCGCCAGTTCCAGATTGCGCTCCTGCAGGTCCACCGCGAGGACTGCTTCGTGGCCGAGCGCGCGCAGCGTGGCGATCGCCATCAACCCGACACCGCCGGCGCCTATCACCACGACCGGATCGGACGCGGTGGCCGGAAGGGCCTTGCGCGCGGCACTGTAGGCGGTCAGGCCGGAGCAGGCGAGAGTTGCGGCCCACCGCTCTTCGATCCCGGTGACGTCGAGGAGGTAACGGGGGTGCGGGACGAGGATAAACTCGGCATACCCGCCGTGGCGGGCGACGCCGAGGTTACGGGGCGAGGGGCACAGGTTCTCGTGACCTGCCTGGCATGCGTCGCAGGAGCCGTCGCCGATCCATGGGTAGACAAGGCGATGCTCACCCGGCGAGACCCCGTCGGCGTCGGGGCCGGCCGCTTCGACGACGCCGACGACCTCATGGCCGAGGACAAGCGGGTAGGTGACGCCCCGGTCGATCAGATTCAGACGCCCCCGGCTGCCGAGATCGTAGTACCCCTCACGCAGGTGCATGTCGGTGTGGCACACCCCGGACCGAACGACGCGCAGGAGCACTTCGGTGCCTTCGGGGGTTGGTGTCGGCAGTTCCACATCGGTCACCGTGTGGTCGTCTTGGAAGATCGCGAATGCGTGCATTGGTTGTCCTCGCCGTTGATGTACGCCCAGTGGACTCCACGCTTCCACTTCGTTCTGATTCTCTCCAATACCAAATGGCAGGCGGATTGATACCTGGCGACCCTTAGCCTCGATCCACCGATGAGCCGTGGGTGTGCCGGGGCGGCATGATCGGGGCGCGGTGACGCGTCGAGGGCAGGGTTGAGTTCCGGGCGTCGCATCCCGGTCGTCCACTTGGTCCTCGGTCGTGCCGCGTTGCGGCGATGGTCAGGTGGTCACCGTTGGCGGTGGCGCGTGCGTGGCTGTGAAGAGCCGGTCGAACGCGGTCTGCCATGGCCAGGCCTCGGGCAGGTGCAGCGTGATTCGGCGCGCGGAGCGCGCCAGCCGTGCGGGGACGTGGATCAGGGTGCGGCGGATCGTCGCGGTCGTTGCTCTCGCGAGCCGTCCCGCTCGGTCGGCGACGAGACCGGCAGCGCGGGTGAGGTTGAATGCGATCACGGCGATGACGAGCCAGGCGCTGTTCGCGGTGAACACCCCGGAGGGCAGGTGCGCGAGCGGCCCCGCTTTGAGGTCGGCGTGGACCTGCTCGATGATCGCGTGACCGCGGTGGGTCTTGTCCGCGGCCACCGTGTCCATCACCTCCTTCGCTGTGGTGGTGAAGAACGCGTGATGCCGGTAGACGTCGAACAGGGTCGGCTGCTCCACCTGTCTCGGGTTCAGATCGGGGATGCGCCGCACCACCAACCGTCCGGCGACCTGTTCCGCCTTCTTCCTCGAGCGGAACGCGGTGAACGGGACCTCGGCGACCTCGGCTTTGGAGATCAGCTGCCCGGTGGTCTCGTCACGGATCGCGTCGGTGTACTCGATCATCTCCCACGCATCATCCGGGATGGTCGCGATCGCGGCCTTCACCGCCGGGTCCATCCTCACGGTCACCGACACGTCGGCGCCCGCCTTGATCGCGGTGCCGACGGTCGCGTGTCCGTAGAACGCGGAGTCCGCCCGCAGCAACGGCCTGGCCCCGGTCGCGGCGCGGGTGCGGCGCAGGGTGGCGAGAGCATCGCCGACGATCCGCGCGGCCCCCTTCGGGGACCCGGTCTTCCCCTGCCGCAACCGCTGGGCCAGGATCACCGGCGCCGACGAGGTGGTCGATGCCGTGGCGAGGAGGGCGTTCAGCCCCCGGACGCCGGAGTACCCGAAACCGGCGCCCTGCTTCTGGTATCCGTGGACCTCGATGATGGTGTCGTCCAGATCCACCATCACCCGCTCGCCATCGCCTGCTCGGAGCAGCGGCGCGTCGACAGCGAGATTCGCGAACACCCGGGAGGCGACGGCGTCGAGCTGGCGGACGTGTCCGAACCGGAACTCCCGCAGGAACGACCCGAGCGTCGACGGCGCATACGTCCGGTCGAACAACCGGCCCATTCCGCCATGGCGGAGCAGGTTCATGTCGTCGATCGAGTCCGCCCCGGCGAGCATGCCCGCGACCAGTGCCATCACCTTCGCACCCGCGTTGGCGCCCTTATCCGTCGGGACGCTCAACCGCTCACGCGCGAGCTCGTCCAACCCCGCGGAACGCGCCAGGCGGAGCATCGGCACCAGCCCCGCGGCCGACACGAGATTCGGATCATCGAACACCGCAGACACTGCGGCGGGGGCGTGCTTGAATTGCATCTACGAGATGCCTCTCCGACCAGACGAACAGAACCCTAAGCAAGCTCTATTCTTCCTGATCAGAGGGGCATTTCTACGTCACGACGCTCGCTCAACGCCCCGTCCATCGGTGGATCGAGGCTTAGTCCTGCGGCGTCGGGAGGACGGATTCGGACAACCGGAGCACGGCGTGCAAGGCACGGTCGTCGCTGTCGCGCAGCCACGCCATCCGCAGCTCGACAGGTGCGACGTCGTCGGTCAGGCGCAGGAAGCGCAAGTGCGGGTCGGCGATGCTGTCGATCACCGAGGACAGGGTCAATGAGCAGCCGATCTCGGCGGAGACGAGGGACATCAGCGTCCACGAGTCCGGTGCGTGCTGGACGACATCGGCGTTGAACCCGGCGGCTCTACTCATCTGTCGCAGCCGCTCCAGCAGCAACGTGCCGGTCTGCGGTTGGAGCGACACGAACGGCTCACCCTCGAACTGCGCGATCGACACGGCACCGGCGTCGGCTAGACGGTGGGTCTCCGGGACGGCGATGACGAGTTCCTCGACAGCGATCACGCGGGTGCGCACGGCGGCGGGAATGTGGTCCCACCTGCCGAGGGCGATGTCGATGTCGCCGCGGGTGAGCAGCTGCATCGCCGGTTGGGCGAAGTGCTGACTGAGCAGCTCGAGGTGGATGCCTGGGTGGTTCTGGTTGACTGCTCGGGCGAGCAATCCGACCATCACGTTGGAGGACGCACCCGCGTACGCCAGACGGACGTGACCGATCTCGCCCGTCCCGGCTGCGCGGGCGACCCTGCTCACCCGGTCCAGCGCGTCCAGGACCTCCTGGGCGGGGGCGACGAGGGCCTCGCCCACCGAGGTCAGCGTTACCTTGCGGGTGCTCCGCTCGAACAGCCGCGCACCCAACTCCCGCTCCAGCTGCTGGATGCCGCGGCTGATCGGCGGCTGCGCCATATGCAGGCGCTCGGCTGCCCGTCCGAAGTGCAGTTCCTCGGCGACGGCGAGGAAGGTGCGCAGCTGCTGCAGATCCATCCAGGGATTATTGCATAATCCGTACCGATGGAAGGTGGATTGGCATACAAGTCTGGATGAGTCGGCCGGGGTCGCGCAGACCCCGGCCGACCGAGATCACTGCGCGGTATAGCCGCCATCCACGACATACTCGGCGCCGGTGACGAAGGAAGCCTCGTCCGAGGCGAGGAAGAGTACGACGTTCGAGACTTCCTCGGGCTGGCCGGGCCGGTCGAGGATCGTCGTGGACAGCACGGCTTTCGTCGACTCCGGCGTCGCCAGCAGCCCCGTGGTCATGGGGGTGGCGATGACACCGGGATGCACAGAGTTCACCCGGATGCCGTACTTGGCCAGGTCCACCGCGCTGGCCTTGGTCAGCAGCCGGACGGCGCCCTTTGACGCCTCGTACGCGGCGGCGCTCGGTGCGCCGATGATGCCGTAGATCGACGAGATGTTCACGATCGATCCCCCGCCTGCGCGGACCAGAGCAGGCACCGCGGCCTTGGTGCCGAGGAAGACACCCTTGGCGTTGATGCGGAAGATGAGGTCCCACTCCTCCTCTGTGGTCTCCTCGACGGGCTTGAGGATGAGCACCCCCGCGTTGTTGACCAGAATGTCGAGCCGGCCGAAACGCTGCTCGGCTTCTGCCACGATCTCGTCCCACCTCGCCGCGATCGCGACATCCTGCTCCAGCCCCACGACCGTCCCGCCGTCACGGTTCGCTTCGGCGACGGTGTGCTCGAGCCCGGCCGAGTCGACGTCGGTGGCGAGGACGCTCGCCCCTTCCTGGGCGAGGCGGCGCACATGTGCGCGCCCCATCCCGTTCGCCGCGCCGGTGACGATCGCGACCTTGCCTGCAAGCCTGCTACCCATGGGTTCTCCTTAGCCTCATTGCTGATCACGCCCAGGCGCGGGCCGCTCCCGGCCCCATCGCCTCGACACCACCAGGGTGGCGTCGAAATGGGGAGCCTCGAGTGTGCCGTTCTGGAACAGCCCTCGTTTCATGAGATTAGAGCATCAATACGTGCCTGATCAGGTATTGGACGGACATAAACGGCTGCTGGGAGTCTGGACGAACACGACGACTGAGGTGTTCCCGATGATGAAGAGCTCGCTCCCGGATGGCCGGACGGTGCAGGACGTGGCCGGTGGTCCTTTCGAGGGTCTCCTGGTCGCGGATTTCGGCCGGGTACTCGCTGGCCCCTACTGCACGATGCTGCTCGCGGACCTCGGGGCGACGGTCATCAAGGTGGAGAGTCCGCTAGGGGACGAGACACGCAGCTACCGGCCACCGGAGTACCGAGGCGAGTCGACCTACTTCCTCTCCATTAACAGGAACAAGCAGTCTGTGGTGCTGGACTTCCGCAACCCCGATGACCTTGTCCTCGCACAGCGTCTCGCGGCCCGAGCCGATGTGGTCACAGAGAACTTCAAACCCGGCGGGCTCCGGCGATTCGGCTTGGACTACGAGTCCGTCAAGCGGGAGAACCCCAGTGTGATCTATGCGTCGATCACCGGCTTCGGTACCGCGGGAGGCGCGGGGCTCGCCGGCTACGACCTGCTCGCACAGGCGCTGTCTGGACTGATGAGCGTGACCGGCGCGCCGAACACGGAAGGGTTCCGCGCGGGCGTCGCGGTGTTCGATGTGATCACCGGGTTGCACACGTGCATCGCGATCACCTCCGCCCTTTACCACCGACAGCGCTCGGGAGAGGGACAGCACGTCGAACTGAACCTGCTGTCCTCCGCATTGTCGGGCATGGTCAACCAGACCGGCGGGTTTCTGCTGAGCGGGCAGTCTCCGACCCGGATGGGCAATGACCACCCCAGTATCTACCCCTACGCACCGTTTCGCACCCATGACGGGGAACTGGTGCTCGCGATCGGCAACGACGCGCAGTTCGCTACGTTCTGCGACGCCATCGGGCTGCCGCAGCTGGCCGCAGACACTCGCTTCGCGTCCAACGCAGACCGCAGCGCGCACCGAGACGCCCTGCGCCCGCTGCTGACAGCGCGGCTGGTCACCAAGACCGCATGGGAGTGGTTCGACATCTTCAGCCCGTTGCAGGTCCCGTGTGCGCCGGTCCTGGATGTCCGTGGAGGCGTCGAGTTCGCTGCGAAGATCGGCCTGGAGCCCAGCGTCGCGGCCGGCACCGGCGACCACGCGGTGCCCACCATTCGCAACCCCATAACGTTCTCCCGCACCCCCGCGAGTTACCGCGCCGCGCCTCCTGCACTCGACCAGGATGGCGAGGCGGTCCGACGGTGGCTGCAAGTCGCGGAAGACGATGAAGACCACGTCGGCGATCGGGTTACCGTCCCGGCGATTCGGAAAGAGGGACGCTGAGAGATGACGATCACGAAGGCGGCACATCCGGTGGATACGGACTTTTATCAGATCGGTGATCTTCTCGGCGACGACGACCGCAATCTCATCACACGTGTGCGCGGATTCGTGGATTCCGAGGTCCTGCCAGTTATCAACGAGTACTGGGAGTTAGCGGACTTCCCTTACCAGATCCTCCCCGCACTGGGCGAGCTGGGAATCGTGGGCACCGCGATCCAGGGCTACGGCTGTCCGGGACTGACCCGACTGCAGACCGGCCTCGTCGCGATGGAACTGTCTCGTGGAGACGGGAGTGTGAACACGCTCAATGCCGTGCACTCGGGACTTGCGATGGGCAGCATCGCGTTGCTCGGCGACGACGAGCAGAAGCAGCGCTGGCTGCCCGAAATGGCAGCCCTCCGCAAGCTCGGCGCGTTCGCGCTGACCGAGCCCGATCACGGCTCCGACTCCGTCGCCCTGGAGACCACTGCCCGCCGCGACGGGAGCGCGTATGTCATAGACGGTGCCAAACGGTGGATCGGGCTCGGACACGTTGCGGACCTCGTCATCATCTGGGCCCGCGACACAGCGGATGCCAAAGTGAAGGCATTCGTGCTCGAGAAAGGCGCTGACGGACAGTATCCCGAGGGGTACTCTGCGGAGGCGATCACCGGGAAGATCGCTAAGCGCGCGATCCAGCAGGCGCACATCGAGATCTCCGGACTGAGGATCCCTGCCGGGAACAAGCTGGCGAAGTCGACCTCATTCCGTGACGTCTCCGCGATCCTCAACCGCACCCGCAGCACCGTCGCGTGGGAGGCGCTCGGGCACGCTCTCGCCGCGTACGAGGCAGCGGCGGTCTACGTCCAGGAACGTGTCCAGTTCGGCAAGCCCATCGCCAGCTTCCAGCTGGTGCAGAACAAGCTGGCCAACATGCTCGCCGATCTCACCGCGATGCAGTTGCTCTGCTTCCGCACAGCCACTCTGCAGGATGAAGGGCGACTGACGAACGAACAGGCCTCGCTCGCGAAGATGTTCACCGGCCAGCACGCGCGTGCACTCTGCCGGGATGCCCGCGACCTCCTCGGCGGCAACGGACTCCTTCTGGAGAACCACGTCGCCCGCCACCTCACCGACATGGAAGTCGTCCACACATATGAGGGGACCGACTTCATCCAGTCGCTCATCATCGGCCGCCAGATCACCGGAATATCGGCGTTCGCCTGACCCTCGGCCGACCACGGAAGGGAGCCCGCCATGACCGCGAGCTTTGTCTACGATGCTGTCCGCACCCCCTTCGGGCGGGCGGGTGGCGCGCTCAGCGGCATCCGGCCCGACGATCTCGCCGCAGTCGTCATGAAGGCGACCGTCGCGCGCATGGGCCTCGACCCCGCGCGCATCGATGACGTGATCTTCGGCGATGCGAACCAAGCAGGAGAGGACAACCGCGACGTCGCCCGTTTCGGGGCGCTGCTGGCAGGCTTCCCCACCAGTGTCACCGGCGTGACCGTCAACCGACTCTGCTCGTCGTCGCTGGAAGCGGTGATCCAGGCCGCCCGCGCTGTCGAGACCGGCGACGCCGGTCTCGTGCTCGCCGGCGGAGTGGAGTCGATGAGCCGGGCGCCGTTCATCGTGGAGAAGTCGCCGAGGCCGTGGCCGGCGGTCGGTAACCAGACACTGTGGAACACCTCCATCGGGTGGCGGATGACCAACCCGAAGCTGCCGAAGCAGTGGACCATCTCCAATGGAGAATCGGCGGAGAAGATCGCCCGAGAGTGGGGAATCTCCCGAGATGCCCAGGACGAGTTCGCCGTGCGCTCTCACCGGCTGGCAGCTAAAGCGTGGGCTGACGGGGTCTACGATGGCGAGATCGTGCACGTGCCAGGGGCCGACCTGGCACGCGACGAGGGCATCCGGGACGACACTTCCGTGGACAAGCTCGCCGGGCTTACTCCGCTGTTCGCGCGCGACGGCGAAGGCACCGTCACCGCCGGCAACTCCTCGCCGATCAACGACGGCGCTTCCGCCGTTCTGATCGCCGCGGAGGGTGCGCTGCCCGGCGAGCCACTCGCGCGGATTGCGGGACGCGGGGCGCATGGCGTCGATCCGCATCTGTTCCCGATCGCGCCGATCGAGGCGGCGAACAAGGCGCTCGCACGCGCCGGCCGGTCCTGGGCCGATGTCGACGTGGTCGAGCTCAACGAGGCGTTCGCTTCACAGTCGCTCGCATGCGTCGCCGGGTGGCCTGAACTTGATCCTGAGCGGGTCAACATCCACGGCGGAGCGCTGGCCATCGGCCATCCGCTGGGCGCTTCGGGGGGCCGCATTCTCGGGCATGCCGCGCATGAGCTTGCGCGACGCGGAGGCGGCGTCGCCGTCGTGGCGATCTGCATCGGCGTGGGTCAAGGCCTCGCCGTCGTGCTGGAACGGTGACAGTGAGACCGCGAGCATCCGTTCGTGGTGGGGTCATTGGCAGTCCCAGAGTCAACCGAAGCTTCAGCATTCCCCTCCGACGTTCTTCCTCGACGGTGAGATGCTCGAGCTCGGCCAGCTGCAGTGACCTCCAGCGCTCTCGCCGCCGTGACAGGCCGCTGACCAGACAGGGTCGGCGCGTCAGAGAGCGGTGTAGGAATCCGCCATTTCCCGTGGAATCCTGAGTCCGGGACCACCGCCAACTAGCGTGGAATCCCTGGGGTTATCCGCCATCTCGAGCGGGAACCTACACAACTGACGGTAGGTTCCGGGTGAACTTGGCAAAATCCACCGCTACTTGTCAGTCACTTGGCAGTACTGCCAAGTAGCGAGGTTCCGCGAGGCTCACTTGCAACGGGACGAGCGCGGGATGTCGGAGGCTGTGAGTCGCGACCTGGAGGAACGGGGTCCAGACGAAAGTCGGACATCATCGGGCGGCGCCGGTGCGATTCATCGCGCGTCTGCTTATGCCGTCGCATGTCGGGCGGTGCATGACACTGCCCTGCTCAATGAACTGCTCCGCGACAACGTCACCACCTCTTACGACGGACTATCGCCGCAGATGCAGACCTTGATCGAATCTACCCGAGGTACGAAACGTCGAGCCACGTTCGTCCTTCAGACGGCTTTCGATGGCGGCGACGCGGCGGCTCGCGCAGCCAAGATTCCACCGCTTCTCTGGCCGGAGTGGACCGCTCACCTTGCACCTCGACGCGTTGACCGCACCATTGCGGCGGCGGCACTGTCCGCAGCGATCGTGTTGGCAGGAAGCAGGCTCACCCACGCTGCGAGCCTGGGCTTGATCGATAGGGAAGCGCCGAGCCGCCGAGTGACCAACGTGATGCGTTCGCTCGGCAGGAGCGGTGCCGAAACCGAAACCCTGCCGACGATCCTGTAGCTTGCTCAGTTCCTGGATGCGGTCGATACGCCCATCGACTATGCCCGGCGACGTTCGCTCGACTACACGGAATTGCTGCCGCCAGAGGAGTGGGAGCGGATCGCAATCGCGCAGAATGTCCATTCCGGCTTCCCGCGACGAGGTGTACTCGCTCGCGCGCACGTGCACCGTTTGCTGAGCGGTGATCGAGTCCAACGCCTTCCGCCGCTGGACAGCGCGACGGAACTCGTTACCGACTCGGAACTCGACGGATTCATACGGAACGCGCCCTCTCGGGTGCTTTCCACTCTTGAAGAAGTCGGGGCGTCGTATCTGGACCGCCTCGGCATCGACGAGCCGGTGTCGTGGCATCCGACTCCGAGCGCGCTTGGCTTAGAATCGTTCGCCGTTCAAGCAGGTGACCGCGAATGGGTCGCGCGGCGTCCGATGCGCGGTGCGAGCGGCGGTCCCGAGGACATCGCGATCACCACGGCACACGACGAGGGCCTTTCGATACGTGCCACCGCGGTCAAGCTCGGACTCTCGCGTCAGAGTGTCGCTCGGACTCGAGACGCGCACAGTATCCCCTCGAGGCCGGGCCGCCAGCCGCGATACCGCGTAAAGACCGAGTGGCTACGCGAGCAGTACGAGACGGAACGACGGACCGCGGCGAGCATTGCTCGCGAGCTCGGCTGCAGTCCGACGACGATCCGGAGATACCTCCGCGTGGCGGGACTGACGAAGGGGCGACGTAGCTAGCGATGTCGTCCGGGCGGCACATCACGATTCGCGTTCCGTGCGCCAGGATAGGGAGACGAGGCCCGACTGGTCTCGTCGAGCTGTCAGGAGTCCCCGCCGTTGGTCAATCACGTCAACTTCATCTGGAACATCGCGGAGTCGTTGCGCGGCCCGTTCAAGCCCGCGGAGTACGGATCGGTTGTCCTTCCGTTCACTGTGTTGCGGCGTCTAGATGCTGTGCTTGCGGAGACTAAGCCGAAGGTACTCAACGTCGCGAAGGCGACGGAGGCGATCCCCGACATGCTGCGGCACCTGCGGCTGACCGAGGCTGCGGGCCACCAGTTCTACAACACCAGCTCATTCGACTTCGCGAAACTCGTCGCAGACCCGCAAGACCTCCGCGCCAACCTGTCGGCGTACTTGGCCGGATTCTCCGAGAACGTGCGTGACATCTTCGAACGCTTCGAGTTCGACAAGACGCTCAACAAGTTGGCAGAGAAGAACAAGCTCTACGCGGTGATGGAGAAGTTCGCGCAGGCCGACTTCCACCCGAAGGTCGTCAGCAACATCCAGATGGGCCTGGTGTTCGAGGAGCTCATCCGGTGGGCGAACGAGCGCTCGAACGAGACCGCGGGCGATCACTATACGCCGCGCGAGGTAATCGCGCTGATGGTGCAGCTGCTGTTCGCGCTCGACGATGACGCACTCTCTAAGCAGGGCGTCGTGCGTTCCATCTACGACCCGACCGCCGGCACCGGCGGCATGCTCTCCGTTGCCGACGAGTACCTGCGCCGGATGAACCCTGGCATCCAGCTCAGCCTCTACGGGCAGGACTACAACGACGCCTCCTACGCGATCTGCAAAGCCGACATGGTCATCAAGGGCCAGGATGTCGACAACATTGCCCTCGGCGACACCCTCACCGAGGATGCATTCGACGGCAAGAAGTTCGACTACGGACTCTCCAACCCACCATTCGGCGTCGACTGGAAAGACCAGCGCACGTACGTCGACGAGGAGCACGCGCGGCTTGGCTTCAACGGCCGCTTCGGCCCCGGAACGCCCGCGGTGAGCGACGGTGCGATGCTGTTCCTGCTTCACCTGGTGTCGAAGATGCGCAAGAAGGAGGATGGTGGTTCGCGCGTCGCGATCGTGTTGAACGGGTCGCCGCTGTTCTCCGGTGGCGCGGGCGGGGGTGAATCGAACATCCGCAAGTGGCTGCTCGACAACGACCTCGTCGAGGCGATCATCGGACTGCCGAAGGACATGTTCTACAACACCGGCATCTCTACCTACATCTGGGTGCTCAGCAACCGCAAGACCGATGAGCGCAAGGGCCACGTGCAGCTGATCGACGGACGCGAGATGTTCACCAAACTGCGCAAGGGGCTCGGCTCGAAGCGCAACGAGCTCTCGGCCCAGGACATCGAAACCATCGTGGGGCTGTACGCCGGCTTCGAAGATGGCGAGAACTCGAAGATCTTCCGCAACGAGGACTTCCTCTACCGCACCATCACCGTCGAGCGACCGCTGAAGCTCAACTGGCAGGCGACGCCAGAGCGTATCGACGCGGTCTTCGGGGCGAAGACCGTGCAGAAGTTGAGCGAGGCGGACGCTATCGCGTTGCGTCGCGTGCTCGAGTCTCTGGGCGGCGACACCGTGTGGAAGAACCGGACCTTGTTCCACAAGTCGCTGAAGGTTGCCGCGAAGGCCGAAGGCATCGCGATCACGGGGCCTCTGCTGAAGACCGTCACGGCGGAGCTCGGCGAGCAGGATGATACTGCCGACGCCTGCCTGGACGCCAAAGGCAAGGTCGAGGCGGACGCTTCGTTACGCGACACCGAAAACGTGCGGTGGGACGAGGACGTCGACAATTACGTCCGGCGTGAGGTGTCGCCGTACGCGCCGGATGCCTGGATCGACCATGCCAAGACCAAGGAGGGCGCGGAGATCCCCTTCACCCGCCACTTCTACCGGTACATGCGGCCACGTCCACTGGAGGAGATCGATCGTGATCTTGAGTCCGTGATGGACGAGCTTCGCGCGATGCTTCTCGAGGTCGAGCGGTGAAGTCGCGCACCGTTGCTAGTTGGCCAAAGACGACGTTCGGACGTCTGGCCCGCATCGGAAATGGCGCTGACTATAGTGGCGTCGAAGTTGAACACGGCGGTTACCCGGTCTACGGCTCTGGTGGCGAGTTTCGTCGGGCTTCGAGTTATCTGTTCGACGGCGAGTCAGTGCTGTTCGGACGCAAGGGCACCGTGGATCGGCCACTGCACGTTTCCGGAAAGTTTTGGACCGTCGACACGATGTTCTATAGCGTGATCGACCGATCGAGACTGCTGCCTCGATTTGCCTACTACTGGGCGACGACTCTTCCGTTCAGAGCGTGGGCGACGGACACGGCATTGCCGAGCATGACTTCGTCGGCGATCAAGGCCGCACCAATCATGCTCCCGCCCATGATGGAACAGCGGGCGATCGCGGACTATCTGGACCGGGAGACGGCGCAGATCGACGCGTTCATCGCGAAGAACGAGGAACTCATCGCCCTCCTCACTGAGCGCCGCGCATCATCGATCGTCGAACTGATCGGCAGCCATGAAACGATTCCCCTCAAGCGATTGGTTTCGCCGAGGCGACCGTTAACCTACGGGATCCTGCAATGCGGGGAACCTGTCGAGAACGGTATTCCGTACATTGGTCCCTCTGATCTCCCCGGTGAGGGTGTCTCGCCCGTTCTCGCATCCCTTCGGCGCACCACTCCGGAGATCGCGGCCGCATATAGGCGGTCAGTCCTCGCGGGCGGCGATATCGTCGTGTCGATCGGTCCGGCTTTTGGCCGGGTGGGTTTGCTCTCTGACGATCTGGCTGGTGCTAACCTAACGCAGGACACCGTCCGTGTAGCGGCGATGCCTGAGAAGATTGACGCGCACTACCTGGTCTGGGTGCTTAGCTCGCGAATCGCAGACGACTTCTGGGACTATGAGATCCTCGGTGCAACGTTCCGCCGGCTCAATCTTGGGACGCTCGGCGAGACGCCGATTCCACTCCCGTCAGTCGATGAGCAGCAAAGAATCGCGGGAATGGTTGATGATGCCGTTGCCAAGATCGACACCGCGATAAATGTTGCAAGGCAAGCCGTCAAACTTGCCAGTGAGCGTCGTACCGCTCTTATCTCGGCGGCAGTCACGGGCAAGATTGATGTGAGGGAGGCGGCATGACTGGGCCCGCTGGTGCGCACCTCGAGTCGGTGCTAGAGACCGAGATCGCGACCTACCTGGCTGTAAGCGGCTGGCTCTATTCGCCAACCGATGCTGGCTATGACCGCGAGCTCGCGCTCTTCCCAGATGATGTTCTTGGCTGGCTCGCGGAGTCGCAACCGACCGAGTTCGCGAAGGTCGTGCGTCCGGACGACTCCGAGGCACAGCGCGAAGCGGCATCCCGCAGCATCCTGACTCGCTTCGCAAAATCACTCGACAACGACCCGATGAAGAACGGCGGTACGATCCGTATCCTCCACGAGGGGTTCTCGATGGTGCCACTGCACGGTGGTGCGGTGAAGTTCCGGATGGCGCAGTTCCGTCCAGCGACGGCGAACAACCCCGAGACGCTCGCTGACTACGCGAAGATGCGGGTGCGGGTGATGCGCCAGGTGCACTATTCGACGAAGCATCCGAACAAGGCGCTCGACCTGGTGCTGTTCGTCAACGGCATCCCGGTGGCGACGGTCGAGCTCAAGACAGACTTCACGCAGCCGATCAGCAACGCGGTCACCCAGTACCGATTTGACCGTAACCCGGCGGGTGAGCCGCTGTTCTCGTTCGCGAAGCGGTCGCTCGTACACTTCGTCGTGTCGAACAACGAGGTGCGGATGACGACGAAGCTCGCCGGCGCCGGCACTCGCTTCCTTCCGTTCAATCAGGGACACGACCAGGGTGCGGGCAACCCGCCGAACCCGGCAGGCTCGGCATCCTCCTACTTCTGGGAAGAGCTGCTGCAGCGGGACGCCTGGCTGCAAGTGGTTGGATCGTTCGTCCACCTGCAAGTCGAGGTCGATGTCGATCCCGACACGGGCAAGAAGACGCGCACCGAGAAGATCCTGTTCCCGCGCTATCACCAGTGGCGTGCCGTCAATAGGCTCGTGGAAGCCGCACGTACAGAGGGCGCGGGTAACCGCTACCTGGTGCAGCACTCCGCGGGCTCTGGGAAGACGAACTCGATCGCCTGGCTCGCTCATCGGCTCTCGCAGCTGCATGATGAGCAGAGCGAGAAGGTCTTCGACACGGTCGTGGTCGTCACCGACCGCACGGTGCTGGACAAGCAACTCCAAGACGCGATCGGTCAGTTCGAGAAGCACGCCGGCGTGGTGCAATCGATCACTCGCGAGAGCGGGGAGTCGAAGTCGACGGAGCTTGCGGCCGCGCTTTCTGGTGGCAAGCAGATCGTGATCGTGACGATCCAAACTTTCGAAGCGTTGATCACGGCGATTCAGTCCAAGCCGGAGCTGCAGGGGCGGCGGTTCGCGGTGATCGCGGACGAGGCTCACTCGTCGCAGACCGGATCGACGGCGGGGGCACTTACGAAGGTGCTCTCGCCGCAGGAGCAGGCCGCCGTGGCTGAGGGTGCTCCGATTGACTCGGAGGCGTACCTGCAGTGGGCGATGGAGGTCACCGCCAACGCATCGAACATCTCGTACTTCGCGTTCACCGCGACGCCGAAGGCCAAGACGCTGGAGCTGTTCGGTCGGACCCCTGAAGGTGCAGAGACGCCGGAGCCGTTCGACCTGTACTCGATGCAGCAGGCGATCGAAGAGGGCTTCATCCTCGACGTGCTGCAGAACTTCACGCCCTACAAGGTCGCGTGGCAACTGCAACATCCGGGAGCGGACTACGACGGGCCAGGCGAAGTCGACGAGTCGACGGCGGTGAAGGCACTGGTGCAGTATGTGCGACTTCATCCGACGAACATCAGCCAGAAGGCGAAGATCGTCGTCGATCACTTCCGCGCGTTCGCGCAGCCGCTGCTGGACGGCAAGGCGAAGGCAATGGTGGTCACCGGCTCCCGCAAGGAGGCGGTGCGCTGGAAGAAGTATCTTGACACGTACCTGTCCGACTCGCGCATTCAGGGTGTCAAGGCGCTCGTCGCGTTCTCCGGCACGGTCGAAGATCCCGAGGATGTCGGCGAGGGTCTGACAGAGAAGACCCAGAACCCGGGCCTGTGGACGTCGGATCTGGCCGCGGCGTTCAAGCCTTCGACGTACAACGTGATGATCGTGGCGGAGAAGTTCCAGACTGGCTTCGACCAGCCGCGACTCGTTGCAATGTACGTGGACCGCAAGCTCGGCGGCGTGCAGGCCGTTCAGACGCTCTCGAGGCTCAATCGCACGTACCCGGGCAAGGACAAGACGTTCGTGCTGGACTTCGTGAACGAGCCCCTCGAGATTCTCGATGCGTTCAAGGACTACTACCGCAAGGCGACGCTGACAGCGACGACGGACCCGAACCTGATCTACGACCTGGTGACGAAACTCGACGGGGCCGGTATCTACACGATGGCCGAGGTCGCGCAGGCATTCGACGCCGCCTTGGCTGGTGGAGTGAATGCGAATAGCGCAGTCAGTGCTGCGACGGCGCCTGCGGTGGATCGGTTCTCGAAGCGTTGGTTTAGCGCGGTTACCGACGGGGATGCTGCGGAGCAGGAAGAGCTCAAGCTGTTCAAGAGCGACGCGGGCCAGTACGTGAAGTTCTACGACTTCATCTCGCAGGCGCGAAACCTCGAGGACACCGATCTGCCTCGGCGGCACTACTTCCTGCGGCGTATCCTGCCGCAGTTGTCGACGGCGACCTACGAGGAGCCGGTCGACATCTCCAAGGTGCAGCTCACGGAGTACAGCATCGCGCCCGGGGATTCCGTGAAGCTCAACCTGGAGCAGGGGCCGGGACTCGACCCGATCACCGCGATCGGTTCCGGCGCGATTCACGAGAAGCACCGCAGCGCCCTCGAGGAGATCATTGGCAAGCTCAACGAGCGCTTCGGCGACAAGTACGGGATCGGCGCAGTCGACCTCACCGTCAACCACATCATGGGCAAGCTCGCCGTCGACTACGACCTCGCGCGACAGGCCGAGGTGAACACACCGCAGCAGTTTGCGGAGTCGCCCGCGCTGCCGAAGGCGTTCGCGAAGGCTGTTATCGAGGTGCGGGATGAAACGCCGTTGCTTGTGGATGACATGCTCAGCGATAGTGGGCTGTTCGCGCAGCTGAGTAAGGCGCTGCCGGCGATGTTGTACGAGTTCCTGAAGGACAAGCAGGCGTGAGCGGCCCCGGCCGCAAAGGTAGAGAAGCCAATGCACCGCGATCGGCGAGTGAACCACACGCCGTTCGATTAGAGAACACCGGCCGGTGCCGCTGCGCTGGTTGCGTTCGGCCCAGTTGTGTTCGTGATGGTTCCCAAAGAAGTGGCGTGTTGCGGACTTCGAAGGTGAGGGCGGTACATGATTCAGTTTGAGGACCACGGTGACGACGTGGTGTTGGCTTACCGGCCAGACCGAAGCCCAGCCGATTGGCTCGACCAAAAGTTGGACGCGGACGGCAGCTACAGGCTCGCACATACGTTCACACTCCGAAAGCAGGATCTGCTAACGGTCGGCGGCGATGACGAATGGGATGATTCCGAAGTTCGCCGCTTCGTTATTGGCGTACACGACGGTAGGTACCGCCGGATCCGGGCCAGTTCATTGGGGCTGAAGCACGACGTGCTGATCGATAGCGGCCTTGGCTTGACTCGGAAGATGTTCATCGCCCAGCAGAACATCTCGATCTTCTGGCGCATAGACGAGCTGTCCGACGAAGAAGTCGTAATTGGGGGAGATAGGGAGGGAGCGATACCCAAGGAGGAGTTCGTCCGGCTGCTCAACGATTTCCCAACGACGACTGAGATGAGGCTCTATTCATATTCGCGCGTGACGCGGATCCTTCAAGAGCACATGGACACGATGAGCGACGCGGAGGCGAAGCTCGCGGATCATTTCGAGCGTCGACGACGTTCGCGCGCGAACACCCCTACTGTCGTGGACGAGCGGCTCCCGGTGGCCAACGAGCTGGAACTGGAGAAGTTCACGTTTGTCCGGGATCGCGTGGCCGAGATGCTTCGCGATGCCGAATCATACTCCGAGGCGGAATGGCAGCGTACGGTGGCCGACCTTTTCCTCTTGATCTTCCCGCAATACGTCGCGGTGCTGCAGAAAGTACGAGTCAAGGAGAGCTACTCGCGGAGCCCGAGTGTGAGCACACGCGAGCTTGATTTGGTCCTGATCGCGGCGAACGGCACCGCTGACATCCTCGAAATCAAGAAGCCATTTTCCAATGGCCTGATGTCAGCGCGGAAGTATCGCGACAACCACGTTCCCGTTCGGGAGCTCTCAGGCACCATCGTCCAAGTTGAGAAGTATCTCTTCTATCTCGGCAAGTCGGGGCCTGATGGGGAGAAAATGATCACGGAGAAGCATGCGGCAGAGCTGCCAAGCGGGCTGAAGGTTCAGATCACCAATCCGAAGGCGTATGTGCTTTCAGGGCGAGACACCAACTTCACCGACCAACAGGCCTTTGATTTTGAGTTCGTTCGCCGGAAGTACTCAAACTTGGTCGACATCATCACATACGACGACCTGCTCAGGCGGCTCGACAACATCCTGCGCTCGTTAAGGAAGCGGATGGACGTCGACGAAACAGCGGGTGACGAGGCGCGTGGCGATGATACTGGCCCTCAAGGGGAACCTAGCGTTTAAGAGGGTTGCCTCGTCTGGTCAATTTCGTGATGCTGCTCACCACGTGACCGCGGGGAGTGAGCTGCGTTCGAAGACCATTGTCCTCAAAAACATGGGCCGCCCCTGGAAGTGCTTCCCTCGCCAACGGCCGGAGCGCGTTCGGGTTGTGGAATACGGTGAGTCCGTCCACCCAGTCCTCTTCGTAGCCTTCCGTGACGGGCGCACTGAACGGGATCTCTTTGCCCGAGTTGTCCAACGCGAAGCGAGTGCCCTCATGGACGGCGGTCACGGATTCATCGCCCATGCCCGCTGAGATGCCCATGCGGTTGAATTTGCTCAGCGTCCCGCCGGCATTGAACATGACAGCGCTGATGTGCTCGGAGTCGGGCAGGCTGAAGAACCCCGAGGGGACCTCCTTCTTGCCCCACACGTGCGACTTGACCGGCACCTCGACCTTCTGAGCGACGCCTTCATGCTCGACCAGGTCAATGCGCACCCCATACAGGTACTCGTAGAGCGCCGACTGGCTGTACGTCATCGACAGCTCGCCGTGGAAATCTTGGATCGCGATGGAGAAAGGGATTTCCTCGATACCCTTGCGCTCCCAATAGCGCTTCTGAAGTTTCGCGTAGAGCGGTCCGGAGAATCGCGTGGGCAAGTACTCGTGAACGTACGCGTGTAGTTCGGCCTCGTTTGTGGGCACGGTCGCGACATTCGGGGCGGATGGCTCGTTTGCCGTGGTGGCCTCCACGTAGAAGCTACCGTCGAGGCCGTGAGCGAGAAAGTCTGGTGCGGGCTTCGGCTGCTCCACTATGTAGCCGGACTCGCGAAGCATGGCCCAGACGTACAGCTCCCAGATTCTGGCGTCGAAGGCCGTCGTCTGGAATTCGCGGACGAACGTTCCATCCTGATTCTCGTACCACCGCATCATGAGCTGGATCAGTCGACGAGCACCGATCGCGGCCGGTTCCTCACGAAGGTACCGGAAGTTTCGGTGCCACAGATGTTCCGACGTGGTGGTGGCGAAGAAGTCGACAGCAGGCGCTTCGTCGCCCTGTTCGCGTGCGACATCATAGTTCGTGTGAACCGCGACCATGCCGTTGGCCGTGGCTTCGATTGCTTCGCGCACATTCGCGTGCGGACCGAGATTCATGACGCTGCGATAGCGCCCAGCGAGATCTGGGGCGAGAATAGCGCTCCAGAGATCCTTGTCGGTGCGGTCTAGGAATACGGTGGCCAAGACCGCTCCGGGCTTGAGCTCCATCCACTCGACTTCCGCGACGAGGACGCTGGCCATCGGACCACGCGTCCAACCGACGAATGCATTGAACCGCCGATCGCTTATCGCGTGAATTTCGACTGGTGGATCACCCAACACGGATCCCCTATGCCTTAGACGTCAAGCGCGAAGTGACGGTGGGGACGTGGAGGGGCGCTGGCCTGAATAGATCGCCGCTGCGATCCCCAACCCGGCAGCTAAGAGGAGGCCGACGACCAGCATGGTTTTGGTGCCAGTCTTGTCGTTGGCGCGCAGAAACTCGGTCGTCTTGTCGCTGCTCTGAACTTGAAGGTCTTCCAGGAGGCGGTAGATCGTGTGAGCTTCGCCTTCGCTAATGCCGCCCTGGCTAAGCCGCTCAAATAGTCCATCAACGATCCTGTTGGTGAGTTCGTAGTAAGAATCGGAGGTGTGCGCATTGGCTGCTCGTTCTTCAGAACCGGCAGACTTGATCGCCTCGAGCCCCAGTTTGAGGAACGCGGCGAGGGGCGGGTGTCGTTGAACAAGGCGCGCTAGCTGCTCTGGGGTCTCATTGAGGAGCCGCCTTGTCTCTTCGGGGTCGGGGGATCCCCAATCGAGCACGATCGGCTCGCTGTACTCAGCGGTAGCATCCATGCTCTCCTGCTCGAAGCTTTCACCATCGTTCGGGTGGTCGTCGGTCGCCGTCACAGTCTCCCCCTCGTGCCTGCGGCTTATGGTACTGGGTCGTCTGCTCTTCGCGGTCGTGGGACGATCAACGCATGACGTTGGTCGTGGCCGTGATTGATCAGGTGACTGGGGCAGTCGCAGTAGGAGCTGACTCCAAGGTCACATGGGCTCAGGATGAGAGCCGAACGAGGAGGGTGTACACGGAACCCGTACTCAAGATCATTCACCTTCACGATGATCTTGTCGTCGGCTATGCCGGCGACGGGCCTGACGTGCTCGCGTCTGCGGTGACGAGCTTGCGCGGTCGCGGAGTCGACGAGGTGCTTGAAGAGCTGTCGCTGATCGCCGGTGCGTCCTTTGTCGTGGCTCATCGAGAGCCCGCCCGGATTTGGACGGTCTCGGCCGAGCTGGGAGTCGAGGAGCGGACCGCAATAGGCCGAGCATGGGCTGGAGACCGGAGCGCGTTTGCGAGGTTTCAAGCGCGCTTCGACGATTTCGCCGACGATTCTGTGCTGTTTCGCTTGCAGTCGACGATGCAGCATATCGTCCACCTGGTGCGCCCTGAACCTGTCGGTGGGTACACGATCTTAGTTGCAGGCGATGCGACCAAGCCATTTCGTTATGTTCCTCTGCGGAGTGAACTCTGGCCCGAGAGCTTCGACGCGACTGTCTCCGGGCGAACGGAGAACCCTGATCGCACGGTGAACTTTACCGCGCGCGCCACCTTCGCGGAGGCGCCGCTTGTGCTTCATGTGATTCCAGGAGCTGCGCCGACCCCCGGGGCACTCGGTCTGTATGTCGAGAACTCGGGACTCGGCTATGTCTATCCCGATCGGACGCCTGCCCAGCGAGCCACGGTCCGAGCGGACGCGCTTGAGGACTTCGTGAGGCTGGCCGAGACCGAGCACGGCCAATCTCTCTTGCCTCGATGAATCACTGTGTAGGAATCCGCCACCTGTGGTGGAATCTCAGATCAGGGATTCGTGCCGAGTACCGTGGAATCCGAGGCATTCACCGCCACTTCGAGCGGGAACCTACACTGACGCCCCCACGCGCACGGCGACATCCCGGCGCTGTGCAGGCTCGACGGGCTCAGAGCAGGGCGACGAGTTCCTCGACGGCGACGGCGTACCCTCTCACTCCCTGCCCGACGACGCGGACGGCTGCGATGTCGTGGAGGTAGGAGAAGCGGCGGAAGGGTTCTCGATGGTCCAGGTCTGTGACGTGCACCTCCGCGAACGGGAGTGCCACAGCGGAGAGCGCGTCGCGAAGTGACACGGAACTGTGGGTCAGACCGCCGGGGTTGATGACGATGCCGGCGACTCGGTTCCGCGCCGCGTGGATCGCGTCGATGAGGACGCCTTCGTGATTGCTCTGGACGGTCTCGATGTCGTAGCCGAGTGCTCGTGCCGTGGCTACGGCGATCCGCGCGACGTCGTCGAGGGTCTCGGTTCCATACAGCTCTGGTTCCCTGAGGCCCAGCTGGTTCAGGTTCGGGCCGTTCAACAGGAGCAGGCGTCGGTCGGGGGGAGGGGGAGGATTCGTCGTCGACACCGGCGACTACTCCGTCGGTGCGGTCGCCCACGACACGACCACGTCGCCGATCATCTGGCGGAGGTGGTCGCGACGGCCGGGCGAGTGCAGGTCGGTGTCGAAGAGATACTCGAAAGTGTGCTGATTCGCGATCTGGAAGACGCAGTAGGAGCTGATCAGCAGATGCACGTCGAGCGCATCGATGTCACGGCGGAAGAGGGCGCGTTCATGCCCTCGTCTGAGGATGTCGTCGAGCAGTTCGAGGGCCGGTGCGTTGAGCTCGCGGAGGGAGTCCACCTGCGTGACGAAACGTCCGTAGTGGATGTTCTCCACGGCGACGAGGCGGACGAAGTCCCGGTGCTCCAGGTGGTGATCATAGGTCAGCTCCGCGATCTGGCGGAGGGCGGCGACCGGCTCGAGCCCATCGACGCGCAGTCGCTGTTCGGCTTCGCGGATCTCGCGGTAGGAGTTCTCCAGGACGGCGAGGTACAGCTGCTCCTTGCTCCCGAAGTAGTAGTAGATCATGCGCTTGGTGGTGCTGCTCCGCTGCGCGATGTCATCGACTGTCGTTCCGGAATATCCCGTTTGTGCGAAGGCCGCTGTCGCCTCGGCGAGGAGTTCGGCCCGCGTCCGCTCGGCGTCGCGATGCCGCACCACTCGTTCGCTCACATGGCTATCCTGCCCTGCGGTCTTCTTGAGCCACAAGCCGGACCGGGGTGCTGGCCGCGCCGTATCCGTCGTAGGCACCGCGCCGTTCGACGATCTCGAAGAAGACCTTGCCGACGGTCGGGGTGTAGAAGTGCAGAAAGGAGCCATTCGCATCACGGTCATAGAGAAGGTTGAGTTCGCGCAGGAGGTGGAGGAATTCGTCGTCGAGGCCGAAGCGTGCGTGGAGGTCGTCGTAGTAGTTGTCGGGAATCGGGAGCGAGGGCAAGCCCGAGCGTCGCGCACGTTCGGCGGCGGCGATCACGTCATCGACCCGTATCGCGATGTGGCGAGGCTGAAGGGGCGCCGTGGGAGGGGCGAGATTCATGGCGAGGCGGACCGATCCGTCAGGCGTGCGCATCACTTGACTGCGCACGAGGCCGTAGGGGCCGGCCAGATCCGCAGACGTCCCCGGGTCGAGCGCGAGAACGCCGATGTTGAACAGGACCGCCTCATCGAACTCATGCCACGGGAGGGCGACGTTGAGGTGATCGATGACGCCGTGGAGAGAGTCGATCTCGGAGGTCTGGCCGCCTTCGAACTCGGCGACCCACGACTCTGCCGTGGACGCGGAACTCCAGTAGATCCCGGTGCCGTCCGGAGCGGAGACGGTCGGTAGCTCGGCGTCACCGGCGCGGGTGCGACGAAACCGCGGTGTCGCGCCGATCGATACGGCATGCCGCTTCGCCGCCTGCGCATCCGCCACCGTGAAGCCGATCCCCTCGATGTGCGGTTCGCCGGCGCGAGGCTCCTCCGACAGCACGATGCTCGCTTCGCCCGCGCGCCAGAGGCGTACGGCCTTCGTGCGGTGTCCGCCCCCGAAGTCGAACCCGAGCTGGTCGAGGATCTGCTCGACCGACGAGAGATCGGAGCCGGAGATCTCGACGAAGTCGACCGCGTGCGGGGGCTGTGGCGGTGCGACCTGCGCGTCCGGCTGTCCGTTCGCACGAACGGTGCTGTTGTACAGCCAACGCAGGGAGCGATGCGCATGCGCGGCCGTTCGGGTCACGTCGGTCTGACGGAAGGTGTCGTTGAACACCTCGAGCGACAGCGGACCGGTGTAGCCGGCGCGCAGGACGTGCGAGAGGAAGGTCGTCAGATCGAACTGTCCCTCGCCGGGGAAGAGACGGTGGTGGCGGCTCCACGACAAGACGTCCATGTCGAGTGACGGTGCATCGGCCAGCTGCAGGAAGAACAACTTTGCGGGATCGATGCCCTCGATTGCGGCAGGGTCGTGGCCCCGCGACAGAACGTGGAAGCTGTCGAGACAGACGCCCAGGTTCGCGCGGTCGGCACGCTCGACGATGTTCCACGCGTCCCGGTAGTCATCGACGAACCGCCCCCAGGCCAACGCCTCGTATGCGATCGAGATGCCGTACTCCGCCGCCGCGTCCGCCAGCTGCCCCAGCTGCCGCGCGGCGACCTCGGGGTCGGCGATCGTGGCCGTTCCGACATTGCTGCACACGAGCACCATCGAAGCCCCCAGTCGGCGCATCACCTCGAACTTCGCGCGAGCACGGCGCAGATTGTCCGCGAACGTCGCGTCATCGACGCCTTCACAGTCACGCAACGGCTGGAAGAGGTCGATCGTCAGTCCCAGACGCGCACACAGCGCGCGGATCTCCTCCGGCGACTCCACGGCCGCGACCAGGTCGGCATCCATGATCTCGACGCCGTCGAAGCCTGCGGCGGCGCAGGCGTGGAGCTTGTCGACGAGGCCCCCGGAGAGGCAGACGGTCGCTATCGAAGTGCGCATGGCGCTCAATGTACCAGACGGTTAATTAGCCCACGGTTGACATGCCGGCCGGTGGGCGTCAAAGTGTACTAACCAGTTAGTCCATTACGAACGGATGCCCCATGATCAGATCCCTCGGCCTCGCGACCGAGCCGGTCCACGCATCGACCGGGGTCCTCATGGGGCTGGTGGGTGAAGGAGTGCTCCCCTCCTTGACGCCCCTGCTGCAGATGGAGGAGGGCAGAGCCCAGGGCCTGAATCTCGTCGATCGAGCAATCGACTTCGATGCGTCGGGATCGTCGGGGTTCGGCGCGGAGAAGCTCGCCGATGTGCTCGACTGGGCCGAGCGTCTGGGATTCAGCGCGCTGAACATCACCTATCCCTGCAAACAGGCGGTCATTCCTCTCCTCGATTCCCTGGACCCCGTTGCCGCTGCCGTCGGCGCGGTGAACACGGTGCTGTTCACCGCGGACGGACGGGTCGGCCTCAACACGGACACCACCGGGTTCGAGCGGGCCTATCGTGCGGAACTGGACGATGTCCGGAGAAGGCGAGTCGTTCAGCTCGCTGCCGGCGGCGCGGGGGCGGCCGTCGCCGACGCGCTGATGCGGTTGGGTGCCGAGGAACTGGTCATCGTCGACCTGGACTCGGATCGCGCCCGGAGCCTTGCGAAGTCCGTCTCCGAGAGGCACGGTCGCGCGGCGGTCCCGGCGAGCCCGGATGACCTTGCCGATCTGCTTCGGACAGTCGATGGCATCGTGAACTGCTCGCCGATCGGGATGCACAATCATCCCGGAGCGCCCTTCGACCTCACACTGCTTCACGCGCGGCACTGGGTTGCCGACATCGTGTATCGACCGCTCCACACGGAGCTCCTCCGCGCCGCCGCGGCTGCCGGCTGCCGCACGATGCACGGCGGGCACATGGCGGTCGGTCAGGCGGCCGACACCTTCCACCTGGTCACCGGCCGAGCCCCGGACCTTCCGCGCATGCACCGGCACTTCGAAGAACTCATCGCCGCCCCGTAAGTGATCATCACCCATGACAAAGGAGTCAACAACGTGTCGCATCCACCCAGCGCAGCGCCCTCTGATGCCCCCGACCTGCCCGTCGACGCGGAAACGGGTCACAAGACCCCCGTCAAGGCGGCTGTCGCGAGCTTCATGGGCAGCGCCGTCGAATACTACGATTTCTTCATCTTCGGCACCGCCGCGGCGCTGATCTTCCCGCACATCTTCTTCCCCGACGGAGACAATGCTGCTCTGGTCATGTCGCTCGCGACGTTCGGGTTCGCCTACATCGCACGTCCGATCGGCGCGGTCATCCTCGGCCACCTGGGGGACAGGCTGGGGCGCCAGCGGATCCTGATGTTCACGCTCGTGCTGATGGGCATCTCGACCTTCGTCATCGGATGCCTCCCGACGTTCGCGCAGATCGGTTGGTTCGCGCCGATCCTGCTCGTCCTCTGTCGTTTGATGCAGGGGCTTTCCGCCGCAGGTGAGCAGGCGGGCGCGTCGTCGATGACCCTGGAGCATGCGCCCGACGATCGGCGTTCGTTCTTCACCTCCTGGACGCTGTCGGGAACACAGGGCGGGCAGATCCTCGCAGCGCTCATCTTCCTCCCGGTGACGCTGATCCCCGACGAAGACCCGTTCAAGTACGAGTGGGCATGGCGGATACCGTTCTGGCTGAGCGCGGTCGTCGTCGTCGTCACGTTCTACATTCGTCGCACCCTGCAGGAGCCGCCGGCATTCGAAGAAGCGAAGGCCCACGGGGACATCGCGAAGATCCCGCTGTTCGACCTCATGCGATATCACTGGCGGGACGTGCTGCGAGTGATCCTGTGCGCGTTCATCGCCGCGGTCTCCACGGTGTTCGGAAACCTGGCGCTCGCCTACGGCAAGGAGGTCGGACTCGCCGAGAGTCTCACCCTGTGGCTCGTCGTGGTGGCGAACGTCTTCGCTCTCGGAACGCAACCCCTGTTCGCCACACTCGCCGATCGCATCGGGCGAAAGCCGGTCTTCATCTACGGGGCGATCTCTTCCGCCGTCTTCATGCCGTTCTACATGCTGTCGATGAGCGGGGACAACATGGTCCTCACCTTCGCTCTGGCCGTGCTCACGTTCTCTTGCGGCTACGCGGCTGCGAACGCGGTGTGGCCGTCTTTCTACGGGGAGATGTTCTCTGCCCGGGTCCGGTTCTCCGGGCTGGCGATCGGCACTCAGATCGGTTTCCTGCTCGCCGGATTCGCTCCGTCGATCGTCGCCGGGCTCGGAGGCGTTCAGCAAGGGGGATGGGTCGTCATCTCGATCTTCACCGCAGTGGTGTGCCTCATCGTGACGCTCGCGGCCCTCACCGCCCGTGAGACCAAGGATGTGCCGACCGCCACGCTGGGGATCAAAGTGATCGCCGGCTGATCGTTCCCCCTGTTGCGGTCATACCGTTTCCGCATCGTCGCCGGCGACGTCGAGGGCCAGCTTCCCCACATGGTGTTCGCGGAGCGCGCGGTGGGCGTCTTGCACACGAGTGAAGGGGAACCGTTGCGTGACGTGCGGCGTGAACGTGCCGGCGTCGATGAGGGAGTTGAGTCGTTCGAGGCCGGCATGGCTCCGGTCGCCGTCGAAGTGGAGGATCGGCACGGCGGGTGGTGTCGCGGGCAGGGGATGAACGCCGTGGGGCCAAGCGACGCGTCCTGAAGGGTGCATCGCGCGAAGCGCCTGCTCCAGCACGGATCCGCCGACGGTGACGAACGCCGCATCGAGCCCGTTCGGCGCGAAAGCCTCCGCCGCTGCCACGACGTCGTGCGAGCGGCCGTCGACGACGGCCGCGGCGCCGTGGCTCCGGGACAGAGCGACGCCGTCGGCGCCGGAGGAGACGGCAAGGACCCGGATGCCGCGCTGCTGCGCCAGTTGCACGACCATGTGTCCCATGCCCCCGCTCGCGCCGAACACCATCAGCGTCTGGCCGGGCGCGAGATCGAGCAGATCGATTCCGCTCAGGGCGGTCAGGGCATCCCACGCCATCACGCCGGCCTCGGTCATCGACAGGCGCTCGGGGACGTGGGCGACGTGCTCCTCGGCGACGACTCCGTACTCGGCGTAGAACCCTCCGCGCGGCACGGGCATCGACGCGGCATAGACGCGATCGCCGACCGCGAAGCGTGTGACTGCGCTGCCCACGGCGGCGATCGTGCCGGCGGCATCCCAGCCGAGTACGTAGGGGAAGGTCGAGGCGATACCGAACGCATCCTCATATTCCCCCTGGCGCTCCACGGCGTCCCAGGAGGCCACCCCCGCCACGGACACCTTGATCAGGACATCGGACTCGCCCACGATCGGAACGTCGATCGTCCGAGGGACGAGCTCATCGACGCCGCCGAAGCGATCGAGCACGATGGCCCTCATCCGTGCGGGAACACGGGGGCGTGAGGGGCGGGCAGGGGCGACGAGCTCATGCGTTCTCCTTCTCGGTGATCTTGGCGCGAGAGCATGGTGTCCGGAAGTTCTCCGGGCAGGGTGTTCGCGCTCAGACGGCGGAGCAGGCGTCGCACGTGGCCGGTCCGTCGCATTGAACAACTTCGATGCATAGACGATCTCGCATGCATCGAAGCTTGTCAATACGTAGGGCACCGTTTCCGTGGAACACGTCACGCTCGACCGTGGCCCGGGCCGAGCCCCGACGACGATCGAGCGTGATGCGCAGTCAGCTAGCGGTGCTGCCGAGTCACGCGGGGAGGAACGCGGTAAGGCCGGTACCGATGAAGGTCAGGATGATTCCGACGGCGACGATCACGCCACCGATGAGTGCCAGCGTGTTGAGGATGATTCCCCAGACGGCAAGCGTTCGGCCTGCGGGTTCGCGACGAAGTGAGAAGAACCCTGCGACCAGACCGGCGATCGGTACGAGGAGCGTGATGCCTGCGAAGAACGAGACGATTCCCGTGACGAGGCTCGCCAATCCCAGCATCTTGGAGCGCAGGCCCTCCGTGGGGACTGCGCTACCAGAAGCGTTCGGGACGGTGGATGTTGACATGATTTGTATTTGCTTTCCTGGTTGAGTGTGAGTTGCGCGGCCTGTCGGGTTTCTGGGTGCAGCGCAGGGAACTCAGCAAAGCTAGGTGGCCAGCTTCGCTCCTCGGCGTTGAATGCCTCCGATGCCGTGCTCCTCGCGTGGTTCTCCGTGTCTTCGAGCCGAAACCACGCGCGCCGATGACGTGATCGGCGGTAGTCGACGTGTGAGCCGAGTAGCCGCCGTGTCAGCGACTCGCGGTCGTTGAGACCTTCTCCACTCCGACGAACTTCATCATCTGCTGTCCGTAGAGGCAGGTCTGCAGGGTGAGTTCGCCGTGTATGCCGATGAGGTCGTCCGAGGTCGCGACGCGCTTCGGCAGCATCCGGACATCCACCACGGCATAGGTGACTCCGTCAATGGAGAGCTGCTGGCCCACCTCCCACGGGAGGATGACGTCCCCACCGCAGTTGTTGTGGGCAGCCCACGTGGGCACCGTGCCGGGGTTCTCATAGCGGACCATCTCGGTGAAGGTGCCGTCGCACCGGTCCAATTCCCTCTCGTCGCCCGGGACGCCGAGCGTGACGTGCGGGAGCGTTCCGCTCGCCTCGGTCTGAACCGTGGCGATCGCGATCTTCGTCTCGCCGTAGACGCGCTCGACCTCGGACGGAGCGAAGATCACGGCGACGAGCACCGCCGCCCCCACAGCCAGGAGCATCCCCGCGAACAGCGTGCGCGTGCGAAGCGCTCGGCGTGACCTCGAGGATCGGGTGAGCGGGCGAGAGGGGGGATGCGGCATGGGTCGTGGCTCCGGACGAGAAGGGCAGCTGATCAGTATCGCCACGGAGCGGTCTGCGGGTACCGGTCGCCACAAAGGTCACGTAGCCGCGCTGCCATGATTCAGTGATGACGGCAGCCCGCTCCGTGGTCCGGAGGGCGGAACTCCGCGGTGCGTTCTCTCTGTGCGGAGAGCTAAGACAAGACCTCGACGTGCTGCGCGAGCGCTTTCCGGTTCGACACGTCGAGCTTGCGCATGATGCGATGCATGTGACTCTCGACCGTGCGCACGCTGAGCACGAGGCGCGTGGCGATCTCCTGGTTGGAGAGACCCATCGCGGCGAACCTGCCGACCTCGCGCTCGCGCTCCGTGAGGGTGACGGCCGCGGCCCCGAATCTGGCCGTGTCGAAGGCCCGGTCTCCGTGAGCGGCGCGAATCGCGTGCGCCGCGCTGTCTGCGGCCCGGCGTGTGGCGTCATCGCCCCTCTCGAGCGCCGTGGTGCGCGCGATCTGGCACGCCGAGAGGGCGAGGCCGACGAGCCCCACCTGCTCGAGCTCTTCCACGCACGCGAGCATCGTGACCGGGTCGCCCTCGACGAGGGCGGAGACGTAGTCGCCGTGCGCCTGAAGCAGGCGGGCGTCCGGGAGTTCGTCGAGCGCGCGACGGGCGACCGCGAGGCGCTCCCCGACGGGGGCGAGCTCGAGCGAGGACAGCATGCCGAGCACTGCGGCGAACCGTGCGCCACGATCCCACAGCGACTGCGACGACGCCCACATGTCATCCGCGGCCGCCTGCACCTTTCCATCGAAGGCCAGGAGCTGCGCACGAGGCCAGGCGTGGGTCTGGCCGGGCAGCGGGCCGTCGAGAATGGAGGTGCCGTTGATCTCCTGGGCGATCTTCTCTCCCAGGCTCAGTTGTCCGCGTCGGATCGCCACGACGGACGCGATGGTCAAGAGCGAGAGCTGAACGCCGGGAGGCAGAGGCGAGGGCTCACCGGCGGCGAACACCGTCTCCACGATCTCGTCCACGGCGGCGTAGTCACCCGCGAGGAGCTGCACGAGGATCACCGCGGCGCCGAACGCGCGGAGTGCATCGATGTCGAGATACCCATGCGCCTCGTCGAACCCTTGCTGGAGGGTCTCTAGCGCGGCACGATGCGATCCGATCCCGAGCAGGGCGAGGCCGTGCAGGACGCGGATCATGTAAGCGTCTCGCGGGCGCTCGACCGTCTCCGTGGCAACGTGCACCCTGAGCGCGTCGCTGAACCGACCCGTGGAGACGAGCACCAGCATCTGCGTCTCCCACAGCTGCAGCTTCACATCGTCGGGGAGATCGTCGGTGACCTCGAGGCGTGCGCCGAAGTCGTCCGGGATGCGTGTGAGGTTGGCCTGGAGGCGGACGTCGACGGCGTCGAGCATCCGGGCGTAGGGACCGAGCGTGATCGAAGCCTCGCTCAGACGCCGCTGAGCACCGTCCAGATCGTGGTCGACGTAGGCGGTCCACTCCGCCCGCAGGCTCTCGAAGTCAGCGCGTCCGGCAACGTCTCCGTTGCTCGCGTCGGTGGTATCGAAGACGTGGCGGACGGTCTCGGTGACGGTCGGGGTGTGCGTATGCATCAGTGCACGCAGATACCGCACGGCGCTGCTCGCCGAGGGGTTCGCCTCCCATTCGGAAGCCGTCACGATCCTGCGCGCCCGGGCGCGCTCCTGGAGCAAGCGGACGAACAGCGCCTCCTGCGTCCCGAACGCCGGCTGGCGATTCTCACGTTCGGCGAGGATCGCCGAGGCGGATCCGGCCGTGCCGAGGCGCTCGACGATCAGGGCGGTGAGTCGGGTGCGTCGCGCGGTCAGTGGCTCGTGGCGGAAGAATTCCACGATGAGCGGGGGCACGACGGTCACGAGCTGCCGCGCGCCACTGGAGATGAACGTGATCATGCGACGTTCCTCGAGCAGCTCCAGCGTGCCCCAGTCGATGAGCTTGCGCACGGTCTCGATGTCGGCCACGCCGACGATGGCGATGATCTCGATCGCGTCCCGGGCGGCATCGTCCAGATCCTCGAGGTGCGCTTCGAGCACCGCGCGCAGGCCCGAGCTCCACAGGTCGCGGGTGGCGACCCACTCCTTCCCTCCGCGGAGCGCGATCCTCTGCTCGCGGATGCAGGCGTCGACCAGGCTCAATGCCAGCCCGATGTTGCCCCCCCGACTTCGCGAAGATCCGGCTCATGGTCGCCGCCTCGATGGGCCCCTTGAGGTAATGCTCCAGCGCCTTCTCCATCTCCTCGAAGCGCAGAGGAGACATGTCGATCACATAGGAGGGCTCCAGGGTGGAGGCGGCGAGGCCGGTCGGCGTGTGGCGCGCACGCAGCCCCTGCAGCCGGGAGAGGACGATGGGGATGCCGCTCGAGCGACGAACGGCCTCGGCGACGCCCCAGGACGACTCATCCAGGTCGTCCCAATCGTCGAGGAACAGCACGGAGCGGGGTAACCGCAGAGCATGTCGCAGAGCTTCCGCCGTCTCGTGGAGCCCACTCGTCGAGCGCTGCGTCCCCGTGGGAGGAATGCCCGCGAGGTGCAGTGCGGCGAGCGGATGCTGACGCAGCGAGGCGACGCCCCGAACCTGGATGACCTTCCACTCGCCCTCTTCCAGCCGAGCGCGGAGCGCCCTCAGGAAGGCGCTGCGGCCGCTGCCTCGTCCGCCGACGACGTCCACGCTGACGCCGGCATGCACCAGATCCAGCGCGGCGGCCAGGCTCTGCTCCCGACCGATGACCATGGCACGACCCCGCTTCCTCACGCGGACACTCCTAACCGAAAACTAGACCTGATCCCTGCGCGACGGAAGTCCGTGTTCCTGTGGGGTTCGGCCGCGCAGTCGTCCGCGACGCGCGCGGATCAGGATGAGATGACAACGGCGCTACCGAGTCGGATTCTGTTTCCATGCGGGTTCGCGATCGTCGTTGAGCGATCACGCACGGGGGGAGCTGGCCCAGGGACACCTTTCAGTACGAGAGGGACCTGTCTGGGCGCGCACGCAGTCCGTGCGCGGTGGAACGTGGTGTTTTGCGTACCGCGCCGACGACTTAGGTGCGTTTTTCGTGTCTACTCGGTACCGCGATCTCGAGACGGTGGAAGAGTGCGTCCGAATCACGCTCCGGAGCGACTACGGCCTCCTCGCCGCGACCTACGCAACCTGTGCGCGGGGCTACGGCACTCTCGGTACGGCACCGGCCGCAGCCTCCCTCCAGGCCTACCTTGGAGATGCCCAACACCGTTGGATCGCCGTCGGCGCTCGCCGAGGTGATGTGACACGGGCGGTCTTCCGCGGCCCATCCTGACGGTTCCCCGCCCGTGTCATGCTCTCGTCCTGTGAACGCGGACCGTATGCCGTCTGACTACGGGTAAGGCGCGTAGAGCCACGGAGTCGCGTACGGATAGCGGGGAGCCGGGCACGGAGCCGTCCTCATTCGGGTACTGGTATCGACCCCGATCGTCGAGCGCCCAGCGAGTTGCCCCCTCTACTTGCATGCGGCGTTGTCTGTTCCAGCCCGCCGAGACCTGGCGTGCTCTCTTTCCCGCGCGCCGAAGAGCTTCCCTGCACGAAAGGTACCTTCTCCATGGGATCACGAAAACCACGAACCCGATACTTATTGTCGACGATTCTCGCGGGCACGATCGCCGTGCTCACGAGTCTCGTCGTCGTCCCTCCGAGTTTCGCTGCCACGGTCGTGGGTGAGGACGGCCTGACGGTCGACGTCTCCCCGAACCAGGTCGTCGAAGCGGATGCCGACGGCTTCACGCTGACGATCACGGACGACAATCTCAGTGGCGCGGACTTCGACTCGTACCAGGTGTCGGGAATCCCGACCGGCTGGTCGCTCGTCGTCGACGGCGGGGCGGCCGAGGTGGTCTCGCCCGATCCACTGATCTATTCCATTCCGCGCGCGCACAGCGAGCTGCGCGTCGTCGCACCCGCCGACTACGTCGGCACCCTGTCCGGTGTGAAGATCGCGCGAGACACAAACGGCCCGAACCTCGTCACCGACTTCGACAACGGGACGTTCGACTACCTCGGCGAGTCGATGCCTCAGATCGCGGCGAACACGATCTACGCCTGGGACGACCCCTCGACGGTCCACGAGACCGAGGGATGCAACCCTGCGACGCCGTACTACGGACCCTGCGACGGGCAGTACACGATCTGGCCGACGACCGACTTCGGTGGTCCGGATGCGGATCGCTACAACAACCTTTGGGCTGATGTCCGGTCGATCGACGACGAACTCCCCAACACCGGCGCGACTTCCAGCGACGTGATCTGCGGTGCGGATCCGATGAGGAGCCCGGCCACGAACCTCACTCAGGTCACCACCGAGCAGTCCGCCGCTTCGGGCAAGGTTCTGATGATGAACGGTTCGATGTCGTTCCCCACGCCCCACGACCTCATCTCCACGACGGTCAACGGCCTGGAGCCGGGCGCCACCTACACGGTCAAGGGCCATGTGACGAACATCAGCTACAGCGCGGGCAATGTGCTGCCGGTGCAGTCCGCGTTCTACGTGACCGACAGTGAAGAGACGAAGAACATCGGTTCGTCCCTCCCGATCGCGAAGCAGAGCTCCTGCCTGACCCAGGATGTCGTCTGGGGACAGAACGTCGGCACGTTCGTCGCCGACTCGCTCGGAACCGCGACGATCGGACTGCGCAACTACGCGGCCGGCGGCTTCGGCAACGACTTCGCTGTGGACAACCTTTCCCTCGTCAAGATGGCGAGTGTGTCGGTCGACCTGGTCGTCTTCGACACCCCGGCCCCGGGGCTCTCGCTCGACAAGGACTACGTCGTCGTCGATGACGCGAACGGCAACGGGATCAACGACCCGGGCGACGTGATCGCCTGGACGTTCGACGTCACCAACACCGGCAATGTCGCGTTGGAGAACGTCGTCGTGGACGACCCGCTGCTCGATGAGCTGGGTCTCGCGATCACGTGTGACCCGACGTCCCTGGCCGCCGGCGAGTCCGCGACGTGCCGTTCGGAGGACTACACGATCACCGAGGCGGACGCCGAAGCCGGTGAGATCCACAACGTGGCTACCGCGACCGGTAACGTGACGCCGGGCACTCCGGGTGACCCGGAAGACCCGGTGAGCCCGCCCGACGAGGTCATCGTCCCGATCGAGCCGACCCCGGCTCCGGGAATCGCGCTGGAGAAGGACTACGTCCTGGTCGACGACGCGAACGGCAACGGGATCAACGACTCGGGCGATGTGATCGCGTGGACGTTCGATGTCACCAACACCGGTAACGTCGCGTTGGAGAACGTCGTCGTGGATGACCCTCTCCTGCAGGATCTCGGCATCGACGTGATCTGCGACCCGGCTCCTCTGGCTCCTGGTGAGTCGGTGCTGTGCCGCTCGGGTGACTACACCATCACCGATGCGGACGTGGAAGCGGGAGAGATCCACAACGTCGCCACCGCGACCGGAACGGTTCCTCCGGGTACTCCGGGTGACCCGGAAGACCCGGTCAGCCCGCCGGACGAGGTCATCGTCCCGACCGAGCCGACTCCGACTCCGGCCATCGCGCTGGAGAAGGACTACGTCCTGGTCGACGACGCGAACGACAACGGGATCAACGATCCCGGCGACGTCGTGAAGTGGACCTTCGCCGTCACCAACACCGGCAACGTGCCGCTGGACGATGTCCGTGTCGTGGACCCGCTGCTGGACGAGCTGGGTGTCGCGATCACGTGTGATCCGACCTCCCTGGCCGCCGGCGAGTCCGCGGAGTGCGAGTCGGAGAACTACACGATCACGCAAGCCGACGCCGAAGCCGGTGAGATCCACAACGTCGCCACCGCGACCGGAACGGTTCCTCCGGAGACTCCGGGTGACCCGGAAGACCCGGTGAGCCCGCCCGACGAGGTCATCATCCCGACCGAGCCGACCCCGGCCCCGGGGATCGCGCTCGACAAGGACTACGTCGTCGTCGACGACGCGAACGATAACGGGATCAACGACCCGGGCGACGTGATCGCCTGGACGTTCGAGGTCACCAACACCGGCAACGTGCCGCTGGACGATGTCCGTGTCCAGGACCCGCTGCTCGACGACCTGGGTCTCGCGATCACCTGCGATCCGACGTCCCTGGCCGCCGGCGAGTCCGCGACGTGCCGTTCGGAGAACTACACCATCACGGAGGCCGACGCTGAAGCGGGAGAGATCCTGAACGTGGCAACCGCGACCGGAACGGTTCCTCCGGAGACCCCGGGTGACCCGGAAGACCCGGTCAGCCCGCCCGACGAGGTCATCGTCCCGACCGAGCCGACTCCGGCTCCCGGGCTCTCGCTCGACAAGGACTACGTCCTCGTCGACGACGCGAACGACAACGGGATCAACGATCCCGGCGACGTCGTGAAATGGACCTTCGCCGTCACCAACACCGGCAACGTGCCGCTGGACGATGTCCGTGTCGTGGACCCGCTGCTCGACGAGCTGGGTGTCGCGATCACGTGTGATCCGACCTCCCTGGCCGCTGGTGAGTCCGCGGTGTGCGAGTCGGAGAACTACACGATCACGCAGGTCGACGCCCTTGCCGGCGAGATCCACAACATCGCGACGGCGACGGGCGCGGTTCCTCCGGAGACTCCGGGCGACCCGGAAGACCCGGTGAGCCCGCCCGACGAGGTCATCATCCCGACCGAGCCGACCCCGGCCCCGGGGATCGCGCTCGACAAGGACTACGTCGTCGTCGACGACGCGAACGATAACGGGATCAACGACCCGGGCGACGTGATCGCCTGGACGTTCGAGGTCACCAACACCGGCAACGTGCCGCTGGACGATGTCCGTGTCCAGGACCCGCTGCTCGACGACCTGGGTCTCGCGATCACCTGCGATCCGACGTCCCTGGCCGCCGGCGAGTCCGCGACGTGCCGTTCGGAGAACTACACCATCACGGAGGCCGACGCTGAAGCGGGAGAGATCCTGAACGTGGCAACCGCGACCGGAACGGTTCCTCCGGAGACCCCGGGTGACCCGGAAGACCCGGTCAGCCCGCCCGACGAGGTCATCGTCCCGACCGAGCCGACTCCGGCTCCCGGGCTCTCGCTCGACAAGGACTACGTCCTCGTCGACGACGCGAACGACAACGGGATCAACGATCCCGGCGACGTCGTGAAATGGACCTTCGCCGTCACCAACACCGGCAACGTGCCGCTGGACGATGTCCGTGTCGTGGACCCGCTGCTCGACGAGCTGGGTGTCGCGATCACGTGTGATCCGACCTCCCTGGCCGCTGGTGAGTCCGCGGTGTGCGAGTCGGAGAACTACACGATCACGCAGGTCGACGCCCTTGCCGGCGAGATCCACAACATCGCGACGGCGACGGGCGCGGTTCCTCCGGAGACTCCGGGCGACCCGGAAGACCCGGTGAGCCCGCCCGACGAGGTCGTCATCCCGCTCGAGCCGCTCGTGGCCGGCCTGGAGCTCGTCAAGTCGGCGCAGCTCAACGACACCAACGGCAACGGCTGGGCTGACGCCGGTGAGACGATCGACTACTCCTTCGACCTCACCAGTACCGGTACTGCTGAGTTGACGGATGTCTTCGTCGACGACCCGATGCTGACTGACGCCGGTATCGCGGTCGAGTGCCCGCAGACGACGCTCGCGCCCGGCGAGTCCATGACCTGTCACGCCGTGAAGGGGTACACCGTCACGGAGGAGGACGTGGAGGACGGTCAGGTGTACAACGCCGCGACCGGCTACGCCGAGGTCCCCGACAACGTCGAGCCGATCGATCCGCCCGAGAGCGATGTGACCACCCCCGCTGACGAGGCTACGTACCTCGCGTCGACGGGTGGAAGCAGCCTGGGCATCATCGGCGGCGCGGCTGCGCTGCTCGTGGTCGCGGGAGGAGTGCTCCTCCTCGCGCGACGGATGAAGCGCCCGGTGATCGAGGCGTAACAACCGCTGATCACGTCACAGAGCGGCGTGCCATGTCTACCGACGCGGCACGCCGCTCTGTCGTCTCTCAAACGGACTCTCCGGAGCCGTCGGTACTCACTGAGGGGGCGAGTTTCTGCTCTTATGCGGAATTCCGTAGCACGTTCTACTTAAGTCGAACGGTTCTTGGAACAAGGTCGCGCTCGATCTGGTGATGTTGTGACTGGGGGAGACGGGGACGCCCGTCAGCGCTCCGACGCGCGGCTGGGGGGCCGCCGTCGGAGTGGCGCCGTGGGGAGGCGCCTCGGTGTGGTGGCCTTGCGGTGGGGAGCAAGGCCACCAGCCACCGTCGCCGCTCTTCTCCCGGGCGCACTGCGGCCAGAAGGGGTCGTCAGACGCTGCCGTCTGGTACGAGGCCGTCTTCGACGGCGCGCCGGAAGAGATCCACCTTCGTGAAGGCCGGTCGACCTGCGGTCACGTATTTCCGGCGGATGCCTTTGATGTGATCCACGACCGTGTTCCGGCTGATGCCCAGCGCCTCACCCACCTGCGCCGCCGTGTATCCGGTGGCGTACAGCTCCAGCACCTCACGTTCCCGGGGAGACAACGAGACCTCGGGTGCGAAGAGCGGAGTCCTCGTGCTCGAGTCGAGCTCCCGCGCTGCTGAACGGTTCCGCTGGGTCGCACGGATACCGGCGATGACCCGGTGGAGAGGATCGGTCTTCCGCATGCTCTCCACACCGGCGAATCCCGGCACCTGTGGGGCGGAGAGCATCGGTGAGACGCCGGAGAAGACCAGGACTCCGATGCCGCGCGACACGAGTGCTTCCCAGGGAGGTGGCTGCGAAAGGGGCCCACCGATCGCGGGGTCGACCAGCACCACGTCGAGGGTCTTCCCGGCCGAGAGCAGTTCACGGACGCTGCGTGCCGAGCAGACGAAAGTCATGTCCGGTTGCGCGTTGATCAGGACCGTGATGCCCAGCACGAGCGCCGGCTGGTTGTCGATGATCCCCACGCGAATCGGCACGGATCAAGATTCGATGCCGAACCGTGACCGCGGTGGTCGCCTGCGTCGAAAGGGGTACACCGCGGGCCGAGAATTGCGTAGTCGGTTCCAGCCGTTGCGTAGTCGTCGCCGGTGTGACGACGTCGACCCGCGCGTGCCGGAGCTGGACGACCATGGGGGAGGGGAGATGGGCGGTCGTCCAGCCCGGACCATGAGATGGTCACAACCTATGGCGCTTCCCGCGGAAGGTAAATCCCCAGTTGTGGGGATACGCAGGGAGTCTCGCCCGGCATGGAAAACTTGGCGGCGGCATCGTGCGTTGATCGGCTTTGCGTGCTGTTCGGGGGACGTTGCGTAGGAGCGACCCGGTGTCTCCGTGCCGTGGTGTCCGACGCCTGTCGACAACCATGCCTTGTGGGCGGCCCTTCCCCGCGCTACTGTCCGAGACACAGACACACGGGCCACCCACCCGCGGGTCTCGTCGTGGCAGTACCGGCATTCGCGTGGATGGTCGATCTCATCTGCTGTTCACACGAGATTGGTGCGGTGGTGAAGATGCGAGTCGTGAAAGCCCGATCACGTGCGCGAGGTGTGGCCGCCTTGCTCGCCGCGGTCAGCGTCGTCGCCGCTTCTCTGATCTTCGCGTCCCCCGCGTATGCTGCGGGGTCGGTCCTGTTGGATGAGACGTTCGGAGGTGAAACCGTTCCCGATGTCCGAGCGATCGGGCTCGACGGAGCATGCATCACCGGGGCCACCGCTGCGCCGCCACCCGGGGCCTCCAACCTCGGTCCGTGCACGTTCACGAACGGTTCCCCGACGCCGGGGCTTCTTCCGGGATGGCTCCAACTCAACGATGAGAGTCAGAACCGGAACGGCGGGATGGTGTTCGATCGCGCACTCCCGGCGAACGCCGGACTGGCGATCGAGTTCGATCAGGCGCAGTACGGCGGCAGCGGCGCGGACGGAATCTCCTTCTTCCTCTCGGACGGTTCGCGGTCGCTCACGAGCACCGGCGGCATCGGTGCATCTCTGGGTTACGCGCCGTTCATCTTCGGGGGAACATCGCAAGAGGGGGTCGCGGGGGGATACCTCGGTGTCGCCTTCGACGCCTGGGGGTACAACACCAACGACGATCAAGGCCGTGGCGTCGGGTGTCCGGCCCTCTCGGGCTACCTCTCCCCGCCGCGCGTCGGCAACACCGTCACCCTGCGTGGGCCCGGCGATGGCTACGAAGGATATTGCTTCCTGGCGTCGACACGACTGGGCCCTCCCGGCGGTGCCTCCACGCTGCCGGGAGAGATTCGCAATGCCGTGGGGCCCGATGAGGCGGTTCGCAACGTCCGCGTGACGGTCTCGCCGGATGAGTTCCCTGTCGTGACCGTCGAGATCGACTTCACAGGAACCCGGACGGCGTACCAGACGGTCCTCTCCTACGTCATGGACGAGCGCCCGCCGGCGACGTACAAGTTCGGCTTCGCCGCATCGACGGGTGCAGAGACGGACGTGCACCTCATCCGCAATGTGCAGGTGATGTCGGTGAATCCACTCGGCGACATCAGCCTCGTCAAGCAGGTCGACCGCACCGATCCTCAACCGGCGGCATACGGGCTCGGCGACACGATTCCCTACCAATTCGTCGTCACCAACACCGGAGTCGAGCAGCTCACCGGGGTCGTGGTCGACGACCCGTTGATCGCGGACGTCAGCTGTCCGTCCACCGTGTTGGGCCCGGCCGGCGGGGCGGACTCGTCGATGGTGTGCACCGGCAGCTATACGGTCACCGCGGCGGATGCGCAGCAGACCAGCTTCGTCAACACGGCGACCGTGGTCGCCCAGAACAGCGTCGGGGAGCAGGTCACCGATGAATCCTCGGCGACGGTCGAAATCACGATCGCTCATGCCTCGCTTGCCTTGACGAAGATCGCTGTTCTGAATGAGGGGAATGGGAATGGCTTGG